>CACWQS010000021.1 GCA_902763155.1 uncultured Pseudomonadota bacterium | reverse complement strand
AGTGCCAAATATTCCGATAACATTACAATTGCGCTTCCGGTTCGTTCCATGCTAAAATTTTTACCGCAAGCAATAATGGATTTTGGCGCAAAATATCCCGAAATATCAATTTCGCCGAAGTTTATCGGTTTTTATAACACAGATGAGTTTTTACATAACAATGCCGATATTTTGATTGCCATGGATTTTGAAGTTAAACATATCCCCGACATAAAAATTCATCCGCTTTATGAATGCGGTATTTCTCTTGTGATGCGCGATGATGATGAACTATCGGCAAAGAAAATCATTCATCAGGAGGATTTATACGGACGCACGCTTATGGTCGGCGGCGGTTCACCTCCGGCACTAGAGCGTGTGCAACAGCGTTTGATTCATACGCAAAAAATAAGCTATTTTAACTCTGCCGACCACGATACAACCTTAACCAATGTGGCGGCTAAAAAAGGTGTTTGCCTGTCTCCGGACTTTTTCAATGAAGACACGAACGGTTTTAAGCGCATTCCGTTTGCTTGTCCGGAAAAGTTCAAAATTGTTTTGTGTGCACACGCTAATGATAAACGCGAGAGTTTAGCATATTTCATAAGGCTGTTGCAAAAATTACATCCGTAAAAAACCGCCACGTTTCCGTAGCGGCTTGGTTGAACATATGTCAGGAGTTATTCTTTGTTTTCTTCTTCGGTATTTTGTTCTTTAGGTCTTTTGGGTGGTTGATAAACAGTTCCACCATTGTCTATTAAAAGCTCGGCAACTTCAATTTCTATCTGATTTAATGCCATCATCAATGGAGTTTCAAAACGGCTATTAAGCCAATTTACATCAATTCCGTGGTCTATCAATAATTGAACAGCTTTAAGTTTTTCTTCTGTTGGCATATTTGGGTTCTGAATAACATACATTAAAGCATTTTCGCCCATCAAGTCATTTCGGTTAATTTCCGCACCTTTGTTAATAAGATAAATTCAAAATCCCGAAAAACTATAATCGGGGCCTGATTTCTACGCAGTATTTCAATATTTTCCAATTTGCGAGGCGTTTTCATTTTCTTGTTGTAAAACATATTCATCAGATACGGCACAATATCTGTTTCAAAGTCATAATCATAAGGGATACCTTTTATTTCAGTGATGACAAAATATTACTGAGGATATAAGTCTTGTAGCCGACATAAAATAGGCTAAAATTATGTGTATGACCTTTTACTCGTTCATCGCTTGGGGACGGGTTATTTTTACCCTTTTAATCACCTCATCTGTTACATCTTCAACGTTATCCGTTAAAGAGGCAACGGCACGTAGGTCTAAAATAACCAATGCCTTTTTCTCTTTTGCTATTTCGGTAACCGCTTGATTGATTTGCTCGGTCAAATTTTCCAGTGTGTGATGGTATTCTTGAACCATCGTATCGCGTTTGAGCTTTAGTGATTTTAAGTATATTTCAGAAAAATTATCTTTCTCTTTGGTTTCTTTCAGTGACGAAATTTTTTCCTGTGCAATGGAGACTTCTTCATTTAGAATATTCAGTTTTTCTTCAAATTCCTGATTAAGCTTTTCCAAGTTAACCCCGCGCAATGTATCTTCTAAATTATAGACATATACCTTTTTTATTTGCGTAATGTCTTGTTGTTGATTACTGCTTGAGATTTGTAAATCGTATATTTCTTTTTGCTGGAAGCCAATTAGTGCTAAAAATAAAATAACAACCAAGTAAAACCACTTTTTTGAATTATTCTTGTTCTGAGGGGCCTTGGCATACAATTTTGTTATCGTATTACTGTTGTTTGTCAATATCATTTTCGTTTCTGTCATAACTTCATCCTTTTTATTACCATGCTAGTGTGACACCCATGCGATATACAGCATCAGTAGAACTTCCCCATGCTACACCCATATTTACCATTATATTGTTGCTTATCCAATGATATAAACCGATAGCAGCTGCCGTATTTCCTGAGTATGAACCGGTTCCGATGGTTAACTGAGTATCCCCTTTGGCTCGTGCATTCGGGGCAAGAGCTGTCATTGCCGCCATTGAAGCCATACCTGTTCTGAACTCTTTATTTAATTTGCGATATCTGTAGTCAAGTGAATATACTTGATTATCCAAGCGATATATATTGCTGTCTAAGGCGCTGATAGCATCAGTTAAGTTTTCTGCGTCTGAGGCGTAAACGGTTTGTCTCAATGATGATATATCTCCGATAGCTGAATTTAATGAGGATATATTTTTGTTTACTGTGTTTGTTGCGGATACGCCATTATACTCACTGCCTAAATCTGCACTTGTGCCAACCGAAGAGGCTACGCTTGTTAAAGCCTCAGCCACATCCATATCGGCTATATTGTTATATCCGCTAAATGTCGTGTTGTTCATCTTGGATCTGTCACCGATTGAAGCATCAACTGCTGTCAGATGTTCTTCAACCGTGCCTTTATCTGATAAATTGCCATTATATTTATTTGCTGCGCGTAATTTATCGGATAAACCATGAACTGTTCCGAGGGTGCTATCAATGTTATTCAATACGCCTACAACATTTTCCGGCACATTATATCCTTCATCTGTTGGGCGACCGTTGGTGAAGTTAGTGCTATTGGGATTCAAGTCTGCAAAACTGCCGATTGTTGAGTTAAGGGCGGTAATATTCTTGTTAACAGTATTGGTCACTGTTACGCCGTTTTGACTTTCTCCCAAATCATCTGCACTGCCGATATTGCTCATTATTTTTTCAAGGGCAACCTCAACTTTATGAACTGTATAATTGCCATAATTTGCGTCTCCTGTTGAGATTTCCAAATTAGCGGTCCATTCACCGGTTTGGTCATTAAAACTTCCACCAAGAGCTCTTTTAAGCGCAGCAATATCCTCTGCTTGTCCGCCCCCTTCTTCAAGAGCTTTAATTGCCGCACCGATTGTACCATCATCATAAGTTGCTGTTGAACTGTAGATTCCGGTTGCGGCGTTGTCTTTGATTGATTTCAATACAGAACCTTCGGTGGTTACGCTACCTTTTAAGACATCTATTGCACTTGTATTGCTTGCGATGTTTGTTGTATTGGTATCTACTTGAGCGGCTGTGCTTTGAATTGCTGCTATTACGGTCTTGTTCTTAATCAAATCGGAATTTCCTGCATCCGTGAACTGTCCTTCGTTTTGAACTGCACCGTCTGCTAAAGCTAATGAAGCTTGGACATCTGATGATAACTTAGCTTTAGTAACATTGCCATCAGCAATCTTGGCGGTTGTTACGGAATTTGAAGCTAACTCTGTTGCTGTAATGCCGCGTTTTAACTGAAATAGCACCACTATCATTGATTGCTACCGTGCTGTTATCAACTTTGGCCGATATTGTATCATTGGTAATATCAATACCATCACCGGCTGTTAATGCACCTTGTTTGCTCTTTAACGCAGCACCGATTGTGCCAGCATCATAAGTTGCTGTGGCGTCATATGTGCCTTCTGCGGCGTTGTCTTTGATTGATTTCAATACAGAACCTTCGGTGGTTACATCGCCTTTCAAAGTAGTGATATCTCCTGTATTGGTATCAACCTGAGCGGCTGTGCTTTGAATTGCCTCAATAACCGTCTTGTTCTTGATTAAATCTGAGTTTCCTGCACCTGTGAACTGGCCTTCGTTTTGAACTGCACCGTCTGCTAAAGCTAATGAAGCTTGGACATCTGTTGATAACTTAGCTTTGGTAACATTGCCATCAGCAATCTTGGCGGTTGTTACGGAATTTGAAGCTAACTCTGTTGC
>CACWQS010000020.1 GCA_902763155.1 uncultured Pseudomonadota bacterium | reverse complement strand
CCGACTTCGTTTTCCAATTCTTTAATTTCATACGAAAGTGTTGGTTGCGAAACACAGAGTTTTTCCGCAGCCCGATTAAAGTTCAAAGTCTTTGCCAGCTCCAAAACGGCATCAATTTGTTTGGTATTCATTATATTCTCTTATAAAAATTTTCTATTGGTTATTATATCTTTCAATTAGACTTTTATATTATATAATGTTATTTAATTTGTAAAGGTTAAATTTTTAAGGAGAAGCAAAATGCAATATGTAAAGTTAGGTAACACCGGTGTTGATGTCTCAAGAATCTGCTTGGGCTGCATGAGTTTTGGTAAGCCGGGCAAAGAAAACGGCGTTTTTCCGTGGGCAAAAGATTATGATGACGCCAAACCGATTTTCAAAAAAGCGGTTGATTTGGGTATCAATTATTTTGATACGGCAAATGTTTATCAGATGGGCACATCGGAAGAAATTACCGGTCGTTTGATTAAAGATTTCGGATTAAACCGAGATGAGATTGTGGTAGCAACTAAAGTTCATTTTGACATGCGCCCGGGTCGTCCGAATGGCGGCGGTTCAAGCCGTAAAAACATTATGGCGGAAATTGACCACAGCTTAAAGCGTTTGGGGCTGGATTATGTTGATTTGTATCAAATTCATCGTCTTGACCATAATACTCCGATGGAAGAAATCATGGAAGCCTTGCATGATGTGGTTAAAGCGGGAAAAGCACGCTATATCGGTGCTTCTACCATGTTCGCGTGGGAATTTGAACGCTTGAATAATATCGCCGAGCAACATAACTGGACGAAGTTTGTTTCTATGCAAAATCAATACAATTTGATTTATCGTGAAGAAGAGCGCGAAATGATGCCTTTGTGTCAAGACCGTAAGATTGCCGTTGTGCCGTGGTCACCGCTTGCAGGTGGAAGATGTGCACGTCCGTGGGGTGTGCAAACCGAACGTTCCAAAATTGACGATGTTTCACCAATGGTTTGGACAACACCGGAGCAAGATAAAAAAGTTGTTGACGCTTTGGAAGAAGTGTCTAAAATGAACGGTAACACTATGGCGCAAAACGCTTTGGCTTGGATGCTTTCTAAACCTTATATCACTGCACCAATTGTCGGCTCAACTTCGCCGAAGCACTTGGAAGAAGCTGTTAAAGCCTTAGATATTAAATTATCCGAGGAAGAAATTAAGGCATTGGAAACACCTTATGTTCCGCACATTAAAACCGGAGCTTTTTAAGAAAGGATAACAAAATGAGCAAAAATCTGGTGGTCTATTTTTCCAGACCATATGAACAATATGGCGTAGGAAACATATCAGAGGGAAACACGGCGATTATTGCCAAGATGATTGCCGAAAAAGTCGATGCTGATATTTTTGAGGTTAAGCTTCAAAACGATACTTATCCAACGACCTACACACCGTTGACCGAAGTTGCTTTGAAAGAGAAAAAAGCCGGCGTAAGACCGGAAATTATTGGAAGCGTGGCAAATTTTACCGATTATGACACAGTGTTTTTAGGCACGCCGAACTGGTGGGCAGATTTGCCAATGGCATTATATACGTTTATGGAAAGTGTTGATTGGAGCGGTAAAAAAGTTGCGCCGTTTGTAACGCACGAAGGGAGCGGATTGTCTTCAATTCCGAGTAAAATAAAAACAGCAACCAATGCAGAGATGCTTGACGGATTAGCAGTATATGGTCACGTTGCCCAAAATGACCGTGAACAAGCCAAAGAAGAAGTCACAAACTGGCTTAAAAAATTAGGTTTTTAAGGAGAGTACTATGACGCAGACATATTTAAAACTCAATAACGGACTTAAAATGCCGCAGTTTGGCTTAGGGGTGTTTTTGGTACCGGACGGCAAAGCCACGATAGATGCTTGCTTGAATGCGTTTAAGCTTGGTTATCGTCATATTGATACGGCACACGCCTATCAAAATGAGCGCGGGGTTGGTGAAGCCTTAAAGCAAAGTGGCTTAAAGCGTGAAGAAGTTTGGATTACCACCAAAGTTTGGCCAACAGAATACGGTGAGGGTAAAACGCTACAGGCTATTGACAATATGTTAGCGCGTTTGCAAACAAATTATATTGATTTATTGCTTCTGCATCAACAAGTCGGCGATTATAACGGCGCTTGGAAAGATATGGAAAAAGCCGTTACGCTTGGAAAAGTAAAATCGATAGGTATTAGCAACTTCAAAGAAAATCTGGAAGATTTTTTGACGCATGCAACCATTAAACCGGCAGCAATTCAGGTGGAATGTCATCCGTATTTTCCTCAGCATGAGCTGAAAAAACGTATGGCCGAATTCGGCACCGTTTTGGAAAGTTGGTATCCGCTCGGACACGGTGATACAAAATTGTTAAATGAACCTATTTTGAAGAAATTAGCGGATAAATACCATAAAACACCGGCACAAATCATTCTTCGTTGGCATATTGAAGAAGGTAATTCCGTCTTTCCGAAAAGCACAAATCCGGCTCATATTCAAGAGAATTTTGACATTTTTGATTTTGCTTTAACAGATGAAGATATGCAACAAATTGCCAAACTTGATTGCGGTAAACGCTATTATACGGCCGGTTTGGAAGAACAAAAACGCTTTTTAAATTGGAAACCGGCCGATTAAGGAGAACATAAATTGAAAAAGTTTTTAATAATATTGACAATGTTTGTACTTATGGGAGGAAACGCCATGGCAGAAAGTTTAACAAAACAACAGCAATCTATTGCTTTAGCGGCATCTTATGTGGCTCTCGGCAATCAAACAGGATTAAAACAAGCCTTAAATAACGGGCTTATATTCGGTAAGGAGTTCATTTATGAAAATAATTTGGAAGATTTGACCTCTTTGTATATTAATGAGCCGGAAGAAGAGTATGTTGTCAGCGAAAAGATGGAGTTTGGTTACGATGTATCCAAAGATAAGAGCTTGAGCTCAAACGTGAAAATCTTAAGAATGGATCGCAGAGGAGCGACTATCGTTAACGAAGGTGATTTGAAAGCCGGTGATAAGATTGATGTTTCTTTACGTTTTGATGATGTTGATGTCAATGTTAAATGCCAAGTGAGTATAGTTGAAGGCAATCTGGCGCAAATCAAATTTAAGGACTTGCCGAAAGATGTGGCAAACAAAATAACCTTCCGCTACATGAGAATGGCAAACAGATAAAAAATGTTTTATGTGAAAGGATAAAATTATGAAAAAATATATTCAATATTTGTTTTTATTTGCCGGTGTTTTGCTTTCGTCGGCGGCGTATGCGGCAAATTCCGAAACTGTTATTCAAACGGATTCACATTGGAATAAGCAGGCGATTAAACCGATTCACATTGATCATCCGCAAATTACAATGCTACGGATTGCTATTCCGGCCGGCGAAAAATTGTCAATGCACAAACATCCGATTTTGAATATCGGGTATTTAACCAAAGGGGAGTTAACCGTTCGTTCGGAAAACGGTGATGTGTTGGTTTTACACCCCGGTGATCCGATTGTCGAATTGGTGGATATTTGGCACTATGGCGAAAGCACCGGTTCCGAAGATGCCGAAATTGTCGTTATTTATGTCGGCGATAAGGAAGATCCGTTGAGTATAGCTAAGGAATAGATTATAATAAATAAAAAAAACTTCTAATTACTTAAAAAGGCAAGACTATTATGATTTTGTTACAAAATGTTTTTTTGAACGACAAAGTATGTGATATTTTGATTGATAAAAATAAAATAGCAAAAATCTCCGACAAGATAAGCATTCGGGCTGATGAAGTCATTGATTGCACAGATAAAGCCATTCTGTCTTCTTTTTGTAATACTCATACCCATGCGAGCATGATGTTTTTGCGCGGTATCGGCGAGGATAAAAACTTGCATGATTGGCTGAATCAGGAAATATTTCCGCGTGAGGCAAAGTTAAAACCAGAGCATATTTATCCGCTTTCCCGATATGCGATTTTAGAAATGATTAAGACCGGAACGACCTGTTTTACGGATATGTATTTCCATGTTGCGGGAACTTTGAAAGCGGCGCAAGATATGGGAATTCGCGGCATTATTCCTTATCTTGGTATGGATTTTTTTGATGATAATAAGACTGAAACCGATATTCAGCAGGCAATTAAGTATTTGGAAGAACCGCTTAAAGTTTCTAAAGTTAAAAAGGTGTTGAGTTGTCATTCCATATATACCTGTTCGCAAAAGTTAATACAGAAGTTCTCCGAGCTGGCAAAAAAATATGATACTTATCTGCAAATTCATGTTTCAGAAACACAAAAAGAAGTTGATGACTGTGTGCAAAAATTCGGTTATCGGCCGGTAGAATTGCTTTATCAGTGGGGAGTTATGGGACCTAGGACACTCTTTGCACACGCCGTTCATTTGAATGATAACGAAATACAACTGGTTAAAAATACAGGGACAACTTTGGCTCATTGTCCGACTTCTAACTTAAAATTGGGTTCAGGACAATTGCCTTTACAAAAATATTCAGACGCGGGGTTAAAACTGAGCATGGGAACAGACGGAGTTGCTTCCAACAACTCCCTTTCAATGATTTCGGAAATGAAACTGGCGGCATTGTCGGCAAAAAATCAAGTAGATTCTGTTTTAGCCGGTAAAGTGGATGATATTTTTAAGATTGCCACTCAAAACGGATTTGAGGCTTTCGGTATAAAAGCCGGTGAAATCAAAGAAGGAAATTTGGCTGATTTTATATTGGTGGATTTGAATAACCAATTTTTATTGCCGAATAATAACTTGAAATCAAATATGATTTATGCGGCGGACAGTTCTTGCATTACTGATGTTTTTTGCGACGGAAAGGCACTTATGAGAAACAAGATAATTCCTTATGAAGCTGAAATTATAGCAGATTTCAAACGCGTATGCACCGATCTGTCGGCATAAATACCGAAGACTTGGTTGAAAAAGATTCAAACAGAAGACTAAAGCGCCTACTGCTTGAAACTGAAATACATCTAAAAAATTCTGTAGTTCTTGCATTCTATAAAAAATTTTTTATACTACATGATATTGTAAACAGGAGGATATATTGTTGAATAAAAACACATTTTGAATTTAAGCCGAGTTTAACCGCTCGGCTTTATAATTTTTCAAAAAAGTATCTTGACAATATACATATAGGGGGTATATGTATATTTGAACGTAATTTTTTTAACAGGAGAATAAAAATGGGAAAATGTAACAATCCAAATTGTAAATGTGAAAACTGCCAATGTGGCGAAAATTGTCAATGCGGAAAAGATGGTAAAGAATGCCACTGCGGCGATAATAAATAGGTAAAGCCAATGACTACACAATCAAAACCGAATCATTCGGAAAACTTGCCTCGCCTGAACCGCATTTCCGGTCAGATAGATGGAATAAAAAAGATGATAGAAGAAGAACGTTATTGTTTGGATATTGTCAATCAAATTAAAGCGGTGCGTTCTGCTTTAAAAAGTGTTGAAAAAAACATTTTGCAAAAACACATTCAACATTGCGTTGCCGCTTCATTTAAGGCGTCAAAAGCCGAGCAACAGAAAAAAATTGATGAGCTTATCGGGCTTTTAGATAAATCAGATGATTAAATAAAAGGAATAAATAATGTCTGAGCATATTCATCATCACCATCATCATAATGAGGTAACGCAAAAGTCCGTTAAATTGCTGATTTTATCGTTTGCAATCAATATGCTTTTGTCTGTTGCTGAAATAATAGGAGGTATAATTTCCGGCAGTGTTTCTTTGATAGGAGATGCACTGCATAACACTTCTGATGCTTTTTCAATTTTGATTGCCGTCATTGCGTTTAAAATAGGAAACAAGAAAGCTTCGGCAAAATACACATACGGTTTCAAAAGAGCTGAAATTATAGGTGGATTTGTTAATCTGATATTGCTTTTTATATCCGGTTGCTATCTTTTGGCAGAAGGAATTGAACGGCTGATAAATCCGCAACAAATTGATGGACTGCTGATTATTTGGATTTCGGTTTTGGCGCTTATTATTGATGCCTTAACGGCAAAAATTTCGCATCATGACGCGCACCACAACAGCAATATGAAAATGGTGTTTATTCATAACTTGGCAGATGCATTCGGTTCAATCGGCGTTATTATTTCCGGCATTTGTATTATGTGGTTTGATTTATATCGGGTTGACGGGATTGTGGCCTTGCTTATTGCTTTTTATATGATTTTTCAATCAGTGGTGTCTTTTCCGCAGATTGTAAATATCTTGATGAATGCCGCTCCCGACAACATTGATATAGAACAAGTCAAAAATTCTTTGCTTGCCATAAAAAATATCAAAAATGTGCACCATTTGCATTTATGGTGTATCAGTGAACATAATGTGGCGATTGAATGCCATATTGAAAGTGATAACAATGATATTATTGTGGAAGCAACACAGCTTTTAAAAGATAAATTCGGAATTACTCACTGCAATTTTCAGGTAGAAAATAAATCATGCGGTGAATGTTGCGATTTATAAAAATTTTTAAAGAAGGGATAGCAAAATGAAATTTGAACAAATACGCAATGCGACAATTGTTTTGGAATATGCCGATAAAAAGTTTTTGGTTGACCCATGGCTTGCGCCACAAGGTAGTAACGGTACATTCAAAGAACTTGGTATGGAAAAAGAGGCAATTTACCCTGAACACAATGAACTTGCTATGCCGATATGTTCGTTGCCGAAATCGGTTGCGGAGATATTAAACGGGGTTGATTATTATATCATCACCCACATTCATCCGGACCATATTGATATGTATCCTGATGGAAAAGTCGGTAAAGATTTAAATCACAATACACCGGTTCTTGTGCAAAATAAGGACGATGCCGAAGTACTGAAGAAGTCCGGATTTACAGATGTGCAAGTTATGACGGAAAATACGCAAATCGGTGAAATTACGCTTATTAAAACACCGGCATTGCATGGCACAAAAGTTCCTTGCGGAAAGGCCAGCGGATTTATTTTGCAACATAAAAACGAAAAGTCGGTTTATGTGGCTGGAGATACGATTTTTTATGATGAAGTTCAAAAGATTTTGCAACAATATCAGCCGGAAGTTATTATTCTGAACGCTTGTGCGGCGACTTTTAACACTTTCGGACGTTTGATTATGGATGATAGTGATGTGGCAAACGTTCATAAAGTGTGCCCAAATGCAAAAATTATTGCCAGCCATATGGATAATGTGGCGCATGCAACATTAAATCGCAAAACCTTAAGCGAAAAGTTGCAGCAGCGCAATATTGCCGATAAAATTTTAATACCTTCCGACGGTGAGGTTTATATTTTTTAAGTTAAAATAAAACTCTAAATAGATTTTTTGTTTAAGGCTTTAGTGCCTCGTGAAAGGATTTGATATGGAACTGATAACACCGGTGTCGCCGGAAAGGGATTGTTTAAACAAAAAAATCGTGTTTTTGGCGGGGCCGATTAAAGGTGCGCCCGATTGGCAGGCTCAAGCCATTAAAGACTTGGCGGATTTAGATGTGTATGTGGCTAATCCGCGCCGCGAAAACGTGCAGAATTTTAATCTTGATTTACAGGTTAATTGGGAAAGCCGATTTTTGGCGGCGGCCGATGTGATTATGTTTTGGATTCCGCCGAAAGTTGCCGATGTTTCCGGTCGCGACTATGCGCAAACTTCGCGCTTTGAATTGGCGGAGTGGATGGCAAAAACTCATTATAACCATACGCGCAAACAAGTTGTGGTCGGGATTGATGATGCCTTTTTCGGCAAAAGTTATATAGTCAAGCGGTTACAAGCGGAAAATGTGCCGGTTTATTCCACTTATGCCGAAACGCTCAGTAAAGTTCGCTCGTTGTTAAAAAGCGGCGGGCGGGTTTTCTTTACTTCCGATACGCATTTCGGAAGTTCGCGGGCGATGACTCTTTCGCGCCGTCCGTTTATGACGGTTAAGGAAATGGATGCCGCGCTTATCTTAAATTGGAACAATGAGGTGGCTTCCGATGACGTGGTATATCATTTGGGCGATTTCGGCGACTTGAATGTCCGTCCGTATTTGCACGGCAAGATTCATTTTATTTTGGGCAATTACGAAACCGATGCCTTGAAAGAAAACGCCGATTTGGAGCAACAACTAAAAAAATGCTTTGCCGACGTTTTGCCGCACAATACCTTGACTTTGAAAAATGGCGAACCGGTATATTTAACCCATAAGCCGAGTGAGTGCAAAAAGGATATGTTTAACTTGTTCGGACATATCCATGGCTTAAGAAAGGTAAGTACCAACGGCTTAAATGTCGGCGTTGATGCCAACCATTTCCGCCCGATCAGCGAGGACGATGTGCTGTTCTTTAAAAATGCAATATTAAACCATTACGATTATGAGGTGTTTTTATAAAGGTGAATAATTTTTGCTTGTAAGTAACAATACAAAAGAAAATTACCAAACGGCAGGTCTTAAAATGTCTGCCGTTTTACTGTTTCATCGTTACGGGATTTGTAATTAACGCTTTTGCTTGTCAATATTTTAGAAATTTGTTTAATTGTGGTTAGCCTATAATGCGGTAATAGACATTATAAAATATATCCATCACTAAAAGAAGAAGTAAAATCAATTTTTCGCAAATTACGAAAATCAAAACTATAAAATTTTATAGCCAATTTATGCCTTTTTTAACCAAAATTGCCTTAATATTACCTCAAAATGAGGTAAAAATGATGAAAAAAGCAGTTTTTATAGTGTTTTTAGGCATAGTCGGATTGAGTGCAATTTTTGCACAAGCGTTTCCGGTTGATGATAGCAATGGTGAT
>CACWQS010000019.1 GCA_902763155.1 uncultured Pseudomonadota bacterium | reverse complement strand
CTATCGCATTTATACTTGCCCCCGCATTCATCGCAATTCCAACCGTTTTTTGGTTGAGATAAATTATAGCCATCACAACTATCATTAGAAGCAGAATCGGGCGCTGTACCTGCGGCGGGATCAAAACATTCCATAGATGGTAAGAAACAAACATCAGCATAAGCCGCCGATATTCCGAGCATCGCACTACACGCCAAAACAGCAAAAACCCAGCTCATACAAGAACTTTTCAGATGATTAAACATAAATATTCTCCTATTGACAGTTCCATACGTAATATTATTTTAGCACAATTTTGCAACAAAGTATATTAAATTTTTGTTACATTTTAATTTTTCAAAATAAAAAATAATCCGGCTCTGATGAACCGGATTATTTTTTGGTGGCAGATGGCTCTAATATCTGATACGAACCATTGGCACCACTCCAAATGTGCGACACTGGTATTTCCAGCCGGACACTGCTGTTCCAGAAAAACTTTCGCCCCAAACACAGTAGTCAGTATTCACAGTAGAGGTAAAAAGCATTTGCCAATCCAAACTGTGGTTACATGCTAATTTCCATGACTTAAAAATGCGTTCAGCCGAAATGGTAATTTTGCGCATTTCTGTCTTGGAAAGTAGAAATGCCTCGCCTTTTTTAACGCCATAACCTTCATAATTAGCGCAGAATTCGGCAGCCGGAAGTGAAATTTCTCTTTCCGCAGCTTCATCAAGTAAAAGACGCGTAGCCTCCATTCCGGAAGCGATGTGTTGAGTGATAACTCCCAAGCAAGTCGGGCACCAACTCGTCATCTGATACACCGGACACAAACCATAAGCCAAGTGCTGTTCCTCGTCCACAATGGCAACTATTGAACGAACCCTTGAACGTCGGGTAATTTTCCTGGCAAACTTGCCATTACCAAGGTCAAAAAGACCTACTTCTGCCGCAAAAACCTCGTTTTGGGGCAGGATTTTTGCATTGTTATTCTTCATAATCATAAAATTAAAAATATCATAATGTATAAAAAATTCAGCATTTAATATAGGTCGCAAACAAGATGTGTCAATAAGAAAGAGTAAAAAAATCGCAATATTTTTCTTCTTTGAAATAAACTAACGTTTTTTTTATTTTTTATAGTTACTATATCGTCCTGAAGTGAGAGGTTTTTTAATATGTT
Organism: uncultured Pseudomonadota bacterium; assembly: GCA_902763155.1. GTDB lineage: Bacteria > Pseudomonadota > Alphaproteobacteria > RF32 > CAG-239 > RUG410. Next base: position 9,451 of record CACWQS010000019.1, on the reverse strand, counting down.
ATATTGGGGGCGTTTTCTTTATCTGTTGTTTTGGATTGCTGCACTTTGGCTACCAAATGCGGTTTTGGCGAAAGATACAACAATAAATCTTTATTCTGATGGTGATAACGACTTAATCGCTCATTTGGAAATGCATAACGGAAAGCATATTTATTGGCAAAATCCGGGAGATATCGGACAACCTACCATAGTGCACGCCGAAAACGGTCAGGTGCAGATTAGTAATCAATCCGTTCCCAAACATCGCTTAGCCTACGGGGTGATGAACGAGTATTATTATGATGATGAAGCATTTTTCAGCCTTGATATTGCCGAATCGGAAAATATGCAACTTATTTTTGACTATGTGGAATGTGCAGATGAATGCCGAGAACAGACTTCTGTATTTACGCCGGAAGATTTTATATTGCTTAATCCTGAAGAATGGAAAAAACTAAAAACACGTGCCGAAGCTACTTATCCGCAAAAAATTCGTCTGACAACCGATGGAGAAAAAAATTTCCTGAAATTAAAGCATTTAGGTGCCGATGAGCTGTTTTTTGTGCCGGCAGCAAGAGAAATTATAACGCCGGAAACTCTTAAGGTAAAGAAAAAAGGCAGTAAATGGTTGGTTTCGTGGCAAGCCGAAGATAATATGCGGTTGCAACAAGCACTGATTTTAACCCCGAAACAGGCTTATTTGGCAGATATTATTTATACAAATTCTAATATTTCAAATTCGCTGTTTTATATTTTGCTTTTAGCGTTTCTGGGGGGGATTATTTTAAATGCCATGCCGTGCGTCTTCCCCATTTTGGGATTGAAAATTTTTTCACTGTTACAGGTATCAAATCCTCGAGGACGATGGCAAAGGGCCATGGCTTATACTGCCGGTGTCTGGGGTTCGTTTATGTTATTGACGGCACTATTGATATGGCTCAAAAAACAAGGGGAGGCCATCGGCTGGGGATTTCAACTGCAATCCCCGTGGTTTGTTGGCATTATGGCCATAGTTTTTCTACTGTTGTTTTTGTTAATGATTGAGCGTTGGCATTTTCCGAATATGACCAACAAATTTATCCACCGTTTGTCGGAAATAAATGAATTTACGACCGGATTTTTCGCTGTGCTGATTGCCAGTCCTTGCACCGGACCGTTTATGGGAGCGGCGGTCGGATACGCATTTATGCGCAACAGTGCCGAAATTTTTGCCGTATTTACGGCTTTAGCTTTGGGTTATGCCTTGCCTTATGCATTAATTGAACTTTATCCGCAAACAATAAGCAAATGGCTGCCAAAACCGGGAAAATGGATGCATAAGGTAAAGATTGTGCTCAGTGTACCAATTTTATTGACGGCACTTTGGCTTTTTGGTGTTTTAGCTGTGCAGCTGCATGCTTTAAAAACGCAAAAGAATGAGCAATCGGAAGTATGGCAGCCTTATAATGCAGAACAAGTTGAATCTTTGGCAAATGCCGGAGAAAACGTGTTTATTGACTTTACGGCAAAATGGTGCCTGACTTGCCAATTTAATGATAAAGTCTTGTTGCAATCCGATAATTTTGAAAACTTTGTGCAAAAAAACAATGTGCATTTATTCAAAGCCGATTTGACCGAAAATAATGAGATTTATAACACCGCTCTTTCAACCTACGGCCGGGACGGAATACCGGTTTATATTTATTATCATAATGGTAAATATAAAATTCTGCCGGTATTTTTCAGCATTAAGGATTTACAAAACACCAAATAAAAACCGCCCGTTTTCACTGTTGCAGGCGGCTTTATTGATAATCAAGATCGGCTAAGCTGTTACTTCTGTTTTATAAGCAGTATTTAGAACCATATTACCTACCAACATAATACCGAGCATCAGTAAAATACCGAAATTAAAACTACCTAAAATTTCCGCAATAGAGACGAGGGCATAAATTATGGTATTTACCCGTAATGTGTAACCAAATCTGACCTTATACAAAATTGCCATCAACCAATGCATAATAACCGTGTAAATCAACACCGCAAGCATAGAGAGCAATAAAGCAACCACCGCATATACCGGAAACAGGTATTTTTGTGTGCTTTTCACAAAGGCTTCAGCACCGGCATTTAAGGTTGCGGCATCAAGTGTGCCATCCGGCAATTCTTTGAGCGAGCGAATCTCTGTTTTTTGCGGGCTGACGGCATAAATAAATTTTTTGCTGACATACAAGCCGTTTTGAGATAAATCGGTTGACGGTATTTCGTCAACACGAGTATTTAACACAACATTTATTGTTTGATTTTCATCACCATAACTTTGGCTGATAATCGTATTTTCAGGAGCTACAATTTCACCGTTTTGTAGGGTAATCGGCAAAAATTGTTCAGCTTCTTGAACCACGACCGGCATATATTGCTTAACAATAGCGTTGCCGTATTTTGAAACTACCGAGGCGGAAATCAGGGCATAAACCAACAAAGCTACAAACCCCAACCACTTATTTTTTAATATAAAATCTTTCATATTTTTCTCCTTTTTATTTAACGATTATTTATTACCAGCCATCAAAAAAATCAGGCTGTTTATTATCTTGTTCTTCAAGAATCTCCAATGCTTTCTTTACGGTAAAATAATCTACCGCAGTCTGATAAGCCAGCGACACCGCATCAATTTCTTCCACTAAATGTTCAACGTAGGCGAAAGAACGTCGCGTATTAAGCAAAATATATTCCAAAATTTCCGGTGAAATACGTAATTGGCGGTCATTAAATAACTTAACAATCAGTGTTTGCAACATAGTATCATCAGGTTCTTTTATGGCAATACTCGGTAACATATTTAAGCGAGATTGCAAATCTTTAAGCGGGAAACGCATTCGATGCGGTGCTATACGTGATGTCCACAAAATAGAGCGCTCCGGTTCGTTTTGATAAATATTAAACAAATGAAACAGAGCTTCATTATCGGTTTTAGGAGTTAAGTTTTCAATCACTAAATTTTTGTTTTCAACTGCCAAACGTTCTACATTGCGCATTTTGACCTGTGTGGCATTGATAATCGATATACTGTCTGACTTTGGTAAAGCTGCCGCAATAACTTTATCGGCAAATATATGTGCCAAATGTGATTTTCCACATCCTTCCGGACCGTAAATCACCACCCCTTTACTTAGCCAATGCGGCCAAGTTTCAATCATCTTAAATGCTTCGCGATTGCAATCGTTTACCATAAAATCGGTGCGATGCATCTGCGGCGAAACGTTAAAAGCAAACGGCAGTTGTTTTAATTCTTCGTCTTCCATCTTACTTCTTGCGCTCCGCTAAAACATCCATCACTTTTTTGCTCAAATTTCCTAAACTATAAGGTTTGCCGATAAAGAAGAAATCTGATGAACCGGCAAGCTCCTTACGAGCAATTTCTTCCGAATATCCCGAAGCGAGAATTATCAGCGTCTCCGGTTGTTTTTCTTTCATAATTTTAGCTAAATCGGCTCCGCTTATTCCCGGCATCATCATATCGGTTATCATCATGTCAAACTTTTCGCCGTTTTCAATATGCTCCAACGCATTTTCTGCTGAAATACAATCCACCACATTGAAACCTTTTTGTCTTAAACCGCGCGCTCCGACTATACGCACAGCATCCTCATCTTCAACAAACAATATTTTAATTTCTCCCGGATTGCATAACAATTTGCGTTGGCTGTCAAATGTGGCAATATTCATGCCTAAAATCAGTTTATTATCCGGCATTGCATTGTTTGTGCCGGCCAACATGGTCATTGCGGCATTACCGGATTTATCTAAGATGATTTCTTCGCGCGGTTGACCGGCAACTGCAATATTTTCGGAACCGCTATTATCATAGCTAGGCAAATATATGTTGAAGGTTGTGCCTTTACCTTCCTCGCTCTCCACTTCAATAAATCCTTCACTTTGACGCACAATTCCATAAACCATAGCCAAACCTAAACCGGTTCCGGAATCGATTATATTACGCTTAGTGGTAAAGAACGGTTCAAAAATTCTGTTCAAATTTTCTTCAGGAATACCACAACCGGTATCGCTGATGCTAATTACCACAAATTCGCCCGGCTTAATAATTTCACCGCCGAAAGAACGCGGTTTATTCAAACGTTCGGATCTGGTCGAGATAGTTAGCGAGCCTTTACCGTTCATTGCATCACGAGCATTGATAACCAAGTTAATCATCATTTGCGAGAATTGAACCGGATCCATACGGATATAGCCCAAATCGCTGCCATGATTGATTTGAAATGTTGTGCGTTCGCCCACCATACGCGATAAAAGCGAATAAATTTCCATAAATGATTCGGTAACATCTATCAATTTCGGATTAAGCGGTTGTTTGCGAGAAATGGCAAGGAGTTGGCGTGCCACACCGGCAGCACGGTTAACATTGTTTTTCAGCTCCACCAAATCTGAAAAAGACGGATCTCCTACGCCATGGCGTTGCAACAACAATTCGCATTGGCAAATAACCGCTGTCAGCAAATTATTAAAATCGTGCGCTACACCACCGGCGAGTTGCCCGAATGCCTGCATTTTTTGCGCCTGTGCTACCTGTAATTCCAAATTACGCTTCTGAGTGGTGTCTTCAATATAAACTATCATACCGGTAATTTCGCCCGAAAGGCTGGAATAATGTGCTTTCATCGGACAAATATGCACCAAAACATTCTTTTCGCTTTTATCACTTTTATCAAATTTAATTCCTTTGAGAGCCGCTTCAAAATGGTATTCTTGTTCATTGTTGCGACTATACTCATCTTGAGCTTCTTTAATTTTAGCTTTGGCGTCATCATTAAAATATGTGTTCAATTTACGATGGGAGATTTCGGAAGCAGACATTTCAAATAAGTCGCTTATATAGCGATTGATTTCCAAAATCTGCAAATGTTTATCGGCGAAGATAATACCCACCGGAGCAGTATCAAACAGCCATTCAAACTTGTCGCTTATTGTGTTAAGTTTATCTTTAAGCGCCGCATCATTAGGAATATCCCAAATGACCACGCCGTGCGTTTTAAGTTCAGTATTTTCACGCACATTTTGCTGTTTAACAAAGGCCATCGCCGGACCTTTGATGGTTTTAAACATCAAATTATCATTATATACACCATTTGCCGTGTGCAAAAGCTCAGGCTTATAAGCTACAAAATCATCAACCGATTTACCGATAGCGGCATTTTTATCGGTATGCCACCAATCTGCTAAAGAATTATTGATATATTCTATTTTACCTTTACTATCGCAAGTATATAGACCAACAGATAAAAAATCGAGAAAATTATGCAACGAAGACATCTCGTCGGCAAAAACCTGTTCCATATTCTTATCAGCCGTAATATTTTCGATTGTCCATAAAATATAACTTTCTTTGCGGATTTTTTTTAAGGAATATTCTCCCTCAAAAATATCAGTTTTATCCAAATATATCGGCCTGATGCTCACTTTTAACCATTCTTCCGCTACAAAAACGCTGTTTTGATGCGGATTGATTGATAAGGTAACGGTCGCCTCCTGCAATTTGCCGGCAGCAGATTCCAATTTTTGCAAATCAAGTTTATTGGCGTTTGAATCGATAATGTTTTTTTTGAAAAACTCTAAAACCGGCATATCCTTAAAATATTCTTGTGCCGGTTTATTTACTATAATTGCCTCACCCTTGGAATTATCAACACGATAATACTTGGTTTTGTCTTTTAATATTTCTGCCGCCATAGCACCAAAGCCGATAGCGTGTTCACTAACCTTTAAGATGCGAATGGTAACAAGAATGCACAAAACATTCCATACCGCAACGCAAATCAGAATATATAGTGCATATTGCGGATAGAGAAAAAAGGCAAACAAACTTAAAGACATAAACATAATCGCATAAGCCAGAAAGATAAGGTTTCTTTCCAGTTGTCGGTCAGGACGGCGATTGTTTATGTCTTTAAGCATTAGTTTTCCCTGATTATTTTTAGGTCAGCACATCGGCTTTAACTTTACCGGTACGTTCGGTAATTTCAGCAATTTTACGAGAAACATCAGCCAAAGGCTCCAAAAACTCTTGCATATTTTTATCGAAATCTTTGGTTTCAAAGCGTTCCAAATAGACGCGCAGAGTAGCGCCATTGGTGCCGGTACCCGATAAGCGATAAACAATGCGCGAGTTGTCGGTAAAATAGATTACCAAACCATTTTTGGTTGAGCTACCATCCACCGGATCATTATAGATAAACGCTCCGGCGCTTCTGACTGTAAAATCGCCAAAAGTTTGACCGGCCAAATTAGGCAATTTGGCTTCCAAATCGGCCATCAATTTGTTGGCATCTTCGACATCCAAACCGTCGTAGTCGTTGCGCATATAGTAACTGCGGCCGTATTTAGCCCAATGTTCACGGGTGATTTGCTCCACCGATTTACCGGTAACGGCAATAATATTGAGCCAGAACAGCACTGCCCAAATACCATCTTTTTCACGGATATGGCTTGAACCGGTACCAAAACTTTCTTCACCGCAGAAGGTAATGCGATTACTATCCATCAAGTTGCAAAAATATTTCCAACCGGTCGGAACTTCGTAATAACCGATATTCAAAGCTTTTGCCACGCGACTGACGGCAGTAGAAGTAGCTGCTGATTTTGCCACACCGTAAATTCCGTTTTTATACCCCGGAATTAGGCGATAATTATCAGTTAAAATAGCTAAACTGTCGCTCGGTGTAACAAAAAACTTTTTGCCCAAAATCATATTGCGGTCGCCGTCACCATCATTGGCCGCACCCATATCCGGCGCATTATCCGAATACATAATATCGACCAATTTTTTAGCGTAAATCAAGTTCGGATCCGGATGCAAACCGCCAAAATCTTCCATTGGCACCGCGTTCATTATCGAACCTTTCGGTGCACCCAAAATTTCTTCAAAAATCCGTATTGCATAAGGACCGGTTACGGCATTAAAAGCATCAAAAACAAAACGAAAACCTCCGGCAAAAAGTTTGCGAATGGCATCAAAATCGAAAATTTCTTCCATCATTTCAACATAAGGTGTCAGATAGTCAATTACTTCAATTTCCATGTTACCAAGCTTTTGAGTACCGATATGGCTTAAATCAACATCAGGTGCATCAAGTGTTTTATATTCACTGATTTTTTTGCTGTTTTCGTAAATTTTATCGCTGACCGATGTAGGGCATTGTCCACCGGAAGCAATGGCGTATTTTATACCGAAATCGCCGTTTTTGCCCCCCGGGTTATGCGATGCCGTCAGCACAAAACCACCGTCGGCCTTGCTGTCTAAAAGCACACGCGAAGAAGTCGGAGTTGAAATAAAGCCGTTTTGCCCGACAATCAGTTTTTTCATACCGTTGGCTGCCGCCATTTTCATAATCTTTTGAATGGCAATATTGTTGTAGTAGCGCCCATCTCCACCCAGCACAAATGTTTTGCCTTCTACACCTCCGATAGTGTCAAAAATGCTTTGTACAAAGTTTTCGACATAGTTCGGTTGTTCCACAATTTTTGATTTTTTACGTAGACCGGCCGTACCCATTTTTTGGTCATTATACGGCGTTGTTGGGATAATTTTCAGCATTCGAAATCCTTTCATTTAAAATAATTCTTATAGATATATATGTATCATTAAAAAGATTATAAGGTAAAGTTTTTTATTTCATCTGGACACATTTATTTTTATTGACTGTAATTTGCCTTGTTGCTATATTAGCATTGAAAAAATTACAATTTAAATATTATTAAATAAGAGGATCCGGTCATATAAGCCTCGTAAAACATTCCGGTTTTATTATGAAGAAAGGTATTATTCGTGACTTTGGCGAGGTTCTGTTTTTTCTGGGAGCAGACTATAAGCAAAAGTTTCAAAAGCAATTTTTAGGCAAAATTTTTACCGTTGTTGCCATGCTTGTTTTGACGGCAATTTTTGCTTTTATGGCGGTGCATTACGGTGTGCTTAAAATCGGCCTTAATGACGAGATTGATTGGCAGACGGCCTTAATTATTTTCGGCGGTTTGCTTTTCGTCTTTTTGGTGGCTTACGGAATTGCGGCCGTTTTTACCGGCGGAGTTATCGTTATTCCGATAATGTATTTGTTGGCTTACATTGACGAAAACTACGGCAAAAAGCAGCATATAATTAATGTGTTTTTGTTTGCTTTGTGTGCGGCATTTGAGCTATTTACGACTAATTTGGTGCACATTTTCGAGCATTTATGCGGCGTGAATTATCACAATATGACTAACAATTTAGGGCACAATCTGGAAGCTGTATTTAGCATGATGGTTGTGTTCGCTACGGTCGGCATATTCGGCTGGCTGAGCGGCATATCTAAGGCATGGACGTACGCCGTGAAGGAAATGGTTGCCTTAGAAGAGGCAAAAGCGCAACGCAAACGCCCGAAAAAAAACAAAAAAAATAATGTAGAACCGTTAAAACATAAAAGCTTATGAAAGAATTGTTGGTAAAAGACGTGTTGCCCTACATACAAATTTGGACGGGCATGGTGATTATCTTTTTGTTAGGGATTATAACTCATTTGTGGCGTTTTAAGCGACGTCATCCGGAGGTTTTCGAGCCCGATACAACTGCTGATGATAAACTCTGGCTAAGCCAAAAGGCAGAATTGCGCAGACAATACAATAACAAAGTTATGTTTGGTTTTGTTGTGGTTTTTCTGTGGGCAGCCGGTATGATTTTGATCTGCACCGGTGCCAGACCGACTACGTATACGTGGTCCGTTTTGGCGGTGATTATTCTTGCATTGTTTCTTCCGCTGTCGGGAATAAACCGACGACCGAGAAAATGAAAAATTGTAATTAAACATTAAGAATATGAAGAAGAAAATTGACCTTTGTAAGACATATCTCCCAGAGATATTGTTAATTTTGCTAACAACGATGCTGATAGGCGTATTTATTATCTGTTGGCAGCGATTTAGCGGTTTTGTTATGGGTTTGTGCGCTGCAATGATAATCTTTTTGGAAATGTGTATAGCTTTTGGGTTATCTCACTTACCTATAAAAAGTATTAAGACTTTCAAAATAACGCATTATTTATGCTTTGTTTTGTGGGCTATGGTGTTGATTATAGGTATAATCTTATCAACGCAGGATAATAAAGAAATCTTAGGTTTAGGTGCATTTTCAAGTGTAGCATTCTGTGCCTTATTCTCCGATTTAGCGGTAGCAACGCATTTATCTTGTGCCACGACAAAGAGAAATCCAGTTTTAACAAAAGATTCTTGTGATGATGACTGAAATAAAAAAATCCCTTGAAGTTGAGAGCTTTTAGGGATTTTTTCATTACTTTATGCAACAAAAAAAACATCGTATTGAAGTTATCTCAGCGATGTTTTTTCATAGAATAAAAATAAAACAATAAACAAGGAGTAGTAATCAGAAGAACTGGCAGTTACCGACTCTCCCGTGTCTTAAGACAAAGTACCATAGGCGATAAGAG
>CACWQS010000018.1 GCA_902763155.1 uncultured Pseudomonadota bacterium | reverse complement strand
ATGAGTAAGAGAGCTGAAAAGCTCACGAAGCGAATTTAGAAAACGAGTGACCGAAGCAACGCTTGCGTTGCAAGAGCGAGCCTCGCCGGATACGCCAAAAAAACGTAACTCCCTTGTGGGAGTTTTTTTGTATTAAAGCTATAAATGAAACACCTCCCAAACGGGAGGTGTTTTTTTGATAATTTTTGTAATTATCTTCTGTCGCCCATGATGCGCAAAAGCATTATAAACAGGTTGATAAAATCCAAATACAAACTAAGCGCTCCGGCAATAGCCTTTTTTGAAGCGGTATCGGCATCATCTTGTTGATAATACATCATTTTGATATTTTGCATATCTGCCGCGGTCAGACCGGTAAAAAGCAACACGCCGACAATCGATATAGCATAATCGAAGCCCGTGCTTTTCATAAAGATATTAACCAACATTGCCACAATGAGCCCTAATAATCCCATATACAAAAAACTACGCAACTTTGAAAGGTCGCGTTTGGTAGAATATCCGATTAGGCCCATACCGCTGAATGTGATTGCTGAAATGAGGAACACTCTAGTTATACTTGAGCCGCTGTAAAGCAAGAAAATATAGGAAAGCGATGCTCCTTCGAGTGCCGAAAACAGCCAAAACACCGCTTGCACTGCCGCCACACTTTTACGCGCCAAAACATAATGAAAAGCAAATATCATCGCTAACGGCGCGAGCATTATCAACCAACCAAATGCCGATATTGAAGCACTTTGCGCCTGATAATCTATGTTATACATCATTGCGTTTAGTCCAGTGTTAGCAAACAAATATGCTACCAATCCGGCTAAGAATAAACTTCCGCCCATGTAGTTAAAAACTTTTATCATATAGCTACGCAAGCCTTCATCTACCATTTCTACAGCAGGTTTATGCGTCATTCCGACAGATTGCATATCATTCCATTCGTTCATTTTTATCACTCCTTATCTTTTGATTCACTTTAAATATATATAGAATTTTCCTTTCCAAAAATCAATAAGAAACGAAATCTGCTATTACAACAACCGGAAAATATACCATAATTTCTTACTAAAATATCTTATTTGGCAAATTTTCTTACGTTTGTCAAATAAACGAAAATACCGGAAAACACCGGAAAAATCACAAAATTTTTTATAAGATTAAAAAAAAGTAAAAAAAAATTGTATTTTTTCGACAAAAGTACTTGCAATCTGTTTTAAAATAGTGTATAGTCCATTCAGAATGGTTGAATGATAGGAGTTTTTTACAATGGCTTATACAAGAATTACAGAAATTAAAAGTGTTGATGATGCGAGAGAAATCATCGACTACAGCTTCCTTTATGGAAACACGCGTATAAATGAGGCTTTGAGATATTTGAACGACCATAATGAAACATGGCCGGCAAAGGTTATGACTGATCCGGATAATATTGCCGATGTTGATGGAACTCGTCGCAAAGCGGCAAAGGAATATGAAACATGGCGTATCAGTACAGGTCAATCTGTCGATTCTGAAGTAAAGCAACAAGCTGCTGATTTTGTGCGTGATTTTGATGCTCGCAATAACAGCATTGTCAATAGTTTTGAGGAAGAGAATGTGGTTGATGGCGATCCAATCAGTGCATACGACAGCTATAATGAGTTATTATCTCGATTGGAAGGCTATGAAAACGATAAGAATATTAACGGCACCTGGCGCGACATTGTAAAAGATATAGATAAAAACATCATTTTCGGCAGTGAAAAGAATCCGAATTTGGTGCTTCAAGATACCTTATGGGAAACGGTTAAGACCAACATTTTGCGCAATCGCACTTTGAGCAAAGATTGGCAAGATGCAATGCGTAACGGCACTGCTCACGACTTTTTGAAAGAAGAAATTTACAGCGCATATATGGCCGAAGCGGAAATTCAAGCTAAGGCTTTGGAAGTGCCGGAACCGCAAGGTAAAGAAAAAGAAATCGGCTCGCAAGAACATGCTGATTTTCTGGCCGGTGTATATAATAAAGCCAAAGAAATTTTTGCAGATTTAGGTCAAAAAGGTAAAAAACTCAAGATTACCGAAACCAGCGTAGTTGTTGGTGCGGCAGAAGCGTATGCTAAGTTTAATGAATTTACCGAATACTTAAAAGCTAAGCGCGATGCATTAGGTAAGAGAATATATGGCAATAAATTGGTTCAAGCGGCAGAAGGGTATGCCAATAGATTCGACAAGAAGATGGAAAAAGACCATCCGAAGTTGTGGGGCAAATTTAAAGATTTGGCTTTATGTGTTCGTGCCAGCAAGTATCAGATTAAGCACTACGCTATTGGTGGTGCTATTGTCGGCGTCGCAAGTCTGGCAGCCACTGCCGGAATTGTTGGCGCAGGTGTCGCTACGACAGCTTTAGGCTTGTTCAGTGCATATACCGCCGTTGGCGCTTGGGTGTACTCGATTGTTCAACGCAAACAGATGGAATTGATTAAGGCACGTAAAGAAGATCCGGAAAATGCCCGTAAATGGGAAGGTAAAGCCGGATTTATGAGAGCTTTTGATGCAATATGGTATAAAAAAGATGAGAATGGCAAGCTGAAAACCAACTGGCGCGAAGGTGGTCTTTACTTGGTAAAAGGTGTTATCGGCTCTGCAGCTTCTCTTGCTGTAATGGATATGGCTACAAACTGGCTTGGTAATGGTAAAGCTTTGTCTGATGCGGTTACGAACAACAGTGTCGGTCATTGGTTGCAAGGTTTGGTAAAAGCGCCGGAAACGGTTAAGGCGCAGGCATTAGCTACTTTCAATCGCTCGATTGTGCGTTCGGTTGGTGCTATTTTGCCTTCTGTCGCCACGGTTGCCGGCGATACAACCGATTTAGCATTTAATATTGTAACTTGGAATAAAAAAGGAATTAAGAGAGCTTGGGATAATCTGAAAGGCAGTTTGCTCGGACTTGGTATAGTCGGTGCTATTTCCGGTGTTTCTTTGGAAGCGCAAGCAGCGTTTATGAATCACCAATATGCAAATCCTGATGTTCCGGCAGATGCGGCACAAACTCAAGAATCTAACGTTTTATATCAAGATGACAAAGGTTTTTCTATGGTTGAAGACGGCGACAAGGTTGTGGTGAAGAACGGTGACGAAGTTTTATCGTCTTACAACAAAGAAGATATTAAGGGTTGGGACGGTGCAACTGATGAACAAAAAGCTGCCTTTGCCCAACAAGAAGTTCAAAAGGCTGAAGCCAGAGTTGCTGAAATGCAAGCTCAAGAATCTGCTGAAGCAGCTGCCGCTCAAGCAGCCGCTGAGGAACAGGCTTTGTTAAATGAGTTTAAGGACTTCTTGCCGGTTAATGAGGATGGTAACGCTTATATTCCGACCACCGCGGCAGAAGCTAATATGACCGACCGTGAATGGCAAGTATTTAATCAACGTCTACTTGGTATAATCAGCACCGAAGATGGTGCTTCTCATGTTGGTGTGGCTCAATTGGATTTAGACGCTGTACGTGAAGAATCATTGAAGAATTTGATGAAATATATGTCTGGACATCCTGATGCTTTCCCGAAAGATGCGAATCCGTTGGATGTTTTGAACAAAGGTCTGGAATCGCACTACTATTCGGTAGGTCATGGTTATTTTGACGGTGATGGACACTGGATTGCCGAAAAATACAGATGGATTGAAATGGACGGCAAAGAAGTTGAAGTTATGGGGCGTTTTGCCAAAGTGGGCGATGGCGATACTTATGGCCGCATAACCGGAGATTATTTAAGACTTAATGGTCAGAAACTCAAAATTGAAGACGGATTCGTAACCATCAAAGGCGAAAAAGTTGCTGTTGAAACCGGATATGCCAAAGTTGGTGACCAGATGGTTCAATTTAATCCTGCAAGTCAAGCAAAGATTACTGTGGACGGTACCGAATATGATGTCGGTAGCAAATGGCTCTACGGTGATTCTTCTAACGAAGCACAAATGAACGCATTTATGAACATTATCTGCGGTAAAAACAATGGTGATGCAGCAGGTATGGGAGCATCAATCAGTAAGTTAACTGAAGCGGCAGCTCAGGCTTATGCAACCGGTGAAGGAAATAATGCCGTAGGTATTGGTCGTAACTGCGATGAAGTGACGGTATTTAAGTTTGCTAAAAAACATGCACCGGTTGTTCATCATGAACCTGTTGTTGAGCCAAAAGAAGAAGCAAGTGGTCGCTCTGTGGTTACAGATACTGTTACCAAGAAAGAGAGTAGTGGTCGCACTGTGGTTACAAATGTAGCCGTTGATAAACCACAGGAAGACCAAGGAAGTTCTTATTTGGTTGTCAGACGCCAAGGTGTTAACAAGGGAACTACCGATAATTTACCTGGTTCAAAAGCTCTGAAAAATCATGATAATATTAAAGGTGTTACTTTCATAAAACAACAAAAGTCTGCTCCTTATGATAAATAAGTGATACTCCTATCATCAATCTACCCGCAACTCTGTTTGCGGGTTTTTTATTTTTTAGCAATGATATTTATTGACAAATAAAAGAAAATCGTCTAAATTAAGCGTAGCTATTGAGATTTAGATATTTTTATACTAACCAAAAAAAAGCGCTTATGAAGAAAAAAGCAATTTTAGTCGGCAAGGTTACGAGAGTGGCTAAGCTGAACAAGCCATCTATGGTAGAGTTTTCGGCAGAAATCAGCGAGACAAAAATCGGTGAAGAATTCTTTACCATCGGAGACAAACTAAACTTTGAGGTAAATACCTTCGTTAGTCAGAAGGGAACTATCCTGAAAACGATGAACAATCTTGCCGTTGGCGACAAGATTGAAGTAGAGATGGAGAAGAGTGAAGCCGGAAAATGGGAGGTAGCGGGATTGAACCATACCCCGAAGCGCGGACGCCCCGCCGGCGACTTCCTTAACGATCTGGAGGAAGAAATTGCCGCACGAGAAGCGAAAAAGTAATTGAAATTTCGAAACCCCGTTGAACGATAGTGTTCAGCGGGCTTTCTTTTGCTGTTTTCCGGCGAAATATTTACAAAAAACTTGACTCCGACTAAAAACATGCTATTCTTTTGTCAATAACCTAATTTTTTAGATATATGAAAAGAGTATTATTTATTTGTCTTATCGTGCTGATAGGTGTGGTAGGACTGGGCTATTGCCTTTCAATGAGTGATGTGTCGGTAGTTTCTGCCGAGGTATCTGTTGCTGCTTTTACCATCTTCTGTCCGGTGGTGCTGAAAAAGCTACCGGAAAATGCGGTAAAAACTCCCTGTCCTGTTGTCTATATGACTGTAGAAAACGGCAAGGTAATTCTTTATACGCTGCCTTATCTGGACTTGTGTCGCCGTGAAGATGTGTGGGGAATTGAAATAAACGGCGTAATGGTGCAAACAACTGATATTTCCGGCACCAGCTTGGCGGCTGCAAAAGACTATGCCGCAAAAACATCAAAGGCTTACTTTGTTACCATCGGGCTTCCTTCGCCTTGGCAAGCGATGTGCATGATGCTCGGGGGCAAAAAATTTGAACGCACGGTATCAATTATGCACGAGTGCGGGATTGAAGCCGAGCGTTTTGCTTTTGGAGATTATTGGTGCGGTTGCAAAAAGCCAACGGTAGTTTATCTGAACGGCAAAAAGTCAGAAAGAAAATTGGCTAATCCGTTTAAGCATACTAAGGATCCGAAACAAGCACACCATGTGCGACTGGTAGTAAAATAGATTATTTTTTTTCATAAACCGCCCGCTACAAAGCCGGCGGTTTTGCTTTTCTTAACGCAATTTTATTCTTTTGCCGCTATTCTGGATTATATAAAAAACAAGGAGGCAATTATGGTATATATCATCAGCGGTTTTTTGTTCGGTCTTCTCATTCCTTATTTGGCGCGCCGTATCGGTAAGCAAATTCCGGCACCGATGGGCTATATTTGGCTCAAAATTTTTGTGCCGACGCATTATATGCCATGGGCAAAACTCAAAAATAACGAAGCGTATATGGAATTGTTCAGACGCTACCTGATGCGTTCACTCGGATGGGGTATTTTTTGCGCCGCTGCTACCCTTTTGTTTGCGCTTAATTTTGATAATATTTTTACATGGTGGTATATTGCTTTTTTATGGATTTTATTGCTACTCATTGAGGTTGATAAGCGTTTTATGTTATTGCCTGATATGCTGACTTTACCGCTATTGATTTTAGGGTTTTGTTATGCGGCGCAAAACGGATTTTGGCTGATTATTCCGGAACCGACCTTTATACCGGCGCCGATTAACAGTGCTTTGGGTGCTACTGCGGGATTCTTATTGCCGCTTGTGGCCAGTCTGTTTGTGGTGTGGAAGCATCCGGAGGCTTTCGGCGACGGCGACATCAAACTTTTGGCTGCCATCGGCGCTTGGATAGGTTTTTCCGGTATGCCGCTTATTTTACTTGGTGCGTGTGTCTTTTTTGGTGCAGGTTGGCTGATAAACCATCGTCGTGTCGGACCGTTTGGACCGGCAATTATTTATGCCACACTGATTTATACTGTGTTTGAATTTGCCGTATTGAAATAAAGTTTTGCACAAAAAAAGATAAAAAAGTGCTTGCAAATTAAAAAAAAGTCGGCTAAAAAAGGCTCAATCCGTTAAGCGGCATATTTGTGCTTGCTTTTTGTGTTAAGCTGTGCTAAATGTGCTGTTGAATGTTTGTGTAATTGATTAACTTATATAAAGAGAAGAAAAATGGCTACACCTAAGAAAAAAGTATCTAAATCTCGTCGCGATATGCGTCGTTCGCATGATGCCTTGACACCGAATGCGTATCAAGAATGCCCGAACTGCGGCGAACTCAAAAGACCTCATCATGTTTGCCCGAAATGCGGTCAATATGATGGCAAAGAAGTTGTTTCTAACAAAGAAGCAAAATAGAACGATTAAATCTTTTTAGTATATGGAGCAGGTTTGCTGATGAATAATCTGGTCATATCGGTAGATGCCATGGGGGGAGATAACTCCCCTCGTGTTGTTGTCGAAGGTATTGTTTTGGCTCATAAAAACAATCCTGATATTCAATTTTTGTTGTTTGGCGATGAAGCGAAAGTAAGCGCGGAAATGAAACGCTTTCCGGCAATGAACGAATATTGCACGGTGGTGCATGCACCGGAATTTGTGCGCAACGAAGACAAGCCATCGCAGGTTATTCGTAACAAAAATACCAGTATGTTTATGGCAATAGATGCCGTGCGTAAAGGCGATGCTCGTGCCGTTATTTCGGCCGGTAATACCGGTGCTTTGATGGCTATATCTAAAATGATTTTGAAAACCATTCAAAAAATTCATCGTCCGGCAATTTGCACCAATATTCCGCATAAAAGCGGCATGTGCGTGATGTTGGATTTAGGCGCAAATACCGAATGTAATGCCGTTAATCTGGCTGAATTTGCCATTATCGGCAATATCTTGGCAAAGCACACTCTAGAAATTGAGCGTCCGCGAATCGCTCTCTTGAATATCGGCGCCGAAGAAATGAAAGGCCGAGAGGAAATTCATCAAGCGGCAAAAATGATTAAAAGCACCCACTTGGATTTGAATTTTATCGGCTACATTGAACCGCACCAGATTGGTGAAGGTTATGCCGATGTTATTGTTTCGGACGGTTTTACCGGTAATATCGCTCTCAAAACCATGGAAGGAACGGCTAAACTTATTTCCGGTATGCTGAAAGGCACGATTAAAAGTTCAATAATTACTAAAATCGGTTTGCCGTTCTTGTTGCCGGTTTTATGGAAACTCAAGAAAACTATGGATCCGCGCAAGTATAACGGTGCTATGTTTGTGGGGCTAAATGGGCTTTCTGTTAAGAGCCACGGTGGAACCGATGCGGTTGGCTTTTCATATGCCATCAATAATGCGGCAAAGTTGGTGCGCCAAGACTTTGTTCAGACTATTAGAGCCGAAGTGGAACATGTAGATTTAGACGAATTATCTCAGGATATATTATACGATGTATATTAGAAGCGAAATGGTCGGTTTCGGGCACTATTTGCCGCCGAAAATTTTGACCAATGACGACTTATCAAAAATGGTTGAAACCAGTGATGAGTGGATTAGAACACGCACAGGAATTGCCGTGCGCCATGTCAGTGAAGGCGAAAGCACTTCGGTTATCGCCGGTAAAGCAGTGGCAAATGCCATTAAAAATGCGGGACTAACTCCGCAAGATATCGATTTATTGATTTTAGCAACGGTAACGCCGGATAATACGACTCCTTCCACCGCAACGCTGATTGCACGTAATTTAGGATTTCGTGCCGGTGTGCCGGCGTTTGATATTTCGGCAGCGTGTTCGGGTTTTGTATATGCACTGACCTTGGCTGATAATATGATTCGTCTGGGGCAGGTAAAGACTGCTGTAATTGCCGGTGCCGAATGTTTATCAAAAATTGTGGATTGGACTGATCGCAATACCTGCGTTTTGTTCGGAGATGGTGGCGGTGCGGTGGTTTTGCGTGCTAAGAAAGGTAATGGAACAGCGGAAGATACGGGAGTTTTAAGCACTTGCATTTACGCCGATGGAGCGCAATATGAACACCTGAAAACCACCGGTGGTGTTTCAACCACGCAAAATGCCGGATTTGTGCAAATGAACGGTAAAGAAGTATTTAAGCATGCAGTGGTTTCTCTTTCCGAAGCGGCGGAAACAGCAATGAAAAATGCCCGTATAAGCAAAAATGATGTTAATTGGC
Source organism: uncultured Pseudomonadota bacterium (assembly GCA_902763155.1). Lineage (GTDB taxonomy): Bacteria > Pseudomonadota > Alphaproteobacteria > RF32 > CAG-239 > RUG410. The sequence goes on along the minus strand of CACWQS010000018.1, from coordinate 9,009 downwards.
TGATTCCGCATCAGGCTAATATCCGGATTATCGAAAGTGTGGGTGAAAGATTGGGAATTGCGCCGGAAAAGGTTGTTGTAACGGTTGACCATCACGGTAATACATCGGCGGCTTCAATTCCGCTGGCATTATCGGAAAATATGGAACAAAAGCGCTTGCATAAAGGCGACGTGGTGGTGCTGACTGCTATGGGAGCCGGTTTTACTTGGGGCGGTGCGGTAGTCAGATTATAATTAAAAGCCCTTCCTAAAATATATAAGTCCTCTTACCGATGTTGGTAAGGGGATTTTTTATTATAAAAAAATTCTGCTCGCTTATTGACATTGGCGTTTTGCCGCACTAACTAAACTATTAGTCTAAGAAATTTTATGGGAGTTAAAACAAATGAATATTAAACCTTTGCACGATAAAGTGTTGTTGAAACGTGTTGATGAAGAAAATAAAACTGCCGGCGGTATCATTATTCCGGATACGGCAAAAGAAAAGCCGTCCGAAGGGATTGTCGAAGCAGTGGGTAACGGTTTCAGAGCCGAAGACGGCAAAATTTTACCGATGACGGTTAAAGCCGGAGATCGTGTGCTGTTCGGAAAATGGGCCGGAACCGAAATTAAAGTGAACGGCGAAACGCACTTAATAATTAAAGAATCTGATATATTGGCAATAGTTGAATAATTTGAAAGAGGAAAATTAAAATGGCAGCAAAAGATATAAAATTTGGAACAGATGCTCGCGCTAAAATGCTTAAAGGCGTGGAAACATTGGCAAAAACGGTAAAAGTAACGCTCGGACCTAAAGGTCGCAACGTGATGCTTGATAAATCTTACGGAGCGCCGAAGTTGACCAAGGACGGTGTTTCGGTGGCCAAAGAAGTGGTTTTGGCTGATAAGTTTGAAAATATGGGCGCTCAGCTGATTAAGGAAGTGGCACAAAAAACCGCTGATAAGGCAGGTGATGGTACTACAACCGCTACTGTGTTGGCAGAAGCAATCATCAAGGAAGGTTGCAAAGCAGTGGCCGCCGGTATGAATCCGCAAGATGTGAAACGCGGTATTGATTTGGCAGTTGAGGCTGTTGTTAAAGATGTTAAATCGCGTTCCAAAGCCGTAAATTCGTCGGCGGAAATTGCCCAAGTAGGCACCATATCGGCTAACGGCGATACAACGATTGGTGAATATTTAGCCAAAGCTATGGAAAAAGTAGGAAACGATGGCGTGATTACGGTTGAAGACGCCAAAGGCTTGGAAACAGAGTTGGACGTGGTAGAAGGTATGCAATTTGACCGAGGTTATCTTTCACCGTATTTTGTGACCAATCCTGAAAAAATGAACTGCGAATTTGATGCACCGTATATTTTGCTTTATGACAAGAAAATTTCGAATTTGCAACCAATGATTTCTATTTTGGAAGCCATTGTTCAGTCGGGACGTCCGTTGGTGATTATTGCCGAAGATATTGAAGGCGAAGCTTTGGCAACATTGGTTGTTAACCGTATTCGCGGCGGCTTAAAAGTTTGTGCGGTTAAAGCTCCGGGATTTGGTGACAGACGTAAAGCTATGTTGCAAGATATTGCCACATTAACAGGTGGTCAGGTGATTTCTGATGAACTTGGTATGAAAATTGAAAACGTAACACTTGATATGCTTGGTCAGGCAAAACGTGTCGAAATTACCAAAGATGACACCACGATTATCGATGGTGCCGGCGATAAAGAAGAAATCGCCGGCAGAGCGGCGCAAATTCGCCAAGAAATCAGCCAAACAACGTCTGATTATGACCGCGAAAAGTTGCAAGAACGTTTGGGTAAAATTTCCGGTGGTGTTGCCGTAATCAAAGTCGGTGGCGCTTCTGAAGTGGAAGTAAAAGAAAAGAAAGACCGCATTGATGATGCTTTGCATGCTACGCGTGCGGCAGTTCGTGAAGGTATCGTTGCCGGCGGTGGTGCGGCTTTGTTATATGCTACGCGTGCTCTTGAAGGCGTGAAAACCGAGAACCAAGACCAAAATGTCGGTATTGACATTGTTCGCAAGGCTTTGCAGGCTCCGTTACGTCAGATTGCCGAAAATGCTGGTGTTGACGGCGCGGTGATTGCCGGTAAGTTGCTCGAGAGTAAAGACACCAACTATGGCTACAACGCTCAAAAAGGTGAATTTACCGATATGATTAAGGCCGGTATTGTTGACCCGACCGAAGTGGTGCGCACAGCATTGCAAGATGCGGCATCGGTTGGTGGTTTGTTGATTACGACAGAAGCAATGGTTACCGAAATTCCGGAAGAAAAATGCAACTGCAACCATGGCGGTGCCGATGCGGCCGGCATGGGCGGAATGTATTAAAAATTATTCTATTTTCCTAAAAAATGCAGCCCTTTGTGCTTTTAGCGCGAAGGGTTTTGTTTTTTCTTGACATATATACGTGGATTATTTAATTTAAAATTCAATAAATTATAATTCTGAAACAGTTATTAACTTAAAATATTATTGATATGAAAACATTAGAATTTTTGAGGAAAATTTCTTTCAGAGAGGGATTTTTCAGCATTGTGATGTTGATTGGCATTGCGCTGTACATCGTCAATTTTGTAGAGGCGCCGACAATTGAAAGTCTCGGTAATGCGTGGATGCTTTTGGCTTGTTTCTTTGCCCTTTGTATCGTTACAGAGCTCTTTCGTATACCATCGGAAGAACGTGCCGAGCGGATGCAGATTGTGGCCGGACTTTGCCTGACTTTGGTGTTTTTGGTTGCTTTAGTGGCGGCATTTTATTACGCCGTTAGTTTGCACATGATCTTTACCGGACAGTTCTTTAGCACTTTATGCCTTCTGTTTGTGTTATACGGATTGAGTTTAGCGATATATTCTTTTGCATTTTTCCATTATAAAAAACGCAAAGAAGAAATAACCGGCGGCGTAAGAAAAATGAAAAATAAATAACTTAAAACTTTAAAATTATGACACGAGAATATCTTTTGAAGGTGATTGAAAAGCACTTTTGGGTGCTGAGTAAAGAGGAAATTGCCAAGCAAATAGCGAAAAACAGAGTTAGTTTATATTTGCCGGATTATCTGGTTAATATGCTGCAAGCACAAGATGAGAAACTGGACAATGCGCCGGAATTTTCAAAGCAGCTTCACCCGCTGTTTTGCGAAGCATGTCACAAAATCACTGAACAAATTGAAGAAATGGAAAAGGGCAATTTAACCATTTTGGGACGTGAAAAGCTTTTTGATGATTGCCTACTGTTCATCTCGATTTACTACCATTATTCGGCTGTACTGCTTCCCAATGTAATGGCAGATTTTTTGCGGCTGATACTGATGAAAAAAATTCTACTGACTTAAAAGCTTAAAGCCTCCGTTTTTCGGAGGCTTTCGCTTTTTTATAGTGATTTACTTAGTCTTCCATACCTTCCGGTTCTTCGTCACCAATCATCTCGGTGGTCAAATGACCGGCATCGGCACGGATTTTGGCCTCGATTTCATCGGCAATTGCCGGATTATCCTTCAAAAATTTCTTGGCATTTTCACGTCCTTGGCCGATTTTCTCGCCATTATAAGAGAACCACGCACCGGCTTTTTCGACAATGCCCGATTTCACACCCAGATCAATCAGCTCGCCGGTTTTAGAAATACCCTCACCGTACATAATATCGAAGTCAACGGTTTTGAACGGTGGAGCAACTTTGTTTTTCACAATCTTCACGCGGGTTTGCGAGCCGATTACATCATCTTTATCTTTAATGGCTCCGATGCGTCGAATATCTATGCGTACCGAAGCGTAGAACTTCAGCGCATTACCGCCGGTTGTGGTTTCCGGATTACCGAACATCACGCCGATTTTCATACGAATTTGGTTAATAAAGATAATCAGCGTATTGGAACGAGCCACTGTTGCGGTTAATTTACGCAAAGCTTGGCTCATCAAACGGGCTTGCAAGCCCATGTGCGAATCGCCCATTTCGCCCTCCAATTCGGCCTTTGGTACCAAAGCCGCCACCGAATCGACCACCATTACGTCGATGGCACCGCTGCGCACCAAAGTATCGGCAATTTCCAATGCTTGCTCGCCCGAATCCGGTTGCGATACCAACAAATTCTCGACATCAACGCCGATTTTTTTGGCATAAGACGGATCAAGTGCATGCTCGGCATCGATGAATGCGCAAGTGCCGCCTTTTTTCTGGGCCTGAGCCACCACGCTCAAAGCCAAAGTGGTTTTACCGGAGCTTTCAGGGCCGTAAATTTCAATAATTCTACCCTTTGGCATGCCGCCGATACCGAGCGCGATATCTATGCCCAGAGAGCCGGTAGAAATTGCCTCAATATCAATATTGGTATTTTGCCCAAGACGCATAATCGAACCCTTACCGAAAGCCCGTTCAATTTGCCCCAAGGCCGCTTCTAACGCTTTATCTTTTTCCATTATCAAATCCTCTAATAAGTTAATCTGCTACTATAATGAAATCATTTTTTACAAAACTCAAACAAAGAATGAGTTTATCCGCATAAAAGTATATTGTTCTATTTTTGTTCTGATTGCAAGCATTTTTTTATTTTTGTGAATAAATCTGAAAAAATCGGGCAAAAGCATTAAATTATGCTACAAAGCAAACAAGGGAGAAAAAGATGCTTAAAGAGGCTTATGATTTATTACAACAACAATACGAAAGATGTATGCAAAATGTCGGTGATACGCCGTTTTTGGTCGGTTATGCTAATGAAAAATATCGCCATTCAATGCAAGTGATGGGAGCCGGAAATTATCTAATCAAACGAGTAGATTGGCTGAAAAATAAGCCGGCTGAATTTATTGAATTGGTAAAAACGGCAGTTTTCCTGCATGATATTTTTCGTTTTCTGGAAATAGAATTGTATAAAAAAGGTTGCAGGGATTTTGACCATGGATTCGAAGGCGGAGAATTTTTGCGCACTGTTCCTCTTTTCAACGATATTCGCATTTGGTTGTCTATCCGTCATCACGGACATTTGATAGGCGAACTTTATGCCGATGCCGATTATCAGAATATAACCGATAAAAATCTGCAAGATGAAGTGCGGCAAATTTGTTTTCTGATTCGCGATGCTGATAAAATTGCCAATTTACACATGGTGGCAAATGAACCTAAAGTATGGAAATTGTTTTTTGGGGAGAAAATAACAAAATATAATCCCAAAATTGATGGTAAAATTTCTGAAGCCGTATGGCAAACTGCCTTTGATGGTACCACTGTTCCGCGTAGTGCTTGGGCAACCATTGCCGACAGAGTGGTGAGCTTTTTGTCGTGGTATATGGATATAAACTATCAGGTTGCTATTGAGTTTTGCGATAAATTAAATGTAAATGTAAAATTGTTGCAAATTTTTGATAAGTATTGCAGTGATGAAAAGTTTAAGCGCAAATATCTGGAGTATTTCAATAACTTCTTGGCAACGCATGAATATTTAAAATAGAAAAATCCCCGATAAGCCGTAGTTTATCGGGAATTTTCTGATTGCGAGAAAATTTTTAGTAATTTTCAGCACGCAATTCAAAATAGCTTTGTGGATGAGCACAAACCGGACAAGCAGCCGGAGCTGAGGTGCCGACAATAATGTGTCCGCAGTTGCGGCATTCCCAAACTTTTACCGAAGAGCGAGCGAAAACCTCTTTGTTTTCAACATTTTTTAGCAGTGCGCGATAGCGTTCTTCGTGAGTTTTTTCAATGGCGGCAACCCCACGGAATTTTGCTGCCAATGCAGAAAAACCTTCAGCTTCTGCTGTTTTAGCAAAATCTTCATACATATCGGTCCATTCATAATTTTCGCCATCGGCGGCAGCCTTCAAATTTGCGGCCGTATCTCCTAAAGCGCCCAATTCTTTGAACCACAATTCAGCATGTTCTTTTTCATTAGCGGCAGTTTTGGTAAAAATCTCAGATATTTGTTCAAAACCTTCTTTTTTAGCCACACTGGCAAAATAAGTATATTTGTTGCGGGCTTGGCTTTCGCCGGCAAAGGCGGTCCAAAGGTTCTTTTCGGTTTGTGTTCCGGCATATTTATTGCTCATATTTTTATCCTTTATAAAAGTTGAAGTAAGTTGTGAGTATTTTATACAATATCTCGGTTAATTTTGCAAGTCGATTTTCCGTTTTTACGCAGTTTCTAAAAAAATGATTGACAGTAATCGAAAAAAAAACTATACATACACTTGCCTATAAAACGCCCTGATGGCGGAATTGGTAGACGCGCATGCTTCAGGTGCATGTTGCCTCAGGCAGTGGAAGTTCGAGTCTTCTTCAGGGCACCAATAAAAAGCTCCTCTTTATGAGGAGTTTTTTTATTGGTATCCGAGAAGGCCGAACTTACAGAAGGAAGTTTGACTACCATTCCAAACACCTATCTATTGACAAAGACATTTCTTTTTATTATTGCTGATAATAAAGGATATTGAATGGTTGCTGAAATTAAATTTTGTTTACCGATTGGTAAATGGTGGTTTTTGTCTTATATTAAGAGAGAAAATCAAGGAAAGTGCTATGATAAATATACCGAAAAATATTTTTCAACGATTGAATTTTAGCGCTAATCTGCTGACATTTGCCGAATTTTTGCTAGTGTTGGCAACGTATCCGCTAATCCGATATACCGATTCAAAATGGTTTGTTGAAGACGGTTTGGTTGAAAATTTGCAACTGATTGTTTGCTTTGCTTGTTTGGTGGTAGCGTGGCATACACCAAAAGACAGACCTTTGTTCATTTTCTTTGGTATATTGATGGCGCTGATAATTATTCGTGAAGTTAATATGGGACGGCACTGGCTTTGCACGGCTTACACCACGAAAATTTATTGTAGTTGGTCAGATGTACCGTTTGGCGAAGTGTTGCATTGGACGCGCAATATTTTTACCGTTTTTGTGGTGGTTTATTTTTTCTGGCGCAAAGTGTATCGTCTTGTTTGGCAATACGTTAAAACTGCGCCGATTTATGTGTGGGAATTTTTGTTTTTAGCGTTGGGCTCTGCGGTGGCACTTTTAGCGGAATCTCCATTGGATAACGAGCCGTTGGAAGAACTGGCGGAATCGTTGTTTTATTTGGCATTTTTGAACTGCTTATTGCGCTATGAAAAGCTTAAGAACTAGCTCTTGTTAATTGGCACATAAGGCATATTTAAAATCCCGGAGGAGGGGAGGGAAAATGGTTAAAATGATAGGAGCTATTGGCGACAGCATCACTCATGGTTATTATGATAGCGAAGATTTAGGTTGGTTTGCACGGCTCGGTAAATTGGTATTAAAGAGCCTTCCTGCTGAGTATTTGTTCAATAATTTGGCGCAGTCGGGCGATAATATTGCCGATGCGGCGATGAGGGCGGTTTCGGAAGTGTTATCACGCCGTTTTGACATGCTGTTGGTTTCGCTGGGGACTAACGATTTGCGCCGCCGCAAAGACAGTGATATGGCGCTTGATTTTTCGTTTGGTGCGCGCGAAATGTATTGGCACCGTTTGCTTGATATTTTGCAGGCGAGCGGTGCTGAAATTGTAGTGCTAGATGTTTTGCCGGTGATGGAAAAACGCTATTTACCTACGGCATCGCTCATTCGCAAAAATGATGACGTCGAGCGTTATAATAACCAAATTTGCCGCATTTGCCATGAGCGCAACATAAAGTTTTTTGCTCGCTATCCGCAGTGGCATACAAGGGCGTTGGATAAGTTATATCAAGATGCCACCCACCCCAATTCTCGCGGACATCAACTAATTGCTGAAGAAGTGTTTTCCTTTTTGCAAAAAGAAAAATTGCTGACGGTATCGGAGCCGCAAAATGCCGAAAGTTAGTTTATGGAAACTCTATTTTTTGTTTTTTAAAATGGGATTATTTACCTTCGGTGGCGGCTATGCCATGTTGCCGATTTTGCAAAGCGAAGCAGTTGATAAAGAAAAGTGGATAAGCAAGGAAGAACTTTTGAATTACTATTCCATCGGTCAATGCACACCGGGGATTATCGCCGTCAATGCCGCATCGTTCATCGGCTACAAATTGCGCGGCATTTTAGGGCTCATCAGCACCACGTTGGGGGTAATTTCGCCTTCGATTATAGTTATCACGATGGTGGCTTTATTGCTCCGACAATACATGGATAATCAATATTTTCAATGGGCGTTTGCCGGCATCAGAATTAGCGTGATTGCGCTGATATTAAGCACAGTTTGGGATATGTGGCAAAACGGAGTAAAAGGCATTTTCGGCTATGCGATTTTTGCCGTGGCGGCGGTCTTGTTGTTTTGGCTCAAGTGGTCGGCAATCGCGATTGTTTTGCTGGCAGGATTAAGCGGACTGCTTTTGCTCTTATGGCGGAGGGCCAAGAGATGATATATGCACTATTGGCTTGGGAGTTTTTCAAAATCGGCCTGTTTGCGATTGGCGGTGGTTTGGTAACGGTTCCTTTTTTGTTTGATTTAGCGCAAAAATACCCTTGGTTCAGCACCCAAGAATTGACCGATATGATAGCTGTTTCGCAATCTGTCCCCGGAGCGGTGGGGATAAATATGGCAACTTATGCCGGCTTTACCGCGGCGGGTTTTCCCGGTGCTTTGGCGGCAGTTTTGAGCGAGATTCTGCCTTCAATGATTGTGATTTATTTTATCGCTCGTTTATTAAACAAATGGCACGAAAACAAATATGTTAATGCGGTTTTGAGCGGTATCCGTCCGGCAGTATTGGCGCTCATACTATACGCCGGTTGGACCATTACGGCGCAAACGATAACCGATTGGCAAACGCTCGGCTTATTGGTAATTTTGGTTGCGGCGATGCGGATTTATAAAATCAGCCCGATTTATTACATTTTGCTCAGCGCCGTTGTTGGTGTCGCTCTGGAGTTGTAATTTTCCCGTTTTTTCTACGTCATTACGAGCTTGTTTTGCAAAGGTTGATTATTACAAGCCCTAAAGCGCCGTAAAAATCTTGCAAAACTTCGCGTGGTAATCCAGGAAAAATTAGCCATATCATACTGGATAGCATCGCGAATTGAGAAT
>CACWQS010000017.1 GCA_902763155.1 uncultured Pseudomonadota bacterium | reverse complement strand
TGATTTTTGAGCGCAGTGTAGATAGATTCTTCGGCTTCGCCTCAGAATGACGTGTTAAAAACTCGAATAGCGTGCGTAGATACGACGAAAGTCGATTGGCGCAGTGTACACAAATAGTACATAAGCCAATCGACTTCCGAGTAAATACCAGCTAGACGAGTTTTTACTATTCGGCAGAAGCCAAAACTGTCACAGCTCTACGGTTTTGAGCCCAAGCAGCTTCGTTGCTACCAAATACTGCCGGTCTTTCTTTACCATAAGAAATGGTCGAAATTCTGTGTTCAGCAATACCTTGAGATACTAAGTATTGTTTAACGGCGTTAGCACGACGTTCACCCAAAGCTAAGTTATATTCACGAGTACCGCGTTCATCGCAATAACCTTGAACAATAACGTTTGTATCCGGATGGTTGCGGAGCCAGTTAACTTGAGTATCTAAAGCAGCAGTAGCTTCAGCAGACAAAGCAGAGCTATCAAAAGCAAAAAATACTGTATCTGTAGAATTTTCAGCAAAGTTACGAGCTAATCTAGATTCGCAGTCAACGCCACTGAACAAACCACCGTCTGCACCAAACATAGAGCAGCCAGATAATGCTACGAGCGCAACAAACAAACTTAAAAGTTTTTTCATTTTATTTTCTCCATATGGTTTTTTTTACGTTTTTTGCCTTTCGGCAAGTTTAAATTTAATTGTGTAACAACTAATACAGCTTTAACTTAAGAGATAATTGTAAAATTTTCAATAACAAAAATAAAAAAAATAGCAATAAAGTTAAAAATTGTGCATTATTTTTTGAATTTTAGTTCTAGAACGGCTTAAAACCAGTGTTTTAATCACCGTATCACTGATATTTATACCAAAGATTTATCCACAGGATAATATGAGAATCCACCCCAAAAATCAGCTGATTTAATTAAAAACTCGGATAATGAGCTTAATACGCTGTTGTTTTTTGACGCCGTGTACAAAAGAAGGTACACAAGGAGAAAAACAGCAAGTAGCAAGCCATTAGACGAGTTTTTATGAGAGTTGAGTGCGATAGAGAGCCGCATACTCTCCCCCAAGGGCTAGCAATTCTTCATGTTTTCCTTTTTCCACTATTTCTCCATTGTTAAGTACCACAATACAATCAGCATTGCGCACGGTAGAAAGACGATGAGCGATAACTAAAACTGTGCGATTTTTCATCAGGTTATCAATCGCTTGCTGAACAACGGCCTCAGATTTATTATCAAGCGCCGAGGTAGCCTCATCTAAAATCAAAATCGGCGCATTTTTAATAAATGCCCTCGCAATGGCAATACGCTGTTTCTGACCGCCGGAAAGTGTAACTCCACGCTCACCAATGACTGTATCCAAGCCATCCGGCAAAGAAGCAATAAATTCCTCCAAACAGGCCGATTTAACCGCCAAAGCGAGCTGTTCTTCACTTACATCTTTTTGCCCCAATAAGATATTTTCCCTTATTGTATTGCCGAACAAAAAATTGTCCTGAAAAACGATGGCAATATTTCGGCGCAAACAGTCTAAATCCAAATCTTTAACATTGTGCCCGTCAATTAAAATTTCGCCGCTTTTTACATCATAAAAACGCGGCAATAGTGTAGAAATCGTTGTTTTTCCGCCCCCCGAATTGCCCACCAAAGCAATAGTCTGACCGGCGGTAATATCCAGATTGATGTTCTTTAATACCGGATGGTCTTTTTCATATTCGAAACAAACATTTTTATAGCATATATCACCATTACAATCCGGCAAATTCTCGGCATTTTCCTTGCTTTTGATTTTCGGTTCTTCATGCAGAATATTCATCACATTTTCAACCATCATTAACGACATAATCACCCCGTTATAATTATTCCCGATAGATTTTAACGGATTATACAGCATCACAAGCGAAGTAATAAATGAGGCAAAATTACCGACCGTAATTTGGTGATTTACGATTAAATAACTTCCATACCATATAACAAATGCTATTCCTAACGAAGAAATAACGTGCATAGAAGGCGCTATAATCCCCATACGCTTCACCATACGCAAACTAAGTTCAAAAATCGTATTCACGACTTTTACAAATCTTGCTTTACAATAGTCGCGCAAATTATAGGCACTGATAATTTTGTTACCGCCAAAAGTTTCGTTATAGCAATTCAGTAATTCCGCCATAACATTCATATCAAGAGTAAAAACTTTTTTCAGCCTTTTGCGAGCCTTTGTCAGCGGATAAAGCGCACCGAACATAACAATTACGGCAACAATTGCCAACTGCCACGAATTGTAAAACAACACACAAATCAACGACAGCGAAGAAAAAAGACGTGTTGAGAACATTTTCATACTGTTCAAAAGCCCGCTGCAGGCAGATTCGGCACAGTTATTATAATTAAAGAGTACCTCTCCGGAATTGGATTTATCAAAAAATGCCGCATCGGAACGCATCAATTTATGAAACAAATCTCTTTTCAAATCGTTGGCCATTTTATTGCCAACCCATGTATTCATATAAGTAGATATATAAGTGAATAATGCCTGTAACACGCTGAAAACAATAATCAATAACGGAATATACATTGTCCAACCGGTCTGTTTTTCAACCAGCACCACATCCATAAACGGCTTTAATGACCAAGCAATAACCGCATCCATAGATCCGACCGGCATGGTAATTGCCACCGCCAGTAAGGCACGAAACCAATACGGCTTAGCATACGGCAAAATAAGCGCATAATTTTTAAGCGTATATATATTCAGCAATTTTTCTTTTATATTCAATTTTTTCATTTTTTCACATTAACCTTGCTTTATTTGCAAATGTAGAATATTTTTTATTCCAAAGCAATAACAATTAAAGAGAATTTAACAATTAGCGCCTTATACTGGCTTGCAGATGAAGATTTAAAGGAGAAAAAACATGACCCGAATTAACGACTTTTTTTATTCCGACATTTATATTATGCCGGATAAGCATGTTTTTGTGCCGGATATGAACACTGAAAACGGCTTGCAAGAATTTCATCCCGATGATTTTGAAGAATTTTATAATTTATTGCAGTCTAAATATGAAGGAAAGTCAAATTATTCGGTAATTTATGAAGGTTATTTTTTCCGTGTAGAACGCACTGTTTCCATGTATGGTATAATGTATTGTATGCGTAAAATGCCGAAAAAAGTGCCGGATTTAACAGCTCTGGGCTATCCACCGGTACTGATTAACTATTTGGCTACTTTGGGCAACGCTTCGGGACTGATTTTGCTCGGAGGTGCCACCGGTTCAGGTAAAACCACAACTATTTCCAGCTTGTTACGCGAATTCCTAATTCGTAACGGCGGTTTTGCCTACACCATCGAAGATCCGTTTGAGATGCCTTTAGATGGCGAATATAAATCCATGAACGGATCACTCGGATTATGCAAACAAACACAGCCTGTTGATGATGATTGGGGAGCATCGCTACGCTCGGCTTTGCGTTCACGTCCTCGCTATATCATGGTGGGCGAAATCAGAACTCCTGAAGCTGCCAGTGAAGTTTTGCGTGCAGCCACTTCCGGTCACTTAGTGCTTTCAACCATTCACGCCAATAATGTTTCAGATGCTCTAGATGCTTTGGTTAAGCATGCATCTGCCGGAGAAATGAGTGAAGAATTGGCATTCGACCTGCTTTCACGCGGTATTTTGGGAGTTATTCATCAAACCCTTATCGGTTCGGGGCGCAAACGTCCGGTGGTGCAATACTTGTTTGCCAACCCTATTACCACACAAGGCGACCAAACACGTAACATTATCAAGAGCGGCAAACTTAACTTAGCCACTACAATTGAGATGCAGATGACGCGTATGGTGCAAGGACGGCCATTATTTGATATTCAAGATATCAAGAATCAATAAATTTTAGACTTTTGTATACAAACACGCCCGATGAGGATTTCTCACCGGGCGTGAAAGTTTTATATTAATATCTCATAACTGATAAATTAAAATATGTAATTGAGCTTATCGTAAATCATTTACATTAGCCTCTTTAGCTAATTCATCAAAAGCTATTCTTCTTGGACGTCTAGCAACTCTTTTTTTACTTTCAGATACATCATCATTTGAATCTATTCTATCTTTTATGGATTCACCTTTACTCCTTTCAGATACATCATCATTTGAATCTATTCTATCTTTTATGGATTCACCTTTACTCCTTACAGCCACTCTTGCCAATTCACTCCCCGCTAATTCTGGATGCTCATTTATTGTCTCCATTAAAAAACTTGTAATTGCTTTAGGAAGAGCAACATCATATTTGTTTCTCTCTAAGAGTTTTTCAGCCAACTTAGCCACCCTATCTGTTGCGTTTTCTGCAATTGCAAGTTCCATTATTTGCGTCATTTTAACATAATATAACGTATCGTCACGAATAAGGTCTGGATTTTTATCTCTTTCTTCTATTAAATTTAAACATTTTAAGGTTTCTTCTTTTGTAATCTCACGCAAATTTTTATCTTCTCCAAAAGATGTGCTTCCAGGATTCAAATATAGTGTGTGTTCTTGCCAATACCGACTTAGGGCACCAAGACCGGTATTTGCTCTTGCGGCAAATACTTTCTCTTGATATTTAGAAGAAGGAAAAGTACTTGCATTACATACACATATAATATTTCCCATCTTTTCAGTTTTTTGTATATATCTGTCCTTAAATGAAGGTAGAAACATTTTATCAATAACAGGCATAAACTTAAATAAGTCTTCTCTGTCTTTTCTACTTTCCATAGCTCTGTTACAAGAATATCTTAGTCCCAAATCTAAGGCATCTTTACCTTGATATTGTTTCATATCCACAACTTCGAATTTCCAATCAGGATTATCTACAGGACTCCAATATTCTCCACCATTACTGTACTTTCTGACTTTAAATTCTTTACCTTCAAAATCTGTTGTTACAGTTTCTTTGAAATCATCACTCATCTTCGTTCTCCTTATTCCACAAATAAAAAATTAGTCGCTTCAATGAAAAGCGACCGGCGGTTGAGAACTACTGATAAGAATAGTGCGACATATTGGCCTAAACAGGCATATATTTGTCTAGAATTTTTATATGATGTCTATGTAAAACGGCTTATTTTGCCGCCCACCGATCATCATACACAGACAACCATCGGGCTTGCAAAATTTAACGTCTTGCATTGACGCTTATCATGAGGTTCTCACACCTCGGGCAAGCCTTTTCATCTTGCTTAAGTCTAAATTAGCAAAAATTATCCATTTTGTCAAGAAGTATTTTAAATATTATTGTAACAAAAAAGCCCCGCTACCGGCAGGGCCTCATCTTTTGCCAACATTTTATTTATTTTCCGGCTAAAATAGCTTTGAACAGCTCATGCACACTCGGGATATGGTTATGCGCATACATAGGATCTTGTCCGAAACGATATACATTATGTCCGGCAAAAGCCAAATTATCCTCTATATCTCCGCCATGACCGATATCCATCAATGTATGGTGAATACAATATGTCCGCGGATCAGGAATTTTTCCGGTAGAGCCGGTAGCACGCGACCACCCCGAAAACTGACACTGCGATAGGCACCCCACACATTCAGCGCGTTCTTTTTGCATTTCAAGCCATTCATTCGGAGTTAAAAAGACCAAAGTTTCATCCGGCGTTTCTTTAATCATTGAATAACCCTGTCTGCGTTGTTCTTCCACTTTATCCTTATCTTCAGGACGAATATATACGGCCTTATGCGGAGCAATCGGCAATAACAGCGTCATCTCATCGGTTGGTGTATCACTGTAATTTATTTCGGCTTGTTTTCTGCGCATTAAATTGCCCAAAAACTTATTTTTAATCGCTGAAGAAAAGAAACCGGTCGGACTGAATTTTTGCAAAATAACGTCGCCTTTCTTAGCGCGCAACATCAGCATTTTCCATGCATCGCTGATCGGACTTTCTTTGGTTATCATCGGGCGCGTTCCAAACTGAAACGCCACATTGCCAAGTTCCGGATTATCAATATAGTCCTGCCAGTCGCTCAAGCTCCATACACCACCGGCAATAATAATCGGTAACTCCGGCAAGCCTATTTCTTTCAAAGCCTGACGCAAAGCAATCAAACGCTCATACGGGCGTTCCGGTTGCAACGGATTTTCGGCATTAGATAAACCATTATGTCCTCCGGCTAACCATGGGTCTTCATAAACCACTCCGCCCAGATATTCGGCATAGTTCTTAAATGAGCGTTTCCATAAAATACTCATCGCCCGTGCCGAAGAAATAATCGGATAATAATAAACCTGATGTTCTGAAGCAATTTTACCAAGATTATACGGCAATCCGGCCCCACACGTTACCCCGTGAATCAGCCCTTTTGCACCATCTAAAACCCGCGTAATCACTTCTTCTGAATCTGCCATTTCCCAAAGCATATTGATATGAATACGTCCGTTTCCCTCGGAAATTTCATGAGCAATTTGCGCTTGGCTGATACCGCCGCGAATTGCGTATTCTACCATTTCGCGATGCCGCATGGCACGGATTTTTTCGTGAAAAACTTCCGGAATAATTGTCCCTTCCAGCGAAACTTCGGTCGGACTAACCATGGAAATAGTACCGACGCCGCCTTCTTTGGCCCATGCACCCGAACTTTTACCATCGGTGCCGTTAATTCCTTTTCCTCCCTCAATCAACGGATATACCATTGCACCGGAAATATTCAATTTATTAATTGTTTTCATTTTGACACACCCCATAAAAAATCCATCTTTAGTTCAATATAAGATATGTTTTTTTATTTGAAAAGTAGGCACTTTTAGGTGATATAGTTTCCCAAAAGAAACTATGGATTAACATCATTAAGCGAAAAAATATCGGCAGATAAACCATTTACGGTTATTAACGCAATCAGCAGACATATAATGGCATACATATTCATCATGCTGAAAATATTTTGATTTTTTGCATTCGGAAAACATGTCGCAGACTTTTCTAGCAATTTGTGCGCCCCCAGTGCCATTGTCAAAAACAGCATCAATTGCACAAAAACGCCGGCTGAACGGAGTATGTCACCAAATACTGACGCAATCTTATAAAAAAAAGTCCAAAACAATAAATACCCGCCCACAAAACCATAATACCAATAAGTCAGCTGTTGGTCACGATGTTCCTTATCCTGTTGCTTTTGTGGAATATTTTCTGTTTCCAGCTTTTTCAAATCCATGCCGCGCACGGTTTGCGGTTCTTCCTGATGTTTTTTATAATCATCAAGCCGCGCTTTAATTTTTTCACTAACCATACACAAACCGCAACCTTTAGAGGTAAAATATGCGTGGTTATGGTCTTTTTTACATTGTTTCAAGTTTTTCAAAATAAATTCGAGCTGAGTCTGCCACTCCAGCGCCGTCGGTCGGTCATTGCCCTTGGTGAACGCCCGCTCAAACATATTCATTGTTGTTTTATCAAAATAATCGTGAATACTGTATGGATGCGGCGCCTGATACGCATCAGGCCAAATACCATAGGCATAATGGTAACCGGCAATTCGTTCCTGAATAGAAAGCATATCTTCGCCCTTTCGCGGCATACCCGAGAAAGGATGCACTCCTTCATTTAAGAGTCTGAAAATAATCACAGCCAGTGCAAATTTATCTTGTTCTTCACCCATTTGCTGACAAGTCTGTTGCATACCTTCCGGATAAATATATTCTTCGCTTACATATTCTGCCGGATACCGCGCGCCTTTTTCGCCGCAAATGGAAAAGCCGTCACAATCAAACAGTGCAACCAACTTTGTGCTTTTATAAATGGACACATTTGCCGGTTTCAAATCCACAATATAGTGTTTGCAGGCGTGCAATGCCGCCACCACCGATGTTACGTTATATGCGGCAAAAACACGGTCAATATAGCGTTCCGAAAGTCCTAATTTTTGGCGCACTGCCTTTTGCATTAAATGATCCAGAGAAATAGCTTCTTTGGTTTCAATTTCCGGCATCAGATAGCCCACACAATAACCTTGAGCGTCTTCCAACAGCGCCGTCGGCCACGCAATTTGAATATATTCCTTACCCTTATGAGAAATTGTCGGAATATTCGGCTTATTTAGAAGCATAGCCTCCAGTTTTTTGCGATTCGTTTCACTTTTATTGCGATCATGATAAATCTTTGCCACACTTTTTGGGTGCGAGTCATCACGATAAATTTTTCCGGCGGCACCGCCTTTGTTCAAAAGTTCTCCCAGCACTACTTCTTCGTGATGCCCGTCACCATAAAGCGCCAGATATTTTTTACCCTCGGTTTCACTCATGAAATCTTTGCCCAAAAAATTGTTTTATCGTCAGCGTTTAATCGTTGTGCTTTTTTGTCTTCTAAAGTATTGCGCAGCACTTTTTCGGCATAAGTCGAACGTTCTTCTTTTTCCAAATATTCAACTATTGGCAATAAAAAATTCTGGCGTATACGATAAAAATCGTCGGAAAAGACAAAGCCCGTAACCCCGTCTGTCATCAACATCAACCTGTCCTTATCCCGAAAAGAAGTAAAACGCAAACAATCTTGCCAATCGTTCATCGTATAAAAATACGTTTCACAAGAAAAAGCACCGTTCTCCGGCTCAGAAATCACAAAATCAGAATAATCTCCGCCCTTAAAAGCGATACCCGCTCCATCGCCGATATGAAAAAATACTCCTCTGCCTTGCTGATAAAAAACTCCGACCATTGTAGCCGAAAAATCAACCAATCCGGACGCCGATTTGCTCTTATTCAAACGATGTAATATCAGTTTATCACGCGCCACCGTAATAGCTCTTATCACATCTTCCTCAATACGAGCTATATCGGAATTCACTAACAAATCACACATGGTTTCACAAATAATTCGCGCGCCGATACTGCTGTAACGCGCCGAACCGGCACCATCAGAAACCACTGCCACCATTTTATCATCTTTATTTTTCGCCCGATAACAGTCTTGGCACGGCATATTTTTTGCCTTATGCCACGCCCCACGCAGAGAAGTTCCTACCGTTCTGATTTGCCGCGTTTTTTTCATTTTTTACTTCTCATTCCAATCCGTTATGTCATCAAAATATTGATTGGCATTAGGTGCCGCCTTGGAAATACACGACACACTGCGACTGAGCCACAAGAAAAATTCGGTAAATTTAAGCCCCGTCAAACGCTTGGGCGGCAAAAGCGAAAACTTAGCCAATTTATCTAAATTCGCCCCTTGAGTGCCTATTGCGTGTATCACAACTTTTTTGTTTTTTTGTGCATAACGGCAAATTTCTGCCGATTCTTCCCAACCGTAGTCGGTCGGTTCGCCATCGCTGATTAAAAAAATCCATGGTCGCTTGGAGGTAATACCGCAACTGTCATACAAACATTTTTGTTCTTCAATTTTTTTCAAGGCTTTTTCCATCGCTTTACCGAGCGGTGTTAAACCACCGGCTTCCATCGTCGGCGCCGTAAAATTCATCGCATCTGTCCACTCCGAAACAATTTTGACTTCATCTTTGCCGGAAGCCTGAATTATCAATATTTGCACCCGCGAGCTGGCATCTATATCTTCCTTAAGTTCTTTCTCAAGTGCCTGTAAACCGGCATTTAATTGTTTAATCGGCTCTCCTCTCATAGAACCCGAACAATCAAGCACCAAAACGCATGGCGTACGTTCATTCGCATTATCGGCAAATTCTACATACGGAATCCTTTCTATACTACTGTTTTGTTCTGCCATAATCCTCTCCTATTTCTGCGGATAATTATGCGGGAAACTGCTTTCCGGTAGCGGATATGGATCAGAATAGCGTCCGCACGCCGTTGCTCCCAAAGTTGAAATTAACAAACAAGCGATTAAAATTATTTTCTGTATTTTTTTCATTTATTAACCTTTTATTTGATGTCTGAAGTATATATGTATGTTAAAATACCAAACCTGATATTCGTTTTAGCAGAAAGATATTAAAGAATGAATAAAATTTTACAACTTATGACAACTTTATTTTTGCTGTTCGCTGTTTTTTGCCAATCGGCAAATGCGAAGATAAATATTTTTCCGAAAGCTCGCTATATTCCGGAGCTTAGTTTTTACAGCGACAGCGGTAAGGCATATAAGCTTAAAGATTTTAAATCAGAATTACTTATGGCAGTTTTGTGGTCGCGTTATTGCGGACCTTGCATCAGCGACATGAAAAAGCTTGATACTTTTTCCGAAAAGATGAAAAGCAAAGGTGTCAGAGTAATAATTATTTCTCCGGAGAAAGATTTTAAAACTGCCGACGAACGCCACGCCTTTTTGCGCAAAATTGAGGCCCCGCATTTGGAAAGTTATATTGACCGAAAATCCAATTTTATTAACGGTATGGGGGTTTTTGTAACACCGGCTGCTATTTTAGTAAATCGTAATAACGAAGAAGCCGGACAAATCACCGGTTCGGTCAAATGGGATGACGATGATGTAATTGACTACATACTGAAATTAAAGACCAAAATATCAAAACAACTTGATGAGCAAGAAGCCGCCTATCAGCAAAGCCAAGAACAAAACCGAAAGCCAACCGAGGTTTCTTTCGATAAATAAGCGCATTCTTTCGCCATAGACTTTCAACAACCACGCTATCAGGAAAAAACGCAAACCACGAGCAATAATCGAAGCAATGGTGAACACTGCCAAGTTGAGTTGCACTACCCCGCTGGCAATCGTGATAATCTTATAAGGGAACGGCGTAATACCTGCACCAAATACAATCCAAGCGCCCCACTCTTCATAAAGATGCTTAAATTCGTTGAATTTTTCTAAATAGCCGTAAAATTCCAACAATGGCTGAGCTATCAACTCAAAGAAATAATAGCCGATAACATAACCTAAATAAGCTCCGCAAACACTTGCCAACGTGCAAACTCCGGCAATTTTCCAAGCCTTTTTCGGCGTAGCCAAAATCATCGGAATCAGCATGATATCAGGCGGAATGGGGAAAAAAGAACTCTCAACAAACGATATCACAAACAGCCAAAACAATGCGTGCTTGCTACTCGAAAGATGAAGCACCGCATTATAAATTTTATGCATTGTTTGCGAAAAAGACACCATTATTAAGTCCCTAAAAAAACATCATCTGATGCTTTTCTTTTAGTGCAAAATTTTTTTAATTTCAGTAATATCTTGCGCTCTATCCACATAAAATATGTGTTGATGTTGTAACATATGCCTTGCCACAATAAAGCGTGGCGAATATTCCACACAGACAATTCGCGGATTATTACGCGCCAAATATTGCTGAGCCGCTTCCACCTTATGCACTTCAAATATTGAATATTTTTCTTCTCTCAAGGCATTTTGCAAAGGAGTTTGCTCTTGAGTATGGGTTGTAAGCAGCATAATATCGTGTCTTTTACCACCTAAGCAATAACTCTCAACCACATCGGTCAGCGTTGTCAGGTCACCGGATTTAATATAGTGTGCCACATTTTCGTTAGGTTGTAAATTCATACTCTCCGGCGCCACCACAATCAGCGGATATTCCGGCAGATGATGCTTAAGCGTTGATTTCAAATCTGCCAAAGTTTGCGCATCGGTAATATTAAAAATAAGCACTCGAGGAGTCAAAGCTTGTGTATATTGTTGCAGTTGAAAAATATTATCGGTGCTGAATGAACTGAAAGAATGTAAATCTTCCAGCTGCTGGAAAAACAAATTATTACTTGCCTTGTTATTATAGATAAAAACCTTTTCCGTATTGCCATATATCATCTTTTTGCCCCTTACATTTCATCGCAAAAAATATAAGCCTTTCCAACCGTTTTTAAAGACATTTTACCGCTTAAGACTTGACTTTTTTAACAAGTATTTCGCCTGTGGATTTTACACGAATTTGGCCCCCGATATGGATTATCGGAGGCTTTTTTTTAATTTTTCGCACTCTGGGGTTCAAATCCTGACTCACCACAACATTTACAACAAAACCCCGCTATATAGCGGGGCTGTTGTAAATGGCGGTGAGATAGGGATAATCTCGCTTATGCTCGTTCACTGCGCTCATCGGCTTTATCAAGCCGACCGCGATACTCCCGTCTCGCTTTCGCTTGTAGTCGAACCCCTCTCTCTGGGGTTCAAATCCTGACTCACCACAACATTTACAACAAAACCCCGCTATATAGCGGGGCTGTTGTAAATGGCGGTGAGATAGGGATTCGAACCCCAGGTACGCGACAAAACGTACAATTGATTTCGAGTCAACCGCATTCGACCACTCTGCCATCTCACCGATGCGATTCGTATCTTTCTTACCCTAATAAAAAACTAAATGCAACATTTTTTTCACTATTTTTATAGACTTTTACATAAAAGTTTATTATATTCCTACCGCAATTTGACTTAAATAAGGATTCGCCATAATGGAAGCAAAAAAATATCGCGTAATGTGTTGGCAACCATCAACATCTGGTTTTGAAGATGAAATTTATGCTGATATTGCACCGGAAAACGGTGTAGCTCACAACATGATGTTTTACAGTCGTCTTAGACTCTATCGTGGTAATGACCCGACCAAAAATATCCGCAATATTGCCAATTCCATATATCTCGCGGCTATTGACGACCAAGAACCGGATATCTCCTTTCCTCAGGCAACTCCGGATATGCAAAAACGCTTATTGCCGATTATTTTAGATACATTCAACAAAATGCGAGCCGAAGGCAAAGAAACAACTTTAACTACCATTCTCAGCGCTTGGGAAGCCGAAAAAATGGCAGAAGAATTTTTACCATCCTCAATCAAAAGAGATGCCGAAGCTTTTGAGAATCGTGAGCGCGAAAGACGTAGCCTTTTTGCTGCCAAACATCTACCTCTTCATCCGCAAACACTGCAAGAAGAGCAAATTCTGCGCGAAGAGGAGGAATTTATATCTTCCGCCCGACATCATCAAGAAGCAATCGAACACCGTGCTGCACAAGATGCCGAACTGAATCCGATTGAGCGGATGAAAGCCAAGATGCGCCAATACGACGGCGATTAAACCTTATGCGGTAACGAAGCATATATAAAATCGCTGATACGATTCGGTAAAATCGAGATCAACCATGCCGCAAAGCGCATCGGCCACGGAAAAGCTATCAATCCCACATCTTTTGCCACACGCTCGGCAATAATTTCCGCAGCGCTTGAAGCACTCATAAAAAACGGCATTGGGCAGGTATTTTGGTCGGTAATGCGCGATTTTACAAACCCCGGACATACCACATTCACCTGTATTCCCTCCGGTCTCAGCTGATTGCGCAAAGCCTCACCATAAGCCTTAACGCAAGCCTTCGTTGCGCTATAGGAAGGACAAGCCGCCAATCCGTGATATCCGGCAATCGATGCCATTATTACCACCGTTTTTGCCCCGCTCTTATTTTGCCGATATAGCTCCACCGTCGGCGTTACGGTATTTAAAACTCCCATTACATTGATTTCAAACGTATTATAAATATTTTCGGTTGTTTCCGCACCTGTTGAAACACCTGCATTGGCAAACACAGCATCAAGCGTGGTTTCCTTATTGCAGTCAGCAATCCACTCTGCCATTTGCTCACGGTTTGTAACATCAATCTTTTTGGCTTCAACCACAGCACCGAATTTTTCGCATTTTTCTTTAACCGCTTGCAAGCGCTCGACATTGCGTCCGCTTAAAAAAATCCGCTTTACTCCATGCTCGGCATAATATACCGCCAAAGCCTCGCCTATTCCGGAAGAAGCGCCGGTTATCAAAACACTTTCAAAACTTTTCACTTTTCCCCCTTTTGCAAAAAAATAATTGCATTATCATCTAATTGTTTTATAATGCGGTTCGATTTATTTTGCAAGAGGAAGATATGACAGATATTATAGAGCATTTAAATAAGGTTCGTCGCGGTGTAATGTTTGTGATTGAAGCACCGTCTGGCACCGGTAAAACTACTGTGATTAAAAAATTATTGGCCGAAGATAAAAATTTAAAATTCTCAGTTTCGGTTACCACTCGCGAACGCCGCGAAGGTGAAGTTGACGGAGTTGACTATAAATATGTTACCGAGGCCGAATATGACAAACTTTTGGCTGAAGATGCTTTTTATGAAACGGTAAATTCGCAATATGGCCATCGCTATGGAACTTTGCGCTCTGAAGTTGATAGTTTTCTGAATGTCGGTCAAGATGTGATTTTTGATATGGATTGGCTCGGCATGCGCCAAGTTAAAGCCAAAGCACCTAACGATGTCGTTTCAATCTATATGTTGCCTCCATCTATTAAAGAATTGCGTCGCCGCTTGGAAGGTCGCCATACCGACAGCATTGAAACTATTAATAAACGCATGGATTTGGTGCTCGAAAAAATGGAACACTGGACCGAATATGATTACGTTATTATTTGCATGAATCCGGAACAAGCCACTCAGACAATCCAAAAAATATTCTCTGCAGAGCGCTTGAAACGCGTGCGCCAAACCGGTTTGGTCGAGTTTACGCAAAGTTTGGTTGATGAAGTCAAAAACGGTTAGGCTTCCACATTAAAGGGAGAACAATATGCGCAAAATTTATGATTCTATAGAAGATATGGTCGGGCATACGCCCCTTTTGCGCTTAAATAAAGTAATGCAAAAATGTGCGCTAAAAGCCGATTTGCTGGTTAAATGCGAATTTTATAATCCCGTTTTTTCGGTTAAAGACCGTGTGGCATTAAATATGATAAACAAAGCCCCGTTTAGCAAAATCAACGATGACACGGTGTTTATTGAGGCAACATCAGGTAATACCGGCATCGGGCTGGCAGCTTTTTGTGCCGCGCGTGGTTACAAATTGGTAATCGTTATGCCTGAAAATATGGCGCCGGAAAAAATAGCGCTGATACGCCATTTCGGTGCAGAAGTATTGCTAACTCCGGCTGACGAAGGCATGGCAGGTGCTATTCGTAAAGTGGAAATATTAAAAGCCCGTTCCGCTAATTTAATTGAGTTCAAACAATTTGAAAATCCGGCAAATGTCGAAGTTCATCAGCTTACAACCGGTGCCGAAATATTGGAAGATACCGGTGGTAATGTTGATGCTATCGTTTGCGGAGTTGGTACCGGCGGCACTATCAGCGGTGTGGCTTCAACCTTAAAGTCTTGCGTTCCTGACTTATATGTAATGGCAGTAGAACCTGCCGAAAGCGCTGTTTTAAGCGGTAAAGAAAAAGGTGCTCATCGCATCGGCGGCATCGGTGCCGGATTTATCCCTCCGCTTTATAATGCCGGATTGATCAATGAAATTTATCAAGTTTCCACAACCGAGGCTTTCAAAATGAGCCGTTTTGTTGCCCGCACCGAGGGCTTACCGGTTGGGGTTTCGGCCGCCGCGGCATTAATTGGTGCCGTCGATTTGGCTAAGCGTGAAGAAATGAGCGGCAAAACAATTGTTACCATTTTGCCGGATAGTATTGAACGCTATTTAACTGACCAATTTTTCAGTGAGCAGGAGGCTTAATCTATGAAGTTTTTTTCCATTTTAAGTCGCTACGTTACCAAACAACTGTTAGCAAACTTTTTTATAGTATTCTTTGCTATTTTGGGTATCATTTTGCTCTTTGATGCAATTGAAGCGTTGCGCCGCGTTTCCGGACGCGAAGATATCGGTATATGGTTCACAATCCAATACGCCGTAACCCGTATTGCCAAAACTATCGAAATAGTTTTCCCGTTTATAATGATGGTGGCAGCAATGATTACTTTTTGGCGTTTGAGTAAAAACAATGAATTTGTAATTATTCGCACCGCCGGTGTTTCCATTTTTAGCTTTTTACGACCATTGATTATTGCCGCATTCGCTCTCGGACTTTTTAATATCATGGTGCTTAACCCTATTTCGGCTAAAATGTATGAATGGTATGAAGTTTTGAGCTACCGTCTCACCAGTCGTAACCCTAATGCCATGCTCTTTTCCAGCAAAGGATTATGGATAAGAGAAGCTCTTTCTGACAATAAAGTCCTACTTATTCAGGCTAAAAATTTGCGTCAGGAAAAAGATAATTCTTTATGGATGCGCGATATAAGCATTACTGAACTGAATGAAAATTCACAAATTACTCAATCTTATGAAGCCTATTTTGCTACCTTGGAAGGCAAAAATTTTCACCTCAAAGACGTTAAACACATTGTCGGCGGCAAACCAATACAAACAATGTCGGACTATACCTATGAAACCAGTATTGATATGCAACGTATAAAAGAAAATTTTATTGAACCGGAAGCAATTTCGTTCTGGCAATTACCGGATACTATAGCTTTTTATGAAAGCGCCGGTTTTTCTGCCCGACAACACTGGATGCGATACTTAAGCCTTTGGGTATCACCATTCCTTTTGGTCGGAATGTTATTGATAGCCGCGGTATTTATGTTACAAAACACTTTGCGCGGCTCGGCAATTATATGGCGCGTTGTTATCAGCATTGCTACCGGATTTTCTATTTACTTCCTTTCGCAGGTAGTTTATGCTTTTGGTGTGAACGGCTATATTCCTATATTACTTTCAGTGTCAGCACCGGCAATTATTATTTTATTGATGACAACATCTCTGCTCATTAGGGCAGATGAAGTATAAACGGGAGGATAAAATGAGTATATCAACAATCGTTATTTATGCTTTAGCAGCCATTATCGGCTTCTATATTTTTCGCTTTATAATTAAAATTCCGTTTTATCTGTTTGGCTTGGCACTACTTGCCGGCATTGCTTGGTTTCTATATAAGAACTTTTATCCAATGTTGGGTAACTAGGCTGAAACCCTAGTACTAAAGTAAAAATCAACACACTTATCAAGTTGCCCAATCATCCGATTATAATTTTCCGGTAAATTACTTATTTTGTAAGGATCATCGGGATCAAAATGATATAAAAAACACTTCAAAATCTTACCATAAATAAAGTTTATTTTAGCGGCACGCCGGGCAATATGCACATTTTCCTCGGCCAGAGCATAAATCGCCTCACATAAAAGCCGAAGTCCTTCTTTATAAAAAGTATGTTTTTCTTGCAGATAATACAAAAAGCTCTCGCCATTTTCCTCATAATTATTATCTAAAATTTCATCTGCATTCATTTTCAGTGTCCGTTAGAAATACCTCTAAGCGTTACCAATAACACAATTTTATTAAAAAACAAATAAAAAAATTATCAAAAGACTCTTATCACAAATGACTTGCATTTTTAGTTGCGCAAAGGCATAATAAAACAAGATTGACAAGGAGAATAAAATGATTGCACGAGTTATTTTGGGTATTATTTTAGGGTTTCTGATTTTAGCTTACTACCCCGCAATTTTACGTCGTGGCTGGCCTTATCTGTTAGCGCTTGCCATTGCGGCAACGGCTTTTTATTTTCTGCGTGCAATACCAGCCTTAGCAGAACCTTTGGGGTATGGTTTGTTAGCGGTTCTCGTGCTATACAGTGTCTTCTTGCTTCTCAAATATCGCGGTAATATCAAAGCACTTTCAACTCAAGCCAAAAAACTGAAATTACCGGTAATCCGCATAAACGGACACCCGCAATTAAGCACCTTGCTTACTCTTGTCGGCTACACCATTGCTCTTACCTTTATCAGCTATTTGATTATACTGTTGGTTTTCGTAAAATAAAGAAACTATTTATCTTCAATCACAATCCGCACTTTTTTGCCGTAAAAATTAAGTAATTTTATAAAATGAACCAGCACCAAACATTTACCTTCTTCCATACGTTTTAACAATCTCGGACTGATGTGCAATTGTTCTTGTAATTCCTTTAAACTCAGCTCACGTTCAAGGCGTAGTTGTTTGAGTTGCGGGCAAATATCGGGTAAAATTTCTTTAGGGATTAAACGACATCCACTCATTTTCATAACTCCTCAATTTGTTAACTTAAAACAAAAGACCACTCGAAAAGTGGTCGGGAGATCGTAACTGTCATGTAATCAGTCCGGCGTATTCAACATATTCCGCCGGCTCCCCACCTTTGAGGAGTTTATTATTTGTGTAAGGAGTTAGGATACTCCGCCGGCAGAACACCTGCCGACAATAATCATATTAAATGAATCAAAATAAATTGCAAGCACAAAAAAATAAAAAGGCGGAGAATGAGGTTAATAGAAAAAGGCTTTTTTCCGCGGTGTAATTTTTGTTAGTAAAAAGTCGGAGAATGAGACTAATACGACGGAAGTCTGTTTCCGCCGTATCCAAAAGACATAAAAACTCAGAGAATGAGGTTAATAGAAAAAGGCTTTTTCCCGCGGTGTAATTTTTGTTAGTAAAAAGTCGGAGAATGAGACTAATACGACGGAAGTCTGTTTCCGCCGTGTACAAAAGACATAAAAACTCAGAGAATGAGGTTAATAGAAAAAGGCTTTTTCCCGCGGTGTACAAAATAGTACATAAGGGAAAAAGCCTTTGACTAGAAACCCATTATATGAGTTTTTTAGAATTGATCGGAAGTGCGCTTGATCAACTCCTCAATATTCTCAGGCGGCCAGCCCGGAGTTTCCATACCGAGGTGAATGCCCATCTTTGCGAGCACTTCTTTGATTTCGTTCAAAGATTTACGACCGAAGTTCGGAGTTCTGAGCATTTCGGCTTCCGTCTTTTGAACCAAATCGCCGATGTAAATAATGTTATCGTTTTTCAAGCAATTTGCCGAGCGAACCGAAAGTTCAAGTTCATCAACCTTGCGGAGCAAATTCTTGTTAAACGGTAATTCTTCGCGAACATCTTCGGCTTCACTTTCCGGTTCATCAAAATTAATGAACGGCTTGAGTTGGTCTTGCAAAATACGTGCCGACAAAGCAACAGCATCTTCAGGCGAAACCACACCATTTGTTTCCACAATCATTGTCAACTTATCATAGTCGGTAATTTGTCCGACACGACTATTTTCAACTTTGTAAGAAACTTTTTTAACCGGCGAATAAATTGCATCAACATTGATAAGCCCAATCGGCGAATCTGCCGACATGGAAGTAGATGCCGGAACATAACCTTTACCGGTAGTAACGGTCAGTTCCATACTGAGCTTAGCGCCGGCATCAAGCGTGCAAATTACATGATCCGGGTTCATAATTTCAACATCATGACCGGTTTCAATCATTGCCGCTGTTACAGTGCAAGGCCCTTCAGCCTTCAATGTCAATATTTTAGCCGATTCGCTATGAACAGCAACCGCTAATTCTTTAATGTTCAGCACAATGTCTGTCACATCTTCCCTAACACCATCGATAGAAGAAAATTCATGCAGGACACCGTCAATTTTAATTGCTGAAACAGCCCCGCCTTGCAACGAAGATAATAAAACTCTTCTCAAAGCATTACCCAAGGTTAAGCCGAAGCCACGTTCCAAAGGTTCAACCACAATTTTTGCCTTGTTTGTGCCATCATTAGACACTTCAAGTTTTGTTGGTTTAATAAGTTCTTGCCAATTCTTTTGAATCACGGGTTTTGTCCTTTTCTGTAGAAGTTATATATGCATATATTAAAAAGGGCGGCAACAGGCAAAATAAGCCTGTAGCCACCAAAAAAAACTAAACGCGACGACGTTTTCTTAAACGGCATCCGTTGTGCGGAATCGGCGTAACATCACGAATCGACGTAATGGTAAAACCAACCACTTGCAATGCTCTGATTGCCGATTCGCGACCCGAACCAGGTCCCTTAACTTCAACTTCCAGAGTCTTCATACCGTTTTCTTGAGCCTTTTTACCGGCTTCTTCAGCAGCAACTTGCGCAGCATACGGAGTCGATTTTCTCGAACCCTTAAAGCCTTGCGCACCGGCTGTTGACCAAGAAACGGTGTTACCCTGAGCATCTGTAATTGTAACTCTTGTATTGTTGAAAGAAGAATCAATGTGAGCTACACCAGAAGTAATGTTCTTTTTTTCTTTTCTTTTTTTCTGAATTGTTGCCTTAGCCATTTGCACCCTCACTATTTCTTCTTATTCGCAATCGTCTTACGCTTACCTTTACGTGTACGAGCATTTTGTTTTGTGCTCTGACCACGTACCGGCAAACCTTTACGATGTCTTAAACCACGGTAGCAGCCTAAATCCATCAAACGTTTGATGTTTGTACCGACTTCACGACGAAGTTCGCCTTCTACCAAATAGCCGCCATCGATTACTTCACGAATTTTCATAACTTCTTCATCGGACAAATCGTTAACGCGACGGTTAGCATCAATACCCGACTTAGAGCAAATGTCTTGGGCAGACTTACGACCAATGCCGAAGATATACGTCAGTGCGATTTCAATCTTCTTGGCACTTGGAATATTTACACCAGCTATACGAGCCAAATTTAATCTCCATTAATTTCAATTATATAAACCATTCAAAAAGTTGATCACCACTTTTCAAAATTAAGCGGATTATAGGCAGGTTATTTTCAAGAGTCAACACCTTTTTTACTAATTTTTCATTTTTTTGTTTTCGATAACCGCAAACATCTGAAGAACAACAATAAAAAAGCACCGTGCATAAAGAAAAGTACACTACGAGACTGCTAAACTCGGATAGCGTGCGTGATTGCGAAGCGTAATTTCCGACGACGTGTAGACAATACTACACGAGGAGAAAATTTCCAAGCAAGCACCAGCTAGACGAGTTTAGCGTTTTTTGACGAGGGCGGCTTTGCGCAACAACCCCTCATACTGATACGCTAACAAACGCGATTGAACTTGTCCGATGAAATCCATGGTTACTTGTACCACG
Source organism: uncultured Pseudomonadota bacterium (assembly GCA_902763155.1). Taxonomy (GTDB): domain Bacteria; phylum Pseudomonadota; class Alphaproteobacteria; order RF32; family CAG-239; genus RUG410. The sequence goes on along the minus strand of CACWQS010000017.1, from coordinate 11,380 downwards.
ATGAGCAGCGTTGTTCCGCCCAAAACAAACGGCACACCTACTTTGGCAATCAAAATTTCCGGAATAATGCACAAGCAAACCAGATAAATAGAAGCCAAAACCGTCAAACGCGTGATTACATAATCCAAATAATCAGCCGTAGTTTTACCCGGACGAATACCGGCAATAAAGCCGCCATGTTTTTTCAAATTATCGGCTGTTTCTTGCGGATTAAACACCACGCCGGTATAGAAAAACGTAAAGAACAAAATCAAAAAGGCATAGAGAGCCAAATACAGCGGCTGTCCGTGTCCTAAAAGTTGACTTAAAGTCTGTACCCAAGACGGCCCCTGTTCAGCCGAAAGGTTAGCCACCGTAATCGGCAACAACAAAAGCGAACTGGCGAAAATCGGCGGAATCACACCGGTCGGGTTAATTTTGAGCGGCAAGTGCGAGCTGTCAGCCGCCGTCATGCGCATACCCATCTGGCGCTTCGGATATTGAATCACGATTCGGCGTTGCGCACGTTCCACAAAAACAATCACATAAATCAATGCCAGAGCCATTGCCACCAACATCAAAATCGTTACAATCGACATTTGACCGGCACGTCCTAATTCAAACGTTTGCGCCAAAGCATTCGGAATATTAGCAATAATACCCACCGTAATAATCAGTGACGAGCCGTTACCGACACCACGTTGCGTAATTTGGTCGCCGAGCCACACGATAAACATCGTACCGCCAACGAGTGAAACAATGGTAGCAAACTTAAATACAAAACTGCCGATCATCACTGCCGAAGCCCCGTTTGCGCCGGAAACGCTCAATAAACCGACGGCGATACCATAGCCCTGAATAATCGTAATCAACACTGTCAATACTTTTGTATAGTGTGTGATTTTGCGATGTCCGGCCTCTCCTTCTTTTTTCAGCGCCATCAAAGACGGAATAACGGACTGACCGAGTTGGATAATGATTGATGCGGAAATATACGGCATAATGTTCAAAGCAAAAATAGTCATACGCTCTAAAGCACCACCGGAAAACATGTTAAACATACCCAAAATACCGCCGGCATTACGATTAAACATTTCAGCAAGCACCGCAGCGTTTATCCCCGGAAGCGGAATATATGTTCCCAAACGAAACACAATCAGCGCCATTACGGTGAACCATAATCTTTTTTTCAGTTCTTCTGCTTTACCAAAGGCCGACATATCCATATTTGCGACCATTTTTTCTGCCATTGAAGCCATTTTAATTTCCTTCAAAAATCTATATTTTAAAACCCACAATAGGGCACTTTCTGCCCATTAAGCATAATCTAATACACAAAAAACAAATCGAATGCAACAAAAATTTGTTTATCCACATATAAACAACGAAAAACTCTCTATTTTTTCCGACACGCTGCTGACTCAACCAACATCTCACACAACTCCGCATACGATATACCGGCATAATTTGCTTGCTCCGGAACTAACGATAGCGATGTCATTCCTGGATTGGTATTTATTTCCAAAAGCACCACTCCGTCTTTGGGATTATAGCGCATATCGCAACGGGATACCGCATTGCACCCTATTGCTTTATGCATCGTTTCGGCATATTTCAGACATGTTGCAGTAATATCTTCTGGCAAATCGGCCGGCAAAATATGTTGCGTTTTTCCGGCTGTATATTTGGCGTTGTAATCATAAAATTCGTTCGATGCCTTCAATTCTGTTACAACATAAGACTTACCTTTCAGACACATTACCGTCAATTCGCGCCCACCTATATATTCTTCGACCAAAAGCTGAGTATTTTCATCATCATAAGTTACCTTGTCGGCATCTTCCGCTTTAAGCACTAAAAATACTCCCACGCTCGAGCCGTCCGCCACCGGTTTTACCACGTATGGCAAAGACAAACCAACTTTTTGCTTTTTATATTCGGCAAAAGTCATCATCTGCCCGCGCGGCGTTTTCACCCCGTTTTGCGCGGCAACCAATTTGCTTAAATGTTTGTTCATACCCACCACCGACGCCACCATCGATGAATGAGTATAAGGAATTTGCAACATATCCAAAAGCCCTTGAATTTCGCCGTCCTCACCCCAGTTACCATATAATCCGTTATATACTACATCGGGCTTTTCGGCGCGCAATAATTCAATAAACTTCCACACATCGGTCAAATCATGTTCAATCACCTCATAGCCTTTGCTTTTCAGAGCGGTAGCAATATCTTTTTCCGAACTGATACTGACCTCTCGCTCGGCAGAAAATCCGCCATAAACCAACAAAACTTTTTTCGGCATGCATTTTTTCCTTTATAATCTCAAATTTTCTGTTATTGTATGAGCAATTGTTTAAGGATTGACTAATGAAACGTTTATTGTTTTGGCTTTTTGCCGCTGTTTTTTTGCCTTTGCGACTGTATGCTGCCGAAGTGACACACTATATTGCTTCATCTATTGCTTTTTTAGATGCCGCCGAAGAAACATTTACCTATAAATTTTATAACAACCGCGATTATGATATCAAAACTTCGGTTGTTACCACCAACACATTCGGCACGCTCTACCCTTTTAAAGCCACTTACCATTCTGTCGGCACATATAACAAAAACGTTTTCAAGCCGCAAAGCTATTTCCAAACATCTGAATCGCGTTTTCATAAACGCAGTAAGGAAATTGTCTACGCCGATGGCGTGCCGCAATATCGTATCAGTATTAAAGATGATTACAAACGCCAAGACGAAACGCCAATCGATTCCCAATATGCCTCGTCAAATGATTTGTTGAGCACTTTTGCTGCCCTGACAGAACAAATAATTCGCAAAAATAACTGCGATTTCGAGCAATATTCTTTCAACGGCAAACGCTACTCTCTTTCCAAAGTCAAAACCGTAGGCAAAGAAAAAATTAAAACACCGTATTTTGAAGGTAAAGCCCTTAAATGCCAATACTTTCTTGAAGTTCTCGACGACGCCGATGCCGGATTTATGCTCCAAAAAGACGAGCCGATATATTTCTGGGTTTTGCGTGATAAACAAACCGATTTACCTTTTATCGCCCGCATTTTGGTTGAATCGACACCATTTGGCGAGTTGGAAGCATTAACAACAAAAATTGAGGTCAAAAAATAATGAAAAAAGCCGAATTACTTTTACCGGCAGGTTCGCTGGTCAAACTCAAAACCGCTATTCTCTACGGTGCCGATGCCGTTTATGCCGGCACACCTGATATGAGCCTGCGTACTCAATCCAAGTTTACGCTTGAAGACCTGAAAGAAGGTATTGAATTTGTGCATAATCACGGTAAAAAAATCTATTTAACGCTCAATTTGTATATCCACAACGAAGAAGCGGAAAAACTGCCGCAATTTGTGCAAACTTTGCGCGAATTGCAACCGGACGGGGTTTTGGTGGCTGACCCCGGTGTCTTTTATTATCTGCAACAACATGCGCCGGAACTGAAACGTTTTGTTTCCACCCAAGCCAATATTTGTTCGGGGCAAACGGTAAAATTTTGGCAGTCTATGGGCGCCAGTTTGTGCGTTTTAGGGCGCGAAGTAACTTTTGCCGAAATGGAACAAATCCGCAATCAATGTCCGGATATTTTGCTTGAATGTTTCATCCATGGCGCAATGTGTATGTCATATTCCGGTCGTTGTCTGATTTCGAATTTTATGGCTGACCGTAGCGCCAACAAAGGAAAATGCGCTCACTGTTGCCGCTGGCACTACAAAATGCACTTACGTCTTAAAGACGGCACCATAAAAGAAGTGGAAATCAATCAGGATAATGCCAAAGCATTTGAATTTTTGCTCGAAGAAGAATTCAGACCGGGCGAATATTATGAAATTGTCGAAGACGAGCACGGCGGCTATCTTCTCAATTCCAAAGATATGTGCCTCATGCCGCGTTTGAATGATATTTTGCGCATCGGTATGGATTCGCTAAAAGTAGAAGGACGCAACAAAACCGAATATTACGCCGGAACCGTGGCTCGTGCCTATCGCCAAGCGATTGATGACTATTATGCCAACCCAAGCGCATGGAATTACAGCAAATACATGGAAGAACTCTACGCTCTGCAAAACCGTGGCTATTGTTTGGGTTTTCACGATGGAAAACTTACCAACATCAGTCAAAATTATGAATACACCCGCACCATGGGCGAATGGCTGTTTGCCGGTTCGATTGTCGAATGGCAAGGCGATGATGCTATTTTTGAAATTCGCAATTATATCAACAGTGGTGAAACTATCGAATTTTTACTCCCGAATACATTAGAAAATTTGCGCCTTACTTTGCACGAATTTGAAGATGCCGACAGCGGCGAAATCACCCCAAAAGTTTCTGCCGGACAAGGCAAAAAAATTCGCCTACGTCCACAAGTTTGGGATAGACCGATAAATGAAATTAAAAAACTTTTGCCGCAATATGTAATTGCTCGCAAAAAAGAGGGGCTAAAAGGTGAAAATGCCGAAATGTATGCTCGCAAAAAAGCCGAATTTAATCAGCTTATAGATGGTTGCCCGCTTGAGGATAATTAAGAATGAAAAACGCTCGCTCTGTATTGATTATTGCCGGTCCGACAGCCTCAGGTAAGTCGCGATTGGCTATTGATGCGGCAAGGGCATTTAACGGTGTAATCATTAACTGCGATGCTATGCAGATTTACAAAGATATCCCGATTATTGCCGCCACTCCTAGCGAAGAAGAAAAAAATGCGGCAGAACATCGCCTATTTGAACTTTACGATGCCAAAAAACGTGGTAATGTGGTCGAATGGCTTGATTTATGCGTGGCTGAAATTCGTGCATTATGGAACGAGCAAAAACTGCCGATTGTGGTTGGCGGTACCGGAATGTATATTGACGCACTGATTAACGGCATGACACCGATTCCCGAAGTACCAAGCGAAATCCGCAGGCACGTAGCAACCATGTCCCTATCGGAATTATATACATTCTTGGAACAAAATGACCCTATAATGGCGCAAAAATTGCATAAAAACGATAAAACTCGTCTAACACGTGCTGCTGAAATTATACTTTTTACCAAACGCAAACTTTCCGAGTGGTATCAAGTTCCGCTGATTAAAAAACTGCCGGAAGCCAAATTTAAGGTGGTTAAAATTGTGCCGCAAATTGAAGTAATCGAACAGCGTTGCCGAGAACGACTCGATAAAATGGTGGAACTCGGCGTATTAGAAGAAATCGCCGCCTTGCTCAAACGGCAAATTGATGAAACACTGCCGGCAATGAAAGCCCTCGGCGTGCCGGAATTAAGCCTTGCGGTAAAAGGAGAAATGCCGCTTTCAAAAGCACTTGAACTTGCCAAACTGCATACCCGCCAATATGCCAAACGCCAACGCACATGGCTCAAAAACAAACTTAGCGCCGAGATTGAATTTACCGAACCATACATCAACCAGACCGATTGGTTAGAAAAGATAAAACTTCTGTAATAAAGTTTAAAAAATTGTAAAATATCGCTTGCAGATTCCAATAAACTGTTATAAAAATAAATAAATTTTTAACTTTTGGAGAAAAATACAAATGTTTTCAAAATTACTGGGAATGTTTTCTGCCGATATGGCAATAGATTTAGGCACCGCCAATACACTGGTTTATGTGCGCGGTCGCGGAATTGTCCTGAACGAACCATCGGTGGTTGCAATCAAGGAAGAGAAAGGCCGCAAAGTTGTTTTGGCGGTCGGCAATGAGGCTAAACAAATGCTCGGACGCACTCCGGGCAACATTCAAGCCATTCGTCCGCTTAAAGACGGCGTGATTGCCGACTTTGACTACGCCGAGCAAATGATTAAATATTTTATTTGCAAAGTTCATAATCGCCGCACTTTTGTTACCCCAACCATCGTAATTTGCGTTCCGTTCGGTTCTACTGCGGTTGAACGCCGTGCCATTGAAGATTCGGCTTCGCAAGCCGGTGCTCACAAAGTTTATTTAATTGAAGAACCGATGGCTGCGGCTATTGGTGCCGGATTACCGGTAACCGAACCGGCCGGTAGCATGGTGGTCGATATTGGTGGCGGTACAACCGAAGTTGCCGTTTTATCACTTGAAGGAATTGTTTATGCCCGTTCTATCCGCGTCGGCGGCGATAAGATGGATAGTGCCATTGTCAACTACATCCGCCGTAACATGAACCTGCTGGTTGGCGAACGCAGTGCCGAACGCATTAAAAAAGAAATCGGTTCAGCTTGTCCTCCGGAAGAAGGCGACGGGCGCTCGGTTGAAATTCGCGGACGTGACTTAGTTAACGGAGTACCGAAAGAAATTACCATTACCGAACGCCAAGTGGCAGAAAGTTTAATTGAGCCGGTGTCCGATATTGTTGAAGCCGTTAAAGTGGCTTTGGAAAATACCGCACCGGAATTGGCGGCCGATATTGTTGATAAAGGTATTGTCTTAACCGGTGGTGGCGCTCTTTTAACCAACCTCGACAAAGTATTACGCAAAGCAACCGGCCTACCGGTTACCATTGCCGAAGATCCGCTTGCCTGCGTGGCTAAGGGATGCGGAGAAACGGTTGATCATTTGGCACGTTATAAAGGCGTTCTTTCCAGTTCAAACTAACTTTGGTGCTAAAAAGGAGATCCCATGAAGCAGCGCAAAGTTTGGCTCATCCAATTCGGCGAAATAAAGGATTTTTTTCGCCGATTGTTTGTGGTCATCCTCTTCGTTGTGTCTTTTTTAAGTATTTTTTTAACGCGGGTTGATAGCCTTATCGTAAGTGCGGTTGATAAAGTTATCATTGATGCCACCGGACCGATAATGCAGGTTATCGAATTTCCGGCACGAGCTATCCATCGCGTGTATACATATTTTTATGATATCAGTCATATTTATGCCGATAATCAACAATTACGCGATGAAAATAAGCAGATGATGATTTTACAAAACAAGGTGCGCACCCTAGAAGTCGAGAACCAGCTTTTATCACGTCTGCTTAACTACATTCCTCCGGCAGAAGCCACATTTGTCAGTGCCCAAATTATTGCCGAATCCGGCGACAATTTTACCCATTTGCTCCTTGTTTATATCGGAGATAATATAGTAGAAAAAGGACAAGTGGTTGTGGGTGAAGAAAGTGTTATCGGGCGCGTTGATACGGTTGGTAATAAATACGCCAAAATTATCCTTATTACCGATATTAACTCTAAAATTCCGGTAGTGGTTGAACGCACCCGCGCACGCGGAATATTAAGCGGCAACAATACAGCTATGCCGCAACTTATTTTTACCCGTTCCAATGCTGATATTCAGGCAGGAGATCTTATCGTTACATCAGGTGTTGGCGGCATTTTTCCCGCCGGTTTGCCAATAGGCTTTGTTAACACCGTGCATAATGACGGCACAGTTGATGTAGAACCGATTGCCGATATCAGTCGCTTGGAATATGTGCGTATTGTTGACTATGGCCTGTCGCATAACGAAAATTTCTTAAACGAATTCACGGAAAGCAACACTAATGCGCAGTAAAAGACAAGAACAGATATTTGCGTTTTTGCGCCACCGACTGCCGTTATTTTCCAGTCTGTTATTGATGTTGTTATTTTTTATGCCGATAAATTCGGTACAGATAAATTTTTTTCGTCCGGCCATTGGCGTGATTTGCGTTTATTATTGGCGCCTTAATCGACCATCATTATTCGGTTGGCTATCTGCTTTTTGCATCGGCTTTATAATCGATATTTATAGCTCATCTCCTCTGGGAATCAATACTTTATTAATGCTTGGTTTGGTTGGCGCTGTCGGTTGGCTCTGCCGCTATTTCCAAACCTCATCATTTAGTGTTCGTTGGTTAATTTTCAGCTTAGCAGCTCTGGCTTTTACCCTATCTAAATGGCTTTTGTTGATGCTTTATTTTACTTGCTGGTTACCAATAAGTGAAATTATGGTCGGTTACTTCTCTACCGTTATGTTTTACCCGCTGATTGCCGCATTTAATGCTTGGCTGGCACATAAATTTTTACCGCCGGAGAACATAAATGAGCAATAAAAATGAAAAAATGCAAATTCTAGGACGACGCACAGTTGTTATTATTTTTTTCAATCTGTTGGCCTTTATGGTCATCGTAGCCCGCTTGTATTTTTTACAAATTTATGAGGCTGATAAATATAAGGTAATGTCTGATGAAAATCGTATTTCTACTCGTTTTTTGGTTCCACCGCGCGGCACAATTTATGACCGCAACGGTGAAATAATCGCTAAAAATGAGCAAGATTTTCAGGCAGTTTTAATCACCGAACAAACACCCGATATAGAAAAAACAATAAGCACATTCAAAAATATCATCCCGTTAACGAAAGATGAAGAAAATAAAATTAAATCCGATATAAAAAAGCATCGGCGCTTTATTCCGATTAAGCTTAAAGATAATTTAGCTTGGGATGAAGTTTCCAAAATTATGCTTCATGCCCCCGATTTGCCCGGAGTAGAAATTGACGAAGGACTTAACCGAACCTATCCGCTGGCTGATTTATATGCTCATGTTCTCGGCTATGTCGGACCGGTATCGGATAAAGACAGCAAAAACAGTCCGTTATACATGGTTCCAGGCTTCAAAATCGGCAAATCCGGCTTGGAAAAATCGTTGGATTACAAATTACAAGGACAAGGCGGTACCGTAAAACTGGAAGTAAATGCTTACGGACGAGTGATGAAAGAAATTGAACGCCATAGCGGTAGTATCGGCGACAGTATGCAAATTACCATCGATTCGCGTTTACAAAAAGCAGCTTATGAGGCTTTTGGTGATAATAGCGGCGCCGCAGTTGTTTTAGATGTTCATAGCGGTGAAATATTAGCACTTATCTCTGCTCCTTCTTATGATCCCAACTTATTTACCAACGGCATCAGCTATAAACATTGGAATACTTTACTGAATAACGAAAGAACCCCTTTGATAAATAAAGCCGTTTCCGGTCAATATTCTCCAGGTTCTACCTTCAAAATTGTGGTAGCATTGGCAGCTCTTGAAGCTAAAACCATTAATGCCGATACGCGCTATTTTTGCTCCGGCGGTATGGATATCGGTTCCACACGATTTCATTGTTGGAAACATTTCGGACACGGCTCCTTAAACGTTATTGAAGCGCTAAAATATTCATGTGATATTTTCTTTTATGAAACGGCTTTGCGAGTAGGAATAAATAAAATTCACGATATGGCTTTGCAACTGGGATTGGGGCAAACCTTGAATATCGGTCTTGATAATCAGAAAAACGGCCTTATCCCTTCCGAACAATGGAAGAAGAACACTAAAGATACCGTATGGACTAAAGGGGACAGTGCTAATGCCGGTATCGGACAAGGGTATGTTCTAATTACTCCGTTGCATCTGGCCACCATGTTGGCACGAGTAGTTAACGGCGGCTATGCCGTAATGCCGACACTAATTAAGCGCAACCAATCTCTGAAACCATTTAAAAAACTGAATATTTCCAAACGTAATATAGAAATAGTTAAACAAGGTATGTATGACGTGGTTAATGCAATTGACGGCACAGCTAAAAAAGCCAAATTTAATATTGATGGTATGCGCATGGGCGGTAAAACCGGCACAACTCAAGTACGCCGAATTTCCACCAAAGAACGTAAAACCGGAATTATTCCCGATGAAAAATTACCATGGAGATTACGCAACCATGCTCTGTTTATCGGTTATGCACCGGCAGATAATCCGCGTTACGCCGTAGCCGTTGTGGTTGAGCACGGTTCATCGGGCGCCGGAGTAGCTGCCCCTATTGCCGGTAAAATTCTACAAGAAGCGCTTAGGCTGAATATTCAATAAGGAGAAAAAATGAGTGATTTAAACTTTTCAAATTCGGATAACAGCTTGCGTAACAAATTTTTTCGCTTAAGTTATTCCTATATCTTTTTGATTACTCTACTTGCCGTAATCGGCGCTCTTACTCTTTATTCTGCCGCCAACGGCAACTGGGAACCTTGGGCATTTAAGCATATTTTGCGCTTCGGATTGTCACTATTGTTAATGTTCGGTATGGCTATGATTGATGTGCGGCACTATTACAAATTTGCTTATTTGTTCTATTTTATCACATTATTTTTACTTTTAGTAGTAGAAGTCAGCGGGCATATCGGCATGGGTGCGCAACGCTGGATAAACTTAGGAATTTTTAAGCTCCAGCCATCCGAGTTGATGAAAATAGGTCTGGTTCTGTTTATGGCTCGCTATTTCAGTTCAATGACAATTCAGGGTATTCACGCCATTCGCGGCATTATTATACCAGTAATATTTGCTCTGCTGCCTGTGGCACTGATTATTTTGGAACCGGATTTGGGAACGGCTATGATGTTGCTTTTCACTGCTGTAATAATGTTGTTTGCTGTGGGAGTCCAATGGTGGAAATTTGTCCTGGTCGGTATATTTACATTAGCGGCTCTACCGGTAGCTTGGAGTTTTTTACACGAATACCAACAAAACCGCGTCTTGACATTTTTGGATCCTGAACGCGACCCGCTCGGCACCGGCTACCATATTATTCAATCCAAAATTGCTTTCGGTTCCGGCGGTCTGCTTGGTAAAGGATTTTTACACGGCACCCAAACCCATCTCAATTTTTTACCGGAAAAACATACCGATTTTATTTTTACTATGTTTTCGGAAGAATTTGGCATGGTAGGTAGCCTAAGTCTGTTATTTATAAACTTATTGGTGTTGGCTTTGGGGTATTTGTTTGCATTTCGTTGTCGTAATTACTTTGCCCGCTTGGTGATTATCGGTTTAAATACCAACTACTTTCTATATATCTTCATAAATATTGCTATGGTTATGGGGTTGTTACCGGTGGTTGGTGTGCCGTTGCCGCTCATCTCTTATGGCGGTACGGTAATGTTTTCAATTATGGCCAGCTTTGGCATAATCCTTTGTATGTCTATAAATCAAAACACATCAAACAACTTTGATGACGATTAAAAACCGCCCGCCTATTAAGGCAAACGGCTACGGTTTTCTAACATCCAAATAATAAAAATAGTCGCTAAAAAAATCAGCGACTGGAGACTCGAAAACTATAAGAACTAATAGTGCGGTATATTCACCGCATGGCTTATTCTACCGCTCTCCAGCCAATAGCTGAAAAGCTGTAATTTAACGTCTTACTGACGGCTCTTGAAGATTTTCGAGATCTCCGAGCATATCTCTATGCCTAAAGATTTTATAGAATACTTTTTCTTGCTTGTCCAGCAAAAAAGGAAAGACTTCCGCCCTTCCTTTTAAACAATTACCTGTAAATCTCAGATAGTGAGGTGATTACGCCGCAACTTTTGAGTGCCGTGTAGATAGAACACGCGGAAAAATAATAAGATACTAAACACAAAAAAAGAGATGCGATTTGCACCTCTTTTTAGTTTT
>CACWQS010000016.1 GCA_902763155.1 uncultured Pseudomonadota bacterium | reverse complement strand
TACGTGAGCTGTCGAAATGGTAATACCGCGAGCGCGTTCTTCAGGGGCTTTATCAATTTGATCATAAGCTGTGAAGCTTGCACCACCTTCTTCTGCCAATACCTTCGTAATGGCGGCGGTCAAGGTTGTTTTACCATGGTCTACGTGACCAATCGTACCAATGTTGCAGTGCGGTTTCGTCCGCTCAAATTTCTCTTTTGCCATATTATTACTATCCTATTTTATAATGTTAAAGACGAATTTCAATATTAAACAGATTGGAGCGGGTGAGGGGAATCGAACCCCCGTAGTAAGCTTGGAAGGCTTCTGCTCTACCATTGAGCTACACCCGCTTAAGCTCCATACTGAAACAAAAACCCCGAAAGAGATTTAAGTGGTGGAGGGGGATGGATTCGAACCATCGTAGACTAAGTCGACGGATTTACAGTCCGTTGCAATTGACCGCTCTGCCACCCCTCCATAAACTTCTTCAGGGGTCATCTAAAATCTCGCGATTTCAACTACGATATAATCAATATTTTTAGGTGAATGTCAACATTTTTTTTATTTTTTGTTAAAATATATTTGTTATTATGCCTTAACATATTGAATTGAGGTGGATTATGATAATAAATACCGAAAAAAGCAATCCGCAAACAGTGGATATTGATTTGGCTGACGGGCAAAAAATTGCCGAGATGATTAACGTTGAAGATATGAAAGTGGCTGTGGCTATCCAAAAAATATTGCCGCAGATAGGTAATGCTATTGAGAAAATTGCCGAGCGCATGCAAAATGGGGGAAGAATGGCCTATTTCGGGAGCGGTACCAGCGGACGTATAGGTATATTAGATGCATCGGAAATGCCACCGACTTTCGGGGTTTCCCCTACCCTTATTCAAGCCTACATTTCCGGCGGAGAAAAAGCGGTGCGTTATGCCGTGGAAAATGCCGAAGACCGAGCTGACTTGGCCGAAGAAGATTTTGCCGCATTTAAGGCCGAGCCGCAGGATATTGTTGTGGCTATTTCCGCTTCCGGCAATCCGTTATATGGAGTTAAAGTGTTGGAACTAGCGCGGCAAAAAGGTTGTTTAAGCATCGGTATTACCTCTAATCCGAATGCCGCGCTCAAAGAGTTTGCCGATATTTTGCTTTGTGCCGAAGTCGGGCCGGAAGTGATTACCGGCTCATCGCGAATGAAATCGGGCACGGCGCAAAAAATGATAGTGAATATGCTTTCGACCGGTGCAATGATTAAACTCGGCAAAACTTACCATAATTATATGATAGATGTGCAGATTCACAATGCCAAACTTTATGAACGAGCGAATCGGTTTGTGCGCGAGATTACCGGTGCAGATGAGCAGACGGCAAAAGCGACTCTTGATGAAGCCAAGCACGTGGCCACCGCTTGCGTGATGATTGCAAAAAATTGCGATAAAATAACCGCGCAAAAGTTATTGCAACAAAACGGCGGAATTTTGAGAAAAATTTTGAAATAAGGAAAATTCGGCGAAGTGTTTTCGTTGATTAAACACCAAAAAAGCAGGTGCTATGACCTGCTCTTTTAGCATCATTTTCGTTACTGATTTTTATTCAAAATCGTTTAAGACTTCAGCGCTTTCTTTGGCGTTATCGATATTAACCATCGCAATAGTGTTATAGCCGCAATCAACATGCAAAACTTCGCCGGTTACAGCCGCACCTAAGTCTGAGAGCAAGCTCAATGCCATATTGCCTACTTCGTTTTGATTAACATTACGACGAAGCGGAGCATTCAGCTCATTCCAACGTAAAATCATACGGAAATCGCCAATCCCCGAGGCCGCCAAAGTTTTAATCGGACCGGAAGAAATGGCATTGACGCGCACGCCTTGTTTACCCATATCAACCGCGGCATAGCGAACCGATGCTTCCAAAGCAGCTTTAGCAACACCCATAATATTATAATTAGGCAACACACGTTCCGAACCTAAATATGTTAATGTTATAATTGAACCGCCTTCGTTCATAATCGGCGATGCACAACGGCAAGCTTCCAAGAACGAATAGCAAGAAATATGCATGGTGTTTAAGAAATTATCTAATGTTGTATCGATAGTGCGACCACGTAATTGGTCTTTGTCCGAAAAAGCAATCGCGTGAACCACAAAATCTATTTTGCCCCATTTTTCGCCCAGTTCCTTAAAACAAGCTTCTACTGATGCCGAATCGGTAACATCACACTTAATCAACAGTGGGTTATTAAGCTGGTCTGCCAACGGACGAACACGCTTTTCGAGCATTTCGTTTTGATACGAAATTGCAATTTGTGCGCCCTGTTCATTCAGCGCCTGAGCAATTCCCCAAGCAATTGATTTATCGTTTGCCAAGCCCATAATCAGACCTTTTTTTCCAGCCATTAGTTCCATAGTTATTTATCCTTTTTTAAAATTTATTCATTACGATGAAAGTAAGTTTCTTAAGAGATACTTATACAAATAATTCGGCTTTGTAAATCTTTTTTTGAAAGTTATGTCATGCTAAGTGAGCAAAAGTGGATAGATTTTAGGAAATATTGTTATTTATTTGCAAAAAGATTGCGTTTGCACCTGCGAGATACGACTATTTTGCGTGTATCGGCGGCGTTGAGCTATACTACCCTTTTGGCAGTGGTGCCGTTTATATCTATTGCACTCGCCATATTTGCGGCATTTCCGATGTTTGCCGATGTGCGTATGCAAGTCCAAGATTTTCTTATTCAAAATTTTGTGCCGAATTTGGGAGAAAATGTGCAACAATATATGGCGGAATTTGTCGGAGCAGCAGCAAAGCTGACTACCATCGGTATTGCCGGTTTGGCAATTACGGCAGGGCTTTTGCTCTCCACCATTGAAAGCAGTTTCAATTTTATTTTCAAAATCAAAAAACATCGGCGGATTGCCACCAAAATTACCCTCTATTGGACCATTATCACCCTTTGTCCGTTGCTCTTGGGAATAGCATTTTCGCTTAAAGGTTATATGCTGAAATTACAATATTTCAACGGCAATACCGAAAGTTTAGATTTCTTTACAACCGTGGTGGCGCATCATTTACTGACATTTGCTATTTTGTGGTTATCATATTTTGTGGTTCCAAACCGAAAAGTGCGTGTTTCAAGTGCGGCTATCGGCGCAGCAATCAGCTTTGTGATGATGAGTATTTTGCATTTTGGTTTCGGATATTTCTTACAACTGAATGTAACTTACAGAACATTATATGGCGCTATGGCTTCAGTACCGCTGATACTGGTATGGATGTATTCGTGGTGGACCGTGGTGCTGTTTGGGGCGGTTGTTACTGCCTCATTGGAAGAACTCAAACGAAAAAAACAGTTGTGGAAATAAAAAGTTTATGCTCGATGATATGGGTGATGGTTAATAATGGTTTGAATACGATAAATTTGCTCGGTTAAGACTGCTCGCATCAGCATATGAGGTAAAGTTAATTTGCCAAACGATAAGATTAAATCGGCCTTATCGCGGGTGGATTGTAAATGTCCGTCAGCACCGCCGATAAGAAAACAAATTTCCGAACAGCCGTTATTTAGCCAATTTTCAACTTTTTGAGCCAGTTCAACACTGGAAATATTGACTCCGCGCTCGTCTAAAACAACTACTTTCGCACCATGCGGAATGTTACTTTGTAAAAATTTAGCCTCGTCTTCCTGCGTGGAATTGTCTTTTTCTTTAATTTGCAAATCCCAACCGGAGCGCTTGGTGTATTCGGCAATAATTCCGGCTTCAGGTGAGCCGTGTTTGCATTTACCAATGGCTAGTATAGTGGCTTTCATTTCCTATTCTTTACGCAAGTTAGCAACCGACTGCCACATTTTTTCCAAATTATAAAAATCGCGTACTTCCGGACGGAAAATATGCACGATTACATCAAAAGCGTCTATCAGCACCCAATCGGCTTTGTTTTCGCCTTCCATAGTGCATCGGCAACCGTTTGCCTTCAGCGCTTCTTCAATTTTTTGAGCAATAGATGCCACATGACGATTAGATGTGCCGCTTGCAACCACCATATAACTGGCAATAGATGTTTTGCCGGCCAAATCAATCGTTACCACATCTTCAGCCTTCATATCGTCCAGTGCGGTTTGCACAATGTTCAAAATTTTAGTATCGTTTTGTTCTGACAATCTTTTTCTCCTTATATTTTAATCAAGCGGCGACCACGGTTTGCTCGGTTGCGGTTCTTGTTCTTCCTCTTCTTTATTATGACGCAAACGGGTGATAAAACCGTTCACCGCATGCAGACAGGCTTGCAAATTTTGCCCCGCAACCGCCGAAATGGCAAAAACTTCATACGGTGAAACCTTGCGTAAAGCCGTTAATTTTTCTTCTATTTCATCGTTACTTAGCGAATCGCACTTATTAAGCGCCACCACCGTCGGCTTGTTTTTAAGCTTATCGCTATACAGTTCCAACTCTTTGCGAATGGTCAGATAATCGGCTGCCACATCTTCCGTCGTGCCGTCAATCAAGTGCAAAAATACCGAACAACGCTCAACGTGTTTCAAAAATCTATCACCCAGACCAATCCCCTCGTGCGCACCTTCAATAAGCCCCGGAATATCGGCAATGACCGTTTCTTGGTTATCAACCCAAGCCACTCCCAAATGCGGATGCAGAGTGGTGAACGGATAGGATGCAATCTTCGGGCGCGCTGATGTTACCGCCGATAGAAATGTTGATTTTCCGGCATTAGGTAAACCGATTAAACCTACATCGGCAATAATTTTTAAGCGTAGCCATACCCAAAGTTCTTCGCCCGGTGTGCCCGGTTCAGCGTAGCGCGGAGCTTGGTTGGTCGAGCTTTTAAAGTGGGTATTACCCAAACCGCCCTTCCCGCCTTTGGCAATCAGAAAACGCTCGCCGGAAGTAACCATATCTTTTATTACCGTTTCGCCGTCTTCAGCGACAATTTCGGTGCCGACCGGAACTTTTATAATCAAGTCTTCACCCTTATAGCCGGTCATCTCCGAGCCCATACCCTGTTGACCTTTTTGCGCCTTGAAATGTTGTTGATAACGAAAATCTATCAGCGTATTAAGGTTTTCTACCGCCTCAAAATATACACTGCCGCCATTACCGCCGTCACCGCCGTTCGGTCCGCCGAATTCCACAAACTTTTCGCGCCGAAAAGCCACACAGCCTTTACCGCCATCGCCTGCTTTGATATAAATTTTCGCCTGATCTAAGAATTTCATTTTAATTCCCTGGATTTTCCGGATTCTTCGCCTGACGGCTCAGAATGACATGCTTGTTTTCGCTTTCGATAAAAAAAGGGGCATAAAGCCCCCGTTCCATCGCTAAAATTAAGCCCTATTCGCTAACAACAGAAACATACACTCTGTCGTTGGCTTTGGTCTTAAATTCTACCTTACCTTCAGAAGTAGCAAAAATGGTGTGATCTTTACCCAAACCAACATTCTGTCCCGGATGATATTTGGTTCCGCGTTGACGAATGATGATGTTGCCAGGGATAACCGCTTCACCACCAAATTTTTTAACACCCAAACGACGACCTTCAGAGTCGCGACCGTTATTGGAGCTACCACCAGATTTCTTATGTGCCATAACGTTTTCTCCCTTATCTTAACCTAAAATATCCGTAATCTTAACGATTGTGATATTTTGTCTGTGACCGTTTTTACGACGATAATTTTGTCTTCTCTTTTTCTTGAAAACAATAACCTTTGCGTCTTTAGCTTGCTTTAAAACAATAGCTTTAACGCTGGCACCCGCAACGAGCGGATTACCAAAGTTTTCACCCAAAGACAAAACTTCGTTGAAAACAACTTCTTTTCCTTCTTCACCGGCGATTTTTTCAATTTTAACAACATCACCTTTGGTGACATTATATTGTTTACCGCCTGTCTTAATTACTGCGTACATTTTATTTCCCTAACTTTCATTTAAACATAAAGCAATGCCCTGTAATATACATAACTTTTTGCCGCTGTCAACCATAAAATAACCATTTTTTAATTTTTTTTGCTGAACCGATGCTCAGCGCTTTTTAATTGACAGATTTTCCCGTATCTATTATAAACGAAAAACCAACTGCTGGAACAGTTGGTCGTTATAACAACGGAAGTTGACTAAAACCTATAACTTCCTAGTTGGTTATAGTATGGCATACCTTTAAATGAGTGTCAAGCACTTTTTAGAGAGTGCCTGTTTTAGCCGGCTTTCTCACTGTTCTTATGAACTGAAAGGAGCAAGATGACTAAAACAATCAAAGTTTTGAATATCATGGTTTTGATAATCAAAATCGTCATTATTATAATTACATAATATGGCGAGGCGGGGTTTTAAAGCTCCGCCCTTTGTTTATTTATGCTTTAAAAAGTGCGCCGGCCGAATATTAAACTTGAAAAATATTTTTTTGCGCGCTAAATATGGTAAGAACAAAAGGAAGAAAAATGTATGATGTTTGGCAAATAAGAAAAGATTTTCCGATATTACAGCACGGAGTAAACGGTGGTCCGGTAGTGTTTTTGGATACGGCGGCCTCGGCGCAAAAACCGCACCAAGTGCTTGATAAAATGCGGACGGTGTATGAAACGGCATATGCCAATGCCCATCGCGGTTCATACACTTTTGCCGAAGAAATTACGACCGAATTTGAAGCGGCGCGGCGCACCGTGCAAAACTTTGTAAATGCCAAAGAAGCGCGTGAAATTATTTTTACTCGTAATGCTACGGAATCTATAAACTTGGTGGCTGCCTCTTGGGGGGAAAAAAATTTACATGTCGGAGATGAAGTGCTGATCAGTCAAGCAGAGCACCACGCTAATTTGGTACCATGGCAGAATATTTGTGAGAAAAGTGGAGCTAAATTAGTTGTTTTTCCGATTGCCGATGATGGTTCATATATTAAAGAAGAGTACGAAAAACATTTGAACGAGCGCACCAAATTGGTAGCAATAACAGCAATGAGTAACGTTTTAGGCACAGTTTTCCCGATTAAGGAAATGGTCAAAAGTGCGCATACTTATGGGGCAAAAATTTTGGTTGACGCTTGTCAATATGCAGTGCATCAGAAAGTTGATGTGCAAGATTGGGATTGTGATTTTGTCGCATTTTCGGGGCATAAAACTTACGGGCCGACCGGCATCGGAGTCCTTTACGGCAAAGCAGAGATTTTATCATTGATGCCGCCTTACCAATTCGGCGGAGATATGATTGATCATGTTACATATCAAAAAACCACATTTGCCGATATTCCGGCGCGCTTTGAGGCAGGAACTGCCGCCTCGGTACAGGCAATCGGTATGGCAGAGGGGCTAAAATATATGCTTGCCTTGGGTATGGAAAATATAGAAGCGCACGAAGAAGAACTGACGAATTATGCAACCATGCGGTTAAATGAAGTGCCTCGTTTAAAACAAGTGGGAACAGCTATTGATAAAGGCGGAGTTTTCAGTTTTGATGTAACAGGGATTCATCCGCAAGATTTGGCATTTGTGCTGAATAAAGAAAATGTGGCGGTGCGCACCGGTCACCATTGTGCCGAACCATTGGTCAATCGTATGGGTTATACTTCACTTACGAGGGCATCTCTTGGTTTATATAATACAAAGGAAGATATCGATGCTCTGATTGCGGCATTATTGAAAGCAGAGAGATTTTTCAGAGAAGATTAAGATGACAGAAGAAGCAAAAAATGATGATGAAATAAGCGAAATCGGCGCTACCGAAAGCCGACTTTTGCAGGCAATGAGCATAGAAGATGAGTTGCCTGAAGGAGAAGCCGCGGCGCCGATTGAATTTTCGGCATACGCCGGCGAAGAATTGGCTGACGACGCAAAAAAAACAGAAATCGCAGAGATTATTGAACAAATTCGCACTGTTTATGATCCGGAAATTCCGATAAATGTTTATGATATGGGTTTGATTTATAAAATTGACCAAAGTGATTCCGGAGATATATATGTGGAAATGACTTTGACCGCCCCAACCTGCCCGATTGCCGGAGTTTTGCCGCAACAAGTAGCAGATGCCATAGCAAAAGCACAAGGCGTGGGTAAAGTAGAGGTAAAATTGGTATGGGAGCCGGCATGGACACCGGATAAAATGACCGATGAGGCCAAGGAAATGTTGGAGCTTATTTAATGAATATTGATGAGTTAGTTGAAAATTTTGCTTTTTTTGAAAATTGGGAAGAGAAATATCAATATGTTATTGATTTAGGTCGCAAACTTGAACCGTTGAAAGCTTGCTACAAAACCGATGAATGGAAGGTAAAAGGTTGCCAATCGCAAGTATGGTTGGTGCCGACATTTTCGCCGCACAGCATTCATTTTTGCGGTGACAGTGATGCCATATTGGTTAAAGGAATTATCGCCATTGTGCTGATGATTTATAACGATAAATCGGCAGAGGAAATAAAAAAGGTTGATGTTGAAAAAATTTTTGCTAAACTGGGGTTAGAAGAAAATTTGACACCGAGCCGGCGTAACGGAATGATGTCAATGGTGGAGAAAATAAGGCAATATGCCGAAGCGGCAAAACAGGCGGACTAAATGAATATTCACGAGTATCAGGCCAAACAGATTTTAGCACAATACGGGATAAGCGTTCCGGCCGGCGGTATTGCTTATACTCCGGCAGAAGCCAAACGTGTGGCGCAAAAAATTTCGGCGCGCGGCCCGTGGATGCTCAAAGCGCAAATTCAGGCCGGAGCACGCCACAGCGGGCATTTTATCGGCAATTCGGCAACTCCCAAAGGAGGAATCAGACAAGTAACACAAATCAGAAACTTGTCTTATGAAGCGACACAAATGCTAAACAATACTTTGGTTACCGAGCAAACCGGTCCTAAAGGGAAACTGGTCAGTAAAGTTTATGTAGAGGCGTTTAAGCAGGTCAAACATTTGTTTTATGCCGGTATGATTATTGACAGTTCAATTCCGGCAATCACTCTTTTAATCTCTGATGTGATTGATCAGGATATTGTAAAAATTGCCGATATTACAAGCGAGAAAATATTGCGTTTACCATTAGCTTATGATGCTCCTCTGAGCGATGAGCAGATTGGGAAGATTTTAGACTTTTTATTGCTTGATAAAAGCTATGCCGACGGATTCAAAGACTTTTTAAATAAGTTACGCGTAACATTTATAAACTTAGATGCGCAAATGATAGAAATAAATCCTGTCGGTATTATGCGTAACAAAAGGTTGATCGCGCTCGATGCTAAAATCAACTTTGATGATAACGCAATGTTTCGACATCCGGATATTTTGCGGATGCAAGACGATTATGAGGAAGACCCGCGTGCACTAAAAGCTAAACGTTGCGGTTTTCATTACAGCGAATTTGAAGGAAATATCGGTTGTATTGTAAACGGTGCCGGGCTGGCGCTTGAAGCCATAGATGTAATTCGTTCAAAGGAGCTTAGTGCCGCTTGTGCGCTGAATGTTAAAGGTGGAGTAGATAAAGACCGAATCGCCACCGGTATTAAAATCATTATGACGAATCCCAGAGTAGAAGGTGTGCTGATTAACATCTTAGGTGGTTTTTTACGTTGCAATTTGGTGGCAGAAGGTATTATTACCGCCACGCAGGAAGTGGGATTAAATGTGCCGTTGGTAGTGCGTTTGGAAGGGACCAATAAAGAAGAAGCCCGCACCATTTTAAACGAATCGAAGCTACCTATTATCTTTGCCGAAAATACCAACGAAGCAATTGATAAGTTGATTAAGCAAATGGAGGTCAACGACTGATGTCTGTTTTAGCCGATAAAAATACACGGGTTTTAATACAGGGAATTACCGGCATTCAGGCTTCGTTCCATGTTAAGCGCTCGATGGATAACGGCACCAATGTGGTGGCCGGAACATCACCGCAATTCAGCGAAAAAGAACATTTGGGCGTGCCGGTGTTTGCCAATGTGCAAGAGGCGGTGAAAAATATACCGATAGATGCCAGTGTGCTGTTTGTACCGGCTCGTGCAGTAAAACAAGCGGTGCGTGAAGCGATAGAAGCTAAAATTAAGCTGGTTATTTCGATTGCACAAGGAGTGCCGGTGCATGACATGTTGGAAATTAAAGCCATGCTTAAAGGTTCAGAAACGATGATGATTGGGCCTAATACGCCGGGGCTGATTACGCCGAATGAGGCAAGGTTGGGGATTTTTCCGGAAAATATACATCATAAAGGATGTATCGGCATTATCTCGCGCGCTTCGACACTTACTTACGAAGGGGTATTGGAAACCAACGCTGCCGGTTTGGGGCAATCCACCGTTATCGGCTTGGGCGACGATATGATTGTCGGCACCGATTATTGTCCGCTGATTACACGTTTTATGGAAGATGACGAAACTAAAGCTCTGGTCTTAATTGGTAAAGCTGACAATGTATATGAACAAATGGCAGCCGAACACTATGCCGCAATGAAGCATAAAAAGCCGATAATTGTTTTTGTGGCCGGAGAGACATTGTCTTTTTCCGCTCCGATGGGGTATGCAGTAGATATTATAACTCATGGTCGCTCATCCATTCAAGACAAGAAAAAATTTATGAGCAATTCCGGTATGATTGTTGTTGACCAAATGAGCCAAATTCATACGGCTCTGGCGGAACTGAAACTTTTATGAATCTTTTGCTGAAATATTTTATCAATACCATTTTACCGCCACGTTGCATCAGATGCGGCAAGATATTGGCTGAGCAAAACGGTTTGTGTGCCGAGTGTTTCCAGAAAATCAGCTTTGTCAGCGAGCCTCATTGTAAGCGTTGCGGTTTTCCCTTTTTGAGCGAAAGTGAACAATACAACAGTATCGGGCAATTGTGCGGCGAATGTATGAAAGAAAGGCGTCCGCTGTTTGATTTAAGAAGATTTGCTTTTATATACGATGACGAATCAAAGAACTTAATTTTGGGGTTTAAGTTTTTGGATAAGACGGGCTATGCCGAGACGCTTGCTAATCTTTTGCGGCGTGCCGGCACCGATATTTGGAAAGAAAATCCCGATTTGTTGATACCTGTTCCCATTCATCGGCGGCGTTTATTGGAGCGACGTTATAATCAATCGGCGCTATTAGTTAAAGAACTTGCCAAACAGACCGGTATAGCGGCTAACTATACGGCGCTGCAACGAGTGCGCCATACGGTGCCGCAAGTAGAGCTTTCGGGCAGTGCCAGACGCAACAATTTGCGGCGGGCGTTTGCAGTTAAAGATGTATCGAAAATAAAAGGTAGAAAAGTGGTGCTGGTTGATGATGTGGAAACCACCGGTTCTACCCTAAAAGAATGCGCAAAAGTGCTTAAAAAAGCCGGAGCTGTCAAGATATATGCCCTCACCTTATCACGTCCGGTTAAGTAATTTTTAGCTTGATTTTTGTTTGATTTTATTTAGTATAGTTATTGTCGGTAGGTGTTCTGCCGATGGAGTATCAAAGCTCCTCCAATAGAAAAATCTCCTCATTAAGGGGAGCCGATGGAATATATTGAATACATCGGACTGACTATTGGCAGCTTTGAACTCCCCACCTTGAAGGAATTTGAGGTGGTTTTTGTTTTAATAATTATGGTGGCTTATTATCACGTCATACTGAGGCAAAGCCGAAGTATCCAATCGTTCGAAGTACGATGTGATGCAAAGCATCACTGGATTCTTCATTTCGCCGTCGCTACATTCAGAATGACGTTGTTAGTAAGCACCAGACAAAAACTTTTTAGGGAGTTTAAGACATGGGAAGAAGAAGTTATTTTAACAGAGCAATAATTGAAGAAGTCGGACCGCTGTTAAAACAGTTGCGGTTGGAAAAAGGTTTAACATTGGAGCAAGTGCAGGAGCAAATTCACTTCTCGGCAAAATTGCTTCAGCGTATGGAGGAAGGTAAGTGTATTCCTTATATGCCACTAAAGCGATTATCCGAATTTTATGGCAAGCAAATGAAGATTGTTTTTGAATAAAAAAAAAGATTTTTTACATTCCGCAACGACCGTTAATTTGGTGGTCGAGGCGTTTTTCGTGCAAACCGAACGGATCTTGATGGATGATGACTTGTGCTTGCGGATAGGCGGCGATAATTTTTTCTTCCGCTTCGTCGGCAATGGCATGAGCGGTATAAAGCGATAAATTACCGTCCAATTCCAGATGGATTTCAATAAACATGCGTGCGCCGGAAACACGACTGCGGAAATCGTGATAACCTTTTACCCCCTCAACTGCGCACACAATATTGATAATGTTGTTTTTGATATTGTCGTCAACTTCGGCATCGGTAATTTCAGACAAAGCATCATAGATTAGTTTTACGGCATTGATAATCAGGTATATAGCTATAATCACCGCTGTTACAATATCAAACCATTGCCAATGCAAATAGCGCACAACAAATAATGATAAAATTACCGATAGATTGCTTAAAACGTCTACCGAGTAATGGGCGCTATCGGCTTCTATGGCTTTGGAATTGGTTTTTATTACCACAAATTTTTGAAAAGCAATTAAAGCAAAGGTCAAAATCAGGCTCGCAGCCATTACCACCAGACCGATGGTAGTTTGGCGCACTTCTACCGGTTTGATAAAACGATTAACACCGTCGTAAAGAATAAATCCGGCCGAGCCGATAATAAACGCCGCCTGCACCAATGCGCTCACTGCCTCTATTTTACCATAGCCGTAGCGATGACGTTCGTTCAGTGGGCGATCCGAAAAGCGCACGGCGATAAAAGTTATGATTGATGATAATACATCAGCCAAGCTGTCTATCATGGAACTTAAAACCGAAAGTGAGCCGGTATATATTACTGCAGCGGCTTTAATAAGGCACAAAAACAATGCCGTTGAAACGCTGGCGACGGCCGCCATTTTTTTTAAGGTGGCATTAGAGGCTAATAATTTCACGAATTTTCTCCAATTTATTTAGGTCAATTACTGCTGCTTTTCCCTGCAAATAGCGGGCAAACAATTTCAGGTGATGATTTTGGTTGTTTTTATCAAAATCATACACCGCAAAAGCCTTGCCTTTTTCGTTTTGATAAAAAGATATAGTTACTTTGTTGCCTTCTTCAATCTGTAATGGCAAAGTTAAGATTGGTTTGATATCAGGTTTATTTGTTAACTTCAAAATCGGTGTATTTAAAAGTTCTTTTAGGATAATCATTTTGCGTTGGTCTTCGCGTTCATCGCTGTTTGAAGCCGCCAAACGACCGAAGCGTAAATCCCACAAATGAGCATAAGTCCAATTATGCCAATCCAAATCCATATCTACAAAATCAGCCTTGATTTCCCAAACTTGAAATTGGTCGGCAAAGCGGATATATGCCGCTGTGGCACCACGTCCTAAATCTACATTTATATCTCCTAAATAAAAACTTGTTACTACTTCTTCTCCGGCTTGCAAAATCACTTGAATTACACCTGAATTTTCATCTTCTATCGGCGCTAAATTAAACATACTCAAATTTTGCGCTTTGTTGGATTTGCGGGCAAAATAAGTGGCGTTCGCTATGGTGGTAAGCAAGCGGCGAATCCGTTCCTGATATACCGGTAAATCCTGTTGTTCTAGCAAGTGCCACATATTATCATCGGCACTATGATTAAAGGTTAGAGTTTGTTTGTTGGTTCTTAAGGTAATTGTATCGATATTGTTCAGTTCGTGTGCTACATTGGCAAATACCGGACGATTTTCATAACTATCCATCTCGCTGCGATTTTGCCAATATACCGAAATAATTCCGATTATTAAAAGTGCCACGCACCCCAGTCCCAACTTTGCTAACTTAGCATCAAAACGGCTAGATGTTGAAACCATCTTCCTTTGCCGGCGATGCCACAAAAATTGCAAAAGCAAAATCAGCGCAATCAATGCCGGTACCGACACAATGTTAAATATTGCTACACGGTTAGCAATTTTTTGAATGTCATTGTATGCTGAATTGCGTAAATCGCTCAACTCTTGGCGCAAAGCATTAAGTTTTTGGCGCACACCCGATATGGCGGCCAATTCATCGGCAGTAAAGTTTTCGCGCTCCTCAAACTTCTTTTTGTTCCAAACTTCCTGCATGGCATCTTTGGCTGCATTCATCTCATCAAAAATGGCATTTTCACGCTGTTTGAAGGCAAAAGAATTTAAACGGCGCAAGTTTTCCACGTCATTAAAACGTCGATCTACAGCTTTTTTACCGCGCAATTTCAACATGGTTTGGTCAAGTGTCAGATAATCAATAGCGTTGAGGAAAAAGTTGGCATTATCAAAGCTGTTATAGGTATATTCTTGTTCCAAAAAGTGTTGTTTATCCGCCCAAAATGTATCGTATAGAAAGTCGGAATCGGTTACCACAATCAGTTGGAACGGATTATCTGCTTCTCTGCCTGAAACTTCCGCCGCCAATATTTTTTGATTATCATCTGCTTCAAAATAGCGCAAGACATCTTGCGGATTAAGCCCGTCTATTACTACTTTTGAGGTGATAATTGAGGAAATATCTCCGGCTTTTAATAATGGCGTAAATTTAATTTTGCCACTTTCATAACGTGCCATATCCGGCATTATCACTGAAGCTGATGCCAACATCAATTCTTGCAAATTTTTGGTTATCGGGTGCTTAGGGTTCATATTTTCGTGCGGCACTTTGAACTGGATAACATCTTGGGTAAATACCGGATTGGTGTTGTAATTTATGGTAGCATCAACGGTAATCGAATTTTGTAAATCAGCGACTACATAGTCTTCATAGAATTTTATGCCCCAAAAATCTGCCAACTCGCCAATTGAGCTGCTTTTTATCACATTATTTTCGTAAGAATAAAGTCTGGAAGTTTCGTTCACCGGATCTAAAACCAGTAAGAAACAGCCGCCATTTTTAGAATATTGTTTGATTTTTTCAATTATTTCCGGTGACAAATCTTTCGGTGCAAACAGGACTACCGCGGCAAAATCATCAGTAAAATCATCAGCTTTGGTAATGTGCTCTACTTGATAACTTTGTTGTAATATTTTTACAATCTCCCACGGATCGCGCACATAAGTACCATCTCCTTGGACGGAACCGAATAACGGCACTCCGGCAATAATACCTATCTTTTTCTTTTGCCGAAACAGTTGATAAAGTTTATCGGTTATTTCTTGCTCCAAAACACCTTGCTCAGTGCGAGTAAAGAACGGGATAACTTCTTTGTTTTGTAGGGTATCTTCCAAAGTCAGGCCAAACAGAGCATTTTGATTTAAATCTATCAAAGGCACGGCTTGCACTCCGTCGGCCAAAGCCACATCTTCTTCCTCGCTCAAAAACTTCGGATAATAGACTTTGTAATCAAATTTTCCTTGAGATGCCACCTTATATTTTTTGAGTAAAATCCGCACATTGTCGAACATATTGCGCAAATCTGGATTACGCTGTTCCAAAATCGGTGAAAAGTAGAGTTTAGCGGTTACCGGTTCCGGTAATTGGCGTAAAACGTCTTTAGTGCCGTCAGTCAGAGTAAATATCTTTTCTTCGGTGGCATCGTATTGCAGTTGGCGAGCCGCATTGTTGGCGATAACGTTAAAGCCGAAAAAGCCTATCAGCAGAAAAATCCATGCTGTCAGATAGTAGCGACGGTCTGAAGATTTCAGCCAACCGGAAGTGCCGGCGGTTTTAAAATTGACAATTAAAACAGTTGTAAAGTTGAAAAACACCAAAACAGAGGCAAAAAACAAAACATCACGAAGTTCCAGTAAGCCTTTACTCAAAGTATCAAAGTGAGTAATAAAGCTGAATGAAGCGATAACATCAATAGCACTATCAGGTAAGAACAAGCGGAAAAATGATAATATATATTCTACCCCGCTCCAGAAAAAGAATAAATTGGCAAGCACTGCCAAAACCAGTGCTATTACCTGATTTTTGGTCAGTGCCGACATGGTTTGCGAAATGGCCAACATACAGCCGGCCAAAGCCAAACTTGCCACATAGCCCATAGCTATCACGCCATTATCCGGTGAGCCTAAGATATTAACGGTGAGCCAGAACGGAAATGTTCCGGCCAGTGCTGTAGCACAGAATAGCCAAGAAGCGAAAAATTTGCCCAATACCAAAGTGCAAATTGAGACCGGTTGCGTTACGATTTGCACTACTGTTTTTTGGCGAAACTCC
Organism: uncultured Pseudomonadota bacterium; assembly: GCA_902763155.1. Lineage (GTDB taxonomy): Bacteria > Pseudomonadota > Alphaproteobacteria > RF32 > CAG-239 > RUG410. Next base: position 4,414 of record CACWQS010000016.1, on the reverse strand, counting down.
TCTGCCCAGAGGCGCATGGAAATTCCCGGAATAAACAATAAATACAACCACGGTAAAAACATAAACATCGATAACAAATCGGCTTTACCGCGATTAAAGAAATCTCCGAAATAAATAGCAAATGAAGCGTTCAAAACCAGAAAACTGAGCAAATACACATAAGCCAGAGGAGATACGAAATAACGCATCAGTTCATTTTTGGTAACAATCCATAATTTACGCATTTTCACTCTCCTTAGTGGTTATTTGCCGAAAAGCCGCGGCTAAGTCGGCGGTACCGGTTTGTTTCAGAATCTCTTTTAAACTACCGTCTGACTTAATTTTACCTTTGTCGAGCAACACAATGCGCGTTGCCAGATTTTCCGCTTCTTCCAAAAGATGAGTGGAAATGATAATGGTCTTATCTTCCGCCATTTGCTTAATCAGTTTTCGCATATAATCTTTTTGGTTGGGATCCAAGCCGTCGGTCGGTTCATCAAGCAGCAAAATCGGCGGATTGCCAAGCAAACTTTGGGCAAAACCGACACGGCGCAAATAACCTTTTGACAAAGTTTCGATTTTTTGATGCATAACATCTAAGATATTTGCAGTTGCGGCCACATCTCGCACAGCCTTTTTACCCTCGCCGCGCAACTCTGCCATATAGTTCAAAAACATCTGTACGCTTAAATCAGGATACAAAGGCGAGCCTTCCGGTAAAAAGCCGATATTTTGTTTTGCCTGTAACGGAAATTGGGCTATATCCCGCCCTAAGACTTCAATCTTGCCCGATGTAGGCGCCAAATATCCCGCCAACATGTTTATCAAGGTCGTTTTTCCGGCACCGTTCGGACCTAAAAGGGCGATAATCTCGCCTTTATACGCAGTTAAATCTATATGCGAAGAAGCCTCTATCGGCCCGTAGTTCTTACATAAGTCGCTGATTTTTATGGTAATTTCTTTAGATTTTTTCATAAATTTCTCCTCCGGTCATCGGTTCATAAGCACCGGTTGTGGTTGGAAAAGTAATCGGTAACGAATACAATCGTCGGACGGCATTAAACGCCGTTGCCGCCGCGCCGACAGTTAATAAATCCGGTAGTGTTTGAAGTTCTCGCGGAGCAAAATTTTGCTTTAAGAAGCGGCGCAAAGTCGGATTTTTAACTCCGGCACCGGTTAAATATATATCGTGCGGAATTTTCGGCAGAAAGTCGAGTGCCGCCTGAAATATCGCTTCGGCGATAAACGCACTTGCCGTTGCGGCACCGTCTTCAAGCGTAAGTCCTTCGAGGTGTTCCTTTTTTTCGCTGAAACTCATAATATCAAGTGACTTTGGCGGCGTGCGTTGTAAAAATTTATGTTTCAGCAATGCATCAACAATTTGCTTATGCACAGTGCCGGTTGCCGCCAATTTACCATTATAATCGGTCTGCATATTGGCATGCTTAAAAGTCCAATCTTCTATCATGGCCAAGCCCGGAGCGCAGTCAAAAGCTACCAACTCTCCGGTAGTCCCCAAATATATCAGGCTACTGACGGTGCCGATATTTATAAACAAAACCGGCTTTTCCATCTTTTGCCCGAGAGCATTGAAAAATGCCGGCAATAGCGGAGATGCCTGTCCGCCGGAAAGTAAATCGGCCTTATGGAAGTGTGTTACCGTCTTATAACCTAACATTTCGCAAATTTGGCGTCCGCTCTCGATTTGATATGAACAACGATTGGCGGCATCATAACCGATGGTCAAGCTGTCAACACCGATAACATCGACATTGTTTTCACCGACAAACTGTGGAACAATCTCGGCGTAAAATGCGCTGATTTTATCTTTCAATTTTTGCACTTCAATGCTGTTTTCCAACTCTTTATAATCCAGTTGGCGACGATTGATAACGGATCTGATGTCAAGCGTCAAAGCATCAGGATAAGGCACAACTCCGGTTTTAATCACATTTTGCAAATCGACACCATCGGTGCTAAGCAAAGCCAACTCCACCGAATTCAACGATGCTCCGCCATAGATACCCAATGCATTTATGTTTTTTATTATCATTAATTTTTAATATCCTGTTGCAATAGGTAAATAATATGCTAATATACGTTAAAATTTGGTATAAACAACGAAGATAAAAGAGCAGGAAATGACACAATTTAAATCAGAATTTCTAAACATTATGGTTGAACGCGGTTTTTACAATCAATGCACTAATATTGAGGGCTTTGATGACTATTTGTATGAATGTGAAAGCAAAGGCAAGCCGGCGGTCGGCTATTTGGGTTCTGATCCGACCGGAGACAGTTTGCACGTGGGGCATATTGTGCCGCTGATGATGCTGCGTTGGTTCCAAAAATGCGGGCATAAACCGCTGACGTTAGTGGGCGGTGCAACAGCGCGAATCGGTGATCCGTCGGGTAAGGATAAATTGCGCCCGTTTTTGGACGAAGCAACACTGGCAAATAATATTGTGGGCTTAAAAAAATCGTTTGCTAAGTTCTTGCGTTTCGGCGATGGCCCGACCGATGCTCTGATGGTAGATAACTGGGATTGGTTTAAGGATATTAACTATTTGGCGTTTTTGCGTGATATCGGTACTTGTTATTCTGTGAACAGAATGTTGACTATGGACAGCGTTAAGAGCCGCTTGGAGCGTGAGCAACCGATGTCATTTTTGGAATTTAACTATATGCTGTTGCAAGGTTACGATTTTTGCGTTTTGTTGCAAAAATACGGTTGCCGCGCGCAAATTGCAGGTGCTGACCAATGGGGCAACATTGTTTCGGGTACCGAACTGGGACGCCGCCGTTATGATACCGAATTATTCGGCTTTACCAGTCCGATTATTACTGATTCAAACGGCAAAAAAATGGGCAAATCGGAAGGCAATGCGGTGTGGATTAACGATGAAAAATTGCCGGCATACGATTACTATCAATATTTCCGCAATATCGGCGATGCTGAAGTGGGCAAGTGTTTGCGTATTTATACAGATTTACCGATGGACGAAGTGCGTCGATTGGAAGCTTTGCAAGATAAGGAAATTAACGAAGCCAAGAAAATTTTGGCATTTGAAGCAACCAAAATTTGTCGTGGTTTGGAAGCAGCTAAGGCAGCACAAGAAACAGCGATAAAAACCTTTGAACAAGGGGCTACGGGCGATGATTTACCGACTTTGAATGCCGATCTGAATGCCGGTATCGGGGTTTTGGACGCATTTTTGCAAATCGGGTTTGTAGAGAGCAAGGGTGAAGCGCGCCGCTTGATTAAACAGGCCGGACTTAAGATTAACGGCAAGCCGATAAGCGATGAAAGCTATGTGATTACTTCAGCAGATGTTGTGGACGGCGCCGTCAAAATTGCCCAAGGCAAAAAGAAATTCGGACTTATAAAGTAGGATAAATATGGTAAAAATCTCGGCATATATTATTACACTAAACGAAGAAAAGCGCCTGCCTAAAACATTAGCGGCGTTGCAAAAAGTGGCTGATGAAATTGTGGTGGTGGATAGCGGCAGCACCGATAACACCGTCAAAATTGCTCAAGAATATGGCGCAAAAGTAATTTTTCACGAATGGGTGAGCTATGCGAATCAGAAAAATTTTGCGCAAAATCAGTGTGCTAACGAATGGCTGTTGATGATTGACGCCGATGAAGTGCTTTCAGATGACTTGATTAAAGAAATTATGGAAGTAAAAAAACAGCCTAAATATAAGGTTTATAAGCTGCGAATCGGTGATATGTATCCGGGGTTTAAAGCACCGCGTCCGTTCACTAAAATGTATAATTTGGAAAGGCTATATCATCGCGACTATGCAACTATGCCACCTCATTTACAGACCAAAGACCGAATTGCCCTAACGCAAAAAACACCGGTTGGCCAACTTAAAGGCTTGGTTCATCACTATTCTTATTTAACACTTTCGCATAATATTACTAAGCTTAACCGCTTTACCGATCAAGTGCTTATTACCGCACTTGAAGAAGGTAAGAAGTATTCGTATTTTCGTCTGTTCACGGAATTTCCACGCCAATTTTGCCGATACTATTTTATAAAACGGCAATTTTTGAACGGTCGGTGGGGCTTTGCGGCTTCAATGAATTTGGCGTATTTCCGCTTTATGAAAATTGCCAAATGGTTTGAATATCAAGCAATGAAGGAAGATAAATAGTCGTTTTTTATGTTATAGCGAGCATCATTACAACGTCATAGCGAGCTTTTGAGAATGAAAAGCCAATGCAATTGGCTGATTTTTCCAAACTTTAGTGCAAGAAAAATCCATTCTCAATTCGTGTGGCTATCCAGTATGATATAGCCTTATAGATTCTGGATTACTTTGCCGAAGTTTTGCAAGATTTTTACGGCGCTTTAGGGCTTGTAAAAATCAACCTTTGCAAAACAAGCTCGTAATGACGTTTTCTATTTCTACGTCATAGCGA
>CACWQS010000015.1 GCA_902763155.1 uncultured Pseudomonadota bacterium | reverse complement strand
TTGAGGTTGTTTTTGGGCTTATCAGCCCCCGTTAAACGTGGTTTCGCTCCCCTCACCCAAACAAAAAAGACCGCTAAAGCGGCCTTCTTTTGTTTGGAGCGAGTGAGGGGAATCGAACCCCCGTTATAAGCTTGGGAAGCTTCTATTCTACCATTGAATTACACTCGCATATATTGCCTCCAAAGCACTTGAAATAACTTTTAACCTAAAAATAATGCTGACGCAAGCATTTTCTGCTTATTGTGCATTATTTATTGTCCATGCTCGACTTTCATAACAATTCCACATCGGCACAAAACGAATATTATCCCCGCCGTAAAAATACCCGCCGGCACACATATCAACTTTATTTCCATCTAACCAAACTTCTCCTTGTTGATTAAATTTTATCGTCTGATAAGTGCAAAATTCTTTTTCCAAACAATCATCAATGCTGTCTTTGGTAAATTTGAAATTCTCATTCCAAATTTTTCTCAACCACTTATCAACTTTCGAATTCATAATCTGCATTTGCCCGTCTTCCTTGCGAATTGCAAACGCCTCTCCGTTTGGTGCCGCTATCATCACCGTTTTTTCCCCGAAAAACATGAAAATAACACCGCCTATAATCGGTAAAATACCCCATAAACGCCATTTTTGCGACCAAATACACAACCAAAATCCACCGACAACAATGGATATAAATCCGGTAAATGACAAAGTTGATATTTGCAATAAACTATCCGGTAAGGCCGAAACTTGAGCAGTTATTATGTTCAATATTTCCAGCCCTTTACCTAATATCAATAACGGATATTTAACCAAACCAAACGGTAAAGTTATCAGACACAGAAGCACATTCGGCATCAACCATAAACCAATCAGCGGACCGGCAAGTAAATTTCCTAAACTCGTATATATTGCCACCTGATGAAAGTGGTATATTGAAAACGGAGTTGTCGCTAAACTGGCAACCAAATCACCGATAATAATACCGGATAAATACCAGAAAATCTTGCGAATTATCCCTCCCCGTTGCGCCAAACGTGCAATTTTACCGGCGTAACGTTCATAAAAGGCAACCAACGCATAAACCGCCGCAAATGACATCTGAAAGCTGATGGATATTAAAGATTGCGGTTGCAGTAGCAAAATTACAAATGCCGCGACGCTGACCATACGCATAGATATTGCCTGTCGATTAAATATTACACCGACAAGCACTACCGTTGTCATTATAAATGCTCGCTCTGCCGGCACCGCCATACCGGAAATCAATAAATACATCGCGCTGAACAAAATTGCCGCTATTGCAGCCGGCTTTTTAGTATCTATGCGTAATGCAACCGCCGGAAATAATGCTAACAACCAACGTATTATAAAAAATACCAAACCGGAAATCGCCCCTAAATGCAAGCCGGAAACCGAAAGAAAATGAGCTAAACCCGCTCCGCGATAATTATCGGTAATTTGTGCGGGAATACGCGATTTTTCACCGATTAACAAAGCATTGGCAACACCGGCTTCATCTGCAGGTAAAATTTTTGCAATTTTATCGCTTATTCTTTGCCGTATAGCATTTAAACGAGAGCGAAAACTTAAATTTTCATCACTATTGCATTTTATGGTAAAAATTTCGCTGTTGGAATAGCCGGTAGCACTGATTTGTTCGTAAAAGTATTTGCGATTGAGTTCAAAACCATTCATCACCGGAACCCGTGCCGGCGGAAATATCGTTGCCACCATCTCCACACATTCCCCCACGGAAAAGCTTTCGTGCGGATTGGTAACCGTTATTCTGAATTTACCTTTCAGAGGCTCATCATAGTTTTGCGCTTCAGACAACAACAGACGTTGCCGACCTTTTTCATTATACGAAATATCTTCAATAAAACCGCTGAGATAGGTTGTTTGTTGCGGTAAAAACTTAACCTTTTTTGCGGTATATATGGTATGGGCAAAAATATTCAAAAAACCGCATATTATAATAAAACCGACCACCAATAATTGCCGCAAGCAACTATGGCGCAACAATACCATCAATAAGAGCCAAAGCTCCGTTATACCAAGCACGATCCACAATTTCGGTTCAAACGGCAGAGCGAAATACAAGGCTATCCCTAAAGCAAACCCAAATGGTAACCACAAAAGGCTTACTTCAGGTTCTTTTTGCCAATTATCAATGGTATATTGCTTGATACTCTTAAATATTTTCATCTTTGCGGATTAAATCCAAAACAGCTTTCGCCGCATTATCACTTGGAGTTTGTTCTCCAAATCCCAGAAGTTCTCGCACTTGTTCAAAACCTTCCATCTGCCGGCCAAACGGCTGACGTTGCGATAAAAATTTTTCCACATATTGTAAAATATTATCCGGATAACAATCTTGTTGCAACAACTCGGGCACAATCTCTCTTCCCAACAAAATATTGGTCAGATTTACGAATTGAATGTGCAGAAAACGTCGCGCCAACCATTCGGTTATCTTTGGCACTTTGTAGGCGATAATATGCGGCACATTAACAATTGCCAATTCCAATGCCACCGTTCCCGATGCCGCTATGGCCACATCGGCATCTTGAAAAGCTAAATGCCGTTCCTGTTCTCCCTCTATAATTTTTATCGGCAAACCGGATTCAATTACCAAACGCTTAACGTGCTCGGATACCGTGCTTACTGTCGGTATAACATAGGTCATATCCTCATATTTATCCTGCATTTTGCGCACAACTTCGAGAAAATCAGGTAACAGACGTTCCACCTCATTGTGTCGTGACCCCGGCAAAACCAGCATCAAACGACCTTTAATATCGTATTTTTGTTTGAACTTACCTTTATCTTGGACGCCATTAACAATAACACTTTCGATTACCGGATGACCGACAAATACAGCATCTAGATGATATGGTGTAAAATAGCGCGGTTCGTTAGGAAATAGGGTCAACAACAAATCTATATATTTATACATTGTGCGGGCGCGTTTTTTCTTCCATGCCCAAACTTGCGGTGCTACATAGTGCACTTGCGGAATTCCTAACTTAAGAGCGCGAATTTTTTTATGGATACGAGCCGAAAAGCTCCAACTGTCAATAGTTATAATCACATCGGGATTTACTTCTTGGATATGCTTAACCGTTTCTTTGATACGGCGAAGAATTTTCGGGATACTGGGAACAACTTCAGCCAAACCCATGACAGCCAATTCGCTGATATTAAAGCGGCTATCCAAACCTTCGGCCTGCATGCTGTCTCCACCGATACCATAAAATTGCGCGGCCAAATCTTGCCGGCGCAAAGCCTGCATCAATCTGGCTCCCAAAGCATCACCCGACGGTTCTCCGGCTATAAGGTAATATTTCATCAGTTATTCTCCCGAGGTTCAATTCCCATTACAAAAATACCGTATTTATCGGCTAACTTTATCACTTCCTCTTCATTAACAACCAGCGCATTACCGGCATGAATTGCCACACCGCGCAAACCGGCATCGTGCAAATTTTCAATCGTCTTGGTACCAATAGTTGGCAAATCTATCCGCATATCCTGTTGCGGCTTACGCAATTTTACCAAAACACCACCGCTCCCCTTACGTTGATAAGTACCGCAACGTTTAATCAGTTCATCGGTGCCTTCAATTCCCTCTACACCGAGCACTAATCCTTGTTGCACAACTACCGATTGACCAATATCTAGCTTACCTAAAGTTAAAGCTGCTTCTATGCCGCGTTCGATATCAGCAAGAGCCTGTTTATCCGGTTTATGTTTACCTAAAACTCCTGATTTTACCAACAACTCAGGCATCACTTCATGAATACCTACTACACGTATATTTTCACTTTCAACCTCTTTGATTACGGCGCGCAAAATCCCGTCATCACCTAAAGATTTCAGTCCTATTTTAGCAAAAAACGCCGCTGTGCGCATATCCGGAACCAAATCAGCCAAACTCGGACGACGGATAGTTCCTATCATAACAACTTCTTCTATCTTTTGTTCTGTAAACAACTTAAAGCCGGTTCCGGCTTGACCAATACGAATCCATTGGTGCGGAATTTGCGGGGTAAAAATCGCCTTATCGGCATTATTTTCGATGGCTATAACAAAATAATCCCGACCTTCTTTTTGGCAATGTTCAATCAATAAACGCGGTAAAGCACCGCCTCCGGCAATAATGCCTAATTTTTTCTGTGGTATTGTCATATCTGCTCCATTTGGGCGTATTTTACCAAAACAGTTATAAATTGCAAGCTATATTTACAAATCTGTGAGCTTAAATGCCGGATACGAACTCCCCGGTGTGTATTTCTTCTCGGCCTCTATAATAGCTTCGACAAATAAATCTTTAATTTTTACCAACTTATTATGCTTAAGCAATGTTTCTTTTGCCAAAGGGCGGAAAGCATCAAACCCCATTTCACCGGCACCGATAAACGGATCTACAGCACAAATATAAGTATCTTGCGGATGTAGAGGATTTCCGTTATCATCAAATAACGCTTCGCCGTTAATATAAATTTGTTTTACCGCACCGCTACCATCAGTTAAGCGCACACATTCCAGTGCCACATTTTGCGAACATTGCAGAAAACGTGTATTACCTGAATATTGCGTATAACGATTTCGTATGGCATTGTTGAAAACTGCTTTCAGATCAGACGGAGTGGCCACCAGAGTTTGTAATGGTGTTTCCGCCGAAAAGGCGCGTTCGATGTTATAATATGTCAACATCTTACCTTTTTCAAAACGCAAAGCATGACAGATAAAACCGGTGGAAATAAGTCCGATATCGGCGTTGGCTGTAGCACGCATTTTATCGGTTAAAAATGTGCCTATCGGTGAAGGATTGGAATAATCGCGTTCCAGATTAAGCACACTTAGCGCAACCGGAACGTTTAATCCCGTATTATTTTCATAATCGGTAAGAGGAGCATCAAAAACATCAATTATATCACATCTTTTGCAATCTATAGCTTCTATAAACTTTAGTTGTGCCGGTTTTTGAGTGAGATTGAGGCAAAATTGTAACATATTACGGGTATATGCCAATGGGTAATAAATATGTTTTTCCGCTTTTGGTTCAATGGGCGAATGTTCATGTCCGCCAATAATTAAGTCGATATTTATATCAGCTTCTCGTGCTGCAGCATATAAAGATAAACTGCTAGGCACTAAAGCGTGATTTAGAACAATCAAGGCATCTGGTGCAATAAACTTTATCTGACTGCTCAAACTTAAAAATGATTGCTTGATATCAAGCAAATGCAACCCGAATTTTTTTAAGCGGATTTGATTGATGCAAAAAGCCAGCACCATAACTTTTTTACTATTGATCTCCAGTAAAATATACGGATCAACCCAATCAGGATATTTACCGGTCTTGTCATCAATTAAATTAGCACACAAAACATGGATATTGGCTTGATTGAAGCGACGAATGACTTTTTTGAAAAAATTAAGTTCCTCAGTATTAAAACCAAAATCATTATTACCGACAGCAATCACTATTTTTGCCTTTGGTAATTGCTGTCTCAGTTGCAAATAACTATCTACACAAAGTTGGCGATCGTATATCCCTTTAAATAAATCGCCGCTGTCGCAGATCAGAGTATTTTCTCCTTTTGGCGATGCACGATGAACTATTTCACTAAATAGACAACACAATTTACGGGCTTCTTGATGACAGTCCGTCAGAGCAAATATATTTAAACCGTTTTTCGTTCCAGTTCTCATGATTGTCGTAACATAACGTATTTTTTTATTTTCGCAATAAAAATTTGTGTTTATATCACACAATTCATTGACATTTTTCAAAGATTAACATATTTATCAGCTATATAAGACTAAAGGAAGAGTTGAATTATGAAAAATAAGATATTGCTTTTGTTATGTTTAGTGTTAGCCTCTTGCGCCCAAGATCCGTATCATTTGAAGGTTAATAACGATATGGCGTCTGACCATGGTAAAAGTATTTATTTTCGCAGCAATATGCGCAGTGCTTATGCCATTGAAATTCGTCGTGCTTTGAGTAATAAATTTGCCGAAATGGGTATGAAAACCGCAACAGCGGCTGAAAATGCCGATTTAATCGCGATTTTTGACATTGAAACTTTTTATAAACAAAATGAAGCATACAAAAACACTTCTTATGCCAATACGCAAAGTGATACGGTATTGTTCACCGATGATGAAGACGCCCATTCGCTTGATTTTTCGGGTAATGCCAATTTCAAAGTTAATCAAGACCAAACATGTTTTACCATGAGTATCGGTCCAAAGGGCACCTCTTATGTAAAGTATAATACTTCTTTTTGCGCGGCAGGTATTATAGATGCCGAACAAATGTTACCGTTGGTACTGAATGTTTATGACCAATATGCCACATATCAATATGCCGATGTCGGGATTCAATGCTTTGCCGATGAAAACGGGCAAAATGCCAAATGCCAACCGATGCACGACCGCCAACAGGCATTTATCAATTCCCTATGGATAGATCGCAATATATCAGATGAATAAACTATAATTTCAGTAAGCGTTTTTTGGCTTTTTTGAACTCTTCTTCGCTGAGGAGTTCTTTATTTTTCAGCTCGGTTAATTTAATTAACAATTCCACATCGGTTTTCGGCAAAGGTAAAAAACGACGCAAAAACATGGTATAAATTGCAAAAATCAAAATATAAAACAGGAAGAAGGCAATTACATCAACCCATATATGAAAACCGAATATTGTTATAAGAGCGTATTCAAACAAAACTGTAATTACAAACATTGTGGCGTGCAAAGGGTGTAAAATCAGTAAGACCAAAGCCCACAATGCAAGTAAAATAACCGCCAACAATATAGAAACGGTTACACCAAGCACACTGTTGCCCATTGCCATAAACGGAATTGAAGATAAAAACCCCATAGCCTTCTCCTTTTTTTATGATATTAAAACGTTTATGCTTATTCGTCAATCATAAAGCCGAATTTTGCGATTGAAAAAATAATGTTATACTTGACAAGAGAAGCCAATCGCCTTATCTTATGCTCAAATTGTGTTTTATTAAGGAGCTGATTTATGAAAAAAGCGGAAAATGTTAAAGAATTTGTAGAACGGGTAGATGCGGCAAAAAAGATGAACCCGAAAGATTTATCTTCCGATCAGGATTTAAGTATTGCCATTATGAATTTGATTTCAATCGAAGAACATCTGGTATTTTCAGGTGCCAAAACGGGAAAAAATTCTTACTACGACTTAATCAAACAAATTCGTGAAACACGTAAAAACTTATTGCAAAAAATTATTCCGAGTTATGAAGGTGAAGTCTGGTGCATTTCTAAGCATTTGCTTGCCAGTTCCATGCGTTTGATGGAGGTGGGAACCAAACAACAATCGCTGGGGCGTGATGAAGAAGCATATAAACTCTTTAATTCGGCATACGATTTATATTGCCTGTTTTGGGGCTTAAATATGGGGATGATGGAAACCAAGGATTTGAAATGGATTGAACCGGATATTGAAGAGGTCAAGAAAATCAGCGTTCAAGCTAACGAAGCTCTGAAAGATGTAGTAATCGAGCCGGTAAAAAATGCCGAATCGGAGGTTGCCGACGCCAAAGATAACAGCCCGTTTGCCAAGATGAAGCGTATGGTGCGTAAAGCGGTTAACTGTTGCATTGAATAATAACGAGATAATTATATGAAACACTATATTGTTACTTTTTTGCTCGGACTTTGCTGTTTTGTGCTGTTAAGTGCATGTAATTCTAAAGAAAACGATATTACAGAGCTGAGCGCCGATAAAGTATATTTTTTCTATCAAACCACCTGTCCGCATTGCCATACTGCAGCACAGTATATAAAAAATAAATATCCGATGCTAAAAGTTGTCAGTCGTGATATTAAATTACCGGGCAATAAAAATCTGTTTAAAACAGCTGTAAAAAAATATGGCATAAACGGTTCTGTCGGTACTCCGCTGATTTGTTTCGGCGACCATTATATTATGGGCTGGGGACCGAATGACAAGCAACTTTTTGATTACTATGTGCGCCCGTATGTAGATAATGCTATGCAGGAAAAGAAATAATTTAACAAGGAACTGATATGAGAAAATTTTTGGGTTGTTTGGTGTTTTGTTTTATATCCGGAAGTTTAACTTTTGCAGCCGATGCGGCAGAAGTTATGTCGGAAGACATGTTACTTGATAATAATGTAGAAGTGATAAATTCTGCCATTACTGATGGAGATACTAAGGATTCTGATAAAACTTCAGGATTTGCTTTTTGGAACTTTATTACCAAACCACTTTCTTTATTTACTGATGAAAATACACAAACCGAAACTACCGGACCTGATGGTAAAAAAGAGACTTATGTGGAGAAAAATATCAGACTTGCCAATGAGGGAAAGTTAGAAGCGCAAATGAATTTAGGCTATATGTATTTATATGGTGTTAACGGAGTTGAAGCTGATTATGAACAAGCATTAAAATACTACACCATGGCGGCAGCACAAAAAGACCCGATAGCTTTGAATAACTTGGGGAGTTTGTATTTCAGCGGTATCGGTACAAAAGCTGATGTGCAAAAAGCAGCTGAACTATTTTCGGAAGCAGCTCAAAACGGAAATGACAATGCTGCAGTTAATCTGGCTTTTATATATTTGGTAGGCGGAGCCAAAGACGAAGTGCGCAATAAAAAAGCCGTGAATCTTTTTAAACAAGCGGCTGATGCAGGGAATAATATTGCTAAGTTTATGCTAGGATATGCCTATTATAAAGGGTTTGCCGTGGAGCAGAATTATCAAGAGGCTTACAAATTGATTAAGGCAGCGGCCGGAGGTGATTCTCAAATTGATGAAGCCCAAATGGTTCTGGGTGAAATGCTTATAGAAGGCAGAGGAACCGTGCAAAATTTTCAAGACGGAGTAAATTCATTACGTGCAGCAGTTTCACAAGGTAATATGGAAGCTTTTTTAGTGGTTGCAAAAATATATAATGATGGTAAATTGGCGCCACGTAATCCGGTTTTAGCCCATGCTTTATATAATATTGCCGCATCGCGTAATATTGAGGGAGCAGCGCAGATGCGTGAAGCTATAGCCCAAAATTTGAAACGTGAACATTTGACTATGGCGCAAAAACAAGCTCAACAATTCAAAGATAATCCGTCAGAACTGACCAAATATATACGTCAAACTTTCGGCCCTAATATGCGTGATTATATTCATAACAACATGTAGAGAAAAAATATGCTGAGTAGAAATCAAAAACGTTTTTTAAATAAGTTTGTATCATGGTTGGGATTATTTTTCTTTGCTTTTGCCGTGTTTATGATTTATCGTCAGTTGTCCAAATATACATTGCAAGAGATTAAAGATGCAATTTTAGCGGTGCCGAACAAAAATATTTTATATGCATGTATTGCCTCTTTTTGCGGCTATATGGCGTTATCATCGTATGATTATTTGGCGCTAAAATATATACGCCGTAAATTGGCAACTTGGAAATGGATTTTTGCCGGATTCATCGGTTTTTCCGTCAGTAATAATGCCGGACATGCTATTGTTTCAGGCGGTGCTATTCGTTATCGTTTATACACTCGTTGGCGAATTCAGGCATCTGAAATTGTAAAAATGGTAACGTTTTCCGGTTTTACTTATCTGGTAGCGTGTTTCTTTTTGGTTATTCTCGGTTTTATGTTATCTCCGGGGCATTTGCTGGCTTCTGTTTCTTCTCCGCTTGTTAATTGGGGATTGATGATATTTTCGGTTGGCGGAATGATTTTTTATTTGTGGGGATGTGCTTTTTATAAAAAACCGATTATAATTAAAGAGATAGAGTTCGAAGCTCCAAGCGTGCCAATGGCTTTAGCGCAAATGGTCATCGGAAGCGCCGATATTCTTATGGCATCTCTGGTTTTATATTTTGTAATGGAAAGTTATGTTGATATTCCGTTCTTAACTTTTATAGGCGCTTTTATCATAGCGCAGGTTTTAGGAGTATATAGTCAAGTTCCCGGTGGTCTTGGAATATTTGAATTAGTTTTTACAAACCTGATGCCGGAAGAAGAAAATCAGGCAAATTTGTTCGCAATTTTGGTATTGTATAGAATTATTTATTACTTACTGCCACTTATAATTTCAGGGATTGCTCTGTTTGCTTACGAGTTCTATTTAGTCCACAAAAAAAATAAGCTAAAAAATGAAAAATAGGTATTGACAAGTAAAAAATTATTATGTAATACTCACTTTGATTTATGGCGGGGTAGCTCAGTTGGTTAGAGCAGCGGAATCATAATCCGCGTGTCGTTGGTTCGAATCCGACCCTCGCTACCAACAAACAAAAAAACGTCCTTTAGGGACGTTTTTTTGTTTTTATGGTAGCCGGATGAGAACCAACGAACGAGTTGGTTCGACTACAAGGCAAAGGCAGACGAGAGTATGCCGGTCGGCGATAAGCCGATTGCCGCAGTGAAATGAGCATAGCGAAGATAATCCGACGACTGGCTACCAACAAACAAAAAAACGTCCTTTATGGGCGTTTTTTGTTTTTATGGTAGCCGGATGAGAACCAACGAACGAGTTGGTTCGACTACAAGGCAAAGGCAGACGGGAGTATGCCGGTCGGCGAAGCCGATTGCCGCAGTGAAATGAGCATAGCGAAGATAATCCGACCCTCGCTACCAACTAACAAAAAAACGTCCTTTAGGGACGTTTTTTTGTTTTAAAACCACAACAAGATACGGACTAGTTTGAAATGTTGTTTTTCAAGTAGTTTCAATACAATTTTATACTTTAACTTTATTGCCGGCAAATAGCAATTTCCCTCCTCTATTCTTTGCTTATAAAGATTATAATTTTGCAATATTGTTACGTCATCAGCACCTTTACGAATTGGAGTAATCAAAAAATTCTTAATCATTCTGCGTTCGCTCTCCAATCGATACTTATCTACTGTTTTTTTCAGATATGATTGGGGATATTCTTTAAGGTATTCCGTTAAAATATTGGTAAATATTTTTTCCTGAGTAAAGCGATTTTTTATCCATTGCTCACTTTGTGTATTATGCATTATCGATTGCTCATGTTGCACATTATATATCAAGCAAGATTCAATAACTACATACCTTTTTATATTTAATAAAACTTGCAAAGAATAAATATCATCTTCGCCGGGTTGAATAGCAAAAAAAGAAAACTTTTTTGCCACATCTGATTTATATATCTTATCCCATATATAAACATCTGCAGAAGGTCTTTCCCGTATATATTCCAACTCTGGTTGGTTAATAACCTTAAAATATTCTCCTTTGGCTATAGGTTTGCATTCAATTTTTTCATCGATAGCAACTTTTTTATATCCGAATCTGCAAACATCAGCTCCTGATCGTGCTATTGCTGCCAATGCAGTTGCAATGGCATAAGGATGCAAATAATCATCACCGTCCAAGAACATGATATATTTTCCTTGCGCCATTTTCATTCCGTCATTACGCGCCGAGGAAACACCTTCATTTTTCTTGTTTATTATCTTAAAACGTTTATCAGATTTGGTAAATTTTTTAATAATCTCAAGCGAATCATCGGAACTGCCGTCGTTTATACAGATAACCTCAAAATCTTTCCATGTCTGATTTTGCACACTCAAAAGCGTCTGTTGTAAAAAACTTCCAACATTGTAAGCGGGGATAATTATACTAACCACAGGCTGAGGCATGGCACTTCTCCATGTTTGTCCCATTTTAGTCAGCTTAACATATAAATAACTTATTGTAAATACATAATTTAATATACCGGCAATTTGTCATAAATTTGTAAAAATGTTATTTTAAGATTGTTAAAAACAGCTTGATTTTTATTATGTTTCCGGTATAATGTGAGCAATTTACAGGTATGAATAAAGTTATATAAAAATGAGTGAAAATATTGAGAAATAAAGATGCAAAGAATCAATTCATATAAATTGGCAGAAATTTTAGGTTGTGATGCAAAAAATATTGTAAATATTGACATTGACGATATATCAACAGACAGTCGCAAAATTACTTCTACATCTCTTTTTATTGCGTTGAAAGGAGAGCGTTTTGATGCTCATGATTTCGTGGCTGATGTAATAACAAGAGGGTGTCCTTTAGCAGTTGTTGATCATCTCATTGATGGTATTTTGCCTCAGCAACAGTTGGTGGTAGAAGATACTCTTAAGGCTTACGGCAAGATAGGTGCTTATAACCGCAGTCTTTATAAAGGAACAGTTATCGGCTTAACCGGAAGTGCCGGCAAAACCACTACCAAGGAAGAAATTGCCTTTTTATTACGACAATTTGCCCCTACTTATGCCACCGGCGGTAATCATAATAATTTTATAGGTGTGCCGCAAAGTCTGTGCGAAATGGATATGAGTAGCCGTTATGCCGTAATAGAAATGGGTATGAGCGCCAAAGGAGAAATCTCGTATCTGACGAATTTGGTAAAACCGGATATTGCCGTTATTACCAACGTTTATCCGATGCATATTGAATTTTTTGAAAACTTTGAAGGCATAGCTCATGCCAAAGCCGAAATCTTCGAAGGTTTACCGTTGAATAAAGGCACGGCAATAATTAATGCCGATACAAATTTTGCCGATATTTTGGAACAAACCGCCCTCACCCGTGGTGCCGAAATAAGGAAATTCGGTAAAAATTATCAGCCGAATGTATCTTTTGAAACTCAGGAACAAGGTGAGCAGTATCTGTATAATGCATGGTGCGCCCTTAAAGTGGTTGAGGCTCTCGGATTAGATGTAGCTAAAGCCGCTGCGCATATTAAAGATTTCGGAGCGCTAGACGGACGTGGCAAACAACATGTTCTTAAGCTACCGCATGGCGGAACCTATACGCTAATTGATGATAGCTACTCCGGTCAGCCGGAGGCGATGAAGTTGGCAATTAAATCATTAGCGTCATCACCATGCAAAGGAAGAAAGATTGCCGTATTAGGAAAAATGGCCGAACTTGGAGATACGTCTCTAGCACAACACATAGAGGTTGGAAAACTTTTGGCGCGAACAAATATTGATATTGTGGTTGGCGTTTGTCCGGAGATGAAAGATATGTTAGCGCAGTTACCTGCGGATAAAACTCAATATTATTTTGAAAATAAAGACGCAGTAGCGCAATTTTTATTGAATAACATCTTGCAAAACGGCGATAAAGTTCTTATAAAAGGAGCCAGATATTCGTCAAAACTGTATCAGGTAACCGACGAACTTTTAAAATTAGGAGAATAGACGATGAAATGCCCTTTTTGCGGTTGTGAAGAAACCCAAGTAAAAGATTCGCGTAATACCGATGATAATTCGGCTGTGCGTCGCAGACGTGAATGCCCGGAATGCGGTTCACGTTTCACAACCTTTGAACGAGTGCAACTGCGTGAATTGGTGGTAATAAAACGTAATGGAGAACGCACGTTATTCGACCGTGATAAATTGGAAAAATCTATTTCTTTAGCAGTGCGTAAACGCCCGATTTCTGCTGAAAGAGTGGAAAAAATCGTCAACTCATTACAACGTAAATTTGAAAGTTCCGGAGAAGCGGAAATCAGCACTAAACAAATTGGCGAGAGTGTAATGGAGGCTTTGTCGCACCTAGATAATATCGCTTATATTCGCTTTGCCTCAGTGTATAAGGATTTCCGCACATTACAAGATTTAAACGATTTTGTCGCTACCATAGAAAAACTAACTTCGCCAAGCGATGAATTTGCAGAAAAGGATGATTAAGAGTATGACTAAATTCGTATCACAAAAAATCAAAATGAAATCAGGCGCCAGACTGGCTGCCGTTCAGGCATGTTACATGATTGCTTTCGGACAATTACCGGTTGATGCGGC
The DNA here is from genome assembly GCA_902763155.1 of uncultured Pseudomonadota bacterium. Taxonomy (GTDB): domain Bacteria; phylum Pseudomonadota; class Alphaproteobacteria; order RF32; family CAG-239; genus RUG410. Next base: position 12,619 of record CACWQS010000015.1, on the reverse strand, counting down.
AATTGAAGATTTTGTGCAAGGACGTGTTGGGCGTATTGCCATAGATAATCAGGAAAATGAAAACGAAGAAAAATTCGTGGAATTGGAGCCAATTGATACTGCTTATTTCGAAAATTTGGTACGTGGTGTGCAAACCAAAAAACAAGATTTGGAAAAATCGCTGAACACATTTTTGCACGGTGAATGGGCTTTTGAAAAAATGAACGGCACCATGCAGGCATTATTGCTTTGCGCCGCTTACGAATTAAGTAATACTCACGATGTTGATACCAAAGTGCTGATTCAGGAATATGTGGATTTGGCCTATGCTTTCTTTAACAAAAACGAGCCGAAAATGGTAAATGCCCTTTTGGATCAAATTGCCCATGCCATCAGAGGATAAGCCATGAGTGTATTGAAGTTATATGAATATCCGGATGAAGTGCTTCGTCAAAAGTGTGATAAAATAACCGCTGTTGATGATGAGTTGCGTCATTTTCTGGATGATATGCTAGAAACGATGTATGTTGATAAAGGATGCGGTTTGGCCGCTCCGCAAGTTGGTTGCACCAAGCGGATAATCGTGGTTGACCCAAATCCGAGTGATGAAGATTTAAGTGCGCGACAGCCGATGTATTTGATTAATCCGGAAATTATTTGGCATTCGGAAGAAACGGTGTTCTTTAATGAAGGATGTTTATCTCTGCCTGACCAGCGTGCCGATGTCGAGCGTTTTGAAAAAGTTCGGGTGCGCTACATTGACTATAACGGTATCGAACGAGAAATTTTAGCCGATGATCTATTAGCCATCATTTTACAACACGAAATTGACCATTTGGACGGCATTTTGTATATTGACCATCTCAGCCGTCTCAAACGTACGCGTCTTTTGCACAAATTGGAAAAGTATCGCGAAGATTGCAAACGAAATAAATAATAATTAACATACATAAAGGAGTAAAAAATGTCAAAAAATATATTTTTATCTTTTTTAGCCGGCACAATCTTGTCTTCTGCCGTTGTTAGTACTGTTAATGCCAAAACATTGGTAACCTATTTCACTTTGACCGGCAACACGGAAAAAGCAGCAAAAATTATTGCTGAAAAAACCGGAGCTGATTTATATCAAATCGAATTGGTCACACCATATCCGAGTGAATATAAAGAACAAACAAAACTGGCGAAAGAACAGCTGAATTCCGGCTATTTACCGCCAATTAAACCTTTGCCGGAAAACATGGCAGAATATGATGTTGTGTTTGTCGGCTCTCCGGTTTGGTGGGGCACGATATCAACACCGGTCCGCACATTTTTGAACTCCGGCGTTTTAAAAGGCAAAACGGTTGTTCCGTTTGTGACTCATGGCGGTGGCGGTGCCGATAATTCTTTTACCGATACGGCAAAACTGTGTGAAGGTTGCAACGTTATTACTGATGGCTGGTCTGGTTACAGTGCGTTAACTTTCGGTCTTTCCGGTTGGGTTGAAAAAACAGTGGAACAAATCAATAAGTAAATGATAAAACTTCTGCAACCCCTCCGACATATTGTGCAGGCTGTTTTTGTGGCAGGGTTGTTTTTACCGATATTGCCGGCGGCTGATGTTATTGGGGAAAAAATTTGGCTGACGACCATATTTATCGGCGTATTTTTTTGCGGATGGTGTTGCCCGTTCGGCACAGCACAGGAATGGATTGGTATTGTGGCAAGGCGCTTGCATGTTCCCCGTTTTCGTCCGTCACCAACCATTCAGCAATATCTACAAATATCTCGCTATTTTTTATACGGCTTAAGCGCACTCGGCATCACTTTTTTCTTTTTAAATGCTCGTTACTATTTTGACCATAACTTGGTAATGAATATGCTTAATTGGTTTAGCGGTGGCACATTGGCAGTGTTTTTACTCTTTGCCATATTTGTTGACCGACCGTTTTGCAACTACTTTTGCTTAAAAGGTGCGGCAGATGGCATGTTGAGCACGGTGCGTCCGCTTAGTATTGCTCGTCTGGAAGAACGGTGTATTCATTGTCATTTATGCGATAAAAACTGTCCGATGCATATTTTAGTAGAACAAAGCAAATTTGTTCGACATCCGAATTGCATCAATTGTTTCAAGTGTATTAGTGTTTGCCCGAAAAATTGCCTAAAATATAAACCATTCGGATTTTTCAAACAAAAAAATAAAGGAGAAAAATGATGAAAAAACTGTTTTTATATTGTTTAAGTGCTTTAATGTTTGCTTTTGGTGCAAAAGCAGCTGAAGTAAAAGATGCTGAAAACACTTTGGTTCTAACCTTAAAAGACGGACCGGTTTTAATAGAAATGTATCCTGATGTGGCTCCAAACCATGTAGCCAGAATTAAAGAATTGGTGCGCCAAGGTTTTTACGATGGCCTTAAGTTTCATCGCGTAATAGACGGATTTATGGCTCAAACCGGCGACCCTCGCGGCAACGGAACAGGCGGTAGCGGTCAAAATATCAAGGCTGAATTTAATCATAAGCACCACGGTCGTGGCACGGTTTCTATGGCGCGTGCCGCTCATCCGGATTCTGCCGATAGCCAATTCTTTATTTGCTTTGCCGATGCCGGCTATTTAGACGGACAATACACTGTATGGGGGCAAGTGATAGAGGGTATGGAAGCTGTTGATAAAATTAAACGCGGTACAGGTTCTAACGGAGAAGTATCTTCTCCGGATAAGATTATATCCATGCGGGTTCTTGCCGACGTAAAATAACTTATTTACTTTAAAAAGGTGCAAAAAAAATACATACCTCAAAAACAGCCAATGAGGTATGTATTTTTTTATGAAACGACAATAAAATAAGATTATTGTTCCATATTTTGAATGACCAAATCGGTAATATCTTCCCCACCTTGGAAAATGGCCGAAGGCAATAAAATAACCTTGATACCTTTCTTGGCTGCCACTTTTTCTGCCACATCTTTAATTGATTGATTAAGTAATTGCAATGCGGCATAATACTGCTGATCATATTCCTCTTTTTGGCTGTTAATTTCCGCCACAAAGGCATCAGACATTTGTTTTCTTTTATTAGCATCTTCTTCAACTTTTAAGCGTGCTTCCGCATCATCCGTCATTTTTTGCAAGTGCTCAATTTGCCCTTCACGTGCATTTTGCAAAGCAATGGCACTTCTTGATGATATTACCACTTTATCAACATCAAGAATTGCTACCTTTCCCGAACCGCTGACTGTGGCCTTATAAGTAACAAATGCACTTACTACGGCAGCTAATATAGCAATAAAAACAATCAATCCATAATTAACATTACCATCATTTTCAAATTTGGACATTTCAAATTCTCCTAATACAAAAACACATAGCAATATTAACGACTTTTTTGCTAATTTCAAGACTTTTATTAGCAGAAAACCCAAAAAATACTTTTTCGGTATTGACGCCATTAACAAATGTAGTATCTTAAAAACGTGGGTTAAATTGATTGATAACACTAAAAATGAACGAACTTGCGATATATATTCATTGGCCTTTTTGCAAAAGTAAGTGCCCTTACTGCGATTTTTTTAAACAGGTTAATCCGCACGCCGACCAAGATAAAATTGTTGCCGAATACATTGAAGCTTTAGGCAAATATAATGACTTAACTTCTGATCACACCATAAAATCCATATTTTTCGGTGGTGGCACTCCTTCTCTGATGAAACCGCAAAATGTTGCAAAAATCATTGATTACATAGCCAAGAAATGGCCAATATCCTCAAATATCGAAATCAGTTTGGAAGCTAACCCGAACAGCCATTATGCAAATATGTTCTTATCCCTTAAAAATGCCGGTATCAACAGATTATCGCTGGGAATTCAAGCACTTAATGATGACGATTTACGATTTTTGGGACGCACTCATAATTTAGCACTGGCTCGACAATGTTTGGAAGAAACAGTGAAAGTTTTTTCCAATCATTCGGCAGATTTGATTTATGCACGGCCGATGCAAACTTTGGAAAAATGGCAAGAAGAACTGGCAGAAATATGCAATTATGGCTTAAAACATATTTCCCTCTACCAGTTAACCATCGAAGAAGGAACAGTATTTGCACGTAAGAATGTGCAATCTTTAGATGAAGATGCGGCGATAAATATGTATAATATGACGCGCTTGTTTTTAGAAGATCATAGTTATAAGCAATATGAAGTTTCAAATTTTGCTGTAATCGGCTACGAATCTCGCCATAATCTTACTTATTGGCAAGGCGGAGAATATTTGGGAATCGGCGCTTCGGCGCATGGCAGATTGCACCTAAACGGACAAAACATCGCCACCGAATACCCTTTTGTTCACACTGTATTATCTCCGGAGGAACGCGCCGAAGAGCTTATTATTATGGGGCTTCGTTTGACGGAGGGTATAGCTAAAGCGGATTTTCATCAAATTTGCGGCTTGCAACTGACCGAATTTGTAAATCCAAAATATTTAGACGAGTTGAAAGAACTGCATCTTTTGGAAGAAACAGAAACGCACCTACGCCCGACCAAATCCGGAATGTTAGTATTAAATCAGGTTATATCGCAACTTTGCAGCTAAGAAGCTATTTATAAAGCTCAGGTAATGGTTTATCTTCTTTCTTTGTTGCTGATTTGCAGCATTTTTTCAAAGCGGATATAATGATTTCATCATTTAACTCCTCCGTTTCATTGGCATACAAAATTCCGTTCAGCAGTTTCATTTGCTTGGTAAATTCAGTATCATTAACACATTCGGATAAGTCGTTAAGATTATTGATATTTTGATGTGTAAAAAATTGCCGCCCGAAGCCAAGTAGATTATCCCGCAGTTGACGATAATCTTTTTGGCGCAAACTTTGTCTGATTGAGCTTAAATCTGCGTTATTGTCATGTTGTATTTGTGGCGTTTTTCTGCGTAATATCGCAAAACTTAACAATAAACCGGCGACAAAGGCAATAACTAACCATACCCACTGAACAAAATTGTTAATGTTCTTTTCTACTAGTGGAATATCAACATTTTCTTTAGTTTGTTGTTTGTTTGCCAAAGAGGCTTGTTGGGAATCTGTCATTGTTCCTAAAGGTGCTTCCGCCACATTTATGGTTACAGCATCAATCACCGCCGTTTCTTTCCTACCGGTATTAACATTAAACCACGGAATGCTAATTTCCGGTATAGTTTGCTTTCCGCTCACTTGCGGAATATAAACAATCCGCATCTTAATTTGCGATGTAACCTTATTATTATCAGCAATAGCTTCTACTTCCGGTTTTTCCGGATATTGACGAATATCGGGGTTCGATTCCAATTTTATTTCCGGCATCTGTGTATCGGCCACACCTTCGGCAGCAAAAACAATCTCGCGCGCCACCGTTTCTCCAACTTTGAATTGCGGTTTATCATCAACCCAACGCGATGCCACCCCGACGGCAGTAGAAGGCAACCACCAACTGTTACCATAATCCGCGGCTATCGGACGAACTTCAACATTTTGGGGATTTGTAACCAACTTAATCGGTTTTCTTACTCCGAACATACCGCTCATATCAAAATTAAAGAAATTCATCATACCGCCAAAAGATGATGTCGGCATTCTTTGTTCTTCAAACGAGGTGTAAAATCCATCTATTTGGAAAGCAGGAATTTGTTGCTTGCCGCTTTTCTGCGGAAACAAAGCATAATAAAACTTTATAATCCGTCCGCCATGTCCATTTCCTTCTACGGTAGGAGTGCGTAGAGTTTTGATGATCCAATCATCGGCATTACTCATAAGCTGCGGTTCAGTAGTAAATTCTATACCTTTGTTGTCATCAATAGTCAAAACTGCATTAATTTCCTGTTGCACATACGGATTATTTTCATCAATAGCTATATCCATAGTTGCCGATAAATTTTCTGCCGCTGAAGAATAGGAATTTGTGCTTTTGTTTGTCGGCGCCACACTTCCTGCCGGCAAGACTTCAATATTCAAAGGTTTAGACGAATATTGTCCGATCTTTATTGCCGGAACGGTCAAAACGCCGGTTTGTTTCGGCATCAGACCGATTCTCCATTGGCGTTGCACACTACCCTGTCCATTAATAAACGAGGTTTGTAGCGAAGTTGAATTAGAATATATATCAAAATTTTGGCGCAAAACGGAAAAATCCGGTTGGGCATTATTAGCCCCCTGCCCGTTATAGGTTAAAATAAGTTCAAACGTTTCTCCCAAGGGCACTTTATCGCGGCTTAAATCCGCCGTCAATTCATCGGCATTGGCAACTGACGTAAACAGCGTTACAAAACAAACTACATTCAATAAATATTTTAACATTTTCTAATCCTTATATCTTTGTTTTTTATATTCTTTATAAATGAAAGCGCGCACTAAACCACCTTTGTCTTCAGGAATTTCACGAAAGCGCTGAGTTCTGGCGCGCATTTGTTCTTTTTCTTCAGGCGAAGCCTCATCGCCGACTTCCATTTGAGCTGCTTGCGCTTCCTGTTCACCTTCTTGGTCATTCATCATTGACGGCGAATTTTGTGGCTGATTTTGCTCTCCATCATTTTCTTCTACCGGTTTTGATTGCGCCGATGAAGAATCATTATTTTGCTTATTATCATCTTCATTCGGTGATTGATTTTGCTCATTATTTCCGGATTGGTTGTCTTGTTTATCGTTCTCAGAACCGGAATCTTGCGGCTGATTTTGCTCCTGCTCACCGTCATTTTGTTCCTGAGCTTGCGACTGTTCCTGTTGTTCCGCAGCAGAATCTTGTTGTTGTTTTTGTTGTTGGTTTTGCTGATTTTGATTTTGTTGAGATTGGTTTTGCTGATTTTGCTGCTGTTCCTGTTGTTTTTTCAAATATTCCAAATTAAAACGCGCATCTTCAAAATTTTTATCTTGCGCCAAAACTTCTTCATATTTAGCCATTGCTTCTTTGATTTTACCGCTTTTGGCTAAAGCATTACCCTGATTATACAGTCCATCTAAACCTTCTTGTTTGCTAAAATCCTGCAATGCTTGCTGGTAATTTCCGCTTTTATAAGCTGCCGCACCGCGCCAAACTTCATCTTCGAACTTCTGCGCCGCACCGGCATAATCGGCATTATTAAACATTTGCATCGCTTCTTGATTATTATTCAAAAACCAACCCGCCAGTGCCGGTTTTGCCAATAAAACTACTAACCAAACCAAAATTATCCCGCGACGAAAATAATAGAGTAAAAGCAAAGCCGGAAGACAGAATATAAAGTATCCGAAATCTTCCCAAACAGTTTGCATATTTTCACTTTGTTGCAATTCATTGGCATAGTTATTATTCACGCGATTAACCAAACTCTGCATATTTCCTTTATAATCCAGTAAAAGTCCATGTCCTTTATCAGCTATCATTTGTAATTTATCATTCTGAACTTCACTCATTTTGATGACATTAACGGCAAACCCTTTTTGCGAAGCATCGGCAGCAGCTTCAAGTGCGGCATCAAACCGTTCCCCCACATCGGAAGTAAGAACTATAATATTGCCGGAACTATATCCTGAAGCCTGCATACGCTCCACGGCTAAGCTGATAGCTCTATCCAATCTATCGCCGTTTTCTGGCATAATATCCGGAGTTACAACCGGTAGTAAATTTGCCACCATGGCAGAATCTTCGGTAAGCGGAGTAATAACAAAAGGTTCGCGGCTATAAACCAAAAGACCAATTTCCGAAGTTTTGAGCAAATCAAGCAAATCTTGTGCCACATATTTACTGCGTTCACCCCGACTTGGAGTTACATCTTTTGCCCACATATCAGATGAAACATTTAACGCCAGTATTACCGGATTATTAACTTTCAAAGCCGGATTTTCTTTTTTGTTCCAAGTTGGTCCGGCCAAAGCAATAACCATCAATACGCAAATAACTATTGCCAGAAAAAACGGACGTTTACGTTGTTGGTTATTTCCTTTTACCAATAAAAACTTAAGCAAATGTTCATCACAAACTTTAGCCCAAGAAGATTGAATTTGCTCATTTTTCCATAGTGTCGCACCTAAGAAAAAAGGCACAATCAAAGCAAAAAGCCACAGCGGACGCAGAAAATGAAAATCACTAAACCACTCCATTTTACCACTCCTTCCGTGCCAAACCGATTAAAAATATAAATAACAGCAAAGCAGCCGATGCCGGAATATAAAATAAATCCTTGGTTTCCTGCACAAAACGTCCTTCTTGGGTTTGCGGTTCCAAGCGGTCGATGGCATCATATACATTCACCAGAGAATTTAAATCTTTAGCACGAAAATATGTGCCTTTTGTTTCAGCGGCCAATTGTTGCAAACCGACTTCATCAAGTCCGGAATTGGTCGGAATCGTCAAAAAACCGCCCCAAAACGATTGCTCATCACTGCCTACCCCTATGGTATAAACTTTAACTTTTTCTTTTTTCGCCAAGTTTATCGCCTGTGGCATAGATAAAGCCCCATCATTATTTTCACCATCGGTAAGCAAAACAATGACTTTGTTTTGCACCTTATCTTGCAACGGCATATTTTTCAACGCCACTCCGACAGCATCGCCGATGGATGTCGAATTACCTGCCATACCGGCATCGGTTGACCATAAGACCTCTTTCAGCGCCACTCTGTCATAAGTAAGCGGAACCTGTAAATAAGCACGCGTTCCGAAAAGCACCAACCCTATTCTGTCTTCAACTCTTTTATCAACAAACTGATTGACCACATATTTAACCGCCGTCAACCGGTCATAACGTTTGCCTTGCAATACAAAATCTGCCTCATTCATAGAAGTTGAGATATCTACCACCAGCATAATATCTCGTCCTTGATTTTGCACTTGGTGCGGCTCGCCAACCCATTGCGGACGGCACAGTGCCGCTACCACAGCGAGCCACAATAAAGAAGCAATAATTAGTTTTAATACCGAAACTTTATACTTACCACCGAAAATTTGCATTTTACCGGTGGTTTGTTTTTTTATCTCTGCCAAATCGTTTATAAATGGAATTCGTAGAGCATCGCCATACATTTTAGCGGCGGCAGGAAATATTTTCCATACCAAAAACGGAAGCAAAATCAGCCAAGCTAACCATGGATAAGCCAATGTTATCATAGATTTTCTCCCAACCATCTATCGCAAAATGACCGCAGATTTTGCACATCTTCAATACCGTATGTATCGCTGTTTTCCGGAATAAAAGGAGCATCTTTAAGCAGATTTGCCGTTTTTTCATCAAGTTTGTGGGCTGTTTTAGATTTAATAAATTCAAGCCATTGTTCCCCTTTAAAGGCAACTGCCTCCGGATAGCGGCGCACGCAGACACGACGCAACAATTCCGACATTTTTGCTGCAGCGGCGATATAGTTTTGCATATTGAGGTTATTTAATATCCTACGAGCATAAATCTTGGCACTTTTGCACCTTAGCCACAAAACAACTTTAATTAAAATATAAAGTGCAACAAATGTCGCAATAATTACCCACCAACCGTTTGCCAACGGCCAAACAGATACATCGTGCAGAGGCAAGTGAATATCTCTTAATTCCGGCAAACTATCCATTTTTTTCTCCCTTTTATAGAATTTAGGGACTTTTTAGGCAAATATCAAGCTGTAATGACAGATGTGAACATTAAAATTCAGCGCTTACCGGCACGCTTATTTGCTGCAGCCGGACGCCGTTTCCCCGGCATTACAAACTTATGTTGCGCCCGTAATTTTGATACCAAATGTGTATCGCGCGCCTTAGCGGCGGAAACACGTGGCGGATAAATTGTTTTTCCTTTATATTCAACAACCGTTTTTGTTTTTTCTTGCGTTTCTTCGGTTTCTTCCTGCTTTTGTTCCTCGATTTGTGTATTTTCCGACTTTGCAATCAATTCTTTAGATTGTTCTTTATTAACCTCTACATCTTCAGTTGTTTTTTCTTCTGCTGTTTCAACCTCTGTTTCTGCTTTTTCCTCAACTTCCGGTTCTTTCTTTTCCGTTTTTTCAAGCTCTTTAGAAATAGCCGAAGTTACCAAATTCTTATCCTTATTCATATAATCAGGCACATCGTTTTCGGCTAACCTGGCAAAAATCTGCTGTGCTTCCGGCAAATTCTTTTGTGCATCTTTAATTAATTTTGCTGTATCGGCCACAGTCATTTTCATTGATTCAGGCTCGGTCTTTTGCTTTTTTGTAGCCAATGTCGGTTTAGTGCGGGCAATATTTTCCTTCAAGCCGTTAATTCGGTTGACAACACGTCTAAAGTCGGCTAATTGACGACCTTCCAAATCATTTCCGGTAGCAACTGCCGCTTTCAGCGGGTTAATGCGCTGACCACGGCGGATAATTTCAAAATGCAAGTGCGGACCGGTAGAACGACCGGTATTACCGACATAAGCGATAATTTGCCCTTTACGCACGTTTACCCCCGGACGAATCCCTGATGCAAACCGATGCAAATGTCCGTAGGCCGTTTCATATTCCGAATTGTGGCGGATTTTGATGAAATTACCATATCCGTTCACATAGCGCGCCATTTCCACCTTACCGTTACCGCTGGCATATACCGCAGTTCCTTTCGGGGCGGCATAATCAACACCACTGTGGAATTTCTGCACCTTCAAAATCGGGTGGCGACGATAACCATAAAGCGAAGAAATACGCGCATTACGCGCCGCCAAAGGTTTTTTATCCAATCCGGTTTTCTTGGTCTGCCCTTTTTCATCATAAAACATATTATTATAACGATACATTTTATAGGTTCGTTGACTATTTTTGAACGAAGCGTAGAGCAAATTACCGGTCTTTACCACATCGCCGAACGAATCTTTGCTAACCTCATATTTAACCTCAAATTTATCACCTTTTTTAATATCGCGACTGAAATTAAGCGCATGACTGAAAATATTGATAATCTCGCCCCGATATTTGCTCGGCACACCGGCGGCTGCCAGCGAATTTACCACAGTTCCGTTGATTGTTCCCTGCACCACTCTGGTATCGCGGGCAAAGGTTTCGCGCTCCACTTTGGTCACATATTTATCGTATTCGTTGGTGCGCAATGTATATTTAACCCCGCGCTCCGGCTCTATTGTTAGGGTATCAATCGTTTCCAAATCGTGTGTTTGCACGCTGAACACACCAACCAACACGAAATATTGCCCTACTCGCAAATTACGCGTATCATAAACCTTGCGTAGCGCATTATACGCTTCGGTAGCGTTTTTGCTATCCATACCCAGCTTGTTCAATATCCCGATAAACGTATCGCCCGACTGCACCATTACCACATGGCGTTCTTTTTGATACAAACCATCCATTGAGCCGTATTGGGTGCGTTGTTTCGGGCGCGGTGCTCCCGGCATAATCACTTCTTTTTCGTTGTTCTGCAGCATCACAAATTTTTGCATCATTTGCGGATTTTCGCTGAGCAACTTTATATTTTGCACATTAACAAATGCTTCTTCAAACGGATTATTTGCCACCGAATCGACAAACGCCGGTGTTAGAATATCGTTGGTATAATCGAAACTATCGGCTATATCAGCTTCTTGCGGTTCCACATTAACACTCTTATTAAATAAGGTAATCACCAAAGCGCACGTTACGGCAATAGCGTAACCCGCGAGCAACATCATCTCCACATGGCGCCGACGCACCATTTTTCTTAAATTTTTAAATTCGGACATACCTTATCCAATCATAAAATCGGTTTTGATAATGCCGCAATTTAATTATTTATGCAAGCAGATAAAACGAGTTATTCATCATAAAAAAGTTTTAAATACGAAAAAAATAACAAAGTCATTCCTCGAAGTGTGCGGTGCGTCACTTCGTCAAGTAAAAGTAACGTCATTCTGAATGAAGCGAATGCGTAATGAAGAATCCAATCGTTCCAGAGGAACGATGTGATGCCCTGCATCACTGGATCCTTCGTCTTCGCCTCAGGATGACATTATTTTTGCGCGACATACGGTCGCTCGTTCGAGCATATTGTTCTCTACAACGCAAAAAAAGGCCGCTATGAAAGCGACCTTTTTCAAGTTATTGGCGGGAGCGACGAGGCTCGAACTCGCGACCTCTGCCGTGACAGGGCAGCGTTCTAACCAACTGAACTACACCCCCACGCGATACAGATAGCCTTATATATTATAAAAAATCAAATTGCAAGAACTTTTTTTCATATTGTGCATTTTTTTTTGATTTGTGCAGAAAACAAACTTGCCTTCCTGACACAAATACTTTAACATATGTCATATAAAATAATATAGGTAAAATAGAAATGCTTGAACAATCTTACGTTTATATCCTCTTTAACAAACGTAACGGAACTTTATACGTTGGTGTTACGTCAAATTTGCTTAAACGCATTTATGAGCACAAACACAAATTATATAAGGGCTTTACTTGTCGTTATGATGTTAATAAATTGGGATATTATGAGGTTTTTCAAGACATCAATTTGGCTATTTCTCGAGAAAAGGCGCTAAAAAATACTAATCGGAAAACCAAAATTTCATTGATAGAAAAAAATAATCCTACTTGGCTAGACTTGTATGATGAAATAAGCAAATAGTGTTTATACGTCATAGCGAGCTTTTGAGAATGAAAAGCCTATGCAATAGGCTGATTTTTCCAAACGTAGTGCAAGAAAAATCCATTCTCAATTCGCGATGCTA
>CACWQS010000014.1 GCA_902763155.1 uncultured Pseudomonadota bacterium | reverse complement strand
CTATCGCATTTATACTTGCCCCCGCATTCATCGCAATTCCAACCGTTTTTTGGTTGAGATAAATTATAGCCATCACAACTATCATTAGAAGCAGAATCGAGCGCTGTACCTGCGGCGGGATCAAAACATTCCATAGATGGTAAGAAACAAATATCAGCATAAGCTGCCGATATTCCGAGCATCGCACTACACGCCAACACAGTAAAAACCCAGCTTATACAAAGACTCTTACAATGATTAAACATAAATATTCTCCTATTGACAGTCCCATACGTAATATTATTTTAGCACAATTTTTCGATAAAGTATATTAAATTTTTGTTACATTTTCAGATTTTTATAGATGTAACATAATTTTTCAGACCTTTGCACAAATCTACCATTTCCTCACCACATCGCATACAATATTCGGATGTATAACTTTACTATAGACTGTTATAAGCTTGCCTATCTCTCAACCGCTCTAATAGCCCGCACAAAATCTTCGTTTTGCTCATAATCTTCCATTTTTACCGGCAATTTATGCCGCCAATTAGGGTGCTTATCTCTATCTGTCCCCGGTAAATTTTGCAACTCCGTGACCCCAAAAACATCTTCAAGCTGCATCAAATATACTTCACATTGACTACGCGAAACATACTTTTCCACCGCCTCTAAAATCCCGTTCGGATACCCTTCACCAAACAAACAATCCCCCTGACGCGGCTTATCTTCTGGCCAAACTCCGGCAGCATCAAGAGCGTGCAATAGCTTGCATCTTTCATCTTCTCGCCCTTTATATTGATTGTTGCGCTCATCTTCGCTAATCATCTTAAGCTGAAACATTGTTTCAATATCATACCCGAACCACCGCATTTTAAGTGGTGCCATATCATGCGTTCCCACTGAACAAAATGCCCGTTTTGTAAAATCACAAGGTTGCTTAAAATCACCTGCACCATTCCAACGCTCTGCCCATAAAACGCTCAAAGAATATATCCCGCGTTCATGAATTTTTTCGATAAAACCGTCAGGAACATTACCGATGCTTTCGCCCACCACCATGCATTTATTTAAATAACTTTCTAAAACCACCAAATTTAACATATCGGCAAAATTATAATAAATGTATGTTCCGTCTTCATCACAATCAGGTATGATATATAACCGCATCAAACTCATCACATGGTCGATGCGCAAAGCACCTGCTCCTTCCATCGCCGCCCGCAAAATTTTAATAAACGGCAAATAAGCGCTTGCTTTCAATGTATAAGGATTAAAAGCCCCTAAACACCATTTCTGCCCTTTAGGGAAGAAAACATCCGGAGGCGCTCCCGCCCCGCAATCCTTGATAAATAAATCATAATTTGACCAAAGCTCTACACTATCTTTACATAATCCGACCGGCAAATCCCGATACAAACCGATAGCCAGATCTTTTTGTTTAATTTCCTCATTTACACTCTCTAATTGCTCAAACGCAACAAATTGCAGATATTTAAAAAATTCAATTTCATTTTCATGCGCTTTTGCAAAATCTGCCACCGCCTTTGAATGTGGATTTTGCAATTCTTTCGGCCAAGCTCTCCATCCTCCATATACTTTTTTACAATATTCAGAATATATAGCCTGATATACTGCCAAATTTTGCAAATCGGCACCGTATTGATTACAAAAGCTCCGAAATTTTTTATATTCGACAGAGTTCTTCTTTTTAATAAATTCAGAAAAAATCTTTTTCAAAACACCAATCTTCAAATTATAAACGGCAGTATAATCTATATTTTTACTATTCCTAACCGCTTTCAATAAATCCTCTTTTCCTGCCAAAAATGATGTTTGAAACCCCTCAACTTTTTCTACATCTATGTATATAGGATTTAAGAACAACCTGCTGATTGAAGAATACGGGCTGGCATTTTCCGGATAATCATGAAAAAGCACATTGAGCGGATTAACTCCGATAACATCTGCACCTTTTTCAGCACACATATCTACGAAGTTTTTTAAATCGGTAAAATCGCCTACCCCCCAATTTCTCTCGCTGGTCAAAGAATACAATTGCACCGCAAAACCCCAGATTTTCTTTTCTTTCAAAACTTCCGGAATATAACATTCATCGGGAGAAACCGCCAGAATCGTCAGATATTTTTTCTCACCGGTTTCAATTTCCACATCATAGTATTGCGGCTCTAAATCGGTTAAAATTTCAATTTCCCAACGTTGATATATTTGATGTCCTATCCTCTTTTCTTCAATAAAATTTTGCGTATATTCGGCATCTATATTTTGCGCATTGCATATCAAACTGATTTGCATATATTGCACTTCATCTTGCGGTAAAACCACATCAAAAACTTTGTGTCCCTGTCGTGCCACATAAATTGACTCCACAGCATATTCCCAACGTCTTTTCTCAAGCTTTTGCAACAACTGTTCGCTTTGTTCAATATTTTTCAGCGGAAAGCCTAAATAATTTACCATTTTTAATAACGTTGCATCATCAACAATATGTTTATCATACTGTTTAACCGCGTCTGAAAAACATTTAGCAATACCTAACTTATCTAATAATTCGCACCAACTGCCCAATTTTCTACTCCGATTTCTTAACCTCAATAACCATTACTTCCCAAGCCGGAACAATAAACTTTTTATCGGTATCAATCTTAAAATCATTTATTGTCTGCGAACTGTCTAAGATAATCTCCGCCTGCGCATGGCGACAAGATGTCGGTAATTGCCATTCAATCTGTTGGGAATTGGCATTATAAATCATCAAATATGAAACATTAGAATTATATACAAAAAAGGCCAAACTTTTGCGCTTATCCAAATACCAATCTTGATTGGTAAATTCTTTTCCTTCATTAGTCAGCCAAATTAAATCCTTAATTTTTTTCCGTTTATCAACCGCATTTCCTGTGAAAAATTTACAGCGGTCATATATCCCCATTTTTTGCCGTAATTCGATTAAATTACGCACATAACTTGCAAGCTCTATATCTTTTTTACTTATCGCATCCCACACAATCCAAGTTATAATATTATCTTGACAATACGGGTTGTTATTTCCCATTTGCGTATTGGCAAATTCGTCTCCGGCAACCAACATCGGTGTTCCAAAAGAAGTAAACAGTGTGGCCAGCATTGCCCGCATCCGCCGCAACCGATTTTTTTGCACCCCTTCATCTTCGGTAATACCTTCTTTACCGGAATTCCAACTCCAATTTGCATCATTTCCGTCACGATTATTTTCACCATTCATTTGGTTATGTTTAGCATTATAACTTACCAAGTCATGCAAATTAAAGCCATCATGCGAAGTCAAAAAATTGATGCTACTCCAAATGCTACGGTTACTGTAACCGAATATATCGCTTGAGCCGGCAAGTCTGCTTGCAAATTCACCTATTTGCTTATCATCTCCACGCCAAAAACGCCGCACCACATCACGATAGCGATCATTCCATTCTCCCCACTCCGGAGGGTATGCCCCTATCCGATACCCATCTAACGTTGCATCCCAAGGCTCTGCTATCATCTTTACATTGCGCAAAACTTCGTCTTGACGAGCCGAGAGCAAAAATCCGCTGTCTTGCGTAAACTCCCCTCGTACTCTGCTCAATGAAGTTGCCAAATCTAATCTGAACCCATCAACATGCATTGTTTGCACCCAATAGCGCAATGAATCCATAACCAACGTCAAAACATGCGGATTTTGCAAATTAAACGATGCACCGCATCCGGTTGTATCATAGTAAAAACGCCTATCTTCTTGCAAAGTGTAATAGCTCTCATTATCAATACCACGATAGCACAATGTCGGTCCAAGATGATTTCCCTCTATCGTATGATTATACACTACATCTAAAATAACTTCTTTGCCGTTTTCATGCAAAGTTTTCACCATCTGCTTAAATTCATCTATATCGTTATTGACCAAATATTTTTGCTCAGGCGCAAAGAAGGATAATGTTTCATATCCCCAATAATTATCAATATACATACCGTCTTTATTACCAAAGAAGGCAAATATCGGTAACAATTCAACAGCGCTTATACCTAGCCAGTTAAAATAGTTTATAACTCCGGATTCAGCCAGTCCCAAAAACTTGCCTCTATAACAATTTCTAACCTGAGGATGCAAAATCGTATATCCTCGCACATGTGTTTCATATATCAGTGTATCTGCCCATGGAATTTGCGGTTTCTGCTCGTTTTTCCAATCAAAATTATCTTCCACCACCACCGCTTTGGGAACATACGGAGCACTGTCCAGCGTGCTGAAAGATAAATCTTTTTGCGGACTATCAACATCATATCCAAATAAAGCCTTATGCCAAATCAAACGCCCTGTAAGCTTCTTTGCATACGGATCTAAAAGCAGTTTATTAGGATTAAATCTTTTTCCTTCACTTGGTTTATAAGGTCCGTAAACCCGATACCCATATACTTGCCCCGGTTTCAAATTCGGCACATAAACATGCCAAATACTTTCTTCATTCTGCAAAATGGCAATTCGTTGTAATTCTCTCGTTCCGGTATCATCAAACAAACACAGTTCAACTTTCTCCGCATGCGCAGAAAACAGAGCAAAATTAACTCCTTGCCCGTCAAAAGTTGCCCCTAAAGGATATTTTCTGCCATTTGAAAATTCAAAATTTGCCATTTTGCTACCCTATATTATCTCTGCGGCTTCAATACTATTGTCGAAAGCGGCGGCAAAACCAGTTCAACTGAAAACGGTCTGCCATTTGCGCCATAATTTTGCGCTTGCTTAGGTCCTTCATTACGCACTCCGCTTCCCCAATAGTGCGTATCATCACTGTTGAAAATTTCCTGATAAGCGCAACCATCCGGCACGCCAACACGATAATTATGCCGCACCACCGGTGTAAAGTTGCAAACAACAACTAAATAATCGTCATAATTATGTCCGCGGCGAATATAGGAAATCACACTGTCATCACATGCCGCATAATCAATCCATTCAAACCCGCGCGAATCAAAGTCTTCCTCATACAAAGGAGCGTTACCTCTATACATCAGGTTCAAATCACGCACGCAATTTTGCATACCTTTATACATCGGATACTCGAGCAAATGCCAACGCAAACTCTCGCTACTATTCCATTCCCAATCTTGGGCAAATTCGCACCCCATAAACAGTAATTTTTTCCCCGGATGCGTCCACATAAATCCGTAATAGGCACGCAATGTAGCAAATTTTTGCCATTCATCTCCCGGCATTTTTCCGAGCATCGAACCTTTGCCATGCACCACTTCATCATGCGAAATCGGCAAAATAAAATTCTCGTTAAACGCATACAAAAGACCAAACGTCAAAAGCCCGTGATGATATTTACGATGTATCGGCTCATGGCTGATATATTTGAGTGTATCATTCATCCACCCCATATTCCATTTATAGCCGAACCCCAAACCTCCGGCAGAAACCGGACGTGAAACCATCGGCCACGCTGTTGATTCTTCAGCACATGTAATTGTTCCCTTGGTTTGTGAATAAACCATCTCGTTCATCTTACGAATAAAGGCAATCGCCTCCAGATTTTCATTACCGCCGTAAACATTCGGAATCCACTCTCCGTTCTTACGCGAATAATCCAAATACAGCATCGAAGCCACCGCATCAACGCGCAATCCGTCAATATGAAATTCCTTAAGCCAATATAATGCACTTGCGCATAACAAATTACAAACTTCTGTGCGTCCGTAATTATATATTTTTGTTCCCCAATCTTTATGTTCACCTTTGCGCGGGTCCGTATGCTCATACAAACACGTCCCGTCAAACTCTACCAAACCATGCCCGTCTTTCGGAAAATGCGCTGGCACCCAATCCATAATTACACTTATTCCGGCTTGGTGAAATTTATCTATCATATAACGAAAATCATCCGGATTTCCAAACCGCGACGTCGGTGCAAACAAACCGGTAATCTGATACCCCCAAGAAGCATCAAACGGGTGTTCACACAAAGGCAGGAACTCGACATGCGTAAACCCCATGTTGCTCACATACGGAACCAATCTGTCGGCAAACTCACGATAATTCAAAAACTCCGAGCCGTCACCCTTGCGGCGCCAAGAACCCAAGTGCACTTCATAAATCGACATCGGTTTATCGTATGTATTGCAATTTTCACGATATTTTAGCCACTCCTCATCATTCCATTTATAATGGTTAATATCAAAAACTATTGACGCGGTTTTCGGACGAATTTCCGCATACGTTTCCATCGGATCGGCTTTTGATAAAATTCTACCATCTTGCGTCTTTATCTCAAATTTATAATATTCACCTTCTACTAATCCCGGAATAAAAATATCCCATACACCGCAACTGATGTGCTTGCGCATTACATGGATTCGACCATCCCAATTATTGAAACTTCCAACAACCGAAACCCGCTTTGCATTAGGCGCCCAAACTGCAAACCCTACACCTTTTACACCGTCCATTTCCAAAACATGTGCACCAAGTTTTTTATATATCTCGCGATGGTTTCCTTGTGCAAACAAATACTCATCAATATCACCAATCGTCGATGCAAAACGATAAATATCTTCTTGCTCATAGGTATGCCCTTGGTCATTAACAATGCGGAATTTATATTTGAAATCTGTCGTTTTATCAAAATTTATTTGGAAAAATCCTCTATCATCAAGCTTGGACATTTGTCCCAAATTTTTACCGTTTTCATTAATTATTTCTATTGATTTTGCAAACGGATTATAAGCACGAATAAATATCTTCTTACTGCCCTTATCGCGATGTATTCCCAAAACAGCAAAAACATTACCATGATCACCGGTAATTATTGCATCCATCTCTTCTTTTGATAACAGATTTTCCATAACTTACTCCTATATACTAACCGCAAAATAATATCTGTTTGCTTAACTTAAAACTTATCCTTTATATCTATACCGATTTATCTTTAAAAATGCAAGAAAAATAACATATATAATAAGGAATATTTTAAGATTGAATTTTGCATTTTTGTATAAAAAATATGCTGATTTTAAATAAGCAAAACAACAAAAATTTTATAACAAAAAAAATTTTATTTAAAGTATTGACGCTCTAAAAAAAGCGTTTATACTGAAAGTGTTAAAAATCAATAATTAACATATTTTTGGAGTATAAAATAATGTCTACGACAAATAAATATAATGAAGATAATATTCGTCTTGCTGCTTATTATAACTGGCAAAATGCCGGTTGTCCGAATGGCAAAGATGAATATTTCTGGAACCAAGCAATCAATCAATTGTATGGTTCTTGCAAAAGTTCTTCTTGCGGCTGCAGCTCTTCTAAAAAAACAACAAAGAAAGCAAGTACAAGCAAGTCTGTTAAATCAACAAAGAACAATGTTTCTGCTAAGGCTAGCACAAGCACAACAAATAAGATTACAACAAGCTCTAAAAAATAGAGCTATGTATTCTGAAAAATACCCGTTCAACCGAATGGGTATTTTTTCTTTTAAAGATAATTTCTGATAACTTATACACAATATTATATATTTTCTCAGCACCAAATTTTATCATCTTTATTTGACATAAAATAAGGATAAAAAATTAAAATCACTATATAAAAAAAATAAATACGAAGAAATATCTTTCACCCAAAACTCGGGTAACTCGCACAAATACAAAAAGAGATTTTTGCGCGGTGTACAAAAAAGGTACACCTGAAAAAACTCGGAGAACGGAGCTTATAGAAAAAGGTTTCTTGTCGCGGTTTACAAAGTAGTACACAAAATAAAACCGCGTAGAACGAGTCAGATACGAAATTCCCCTTTTTGCGCAGTGTACAAATATATATGAATACATAAAACTCGGAGAACGGAGCTTATAGAAAAAGGTTTTTTGTCGCGGTGTACAAAGTAGTACACAAAATAAAACCACGTAGAACGAGTCAGATACGAAGTTCCCCTTTTTGCGCAGTGTACAAAAAAGGTACACCTGAAAAAACTCGGAGAACGGAGCTTATAGAAAAAGGTTTTTTGTCGCGGTGTACAAAGTAGTACACAAGACAAAAAACCTTTGATTAGAAGCCCGTTATACGAGTTTTAATTAGTTGGCTTTTTTAAGGGCTTCACCCAAAGCCTCTCCGAGCGAAGAACCACCGGTGCTGTTAGAATATTCTTCGAGCACTTTCTTTTCTTCTTCTACTTCAAGAGCTTTGATTGAAAGACCAATTTTAGCATTCTTCTTATCAACAGAAGTTACCTTAGCTTCAACCATATCGCCTTCCTTAAAGTTTTCCGGATTTTGTTCTGCTTTATCGCGAGACAAATCAGCTTTCTTAATTGTAGCTGTTAAACCATCAACTTCAACGGTAATGCCTTTGTCATCTGTTTCTTTCACAACAGCTTTTACAACATCACCTTTTTTGATGTTGGCAAGAGCTTGCGAAACGCTGTCTTCCGACAACTGTTTAATACCCAAGCTGATGCGTTCTTTTTCAACATCAACATCAATGATTTTAGCTTCGATTTCTTGACCTTTGGTATAGTCTTTAACAGCTTCTTCACCGGATTTTTCCCAAGAAATATCTGAAAGGTGAATCATGCCGTCAATTTCATCAGTCAAACCAACGAACAAACCGAATTCGGTAATGTTCTTAATTTTACCGCTGATAACCGAGCCGACCGGATGTTCTTCAATATAAGCAGCCCACGGATTCGGTTGGCATTGTTTAATACCCAAGCTGATACGACGCTTATCGCCATCAACTTCGAGAACTTTAACATCAACTTCTTCAGAAGTCGAAACAATCTTGCCCGGATGAACATTCTTTCTGGTCCAGCTCATTTCAGAAACGTGAACTAAACCTTCAATACCGTCTTCCAGTTCAACAAATGCACCATAGTCGGTAATATTGGTAACTTTACCTTTATAAACTTCGCCGACAACATATTTATCAGCCACAGCTTGCCACGGATCGCTTTCGAGTTGCTTCATACCCAAGCTGATGCGTTGTGTATCTTCATTAAAGCGAATAACTTGAACTTTGATATTTTGACCAACGCTCAAAACTTCTGCCGGATGGTTAATACGTTTCCAAGAAATATCGGTTACGTGCAACAAACCATCAACACCGCCTAAATCAACAAACGCACCGTAGTCAGTAATGTTTTTAACCACACCGTCCAAGATAGCACCTTCTTTAATGCCGTCAATCAATTCGGCACGAGCTTCTGCTCTGGTTTCTTCCAATACAATACGACGCGAAACCACAATGTTACCGCGAACTTTATCCATTTTCAAAATTTGGAACGGTTGCGAAATACCCATGAGCGGCGTAATATCTCTAATCGGGCGAATATCAATTTGCGAACCCGGCAAGAAAGCAATAGCACCGTTTAAGTCAACCGTAAAGCCACCTTTAACGCGACCGAAGATAATACCATTCACGCGTTCACCGGCGTTCATAGCTTTTTCTAAGTCAACCCAAACTTCTTCACGACGAGCCTTTTCACGAGAAAGAACAATGTTACCGTCTTTGTCTTCATAACGATCAACCAAAACTTCTACCTGATCGCCAACTTTGAGTTCCGGATTGGTGCCGAATTCTCTGAGCGGAATATTACCTTCCGATTTCAAACCAACATCAATCGTTACATAATCATCAGAAACTTTAACAATAGTTCCCTTTACAACTGTTCCGAGAATGCCGTTTTCACCGAATTGTTCATTGAGCAAATCAGCAAAACTTTCAGTCATTTCCGGCATTTTAAATTCATTATTTGTCATTAAATTTTATTTTCAAAAATTGCCAACTTTCATAAAAGCGGACTTGTGCGAACACCAAAACAAACAGTCGCAAAAAAGCGCACCCTTTCCCGCAACTGCTGTCTTTATACTCCAAAATATTTATTTTTCAAGTGTTTTTTACAAATTTTGCAAAAAAAATGGCGGTTTAACCGCCCGTTTTTTCCTCGCATGCACAATAGCTTATCATAAATTCTTTTGCTGTTTCCAAATCGTCTAAAAAGTCCTCTAATTCCTGTTCGTGTTCAATTTCCTGTTGCAAGATTTCGCGTGACATTCTAAACGTTTCGTAGTCCTTATTATCTGTCATATCACAAAGTTTTTGATACCGTTCAATAGCACAACGTTCCGCTGTTAAATTATCATGCAATAATGAAAGCACGTCAAATCTCTCCGGCGTAATATATTTGCATTCCGCTATCTTGCTCCAATCGTCCGGATTTAATATCGGCGTTCCTCCCAGTTGAATAATCCGCTCTGCCACCCAATCGGCATGTTGCAGTTCCTCTTTGGCGTGTTCCCCAAATTCGCGCACAATATCGCTGCGTTGCAGTCCCATCGCCACTTTAACCGCTATCCAATACTGATAATATGCCAACCATTCCTCGGCAAAAGCTTCATTTAAAACTTTTACCAATTCATCTAAATTTAAGTCCACAATCTTTTGCGCCATCTCACCCATATTTTTTCTCCTTTTATTACATCATTAAACACATCGAACAGGTAATCACCTTTTTCATAAAATCAAGCATCCCGATACAAAAAACTCCGAACAACACGGCTCGGAGTTTTTCTCAAATTTGTAATACTAATGCTTCGAATGTGTGCCCTTGTGCGCAGTTGAACCATGATGAATATGTGTATACTCATCGTTAATCCGCTTATTTTCGCGATTCAAATGCTCATTATCTTCGTCATCTAAATACTCATCATCTTCGAAATAATAAGCCTCAATTTCATCTTCGTCGTCATCTTTACCGGTTAGAGCATCGCCGACATTACCGGCAAAATTTTTGGTGGCTTCCCAAGCACCGCTGCCTACTTCCTTTGTTTTCTCCCAAGCCTTGGCAGAAACATCTTTGGTAGCTTCCCACATATCACCTGTTTTTTCGGCGGTTTTATGTCCGACATGTTCGGCTTTTTCTTTTGCTCCTTTCCACAATCCCTCATCACCACTTTTATGTTGGCATGAATGAACAATATTTTCTTCTGTATGCGAAGTCTGTGGCTGATTGATATTTTGTTCTGTCATATATTTTCTCCTTGTTAAAATTAACTTTACAGGATATAGATAATTCCGAATTTGAGCAAAAAAATAACACTTTCGCCCTACTCACTTAAAAAAATATGCTACATCATAATTTTTACCACAATTTAACCATATCAGCGTATATTGCCCTTAAGGAGTAAAATATGGTTATTGTCGCCCCCAGTTTATTAGCGGCCGATATCGGTCATTTAGAAGAGCAAATTGCCATGGTGGAAAAAGCCGGTGCTAAGTGGTTGCATTTTGACATTATGGATGGTCATTTTGTTCCGAATTTGAGCTATGGGCCGCAATTTGTGCGCCATTTTCGTCCGCTTAGCCAAATGTTTTTTGATGTGCATCTCATGGTCGAAAATCCGATTCGCTTTTTACCGATGTTTGCCGACTGCGGTGCCGATCAAATTACCGTACATATTGAAGCGGCGCAAGATATTGAGCAAATTTTTGCTTATTTGAAAAAGAGCAATATCAAAATCGGGCTTTCATTAAAGCCTGAAACATCTGCTGGGGCACTTAAACCATATTTAGATAAAATAAACCATATTTTGATAATGACTGTCAATCCCGGATTCGGCGGACAAAGTTTTATAAGCAATCAGCTTGATAAAATTGCAGAAATCAAAAAGATGATAGGAAAACGACCGATAACCATCGCTGTTGATGGCGGCGTTAACCTTGAAACCGGTGCATTATGCGTGCAAAAAGGGGCAAATGTGCTGATTGCTGGAAACGCGATTTTTAAGGCGAAAAATCCGCCACAATATATTACCGAACTACAAAAATTGGGAGAAAAATAATGGCCACTATTATGATTGTTGAAGACGAACAAGCCATCGCCCTGTTATTGAAATATAACCTCGAAAAAGCCGGCTACGATACCATTACAGTTTCGCACGGCAATCGTGTTTTATCCTCAGTTGAAAAAAATCTCCCATCTCTTATTTTGCTTGACTGGATGCTACCGGAAATTTCCGGATTGGAATTGTGCAAAATCATCCGTAATAATCCGGACTTGAAAAATATTCCGATTATTATGCTCACCGCCAAAGGTCAGGAAGAAGATAAAGTTATCGGACTTTCCGCCGGTGCTGATGACTACGTAACCAAGCCGTTTTCGGTACCGGAATTACTGGCGCGTATCAAAACCAATTTACGCCGTGTCAGCACCACCACCGCACCGGTTAAAAAGGAATATACATTCCAAGATATCACCCTCAATATGGTGGAGAAAAAAGTTTTTCGTGGCGAAAATTATGTGCGCGTCGGACCAACCGAATTTCGGATTCTCCAACTGCTGATTTCTAACCCTCGCCAAGTATTCAGCCGCAAAGATTTACTCAAAGAAATATGGGGCAACAGCATATACGTTGAACTGCGCACGGTAGATGTCCATATCCGTCGTCTGCGCAAAGTCTTAAACGAATTCGGACCTGATTATATCCGCACCATTCGCGCTACCGGTTACTCTCTTGATGACCACGAAATCGAGGAAGAACCTGTTGTTAAAGCGGAAGAATAAAAAAATTTGCATCTTTTTATAAAATTTTCTTGACAAAAATACGGAATAGAGTTACTTTATAAGTATAAAGTAGTAATTTAGATATTAACAAAACCCAAAAATTATGAGTAAACAAGAAATTAATCAGAGAAAAGAAATTCTCGCGCAGATAAAGGATTGTCTGCAAGACGGAGAATGGTTGTCATTTGATGGAATCCAGAGTATAGGGGAAAAAACCCTTGTCTCTGATGTAACCGTTTCAGACTTCTCTGGGCAGTGTCTAACAGATCTTATTGTTTCATTGGAAGATACCTTCAGTGTGTCTCTAAATGATGAAACGATCCGTTCTTCTAAGACAATAGGAGACATAGTATCTCTTGTTTGTCAGGAAATTTACTAGAAAAACAAAACAATAAATCCCTGCCTTGGCCGTTTGCCACGCAGGGATTTGTTGCATTTATCGCATTAAAACTCTATCCCAATGATTTACGATGACCGGCAAAAAATTGCTCCAAATCTATATCATCTTTATTATCATCATTTTTATCATTTAGAATTTCCAAATCAGCCAATTCCGATGCCAATTCATCATTAAAAATATGGTCCAAATTCGGCTCATTTTTCTTCACATTCGCCGCAGGTGCAATAGCATCTACATCAATAGGTGAACCCACATCTACTGACGTTCCGAACGGGTTATCCGCTCCCAAATCTATGGTATGATGTTCAGGTTCAAATGTTGTTTCAATGCGTGTATCCGGCAAAACCTCCGTACTTGTCCCAAACGGATCATCGGCACCCAAATCAAGCGCTTCTTCGGCCTCCACTGATGTTACAACATCTATATCTTCTGCCGGTGTTAAATCCACCGCCGCCCCAAACGGATCATCTGCTCCTAAATCAATCTTTACTTCTTCCTCCGGCAATAAATCTGCCGGTATCTCAAAACCATTATCTTCTGATGCTGTATTTCCGTCTTCATCACTTTTTTCTTCTAATGAAATATCTTCAGTTAAAAAACTATCCAAAGGCTCATCAATAGCAACCTGCTCATCTTCATCAATGTAGTCTGTTTCTTCTGCCGTCGGTTCAACTAAAACATTATCTGACGCATCCGTTTCAGACACTCTCTCTAGTGATTCATCACTGAAAGTTTCTTCAATTTTCGATTTGGCAAATTGCTCTTCAACTACGGTATCAGCTTGCTCACTTGTATAATCTTCCGGCGCAAAATTATTCTCCTCTTGCGCATAATCAATTACCGATTCGGGATATGCCGCTTCCTCCGTTAACTTAGGATAAACTTTGGGAGCGTTTTCCCATTGCCCGCTGTTTTGCACCATAGTCTCTATTGTCTTCATTTGCGCTTCAACAACATTATGCAGCTTTGCTATTTGCACCTCTAATCTTTGCATATTCTCGACTACTATTCGCAATTCTTCAAGATTATCCGCTACCTCAGTTTTTTCCGCCAATATCGGCATATTAAGCGCTCCGATTTTTTCGTTCAACGTATGAAATTCACTGAGCAATACTTGATGCTTTGCCTCATCATCTTGGCTGACTTTATCTGTAATTTTATCCATCGAAGCGGCTATAAATGCCTCAATCGCTTTATTATCCGGCTTATTGGTTATTTTCTGATAAAAATTATTATCATTCACCTTTTTGAGCCAACCATCGCCAATAGCCGCAATCAACGCCCAAATCAGCAATGTAATTACGAATAAAACCATAAAGACCATTGTTGCTGTATGATACTCTGCCCCCTGACCTAAAAAATACAGAAAAGCGACTAAAACTGCTCCGGCAATAACAGCACACAGTAAACGAATCAACCCAACGGCAAACCTCATTTTTTGTCTCCCATAATTTTTAACTTAGCTAAAAGTATATGCTCCTAAATTAAAAAAGCAAGCAGAACAATATTTTTATCCGCTGAACAATATAGCCCATAACATCATCATACCACCGTCATTGCGAGCGACCATCAGAACTAAACCCACAAACGTCATTGCGAGTTTTTAAGGCGTATAGTCTTCGCAAGAAGACAATTTTTGAGAGCCTAAAGCGATACAAAAATTACGCCTTAATTCACGAAGCAATCCAGAAGCTATATAGCTAATAATGTTAATTAAAATAAGCTGTTTCTAATCTTTCAAATCCGTAATTACGTGAAAAACGACTCGCAACACATCCATATCAACCAACAATTTCATCTAATTTTGCAACAATTTGGTTTTCATTAAGTAACAATACATTTGCAACATTGGCAATTTTCCGCGCCGATAGCGTAAAAGTATTATTGCTAACCACACAAGCTATCTGACAATTATAAAAATCACGTCCGGCAATAACTTCTTGCACGGCTTTATTGCCAACCGGCTTGGAGTAATATTTACACTGAATGGCGATGCGAATATTGTTTTTTACGGCAACCAAATCAACACCTTGGTCGCCGGTAGTCGGAGTGCGCGAAACCTCAAATCCGCCGGATTGCAACAGCGTTTCAACATAGTTTTCATAATCCACACCGGTCTTAATTATCGGCATTCCGTTATTTTGCTTTTCCATTTCCCTTGCAACTTCATTGTAAAGTTTATCAACTAATTTAAGAAAAGTATGCCGAAATTTTTCATCGTAATATTTATAATATGGAAAATGTTTATTAAGAATATTCCCAAGAATTGATGATGACTTATTATTATCAAATGAAACTATATTAATCAAAAAATATTGAAGTTCTTTATCCCAGTCTTTAATGATAATTTTTCCATAATCATCTTTGAAATGAGTTTGTTTCCATTTCATTAACAAAACATCATAATATTTTACAATGTATTGCATTATAGTTTTTATAAAAAATTCTCCATCTGTTTCAAAAAAATGTTTTCCATACCATTTTCCTGTTATTTTCTCAATATATTTTTCAGTATCTTCTTTTACAATATTTATCGCAACCAATATCCATTGTCGTTTTAGATACACATATAAATTTCCCCTGATTTTATTTTTTCTATTTTTTATCTCTCGCATCATTACATCCATAATATTTTAGATTTTGCATATGAAAAGTTTTCTAAACTAATATGTTTTAATTTTAAAGTTTTCTATTATATTCTCCCCTTATTATGTATTTCCTTTTTTCTACTCAAATCTAGGAAATATGTTTTCTGTTTTAATTTGCATAATGCTTTTACCTTCCTATTTTTTCAATTTCAGAGAAGGTGCTACTTCGTTTAAGTCAACTATCAATTTTTTAGCAATTTTTTTCAGTGTTTCTTCAAAACTGTATTTATCTAAACCATAGTAAAGTCCAACAAAATTAGACATATCAGCGGTATATGTTTTTGTAAAATATACATTATTATCACCATCAATTAATGTATATTCAATCTCTATATTAAAATGGTATTTACCAGCAGGCAGTCCTAAATACCACAATAAATCTCCCGGCAATGATAGACCATAAAATGTCGAATTTATAATATGCTGAGAAGATTTCAACGTACCAATTAAATATAAATCAGCTCCTGTTTTACTATACGCAAAAGAACTATTCTTAAATATTGAAGCATTATCTATTTCTTCAGCTATTGCTTTAGAAAAATCTTCTACTGGCTTTGAATTCATCCGTAAATCTGGTATGTTAATAGTACTTGTCCCATAAGGTACTAATGGAATCATTGAAATCCAGTACCCTGCTATACTATTTTCACTATCACGAGCATCACGCAATGGTGGCACAATCAGAGTATAGTGTGTCTCAGGTTTTTTATAATTTTTGGGTTCTGACGTATATTTCCATCCCTGAACAGCACACCCCGTACATAAGTTCAATACTAAAAATATTGCTAAAATCTTCTTCATCTTTCTCTTTCCCTTAAAAGTTACAACAAATAAAAAAGCCGCTTTGATGAGAAGCAGCAGGAAGTTGAAAGCTATTTTATAGGAAATAGTGTAGTGTATTCGGCAATATTATAACAGCCTTATTAACTACCTTCCTGCCAAAAAAGCAAAAAGGTAGTTTTACGCCTTAAGGCAACCTATAAAAGAGGCTTTCAAACCTCACATCAGTTATCAACTGATGCAATTTTACGTTATGCTATAATCTTTTACTTGTCAAGTTCCAAAATTTGCAGGCGTTACTAAAAAATACGACAGCTATGCCTCGGCGCGTTACGCCGTCAGGCATCTACAAATATATTTATACAAATCAGCAATTTATTCTATGTTCTGCTCTCTGGTTTTATGCAAAATCAGCTTCGGAAAATCTTCTTGTGCCTTGTTCAAATGCCACGCATTACGCGCCAAAAATACCTTTGCACCGTTATAATCATCGGCAATATTCATCTGATACGCCTGATAAAATTTTTCCAACTGCGCCTTATCATCACAGCTTATCCAACGCGCCGTAAAATATTGCGTAGGTTCAAAAATCACGTCAATATTGAACTCCGTCCGCAATCTATCGGCAATCACCTCAAATTGTAATACACCAACCACTCCGACAATGTATTCAGCACCGCTCATCGGTTTGAAAATACTCGCCCCGCCCTCTTCGGCAATCTGCTGTAATGCACTTGCCAAATGCTTTGACTTCAACGGATCTTTGGCTCGTACCGATTGCAGCAATTCCGGCGCAAAACTCGGGATTCCGGTATAATGAATTTTCTCTCCCTCAGTCAACGTATCGCCAATTCTGAGTTGCCCGTGATTCGGAATACCGATAATATCGCCGGCATAAGCATCTTCGGTCAGTTCACGTTCTTGCGCCAAAAACATCACCGGTGTTGCTATTTTTACTTCTTTACCTGTGCGCACTTGCAACAAACTCATCCCGCGCTTAAAATGCCCTGAACAAATCCGCATAAAGGCGATTCTATCACGATGTTTCGGGTCCATATTGGCCTGAATTTTGAAAATAAATCCCGTTACTTTCGCCTCATCTGCCTTTACCTCACGCTCGGCACTTTGTTGCGGGCGAGGCGTTGGCGCAAAATCGGTCAAACCTTGCAATACTTCGCGCACCCCAAAATTATTTACTGCACTGCCGAAAAATACCGGTGTCAACGAACCATCTAAATAATCTTGTAAATTAAACGTCGGACAAAGCTCGCGCACCATCGCCACGTCTTCACGCAATTTTTCCACCGCATACGCCGGCAAGAGCGTGTCCAATTTCGGATCATCAAGCCCGTTACAAGTCTCTATCGTATCGTTGATTTGCGATTTATCTCCGGTTTTATTCATCAAAATCAACCGGTCGTTCAAAATATCGTAACAACCCAAAAAATCCTTACCGCTACCTATCGGCCAACTCGCCGGAGTTACCTCTAAGGCCAAGGTATTTTCAATATCGTCCAAAAGTTCAAACGGATCCAAACCTTCGCGGTCCAGCTTATTGATGAATGTCATAATCGGAATATTGCGAAGTCTGCACACCTCAAATAATTTCTTGGTCTGCGCCTCAATACCCTTGGCCGAATCAAGCACCATTACTGCAGAATCAACTGCTGTCAGTACTCTATATGTGTCTTCCGAAAAATCTTCGTGCCCAGGCGTATCAAGCAAATTAAACGTGGTATCAGCATATTCAAAATTCATCACCGAAGAAGCCACCGAAATTCCCCTCTCCTGCTCCACTTTCATCCAGTCGGAATGAGCCTTGCGATTTTCTTTACGCGCCTTTACCGCGCCTGCTTGCTGAATGGCTCCGCCGAACAATAATAACTTTTCGGTTAAAGTCGTCTTACCGGCATCAGGGTGTGAAATAATCGCAAAAGTCTTGCGCGGATTGATTTTATCTGCCATTTTTACCTCTTAATCTCATATTTTAATGCCTTTTATATACAAATTCCCATAAATTGCAACATTTTTTATTTAAAGCTTTTATTTTACAAAAAGCTGTTGAAAAATTAAATAAGTGATGATATACCCAGTGAAACAACATTTAAACACATGGAAACTAATATGCCTATCGTATCAATAGTTCTGCCTGTATACAATGGTGAAAAGTATTTGGCGCAATCTATCAAATCAGTCATAAATCAGACCTTTGAAGATTGGGAATTGATTATTGTTAACGATTGTTCCGGTGATAATTCGCTGCAAATTATGCAATCTTTTGCACAAAAAGAAAAACGTATCAAAATCATCAATAATGAAGTAAATAAAAAACTTCCCGCTTCATTAAATATTGGCTTTGCCCTCGCTGTGGGAAAATATTTGACCTGGACCAGTGATGATAATTCATATAAACCGCAGGCATTGGAAAAAATGGTGCAGTACTTAGATACTCACCCTCAAACAGACTTAGTTTCAATGAATTATGACTATATTGATGAACAGGAAAAATACATAAACGAGTTCGATAATATTTTCCCTTACAAACGTGTTACTGCCGATTTATTACAACATAATAATGTCGGTGCGGCATTTATGTATCGTCGCAGTATCGCTGAAAAAACAGGGAAATATGATGAGTTTACTTTTTGTGCCGAAGACTATGACTATTGGTGCCGAATTGCTCTAATCGGTAACATCGAATATACAAACGATAACATATACCAATACCGTGTTAACTCTCAATCTTTGTCTGCTACCCAACGACCTCAAGTTGTGGAAAAAACAAAATATATTAAACGAAAATATATGCTTGATTTTTTTGACAAATTCAACTATTCCCGTTTTGACCGAATTTTAACAATGCTAAACTTGAATATAAAACCGAATTCATTGCCTGACTCTCTAATTTTTGCATTGTTAAAAATATATAAAACAACCATAAAATTGCTATCAAATCTAATTTTTTGGAACCGCGGGCTACGATGCCATTTCAGAAAATATCTCTTAATAAAGAAATTTTCATACTCTGTAAGAAAGGACCAAACATGAAAAATATTCTCGTTGTTTTAGGAACAAGACCTGAGGCTATTAAATTGGCACCGGTAATCTTGGAACTCCGCAAAAACAAAAATTACAATGTGCTTGTTTGCAACACTGAACAGCAGAAAGAGCTTTCCAACCAAACTCTCGGATTTTTTGGCATTAAAGCAGACTATAACTTAGATGCCATGCTACCGAACCAAACTTTACCCGGTATTCAAGCCAGAATCTTAAATAAATTATCCGAAATATACGCAAACACAAAAATTGACGCTACCATTGTTCAAGGCGATACTATGACTGTATTTTGCGGGGCATTGGTCTCCTTTTACAACAAAGTTCCCGTCTTCCATGTTGAAGCAGGTCTGCGTAGCTATGATTTATTTGAACCGTTTCCTGAAGAAGCTATGCGCCAAATGACCGCTCGCATTACCGATTTGCATTTTGCCCCGACCTCATTGGCACAAGAAGCCTTACTGAAAGAAAATATTGCTCCGACAAAGATTTTTATGACCGGTAACACTGTAATTGATGCTCTCTTCTGTCTTTCTGCCGATGTTATTTCATCTGCAGAAAATGTTTTGCATCAAAAAGGTATTGTTTTGAATGACAAATTGGTTTTAGTAACTGCACATCGTCGTGAAAATCATGGCGAAAGACTAGATAAAATCTTAGAAGCAATTACCGAACTCACACACAAATATACCGACCATCAATTTGTATTGCCGGTTCACCCAAATCCTAATGTTCACGATAAAGTATATAAAGCTTTAGATAATATCCCGAATGTTATTTTAACCAATCCGTTAGATTATCCGGAATTGGTATGCATTATGAAAAATGCCAAATTGGTTTTAACCGATAGTGGTGGAATACAAGAAGAAGCGCCGACATTCGGCGCACCGGTTTTGGTTATGCGCTATGAAACCGAGCGTATGGAAGGTGTTGAAGCCGGCTATGCCAAATTGGTCGGGGCCGACAAAGAAAAAATTATAACTGAAGTAAGTAATATTTTATCGCAAGATAAAACATCGACAAGATTGGATGGAGCTAAAAACCCTTACGGCGACGGCAAAGCCGCCCAAAAAATTGCCACTGCAATTTCTGAATATTTTAAATAAAAAGGACTGGAAAAATGAAACTAAGAGATTACCGATACCGTTTGCTTTCACACATTTTATGGGGAAATAAAAAACAGCATTACAAACGCAAATGGAAAGAAGCGAAGCTGAGAAAAAATCAAAAGCTTTATACAAAGTTGTCTAGAATGTTTACTTCAACTACTCCAACTTTTGAAGATAATGAAAATAAGTTAGCTTTAATTGATAAGTTATGGTACAATTCGGTGAAATCAAACAAACCTGTGGTCATTTATGTATCACATTTTGACTATTATTCGCCGTTACAACAACGCCCAAATCATATGTTTAATATTTTTGCAAACAAAGGTTACCCTTGCATATTCTGCTCTGCTTATTATTCAGAGCCGAGAGAGAATTTATACGTGATTCCTACTACTTGGTTAAAGGAAATCTTGAAATATGAATTTCCAAAAGTTTTAGATATTCCATACGGTTTTCCGTATAACGATATACCAAATATATTTAAATATATGCATAATAAAACTCTTGTCCTATATGAACTGATTGACGATTTTGATTTATTAGATAATGAAAACACTATAAAGCAAGCTAAAGAAATGTTCTCAAAATTAGTTAAGCGCGAAAATACTTTTGTATTTACCTCTGCTGATAAATTACGTCAAATTGCCTTAGATTTAGGCGCAAATCCTAAAAAGACAATTATGAATAAAAATGCCGTCAATCTGCAAGATTTTCAGAGAGATGAATGGCAAATTCCGGAGATTATGCAAAAAATTTTGCATAAAAACAAACCGATTATCGGTTATTACGGCGCCTTAACCGCAACGTGGTTTGATTTTGATTTGCTCATCGAAACAGTAAAACAAAATCCGCAAATGGAATTTGTTTTAATGGGGCTAAAATATCCGGATAAAAATATCAAAAAGACTGAAGAATATTTTAAAAAGTTAGAAAAATTTGACAATTTCACTTATATTCCACCGGTACCTTATAATGAAATTCCTAACTATGCTCGTCATTGGTCTGTTGCAACTATTCCATTCCAAATAAATGATATTACATTAGGTACAAGTCCGGTAAAATTGTTTGAATATATGGCTATGGGTTTACCGATTGTTACAACCCCTATGCCGGAATGTAAATTATATAAATCAGTATTTATTGCCGACAACGCAGAAGACTTCAGCGCCAAATTAAAAGAGGCAATCAAAGCTAAAAATGATGCAAAATATCAAAAGATATTAGCACAAGAGGCCGCAGAAAATACCTGGGAAATGCGTGTTAATGATATGATTGATATTATCAAAAAACATTACAAAAAATAAGAGGTGTGCAAATTGCCTAAGAACAAATTTTTAATAAATTTATATTGCGGACTGGTCCCCGACAAAACCAAGCGTAAAAAAATACGCATGATTTTACTGGGAAAGGATAAAACAGAATTTTTGGAACAACAAAATTCCGAACTATTGAGTTGGATTCATAACTTGAAAGACCAAAATAATGATTTACGCCGGCAATTAAAGATTTTCACTAAAAAGAATGTTCTTATAATTTCAAGTAATTTTACCGGTGGCGGTTTAGAAAAAAGAATCAATAATATTGTTAATCGCTTTCACGATAATTACTCTTTTTCGCTGATAACCCAAACCCCTAAAAAAGATATGAAAACAAAACCTTCTAAATATATCGAATACATTTATGCTTGGGACGAATATGAGAAGGCTCTTAACAAGGTAGATATCATAGATGTCCACCCTTTCGGCGCTCAAAATTTGATAGCACAATGGCATATCTCACCTCAAATACGCAAAATATATACTCTGCATGGCGAACCTTCGGTAACAAAAGAAGACCTAAATTTTTTGCAGGAATATGACCATATATACAGTGTATCGAAATTTCTAATTCCCTTGGTCAAACAAAAATACCCTGATTTGCAAAATAAAATATCATTATCGATAAATTGTGATGTAATAGAAGATTTTGCACCAGATAATAAAAAAGATAAAAACGTTTTATTTTCTATTACCAATACAAACGATAAAGAATACATTCAGGAGATTATCAGCCAAATACCGCAAGAATATACCATTCATATGGTCGGAAATTTCACCAAAGATATGTTAGCAAGAAGCAACGGAAAAATAATTTTTCACGGATTTGTTAACATTCCGGCATTATTTACCCAATATCATTTCTGCACCGCTTTTGCTCGTGGCGGTTTTGCCGCTATGGATATTATTTCCCGTAATATTCCGTGCTTTTGCATATCAAGCAATACTCAAGGACGATATTTAGAGCTTTTATCCAGAAATAACTTTTCAGTATTGTCAGATTGCAATTTTGTCACCAGAAAAATATATAAAGGTGAAGATATACTCTTCGGCCTGAATATGATTAACACATCTCCCAAAAACTACGAGTGTAATGACCTGTTAAAAAGACACAATGACATCGGCTTAATGCAAGATATTTTTGAAATTTAGAAATATTGCATTTTTTGCTTGATTTATCGAGATAAGTATGCTTAATATCACCATTAAGTGAGAGGGCTCACGCGGATATGGTGGAATTGGCAGACACGCCAGATTTAGGTTCTGGTGCCGCAAGGCGTAAGAGTTCGAGTCTCTTTATCCGCACCAATTTTAATTATAACAAGAGTGATAAAAAATGAAATTTGAAGAATTAAAATCTAAAGGTTTGAACAAAAAATATAACGTAACAATAGCCTCCGCTGATTTTGCTACCGCTGTTGATAAAAAACTTGATGAAGTAGCAAAAACAGTTAAAATGCCAGGTTTTCGTGCCGGTAAAACTCCGAAAGCTATGATTGAACAAAGATATCGTCCGTCTGTTTTAGGCGAAGTATTAGATGATATGATTCGTGATGCCACAAATCAACTTTTTGAAGAAACAAAAATTCGTCCGGCTGTTGCCCCTGATATCAAATTGGATAAATTTGAAGATGGTAAAGATATTCAATTTGCCGTTGAAGTAGAGGTTTTACCGGAAATTACTTTAGGTGATTTTTCTAAAATTTCTCTGACTAAATCGATGGCAAAAGTTCCGGCTGAAGAAGTTGAAAAAGCCATTAAATATATGGCAGAATCTCGCCGCGAAACTGCAAAGATTGAAGAAGATCGCGCCGCGCAAAAAGGCGATGTTGCAGTTATCGATTTCGTCGGTTCTATCGATGGTGTTGAATTTGAAGGTGGTAAAGGTAATGCTTATCCGTTAGAGCTCGGTTCAAACTCATTTATTCCGGGATATGAAGATCAACTTATCGGACACAAAGCCGGTGAAACCGTTGAAGTTAAAACCACCTTTCCTAAAGAATATCATGCTCAAAACTTGGCTGGCAAAGAAGCCGTATTCGTTACCACTATTAAAGAATTGCGTGCTTATAAACCTGCAGAAGTTAATGATGATTTAGCCAAAGCAATGGGTGCTAAAGATGTTGCCGATATGAAAGCAAAAATCGAAGCTCGTATCGCCGAAGATTATGAAACAACTTCTCATATCAAATTAAAGCGCGATTTACTTGATGCTTTAGATAAAGAATATAAGTTTGAAGTACCGCAAAAACTGATTGATGCTGAATATGAGGCTATTGAAAAGCAATATCAAGCTGCCAAGGCGCAAAATCGCTTGGATGAAGAAGATAAAAAACGCGATGAAAAAGATATTTTGGCTGAATATAAAGAAATTGCTTTGCGCCGCGTTAAACTCGGCTTATTACTCTCCGAAATCGGTGCCAATGCTAAATTAACCTTAACCGGCGAAGATATCAATAAAGCAATTATTGCTGAAGCAAAGAGATATCCGGGACAAGAGCAAATGGTGTTTAACTATTACATGAAGAACAAAGAAGCTCTCGAAGCCCTGCGCGCTCCGGCTTTTGAAGAAAAAATTGTTGATTATGTTTTAGGTCAAGCCAAGATTGAAGAAAAAGAAGTAACAGTTGCCGAACTGTATGATTTTTCTGAAAATTCAACACCTAAAAAATCTAAAAAGGCAAAATAGTCAGCTATGACAAATTTTATATACAATCCTAAATCTCCGGTGGCAGATGAATTTATCTGCCACGCTGAGATTGTTGAAAGTATAAAATTTGCCGAAGAACATAAAAATGATAAAGAACTGCTAGCGCAAATATTATCCAAAGCCAAAGAAGAAAAAGGATTATCCCACCGCGAAGCATTGATTTTGCTGATAAACGATATGCCGGAAATTAACCGACAGATTGAAGATTTAGCCAAACAAATCAAGCTTGATTTTTATGGTAATCGCGTTGTTCTTTTTGCGCCTTTGTACTTATCTAATTATTGCGTGAACGGTTGCACCTACTGCCCATATCATGCCATAAATAAAAATATGCCGCGCAAAAAAATGACGCAGGATGAAATTCGCGATGAAGTAGTTGCCTTGCAAGATATGGGGCATAAACGTTTGGCGCTCGAACTCGGTGAACATCCGCAGATGAACCCTTTGGAATATGTGCTTGAAAGTATAAATACTATATACGATATCAAACACAAAAACGGTTCTATCCGCCGCGTAAATGTTAATATTGCCGCTACTGATGAAGCAAGTTATTCCAAGCTTAAAGATGCCGGTATCGGAACATATATCCTGTTCCAAGAAACATATAATCGCGAAAGATACGAAAAACTGCACCCAACAGGACCGAAACACGATTATAATCGCCAAACCGAAGCTATGGATCGAGCTATGCGCGGCGGTATTGATGATGTCGGTATCGGTGTCTTGTTCGGTCTTTCTACATATTTATACGAATTTACAGCTCTACTGATGCACGTCGAACATTTGAAGGCTGTTTTCAACGTCGGTCCGCATACCATAAGCGTTCCGCGTCTGCGCCCTGCCGACGGCATAAATCCGGCTTTGTTCGCCGACTGTATCAGTGATGATATTTTTGTAAAAATCGTAGCTTGTCTGCGCATTGCTGTCCCTACGGCAGGAATGATTATTTCCACCCGCGAGAGCAAAGAAACTCGTGAACGTGTTTTGCAACTGGGTATTTCGCAAATTTCCGGCGGTTCCAAAACTTCCGTCGGAGGCTACAGCCATCCGCAGGAAGAAGATAAAGATTCGGCACAATTTGATGTATGCGACAACCGTACATTAGATGAAATTGTTTATTGGCTCTTGAAAAACGGGCATATCCCGAGTTTCTGCACAGCTTGCTATCGCAAGCATCGCACCGGTGAACAATTTATGAAACTCTGTGCCAACAAATCGATTCACCATTTTTGCCACCCTAACGCCCTACTCAGCTTGCAAGAATATTTAACTGACTATGCTTCTGAAGCAACTAAAGCCTTAGGCGAAAAAATAATTGCTCAAGAAGTGGCCAAACTACCTGAACAGTCGGCTAAATTCGTTACGCAACATTTACAAGATATCAAAGACGGCAAAGGTCGCGATTTTTACCTCTAACTTAATATAAACTGATTTTTTTATTTAAGTAAATTTCTGGCTCTTTTTATCTTAATCTTTTCAACCAATTCCTGCGTTATATCTTCGACATCAGGAGTCATAGCACCGATAGACTGTTTATTAAATATGGTAGGTGTCTGCTTTTCTTCTGCCATATTTACCAAATTTTCATTTATCTGCGTCGTAATATCCTGCAGAGTGTCATTATAATCTTTAATCATATTATCGCGCTTCATCTTCAAAGAATTCAAATAAACATCAGAAAAATTTTCCCTCACATTAGAATCTTTTAATGAAGAAATTTTATCCTGTGCTGACAATACTTCTTGGTTAAGAATATTTACTCTAGCCTCAAATTCCGCATTTAAGACATCTATTTTCAAACCACGCAATGCATCTTGAAGGTCATAAACATATACTTTTTTAGTATTATTTAATTGAGTGGAAAGTTTGTTTATTTTTTGTGCCTGATTAAATATTGCACAACTAAACATTACACAAATCAATCCTATA
The DNA here is from genome assembly GCA_902763155.1 of uncultured Pseudomonadota bacterium. Lineage (GTDB taxonomy): Bacteria > Pseudomonadota > Alphaproteobacteria > RF32 > CAG-239 > RUG410. The sequence continues at coordinate 6,088 of CACWQS010000014.1, read as the reverse complement.
ACTATCCACACTTTTTTGAGTGAAACTTTAGGGGTATCCTTACTGAAAATACTTTTATATTCATTATTGTTCATTACCATCGTGCACCTATATTATATAAAAATATAATACCATATAACAAGCATCACGCTCATCATCCATTTTATATTAATATAGATATTAAACATTAATTTAAAGTAAAGGAGAGGATTTTGCTCCTCTCCTTATCTTCTGCCTTGATATTTTACCAAGAGTAAGTTACGCCCATACGATATATCGTATCAGACGAATCACCCCATGCCGCACCGGCATTCAACATCAGGTTGTCGGTCAGCCAGTGATAAGCACCAACTGCGGCTGCAGTATGTCCGGAATAAGCACCGGTACCAACCGAGAGTTGGGTATTACCTGTTGCACGAGCGTTTGGAGCCAGAGCCGACATTGCTGCCATCGAAGCCATACCGGTCTCGAAGTCTTTACGCAATCTTCTGTAGCGATTATTCAAGTCATTAACATTATATGCAACCTTAGTTGTATAATCTGTCAAATTACCGATATACGTATCCAAGTTACTGATTGCATCAGTTACAGAAGTTGAGATTGCATTACCTTCCATATCTCTGTTACTTGCAAACATCGCATTCTTCAACCTCTCTACATCACCAACTGATGTATTAAGAGCTGCAATATTAGCATTAACAGTATTGGTTGCCTTAACTCCGTTAATTTCCTTAGTTACGGAAGCACCGGATTCATCAGTCGTCTCTACCATGAAGTTAGCAGTTCCGATGTGTGAAGCTACGTGAGCAACTGCTCCGCTGATTGATGTAACTCCCTCCATACTGTAATTAGCAACATTTTGATCATCAATACCATCATATTTAATCGTGCTCTTATCACCGATTATAGTATCAATGCTCTTCAAAGCCTCTGCAACCGATTGGCTGTTAGCCATATTTGTTGTAGCATTCAGGCTACTGATATCACCCAATGTGCTGTTAATAGCGGCAAGATTGCTGTTAACTGACTTATCTGCAGTCACACCGTTTATGTTTGCATAGATTGGATTATTATCATCATCAACCCCAGTCTGAACTTGCAGTTGTGCCGAAGATCCGATAGCGCTCTTAATTCCGTTCAAAGCTTCGGTTACGGTACTTACTGTTACCGCATCATAGCTGATGCTAGCACCCTCTTCAAGTTCCGGAGTAAGGTTAGCCTTCCAGACACCTGTTGTATTGTCTCCGCCAAGAGCTGTATCGATTCTAGACAAGTTCTTGTCCAAAGAACGTAGGTTGTCAGCAACTGAGCGAGGTGTATTACCTGATGCATCTTGGTTTTCATCGGCAATATAATGTGTATCACCCGAAACTACAGTTCCATCTGTTCCCATCACACTTGGAATAATGTTACCAATATCATCTTTCTGTGCAATGGTGCCGATAGCCTTTGCCAATTCTGCACTTGCATCTTGAGCAACACCGGCAACAGCTCTATCTAATCTGAGCAAATCGCTCGATACTGTATCTGTTGCATCGGTTTCATGCTTCAAGTATGTAGTACCGGCACGTTCAGCTTCACTGATAGATCCAACCTGATTCTGTAAGTTAGTTAAACCAGTATCAAGTGAGCCAACCTTGTCGCCTAAAGCTTCAACATTAGCTGTCAAAGTCTTAGACTTGTCAATATTAGCATGGGTAGCGTTATCATAACCACCGACATGGTTTTCAATATTCGCCAAAGCCGTATCGAGATTCTTCAAATCATTGGCAACACTTTCGCCTTCCAGATGACCTAATACTTTTCCGGTATCAGCATTAGTACCTTTGGTTGTTGCTAATGCACCAATCTTGTCGTCAAGCAGTTCAATATTGGCAATAGCACTCTTAGTATGGTCAATATTCTTATCTGTATGACTTTGAGCATAATCACCAAGTCTGGTATCAATCTCTTGAACTTTTTCATTGATGTTATCAGCTGCTGTATCAACATAGTCTTTAACCGCCTTTGTCGTGGCTAAAGTAACATCTGAGCCGTTACCTACAGTAGATGACATATCTGTCACATACTTACCATTCATGGTGAGTTTCTGACCTTCGGTGATAGTAACACCACCTTGAGCTGTCAATAAGCCATCAACTGTGGTTGCTTTCAAGCTTGTGGTACCACTGGTAACCGTCAGACCTCCGGCAACGTTAACGCCATTATTGAAGCTTGCCAAGCCATTGAATGTTGACGTTCCTGTCACACCGAAGGTACCACCAACAGTAGCGTTATCTTTAAAGGTCTGATTTCCTTCAAACTCATTACCACCTTCCAGTTTTGCTTTCTTATCCAGCTCAGTCTGTGTCTTGGTTGCCAAATCGGCAATTACTTCACCGACCGTTTTCTTACCTTCACCTGAACCTAAAGCAATAGCTGTAGCATTCTTCAATACTCCTGCATTAGCGGCCACGCTGCTCAGTGCTGCATCTAGGTTATCTGAAGCCGTTTCAGTTGCTTCATCAATCTTCTGCTTAGCATCGGCAAGTTGCTCCGTTACGCTATCACCAGTAAATCCGGTATTCGCCAACGAGCCAATCTTCGTATCTAAGTTAGAGAGCGCTACATCATGACCTCTCAAAGCCACATCTAAGTTAACCAAATCAGCCGCTACTGTTTGTCCTTTCAGATACCCCTTAGTTTCGGTATCATTTGTAACTGACAATGTACCAACCTTGGTATCAACACCATTGATTAAACCGGACAGTCTTTCATCTTCAGACTTAGCCTTAGTAGCAACATTTTGAATAGCCGTTGCTAAATCTTTAGGTGCAACTAAACCATCATCAGTTACAGTCTTAGCATAAGTAGATGTTATATCAGCCTTATCGCCAATGGTGTCTTGCAAAGCTTTCATACGAGCAGCTACACTCTTATCCGTTGCCGCATAACTGGTCTTATCAAACTCACCGATTTGTTCATCTGTATAACCCTTAGCATAGTCTTTAGCGCGAGTTTCTGCTTGAGCAATCAAACCATCAGACTTAGTGATATTGGTGATAGCATCAACATTCGTCTTTGCTTGAACACCTAAAGTATTAATAGCTTCTTGAAGCGTCTTAGCATTAGCATCATCACCGCTGGACTTCAATACCGTTCCGGCAATAATTGCTTCTGACGTTACCGCAAAGTCTGCGCCTTGAGCATTAGCCTTAACTGTTTGAGCCAAACCTTTAGCTGTTACTAATGTTTGGTCTGCTGTGCTATTCAAGGCTACTGCCGCACTGGTTGTGCCGTTCATAGCTTTCAAATCATCACCAATCTTAATACCGCCCTGAGCTGACAATTCACCGTTAACCGTTGCTTTCTGCAAGCTGGTATCACCGGAAGAAACCGTTAAGCCGTTCTTCAATGTTGCTAAACCACTGACTTCCATAGCACCGTTCAAGGCTGTCTGACCATTGACTTCAAAGTTTGCTGTATGGTTTGCATCACTGCCAACCTTAACATCTCCTGTGAACGTATCACCAGCTTTCTTAGCATAAGTATCTTCCGCATGTTGACCGGCTTGTTCAATCGCATCTTTGTTAGCTCTTGCTTGAACATCTAAGACATTCAATGCACCGGCTACCGTTGTTTCTGCATTACCGAGAACGCCAAGTGTTCCATCACCACTGCTTGCATGACTTGCCGTGAACTTAATGTCTGTCGTACCGGCAACCACATCTGCAATCGCAGTCTTGTTAGCCAATACATTCTTCGCAATTGTATTGTTGGTAGTGAAGGTCATACCTTCTTCTGCACCAATAACATCTTCAATCGCTCTCTTAGCCGCACTGACTCTCGTATCGATTATACCATCTTCCTTAGTGATATTTGTGATATCATCAATGTTAGTCTTTGCTTGTTTGCCAAGGACATTGATGGCTTCTTGCAACGTTTTAGCATTAGCATCTGTGCCTGCAGACTTCAGAATTGTATCTGCAGCCGTAACATCAAACTTAGCCTCTTGCGCTTTGTTTGCAATCTTATCATCTGTTTGAGCCTTGCTATAAACATTCGTGTTCAAATTATTTAATGCAGTCTCAACCGTCATCTGTGTATTATCTGCAGTCGTGCCGATTGCACTATCTTTAGAAGCAATCGTAACTTTCGCATTCTTACCGCTGTTGATTACTGTGGCGGTTGTAGCCAATGTTGTCGCAGAGCCGTCGCTGATAACACTGCTGCCATCATCTATCAAGCTGACAGACTTCTTATTGGTATCGGTCGAACCTATAGTCAACTGAGTGAATGCTGTTGTACCATCCAAGATAGCTTTATCTGCGTTCTCACGTGCAAGAGCCTCTGCCGCATCTGCATTATCACGAGCCTGTGCCTCTGCCTGAACCGCACTTTGACGTGCTTGTGCTTCTGCATAATCAGCCGCTTGTGCATTCTTAGCGATATTATCTAATGCCGTTGCTAAATCTGCAGGCTTAGATACAGTCGTTACACCGCCTTCAATAGTTGTCATCTTAGCATATTCTGCCGAGTTATCACCGGTTACATCACTTACCTTGCCAACAACACTATCCAAAGATGCCAGATTATCCGATACCGAAATCAAATTATCATCCGCATCACGAACTGCAATATTCTTCAAGCCTGTTTTACCTACCAATGTGCCTATCTTACCACTCAAATCACTTTGTGCTTCTGATACGGCCGCATTTACACTGGCTTTCGTAGCCAATACCTTGCTGTTAGTTGCATCATCTTCAACAACATCAATGCTTTCAACCGTATTATCACCAAGTTTCAGTGTGGAAGCTTCTAAGCCGGTAGATTTAATAGTCTCAGCCGTAATGACTTGGGTGTCATCATCCAACTTCGCATATTGACTAATATTTAAACCGGTAATCTTGTCATCGGTATATTCCTTTGCACTAGCCAAGGTATCTGCTGCTGCTTTCTTAATCGAGCCTTCGCCTTCACCTTCAATAGTGTCCAAACGGCTATCTAAACCACTCTCTGCTGCTTCAGCACGACTCTTTTCTGCCGCAATCGCTTCTTTGTTAGCCAATACATTCTTTGCAATTGTATTGTCTGCACTAAAGACCATTCCTGCACTATCTTCCGTAGCTGCTTCACTTCCGATTACATCGGTTATCGACTTCTTAGCTACATCAATAGCACCACCTTCTTTGGTAATATCATTGATGGCTGTCTGGTTAGCCTTAACATTGGTATCCAACGTGTTCAAAGCTACCTTAACTGTAGTCTTATGAGTTGTCGCATCATTAGTAACAACACCATTACCAGTTGCTACATAGTCAATATCTGTCGTGCCGGATACAATCTTAGCAATGTCTTCTTTGTTGGTATTGACCTGACCATCTTCCAATGCCTTAATCTGACCTTTAACCGAATCTGCATTAGTAGCATCTGCCATCAATGTTGCCAAATCACTTGTATTATTTGTAATTTGTACTCCAAGTTTATCTAAAGCACCAGCAACTGTGCTTACGCCGTTATAAATCCTGCCGTCATCATCATAAGAATTATTGCTGTAAGCCGTCTGAGCACTGTCAAGATATCTAACATCATCAACAACTTTAGTAAAGCTATTGGTATGAGCTATAGCATCATTCTTAGCCGTTGTGGCTTTTTCATCGGCATAATTTCTGGTATTAGCGATAGACTGAGCAACAGTGCGTGTCTTAAGAACGTTATTGTCGTAGTATGTCTCTAAGCCAACTTTTTCCTCTAATGCCGCTACCTTGCTATCAATATCACCACCGGCCTTGGTTATGTCATCAATAGCACTCTGTAACTCTGCTTGAGCATTTGCTACAGTAGCTTTGGTTGCCAAAACCTTATGCAGATTATTAGTATCATTGGTAACTATTGCATTATCAATGCTTGTTACTATCGGTAATTCCGAACCGGAACCGACACTCAAAGACGACAACGTCGTTGCACCGGCATTCAAGGTACCGAGAGTGGTAGCTCCCGTAACACCTAAGGTTCCGCCAATCGTTACATCACCGCTAATCGCTCCACCGGTCTTGTCATACTTGTTGCTAGCCAAACTTTCATCTGCAGCCTTAGCATTCTTAGCAATGTTATCCAATGCTGTCGCCAA
>CACWQS010000013.1 GCA_902763155.1 uncultured Pseudomonadota bacterium | reverse complement strand
CGACACCGTGTCGGCGCTTCTCTCCCTGTAACACTTTAAAACCAAAAAACGAGGCCTTTGCCTCGTCTTTTGGTTTTAATGGTGGCCAGAGACGGGATCGAACCGCCGACACGAGGATTTTCAGTCCTCTGCTCTACCAACTGAGCTATCTGGCCGCTAACCACGAGAAGTCTTATAATACGTTTTTTTGCAAATGTCTATAACTTTTTTGTAAAATTGTGCATTTTTTTCTATTTTCCGTGAACAAATAAATATTGTCGTTGAATATACAAACAAAAGCGCTATGATGCAAGGTATGATTGATATGCTAACAGAAAAGAAAGAATGGACGGTCAGCGAAATTTCCTTTGCCATTAAGCAATTAGTGGAAACTTCGTTTGCTTCGGTGCGTGTGAAAGGGGAAATTTTCGGAGCCAAACGAGCCGATTCCGGACATTGGTATTTATCACTTAAAGACGAAAATTCGCTCCTTGCGGCAGTATGTTGGCGCGGGGTGGCAAATTCGCTTTCCGTCAAAATCGAAGACGGTGTTGAGGTGATTGCCACCGGTAAAATCACTACTTTTAACGGACGCTCGTCATATCAACTGGTTATCGAACAGTTGGAAATTGCCGGTCAGGGAGCGCTCCTCAAACTCTTAGAAGAACGCAAACAAAAGTTTTTGGCTGAGGGCTTGTTTGATGCTGCTCATAAAAAGCCGATTCCTTACCTGCCGCAGACTATCGGCGTGGTTACCAGTCCGACCGGTGCGGTTATCCGCGATATTATTCATCGTATTCGTGATCGTTTTCCGTGCCGTATCATCGTTTGGCCGACGGCGGTGCAAGGCGAGGGGGCGGCCGAAAAAATTGCCGAAGCTATTAAAGGATTTAACGCACTACCGAAAGGCAATCCGAACCGTCCCGATGTGTTGATTGTGGCGCGTGGCGGCGGCAGTTTGGAAGATTTGTGGCCGTTTAATGAAGAAATTGTCGTGCGGGCGGTGTATGATTCGGAAATTCCGCTGATTTCCGCTGTAGGGCATGAGACAGATACCATGTTGATAGATTACGCCGCCGATGTGCGGGCACCGACACCGACAGGAGCGGCGGAATTTGCGGTACCGGTAAAAAATGAAATATATAACGGGTTGCTGACCAGCGATATGCGCCTGAAAAACGCCATTTTTCGCTATTTTAACGAGTTGACGCAATATTTAAGCGGTTTGGCTCGCGGTATTCCGTCATTGGAGCAGATTTTGCTTGAAAATCAGCAGAAAATTGATGAGCGAACCGAGCGCTTAAAGTTGGCGTTTTCTAACTTGCTTAAAGATAAAAATAATGCGCTCTTGTTGACGAATTTGAAACCTTTTTATGTTACAAACCTGCTATCGGTAAAAACTGAAAGCTTGAAAAATTTGGGGTTGCGTTTAGAGTCTGTGTCGGTTGAATCGGTTTTAAAACGCGGTTTTGCGTGGGTGTCGGATAGCCAATTTCGCACCATATACAGCACCAATAAAGCAAAAAGCAGTGAAAAATTGCATATTCGTTTTGCCGACGGAATTGTAAAAGCTCGTGTTACGGAGAGAGATTGTGCCGTTCAAGGCGATTTGTTTGATGATTTTTAGTTTTTGTATCAGTGGATTAACCTCTGCTACAGCCCTTGAAATTTGCGGAGAAGCCAAACAAGGAGAATTACTTATCGTTAGAGGTATAAATACTAAAAAAGTAACACTTTTCAATAATTTAAATAAAAAAGATTATCTTTTAGATGAAGAAGAGACTACGTTAATTGCTCTGCATCGCGATGCCCCGAAAAAGGTTGAATTGGCCGTATATTCGGGGACAGATGCCGGTGATTTGTATGAGCTGGATATTACGCCGGTAAAATGGGATATTCAGCGCATTGATGGGGTTAAAAAACATCATGTAACGCCAAGTGGTCAACACCAAAAAGAAATTGCTCGTGAACAAAAAGATGTGTGGCAAGCTTTAGCGCAAAAAAATATGGCAGGGTATTGGCGCGAAGGTTTTATTTTGCCGGTAGAAGGGGCTATCAGCGGTAGTTTCGGTAATCAGCGTATTTTTAACGGAGTGCCGAAAAATCCGCATACAGGGACTGATATTGCTGCACCGGAGGGAACAAAGGTTAAAGCGTCTGGTAGCGGTATCGTGGTTTTAAGCGGAAGAGATTATTTTTACACCGGTAATATGGTTGTGGTTGACCATGGAATGGGATTGCAAACCATATATGCTCACCTTAAAGATGCCACAGTTAAAAAAGGAGATGTAGTTAAAAAGGGGGAGATAATTGGTTATGTAGGTAAAACCGGTCGAGCTACCGGAGCGCATTTGCACTGGGGGGCTTCGCTGAACAATGTGCGCTTTAGTCCGCATTCGCTATTAGATATTAATGAAAAAAAATGCCGCCACATCAGCGGAAATTATATGGGAGAATAAGATGACCGAGATACAACTTATGTTATTGTCGTTATTACAAGGAATAACCGAATTTTTACCGGTCAGTTCATCGGGGCATTTGATTTTGTTTTCTAAATTTACCGCTTTTCCCGACCAAGGAGCGGCGATTGATGTGGCGCTTCATATCGGTTCGGTTTTGGCGGTAATACTCTATTTTGCACCGACATTAAAACAGATTATTATTGATTTGTGGAAAACTCGGCTTTATCCACGGTTTAAATATGCCGGAAATCAGCTCTTTTATTTGTTGGTGGTGGCGACACTTCCGGCATTGGTGGCAGGAGCATTGCTTAAATATTTCGGCACTGATTGGTTGCGCAATACCAAACTTATCGGGTGGAACATTTTGTGTTATGGTGTGCTTTTATGGGTAGTTGATACTTGGGCTGTTACCATCAGACAAATTCGCCAGTTGGAATTAAAAGATGCTTTTCTTATCGGATTGGCACAATGTTTGGCTCTATTGCCGGGGACGAGTCGTTCCGGTGTAACGATTACCATGGCGCGTTTTTTGGGTATGGAACGGCGTGAAGCGGCGAAGTTTTCGATGCTGTTATCAATACCGACCATTTTAGCCGCCGGTGCATTGGCAATGTATGAATTATGGCAAAATGGCGATATGGGGCAGATAAGTGATGCGTTGCACGGTGTAGGTTACTCGTTTGTATTTTCGCTCTCGGCGATTTTTATTATGATGCAATGGCTCAAAAAATGGAGTTTTTGGCCGTTTGTGGTTTATCGTGTGGCTTTGGGGACAATATTGTTACTAGATGCTTACGGTATTTATGATATTGAAGTTTTAATAAATACATAAAAAAATCCCCTAAAGCAAACAATGTTGCCAAAGGGGAAAATTAAAGAATTTTAAAGACTAATCATCATACATCCCGTATATGTCGACGTTTTCGATGCGCACGTCTAATCCGGTTTGATTCTTGATCTCACCTCTCAGATATGCACTTATGCTCATATTGCCGCACAGCAAATGGTCATGCTCGCAACCTTCGTTAATCTTCGGCATGAAGCGGAGCACTTGCTTGTTAATGAATTCTAACTTGTTGCTTTCGAACTCCATCGGCGGGCGCTTATACTTCTCCATATAGAATTTGTGCAGAGATTCTCGTTTTTTCAGATACTCAGGCCACCATGCCACAACGTTCATTGCTAACACATCTGCCAGATGCTGTAGCTTTTTAAGCGTGTCAATAGGCAAATCTGCATTAGTCCCGTAGTTCAAGCGAACAACCGCCGTATAGCGATTACGATGAGTATAGTAACCTAACACAGAATCTGGTTGGTTTTTGAAGAAATTTATTGCATCGCAGACGCAATTTTCTCCCATTGTAGCAATCGTTAAGCCTCGGCTGTCTTTTAGAGAGTAAGGCGACATACGAGTTAGACCACTCTCTGTTACGGTTCTCACCTCATACACCGTCACTCCGGATACATCTCTTATGCAATCATAGCCGGTGTAGTTCAAGCGTTGTTTCTCAAACTTTGCGGCATAGATAATTGCAGCAGTACTAAGGGCAGGTCCGTGGTCATGTCCCTGCAGAACATACCCATACGCAGCTTTCACAACGGCCAGCGGAAAAGTGCGACCGAAATCGTTGTAAAATTTTTTTAATGTTCCCATAATTGTAATAATTAAATTGTTTATAAATAATATGTTCATTACCATGAAATTTGCCATATTTTGCAATATTTGTCAAGAAGATATTGCATAAATGGTGGAAATAAGGATGATCTGTCTTGCTACGCCTTCGGCTTGCTTCGGTCACTCGTCCACTAAATTCGCTGCTGCTGCCGCATCATCTCATTAAGTGGTCTTCGCCCGTCGTCAAAAAACAACATTTTGAGGTTGTTTTTTATCCTCCGGCTCCCTCCCTACGGTCGGTCGTTCGATCCCTGTCATTATTTAAAACAAAAAAAAACGGGACTTTATCCCGTCTTTTTCGTTTTAATTGGTGGAGCTGAGGAGGATCGAACTCCCGACCTACAGATTGCGAACCTGTCGCTCTCCCAACTGAGCTACAGCCCCAAAAAACAAACATAATTCCTAAAATAACCGCTATAGCTCTTACGCTCATATTCATTCGCGTGTTGCTCGGTCACTCGTTTTGTAAATTCGCCGCGTGTCGCTCACGCTCGCTTGCTCTTTAACAAAACTTCGCCGCTTGCGGTAATAACAACCGGAGCAACGGTTGTTTTTATCCTCGCGCCCAACTGAGCTACAGCCCCATATCTGCAAACTGTTTTTGATATAACAAATTCAAGATTTGAAATCAAGTAAAAAAAGCAGAAATTTTACAAAAACGAACAGATTTAATTTATTTAACAAATACATATATTCTTCTACTAAGGAGAATTAAGATGCTGGTTAACGATAAAATGCAACAAGGCTATTCTTATGAATATGAAGCACCGACCGGGCAGAATTTTGCTAAAGAATTTACACCGGCTTTTTCACCGCAACAAATGTTGGAACTTGGAGTTTTTGAAGGGCATTATTTAAATGATTGCCAAGCCGAATTTCCACAAGAGTGGTTCATAAATGCGCGTTTATCACTGGATAAACCGGATATAAAAGCTAATTATTTCGGCATAAAATCGCGTTTATCTTTGTCTGAATGGCTGAGGCGCGGCTGGATTATCGGGCCGGACCCGCGCGGGTGGTTTCAATGGTATTGTCGCTATTATATGGGACGACGTATCTTTGATATTGATGCTCTGCAAATCAAACGTTGGAAGGCTTTTAAGCGTCATGCGGCGCAAATAAGGCAAAATTGCCTGCCGATGGATTTAGACTGTCGACGTCGGCAACGTCAGGCACTTTTACAATGGGCATACGACCCGTTTTTCTGAGGTTAGTTTTTACCATAAAAAAAGTCCGAGACAATCTTGTCTGCGGACTTTTTTACATGAGTTTATGGCATTTATACGTGGATAATTCCGCGTGCCAGAGCATAGATGGCAAACAGCGCCACAAAAGCCAACACCAATGCAATACCGCATTCGCTGTTGGTAAATGCCGACTTATCCGGATTATTTTGTTTCTTAGCCCAAATGTAAAACGGGATTCCGCAGGCCACAAAAATTATTGCCATCAGCAAATAATTCAGACCGGCGGCATAAATTAACCACAGGGAATATACTACGCCCATAATGCCGGCAAACAGAGCTTCGGAACGGCGTATATAAATATTTGCCGGATACTCACCGTCTTCGCAAATTTTCCATAAATATGCGCAACATGATAGATATGCAGGTAATACCATAACTCCGGTAATACTGAGCATGGTGTTCCATGCGTTGTTTGAGAAATATACCACCAACATAAAAATCTGCATCATCGCACTGGTAACCCAAAGCGAAACCGACGGTGCGGCATTCTCATTTTCAATGGTAAATTCTTTCGGGAATGTGCCGTTTTCAGCCGCCGCTTGCGGAATTTGCGCCGTAACTACCGTCCATGCCAACCAACTGGTTAAAACCGAAATCAAAAGCCCGATATTCATAAACCAAGCACCCCATTTACCGACTAATACTTCCATAATACCAGCAGTTGACGGATTTTGCACGTTGGCAAGTTGTGCCTGATCCATTACACCATATGGCAACACCGAAAGTAAAACATAAATAATTAAGCAACCGATGAAACCCAAAAACGTGGCACGTCCTACGGTTTGCGGAGTTTTGGCATGCTTAGACATTACCACGGCACCTTCGATACCGATAAATGACCACAATGTTACTAACATAGTGCTTTTGATTTGTTCCGGTATATTACCCAAATTGGCGACAGATTTATTACCCCAAAAATCAAATTCAAATTTATTAAGGTGGAACATAAATAAGGTGATTAAGATAAACAGAATTAACGGTACAATTTTAGCGAATGTGCCGATGAGGTTGATAAATGTTGCCTGTTTGACACCGCGCAATACCAAAAAGTTAAATCCCCAAATTAAAATTGAACCGCCTAAAATTGCCCAAACCGTGTTACCGCCGCTAAAGTACGGCGGGAAGAAATAGTTGAGCGCGTCCATGGTAATAACGGCATATCCGACATTACCGCAGATTTGACACAGCCAATAAGACCAACCGATGATAAAGCCGATGAATGCTCCGAAACCTTCGCGGCTATACATATAAATACCGGCGGTTAAATCAGGTTTGGCGGAAGACAAAATTCTAAATGTGTTGGCGATAAAATAAACACCGATACCGGTAACAATCCACGCCAATAATACTGCTCCTACCGAAGCACCTTGAGCCATATTTTGCGGCAAACTGTAAATGCCGCCGCCAATCATTGAACTGACGACAATACCGGCTAAGGCTAAAACACCTAATCCATCGTTTTTTTTAGGCTGTATCTTAGATGATGTAGTTGGTACCGATTTTGTTTTTGTTGTTGTCCATGTATGAACTGCCATAGCAATTTCCTTTCTTTCAAATAAAAAAATAAAGGCAGAAATGCCGTTTTATTGCACTCTGCCGCTTGTTTTTATACATGCACCGGTTCGGCCGTTTCAAAATTCAAAAATCCTAAGCAGGTCAGGCAATAGCCGAATTGCTCGGTGATGTTCAAATAGTTATGGAAAAGCTGGAATTCGCTATGCTTTTCGACACCACGGATTTCCAACTCGTGTTTTAATGAGCGATTAAGCCACATTTCAGCATGTCCTTGGGCAATTTCATCATTGATGTGGGTATCAAAATATTCCACATATTCAGCTGCCCAACCACCAATCAGTTCGCCGTTTTTATCTTTTCCCCAGCAGATACCGACACCGGTGGCAATAGCTTTATGATCATCTCGGTTGGCACCGTTGCCGGCCATAATAACTTCCAAAACCGCGCCATGTTTGAATTGATCGACCACTTTATCAACCGGATAGATATGTCCGAAAACTTCCTTTGGTAATACCGACGTGTATGGTACTACGTTAAAATTTTCGATTTTTGCTTGTAATAAAGCCGAGTCATAACAAAAAGTTTCGAACGGTTGCGGCGGAATGCCTTCATTAGCTTGTCCCGCACCTTTGGTCACAAAAGCCAAAGTTGGATAGCGAACTCCGTAAGTCATCATTTTTCTCCTTAAAAATTAATACAAATGTTCGCTTTTTAGATATGTCGTATACGGCAGATTTAAATAAAACTTTCGGGCACAAATTTTTAATGATACCGTTTTTATAAATGTCTTGACAACAATGACAAAAAAATATACCATGAGCGCAATAAAGTTCCTATTTATATAAATATTATCGCTTATGAAAATCAAGTATGTAACGATGTCCGGTTGCAACGAAACGACCGACATTGAGGAGTTGGCTTCTTTGTTACGAAGCTCTCCTGTTGCCGAAGTCGGCATTCAAGTAAATGAGAAAAAATGTGCTTTCAGCTCTTCTCGCAAGAGTTGGATTTATTCTCTGGCATCTTATTTGAAGTATAAGAAACAGGTGATTAACGCAGCCTTGCATATCAATCCTTCGTGGGTAACAGATTTTTGCCAAGGCAGTATGCCATCAGGTTTGCAAGACTTGTTAGAGTTGCGCAATTATTACGGATGCCCGTTTTTTCATCGACTGCAACTCAATTTCCGTATCGGTCGTGATAGCACACCTGATATGGAAACATTGATGGCTCTGATACGAAACTTTGCTTCTCGTCGCTTTATTCTCTCATACAATGAGAGCAATGAGGAATTTATCCGCGAGATGTATAAGCGTGGCGCAAAGTTTGATCTTTTGTTTGACTCTTCTCACGGTGAGGGTATTGTGCCCAAAGAGCGTCCGGCGTCAGTGTTTAACGATGTGTTGCAGGGATATGCCGGTGGTATCAGTCCGGAGAACGTGACCGAAGTGCTGGACCAAATTGCCGTGCAGGAGGCGTTGGTGCCAAACTTTGCCGGTGTGGCAATAGATGCCGAAGGCAAGCTGAAAACTGACGGAATGTTTGATATCGACCGGGGGCAAGCTTATTTACGCGCAGTCCAAGAGTGGATTAACTACCATCAGTAAAAAGAACTTTTTTTCCTCTCGCTGTCCATAAGGCGAGGGGATTTTTTTTATGCGAATTTTTTAAAAGTGTTTTTTGCGAAAAATGGCTAAAAATCATCAAAAAATGATGATTTTTGCATAAAATTGGGGCAAAATTACATATTTTTGTTGTTTTTTTGAAAATTAAGCGTATAGATGATTTCATGTTAAATTTATAAAAAGGATGATTATAAAAATGGCAAATCCGATAGATACGAAAGTTATCAGCAAATTAGCTGAAATTTTAGATAAAAATCAATTAACCGGACTGAATTACGAAGATGAAAATTGCAAAATTTCTCTCTCTCGTGAGCTGGGCGGGGCTTTTGTTCCTACTTATGCTCCGGCAACAACGCCTGTTGTTCAACAAACATCTGCCGTTTCAGCACCGGTAGAAGAAGTTAAAGAAGAAATTGACTATACAAATTCACCTAATGCCGTAAAATCTCCTATGGTTGGTGTGGTTTACCTTTCCAGTAATCCGAACTCTCCTACCTACGTTAAAGTCGGCGATTCGGTTACCGAAGGAGATACTGTTTGTTTAATCGAAGCCATGAAAACCTTTAATCCGGTAAAAGCACACAAGAGCGGGAAGGTTACCAAAGTGTTGGTAGAAGCCGGAGATCCGGTAGAATATGGTGAGCCGTTGGTAATTATTGAGTAAAAATAAATCGGGAACAAAAAAATGTTTGAAAAAATTTTAATTGCCAACCGAGGGGAAGTTGCACTGCGTATCCATCGTGCCTGTCGCGAGATGGGAATTAGAACGGTGGCAGTGCATTCCGAAGCCGATGCCAATGCCATGCATGTGCGTTTGGCAGACGAAGCGGTTTGCATTGGGCCGGCTCGTTCCGCCGAGTCTTATTTGAATAAGCCTGCGATTATTTCGGCTGCCATCATTACCGGTGCTGATGCTATCCATCCCGGTTATGGTTTCTTGTCGGAGAATGCCGATTTTGCCGAGATGGTAGAAAAACATGGTATTACATTCATCGGCCCTACGGTGGAACAAATGCGCCTTATGGGCGATAAGATTACGGCGCGCAAAGCCGCTAAAGAGGCAGGTTTGCCAATTACCGAAGGTTCTCCGGCGTTGGAGTCGGTTGAAGATGCCAAACATTGGGCCAACGAAATTGGTTATCCTATCATTATTAAAGCCAAAGACGGTGGCGGCGGTAAAGGCATGAAAATTGCTTTTTCCGATGATGATATCGAAGAAGCCTTCACTATGGCCAAAGCTGAAGCAAAAGCCTCTTTCCCAAGTGATGTGGTTTATATGGAAAAATATCTGCAACATCCGCGCCATATTGAAATGCAGGTGTTGGCAGATAAGTATGGCAACGTAGTGCATTTAGGCGAGAGAGATTGCTCGATTCAACGTAATAATCAAAAGGTAATAGAAGAATGTCCGTCGCCGGCCTTAAATGAGCAACAACGCCGCGAAATAGGTGAAATTGTGCGCAAGGCTATACAAAAAATCGGTTATTGTAATGCCGGAACATTGGAATTTCTGTATGAAAACGGCAGATTCTATTTTATGGAAATGAATACCCGTTTGCAGGTGGAACATCCGGTAACCGAGGCCGTAACCGGTATAGATATTGTTAAGGAACAAATTCGAATTGCTGCTGGCGCACAATTGGGGTATTCACAAGATGATATTAAGTTCAACGGTCATGCCATTGAATGTCGTATCAACGCTGAAGATCCGGAAACATTTGTGCCATGTCCGGGGAAAATTGAAGAATGGCATGCTCCGGGAGGGCTCGGTGTGCGTGTTGATTCGGAAATTTATTCCGGCTACCAAATCCCGCCGTTCTATGATAGTATGATTGCTAAACTTATTGTTCACGCCGGTTCGCGTAATGCTGCTTTGATGCGTTTGCGTCGAGCTTTGGAAGAGTTCGTGATTATGGGAGTAAAAACAACCATTCCACTTCATCAGGAGATTATATCACAGCCGGAATATTTGGACGGACAATATGATATTCATTGGTTGGAAAATTTCAAAAAACGCGGTAAGTGACGCAGTAAAAGCACCGACAATAATGTCGGTGCTTTTCGTTTATTCAAACACAATCCTCATCTTTTTGCCATAAAATTCAGATAATCTCCTTAACGGAATATAGGGAATACATTTACCTTCTTCCATACGTTGCAGTAATTTTGCCGAGAAGTGGATTTGCTCTTGTACTTGCTCCTGCGTTAAACCTTTTTCCAACCGTAACTGTTTCAACAGTGGTCCGACTTCTTCAATTATAGCTCTGTTAAAATAACTTCTTCTTCCCATAGTTTTTTCCTCCCAAAAGTTTTTGTCTGGTGCTTACTAACAACGTCATTCTGAATGTAGCGACAGCGAAATGAAGAATCCAGTGATGCTTTGCATCACATCGTCCTTCGAACGATTGGATACTTCGGCTTTGCCTCAGTATGACGTGATAATAAGCCACCATCACTATTAAAACAAAAACCACCTCAAATTCCTTTGAAGTGGGGAGGTGACAACTGCTTATGATCAGCCTGATTTATTCAATATATTCATCAGCTCCCCAAAAAGAGGAGTTTTTCATAAGAGGAGCTGTCACACTCCATCGGTAAAACCCTTACCGACAGTAATTATACTAAAGTAATGGTGCAAAAAATCAAGTAAAAAATACAAAATAAGCCTCTGCAAAACAGAAGCTTGATAGGAAAATATTTTTTTACATACAGCCGTGGGTTTCTTTGGCATAGCGTGCATAGTCGGCATAGAATTGCTTCAAGCTGTCTTGCACCATGCGGTTAATTGTGCCTTTAGGATATTCGCCTTTGGCATTAGGGATGCCGGCTTTAATGCCTGTTAGAATCTCGATACCGTCATCAACCGTATCAATGGCGTAAATTGTGAATTTCCCGTCATCTACGGCTTGCAAAATATCGGCACGTAACATCAAACTTTCAATATTTGTCCGCGGAATAATCACACCTTGGGTGCCGGTTAAACCGTTATGAGCGCATACATCAAAGAAACCTTCGATTTTCTCATTCACACCGCCAATCGGTTGGATCTCGCCAAATTGGTTAATCGAGCCGGTAACGGCAATATTTTGCTTAATCGGAACACCGGTGATTGCCGAAAGCATGCAATAATATTCGGTTGAAGATGCGCTGTCTCCGTCAACTCCGCCGTAAGATTGCTCAAATACAATAGAAGCTGAAAGCGAAAGAGGCATATGTTTGGCAAAACGGTTTGATAGCAGAGATTTTAATATCAGCACCCCTTTGGTGTGAATAGGGCCGCTCATGGCAATTTCGCGCTCAATATCCACAAAATCTCCTTTGCCTATACGCACTTGTGTGGTGATTCGTGCCGGTTTGCCAAACGAATAGTTGGAAAAATCATATACCACCAGACCGTTAATCTGTCCCACACGCGAACCGCGCACGTCCATCAAAATTGTGCCTTTATCAATTTGTTCAAGCATTTCGGTCTTAATTCTGTTAGAACGATAAATTTGTTCATCAATTGCTTGGTCAATATGATTCTTACCGATTTGTTTTGATTTTGATTGGCGCGCCCAATAGTCGGCTTCGCGCAATAAATCTCCGATTGATGAAATATGTGCCGTCAACTTTCTCGAACTTCCGGCCAGACGTGAAGAATATTCTATCACTCTGGCTACGGCTTGTTTATTTAGCGAACGTAAGCCTTTTTTATTGGAAAGCGAACCGATGAGCTTGGCATATTCTATCTCATTTTCATCATTTCTATCCATAATAATCCCGAAATCTGCCTCTACCTTAAAGAAATCTCTGAAATCAGGATCACGTTCGCACAATAAATCATAAACCTCGAAATCTCCGGTCAGCACCACTTTAACATCAAGTGGAATTGGTTGCGGATCAAGCGAAATAGTCGTAAAACTGGTTTCTTCGCTTGGCGCTTCAATTTTGATACATTTAGAAGCAATCGCGCGCTTCAACGAATCCCACGCAAAAGGTTGCTCTAAGACTTTGCGAGCATCAAGCAGTAAGAAACCTCCATTAGCACGATGCAGAGCTCCGCCTTTAATTAACGTAAAGTCGGTCAACAAAGCACCGTATTGTTGAATTCGTTCGACTTTGCCGACCAGATTACCTTGCGTCGGGTGGTCTAACGTAATAATCGGAGCACCTGAATCCGGTTTATGTCT
Organism: uncultured Pseudomonadota bacterium; assembly: GCA_902763155.1. Classification (GTDB taxonomy): domain Bacteria; phylum Pseudomonadota; class Alphaproteobacteria; order RF32; family CAG-239; genus RUG410. The sequence continues at coordinate 21,912 of CACWQS010000013.1, read as the reverse complement.
GACGATGACATTAACCTTTAGTTTGGAAAATTTATCTTCTTCCGGTTGTTTCATTTTGCTTAATAAAGTCTGCAGCGGATCATCTTCATTACCGGTGGCAGGAGCCTTGTTTTCCGGAACGTATTCATCAATGTTTTCAAGGATGTTTTTTTGAATGGCGCGTAAAAATTTTGTTGCTTGCGGTAGTTTGCGATATTTTTCGCGCAAGTTGTCAATCGGTTCTTTTACAGCAGCTTTCACAAACTTTTCGCGCAAAATGTCAATCTCGCGTTTTTGTTTTTCTTCCCAACGCGGTAAAGTTTGAGTGGCGTTTTCGATTTCTTCCTGCATGGCATTTAAGTCGTCCATAACCAACTGCTTTTCATCATCAGGCAGTTCATCGAAAGCATCAGGACTTAAAACTTCGCCATCTTTCATCGGCGCCACAACTAAGCCCATTTGCATATGTAAAAGTGATACGCGCTTACCTTTGGCTTTGCGTTGCAAAACATTAACATAGTTTTCTTTTTTAGACTTATATCTTTGCTTAATGATACTAAGCGCCGCCTTATATTCATCAGATTCGACCAGTGCCGGTAATGTAGTTGAAAATTCCAAAATCAATTCATCAATATCTTTGGCAAAATCACAAGCTGTTCCGGCCGGAAAACTGATGGCAATCGGTTTATACGGCTCTTCAAAATTATACACATAAGCCCACTCATCAGGGGTCGGGCGTTTTTGGGCTTCTCGCTCCAATACGCGTTGCACCAAACTGGTTTTACCGGTTCCCTCCGGCCCGAGGCAAAACAAATTATATCCGCGTGATTTGATATGAATCCCAAGCTCTACGGCGCTGATGGCACGGTCTTGTCCCAGAGCGGATAACCGCTCTTCCAAATCAGCAGTGCTGTTAAATTCAAATTTTGTAATATCGCATTTGCGATAAAGTTGGTTAGAAGTTAATTTTGTGATAGCCATTTTAAAAAAATCCTATATAATTTTCTTATGATAAACGAATACTAAAGACTAAATGCTAATATAACGTAAATGTTGACCATTTTTTTTGAAGATATGCTTGTTGTTTTTTTTATATTGTTGCTGTTGATTTTGCCGTTTGTTTGGTGGCGAGTGAGGCAACGTTTGAAATATTTACAAAAACTGGCAAGAATAAATATTTTGAAGCGGCAACAAAAGATGGACGGTAATCAGATTTATATTTCCTTTATTATATCATCAAGTGTAACATTGCTTTATTTTTCTTTTTCGGCAGCGGCAGGAAAAGCACTAAAAGAATTGGTGGGGGGGAGAGTTGCTAAAGCGTACCGATTTTTAGCTCATCGCTATAATGTGTTGGCAGTGTTGCTTAGCGCTCACCAAAATGCAAAACTTGCTTTCAAAAAGTTAAAAAAACAAAAGTTATGGGATAAAGGTAATCGCCGTCTGGTCGTATTTTATCCGTTGACGGCATTGCAGATATTTGAACATCGGCAAGCCCAGATATGGCTTGAACAAATATCTCGTTCCAAGCTGTATGGTCTTGGTCGTGCCTATTTGGATTATGCAGATACTCACACTTGCATATATAATGGAGATATGGCTGCCGCCGCCAAAAATATTCAGCATGCACTTAAAATTTTTCGCCGGCGTCATTATGTAGTAGAGGAGGCGGCATGCTATATGAAGTTGGCTGAAATCTATCGTTTGAGTTGTATGAATGATATGGCTTTTGCTATGTTATCTGCGGCAGCAGATATATATGAAAAATTGCAGACACCGCTATATCTTGCTGCTGCCGTTGCCGCTAAGGGGATGCTTATGTTGTTTGAAAATCGCTATGATGAAGCGGCTGCTTTTTATGAACAAGCGCAACAATTAGCACCAACCGAAAAAATGAAAGCCGACATTACCAATCAACAAGCATTGCTGAATTTGAGTATCGGTAAACTGTATAAAGCACAAAAGCAAGTTCGGCAAACCAAAAATTTTTATCAAAAAATTTCCAATAATATAGGTTTGGCTTTTAGCTTACAATTAGAGGGGCAAATAGCTTATGAACAGGCACATTACCGTAAATCGGTAATAGTTTTGCAACAAGCGGCAGATTTGTATTTTAGACAACATAACTACACCGCTTATGCTGAAAGTGCTTATGGTACTGCTAACGGTTTATGTAAATTGGGTAAATATGCTGTCGCCGAAAGTGTTTTGCAACGACTTCTGCAACATCTTCGCCAGCACGATAGTGCTTTTCATATAGCAAATATATACAGTTTGTTGGGGCTTATCAATATGGAAACGGATAATTTGCCGATAGCGGAAAAATGGTTGCAAAAATCATTGACTTTGGAGCAAAAAGACAACCGCTATACCGGTGCCGCTACCGATGCCGTAAATCTGGCAGTCATTAAACAGTTAGAGGGAAATGTTAAACAAGCACATCAATACTCTGAACAAGCTCTTGATTTTGCCATAAAAACTGAAGATAAACAATTTATCGAATTGATAAAAAATAAAATGTTGCACTAAAAATGAAAGGAAAGCTGGACATTTTTTTACTTTTCAGGTATACCTACCACAAGAACCATATGTGAGGTAGGCTAAAAATGCTTTTTTTCAGCAGTTTTTCTAATATTTTGACGTGGAAGATTCCTAATGGTACCGATTGGCAAAATTGGATGGCTTATTTTACGGCAAAATATGAAAAAATATACAGTCTAATTATTGGAGAATTTGGTCCAGATGGTTTGCTTGTTGTAGCGCTTTTTGCCGTATTTTTGTTAATAATTTTCATAATTTACATCAAGGCGGTAATAGATACATTCAGTTCCGATTCTCCGCAAGACCAACTTGATGAATTTATGGCGGAAATTGATGAAGAAACTGCTGCTAAATTGGAGGCTGAAAAAGAATTGTCGCTTAATTTGGTGGCGGCATCAGCTGAATCTGATGATATTTTGGGAGTGCATGAAGATTATGAGCGCTTAAAAGATGTGATGCAACAACACGCCCAAGTGCAACATGAGCAAACCAAAACAGTCGTCGATTTAGCTAAAAAAACGCAAATTTCGCCCGAACAAGCACATCTGCGCGAACTTATTTCCACAATTGTTAAAATGTTGGCACGACAAGTTTCTGACTATAAAATTGCTCAAACCATAGCTAATCGCCTTAAGCCCTCGCCGGATTGGGAAGATATATTGCAAGCTATTCGAATGATTCATGATTTTATCGGCTTGGCGAATACGGGGGTTTTTACTAATCTTCCTAACGCTGAGAAGTTGCCTGATGCTACTGATGCTCTACGTATTTTATGTGATAAAGGTGACAATTCGCTCTGCTTAGAACTCTTACAAAAACTGACTTCGCAATATATCGACGATGCTATGCCGGAAAGCGGAATTACCAGACAGGTGCTTTTGGCTCAAGCCTCCGGTTATGCCTGTCTTACAGGTAATTTTGCGTGGTTTGATGATATGGATTTGGCACAGACGTCGTTTAATTTTGCTACGGAAATTTCGGCAGAAAATGTTAATGCATGGAGCCGTCTCGGAGATATTTATGTGGCACAAAATAATCTGACTAAAGCTATGTTTGCCTATCAATCGGTTATGGAGCTTGGTGAAGAGCATCTTTATGACCAACAGTTAGCTAATGCTCGTTTTCGTTTAGCGTCATATTATCGGACCCAAGGTATGGAAGAAAAGGCCTCAGCTTATAGTGAACAGGCCTTAGAATATTATAAAAAATGCGGACTTACGGAACCTCTGACAGCCATGGAAGATGCCGCTGCCGACCTGATTATCAGCAGGCAGGATATTGGTGAAAGTATCGAAATTTTAATTCCGCGGTTAGGATAAATAAAAATTGCTCAAATACGCTTATAATGCTTGAAGAATATAATTTTTCATGTTAATTATGTTATAAACTTTCTTATTATGCATTATGGGGGAAGAAGATATGAACAATAAAATCAAACTGGTGTTTTTTGCAATAGTCGCCATCGGTATTGCTGTTGGGCTAAAGTATAACCTTTTCCCCAAATTAGGTGGAGGTTCTTTGTATGAAAAACCATCGGACAGTATCAGTACATTTACCGGCGACAGACACGATGACGGTGTGTCAACAACTTATTATTCCAATGGTAAAGTTCATACTGAAACTACCTATAAAAATGGTGAACGTAACGGTTTGATGCGGACATATTATACTAATGGTGCCCTAAAATCGGAGGCTGAATACATTGATGGTAAACAGAACGGTTTAGATAAACAATACAGTAAGTCAGGTAAACTTGAACAGATATTGACTTATGAAGACGGAGTATTGAACGGAGAAGCACAAGCCTTTGATGAAAATGAAGTGCTGATGAATAAAGCACAGTTCAAAAACGGAGTGCAAGTCGGACGCGAGATTGGTTATTACCCGAACGGTAAAGTGCGCTATACGATGGATTTCAACGATAACGGTATAGTTGACGGCAAGGTTATCGAATATTACGAAAACGGAGCTCTGCGTTCAGAGACATCGGTAGTTAACGGTAAGTCGGAAGGTATAGAAAAAGTTTATTATGAAACCGGTGAGGTGCTTGAGGAAAGTAATTATGTGAACGGTATGTTTGAAGGGCAACAGACTAATTATTTTAAAGATGGCACAGTTCAAGCGGAAATTAACTATAAGAACGATTTGCTGGAAGGAGAAACCAAAACTTATTACAGTAATAAACAACTGCGTGAGCTGGTAACTTTTAATGACAATCTGCGCAATGGTCCTTATGCCAAATATAGAATTGACGGTTCAAAAATTGTCGAGGCCGAATATGCTGATGATTTGCTGAACGGTATTATGACTGTTTACTATGATAACGGCAATATTTATGCTAAGTTACCTTATGTTGCCGGTCAGCTTGACGGAGAGGGCGAACTTTATTACAAAAGCGGAAAACTGCAATCTACGGCACATTTTGCACAAAATATGAAAAACGGCTCTGAGGTTTTTTATTATGAAAACGGCAATAAACTGAGCGAAGCAAACTACAAAAATCAGCAACTGGATGGGCAATATACCGAATATTATGAAAACGGCAGAATCAAATTGCAAATTATGTATATGAACGGTGTGGCAAATGGTTTGGCGGTGCTTTATGATGAACAAGGGCATAAAGTTCAGGAAGCCAATCTGGCGAACGGCGAAGCCGAAGGCAAGGTTATAACTTATCGCCAAGACAGGACAATAAGTAATATTGTGCCGTATGTTGATGGCAAAATCTCCGGTCAGGTAGAAGAACGCGATCGTTTCGGTAATTTGGTTTCGTCACTGGATTTCAAAGACGGTATTTTCCAAGGTTCGGGAACCGGTTATTATGAAAACGGCAACCCTAAATATAAACTTACTTCATTAAACGGAGAGACTGAAAATCATAAACTAATGTTTGATGAAAGCGGAACTCTGTTGGTTGATAAATTAACCGGCTTATTGACTGTATATAACGAAGATGGTTCTAAAAGTCGTGAATTGCCGTATAAAGATGGTATTATTGACGGCACTATCCGCACCTATTACCAAGGTTTGGATCAAGTAGATGAAGTGCAAGAAGTAAGCCGAGGAAAATTACAAGGTAGATACCAAGCCTATGATTTGAAAGGCGGGTTATATATGGAAGCCATTTATGATAATGATAAATTGCAGGGCGAAGTTAAAATGTATGATGATGAAGGACATTTGACCACGGTTATTCCTTATGTTGACGATTTGGCACAAGGAACGGCGGTGGGATATTATCCTGATGGTAAAAAATTGTTTGAACAGCCGCTTGAAGACGGTAAGCCTGATGGTTGGCGCAAAACGTATTATACCGACGGTCAGCTTTATCAGGAAAAACTTTATCGTAACGGAGTTTGGAATGGTAAAGATTATCGTGAATATAATCGTGATGGTAAGAAAATTATTGAACTCAGCGCTCTGAACGGTGTTCAAAAATATACGCAGTTTGATGAAGACGGAAATGCAACAGATATGAGCAATACCGAAAGAGATGCTTTGTTGGAACGTATTGATTCCCGAGAGTATGAGAAAGAGGTTTTCAAGCAATATCTTGCTCCTAAAAAAACATTAGGTAACTATTTTAAGGGAAGTTTTTAATGCAAGAAGATGAAATTGATACAAGATTGACCGATATTGAGATAACTTTAGCTCATCAGCAAAAGGCCGTTGATGAGTTGAGTGAAATGGTTATCAGGCAGGGTAAAATTTTGGACTATTTGCAAAAACAAATGGAAATGTTGTTGGCGACAACCGAGCAAGATGTGGTTAAACCGCTGAGCGAAGAAACCCCGCCACCACACTATTAAACAATAAGGAGAAAAGACGATGCGAGTTGTTATTAAACCGGATTATAAAAATTTATCGCAATGGGCGGCAGATTATGTGGTCTATCGCATCAATAAACATCGTCCCAGCCCGAAAAAGCCGTTTGTTTTGGGTTTGCCGTCAGGTTCTACTCCGCTCGGTATGTTTGAAGCATTGGCTCGTTATTATAAAGAAGGCAAAGTTTCGTTTGAAAATGTAGTGTTTTTCGGCATGGGCGAATATGTCGGAGTTGGTGCCGGAGATGAACATGGTTTCCAATATTTTTTGTGGGATAAATTCTTAAAATATGTAAATATCAAAAAAGAACACGTGCATTTTCTAGATGGACTGACTACTAATTTTTCCAAAGAGTGCGCTAATTATGAAAATGCAATTGCCGCAGCCGGTGGTGTTAATTTGTTTATCGGCGGAGTGGGAGAAGACGGGCATATAGCTTTTAATGAACCGTATTCATCATTAAGTTCGCGCACGCGTGCTAAGTTGCTCGCTCCCAGCACTATTCGGGCTAATTCGCGTTTTTTCGATAATGATGAGAGCAAGGTTCCGCCGATGGTTCTGACGATTGGTATTCAGACCATGATGGATGCCGATGAAGTAATGATTTTGGCCACAGGTGCTACAAAGGCAGAAGCCATAAAGCACGCTGTTTGTGGCGGAATTAGCCATGTTTGGCCGGTTAGCGTATTGCAACAACACCCGCATGGGATTATTGCCTGCGACGAAGATGCTACTTGCGAACTTAGCGCCGAAACAATAGCGTATTTCAAAGAGATAGATAAAAATAAATTTTAAGATTCTCACTCTTAGGGGAAAAAGACATTTTTCTCTGTCATTCTTGGACTTGACACAGTCTTTTTCACGTCTTCTTGGGCATCCTTTTCCGGTCATTCTCGAGCGGAGCGAGGGAATCTTAGGCCTCAGAACGGGAAGTAGTAGTTTAAGCACGAAATTCTTGTTTATACTGCAAATTCACTGCCCGTTGCCTGAGATCCCCTCACTCATTTCATTCGTTCGAGGAAGACAATCCCAAGGCGTGACTCTTTTTTTTATTTCTGTTTTAAAAAAAACTGCTTGACAAAATTGGTGATTTTTGCTAATTTGGACTTAAGCAAGGTGAAAAGACTTGCCCGAGGTGTGAGAACCTCTTTGTCTGCGCTATGCAGGGCGTAAGTTTTGCGAGTCCGGTGATTATCAATATGATGATCGGTGGGCGGCAAAATAAGCCGTTTTACATAGACATCATATAGATACTAGTGATATATGCCTGTTTTTTTGGCAAATATGTCGCACTATTCCGATAAATAGTTCTCAACCGCCGGTCGCTTTTCATTAAGCGACTAATTTTTTATTTTGGGTAAAGGAGTGGGACGATGGATATTTTGAGAGATATTAAATATCAAGGTATTCGCACCGTTGAAATGATTGATAACGGTGTTTTACATATTCGTAAAGAGTGTGATACAGAAATTGGTGGGCGGAAGTTTAAATATTTGCAAGAATATGACGGCGGCGAAACTTTTACCACAAAAGTTGTAGCTCCGGATGGTAAGGTATTGGGTGAAGGGACTTATTCGTTGGGAATGTATGGATATCCAGGTACACATCGTTATTTTGGATATGATAAAAAAGGACGTGAATTTGAAGATGGTGTTTATACCGGTAAAGTCGGAAAAGATGTGGCGGCAGAAGCATTTTATAACGGAAATGAAGGATTTATTCGAGGCGAATATGTTTCCGGACAGAAAATAAGGTTTGACTGTGAAGAAATCATCATAGATACCTTAAATGAAAAAGGTTTAGTTAAAGAAAAAATCGAAATCAACGGAGGTTATTTCCCGACGCATCAACCACCGGAAGTGCGAAAGGTTAGAGTATATAAATTTAACCAAAACAGTGAAAGAATTGGTCTATGGCGAGGAGGTAGTGATTTCCATTATATTGAATACAAAGAAGAAACATATACACCTGATGGAAAATTATATAAAATAAGCCCGACTTTAAATGCCTGTAATGAAAAGGTTAGAATCGGCTCTGAAGAATTGTATGATGAAAACGAGCGTTTGCAAAGCATCATCAGCTATAAAGATAACCAAAAGGATGAAGCGACTTTTTATAATCCGGACGGTTCAATTAAAGAAAAAGTTGATTGCACAAAAGACTTAAATACTTTATTGCAAGTTTTAGTAAAAACCGATAATGCCGAAGAAGCCTTTGATTTAATTGTCCAAAAATGCCATATATATGTGCCGCAAGAAGATGAGAGCGAAACCTTTGATTCGCGTGGTAATTTTTATGATCGTGAAAATCGTTCTGTTTTTTATCGTGACAGACTTCTCGGTCGTGATGTTAAACATATCAAAGACAATTTGTTTGTTATCGGAGCGGTTTTTGCTGATAAAAAGAGAGGGTTTATTTATGGGACAGCAGATACTGATCGAAGATGTACCGGAAAACTGGTGGATATTGAAAAAGGTGAAGTATTATCTGATGTTAATTTCGGTTACGGAAAGATAAAGACGAAAGATTTTATTAAAATAGAAGATGGTAAAGTTTATATCGACTACCAACCGGAAAAAAAGCAATTTATGATACCGGAAGAATTGTCGACGATTAAAAGCAGAGTAGAGAGTCTGGTGGAAAAAAGAAGTCCCAAAGCTCCTCAAAAATCTGTAGGAAAAGTAATTAAAAAGCCAAAAATATATGAATAAATAGCAACATGACTAACGAAAAAGGCGGGATATTTCCCCGCCTTGTATTTTTGTATCAACTTTTATTTACAATGAGCGGTTAGAACTTTCAGCACTTTTACCAGTTCTTTTTTCATATTTTTGCGCTCAACTACCATATCGACCATACCATGCTCCAATAGATATTCGGCACGTTGGAAACCTTCAGGTAATTTTTCATGAATAGTCTGTTCAATTACTCTCTGACCGGCAAAACCGATTAAACAACCTTTTTCGGCGATATTCACATCACCAAGCATGGCAAACGAGGCAGAAACACCTCCGGTAGTCGGATCAGTCAAAATGGAAATAAACGGAATACCTGCTTCTTTGAGCATATTTATCGCCGCCGTGGTGCGAGCCATTTGCATCAGCGAAAACATACCTTCCTGCATTCTTGCACCACCGGAAGCCGCCACAGTAATCAGCGGTTGCTTAGACTCGAGAGCCAATTTTGCCGCAGTAACAATTCCTTCGCCCACAGCAATTCCCATTGAGCCGCCCATAAATGAAAAATCAAGCGCCGCCACTACGCTTTTGATACCGCCGATTTTCCCGCGTGCTACTTGAATGGCATCATTGCATTCGGTCTTTTTGCGATTACTTTTCAGGCGATCGGTGTATTTTTGCAAGTCTTTGAATTTGAGCGGGTCGTCTGCTACTTGCGGTAAATTTACCAACTTATATTCGGCATCATCAAACAACAAACGAAAGCGTTTTTCTACGTAAAGACGCAGATGATGTCCGCAAGAAGTGCAAACATAAAACGATTCTTTTAATTCTTTAGAAAACAGCATTTGATTGCAGTTCGGGCATTTTACCCATAAATTATCGGCAATCTCTTTCGGGGTGGTCTTTTTTATTTTCGGACGAACGATATCTGTCAACCAGTTCATGTTAAAATTCTCCCAAACTTATTTCTCAGAGGAAAATTTACGCTTAATTTTTGCAAAAATACTATTCTTATCTGCATTTGAGTTATTTCCGGCTATCTTGGCTTGTTTCTGTAAGGCTGTAACATTTTGCTTTAGACCGTCTACAGTTTTATTAAGCTCATCTTGTTCCTTAGTTAAAGTTCGATTAGCTTTTTTTTGCAAACGTAACTCTTTACGGATTGGAGCTTGCGCAAACCATGCTCCGATTCGTCCGCAAACATAACCGTAAAGCAGAAAAACAAACAAAACAATTTGCGTGTTCCAACTGATCGATGTTTTTTCTTGTGGCCATAAAACAAAGGTAATGCCGTCGCTCGACTCGGCTCCATAAATTGCCCAAGCGGCAATGATAAACAAAGGCAAAGCCAAAACATAGTGAAGCAGTTTCATCTTATTTTTCCTCCTTCAGCCACAAAGATAATTTTTATAATTAGGCGTTTAGCATCTGATGCAGTTCTTTACCGGTTTTAAAATGCACAAGCTTCTTTTCCGGCACTTCAACCCGCTTCTTGTTCTTCGGGTTAATGGCAACACGCGGTTGTCTGGTGCGCACGGAAAAAGCGCCGAAACCGCGAATTTCTATACGATCACCGTTAGCCAGGGCTTCGGTAAATTTCGCAAACACCACACTGACAATTCTATCAATATCTCTAATTGTCAAATTAGGCATCTTAGCTGCAATTCTTTCTACTAGTTCAGATCTTGTCATTTCGTTCCTCAATATAAATTAAGTTAATATTATAAGCATTATTACACTGTTCTTTTCAGGATATCCATACAAATTTTACGATTTTACACAAACATCAGGTGCCCTTAAATACAAAGGTTTAGGAAAATTAAGTTTTTTATTTTGCCATTTTTGAATGGCGCAGGCCGCCACATCAACCACCGGCACGGTTTTATCCATTCTGATGGCGTGCAAAACCAAACCGCTCGGCTTATCTAAAAAACGTTCCACTCCGTTACCGATAAGCGTTACGGTTTTACCTTTTAACATAGTAATTATATCTTCATATGACAAGGCGGCTGGTTCGCATAATTTTTCCATCTTACCGTTAAACATCTGAAAATAAAAATCATCGCGCTTGGTTTCAATAATTACGGCATTACAAGCAGCCAGCTCAAACATATCCAAAGAATGAGCATAGGCCTCAAACGCCGAAATACCGGTAATATCCAAATTAGGACAAGCCAAATTAAATGCGCGGGCGGCAGATATAGACGAACGCACACCGGTAAAAGAGCCGGGACCGATACATACGGCTAAAAGCCCAATATCAGCAAATTTAAGATTTGCCTGTTGCAAAATGTTCTCAATTTCCGGTAACAATACTTCCGCTTGTCCGAATTCCATTTCCTTTTCAAACTTACCGATAACTTTAGTGCCGTCTAAAAGAGCTATAGAACAACAATTTGCGGTGGTATCAAAAGCTAATGTGAACATAATTTTCCCTTAAAAAACTTTTCAATAAATGAAAAAATAAATTGCTAATTGTTGTTTATATAATATAAAATAAAGTCAAGCGCAAATATTTTTTTAGAGTTAAACCAATGGACATGGATTTATTAAACATCATTTTTATCGGCGGACTGCTTTCTATTTTCGGTCTGATTATCTTAATGGCGGCAATGCAGATAAAAATATATAAATATAAAAGGAAGATATATTTTATTCGCCGTGACCGTGAGCGTTGTAATGAATTGTTGTTCACCGCCAAAGACGGCTTCTTTTGTTTTGTGGCACCCGACCAAAAAGTTAAAGACCCGCAAAAAGGAGTGCAAGAAAAATGTTCACGCCGTCTGGCCGTGATGTTGGGGCTCAAAAACGGTACAGCTTCTTCTTTTGCCGATGTTGCGGGTGTGTTTTATAAAGACGATGCCGTGCGTTTGAAAAAATATGCCAATTTGTTGCAACAAGACGGGTTGGCTTTTGAGGATATTTTGGCTGTCAGAGGCAGTGAACGTTTTGTTTGCGTCTATGGTAATCGAGTGCAAAATGCTGATAATAACTTGTATTGCGATATTATTTGGTTTCGTGATGTTTCTGTTGAGGCAGCTCGTTTGGCAGCTTTGGAAAAAGAAAAGCAGCATGAACAGGAACGGGTTAAACAACTTGAAAATATGATAGACGGACTCGATTCGCCTTTATGGTTGCGCGATGAAAACTTGAACTTGTTGGCGGTAAACAAAAAATATGTAGAATATGCCGGTAAAAGCAGTAAGGACGAAGTTTTGAGCCAAAATATTGAAATCAATAATAACAAAGGGGAGGCAATTGCCCGTACATTGGCACAAACCGCACAAAAAAATAAAAAGAAACAGAAGAAAACACTTAACATCGTGCGACAAGGCAATGTTTACAGCTATGAACTTTACGAAAACCCGTATTTTATGGGGGATATATTGGATAAAATAGGCACGGTCGGATATTTAGTAAATAATACAGAGTTGGAGAAAGCCAAGCGTAATTTTAAAGAGAATCAGAATAGCCATTTGGAAATTCTCGGCGTTTTAGGTACAGCGTTTGCTATTTTTGATGAAAAGACCAGCCTTTACTTTTATAATGCTTCTTTTCGCAGCCTTTGGGGGTTGGATAGCGAATTTTTGGAAAAAACGCCTACATATATGCAGTTTGTTGAAACAATACGCCAACATAAACTATTACCTCCGGTGCCTGATTTTAAGGCATTTAAAGAAGATGAACTCAGCGTATTCGGAGGGTTGTGGAAAATCAGAGAAGACCTTTTGCATTTGCCGGACGGGCGGACAATCCATCGTTTCCGGATGCCGCATCCTAACGGAGTTATTTTTGCCTATGAAGATGTTTCTGATCGTTTAGCTACTATGCGTCGTTTGAATGACTTGACATCTATGCAACAAGGTATTTTAGATAATTTGAACGATGCCGTGGTTATTTTCGGAGCTAATCAAAGATTGCGCTTCTATAATAGGGCTTATCTTAAATTATGGAGCTTGGATTTTGATAAAATGCAAGATGAACCTAAATTGGAAACAATTTTGGAACAGCAAAAACTCTTTTTTTCCAATGTTGATGATTGGGAACAATTTCGGCAGGCCTTGGTGCAGAATATTATGAACGGGCGTAAATTTACGCTTTTGCGTGATGACAAGGTGCAAATAAATGTTTCTCCGCAAATTTTTTATGATCGTTCCATTATGTTAACCTATACCATAAAACAGACTTGTATTTAGTTGAGGAAGGCATTAAAAATATGACGGAGGAAGAATTTATGCAAAATCCAGATGATGATGCCGAAGGCGCAGTTTCTAAACCGGATTGGAAAAAGAAAAAAGTCGGTGATGATGAGCGCTTGACTTTGCGTATTGATGCCATTGAAGCCGATAAATGGCAAGCTAAGCGTAATAAAATGCAGCCGGAAATCAAGCGCACCAAAACCGGTAAAATCAGCAAAAAAGTGCGCCAACTTTATGATGACGATGAAAACGACGATGATGACGATTTTATGGATATGGAACACTCGTTCAGGTTATTGCGGCTTCAGCAAAAAGATGTTTCAAACGGCGACAGTTCGCTTTTAGATGCATTGGCTCCCAGTGAAAGACGGATGGTTGAACAACGTGCAATCACTGCCTCTATGCGTCAAGAAGAAAAGGCCGGTCGCTTAAATGCCATTGAACAGGCTGATACTTTAGCGCGCCGTGCCGGATTAAATCGTTCGAGCACCGCCGATAACAATAAACAAATGAATGAAGCAATTTATAATCCGCGGCGAATCAGATTAAGCTCATTAGAAGGTACTATTGCAAAACAAACGGGGATAAAAGGGGATATTAAACCTCGCACTGAAGGTAAAGTTGCCGACGGAGTAAAGCAGATTAAAGTAACAGCGGATAATCATAAGGTTAAAGATTTGAAAACCAAAGATGCCAAAGAAGTCCGCGACCGCAATTTGACCCAGAACCAAACTGCGGAACTGATACTGCGTAAATCGGGACAAACTGCCAAATTGTCGGAAATTAAAAAACAAAATATTTATAATGGTAAAACAGTTTCCGAACAAAAAAATACCGAAAGCAGACCTAAAAAAGAATTTGAAACATCGGTAGCAGAGCAAAGCGCCAAAAAAGACAAACAACAAGAGCAAAAACCTTACGGCGAGCAGATAAAAAAACTGCTTAAAGATTCACTGAAACAAAAAAACGGCAGTCGCTGATAAAAAGAAAGCGGATAAGGTAAAACAAAACATAGACATTTACAAAAAAAAGCGCTATAACAATTCCAGCAAAAATATTTGTGGGGAAAAAGAATGGAAAACCAATATTATACATTGATGGAAAAACAGGATTTCTTTCAAATTATCGAGAATAAATATGGTGAATTAGCTATATTTATTGATGCAAGAGATGGTGAACCGCATGAACCGGTTTTGGAATTTGACGGTAAAAAAACAGCGCTTTTGAAAAGAGATGCTCGCCGTTCAATTATTTTAGACGGCGTTGATGCCGAAACTTGTAATGTTTTGGCAGAGTCCGAAGTGGTAATGATAGTTGAATTGCAAGGTGAAATAGTTGAGCGTGTTTATGCCGTTCCGGTTGAAAATGTTGAAGATATAGTCTTTGATGGTCGCCGTACTCGTGCCGATGAGTTATTTAAGGCTAAAAGTAAAGATGAATTGTTAAGATCTTTTGGTGCTGTTAAAGTGTGGACAAGCGGGACAGAGAAATGATAGGGTTGGTTTTTGTTACGCACGGTAATTTAGCACTTGAGTTTGTGGCAGCTATGGAACATGTAGTGGGCAAGCAAAATCAGGTGGAGTGTGTGTGCATTGGGCCTGATGATGATGTAGAAGCTCGTCGGCAGGAAATTTTAGCTAAATCCAAAAAGGTTGATAGTGGAGAAGGTGTTTTGCTACTGACCGATATGTTTGGAGGTACTCCTTCCAATTTGGCGATGTCGATTATTAGCCATGGCTCATTTGATGTGATTGCCGGTGTTAATCTACCGATGCTGATAAAACTGGCATCTGCCCGTAAGGATCAGCCATTAGCAAAGTGTGTTGATTTAGCACAAGATGCCGGAAAGAAACATATTAACGTTGCCTCACAGCTTTTAAGCGGTGCCGCTAAATGAGCAATGCACTGGAAATAGAACTGACAATTTGTAACCAAAAAGGACTGCATGCCAGAGCGGCGGCAGCTTTTGTTAAGTGTCTGTCAACCATAGATGCAGAAGTAACAGTTGAAAAAGACGGGCAGATTGTGGACGGAAGTTCGATTCTCAGCCTGATGATGCTGGCGGCCTCTAAAGGTTCGACTATTAAGGTATGTGCCTCCGGAAATCAAGCAAATGAGGCTATTAACGCACTTACAAACTTGGTAAATGCTCGCTTTGGGGAAGATGTATAATGAAACAAAAAGCGCCGCGTAATAAGACGATTTTGCTCTCTCGGCAAGAAGAAATTGCTTATGCCAAACATGCGCTTAAATTTTCTCCAAGTAAAAAAATAACCGATTTACAAGATAAGGTAATCTGGCAGGATACATTTTATGCCTTGCGTTTTTTACCTGATAGCTTTGTGGATTTGATGGTGGTTGATCCGCCGTATAATTTGACCAAGAATTTTGGTACCAAGACTTTTAAGCAAACCGATTTGCAATCGTATAAAAAATGGTTGGACAGGTGGTTGTCAAAGGTTGCACGGGTGTTAAAGCCCAATGCCAGTATATATATTTGTGCAGATTGGCAAACTTCGATTGCCATTCCGGCGGTGGCTTGCAAATATTTTACCTTGCGTAATAGGATTTCGTGGGAACGTGAGAAAGGCAGAGCTGCCAATAATAATTGGAAAAATTGTTTGGAAGACATATGGTTTTTTACTAAAAGTGATGATTATATATTTAATCTTGATGCGGTAAAGATTAAGCGTCCGGTTTTGGCTCCATATCGCGATCATAAAGGTGCTCCGAAGGATTGGCAGGAAACAAATGGTAAAAAAGTTCGTCTGACCGCACCATCTAATATTTGGACTGATATTACCATTCCGTTTTGGTCAATGCCGGAAAATACTCAACATCCTACCCAAAAGCCGGAAAAACTGATTGCTAAGTTGATTTTGGCATCGAGCAACGAAGGGGACTTGGTTTTTGATCCGTTTTTGGGCTCGGGAACCACGGCGGTGGTGGCTCACAAACTCGGTCGCCGCTATTTGGGAATAGAACGCGAGCGCGGTTATGTGGCTCTTAGTTTGAAAAGACTTGAACTTGCCGAGGAAAATCCTAAAATTCAGGGATATGAAAACGGAGTGTTCAAAAGTCGCAACAGTGTGGAAGATTAGCTTGCAATTATTGTTGTTTGTGCTAGAATGCACCGCAAGATTGTAAAATTCAACAATAGGAATTTTGTTATGAAGTTCGGAAAAAATTTTATTATATTGATTATTGCTCTTATATTAACCTCAATATTTCTAGGGTATGGCAGTAGTACATCACCGATAAATAAAACAGAAATCGCTTATTCTGATTTTATGCGTAATGTGCGAGAAAAACGTGTTGTTGATGTTACTATCACCGGTAGCGAAATAAAGGGACAAACTGTTGACGGACAGCAGTTTTCCACCTATGCACCTTATAGTCCGACAACGGTGGATACTTTGCTCGAAAACGGAGTTAAGGTGGAAGCCAAGCCGCAAGATATGTCGGGGGAATCGCTGTGGAGCTTGTTCCTTGGTTGGGGGCCGATGCTGTTGCTGATTGGGGTTTGGGTTTATTTCTTTCGTCAGGCGAATTCCGGTAACAATAAGGCATTGAGTTTCGGAAAATCTCGTGCCAGATTGATTGAAAGTTCAAAAAAGGTAACCTTTGACGATGTTGCCGGTGCCGATGAATCTAAGGCTGAACTGGCTGAAATTGTTGAGTTTTTGAAAGAACCGCAAAAATTTAAACGTTTGGGCGGGCGTATTCCTAAGGGGGTGCTTTTAGTGGGTCCTCCGGGAACCGGTAAAACTTTGTTGGCAAAAGCTGTAGCAGGAGAGGCTAATGTGCCG
This sequence comes from uncultured Pseudomonadota bacterium, assembly GCA_902763155.1. Lineage (GTDB taxonomy): Bacteria > Pseudomonadota > Alphaproteobacteria > RF32 > CAG-239 > RUG410. Next base: position 4,878 of record CACWQS010000013.1, on the reverse strand, counting down.
TTTTTCTCCATTTCCGGTTCCGATTTTGTGGAAATGTTCGTCGGTGTTGGTGCATCAAGGGTGCGCGATATGTTTGCGCAAGCGAAAAAAAACGCACCGTGTTTGGTTTTTGTAGATGAGATTGATGCGGTTGGGCGTCATCGTGGTGCCGGTTACGGCGGAGGTAATGATGAACGCGAACAAACGCTCAACCAGTTATTGGTAGAAATGGACGGTTTTGAAGAAAACGAGAATGTGATTTTGATTGCAGCAACCAACCGTCCCGATGTGCTCGATCCGGCTTTATTGCGTCCGGGGCGTTTTGATCGTCAGGTGCAAGTTACCAATCCGGATGTGCGTGGGCGAGAGGCGATTTTGCAAGTTCATACCCGCAAAGTTCCGTTGGCGCGTGATGTTGATTTAAGCATAGTTGCGCGTGGCACTCCGGGGTTTTCCGGTGCTGATTTGGCAAATTTGGTGAACGAAGCGGCTCTGCTTGCCGCCAGACAGAACAAACGCCGTGTAACCGCCGTCGATTTTGACAACGCCAAAGATAAGGTTTTAATGGGAACCGAGCGCAAATCTATGGCTATGGATGAAAAAGAAAAGCGCCAAACTGCATATCATGAAGCTGGGCATGCAATCTGCGCATTGCACGTGGCAGAAGCAGATCCTATCCATAAAGCCACGATTATTCCGCGCGGTCGGGCATTGGGTATGGTTCAGAGTCTGCCGGAAAAGGATTCGTATTCCGAATCTCGTACCAAGATGCTGTCTTCTCTGACATTAGCCATGGGAGGACGGGTGAGCGAAGAAATGATTTACGGTTATGATAAAGTAACTTCCGGTGCTAAAGGTGATATTCAGATGGCTACAAATTTGGCACGAGCTATGGTAACCGAATGGGGGTTAAGTGATGAACTGGGACCGGTTTCTTATGCTAATGGTCAAGATAATTATCTTGGTATTGGCAGCAGTCGCAGTAATATCAGTGAGCAGACCGCCAATTTAATAGATGCTGAAATTAAGCGCTTGATTACCAATGCTTATGAGGAAGCTAAAAAGATATTGACTGAAAATCGTCAAGAACTGGAGACATTGGCACAAGCCTTAATGGAATATGAAACCTTGACAGGTGCCGAAATTCAAGATATTTTAGCCGGCAATAAGTTGGATCGCACGGAACAAATGCCAACCGATCCGGAAAAATTAACCAAAACATCTGTGCCGGAAGTATAAGTGAGGGAAAAATGGATTTTGCAGAATTAGGATTAAGCGAAAAGACAATTAAAGCGATTACCGAAGCGGGGATTACGACGCCGACTACCGTGCAGGCTGATGTTATTCCATCAATATTAGCTGGCAAAGATGTTTTTACCATTGCGCCGGCGCGTTGCGGTAAGACTTGTTCGTATGTGTTGCCGTTGATAGATATTATCTCTCGCCATGAGGCAAAAAATATCTTGATTATAACTGCAGGTTCTAAGCAATCTGTCAGTGTTTCCGACCGTTTTGCCGTGTTTAACAAATATCACGAAATTACCGAAAGCACTGTAACCGATAGCCAAGAAAGTATTGATGAAGAAGCTAATGTAATTATTGCTTCGCCGAATTTGTTGGTTGATTTAATGAAGGAAGGAAAAGTTGATTTATCTACAGTAGATATTTTGGTGATTGATGATATTAACTTAATTAAAAAAATACATCAACTCAAGAGTTTGCAAACTGTTCTTGAAGCTTTGCCTGCAGATAAGCAAAACATTATCTTTACTAATCGTCGCTCTAAAGAAACGCAGATGATTTTAGACCAAATTTTACAGGCTCCTGATGAAATTAAGGTTGATAAAAATAAAGAAGAAGAGGCAGTGCAATCTGATGTAGAGCCAAAGAAAGTCGAAGATATTAAGAAGGTGCAGGAGGTTAAAAGCGAAAAGAAAGCTCATGAAAATCCTCATGATTATGAAGCAGTGAGCTTAATGAAACGTTATCGCACTTTCGGGCGTCAGACTCCGGAATTTTTACTTACGAAAATTGATTTGGCTGAAGAAGAGTAGCAACTTATTTTTGCTTGCCATTACGAATCGTATTTTTTATATTAAAAAAAGTAAAAAAAAAACGTGCATTTGGCAAAAAAATGTGCTATAATAAAGTATATATTGGAGTGAACCTATTTTTCAATGGGAGTGTATTATGTTGAAGTTTCGTAATTTGTGCGGTCTGAAGGCCTGTTTTTTGGGGTGTATCTGCGCGTTTTTATTTTCATATTCAGCCTTAGCAGATGTATGTTTTTTACCTACAGGCGGTTGTGTTGCTTTGGACTCATTATACAGCCAAACAATAGGCGGTGCCGATGACGATTGTTCCGGTTACGATAGAGAGATAAAAGGTCAGGGCTGGGATTGTACGGATACATGTGAGGCCCATGGACATACTTACTATAATTGCGTTCCTAAAAACTGCGGTGCCGGATATCAGCCAGGGATAAACAGTTGTGAACGCGGTTATACGCACGAATATGAAAAAGCAATAGATGAAGGAGGCAACGAAACTTATGTTTATTCCGGAGATTTGAAGTGCGGATTATGCGTCGCACCCGGTGAATGTCCTTTAGGTTCTCAAGTAAGCGATAAATGTGAAAATAGAGGGTATTTACCTCGTGATACACAGTATTATGTAGGCACTCAAGTCTGTCATGTTTGTTTAAGTGATAACTGTGCAGATGGCATGAAGAAATATTGTTCATGGAGTAGCGGCAGCACAAGCGGCCCTTCGGGTTCGAATCGTGCTACCAGTGATGAATGGTACACATCGACTGCTCGGACACAGTATGGTTCAATGTGTTATGCATGCTGTGATAATAAATGCACTAAAGGTTCGCAAGAAGTCACCAGTTGTGATCCGAGTACAGAAATATTCCGTACATTAGAAACCACTGCATGTGGCTCGGCATGTAATGAATGTTGTAACAATGTATGTTCATCTGGATCCTTAAATACTACCAGTTGTGATGATGGTTACTATTTGAAGAATCATGGTACCACTGATTGTGGTAACAGTTGTGACAGTTGTGAAGATTGCGGCGGGACTACCACCGCACCGACCGGTTGTAGTAGATGTACTAAGAAAGAATGTGGAAATCAAACCCGTTATTATGACTGCTATGATCTCAGTGATGAATGCTCTACCGGTAGTAAAGATGTAACTTGTACTTATGCCAATGATGTAAAAACATCTGTGGGAAGCACCGATTGTGGTAGCACTTGTTATAGCTGCGTCTGCACCCCTACGGCCGACGAAACATCAGATGACTCTACTTGTAAAACTTCATCATATAGCTGTGATAATGGTTGCGGCGGCACCAGAACTTGCTATCAATCGGCTTGTTCTTCAGATCAGGTATGTTATAATTCATCTTGTTGTACTCCTGCGGCCAATGAAACATCGGATGACTCTACTTGTAAGACTTCATCATATAGCTGTAGTGATGGCTGCGGCGGCACCAGAACTTGCTATCAATCGGCTTGTTCTTCAGGTCAGGTATGTTATAATTCATCTTGTTGTACTCCTGCGGCCGACGAAACATCGGATTCCTCTACTTGTAAAACTTCATCATATAGCTGTGATAATGGTTGCGGCGGCACCAGAACCTGCTATCAATCGGCTTGTTCTTCAGATCAGACTTGCCAAAACGGTACTTGTGTAGATAATTGTTCACCGAGTAAAACTTGTGCGAGTTATAGCATGTCTAGCGAATCAGGTGGTTGTTACAGCACAACTGCAGAAACAAAGAGTGACGGTTGTACTGATAGTTTGACTTGTTATGCATACGCATGTAGTGGTGACCAAAGCTGCGATAACGGTACTTGTGTAGATAAAGGTTGTCCGGACGGTACTATGACCGAAGCGTATGCTATTGATAATCCTTATTGCGGATTCCATTGGCAAGCTAAGGATGGTTCGACGTATCAAGATGCTAACGGAGATACTGTACAATGTGGTATATGGATGCAGAACACATGTAATAGTGGAACAACAAGTAACAAAAGTTGCCCTTCAGGCTACACGTTTAAAGTGACAAATTCTCACGAAAATTCTTCATGTGGCACCACTGAATGCGGTAAGTGTGAGAAAATAACTTGTACAGGTGGCTATACCTCATTATCTGATTGCAACTCAGCAATGGGATCTTATTATAGCTATAACCATAAGTGTTTTGGCCCATACAGCGGTTGTTATTATTTGTATTGCGATGACAGCAAAGGTTATTACGATGATGAACAAATGTGTGATATGGAAACTGGAGGTCCTTGTGAGGAAAAAGGTCATTGCTTTGTAAAAAGTAGTGGTTCCAGCGGTGGTGATGATTGCACGTGCGATTATGATACATACTCAGCAGCAGCTGCGGCTTGTTCAAATGGCGTTGCGACGTATCCATGCTCGCAAAATAATCCGAAGACTTGTTACGCTTGCCATTAGTTATATGGAATGCTGACTATTATTCAAATCGGCGGTGGTGTCTTTATCCTCCGCCTTTTTTGCTCTTTTCCAGATTATTCTTATCCGTCTAAATTCCACGTCATTATGAGCTTGTTTGGTGCATTGGATTGCGGAGCAATCGGTTTCTTCGGAGCTTTAGCGATAAGAAGAAACGCATTGAACTTCGGCAAAGTAATCCAGAATCTATAAGGCTATATCATACTGGATAGCCGCACGAATTGAGAATGGATTTTTCTTGCACTACGTTTGGAAAAATCCGCCTATTGCATAGGCTTTTCATTCTCAAAAGTTCGCTATGACGTTTTTTGTTTCCTACGTCATTACGAGCTTGTTTTGCAAAGGTTGATTTTTACAAGCCCTAAAGCGCCGTAAAAATCTTGCAAAACTTCGCGTGGTAATCCA
>CACWQS010000012.1 GCA_902763155.1 uncultured Pseudomonadota bacterium | reverse complement strand
GTCGTATCTACGCACGCTATTCGAGTTTTTAACACGTCATTCTGAGGCGAAGCCGAAGAATCTATCTACACTGCGCTCAAAAATCACTTCGCACTAATTTCTTTAATCGAAATTTATTATTGATAGTTAGAGAGGGGAATACTCCTCTCTTTTTTTGTATGCTGTGCAAGAAGGTTTTTCTTTATTGGTCGTTTTATAAATCTGTGGCTAAAATGTTTGTCGGCGTTTGATTTTGCTGATTTTTTATGTATTATGTAACAAACAATTGGAGGATATGTTGATGAAGAAAATTTTATATTTCGGTTTATTTGGAGCAGTTTTGTTTTTGAACAATACAGCGAAGGCCGCAGATTGGTCGCGCGAATTGGAACAAATCAGAGAAGATGTCAAAGTGTTGCAACGCCAAGTGTATCGCGGTGTTGAAAGTTCGGAAAAAGGGGCTTCGGCGGCAAATTCCGATTTTCAGGCAAAAGTTACGCAGTGGGAAGAAAATGTGCGTAAATTGAACGGGCGCATTGATGAGATGGAGCATGATATTAAAGATGTTGAAAAGAAACTTGATAAAATCAATCGCGATATGGAAATTCGTTTCAAAATTTTAGAGGGAAAACCAATTCCTGAAGAGCTCAGCGCTCCGGCTCCGAGTTTGCCGCAAACTTATGATGCACCGGTGGCAAAAGCAGGTGCAGCGGCAGTAGTCGGAGATTCTATCAGTGGCGAAGATTTGACACCGGTTGATGGTGGTTCGTATGAGCAGAAGGAAGAAAAAACGGAAGCTCCTACAAGTGAAGCGCCGAAAATGAGTGCAGATGATATGTATGCGGCTGGTATGCAGGCTTATAATGCCGGATTAAATGATGAAGCAGAGTTGGCATTTAAAAATATTTTATCTCAATATCCGAAGCACGCACTTGCCAGTAATGCTCAATATTGGCTTGGCGAAGTTTATACAAAGCAGAGCAATTTAAATAATGCCAAAATAGCTTTTAAAAACGGTTATGAAAACTATAAAAACGGCAATAAGGCGCCGGACAGTTTATATCGTTTGGGTATGACCTTTGAGAGTTTGAAAGATAACAAAAGTGCTTGTATAGTGTTTATGAGCTTTGCCGATGAATTTCCGAAAGCCAATGCCGAACTGAAGCGTAAGGCGGAAAACGAGGCGAAAAAACTCGGGTGTAAATAGTGGAAAAACTGTTCAAGAAATATCATATTGATGGAGATATTGTAGCCATTGGGGTGTCCGGTGGGGCTGATTCGATGGCGCTTGCTTTAATGGCAGCAGAACAACTGGCACCGCTGAATAAAAAGATTGTGGCACTGACTGTTGACCACGGACTTCGCCCCAGTTCGGCAGATGAGGCGCAATATGTGGCGCAGGTTATGGCGCAATTCGGCATTGAACACCATATTTTACCGTGGATTGGCGAAAAACCGACAACCGGTATTGAAGAAGCGGCACGGCAAGTGCGTTACAGACTTATTTGCGACTGGTGCTTTGACCATGATATAAATTGTGTGATGATGGCGCATCATTTGCAAGATCAGGCGGAAACTTTTTTGATTCGTTTGCAACGCGGAAGCGGGTTGACCGGTCTTTGTGCCATGCGCGAATTTGAGGATATGGACGGCTTTTGTATTTTGCGTCCGTTCTTAGATAAAAATCCTGAGGAACTAAAGGCATATCTGCAACAAAAAGGAGTTCGTTGGGTGGAAGACGAATCGAATGAAAATGAGCAATATCTGCGCAATAAAATCCGTAAATTTTTACCGATTTTGGAAAAGCAAATCGGTATCAGTGCAGAAGATATTTGCCAAACCGTTAGTCGCTTGCAAAGCTCGGAAGACTATATTGAAAAAAATGTTGAAAAATTTTTCAATAAAGAAGTTTTTTTTGAAATCGGTGATGTTTATTATTGCAATTATAAAGCCTTTTGTGAGTTGCATCACGAAATGCAATTCAGAGTATTGGCGCAAATATTGTGCGATATGTATATTCCACGTGCCGAAAAAATCTTGAATTTACAGCGCATGTTACAAATGCCGGATTTTAAAGGCACAACTTTGGGTAAAAAAGAGATTTTTATTTACGATAAAAAAATTTGGTTTGTGCCGGAGTTGTCTTTTAAGCGAAAAGCTTATCGTAAAGATTGGGCAGAGTTTGTAGTGCGGATGCCGAAATATAAAAATAAAAAATTGCCGGCAAAAGTGAAATATGTGATAACGCGGGCGGTGATGGAATGATTTATAATTGTCTGGCAGATATAGCGGCAAAGTTCGATACGTTTATTTTTGATGCGTATGGCGTATTTTGGGAAGGCAACGGTTTCTACGAGGGAAGCCGCGAGATGATGCGTCAACTGGTGGAGCAAGGAAAACAAGTTGTTATAGTTTCCAATTCGTCGGCTTTGGGAAGTGATTTGCGGGTTTCTTATGCCAAACGCGGTTTATCGGAAGATAATTATTCTTACTTAATCAGCTCCGGTGATTTGTTGCAATATCATTTGCAAAAGGGTGATATTACTTTTCAATCCTGTCCAAATCCTCTCAAATACTATGTTATCGGTAAGCCGCATAGCAAGGCTTTCAACGGCACTAAATATCGGCAGGTGGAAAAGATTGAAGATGCCGATTTTGTATATGTCGGAGTGCCTTATGTTTATGCCGATACGGTAGCAAAATATCCGCAATTATCAGGTGAATTTTGGCCGGTGCGTACCGATGAAAAGGGAAATGTCGTCGAGTTGGATTCGCTATCGGCAGAACCGTTTGAAGAAATTGTGCAAGCAGTGGCTGATGCAGGCCTGCCGGTACTCAACGCTAATCCGGATTTTACCGCCAAAGAAGGGCATTACCTGGTGCCGAATTCTGAAGCCGTTTTTGTGGTGCGCAATGGTATGATAGCGCAAATGTTACGCGATAAAGGGGTAGAAGTATTGGAGTTTGGCAAACCGCACTGTAATATTTATGATTTTGTGTTTGATATTTTGCGGCGCGATGGGGTGGAAATTGATAAAAGCCGGACGTGTATGATCGGCGATACGGTGCGCACCGATATTAAAGGTGGTATCAATGCCGGCATCTTCCCGATTTTGTGCGTGGAAACCGGCATAACGGCAGAAGCAATTAGCGGTGGGAAGACGGTTGAAAGTCTTTGCGCCGATGAAAATATTGATGTAAAACAAATTATACAAATTAAAAGCGTGGGAGGTAAATAAATGGCGTTTGAGCTGGTTGCCGGACTGGCGGCAAAAGATTATTTGCTCGATTTGAAGCTTTGTCGGGTGCTGTTTGAAGATAATTGCCATTATCCGTGGATTTTTTTGGTACCGATGAAAGAAGGCGTGAAAAATATGACCAATTTGACCATGGATGAGCGAATGCAGTTAATGCGTGAGATTGCTCTGGCGGAAAGTGTGATGTTTAAGCTGTTTCCGTGTGATCAGGATAATGTGGCGATGATCGGTAATATGACGCCGCAATTGCATGTGCATGTGGTTTGCCGCAAAGCCGGAGATCCGGATTGGCCCGATACGGTGTGGAATAAGGCAACCGGAAAGTATGCACCGGCGGAAAAAGCGGCAATAATGCAGAAAATTAAACAGGAATTTTTAGCGCAGATGAGTGATGCGCAATACGGAATTAACAAATAACAGAGGAGATAAATATGAGCAGAGTAATTACTTTAATGCCGGTGCGTTTGGCGGCAACACGTTTACCAAATAAACCGCTCCGTGTGATAAACGGCAAAACGATGGTGCAACGCGTATATGAAAATGTAAAGAATGCGCTCGATACCGATATTGCTATTGCTGCCGGAGACCAAGCCATTGTTGATGAGTGTAAAAAATTCGGGGCGACTGCTATTTTGACGGATCCTAATTTGCCTAGCGGTACCGACAGAATTGCCGCGGCTTTGAAGATTTTGGATCCGGAAGGCAAAAAATATGATATCGTGGTTGATTTTCAGGGCGATAATATCAATGTTGATCCGAAAGTAACGATTCCGCTCGTGGAAATGATTGAGCGTACCGGCTGTGATATTGCGACCTGCGGTATGTTAATCAACAATGAGGAAGATAAAAATAATCCGAACGTGGTGAAGATTATCATGGGATTGAAAGAGGGCGAAAAAGAAGCGCGTTGTTTGTATTTCACTCGTGCTACGGCGCCATATACGCGTAATCCGGAAAAGTGTCCGAATCAAGATTTGTATTATCATATCGGCATTTATGTTTTCAAAGCGGCATCGTTGCAGAAGATGGTATCTCTGCCGACCGGAGTTTTGGAAAAACGTGAGGCTTTGGAACAACTACGGGCGCTTGAAAACGGTATGGAAGTACGGGCAATGTTGGTTGATAATATCAAGTTGGTTAAGGAAGCCCCTGCCGATATTAACACAGAAGAGGATTTGGTTAACGCCCTTCCATACATCAAAGATTAAAAAACTCGTCTAGCTGGTCGATTAGAAAGCGTGCTAAAAGCACTTTCTGCCTGAAGGATTTTTTCTTATGTACTACTTTGTACACGGCGAAAAAATCCTTCTTCGCATTAAGCACTTTTATCCCACTTTAAGGAAAATGTTTTACTTTGTACACGTCGTCAAAAATTCCACTACGCAATCACGCACGCTATCCGAGTTTTTAGATAAATGTTTGTTTTTATGTTTTTATAAAAAATCCCGCGGGTTTGCGGGATTTTTTATAGCGAACCTTTATTATAAATTACACTTTCTCAACTTGATTGTAGTCCAATTCCATCGGAGTTTCGCGTCCGAAAATCGAGAACAAAACGGTAAGGCGGTTCTTTTCCGGATCAACATCACGCACCGTGCCGATAAACGACATAAACGCACCTTCGGTCACGCGAACTTGTTCACCAATTTCAAACATAACTTCCGACGGAGTATGTCCCGTGCCTTCTTCAATTTGGTCCATAATACGTTGCACTTCGGCATCACTAATCGGCATCGGTTTAATACGGCTGCCCAAAAAGCCGCTTACGCGTGCGGTATTTTTAATCACGAGCAAAGTTTCATCACGAGTTTGCGGATCATCAATATCCATCTTAACCAAAATATATCCCGGGAAGAACTTCTGTTCTTTAACTTTCGGTTTATCTCCTTTGCGCGGAACTACCACGTTTTCAGTCGGAACCCATACTTCTTGAATACGGTCTTCCATTTTTTTCAAAACAATTTGTTCTTTAATTGATTCGGCAACTTTTTTCTCCGAACCGGAATAAACATTAACAACATACCAACGCGCTTGCATTTATAAATCCTTTTAACCTAATTGCAAAATTTTATCTACACCCCAACCTAAAACCATATCAACAGCAAAGAAAAATGCTGTGGCAATGGCAACCAAAATAATTACCATCGTGCAAGTCGGGATAACCTCTTTTCTGGTCGGCCAAGTAACTTTTTTAACTTCTTGTTTTACTTGCCGAAAAAACTGTATAGGACTGATACTCATTTATAACCCTTATATTAAGCTATAGTTAAACCTAAGGCAATATACATATTATTATGTCGTAAAGTCAAGATGATTCTTCGCAAAATGCAAAATTTTTTGAACCTGTCGTTTGGGCAGTTGACAAGCGAAGTATTTACGATATGATACAAGAAAAAATAAGGACTATGATGATGAAAAAAGCGTATAAAATTTTGTGCTATACTTTATGCAGTTGGTTCGGGGTTGGGTTTTGCCCGTTTGCATCGGGAACAGCCGGTTCGGCGGCCACGCTTCCTCTCGCCTTTGTTATGGCATATTTCTTTGGTTTTGGGGGGATTTTAGCGGCAACAGTAATCAGCTTTTTTGTTGGTGTTGTTGCCAGTAAAGAGGTCTTAAAATATACCAAACATGATCCTTCCTTGATTGTAATTGATGAAACGGCCGGACAACTTCTTAGTTTTGCCTTGGTGGCTGATGCTTTGGTAGGCAATTTACATGCTTGGTGGACATATCTATTAGGGTTTGCTCTGTTTCGCTTGTTTGATATCACAAAACCGCAGCCGGCAAAATATTTTGATTCCAAAGTATTGAACGCGTGGGGGGTTATGCTTGACGATATTGCCGCCGGTGTTTATGCGGCGATTTTGCTCTATTTTGCAACTCGTTATTTGCCGATTTTATAAAAATTTCCGATTCGGAACAATCATAAAGGCTCTCTTGCCATTAAGAGGGTCTTTTTTCGTTTTTTATAATTTTATTATGTGAATTATTTTAAAAAATTTTTAAAATTATATAACACATTGTTTTTACTCATTTAAAAATGAAGTAATTTCCTTTTTATTCTAGAACAAACAGCGAACAGTTAATAAAATGCTAAAAAATACCATTGAATCCCATAAAATACCATGATATACCATTTAAATAGAATGATAACCCATCAAAGGAATCTGGCATGAGAAAAATATTTCTCTTTATGGATACGGTTGTTAACAAGGTAGACGCCAAAGGTCGCGTTTCCTTGCCGTCAGATTACCGCGCAATGGTTAAAGAATTATCAACGGAAATTGTTTGTTATCGCAGCCTTTCAGCACCATGTATTGAAGGATGTTTGGAAGAAACGCTGGATAAATTGGCGACCGAAATTGAAAATGCCACTGATTTTTTCTCGGAAACGCAGGATAATTTGACGAACTTGGTGTTTGGTGATGCCAAGCGTTTCGGCTTTGATTCGACCGGCCGTATTGTGCTAACCGAAAAGTTACTTAAGCATGCGCAAATTACCGATACTGCGGTGTTTGTAGGTAAGGGGCGCAAATTTCAAATATGGAATCCGCAAAATTGGGCGAAAGAAGAAGCACGAATCCGTGCCGATGCTATGAAAAATCGTCCGGCCTTAAAAAAGGAGGCGGAATAATGGCGCCTGTTAAGCAACGGCATGTTCCTGTGATGCTGTCCGAAGTTTTGCAATATCTTAATCCGCAAAAAGGAGAAGTTTATGTTGATGCCACATTTGGTAACGGCGGCTATTCGAAGGCGATATTGGAAGCGGAAGATTGTAAAGTTATTGCCCTTGACAGAGATCCGAATGTGCGTGTTCGTGCCAATGAGATGAAAAATATGTATGGTGCACGATTTGAATTTCGGGCTGGTCAGTTCGGTAATTTTGCCGATTTGGTGCCGGAAAAAATTAATGGTGCAGTGTTTGATATCGGCGTTTCTTCGATGCAGCTAGATGATGCCGAGAGAGGATTTTCGTTTGCCAAAGAGGCGGCGCTTGATATGCGGATGTCGTGCGAAGGAACAAGTGCGGCGGATATTGTAAATGGTTATGGCGAAAAAGAATTGGCAGATTTAATTTATGAATTCGGCGAAGAGCGTAAATCGCGGCAGATTGCGGCGCGTATTGTTGCGGCACGGCACCAAAAGCCGATAGAAACGACTACCGAACTGGCAAATATTATTTATGGAGTTATTCATAAGCGCGCCGGAGAAATTGATCCGGCAACCCGCACTTTTCAAGCGTTGCGTATAGCAGTTAATGATGAACTGAGCGAGTTGGTAAGAGGATTAAATGGTGCGGCATCACGCCTATATAGCGGCGGACGTTTGGTGGTAGTGGATTTTCATTCGCTTGAAGATAGGATTGTAAAGAACTTTATGAAGGAAAACGGCGGTAAGAAAATTCGCGTTTCCAAATATGCACCGGAACTGGTGCAAGATGACAGTTTGTTTGCAAGTGTTTCTAAAGTGATTGTTCCGACGGCGGCAGAATGTGCGCAAAACCCGCGTGCGCGTTCGGCAAAATTAAGATATGCGGTGAGGAGGTAGTTTAATGCGTAGTATTAAAACGGCTATGTTAGTATTGTGGTTAACTTTGACGCTCAGCGTTGCTCTCGGTTCTTCGGTGCTGAAAAATAAGGTGCAAATTTTGGAGCGCAAGCGCGACGCCATCAATCTTAACATCCAGAAAAATATGGAAAGTATCCATGTTTTGAAAGCCGAATGGAGCCATTACAACACGCCGGAACGTTTGCGCAAACTGGCTTACGACCAATTATCGTTAGAAAATGCGAAACCTGAACAAATTATTAACTATTCTGCGCTACAATTCAATTACGAAGATTCGCAAAAGACAAATAACAACAAAATGAATCATAAAAATTTAACGACATTGGTTAAAGCGGTCAAAAGGTAAAATGGGGTTTAAGGTCAACTTTTCAAAGCGTCAGGACGAGCGGTTTTATCTGCCGGGGCAGGAGATAAAAATTTCGCGTAGCGCCATGTCGCGCAAAAGTTATATGACCGAGAGCGATAATGTGTTGACGTGCAGACAACGCACGATGTTTGCTCTTTTGTGTTTTGTGCTGATTTATGCGGTTCTATGTCTCAGAGTGAGTTATGTTTGTTTGGGGCACGGTATCAATATTGATACGGCTATTACGACAAATGAATTTGCCGATGAAGATATCATTCGTTTTAAGAATCCGGTAAAACGTGCCGATATTTTAGACCGTAACGGTGAGATTATTGCCACTTCTTTGCCAACGGTTAATTTGTATGCCAATACCAAGCAAATCAAGAATACGCAAGATGTTGCCGAAAAGTTGAACTTTATTTTTCCCGATGTTCCTTATGAAACTTTCTTAGCTAAATTGCAGAAGCGCGGTGCTTTCATTTATTTGAAGCGTAACTTATCGCCGGCACAACAAATGCAAGTTAATAATTTGGGCATTCCGGGATTGGAATTTGAAAATTGCGAAAAGCGTATTTATCCGCATAAGAATCTGTTTGCTCACGTTTTAGGCAATACCAACGTCGATAATGAGGGAATTTCCGGTGTGGAAAAAGCAATGGACGAACGTTTGACCACTTCGACCAAACCGCTATCGTTATCGCTTGATTTAGGTATTCAGAATACGATTCGCGATGCGCTGATTGAAGGTGTTAAACAGTTCAATGCCGAAGGTGCGGCAGCCATTTTAATGGAGGCCAAAACCGGACAAGTAGTGGCGTTGGTTTCGGTGCCGGATTTTGACCCGAATGAGAACTTAAAAGTGGAAGACCGCGCTATGTTCAATTTCGCCACTAAAGGTGTTTATGAAGCCGGTTCGGTGTTCAAAGTGTTTAATACGGCTTTGTGTTTGGAAAGCGGAAAGGTCAAAGTTACCGATAGGTTTGATACCTCGCATCCGGTGTTTTTCGGCAAGGCTAAAGTTACCGACCCGCACGGTTCGCACAAGATGCTGACGCCGGAAGATATTCTGGTAGAATCGTCAAACATCGGTTCAACTCTGGAGATTTTGAAAGTCGGTAAAAAATTTCAGCGGCGCTTTTTGCAGAGTATAAATATGGATAAAAAACTGGCAGATTTTGAATTGCCTGAAACGGCAAAACCGCTGTTTTTGAGTGAAAATCGTTGGAGTAATCATACTATGGCGACTATCAGTTACGGATATGGTATTTCTACCACTCCGCTCCATATTGTCAGTGCATTTGCGGCGGTGATTAACGGCGGTATGTATCATGAGCCGAGTTTGGTATATCATAAACCGCATGAAGGCAAACGTGTGGTTTCAGAGAAAACATCGGAGAATATGCGCACATTATTAAGAGCTGTGGTAACACGCGGGACCGGCCGGCGCGCTAATGTCGAAGGCTATCAAGTAATGGGTAAGACCGGCACTGCCGATAAGCTTGAGAACGGACATTATAATCATAAAAAGAGTATTTCATCATTTGTTTCCGGTTTTCCGGAATCTGACCCGCAATACACACTTATTGTGGTGATGGACGATCCGAAAGCCAGCAAGGAGACCTTTGGTTATACCACAGCCGGTTGGAATGCTGTGCCGATTACCAAAAATATTATTTCGGCGGTGGCTCCGCAACTCAACGTTAAAGCAGACTTTGATATAGATAGGCAGAAGAGTATAGTTAACGCCGCCTACAAGCGTTAAAAACTCGTCTAGCTGGTGCTTGCTTGGAAATTTTCTCCTTGTGTAGTATTATCTACACGGCGTCGAAAATTACACTTCGCAATCACGCTCGCTAGACGAGTTTTTTGCTGATGGTGTATTATTTTTCGCTCGTGTACTATTTGTGTACACCGCGCCAATCGACTTCCGTCGTATCTACACACGCTATCCGAGTTTTTGTGTTGATGATGTGTTTTGTGCATTAAAAAAGCCACCTTTGCAGGTGGCTTGTGTTGGTGGGCGCTGAGAGGTTCTTCTTGCTCTGTAAGTTCTGCCTTCGTTTCACTCGGCAATCACTAACTGCGCTTCGGTCACTCGTTCACGGGTTCGCTGTGCTTCGCTTGCGCTAGCTAGCTTACCTCGTTCACTTCGCCCGTCGTCCAAAAACAACATTTAGAGGTTGTTTTTGTTCCTCCGGCTCCCTTCGGTCGTTCGAACCTCTCGTGCAATAATCAAAAAAGCCACCTTTGCAGGTGGCTTCAATTGGTGGGCGCTGAGAGGTTCGAACTCCCGACCCTCTCGGTGTAAACGAGATGCTCTTCCAGCTGAGCTAAGCGCCCATCTCGCTTCAACAAAAAATCTTATACACGCTAAAAAAATAAAAATCAAGCACTTTTTTTAAAAAAATGATTTTAAAATGTAAATAATGAATATACAGTCTTCGCAGTATGTATAAAAATGTACCTTTTCGGCTCGTTTTTGTTCCTGAAATGCACCTCTTTTCCCTTTACTTTTTAAAAATTCGCACTATAAAAATAGCGAATAAATTGAGGAAAAAATGATAAACGATTTAACTGTCGGACACCCGCTGAAACTGATTATAAAATTTGCCATTCCGTTGTTAATAGGCAATCTTTTTTTGCAACTATATCAGATTTCGGATATGATTATTGTCGGGCGGTTGATAAATATACAAGCGTTGGCGGCGATTGGAGCATCGGCTCCGATTTATATGGTCTTTCTCATGATTGCTTTCGGTTTTACCGGCGGGTTGACGGTGGTTACGGCGCAACGTTTCGGGGCTCATGATGGTGACGGGGTGCAGAAGTCGGTTTTTCATTGTTTGTTGGCGGCTTTGGTGCTCAGTATTATCCTTACATTGGGGCTTTGTTTTTATCTTAAACCGTTGCTTCATCTTATGAATATTCCGGCGGAAATTTTCGATCAAGCCTTTGATTTTATGTTCATTTTGTCGCTAAGTTCGATGATGATTATTATGTATAATTTGCTTTCGGGGTTTATTCGGGCTTTGGGCGATAGTAAGACACCGCTCTATTTCTTGATTTTCTGTACTTTGTTGAATATTTTGCTGAATTTTATATTTATCGGCGTGTTTCACTGGGGAGTTGCCGGTTCGGCGCTCGGAACGTTGGTAGCCAATACCGTTTCGGTAGTTATTTGCTTTATTTATATGTGGCGCAAGTTTCCTTTGCTGCGTTTGCATCGCCGGTTTATGCATTTTTCTCCGCAAGTGATGCGCGACCATTTGCGGATTGCCATTCCGATGGCTCTGCAATTTTCGATTTTATCATTCAGTATTATGATTGTGCAAAGCGTTTGTAATTCTTTCGGGCCGGATATTATTGCGGCTTTTGCGGCATCTTTGCGCATTGAGCAATTTGCGACGCAACCGCTATTGGCTCTCGGTTTGGCGATGGCAACTTTTTCGGCGCAAAATTGGGGGGCGAATCTGTTGTCGCGTATTCGCCGCGGAGTGAGATATGCCTTTATCATGTCAACGCTCATCAGTATTATCGGTTTTGTGTTGGTGCGTTATGTCGGCGAATATATGATTGCTATGTTTATAGATACCGGAAAAAGCGACGGTAATGATGTTTCGTTGATTATCTCGGTCGGTAATCAATATCTTGTTATCAGCACGATGTTTTATTTTTTCTTGGGTTTAATTTTTGTATTTCGCAATACCATTCAGGGTATGGGAAAGCCTTTATTACCTTTGCTTTCGAGCGTTACCGAGCTTATTACGCGGGCTTTTGCCGCTGTTTATTTGGCCAAACTTATCGGCTATGAGGGGATTATGTATGCCAGCCCGATTTCTTGGGCGGCGGCCGGTTTGCTGGTGGTGGTCGGTTACATTTATTATATTCGCCGTTTCAGTGCCGATAGATTGCGTTGGCAAATGGGTAATATTAAGCAACATTTGCGAGAAAACAGTCCGATTGACTGATTTATAAGTTATCAAGCAGACTTTTTTATGGTCATCATTTGTCGTAAGGCCGAGGATCTCCGCACTAAAGTGCGGTAAGGAGTCGAACCCATAAACGTCATTGCGTGCTTTTTCCCACGTCATAGCGAACTTTTAAGGCGCTTAAGTCTTCGCAGAAGACAATTTTTGCAAACTTTAGCGACACAAAAATTACGCCTTAATTCGTGTGGCTATCCGGTATGATATAGCTTTATAGATTCTGGATTACTACGCGATGTTCGGTGCGTTTCTTCTTATCGCTAACGCTCTGAAGAAAACGATTGCTGAACAATCTTTATGCACCAAACAAGCTCGTAATGACGTTTACCAGTCATCACTCTCGCTGCGCGGTGCATCAAGAGATCTTATCTTTCAACGTGTCAGCGTTGCTTCCTTATTTTTTCTAATCGGAAGATGTCTTGACGATTCCTACGGAATCGAGGCATGACGGGCAGTGTCATTCTCGAGCATTAGCGAGGGAATCTCAGGCCACAAAACGGGCAATAGCAACAAAGTTAAGAAATTCTTGCTACTCTGCAAATTCACTGCCTGTTACTTGAGATCCCCTCATTCGCTCCTCTCATTCGAGGATGACAGTCCATAGGAATAACGCGTTTTTTATTCCTCCCCAAAAAACTGCTTGACAAAAACAATAATTTTTGCTAATTTAGACTTAAGCAAGGTGAAAAGACTTGCCCGAGGTGTGGTAACCTCAACAAATGCGCTAGTGCATGGCGACACTTTGCACGCCGATGATTTGTCTAAAAACAGATCGGAAGGCGGCAAAATAAGCTGTATTTCCGGTCGAATATGTCGCACTATTTCATTTGTATAGTTACCAACTTCCGGTCGCTTTTCATTGAAGCGACTAGTTTTTTATTTGAGCGAAAAGGAGAAAAGAGATGATGAGTGAAGAGGAACAACAAAAAAAGGGTGAAGCTATAAAAATTGATAGAAAGCAACGAAAGCTGATAAACGAATTTATTGCGGCTCTAAAAAGTAATGACTGTCAAAAAGCAAATGAAAATTTGACAGCATTGAAGAAAATTAAAATTACCGAGCATAATGATCATATTCTTAAGGCAGAAAGGCTGACAGCAATGTTGGATTTGGTTGAAAATGATATGGCTCAGCCTTTTTTAAAAGAATATTTTGATATGGCAGTTAAAGACAGTTTTGGGAAAAGTGCCGGATGTGCGAATAATTTAATTCAATGGACACAACGAAATCCTGAAAGTACCATTTTTGACGGCAATGAAGATATTATATGTTTTTTAAAAGCTTATCATATTGCCAAAAAAGAACGGGCTGCACAGGGTAAAGATATATTTGAACCGGAATCGTTTGCATATAATATATTTTTGAAAGATATTTCTGAAGGTATCTTTCGCAATGAGGACGGTTTTATTATTGAAAAACGTGACTATGAAAAAGATAAAGTGTCGGTTGTTGAATATTATGAAGATGAATATAGTAGAACAAATCAAGTTAAAGAAATAAGCGTGTATGAACGTGAAGACATTGGTGTATGGGGTGGTTTTTATAGGGGTTATCGAACCGAATTTCAACATTTTACCAAAGATGGTAAAGATGACACACAAATGGAATTAGCACGAGAAAAAGCTCGTTCTCGTTATTGGAATAATCGCCGTAATAAAGCAGGTATAGGAGTGGCTGCGGCTGATGAAATTGCGCGCCGACAAATATCCGGTGAGGAAACGCGTGTTATTACCCCAAAAGTTGGCGAAGAAGTTCGTGAGGAGGTGTATGATAAAATAGCCGCAAAAATAAGTAAATTACGTAAAGACCATGGACGAGAATAGGTCTGTAATTATCGTTTTGCATTGTATATTCAGATAACGCCATGCTGATTTTTCGGTAGAGCGTTTTTCGCTATGCGGAGTTATTCTACCAAGCAAGCCATCAACTTTTGTGCGGCTTTTTTACCGTCGGCTATGGCTTGAACTGCCGTAGAACCGCCTAAGACTATATCTCCGGCGTATATGATATGCGGTTGCTCGTTAATATCTTCTTTGCGAGTGCTGCCGAGAGCAAGAACAATATGTTTGAAGCCGGTGCGCATAGTTGCGGTGTTCGGAACATCTTCTAATTTTCCTTCGGAATTAAAGCGCGTTTTAGTGGTCCACAAGATTAAATCATTATTCTGTTTTTCAATTTTTAGCGGGCGTGTCATTGCGGTAATTTCAATGGCGTTTTCATGCAAACTTTGTCTTTCTGCCGAGGTAATACGCATATTATCTACGCCGCGGCGGACAAACATTTCGACGTGTGCGGCGCCTTGATTTTTTGCCGTAACGGCACAATCAACGGCAACAGCTCCGCCACCGATAACGGCAATCGGTTGGTCGGTCATATATTGTTGCGGTTCAGATAAATAATCGGTGTATAGAGTGGCAAATTCTTCGCCATCTATATTTAGTGAACGCGGTTTTTGCTCACCGATTGCCACCACTACTCCGGCGTATCCGTTTTGTAATAAAGCAGGGTAGTCGGTAACAGGGCAGTTTAATTTCAATTCCAATAACGGATTTTGAGCTAAACGCTGCCATTCATAAGTTACAATTTCGCGTGGCAAGCGGGCTTGAGGAATGAGATTCAAAGCACCGCCGACAACATTATCTTTTTCGAAAACTGTTACGGAAAAGCCGTTTTTCAGGAGCTTTGCCGTGGCGGCACATCCGGCCGGTCCGGAACCGATAACGGCAATTTTTTTTCCGTTGGGTTTTATACCATTTGTTTGCAAATTTATATTTTCAAGCCGCGCTTTGTGCATAATCAGGGCTTGTAACGCCGGAATTTGTATCGGGGCATCAATTTTGCTACGCACACAGGCTTTCATACAAAATGTATCAGGGCAGATCAGACCGCAAATTTCTCCCATAGGGTTTTGTTCATTGATAAGTTGTGCCGCTTCTCGCCATTTGTTATTTTTTGCGGTGGCGATAAAATCTTTAGGAGATACATGGGCAGGACAAGCGTGCATGCAGGGTTTAGACGGACATTGCAGGCATTTATCCATCTCTTTTTTTGTTTGCAAAGTATCTAGATATAAATTTGTCATTTTTACCTCTTGGTTAATTTAAGCATAATTTTTGCAAAAAAACACCTAATATTTGAGTTTTTCAGATTGTATTTTATAAAAAAAACTGTATTATAGCTTTAGGAGAGTATGTATTTGTTATGAAATTGGAATTTTTAAAGCGTTTTATTGATTCACCGCGAGGTGAGAAAATTGTCGGTAATTTGGCGTATTATTACCTTAAATTTGTGGGAATGACGACCAGATGGCAATCTGTAACCGGCGTTAAAGAAACTTATGAAATGCTTGAAAAATACGGAAGCATGATTGTAGTCGGTTGGCACGGTCGGACTTTGATTATGCCATATTTTTGGAACAAAGAGCGTCCGCTCAATGCTTTGGTTTCGCCGCATCGCGACGGACAGATAATTGTGCATGTTCTGGCAAAGTTCGGTATCGGTAATATTAACGGTTCTTCTGATCGTAATTCCAAAGAAGCGGCGATAGAGTTGATGCGTAATCTGCAACAGGGAAACAGTATTGCCATTATTCCGGACGGTCCGCGCGGTCCGAGTATGAAATTGACGATGAGCCCGCTTTTTTATGCCCGTAAGTCCGGAAAACCGATTATCGGGATTACCTACAGTATTGCCGGTTCTAAAATAATTACTCGCAGTTGGGATAATATGTTGGTACCGTTGCCGTTTCATAAAGGTATGTATGCCATTACCGAACCGGTGTTTATTCCGCAAGATGCAACAGATGAAGAATTGGAAAAGTATCGACAACAAATTGAAACAACTCTCAATGATTTGACTTGGAAACTGGATAAAGCTATGGGGCTTCCGTTTATTGCTCAGGGAAAAGAAGCTAAAAAGAGTCGCAGATAAAGGAAAACAGATGTTTATAGGAATTTATAACAGTTTAGTTCGCGTTTTATATCCGATAGCTATTCGCCGCTACATTGAAAAGCGCAAGAAAATAGGCAAAGAAGATGTTAAGCGTTTCAATGAGCGTATCGGACGTCCGAAGTTACCGAGACCGCAGGGAAAATTAATTTGGTTACATGGAGCTTCGGTGGGGGAATCTATTTCTATGTTGCCGCTGATTAACCGGTTGTTGGAGTTGTATCCCGATGCGCATGTTATGGTTACGACCGGAACCACAACTTCGGCAGAAGTGATGGCAAAACGTTTGCCTGAAAGAGCGTTTCATCAATATTTACCGATTGATAATCCGGTTTTTGCCACTCGTTTTGTGCGCCATTGGCAACCGACGATTGCTTTGTGGTTTGAATCGGAATTTTGGCCGGCGATGCTTTCAGCAATTAAGCGTAAAAATATTCCGCTGATTTTGATTAACGGACGCATTTCAAATAAATCATTCAAACGGTGGCAACAATTTGAATTTATTATTAAAGAATTGCTCGGTTGTTTTACGGCTTGTTTGGGGCAATCGGAAGAAGATGCTTATCGTTTGCGAGTGCTTGGCGCAAAGGACGCTATGTGTTTAGGTAACTTGAAATATGCAGGCTTGCCTATTCCGGTGGATACGGTAAAAAAACAGGAAGTTGTTTCGCAAATAGGGGACAGACCACTATGGTTGGTGAGTTCTACGCATAGTGATGAAGAATTTAAAATCGGGCGCTTTTTGAAAGATTTGCAAGCAAAGCATCCACATTTGTTAACCTTGATAGCGCCGCGGCACCCTAATCGCGGACAGGAAATCAGGGATAAGTTGCGTAATGATTATCAGCTCAATGTGGCTTTACGTTCGGCTGATGAGCCGATTACGCCGGAGACCGATGTTTATGTGGCGGATACCATTGGTGAAATGGGAATTTGGTATGAAATTTCGCCGATTGTGTTTATCGGAGGATCACTTATTCCACATGGTGGGCAGAACTTTATGGAACCTTCGCGGTGTCGTGATGCGGTTATTGTCGGACCGCACATGCATAATTTTACCGATGCCATGAATAGGGCAAAACATGCTGACGGAATTATCCAAGTGAATGATGTTTTGGAACTGATTGATACGGTTGATCAGTTGCTCGGAAACAAGGAACTTTTGGAAGCAAAGCGGAGTTTGGCATATAATTGGGCTACCGGAGAAGCAAAAGTTTTAGACGGGATTGTGGAAAAAATTCAGGGGTATATGGTTAATGAAAACACCTAAATATTGGCAGTCTAATTCTCTGATTTCTAAATTTTTGCAACCAATCGGTTGGATATATGGGGCTTTAACGCAGTTGCGCTTGAAATTGAAGGTGGCACCAAAAGCGGAAGTGCCTGTGATTTGTGTGGGTAATATTACTGCCGGAGGAACCGGTAAAACTCCGGTTTCAATTGCCTTGGCAAAGATGTTGGAAACAGAGATGTATCATCCGTTTTTTGTTACCAGAGGTTATGGTGGAAATTTGCAAAATGTTATGGTTAATAATAAAAAACATTCGGCGCGAGAGGTGGGAGATGAGCCTTTGTTGCTGTCTAAGCAAGCGCCGGTGGTGGTAAATGCTAATCGTTATTTAGGAGCAAAATTGGCGGTTAAAGAAGGGGCTGATATTGTAATCATGGATGATGGTTTTCAAAATCCTAGTTTATATAAGGACTTGTCTTTTTTGGTGTTTGACGGACATTATGGTATTGGAAACGGAAAAATCATTCCGGCCGGACCGTTGCGTGAAACGTTTGCAGATGGTATTAAACGTGCCGATGCACTGATTATTTTAGGCAAAGATAATCACAATTTAGCCGAACGCAGTCAATTACCTGTGTTTTTCGGGCATACCGAACCGGCGCAAACGACAATCAGTAATCCGAATATATTGGCATTTGCCGGTATCGGGCATCCGCAGAAATTTTATCATACTTTGACTAAACAAGGTTTTAATGTAGTAAAAACCGTGGATTTTCCGGATCATCATTTTTATACTCATAAAGAATTGGAAAAATTGGTGAATATGGCAAAAGCGTTGAACGCGGAAATATACACAACCAGCAAGGATTTTGTAAAAATTCCGGTTTCAATGCAGAAATATATAAATGTCCTTGAAATTGCCATAGTTTGGGACGATCCGGATAAACTTATCAGCTTTATAAAAGAGAAAATAAGAAAACAATAGCCTTAAGAAACGTAAGGGTTATTTGCTTTGCGGACGGTAACACGCAAAGGTATTCCACCCATGTCAAAAGTTTGGCGCAGGCTGTTGGTCAGATAGCGCAGATATGACTCCGGCAGACCTTCCGGATTGCTGGAAAAGATATAAAATGATGGTGGACGAGTTTTGGCCTGAGTAACGTATTTGAGTTTAATACGACGTTTGTTTTTACCAAGCGGTGCCGGATTTTGCTCTTGCACTTCGGCAAACCATTTGTTGAGCGGTGCGGTCGGAATTCGCATATTCCAACGTTTATAAACTTTTTGCACGGCACTCATCAGTTTATCCAAACCTTCTTTTTTGAGGGCGGAAATTGTTACGGTTGGAACACCGGTAACTTGAGTTAACGAGGTTTCCAGTTTATAATTCAAACGCTCAAGAGCTTCGCGACGATTAGCGATATCCCATTTATTGACCGCGATTACCAATGCACGTCCCTCATCGGCAACTTTGCGGGCAATAGTTAAATCTTGCTTATCCAATACGGCATCAGCATCAAGAACCAGTACCACAACTTGTGCCATGTTGGCAGCATAAATCGTGCTTTCAACCGACATTTTTTCAAGAGAATCGCTTACTTTGGATTGCCGGCGCAAACCGGCAGTATCAACTAATTTGAAACGTTGTCCTTTCCATGTCCACTCGGTAGTAATGGCGTCGCGCGTCATACCGGCTTCAGGACCGGTGAGCATACGTTCATCGCCAAGCAGAGCATTAACCAAAGTCGATTTGCCGACATTCGGACGACCGACAAAAGCAATTTGAATCGGGCGATTATTTTGTTCGGTGTTTGTGTCGTCTTCTATTTGGGTTGCGGTAGGTTGCGTTGCTTTTTTCTCTTCTATATCTGCCAGTTCCATATATAAATCATCAAACCCGATGCCGTGTTCGGCAGAAAAAGGAATCGGTTGCCCGAGCCCTAATTTGTAGGCTTCATGGATAGCATCTTCTTGTTTTTTTCCTTCGCATTTGTTGGCTAAGAGTAGTACCGGTTTTTGAGTTTTGCGTACCAAATCGGCGAAAAACTCGTCATATGGTTGCAAACCGGCACGAGCATCAAACATAAAAAGGCAAACATCAGCGTCGTTTATAGCCATTTGCGTTTGTTTCCACATACGCTGTTCCATATTATCAACGGTAGAATATTCATAACCGGCGGTGTCTATAAGGTTGAGCTCTATATCTTTGAGTTTGGCCGGTGCCATCTTACGGTCACGCGTAACACCAGGTTTGTCGTGCACAATAGCTAACTTTTTACCGACCAAGCGATTAAAAAGTGTTGATTTCCCGACATTAGGACGTCCAATGATTGCAACCGTCAGCACGTTTTTCTCTCCGTTTATTTATAAGCCAAAAGCTTAGCATTGGCGGTGACGAATAAGACGTAACCGTTTGCGGCAATAGGTGCGGCGTTTAATTTTTCATCGGTATCCAAGCGTTCAATCAGCTCACCTGATTTCGGATCATAAAACAACACATCACCGTTAGACAGAGCCACAATCAAGCGGCTGTCTATCATAATCGGAGCAAAAATGCGG
Organism: uncultured Pseudomonadota bacterium; assembly: GCA_902763155.1. Taxonomy (GTDB): domain Bacteria; phylum Pseudomonadota; class Alphaproteobacteria; order RF32; family CAG-239; genus RUG410. Next base: position 47,955 of record CACWQS010000012.1, on the reverse strand, counting down.
TCGCTTTCTTCTTTTTCACCGAAGTCAATATTTTTGGCCCAAAGAACACGCCCGTCAGCTTTGTTTAATGCTACCAGTTCTTGTTTGTCGGTGATAACATAAATAGTATTTCCGGCAAGCAATGGAGTATTGGTGCCACCGATGGCTTTCTCCCAAATGCGTGTGCCGGTGCGCATATCAATAGCAGCCATTACATTCGAACGGCCGAGGGCGTAGACGCGTCCGCCTTCAACCACCGGAGCTGCCTTGATAGTGTGTAAATATGTTGAGGAATAGGCCTGGCGTTGCGAAATGAGGGTATCGGACCACAAAGGTGTGCCGATAGTGCCGTTAAAGGCTTGCAATTCACCGTTAGAAAAGCCGGTAACAACAACATCAAGCGACGGACTATAAGCAGGAGAAGAACCACCGATCATTGTGGTATTTTCCATAGCTATATCGTATTCCCAAAGTTTATCACCATTTTTGACATTGAGTGCGTAGAATTTGTTATCAACGCTTTGGATTAAGATTTTGCCGGCAGCGATAACAGGGGCAATTCGTAGCAGTGTATGCATGTCTTTTTCCCACAAAATATTACCGTCTTCGGCATTCACGGCATAGACCACGCCAAAACCGGTAGTGGCATAAATTATACCACCTTCCATTGCCATCCCGACGCCTTTGATAGCGGTATCGTCAACGTATTTTTGTTTTGATTCAAGTTCAGTTCCCCAGATTGTTTCACCGTCATGGATATTAAAGGCGCGCATTAAGCCGTTGGCATCAAGAGTATAAACCATATTACCATTGACAAGCGGTTGCGAAATTAAAAATTCGTGCTTAGAGCTGCCTTCGCCGAAATCAACTTTCCATGCGCGGGCAAATGTAGCTCCCATCTGGGCATTAGGAATTACATGCTGAGCGTTAACATCAGTTTGTCGCCAATTGGAAATAGATGTTGAAGTCGGAATTTGGATCAAAGAAGAACCGTTTGCCACTTCAGCTTTGACCGATACTTCTTGGTCAAGAACGGAGATGCGTTGTCCTTGCGGTAAAACTTTATTGGAACATCCGCACAAAAGCGAGGCAGCCAATAAGCCACCGGTTAAGCCCATTAATTTTAATTTCAACATATTTTTCCTTTCTTAAAAATTACATATCGCCTAAAGAGTTCAGCATGTCTTGCACTTTAGCTCTGAAATTTTCCGGTAAGTCTTTAATTTTTAAAATATTTTCATAAATAGTTTGCGCGGTGTCAACATCACCGTCACGGATAGCGACCATTGCCAACAAATCTTGAGCCAACGGTGTCCATGATGTATTCGTTTCAGTAAGCGGTTTCAACATAGCCTCAAATTCAGCCCGCGGCATGGTGTCTACGCGATAAGTGGCAAATTTAATCAAGGCAATATGCTTAACTTCATTATTAACGGTATTATCTTCAAGCAGGTTTTGTAAAGTAGAAAGAGCCTCTTCGGTTTTGTCTTGGCTGAACAAAACATTGGCAATTTGCAATTTGGCAAAATCGCTGAAAATACCTTGATTACCGGTAGCAATTTTTTGCAAGGCTTCTAAAGTTTGTTCCGGATTTTCGCGCAATTGGGCGGCAACCATATAATTTTCGGTATTTATTTGATTTTGAGCAATTTTCCAACTTTTGATTTTTTCGAACGAAACAGTTGCCATAACTGCCAATACCACAAACAAAATTACAAAAATACCATAGCGATTCCACAGCACTTTGAAATTATCATTTTTAACGTCTTCATTAACCTCGTTGATAAAAGCATCGGTGTATTCCGGATTGATTTGTGATGTATCTTTGGCAACGCGGCGGGTTTTAACATCAGATACTTTAATGTTTGGTGTATCTGTTATTTTGCTTTTAGATGATTTTGTTGTGTTTTTAGCCATTGTTTTATTCCTTTTTTACTTAAACTAAATTACTCTTACCAAAAAACGCTTGATAAAGCAACATTATTTTGCGATTTCTTTGATGACAAAGCCGCGCACCCAACGCAAATCGTCAAGCGGCATATTTTTACCGAATATAATGCTTTGTTCATTGGATATGATAGATAGATAATACCGTTCTGTAGTCGGATTATGTCCGATATCTACGGCAGCAATTTGATCTTTGCCGATAAATTCGGAATCGCGCCGCAAGAATAAGACGTTATGTCCGAGCATAATACCATTATCGGTTATAATAAGAACATCTTTGCTGAATATGATGACGAGAGATACAAGGATAATAGTGCTACAAACCAACATAAGTGCAGTCAGTCCGCCCCAGCCGATAAACGGTAAAATGTAGGTATAGTTAGCGGCAGCATATAGTGAAAGGGCGCTGAGGATGATGACACCGAAAAGAGCTAAAACGGTGTATATATCAAAAAACAGACGACGTTCTTTAAGGATGGTTTTTTCGTTTGTTTTTTTGCATTTTAAGGTTGTCGGAACACGATTGTTATCGCGATAAAGCGACTTTAAGTGCCACTTGGCAGCCATATCTTTCAGGGTTTTATTGAGTTCGCTGTGATGACGAGAAATCAGCCCGTGATCAGTCATAAACAATGCCGGTAATTTCAGCTTTGCGGCATAATATTCCCAATTACGGCGCACATCGCGACTGTTTGTGGATATATAGAGTGGAACTCGTTTATTTTTTTGTTGGTGATAGAGCTCGATAATGTAGCGATTGCGGCTGATTAAGCCGAGTTGATAATATTCGACGCGCAGTAGAACGCCAAGGTAATTGTATAATGCCTCGGTAACTGTTTTTGGGGCACAAAATGGTATTTTGTAGGTAATTTTTATATTTTCGCCGTCAAAAAATATTATTTTGCGGCGGCGAAGCGCAAAAACAGAAACAATCACAATAACCACTCCCAGAACAAGGGCTACTGAATCAAAAATATAACGTTGCACCAAAATATCTTTAACCGAAAGTTTATTCGGTAAATCAAACTCGTAAATATCATCGGTGCCGTAATAAAACAGCACAAAAGCTTCAAAAGCGGCAAGAGCAATAAATATAATACCGCAGAAAAGCCCCCAGACGGCTAATTTGCCGGAAACGCGATCGGTTTTTTGTGCCGGTAATTTTTCGATATCAAATTTAAACTTGTAACTGTAATGATTTGGCGTGGTATCTGTCATTTTTACATCCTTGTTCACGTTTTTTCATATATACTTTACACAATTTAAAAAAATTTTCATCAATTTTTTTAAATAATGTTTGTTTTTATCACAATAAAGTGTAGTATGAAACAAGATTTTAGTAACAAGAGTGGTGAAAAATGTCTTTGTTAAGTATGTTCTATTCGGAATATAATTGGTTGTGGCCGTTGGTGACATTGATAGTCAGTATGTTTTCGGTATTTTTGCTGAAAGAGCATAAAGATTTCTACGGTTTTTTGTTTTTATGGACCGGAGGGTTGTTTTTGATTATCAGTACTTTTTTGGCACGAAACGACCATTTGTTGTATTATATAGGGCTTAATTATAATTTCGTTACGTTTGTTGAGATGTTTTTGTTGCTGGTGGCTTCGGTGTTTTGGGTTAACGCCGCCGCACTGCTGTATAATAATCGGGCGGCAAATCGCGAATCGCTTGGGCTATATATTGCCGTGGGGCTAACGGTGTGTGTGTATTATTCTTTTATGTTGCATAATGAAAATATGGCTAATCATATCGGAACGATTATTGTTAATACGTGTTTATCATTGCTTTTCGGATGCAGTATTTTACGGGTGATGCGTGATAAAAGTTTGGGTAATTTTTTGTTATGTTTGACGGTGGTGCTTTTATTATTAAAATCGCTATCGTTTTCGTTTTTGCCGCATATGGTGGAAAAACTCAATATTTTGCAGTGGGCGTGGTTTTATGCTTATATATTTGCGGTAATTTTTATAAAACAGAAACAACAGACATTGGATTTGCAAAAAAGTTGGAATACGATAGATATGTTGAATTTGCAAATAAATAATATGGTTGATTCTTCGCCTTTTCCGATTGTTATTGCCAAGATTACGGGAGATAAGTTGTTGTTGATTAACAGCACGGCGGCAAAACTTTTCGGAATCAGTAAAAAAGAAGTCCCTTTTCATAAATTGAAGGATTTTTTTGTAGATGAAGCGAATCGGCTTAATTTTTTCAGTTTGCTTGAAAAGGAGCATGTGGTGCGTGATTATGATTTGATGGTGTGTGATTTGATAAATGCGTCGCCATTTTGGCTTTCGGTTTCAGCCAAAACGATAGAGTATAATAATGAAATGGCTATTTATATGGCGTTTCAGGATGTTACCAGTCGTAAAGAACGCGAATCTAACTTGCAATCGCAGGCTGATAAAGATCCACTGACTATGGCATGGAACCGGCGGTATTTTGAAAAATTGGTGCCGGAATGTATTAAAGAATGTATTAAAAAGGCACAGAATTTCAGTTTGTTGTTGCTTGATGCCGATAAGTTTAAAAATATCAATGATACTTACGGTCATAAATTTGGCGACAAGGTGTTAATTGAGCTTGCAACGATATGTCGAAATTCTCTGCGAGAAGATGATGTTGTTGCGCGGTTTGGCGGAGAAGAATTTGTGGTGTTTTTGAATAATACCGATGGGGAATCGGCTTTGAAAGTGGCAGAGCGGTTGCGCCAAACAATAGCCGATGCAAATATTAGTGATGATAATGGTAATATAATTCAATTTACGGTAAGTATCGGAGTGGTTTCTTCTGAAAAAACGGCAAGTTTGGATATTCTTTTGCGGCAGGTTGATGATGCAATGTATTTAGCAAAAGAACGTGGACGTAATCTGGTGGCTATGTATGATGAGCAGGCGGTGCAGAAAATTTTAAACAAAAAAATTAAGTCGGAAGACCGTCAAATACATCCGATTTTTCAAAATGAAGAAAATGAAGAGATTTCGTTGTTGGATAGTTACGAAAATAAAATTTTGTAAGGTAAGCTAATGGATTGTCCTTATGTAAATAAGTGTGGCGGATGTCCGTTGCGAGAGATGTCGACAGATGAATATAGGCAGATCAAAAAAGATTGGTTTGCAGGGTTGGTGCATGCCATTAAACAACAAGATATTAAACTCGGAGAAGCAATATTTATCGCAGATGGTTTGCGGCGGCGTGCCGAATTGACTTTTTCATATAATAAAGGACGGTTTATTTTAGGGTTTAATGCTACGCAAAGCCATGAGATTATTGATATTGAAAAATGTGTGGCGATAACGAGCGGTTTGAACGAAATTTTATTGGCGGTGCGGCGGTTTTTGGAAGAATTTTGCCAAATTAAAAATACGCAGAAGATCAAGAAAAAAATGTTGCAAACGGCAATTACGCACGGCGAAATTTGGTTGACCGAAGCCGATAATGGTATTGATGTTTTGATTGAAATTGATGATGAGCTGAGTTTACAACATCGGATCTTAATCAGCGAATTTGTGGCGACAGAGGATAAAATTATACGTATTTCTGTCGGCAAAAAATTTGCAACGGCAGAAACGATTGTTGAAAAAGTAAAACCATTTATTGATATTGCCGGAAAGCATGTATTTATTCCGGCCGGAACATTTTTGCAACCTTCAAAAGAAGGCGAGCAGGCGTTAATAAATCTGGTGATGAAGTACATGGGCGAAACGAGCGGAAAAATTGCCGATTTATTTTGTGGGGTTGGCACTTTTTCGTATCCGTTAGCGGCGAATATTAAAAACAAAATAACCGCGGTTGATTCTTCAACAGAATTGTTGAATGGTTTTCGGCAAACTGTAAATGCTTTAATGTTGCCGAATATTGAAATTGTGCAGAAAAATTTATTTAAATATCCGCTTGATGAAGCGGAATTGAAAGATTTTGCGGCAGTGGTTTTTGATCCGCCGCGCGCCGGTGCAGTGGCGCAGGTGCAGAAGCTGGCCAATGTGCCGATGAATGATAAACCGCAAAAGGTTATTGCAGTTTCGTGCAATCCGCATACTTTTATAAACGATGCAAATACATTGATTGCCGGCGGGTACGAAATTAAAGAAATGACTATGGTTGACCAATTTGTTTATGCTAAGCATTTTGAGTTGGTGGCTTTATTTATGAAAAAAGGAGAAGAAAATGAGTCTGAATAACCAGAAATTACAGCAAATGGCGAGTGCCGTTCGTGTCTTAAGTGCCGAAGCGATAGAAAAAGCCAATTCCGGACACCCGGGGATGCCGCTCGGAATGGCGGATGTGGCAGCGGTTTTGTTCGGTAAATATATCCGGCTTTGTCCAGATGCACCGCGTTGGTTTAATCGTGATCGTTTTGTGCTTTCGGCCGGTCATGGTTCGATGTTGCTCTATTCGTTGTTTTATCTTTTGGGTTATCCGGATATTTCGATTGAAGACCTTAAAAATTTCCGCCAACTCGGCTCAAAAACAGCCGGACATCCGGAGTATGGTCATTTAAGCGGTATTGATATGACAACCGGACCTTTGGGACAAGGGATTTCTTCGGCAGTCGGTATGGCTCTGGCCGAGCGAGAAATTAACGCTAAATGGGGCGATGACTTATGCAACCATTATACATACGTTATTTGTGGTGATGGTTGTTTGATGGAAGGCATTTCCGAGGAAGCAATTTCGCTTGCCGGTCTGTGGAAACTGAATAAACTGATTGTATTTTGGGATAATAATAACATCACAATCGACGGGACGGTTGATAAGTCTAATGCAACCGACCAGATTGCTCGTTTTCAAGCAGTAGGGTGGAATACCATAAGCATTGACGGGCATAATTATGATGAAATCAGTGCGGCGATTGAGCAAGCGCAAAAATCGGATAAACCTACACTTATTGCTTGTAAAACGACAATAGGCTTCGGTGCTCCGCATAAACAAGGAACATCGAAAGTTCACGGCGCGCCGCTAGGAGAAGAAGAATTGGCTTTATTGAAAGAAAATTTCGGTTGGACGGCTGAGCCTTTTGATGTGCCGGCCGAGGTTATGGCTTCGTGGCGAGCCGCCGGACAAAAAACAGCCGCCGAATATCAGGAATGGTTACAAAAAGCCGAAAAAAACGGCGAATTTATGGAATTTATCAATAATAAACTGCCTAAAAATTGGGATAAAGCACTTGATGAATTGAAAGTCAAGGTTATCAAAGAACAAACCAAAGTAGCAACGCGTAAGGCCTCGCAAATGTGTTTGGAAAATTTGGTAAAATATGTGCCGCAGATGGTCGGAGGTTCTGCCGATTTGGCGGCGAGTAATTTAACCTTTGTTGAAGGTATGAAAACAATAACAGCGACAGATTATGCCGGCAATAATGTGATGTATGGTATCAGGGAGCACGCTATGGGTGCGATTATGAACGGTATGGCTCTGCATGGCGGTGTTATTCCTTACGGCGGCACGTTTTTTGTTTTCTCGGACTATATGCGACCGGCAATGCGTTTGGCGGCATTGATGGGACTGCGAGTGATTTATGTGCTCACACACGACTCTATCGGTGTGGGCGAGGACGGGCCGACGCATCAGCCGATTGAACATTTGGCATCTTATCGGGCAATGCCGAACATCAATGTGTATCGTCCATGTGATGTTGTGGAAACGGCTGAAGCATGGCAACTGGCAACACTTGATGAACGGACGCCGAGTATTTTGGCTTTGTCGCGGCAAAGTGTGCCAACTTTGCGTGAGAGTGCTGATGAAAATAAAACGGCTAAAGGGGCATATATTATTTCATCAGCTGAAGGAGTGGCCAGAGCTACATTGATTGCAACCGGAACGGAAGTTGCTTTGGCTGTAGCAGCACAAAAGCAGCTCAAAAATTTAGGTATAGAGGTAAATGTGGTTTCAATGCCATGTCAAGAATTGTTTGAAAAACAATCTGATGAATATAAGCAAGCAGTTTTAGGAACGGCACCGCGAATTGCCATTGAAGCGGGAACAACTTTTGGTTGGGAACGTTATATTGGCGCAAACGGAGCAGCTCTCGGGATTGATACATTCGGTGCTTCCGGTAAAGGTGACGAAGTTTATGCTCATTTCGGATTAACGGCGGAACGGATTGCGGAAACAGTACAAAAGTTTTTATAATATCGTAAAAATAAGGCCTGCGATGAAATTCACAGGCCTTTTGCTTTTAATCTTGATTATTATTTTTTATAGCGCAGATAATTATCCAATTCGCGGGTAAAAGCGTAGTCCCATGCATATAAAACAACAAAAGTCAGGGCTGTCGACAAAGCTATAACAAATAAGTGTCCTATGGAACTTTTTATGGTTGCCCACCAGTTGATGCGTTTGCTGTTGGGGTAATATATATGTTTAAAGAAAAGTGCATACAATAGAGCAGCGCCGACCATAATGGCATAAGGTATCCAAGCTGATGTAAATATCAGTTTAACAACCTCCGGTTGGTAATTAAATTTATAATATCCGGCTATAACAATACCCAAAATCACGGTTGGGTTTAGGATAATTGTTCGAATAAAAAAAGCAATAATACTTCCCATAATTTTTTCTCCCTTGGAACGGATGGTATTACATTCTTTGTAAAGAAAGCTTTAACATTATAACTTTTGATTGATAATGCTAATAATTTCAGTAGCGCATTTTTCCGCCAGAGCGGCATCTTCGTCTTCAACTTTAAGACGAATAACCGGTTCGGTACCTGATTTTCTTACTAAAACCATGCCGTGGCCGGTAAGAGTTTGTCGCATATTTTCTATGGTATTTAAGACTTCACTGTCGTTCATGATTTTTTCGATAATGCTTTTATCGGTAAAACGCAGGTTATTGCTGAAGGAAGGGAATGGCTGAAATACCGGGAAGATCTGACTAAGAGCTCGTTTATCTTCTTTGATGCCTAAGCAGACAATAACGGCGGCAATAAGGGCATCACCGGTTAGGGAATAATCGCTTAAGACCATGTGGCCGGATTCTTCACCGCCCAAGTTGCAACTTGATTTTTGCATTTGGGCAATGACGTGGCGCTCGCCGACCGGTGTGGCGTAAAAATTCAGTCCGAGTGAGCGAATGTATTTACCCAATCCTAAGTTAGAATATATGGTAGCAACGGCAGCGTTACCCTTAAGAATTTTGTGTTTTTGCATATAGGTTGCAAGGTAGGCGATAATTTGGTCGCCATCCATGCGTTTTCCGTTTTCATCGCAGATGATAATACGGTCTCCATCGCCATCTACGGCAATACCTAAATCATAGTGCTTTTCGACAACGGTTTTACTCAAGTTTTCGGTATGTTGTGAGCCGCAATTTTCGTTAATATTGTAGCCGTCAGGTTGGTCTGAAAGGCTGATAATTTCGGCTCCCAGATATTTAAAAACCGGTGCTAAAATGCCTGAAAAAGCTCCATTGGCGCTATCAAGAACAATTTTTAGGCCGCTTAATGCTTTGGCGGGAGCAATATTTTTTACGGTTTGCAAATAGTTTTCCAGACCGGCGTTGACTGTTTTTACGGTGCCGATTTTGGAATCGCTGTAATTCCATGAAAAATCCGGTGTTTGCAGTAGTGCTTCCAGTTCATTGGTTTGCGAATCGGAAAATTTATCTCCGGAAGAGGTAATAAGTTTCAGACCATTATCACGATAAGGGTTGTGGGAGGCAGTAATCATAATACTCATATCAACATTAAGCTGTGGGGTTAAAGTAGTGCAAAGCGGGGTAGGAATTATGCCTAAATCAAGCACATCTATTCCCTGTGCGGTAAAACCGGCGGAAAGGGCATTTTGAAGCATTATACCGGAAATACGTGTATCTCTGGCGATTGCTACTTGCTTTTTAGAAGTGCAAATTTTTTGTGCTAAGACGGTTGCCAATTTGAGGCAAAAATCCGCAGTCAGCGGGTATTGACCGGCAATGCCGCGAACACCATCAGTTCCGAAAAGTTTATCTGCCATGTTTTTTCTCCCTTATTTTGTGATAAAAAAAGCCGCTAAAAAATAGCGGCTGTGTTTCTTTGACAATAATTTAGAATACGTAACGAACGCCGCCGTAAATTTCATGTGCGGTAATATCGTTCTTTTCGATACCTTGCGAACCTTTGATATCGCCCATATCATAGTAGCGATAACCGGCATCAACATTGAAACGATTAGTTACTTTAACACTTAAACCGCCGCCGACCGACCAAGTGAAGTTGGTTTCGGAAGCATTCCATGCCGGATTCTGAATCGGTCCATAATAAGAAGACCCTCTTAATTTCATCTTGGTATAACCGATACCGGCACCAACATAAGGAGTGAGCCAACTATACGGGGCTAGATCAAAGTAGCCGTTTAACATATAGGACTGGGATTTAAATGTGTAATCGTATCCTGCAACAGTAGTTGAACCCGGAAGGGTTTCGCTCTTAGATACCTTGTTTTTGTTGCGCCAAATATATTCCAATTCTGCACGGAAGTAGTTGTAGCGGAAACCGAGGGCACCGCTCATCATAAATTTATTTTTTTCAAAATCATTGGTAATACTACCATTACTACCATGATTTGAATCTTCAAATTTGTGCTTAACAACGCCGCCTCTCGCAGCTAAATATAAGCCGTTGCAGTCCGCCATAGCTTGGCTGGCGGCAAACATACCGATAGCCAAAGCAGATGCTGATAATAACAATTTATTCATACGTATGCTCCTTTAAAAGTTGTATTTTCGTTGTTATAGCCATATTTTTAGCCATAAAAACTTAATATTTAATTAAAAGTTGGGAAAATACTTAAAAATCGTTGATTTTCAAACAAAATAAGATTAGTTTATGTTCAAGGCAGCCGGATAGCTGCGTCATGGCAAGTAAGAGCCGATGATGAGGAAAGTCCGGGCTTCACGGAAACAAGATACCGGATAACGTCCGGCTGGAGAAATCCAAGGGATAGTGCCGCAGAAAATTACCGCCGCGATTTAATTGCGGTAAGGTTGAAAAGGCGAGGTAAGAGCTCACCGCATGAGCAGTAATGTTTATGGCAAGGTAAACCCTATCTGATGTAAGACCAAATTAGGGGGCGTTTGTAAGTTTTTTACGGGCGCAAGGGGTGTTTCCGACCCGCCCCAGAGGTAGGTCGCACCAGCCAAGCGGTAACGTTTGGCGCAGATGAATAGCTATCGCACATATCTTTGCTTTTTAGTAAAGCTATTTGTGTACAGAACCCGGCTTATAGGCTGCCTAAAGTTTTAATAAGGAGAAAAGTATGCAAAAAACTTTGGAACATCGAGTGGAAATCAGCGGAATAGGGCTGCATAGCGGTGTTGAAAGTAAGTTGGTATTTAGTCCGGCTCCGGCTGACAGTGGTGTTGTTTTTGTGCGTTCTGATTTGGGAGAAAAAGATGTTTTTCCTGCATTATACAAGTATGTTGTAGATACGCGTAATTGCACTTGTTTAGGCAATGAAAACAGGCAGATTGTGAGCACTATTGAACATATTATGGCAGCGCTGTATATGGTGGGGATTGATAATGTGCGAATCGAAATTAATAATGCCGAAGTGCCGATAATGGACGGTAGCGCTAAAGTTTTTTATGATATTTTAAAAGATGTGCCACTCAGAGAACAGACAGTAAAGCGCAAATGTTTGAAGATAAAGCGTGAAGTGGAATTTGTTGATGATAAAGGGGCAAGAATAAAACTTAAACCAGCAGAAGAATTTAGGGTGAAGTTTGTGATAGATTTTCCATCTAAGATTGTCGGTCATCAAGAGTTTGATGGTATAATTACCGCTGATTTATTTGCTAAAGAGATAGCGCCGGCACGAACTTTTTGCGAAAAATATCAGGTGGATTATCTGCGTTCGATAGGGTTGATAAAAGGCGGAAGTTTGGAAAATGCTGTGGTTTTAGACGGGGAAAATATTTTAAACGAGGGTGGTTTCAGAGTGGAAAATGAGTGTGTAAAGCATAAAGTGCTTGACTGTATAGGCGATATGTTTACTTCCGGATATCGGATTTTAGCTGCGGTTGAAGCCGAAAAGACCGGTCATTTTCACAATAATGAAGTTTTGAAAAAATTATTTGCCGATGAGCATAATTATGAGATAATTGAGGAATAAGAAATGAAAAAAATATATGTGTTATCTGCTATTTTGACGATTTTAACGGCTTGTGCTTCTGATCCGGATATGGATAATTGGTCGGCTGAGGAGATTTATAATAAAGCTTTTGATGATTTGGAAGCGACAAAATATAAAAAAGCCGCTGAAGAATTTGAAAAGGTGGAAATCGAGCATCCGTATTCAAAATGGGCAGTGAAATCTAAGTTAATGAGTGCATTTGCCTATTATAAAGATGAAAAATATGATGATGCGATTATTGCTGCCGATAGATTTTTGAAATATCATCCGGGGAATAAAGATGCAGCTTATGCACTTTATTTAAAAGGTATTTGTTATTATGACCAAATTTCAGCAGCAGATAAAGATCAAGGAGATACGCAGAAAGCAGAAGAAGCTTTCCAATATTTGATTACGCTTTTCCCTAATACTCCGTATGCCGAAGATGCACGCAACAAAATTAATTTGACCGAGGACTATAAGGCCGGACAAGAAATGGTAATCGGGCGTTTCTATTTGAATGAAGGTAATTACTTGTCGGCATTGAATCGCTTTAATGTGATTCTGGAAGAATATCAGACGACGATTCAAATTGAGGAAGCATTATATCGTGAAGTGGAGATTTATGCTATTTTGGGTATGAATCAGTATGCCAACGGTTATTACAAAATTTTACTTGAAAATTATCCGGAAGGAAAGTGGACGGCAAAAGCGGCAAAGATAATGGAGCGAATCGGTGTTAATGATGTGGCTCCGAAAGCAAAAGCAGCGGCAGTAGTTGAACCGGAAGTTACCGAGAGTAAGTCTTGGTTCAGCGGTTGGTTCGGCGGCAGTGATGAGGCTAAAGAAGTTGCCGCAGAAACGCCGAAAGTTGAAGTGAACGAGCAAAAAGCAGATAAATCGTGGTACACTCGTTGGAAACAGAAAAAAGATGTAGAACAACAGGTTGTGGAAGAAAGTGATCTGGTGGTCGAGCCGGAAAACAAGTCTTGGTTCAGCGGTTGGTTCGGCGGCAGTGATAAGGCTAACCCCGAAAGTAGAGGTTGCCGAACCGGAGAGTAAATCTTGGTTCAGTGGTTGGTTCGGCGGCAGCGATGAGGCTGAAGAAGTTGCTGTTGTAGAAACCCCGAAAGTAGAGGTTGCCGAACCGGAGAGTAAATCTTGGTTCAGTGGTTGGTTCGGCGGCAGTGATGAAGCTGAAGGAGTTGCTGTTGTAGAAACCCCGAAAGTTGAAGCACCGGTTGAAACGGTGATTGAAGAAGAAAATCGCATTGTAATTGTTCCGAAAGAAGAAAGTAAAACTTGGTTTGGTAATTGGTTTGGCGGTAATTCTGCTCAATAAAGTAACGGAGATGCTGGATAAATGTTAAAATCACTGTCCATTCGTAATGTGGTTTTGATTGACAAGCTGGATTTGGATTTCCAATCCGGCTTCAGCGTTTTAAGTGGGGAAACCGGTGCCGGTAAATCAATATTGCTTGATTCGGTAGGGTTGCTTTTGGGTAGACGTGCCGAAACTGGAATGATACGTACCGGTTGCGATAAGCTGACCGTAGTTGGGACTTTTGAAGTTGAGCATAAAAGCAACGATTTGAGGCAAATTTGTGAGTCCTATGATTTGGATTTTGATGCGGAAATTGTAATTAAGCGCACGCTTGATGTTGACGGAAAAAGCAAAATATTTTTTAACGGAGAGCCGATAACGCTGAAGTTTTTGAAAGAAATCAGTGGTTATTTGGCGGAAATTCACGGGCAGTTTGATAATCAGGGATTGCTTAATCCGGCAACGCATAGGGCTGTTTTAGACAGTTATGGCGGGTATGATGCCGATTTAGCGCTTTTGAAAGAGACGTATGATGATTATAAAACGATAAAAACTTCCTATGAAAACGCTTTAAGGCAGTATGAAGAAGCGCAAAGAGATGAAGAAAATTTACGTCATTGGGTTGATGAGTTGGTAAAATTAGCACCACAAGAAAATGAGATTATTGAACTTGAAGATAAACGGCGGCAGATGATGAATGCCGAAAAGATTCTGGAAAATTTGGGCGCGGCGGAAAAAGCGCTTAATAATACCTCGCAGAGTGTGCGTGAAAGTTTGCGCCAAGCGCAGGCGGCGGTGGCAAGAGTGAACAATATGCTGAATGATAAATTTTCCGGTTTGTTCGAAGTTTTGGATACGGCATTGATAAATGTTGAGGAAGCAGAAGAAGAAATTACGGCGGCCTCAAATGAAGTAAGTCTTAATCAGAATGATTTGGATAATGTTGAGGAGCGTTTGTTTAAGCTGAAATCGGTAGCGCGCAAACATCAGATAACGCCTGAAGATTTACCGCGATTATTGCAAGAAATGAGTGAAAAATTGGCACATTTGGAACAGGGCGAGGGAGATTTACAGAAGTTGCAAAAAGCGCAAAAAGAGGCATGGAATAAATATGAAGCAGTTGCGCAAAAAGTGAGCCAAGCTCGTAAAGCAACAGCGCTGATGTTGGATGGTAAAATTATGGTGGAATTGCCGGATTTAAAAATGGAAAAAGCACGGTTTATGACGCAAATTACGCCAAAAGCGCCGGAAAATTGGAACGAAAACGGCATTGATGATGTTTGTTTTATGGTAACGACGAATCCGGGACAACCGTTTGGAGCTTTGAACAAAATTGCTTCCGGTGGAGAACTGGCGCGTTTTATGTTGGCAATTAAGGTGAATTTGGCGCAGACATCGCAGGTTGAAACGATGATTTTTGATGAAGTAGATACCGGTATCGGCGGCGCAACGGCGCAGGCTGTGGGTGAAAAACTGGCAAAATTGGGACAAAATGTGCAGGTTTTGGTGGTAACCCATTCACCGCAGGTGGCGGCGCAAAGCCAGCATCATTTTAAGGTAGAAAAAAGCACGATTGATAATGTTACAACTACAACGCTTAGAAAATTAGATGAAAAGGAAAAGCGTGAGGAAATTGCCCGTATGCTCTCGGGCGAGCAAATTACCGATGAAGCGCGGGCGGCAGCTAAAGTTTTGATTGGAGCATAAGATGCCCGATATTCAGCACGGCATAGAAGTTATTAAGTGTAATGTGCAGATTGCCCCAACGGCGCCCGGAGTTTATCGAATGCTCGATAAAAACGATAAAGTGCTTTATGTGGGTAAGGCAAAAAATATCAAAAAGCGAATTGTGGCTTATACGCATTTTGATAAATTGGCGGACCATATCAAGCGTATGGTTGCGGAAGTTGACCGCATGGAATTTATTGTGGTGGAAAACGAGGCCAAAGCCTTGTTAATGGAAAATGATTTAATCAAAAAGCTGGAGCCGAAATATAATATTTTACTCAAAGATGATAAAACTTTTCCGCATTTGATGATAAATCCGAATGAAGATTTTCCGGCATTAAAAAAAAGCCGTGGCGCGCGCAAGGATAAAAGCCGTTATTTCGGTCCGTTTGCCAGTGCAACTGCGGTTAACAATGTGATGGATATCGTGCAGAAAACTTTTCAATTACGCACTTGTCGGGATAGCGTGTTTTTGCATCGGGAGCGTCCTTGTATGCTGTATCAAATCAAGCGTTGCAGTGCTCCTTGTGTGGGCAAGATAAGTCGTGAAGATTATCACAAAACGGTAGGTGAAGTGATAAGTTTTTTGGAAGGAAAAAGCACAAATTTGCAAGCAGAACTTTCAGCACGGATGGAACAGGCAAGTGCGGAAATGGATTATGAAACGGCGTTGCTTTTGCGGGATAAAATTCGCTCACTCAGCAGTGTGCAAGGCGGGTATAATGTTGAATATGTCGATCTGGTTTCGGTTGATGCGGTGGCGGTGAAAAAGCATAAAAATATGGTGTGCATACAGGTATTTTTTGTGCGGGGCGGACAGAACGGCGGCAATATCCCATATTTTCCGAAGCAAGCTACAGAAAATACGGAAGAAGAAATTTTGGAGGCATTTTTAAGTACTTTTTATGCCGAGCATGCGGCACCGAAAGAAATATTGGTTTCACATAAATTGGAAAATGCCGATTTTTTGGAAAAAGCATTAAATTGCAAAATCGGTTTTTATCAAAAGGGTAATAAAGCAAAAATTGTTGAGCGGGCAAAGCAAAATGCCGAAGCGGCTATTGAACGTAAATTGGCTGAAACGGCAACGGTAGAAGCAAATTTGTACGAAATGCAAAAAGTGTTTGATTTGCCCCGCATACCGCAGCGAATCGAAGTTTATGATAATTCGCATAATCAGGGAAGTTTCGCAGTTGGCGCTATGATTGTGGCTACGCCGAACGGTTTTGATAAAAAAGCGTATCGGACGTTTAATATCAAATACACTGAAAACACTCATGACGATTTTGCCATGATGAAAGAAGTTTTGGTGCGGCGTTTTGAGCGTATGAGTGATGAAAACCGACCTGATGTAATTTTGCTTGATGGCGGGTTGGGGCAGTTGCATGTCGTACACGAAGCGCTTAAAGATTATGATTTGAGCGGTATTACGATTATTGCCATTTCTAAAGGACCGGAGCGCAATGCCGGCAAAGAATTTTATCATATTGAGGGCCGAGAGAGCTTTGCCTTACCGTTTCAATCTCCGATTGCTTTTTATATGCAAAATATTCGTGATGAAGCGCACCGCTTTGCCATTGGGACGCATCGCAAAAAACGTGCAAAGTCAATTTATAAGTCGCAGATTGATGATATTGAAGGAATTGGTGCCGGGCGAAAGCGTGATTTATTGAATTTTTTCGGTTCGGTTGAACAAATTAAGGCGGCATCTCTACAAGATTTAATGAAGGTTTCCGGCATCAGCAAAAAAATAGCGGAAAAAATATATAATTACTTCCATAATTAAAAAAAATGCTTATACTGACTAACAGAATAACGTTATTTTTGTTTTTGGAGTAAGTGTCGTGTATAATCTACCGAATATTTTAACGATTTCGCGAATCGCGGTGATTCCGTTGATTTTTATCTCTATTTATGTTTCTACATTTGCATGGGCGATGTTTGCGGCGGTGTTGTTTGTGGCGGCATCAATAACCGATTATTTAGATGGTTATTTGGCGCGGGCATGGAATGAAACATCGGCGTTTGGTCGTCTTTTAGATCCGATTGCAGATAAGCTGTTGGTCGCAACTGCATTGGTGGTTATTTTAGCAAAACCGGATATGTATAATTGGTCGTTGACGGTTTTACCTGCATTTGTGATTTTGTGTCGTGAAATTTTGGTTTCGGGCTTGCGAGAATTTTTACGGGAAGTTAATGCAGGGTTGCCGGTTACAAAATTAGCCAAATGGAAAACCGCTTTTCAAATGACGGCACTATCAATGATGCTGTTTCGTGATTTATGGATTGGTTGGAGTTATTGCGGAGAGATATTGCTTTGGGTTGCGGCAGTACTGACTTTTATTACCGGATATCAGTATTATCAGCGTAGCTTGGAATATATAAGAGCTGAAGAGGCTAAAAAGGTAGTTACCGAAGTTGTTGCTGAAGTTTCGAGCGTAAAAAAGACTGTTCCTCAGCAAAAAGCTGCAACTAAAACAATTGTTAAGAAGACAACCGCAAAAAATTCTAAAACTGCGGCTAAAAAAGCCGGAAAGAAGAATGTAAAAGCTTGAATAGGTTTTTAAGCTATGGTAACGGACTGTGCGCATATTTTGGTAATTGACGATGATAGGCGTTTGCGGAGTTTGTTGCAACGCTATTTACAGGAAAACGGTTTTGCCGTAAGTGCCGCAAAAGATGCTGAAAATGCGCGTCAGTTTTTGTGCCAATATCAATTTGATTTGCTGATTGTTGATGTGATGATGCCGAACGAGACCGGTATTGAGTTTTTGCAAAAACTGCGACGGGAAAATGATGTTCCGGCCATAATTTTGACAGCGATGGGCGAGACGGAAGATAGGATTAACGGGTTAGAAGCCGGAGCTGATGATTATTTACCTAAGCCATTTGAACCGAAGGAATTGGTGCTACGCATAAATAATATTTTGCGGCGTGTGCCAACAGAAAACAAAGCTAAATCTTCTATGTTGAAATTTGGCGATTGTGTCTTTGATATTGAGAAAAAAGAATGTCGACACAAGTCTGGTGAGGTGGTTCACATTACACCGGTTGAGGGGACTATTCTAAGTATTTTAGGGCAGAAAAGCGGGCAAATTTTTACCAGAGAAAAACTTGCTGAATTGCTTGGTATGGGGCAAAATTTGCGCTCGATAGATGTGCAAATGACACGGCTTCGCAAAAAAATTGAAAAAGATTCAAAAAATCCGCGCTATTTGCAAACGGTGCGCGGTAAAGGATATATGTTGTTAACGGAATAGGAGAAAAAGATGCATATTAGATTTCCGATGAAAATAGAAAGAGCTATGGCAACGTTTAAACGTAAATTTTTGCCGCGGTCATTGTTTTTCAGAACAATGCTATTGATTTTTGTGCCGTTAATTGTGGTGCAAGTTGTTTCAATATATGCTTATTTTGAAGGTAGTTGGCGGCGTGTGGGACATAGGTTGTCAGAGAATTTGACTGCTAATATGGCCTTTGTGATGCAGATGAATGATGGTAGTATAAATTTTTCAGAAATACAGAATCTGGCCAAAGATTTATATGATTTAGACGTGAAGTTTTATGATAATGACAATAAACATTCGGCTTGGCGCGAAAATAAAAAGAAAAATTCATTTGCTACGCATTTTCTGGTAGAATCTTTACAAAATCGTTTTCCGGAAGCGGATACAGAAATTTTTGATAATCATGGAGACTTGAGTATTTTGGTTGATACTCAGCAAGGTTTGTATGAATTTGAGACAGCGCGCAAAAATATTTTTACATCATCTATTTTTGGATTTGTACTTTGGATGATTGGGACATCGCTGTTGCTGTTTTTTGTTGCAGTGATGTTTTTGCGAGTGCAAGTGCGTTCGATTGCTCAATTAGCATCGGCCGCCGAAGATTTTGGTAAGGGTATAAATACAAAATTTAAACCTTACGGCTCTATTGAAGTGCGACGTGCCGGATTGGCATTTACAAAAATGAAAGAGCGCATTTTGCGCCAAATTTCCGAGCGCACCCAAATGCTCGCCGGTGTTTCGCACGATTTGCGTACTCCTTTAACGCGTATGAAATTGCAACTTGCGATGTTGCCGGAAAACAAAGATAATCAGGAATTTTTACAAGATATTAACGAGATGGAAAAAATGCTTGACGGTTATCTGTCGTTTGTGAGCGGTGAGGGGGGGGAAAGCACCACTTTCGTTGATATGAATGAAGTTGTAACTTCAATAATCAACAAATATCGTCGCAGTTCAAATGCAATGATTCGCTATTCCACCAACTACGATGTTAGTGCGGTGCAAGGACGTGAACAGGCTTTGCGACGTGCGGTAACAAACATTATCGAAAATGCTTTTCATTATGGTAAAACAATTGCCGTCAAGTTGGAAAGCGACGATAAACGCTTGGAACTGACTGTAGAAGACGATGGGCCTGGTATTCCGGAAGATAAACGCGATGATGTGTTTAAGGCTTTTTATCGCATTGAAGGTTCACGTAACAAAGAGACCGGAGGTGTCGGTTTGGGGCTTGCGATTGCCAAAGATGTGATTGTATCGCATGGTGGTTCTATACAGCTTGCCGACAGTGATTTAGGAGGTTTGAGAGTACTCATCAGCTTGCCCTTATAAAAGGATTAGTAGGGTTTTGCGTCGCTATCGTTTCAGTTGGTAAAACTCGTCTAATGGTCATCTGCTAGGAAGATTTCTTCTCGTGTAGCTCTATCTACACGTCGTCGAAATCTTCCGTCGCAGCTGACTCATTATCCGAGTTTTACGGCGGATGTTATGTTTTTTCGTTTGTGTACTATTTGTGTACACGTCGTCGAAAATTACACTTCGCAATCACACACGCTATCCGAGTTTTACGTTGATGTTGTGTTATTTTATTTTTTCTTTATAGCTTCGGCGCCGGAGATGATGTCGATAAGCTCGTCGGTAATTTGTTCTTGACGTTGTTGTTGATATTGTTGGTCAAGTTCAGCCAGATTTTCATCGATATTGTTTTCGGCATTTTGCATATTGGTCATACGTGTAAAATGTTCGGCTGCTAATGAATAATTGATAGCGCTGTTTAATGTTATAATCAGGCTTTGACGCACCAAAGCCGAAAAAAGTTTCTGTATGTTATAAGGGAGCATCGGTAGATTATTAGTTTCCCATGGTTTATCTTTAAGTTCTTTCAAAACCGAAGAATCGAAAGGTATTATTTGTTTTTTTTCAATTTTGACACCGCCGGTTTTATTGCGTTTGTGGAACCACAAAATTACATGGCTGATTTTTTGAGTTGCCATAATATTATCGAGTCGTAAAATCAAATTTTCGGCCAAAATACTGACAGTTTTTATGGAATTGGCGATAGCATATTGTGCCAATAAAGGGAGTTTTTGTTGTTCTGCCAACATGGTAATACGTTTGCCGATGCTAAGGAAAAACGTTTCTTGTAATGTAATTTTTTGTTTTTGTATATCTTTAATGACAGTCTGCATCAATTCACGGTTAAATTTACCGACCATACCGTTATCGGAGCCGATAATAATGTGTAAATATTTTTCTTTACCGTGATTAGGAACTATCGGAGGAAGTCCTTTTTGTCGCACTAAAGCATGGAAAGCATCATGCAGATTGCGACGATAGCTTTTCAATGAAGCATTAGCTTGTTCGTATTGCAGAATACTTGCTGACGACAGCGTTTTCATGGTGCTGACAATTTCGCGTAACTCGCCGGTAGTTTTGATTTTACGTTGCAAAGATTCAAGCGACATTTTCGACTAATCCCTCATGCTGTAAAATTCGTTCAAAGGCTGTAAGCAATTCCGCACTTTTTTCCGGCGATATTTTTTGCCGATTATCTACATTTTTAATAACGTTTTTGAATTGGGCATGAAAAACTTCAAGCACTTTTTTCTGTGCTTTTCGGTTAGCATCGGCATCAAGACCATCAAAGAGTCCGGCATTAGTGGCTAAAAATATGGCAATTTGGTCAGTAGCAGGTATTGTTTTAAATTGGCGTTGTTCCAAAACCAGGCGAATCGCTTGTCCGCGCTTGATGCGACCCTGCGTTTCTTTATCCAGCTGGGTGCCGAATTTGGTAAACGATTCCAGTTCTTCAAACTGAGAATAGAATAACTTGAGAGGTCCGACCAGTGCTTTATATGCCGGAAGTTGTGCATCTCCCCCCACACGAGAAACCGAACGACCTGTATCTATTGCCGGCATAATGCCTTTTTGGAACATTGGTGCCGAAAGATAGATTTGTCCGTCGGTAATTGAAATGATGTTGGTTGGAATGTAGGCGGAAATATTGCCGGCTTCGGTAGAAACAATCGGTAAAGCTGTAAGTGAGCCACCACCGAATTCGGCTTTTAGTTTGGTTGAACGCTCCAGCAAACGTGAATGGATATAAAATACATCACCAGGAAAAGCTTCGCGACCAGGCGGACGGCGCAACAAAAGCGACATTTGACGATAGGCACGGGCATGATTGCTTAAATCGTCATATACAATTAGCACATCTTTGCCTTGCTCCATAAAATATTCGCCGATGGAAGTAGCGGCATAAGGGGCTATGTATTGCATACCGGCGGTATCGTTGCCGGCTGCAGATACCACGACACTCTGTGCTAAAACGCCGTGTTTTTCCATTTCAGCTACGACCTGTGCAACAGCTGAATTGCGTTGACCTATTGCGCAATAAATACAAATAACGCCGGTATGTTTTTGGTTAATCATTGTATCAAGAGCGATGGCAGTTTTACCGGTTTGCCTATCGCCTAAAATAAGTTCACGCTGTCCACGACCTATAGGGGTAAAGGCATCAACAGCTTTAATTCCGGTTTGTAAAGGAGTATCAACCGGAGCTCTATCCATAATCGAACGAGCTTCAACCTCTATAGGACGACGTTTGGTGGCTGTTACCGGGCCTTTGCTGTCAAGAGGGGCACCCAGAGGATTTATAACCCGACCGAGCAATTCGCTGCCGACGGGTACATCTACCACTCTACCGCTACGGCGCACTTTGTCGCCGGCGCGTACCATATCGGCATTATCGAGAAAAACAACGCCGACATTGTCTTGACTCAAGGTTTGCACTACGCCTTGCACATTATTGGGAAAAAGTAGAAGTTCGTCCATTTGCACATTTTCCAGACCACTGACAAAAGCAGTACCGGCGGCGATAGATTGCACCAAACTGACTTCTTCTTGACGGATAGATGCCTTTGTTTTATCTATACTTTTGGCGATGGCTGAAAATGTTTTTTCGGTGTCAATCATTGGTTAACTCCTTTTGACCAATTGTTGCATTTCAATATTCATCTGTTCTTGAAATTCTTGCATATAGTCGGCAAGATTCCATGATATTTGTTCATCTTCGGCTTGAATGATAATTCCGCCGATAAGCGCCGGATTTATGGTATAGTTAAATTTTGTATTTGCAGATAAATTAAACTGTTTTTGCAAAGACTTTTGCAACAATTCCTGATTATTTTTGTTTAGCGGTTGGGCTGACTGGATTTCAATTTTCAGTTTATTTGCAAAATTTTTTTCTTGTTTAATATCGGCTAATTTATCAATAAATTTGGCGACAATTAAATCGTTCAGATGCACATCAGCCATTTGGGTTAAGGCTCTTTCAGCAAAGCCGGTAAAATATTCGGCAATTAGATGGCGGATTGCTGCCTCAAAAGACTTTTGTTCTCCTAACAATTTATTATGCCATTGCGCTTGAGCAACTTTGTATTGTTCTTGTGCTTCGTGCATTAAATTTTCGGTCAGTTTACCGGCATCAATATTTGCTTGTGATAGGATTTTTTGTTTTTGCGCTTCAATATCGGCTAAACGTTTATTACATTCGTCAGTTAGTTTTAAGGCCCGTTTTTTGGCATTTGCCGCTTCTTGAAGTTCATCGGCAATCAGTTTTTGGCGGGCCTCAACAGCCTTTAAAACCGGAATGTATAAAAATTTACGCAATAGAAATAATAAAATAACCAGATTTATTATTTGAGCGATAAATGTCCACCAGTCAATTTGCATGAGTTCTCCGTCTTATTGTGTAATGGCATAATTCCAAAACGGGTTAGCATAAAGTGCCAAGAAAGCTATCAAGAGCGAATAAAGCGCCGTTGTTTCAAGCATAGCCAGTGAAACAAACATAGTTGAACGGATGCGACTGGCTTCGTCCGGTTGTTGGGCCATGGCGGTTAAAGCCGCAGAGGCAGCATTACCTTCTCCCAAAGCCGAACCGAGGCTGCCGATACCCATACACAGGCACGCGCCTAATACTGATATTGCTCCGATAATTGCATAAGAATCCATTGTTTTTCTCCTTTTAAGTTTTAATAATCTCCGGCACAATTTCTTCCTTAACGCTTGAAGAATAAACAACTGCAAGCAAGGCAAAAATATATGCCTGAATTGAACCTGTGAGCAAACCTAAAGTTTGCATTGTCAGTGGGGCGACGAATGGCACAAAAGCACTTAAAATGCTGGCAAACATTACACCACTCAGCATATTTCCGAATAAACGTAAGCCCATTGCGAAAACCGAAAAAAATTCGCTGAAAACATTCATTGGTAACATCAGCGGAATCGGGTCGATAAATTTTTTTAAGTAGCCCTTGATACCGGCATTTTTAATCGAAAAATACGGGATAGCCAAGAATACAATCGCTGCTAGTGCCATAGTGGTGCTGATTGAAGCAGTAGGCGGGCGAAACCACGGGATAAACGTAAGCAGATTGCAAACCAAAATAAAGCAAAACAGTCCCATAGCCATACCGAGGTATTGATTGGTACGTGAGCCGCTGGTTTCATTGGCTTCTTGTTGTAGCCAAAGCACCAGAGCTTCCAATGCGGTTTGCCATTTTGAAACTTGTTTCTGTGTAGATAGATTGCGGGTGGCCAGCCAAGATATTAAGGTTATCAAAGCTATAACCAGCCAACTGTTAAAAATGGTAACGTTGATATAAAAATCATTCCAAGAGATAAGCCTGATGGCATCGAAACTCTCCAGTCCGATTTGGCGATTGATAACAGGGATATCCCATAATTTACTGAAATCAAACGTTATCATTTTCGTCCTTACTTTTATCTTGTATCAGTCTGTGTTTTTCATGCCAAATGATGAGGATTTTAGTAAAGAAAAACGCCAATAGGTAGATGACAAGTAAAGCGATATTTTTTCCTGCCACCAAAACCAAAACCGTAAAAAACAATGCGATGCGAAACAGAGCTACCGCTCCGAAAACTGTCCATTTGTGCTTAAAGGTGTGGATACGATTAACACTCCAGCGTAGACTTTGAAAATAAATAAAGCCGACTACAATACCGCTTATTAAGGCAAGTAATATGCGTAAAATATCGGCTTGTTGCCACATGGTAGTCCAAACAGTTGCGCTATTCATCTTTTTTACTCCGAATTGTTTTACTCAAACGTTCGATTTTTTTATTTTCAATATTTACCCAAAAATAAGCGTTAATACCTCCCCATAAAAAGCCGAGAAAAAGACCGGACAAACGCCACGAAAAATGCTCAGGGTAATGTTCATCAAGCCAACCTCCCCCCAAGATGCCCAATAAAAGCGGGGTAATTATAACACCACCTAACGAAGCAATCATTCCGAAATTAGAGCTCCAGTGGCGTTCGGAACGGAGTTTTAGAAGCTCGGCTTTATGGAGCAACATTTCATTTATATCTTGCTCATGGTTTTTAAATTCCGCCATCGGTTGCTCCTCTTAATTGTTTGAAACCACGCATTATCCCAAGTTCTAAACGTGCCATGGCAGTATTGAGTTGTTTGCGTTGTTCTTCTCTTTGTTTGAACTCAATTTTAATCAGTTCTTGCAGCTCCGAGAGTGTTTCTCCTAAAACAGCATTTTGCACGGAAATAGTTATTTTATCGCCTTTTTTGACGATAATTCCCTGATGACAAGCCGCATATTTTTCGGTATTGTCTTCCGATAAGAACGTAACAATACCGGCAGTCAGAGCTGAAACAAAGTCAACATGACGCGGCAATAAAGTATAATATCCGTCCAGTGTTTCTAATGTTATTTTACGGATATTTTGTTGTAAAACGATGCCTTGCGGAGTGACGAAAGTAAATTGCATCAGCTATTTCCCTCCGTTAAAGATTTTTCATAAGCTGCTTTTTTATCCTTGGTTCTTTCAACAACTTCATCTACATCGCCGACCATGAAAAAGTCATTTTCTGAAAGATAATTAAATTCGCCGCTTAAAATACGTTCACAACCTTCAATAGTTTTTTGCAAATCAACCGAGCGTCCTTCCATACCGGTAAACTGGTGGGTAGTGAAAAACGGTTGGGTTAAAAAACGTTCCAATTTTCGTGCAGTCAGAACGGTTTGTTGATCGTGTTCAGGCAATTCATCAAAGCCGAGCATGGCGATAATGTCTTTCAGTTCTTCGTATTCGGCCAAGCATTTACGAACGGCAATGGCAACTTTATAGTGTCTTTCGCCGACAATTTGCGGAGTGAGCATATTAGAGCTTGAGTTGAGCGGATCGACAGCCGGATATAGTCCCTGAGCAGCTCTGGCACGGGAAAGCACAATGCTTGAAGACAAGTGTGCAAAGGTGTGTACCGCCGAAGGATCGGTAAAGTCATCAGCCGGTACATAAACAGCTTGAATGGAGGTAATGGCTGCATCTTCGGTAGATGAAATTCGTTCTTCCAAATCGGCAATATCGGTGCCGAGTGATGGTTGATATCCTACTCGTGAAGGCATTTGCCCGAGCAAAACCGAGACTTCGGAACCGGCTTGCACAAAACGGAAAATGTTATCTATCAGCAGTAATACATCTTTTTTTTCAACATCGCGGAAGTATTCTGCCATGGTCAAACCGGTTAGCGGGACACGAAAACGAATCCCCGGTGCTTCGTTCATTTGTCCGAACACCATGACCGTTTTATCCAAGACACCGGCATCTTTCATCTCGCGATAAAGCTGTTCGCCTTCGCGTGAACGCTCACCGACACCGCAAAAAATGCTGGCGCCGTCATAGCGCCCGACCATGTTGTTAATCAGCTCTGTAATAAGAACGGTTTTTCCCACGCCGGCGCCGCCAAACAAACCGGCTTTGCCGCCACGTTCCATTGGTGCCAATAAATCAATGGCCTTAATTCCGGAGATAAAAATTTCGGAATTGGTTTGTCGTTTATTAAGCGGAACAGCCGGTGCATGAATTGATTTGTGCGGTGTTTTTTTGAGTGGTTTACTGCCATCTATCGGTTGACCGAAAATGTTAAACATACGGCCTAAAATGGCATCGCCGACCGGCACTTCTATCGGGTGTTGGCTATCAATGACTTTCATGTGTCTTGCCAAACCGCCGGTTGCCCCCATTACCAAAGCGCGAACAGTTTTGTCGTTCACATAACCTTGCACTTCGGCAACAAGATTACCGATTTTTAATTCATTATGGATATGCGGTAACGAATCGGGAAATTCTATTTCCGCGACACCGCCGTTAATTGCCGTAATATATCCGATGTTTTGTTTCTCTGCCATTTTTTTATCCGTTTTTTATATAGTCATAAAAATAGATGTTTCACTATTTAAAATATGGCAGGAATGTTAATATAATACTAAAACAGGCCTAAAATTGCATCGATAATCGGTTTGTCTGCCGGTGCAAAATCGTATTTAGGCAAATCTTTTGGGTTCACCCACTTATATTGTTCATGCTCAAGAACAACAGGTATATCTTGGCTTTTGCAAGTTGCCCAAAATGAGTGTAAAACAATGGTGCCGAAATCGTAGTCATAAGAGCTGATAATAAACGGTTCGCGCACAAAAATTTCCAGCCCCATTTCTTCCATCAGTTCGCGTTTGAGGCATTCTTCCAGAGTTTCGCCTTTTTCCAGTTTACCTCCCGGAAATTCCCACTTATATTCAAGGCTTTTGCCGTGTTTGCGTTGTCCGATTAAGATCAGACCGTCGCACATAATCAGGCCGGCGGCAACATCTTTGGTTGATTTAGTTGGTTCCATTATTTTCTCCTTAAACACGGGAGAACGGTAGCACATTGTCTTAGATTTTTCAATATAAAAAGCCGACATATTGTCGGCTTTTTATATTGCGCTAGTATGATGAAAGCGGAGGAATGTTGATTTGGGCAATATATCCCGGTTTGATGCGGGTATTACTATAGTGCATATTGCCGGTTTCGATTAAATAACGCTGGCGTTGGGTCCATTGGGCAGCAGTGGAGTAAAAATCTTTACCGGTAACTTCTTGGGTGTGCGGATTCATTATGTATAAAACACATCCTTGATGTTGTTCGACTAAACCACAACGGTTACGTCCGGCCGGAACATCGGAATTGATAACTACACCATCAAGACCACGATTAGCAGTTTTTTTCTTACCAAAAAACAATGAACCGATTGCGATACCTAAAATCAGTGATAAAAGTAGGAGTAAAATTACTGTTTTATTTTTAAGAAGTGATGTAATTGCCATATTTTCGGTTGATTGCAAATCTTCTTCCGTAACAAAACGAATACCTTCAGCTTCGCCGTTATTGGTATAATATGTTTCTTCTGATTGTTTATAATTGTTTTGGTCAAAAGGCGATTCCGGTTGCGTTACCGCATTGATTTTGCTTGGCATGCCGAAAGATGATGTGCGATTTTCCATCGGACGCACTCGTTTAATTTTTCTGATTTTTCGTGGTTGATTGGTGTTTTGATTTTCTTCCATTTTTACTCACCTCTATATTTTGTTTTTAATTTTTTCATTGGTTTTAACTGTTCTTATCAAGCGCGGAACCATAAAAATGACTGTTTCCGATTTAGGAGATTTAATGCCGAATAACTCATTTGGCAAGCCTATAATCAAGAAATTTTCGCCTAATTTGGTACGTGTTTTAAAACTGGTTACTTGTCCGTTAGTTTCTTCTAAGGTAAGATCACTGAAAATATTGTTATTCTTTTCAAGCGAAGCCTTAGCTAAAACGGATAAACCGTAAGAATCGGCTTTAGGAAGACTACATTTGCCGATATCAAAGCGAGCTAACCACAAGTTAGGTACTACAAATTTTCCCTCAGAAACAAGTTGGACCTGTGCTTGATTGCCCATAAAACGTTGCAAAGTGTCTATATTGATTTCATTTGATGTAGTTAAAATGCGTCCGATAACGCCGCTTTGAGCAGTAGAAATGGTGCCGACATCAAACGACTTAAGCATATCTTTCCACTCGATATCTTTCATCTGATTATACGGATAAAGGCGGAAAACGCTGACATCATAGGCAACCAAAGTCGGGTTGTTTTCAAAGAAATCAATAAGTTCAATCATTTTATTTTTGGTTTCCATATCGGCATCAAAAGTAATGGAATAATCGGACCAGTTCGTAACAATGTTGGTAATACCGGCGCCGCGTATAACGTCGAGCAAAGCCAGAATAATCGGGCGCGAATGCGGGGTATATAAGGTCATGTTAGCGTGGCGACTTAAGGTCAAAATTTTATCTTTGGCATTATAGGAGTAGTAAATACCGGCCGAATCGGCTATCATTTTAATAACAGCAGAAAATTCGCCTTTCAAATCATTTGCTGAAATGCTTGTGTATGGACCGTCAGCCGAAGAAACGCGAATACCGGCTTCTTTGGTAAGTTTTACCATAGCTTGTTCGGCAGGCATCATATCAAAAGTAAAACCGGTAACTTCAAAACGCGGCAAAGGGTTATTTATACCGTTACGTTCAAGTTTGAAAGCAGATTTGATATAAGGCAAAGTTAAAATCATCTGCTGAGTTTCCCAGTTAACATCGCAACGTAACGGAGTTTCTAAGTCAAGTTCATTGGCACCTTCCGGAGTGCGAATAATCGGTTCATTCGGGTCATTATCTAAACTGCGGCGAACCACAGGCATCTCAGCCGGATTTTGAACATATTGTTCCGGCATGATTACTTCGGGAGGAATTTCACTGCTAATAACAGTTGTTGCAGTTGAGGTTGCGGAGGCGTCAGATATCGCATTTTCAGGAGTATCGTCAGTTTCGTTATAGACATCTTCAACGGCAACTTCTTCGTCAGCTACTTCATAAAAAGCGCATCCGACAAGGCTGTATGCAAAGAGGGAAATAAATGCTAAAAAATTAAAAAGATTATATTTTTTCATGGTTTCAGCCTTTTGCTATTGTTTATTTTGTTCATCTGGATTGTTAATATTATTTTCGGCCATCAATTTTTCCATAAGCTCGTCAATATTCATGCCGGCACCAACGGTTGGGTCAACCGATTTATCAAAATTACTCATAACTTCGTTCATTTTTTTAGCTTCGTTAGGGTCAGGGCGCAACATATCGGGAGATTGATTATTAGTCAACTCCTCTTGGTATAAAGATAAATTTTTTTGTAGGGCTTCTATTCCGCCGGCGATACGTTTTTCAACATAAGGGTAGAGTTCTTTGTGTTCTAAAATATAGTTTCCAGTATCGCAAATTTCTTGCAAAACATCTAGTACATATGGATAAAACTTGTATTCTTCCAAAGCAATATTACCTTGGCGAACACAGCGAGCCGCAATGCGAGAAATGGTGCGGTCGTAGTAGTCAATTAATACGATATAGTTATCTACATACCAGAGAGATTCTTTTGAAACAACTGTATTATTTTCTTCTGCCATTGTTTTTATTCCTCACGTTATGTCGTCATTCTAAACAAATTAGGGTGCTTTGTAAATATATTTTTATGCTATTTGTCATGGGCATCTTCCTTTGATTGTGGTTCTTCAGATGCTAAAAAGGCAGATGTCAAGTCGTTTTCCTTGATGTCATTATCGTCGATCGGATTGCCATCTTCGTCAACGTATTCCCATTCTTCGGTATCATCAGAGCTGATCGGATTGCCATCTTCGTCAACATACTCCCACTCTTCAGAGCCGTCGGCTTCAACCGGATTTCCGTCTTCGTCAACATACTCCCACTCTTCAGAGCCGTCAGCTTCAACCGGATTTCCGTCTTCGTCAACATACTCCCACTCTTCAGAGCCGTCAGCTTCAACCGGATTTCCGTCTTCGTCGACATATTCCCATTCTTCGGTGTCATCGGTACTGACCTGATTGCCATCTTCGTCAATATATTCCCATTCTTCGGTGTCATCGAAAGATTGGTCATCAGAAGTTAGAAAATCAGTTAGTAAACTATCATCAAAAGGGGTATCTGTATATTCGTTTTCTTCTTGTTTTTCTTGGGATTTAGGCTCTATTATTTCTCCGTTTAGAGAAACGGGATTTAGGTTGTCTAAGTCGCTTAGAGTGATGGTTTCGGGAGATTGCAACGCTGCTTTTATTTTTGATAATGCGTCATCGTATAGATGAGAGTGTATTTTAGGTTTTGGCTGCGGCGCAGGCTCAACCTTCGGCTCAGGTTTCGGTGATGGCTTGTTTTCAGGCTCTGCAAACTGGAGATTTTCCGATTTTATTTTTGGTGTATTATCAATTTCTTTTTTAGGTGGAATTTTCGTACTATCTGTATCTGTATTTTTATCGTCGGCAAAGATATCTTCCAGGGAGATATCATTTTGCTTTTTTTCCGGTTCAGTTATAAATGCAGAAATAAAATCTGCATCTTCAGCCTCATCTGTTTTTATTTCTTTTTTAATCTCCGATGACGACTGTGGTTGCTTAGCCTCTTTGGAAGGTTGATTTTTTTTAGGTTTAACCTGGTGTTGGGCTGATTTATCCGTTATTGATTCGTTTTTTATCTCATTCTTTTTATTGCGATTATCACGATTTTGTTCTTTTTTCTGATTATTTTGCGAATTATTTTTATCTGTTTCCGTGTGGGGTATTTTTTCTTCTTTTACAGGCGCAATCGGTGGCAAAGGTGCTGCTTGCGTAATATATATTTTTTCCGGTTGCGGATTGTTTTTGCTTAAAGTTTTTGCCAGCTCTTGTTGCGACTGGCGAATTGTTTGTGATAAAGTTTCTCCAAAAGCTTTAATAGCAGCCAATTGTTGTTTGCTACTTTCGCGCAAGGCTTCAGTAATAGAATTGGTAATGGCAGTAACCGGAAATTCTTGCGATTTTTGATTATGCGAATGAGCAAAATTTTTGTTCAAAACTTCAATGATTTTTTGGAAATCAGCACTGCGTTTTTCTTCTGTTTCGCGAATTGTTTGCGATAGCCCGTTAAAACACGAAGAATCGACATTGATATTGTTAATGGTTGTGGTATTAGCATTATTAGTTTGAGCATTCATTTGTGCGGCAGCATGAGTGCTGCCTGCTACGGATTCAGTAGCAACAGAACTCGTTGATTGGGTGCTAATCTGGCTGTTAATTTTTTGTTGCAGTTGATTTTGTAATTGCAAATTTTGTTCGAATTGTGATTGCATTTTATTTTGCCAATCGAGTTGCTTGCTGATTTGGGTATTTAGCTGACTTTGAACCTGTGAAATTTGGTTGCCGACTTTTTCGGTAATTCGGTTTTGTAATTCGGTTTGAACGTTCAGTTGTTTGGTAATTTGAGTATGTAATTCTGTCTGAGATTTGTTAAGCTGCTCCATATTTTGCGATAAAATAGTTTGTGTCATTTGCTGCATATTATCGGCATAGGCACTGAACGACTTACTTAATACATTCGATAATTCGTTTAAATTACCACCCGGCATTAGATTATTGTTTCTAAAGGCTATAGCAAGCGAACCGGCTAAATTTTTCGCAAAATCAGGATCTAAACTGATTTTACCATTGGCGACGATGGGAGCATTGGTAATGGCAGGTTGTTGTGTAGCCGGAGTTTCGTTTTCTTCCTCGTTTGGAACTTCCTCGCCGTCATAAGTCTTTTTCTTCTTACCTTCAAGTTCCAAAATGTGATCCATAAGGATACGTCCGCCCGGAATAGTTGGTAAAATGTGGCGAATTTCTTTAGGCATATTTTTTAAAGAAATGTCAAATTCGGCTTTTTTTTCTGGAGGAAAAATATGAATTTGATGGAAGATATTAAGGTAGCGTTGAGCCACCAGAATAGGGTTTTCTTCCTCTTCCTCATTAGGTTTGTTATCACTTATTTGTGCTTCTGCAACCACGTCTTTCTCTTTTGTTTAAATAAATTTACACCCTCTATCATAGAACAGAGAGTGTAAATTTCTTATTAAAATTCTTTATACGACTAAAGATTTATAACAACAATTTTATGAATTTTAGTCAGATCGTTGTTATCAAGAGTTATTCTTTCATCAGGGTTCCAACGCAAGCCGTAAAGCTGGCCGTTTTCATCTTCGCGAATACTGAGTAATTTTGCTTCATCTTCTTTGATATAATACAAAGCAATATCTCCGGCGCTGACTACTTCAGTAGGATCTGCAAACAAAATGGCACGGCTGGAAATGAGCGAGCCCAAACGACGCGTGCATAAGTTAACGGCGTAAATGTCGTGCTTGTTCTGCAGGTGAAGCGGGCAAATGATCTCTTTTAATGATCCGGTTCGATCAATAACGATATTACCTTCGCTATTACCGACACCATAAACAGGTACCATAACAGCATCACGTTCAACCAGCATCATACTTCCCAAGTTTGCATAACGAGTGTTATTCAACACTTTATAGCGATTATCATTATGTTCGATAATGTCGGTTAAATCTCCGGAATCTTCCAGTTCTTTAATGCGGTTTTTCAATCCGTCAATCGTCATTGATAATGCATGAGCAATATTTTTAAATTCTTTATCAGAGACTTCACGTTGTCCCATTTCAATACGGTGATAAACGGAAAGAGTCATATCGGCATGTTCGGAAACTTCAATTAAAGTCAAGCCGTTTTCATTACGAATATGTCTTAAACCTGCACCGAGAGTTTTAAGGCCGGCGGTTTGATTGATTTTGCTACGGCGTTCTTGCTCGCGTTTCCATGCTTGAACTACTTCTTCTTGTGAATTTTGCTCATTAACATACAAATCTTGCAAAGAGCAATCCAACAACTCCGCAACTTGAATAAGTTGTTCCTGATTTAAGCGGCGGTAGCCTTTTTCGATTTTGGAAATTGCAGAAAGACTGACTCCTAAATAGTCCGCTAACTGTTGCATAGGAACACCGCGCAGTCTTCTATGCATTCTGATTTGGTTTGGGAAAACAATTTCTTCCATAATAACGCCTCTAAAAAAACAATAAGACAAACATTTAAGTCCAATACTAGACATTTTTTCACAAAATGCAAGACAAAAATTTATTTTATATACAAAACAAGAGGAGGACTATACTTTATTTCCGGTATCTGTTTCTTTTGTTTCTTCTTGTGCTTTGCGTTCGGCTTCTTGGCGATCTTGCGCTTCATTCTGATTGTTTGCTACTATTTCATCTCTATCATTTTTATTCATACGGGCGGCTATATCATCGCGTGAGATATTATTGAGCGAGATGTAGTTTTTCGGCATATGGTCGTTTCTAGTTTCGCGCGCTCGTTGCATTTGTGCCAAATGTTCATCAAAGTCGCCTTTATCAAATCCTGCCATGGCTTTTTGAACGTTCATATTGGAATCGTGTCTGAACAGCCATTCGCCGTCTTCGTTTAAAATATCTTTTGATTGCCAATGATTTGTAAATCCGTGGCGGATAGCAGCCGAATAAGTGCCGTCAGCGTTTTGCTCATAAATTTCAGTTAAGGTGCGAACGCCATTAGTTTTTTGGAATTTTATCGGATTACCTTTACGGTCAAAACTTTGTCGCGACATTACCATTTGGTTATCAAACATTTGCGCAGTCAAAATTTGTTTGGTGCCGTCTAAATTGGTCTGAGTAATAGTAACTGACCTGTCGCTATTGATTTTAACATCACGATTTTGGAAACGTTCACTTAATCCCATACCGCGTTTTTGTGCCACCATAAGCATAATTCCTTCGTAGGCACGCTCTTTGTCGGAAGCACCGTCAATCATTTGTTGCATAGCGTGCATGTTTATGGTTCCGTCTTCTTTGACTAAGTATTTGGCGGTGGTATTATTAAATTTAATTGAACGTCCGACAACATTACCGTTTTCATCGGTCAATTCTTTGGTGCGCATAAAGGCATCATTGGTGATGCGTGTGCCGAATTGGCTCGATTTTTTGTGAGTTTGTTTGGTTTGAGTGTAAATACCATCGGCATCTTTGGTAATAGTGTTGGTATGTTCAAAACCGAGGAAACTATATTTGGCAGTAATACTGGTAGTACCGTCATCATTGACTGTTTCGTGACGGAAACGAGGTGGTAAGCGCTTAATTATTTCTCCTTTTAGTCGGTTTGAACCACTACGGAAACTGTTGCCGTATTTGGAATTTACGGCTTCGCCAATATGGCGGACTCCACCTAAAGCCACATTGCCGGCGATAGCAGCGCCAGGCGCAATAGCTTTATTGAAGGCAGCAGAACTGACTGTGCCACCGATTTTGCGGCCGATATTGTGCATACTCATGCCTTTACCAAATTCGTTAGCCATAGAACCGGCTTCGTCGAAGAATGTCCAGCAGAACAGGCATACTACCACAATTTTGAAGAATCCTATTCCCCACCAAGCCAAACCATAAGATTGGAGCGCAGTAATAAAGACATCTTCTTGCGGATAAGTTCCCGGTGTGTAACCAATCCAACTTCCTAAATTGGCATTGATGACGTAGATTATTATAGCCATAAAGACGAAGTTAAACATGGCATTCATAAACATATTCCATATCATTTTAAGATATTGGGCAGTGATTTTGAAGGCATAAGCACCTACTGCGCATGGTAAAAGAGCAACAGCTATACATAGTTGCAAAATGCAATCGACCAAACACCATGGGAAAGATAACAATAATAACAAGCCGGCAATCCACAAGAAAATGCCTGTGGTAAAATATCCTAATCCAGGTAAAAAGTAAGGATGCCATAGAGGGTGGCGCTCCCAACCGATGCACATTGAGTATTTGCCGAGTGACATTAAAAAGCCGGTTTTGTCTTCCAAAGTTTTCAAATTGCAAATTATGGATTCTCCCAAATGTTTGGAAAGACCACCGATTTCTGCAGATGATTCTACTTGAGGTTTAGGAAAACCGGTTGTTTCATCATAGCCGACGATGTTTTGCATATAAGATGCAGAAGCATCACATCCGGCTTCTTTGTTCAGGGTTCGACTGAAATTAAGTCCGGTCTGCATTACGGGGTTGATTGTAAGGTCCATAATTTCATAAATAGCGCCGCTTAAAGCGATAATAACAACGGCAACACGGAAACCTTGGAATAAAATACCTTTCAGCATTTCGCCGGTGCCGACTTTAGAAAACGAAGCTATTTGTTTGAGCAAATATACACATATCCATATTAAAAAGCCGATGGAAACTAAGGTTTTTGTCGGAGCAGATAATGCGTCATTGGAAGTTTTTGCCATAATGCTTGCAGCATTCCATAATTTTTTAAATAATTCACAGAAAGTACAATTTTGTGAATCGAGATATTCTTTGAAATCGCATTTATCGCTTCTGTAACTGCCATCTCCGCCAAAATTACCACCATCAGATCCACCGGAAAGTCCGTCAGTCGAAGCAGATGTGCCGTCACTGCTTATTGCCGTATTGCCACCGCAAGAGCTTAAATCAATAGGACAATCGCCGCAGAGGGCTTGCACCCCGCCGCAATAAGATTGCATAACATTTTGGACACTACCGGCAGCACTTGTAGAACCGACCATTTTTCCATCAACCGTTTCCATGTGAAGGTGGATAGAATAACTTTTTAATGGTCCAC
Source organism: uncultured Pseudomonadota bacterium (assembly GCA_902763155.1). GTDB lineage: Bacteria > Pseudomonadota > Alphaproteobacteria > RF32 > CAG-239 > RUG410. The sequence goes on along the minus strand of CACWQS010000012.1, from coordinate 12,166 downwards.
TGTAGCACTTAACTGTTCTGCCGCAACCGGAGCGAGTATAAGTGGAATATTTACTCTGAGTCTCATTATCGCAAATATCACCTAATCCGTGACCAACAGCATTTGATCCACCTTCTATACCAACAACTTCTCCTTTTTTAACGGTTCCGCTTGTTTTTTTGAAAGCTATTAAATGCCGAAGAATAGTTCTGAATTTGCCGCCGGAGCATTTATTTTCATGCTCAATTACCATGGAGCGACCGCTACAAGTGCCGACACCGGTATAAACGATTGTTCCGTCTGCTGGAGCATAAACATTTATGTCAGTGTGACCGCCACCACCGATATCGCTACCAAGGTGATTACGTGGTCTGTCATTACCGCCGGCACCCTCAGCACGGTACTTGAGTCCGCTGTATGAGGTGGAATAACTGGTTGGGTTAGAATTATAGCAACCGTTGGCGGTTTTTTCTTTTACGCACTTACCGTTTATGGTTGCGGAAGCACTTGAAAGTTTTTTTCCGTCTTTTGCCGGCTTACATTGTTCGGCAGCGGAGCAGTTACTTTTATCTCCCGGAGTGCACGAAGAATTTGTTTGAGCAAAAACCACAGAAGTCAGGCAAAACAGACTTAAAAAGACTGCCAATATAAGAAGATAGATTTTATGTTTATTTATTTTCACTATCTTATCCATTTTGATTACCTCCGCGGTCTACATAATCGTCAGCCAGTGTTGAATCTGTTTCACGTTGATCTTTCTGGCGTTGAATTTCTTCTAATCGCTCTCTTTCTCTGTCTTTATTGTATTGTTGCCAATATTGGCTGAGATGAGATTTTTTGCTTGGACGAATTCTGGCACCGAATTTTTCCAAAAGCGAGCCGGCAGCATAAGCAGTTTCTTTGGTTGTATCTTTAATTGTGTTCGAGGCTGTTTGTTTGGCGGTTCGCACAAACAAGGTGGCGTCACGTGACAGGCGCATAATGATTCTTTGGCCATTGGTGGCATCAGGCATCATATTATTTTCCTCATTTTCACGCTGATTTTGATGCATCGTTGTTGCTTTGGCACGTTTTTCCATAATTTCGGGTAATTTTTGCAGTTGCTGATAAGTCTTTTTGTTAAGTGGTGCCGTTAAAATGTTTAATGTAGCATTGGCAGTATTTCTCAATAAATTACCCGGTGAAAGCGAAAGTCCCTCTACTTGGTCTTGTTGTCCTAACGCCATACCGGCAGCCATAGCCCCGGATATACCGCTATAGCTCTGCATTTGTGGCAATGAACCATCACTGTTTAATGACGGAGATTTTTGTTGCGCATCAAGGTCATTAACGACTTTTGAATTTTCTAAATTGTTAGGATTAATACTATTCGATCGATGTGGTGTCTGATGATTTATGCTTTGAGGAGTTTGCATTGATTCTTGCTCATCTTCCTGATCATTACCTGATTCAAAATTATTGGTTGGTAGCGGACCGGTCGGACCATTTACGCCATTATCGCCGGCAACCGGTGTCGGTCTGGCAGGTGTTGTCGGAGCTCCGCTTCCATAGTTTTTCAAACCACGTCCCATGGCTTCAATGCCGCGTCCGGCCTGATTTAAGGCAATATCACCGGCCAATGCCGCTACAGGCATAACCGCATGTGTTCCCATATTGCCGATAGCCTGCACGCCGGATTGGTGCATAGGGCTTTGTCCTCCGAAGACATTATCCGGAAAAATACGATTTAGGTAGTCATTAACACTTGATTGAATGATTTTAAATCCGTAAATTAAGCAGAAAATAATTACTAAGAAATTTGTGCCACTTATAGCGAATTGTTTTGCCATGGCTTTTACATTTCCATCTTCGAGCGCTTTACTAAATTCAAGCTCGTTAATGCCATGTATAACACCGTTTTGAATAAGGACAACCGCAAATCCGATACCCATTCCGACCAGGGCAAAAAGCATAGAATTACGGATAATGATAGAAAAGTTTTCGCTTAGCTTACCTTTTGTAGGTTCAAAAGGCCAGAGGGCAATGCTGATGGGTAATAACAAAAGAGCAAAGCCGATTTTGAAAACGGCATCGACAAAAAACAGACCTACCCCCATAGTTATGAAGAACGCCGCCAAATATATGGCTATGCCGGCAAACCAATAAGGTATGTTCACAAGGTGGAATACTAGTAGTTTAATTTTTCCCGGACCGGTGGCAAAACACATCAAACTTTGACCGACAGCGTAGAGCTCTCCAAGCGAAACATATACTTTTTCCATCATCTCAGTAATGCGGGTTAAGATTTTTGTATTAAACAGATTAGGAGGTGTGGTTGAAGCATCAGTTTCGGTTTTAGCTTGCTCACATAAAGCGGTATATTCGGTATCATTAAAAGTCAAATCAAGAAAACCACCGTTATCATAGCCGCTAAAGCCGCCATCAGTTCCACCGCTACTGTAATTACCTGTGTATCCCGAACCTTCTCCACTGCCATCTCCTCCATTATCGATATAAGCCCCTCCTTTGCTGTATTTTCCGGTTACTTTACCCTGTTTGAAAACATGCCCGTTAACTTTCATGGCTCCCATACTGATACCTTTAAAGAAACAGTGTTTGCCATGTGATACTCCTTGTATTTTTGAAGCTCCCCAGAATGTCATATTTGGTCCGAGGCAAGTGCGATAGTGAGTGGCGCCATGAGTCAAATCAGGTAGTTGTCCGGCGAGGGCTTGTTGGGCGATGTTTAAACATACTTTCCACGCGGTTCCTTCACTGCCTCGCATATTTATGTGTTTTAAGATATCGGCATCTGTCATACGAGCGTTTAAATATTTTTCACTTCCGGAAAATTGCGCTCTAGCAGTTAAAATATCTCCAAGTTCCAGTTGATAACCTTCCTTATTGCCTTGCTCAAACATATCTAAACGGTTCATGATTACGTTGGCAACCTGTTTGATTTCGTATTCGGAACCACCGCGAATCTCGTGCCATAAAACAGTAGCCAACATATAGTCATTGTGCGCTCTGTAACGTCCGGCAACAGCCGGCAAAATCGAGATTGCAATTATCGTCGTAACAAAGAGAAGTCTTTGCAGATATTTTTTCATCATGCACCTCCTCCGCCAGAACCGATATTTGCCGATACTATTCCTTCAAGCATTTGTTGACCATAATCAATACCCATCAACATAACCGGATCAAGAAAATATTCGGTTAACAAAGGTATACCTTGGCGCACTGCTAAAGTGGCGAGTAAAACCTTAAAACCCATCATCAATATTTCTTGCAGCATTTCTCCCGGTGATGTGGGAGCTAAGGAACTTACTTGCTGCAAGATGTAATAAGCCAGCCAGATAAGAAAACCGTAACGCAAAATCAATAATGCTAATGTCTGAACTACACCGGTGCACTCGGCAACGGCAGATAAATAAGCATTTGTCATAGTGCTGGTAATATTACAATACCAACAATAATTAGTGCTTGATTTATCCAGATATTCTTTTTTTATTATGCTCATAGAACAAGTATTATTAATCCCCATTATTTCGTATACATCTTTTGAATTATCGCTTGAAGTGTAGCCACTTTCATTAGCGCGCAGATTCATTGCATTTTGCAAATCGGGGTTATCATAATGGAATTGTAATTCAGGATGACCGTTACGTCCTAATTCTTCATCAGCAAAATCTTTACCGGCTTGAAAATCAGCTCCAGTGTTAACGGTTGCTGTTCCGCTTTTAGTATCAACCTCAATATTGAAATCATCGTCAATTCCGGCTACCGCTGATGTCGCAACGAGTGACAAAATCAGCGCAAATGTGATTGTGCGTAAAGGCTTCCATATTTCTATTATTTTCATCACGGCAACCTCACTCTCGATCTCGTCCGGCGGCATGATTAACACGATAAGCCACTTCTTGAGCTTTGTTTTTGGCTTTTTCGTAAGTTTCTTGTATTTGACGGACACGTTTAATGTAGGTTGTAGCCTTAACAAACACCAAACCGCATCCAAAAGTGAAGAAGCCCCATATAATAGCACCGGCAGTTTGTATAATTGATTTAGCATTTTTAGCAAAATTGCTATCTCCGCTGTAGCCGGTTATATGTCCGGCAAGCTCTACCCCCATTGAACAAGCTTGTTTGATGATAAATGCCATGAACAGGATAGACATGGCTATAACGCCAAAATTCATATAGGCATTTACCGAACCATAGGCAATACGCATACTTTTATCAATCAGCAACTTTTCCATAGCAAAAGTAGTCATGGTAACAATCAATCCGATACTCATCATAATGGCGGCTGAGCTTAAGATGATCTGAAAACCTTTAACCGACCAGCGGCGTGTTTGTTCAAACGGATAAAACATAATTAGAAACGGCATGATGATAATCATCATATTAAGGCGGAAAATGCTGTCTATCAGGTAGAGGGCAAAACTCCATTTGGCAATGAAGAAAATTGCCAAGACAAAAATACCGGTAATGATACTGGTCAGATTGATACTCCAAATCAGTCGTAATCCGATATCTGTTCCCATAGACAGGCGGTCGTTGACCATACAAGCCATACAGCTCATTAAATCGACAGGGCCTTGCGGAAAGCCGGATGTTGTCATTTCTATTTTTGAAGATGTATCAAGTTTACAACTGCTGATTTTGTGAACAAAAGCTTCACATATTGCATTATCGCTATCAAAAGGCCAAAGTTTAATAGCGGCGGTCTGCGCTTCAGGCATACTGCCAAGATGCTTCATGATCAAACTGGTAAATTCCAAAATAGTTGTGTATATTGGAAAGATGAAGGTATTGACGGCATATAAAATATTTTCCGGAGAAGATGCTAAAATACCGCAAGCGGTGCAGATAGCTGCTTTTCGCAAAACCTTAGTCCAAAATTTGCCGATAGATTCCGGTGTGGTAGAAGATATGTGCTTTAAGATTTGGAAAGCCATCCATACGGTAAAAGCAAGGATAACTATTGAAAGCAGGTTTTCCGAAGTCAAAGTTTTATAAACATCGGTAGTCATATCGCCAATGTTTTTATACATTGCTTTCATAATGGCACCATCAAAACACGAATGGTGCGAGCGAGCAATATCATCCATGCTTTCAGCTTCTTCACCATTCATACCCGAAGTGGTAATTAATGTGCCTTGCGGTTCACTCTTACTGCAGGCGGTTAACAAAAAACATGCACACAGTAACAAGCAAAGCCATTTGCCGATATTTAATAACGTAATTTTCTTCATTTGCCGTAGTTCCTGTGTCGTTTTTTCCTTTTAGTTACCTACTTTTATTGTAACATAAATTCTAAAAAATAAATATTACAATATGGTTAAATTTACTTTGTTTTGCCCTGTTCCTTTACTTTCTTCTAGAAATTTTCTCCTGCCTGATAAGAGGTTAAAAATCTTTCAAAATCGCTATTGCTTAATTTGTTTTGCATCTCATGCAGCATATGCATATCTTTAGCGTGTTTGGCGCTACTGATACGGCGATTTACTTCTTCTTGCGAGAGATGTCCGATAGCTCCACCTGTAGATTGTTCGATAGTTTGAGCAAGCTCCGGATTATTTTGGTGTGCTCTGTCTAGTGTATCATTCCAATTTTCGGTATCGGAAATGTTTTTATCCATACTCTTCATATATGCATCACCTTCCACTTCTTGCTTAGCTTGCGCAATGCGGTCATGTTGCGCTTTATCTTCAATGTTCATTTGGTCTAGATAGCTTCCATGTGCTCCCGGAGATTGTGCTCCGTTAAGATGGGACATAATCGCGTCATTTTTGGCATCGCGTCGTTCATGGACTGCGTTGCGCAATTTATCTCGTGCATCATGAGCTTCTTTACTGCCTTTACCGTGTTCTTCAACAGCCTTCAAATAATCATCTTTGGCTTTATCGATATTGTCTTGTAGAGCCTTTCCTTGGTCAGAGGCATTAAATTTGTCGTTAGCATCTTTAATCAGTTTTTGATGTTCAGGATTTAGTTTGTTATTTGTTTTATTTTCAGGCTTTTCCCCATCAAAATTATTCGGTTGATTACCAGATCGGCGAGAGGCTTCTTTGTTAGTCGGCATACCTACTTCTCTCTGTGGTTGGAATTGTTCTAATCCCATATCTGCGCCAATAGCAGAAGGTATTTCTTCGGTAAATGTTCTATTTATATCTCTACCAAATTGGCGAACATTTGCTTTAAGCTTATGGTATCTGTTAGCTACACTGCGTCCGACATCGGTGTTTTTTGCCAAATAGCCCCCTGCAGCACCTAAAGTGGCTTTGCCGGCAATCCAAGCAGCTCCGGCAGCACCCATTGTAAGTTTTTGACCGGCCGAACCAACCATACCTCCCATCTTGCCGCCAATGTTCATACCTGAGCCTGATGAGAATTTGCCGGCAGCGGTGGTGGCAATGGTAAGCATCTTCATTGCCATAATACAACAAGCGACGAGGATGAGAATTTCTTCTCCGTCTAAGTCAACCAATTTTTTTAGTTTTTTCATATTTACGTTAGCAGTATTAAGTAGGGTTATTTTGGTATATAAGTCTCCTTCATTTGGACCGCCGCTCATGGCAAAACTGACTATTTCCATACCGACAAGCATAACTACTCCCATCAATACAAAAGTAAAGAACGTGTTCATTATCATTTTAACACCTGTAAAGGTGTAGCGTTTTGTCATTTCAAACGGCCAGCATGCGACAAACAATGGCACGAATCCACAAACCATACCAAGTTGCACGGTGCAGTCAATAAGGTAAAAAGTAACAGAAAACCATATAATAAGACCAAAAAGATAAGTGATAGCTCCGACTAACCACATTTCAAAATCTGGAAGAGGAAAACTTATTTTTAAGATTGATACAGTATTTTCCCAACCGTGACACATCAGAGCGCGTCCTATTGACGGCATTATTAATGATGAATTATTAAAGCAACGAATTGTATCTAACATACTGCTCAGAACGGAAGAATCCAGCTCATTACCTTCAACCGAGCCGAAAGCACTGCTGCTACCGATTTGGCAAGCGCCGGCACCGCTGGCGGCAATATTCAGAAATTCTTGTCCCATTTGCAGACCGCCTTTTATGACCGGTGTAATAAAATAACCGTATATATATGACGAATTTTGCAATAAGATTAGGGTAATTGCGACTTTAAGTCCTAATGAAAACAAACTTTTCAGATACGATGAGCTGCCGGCACCTGCCATACTGCTGATAAGTTTTAATGTTTCTAAGGCTATGAAAACTAAGAAAAATACCGAAACAACGCCTTGTAAAGGGCCGGAAAATTTTTCCCAAGCTATATGCGCAATAGCGCTATCAGTATTTAATATGACTTCAAAGATGACACATAGCGGACAAGAAGTGAGTTCTGCCAGATATTCGTTAAATGTCGGGCATCCGTCTTTGGTTTCTTTAGGTTCTTCTTTTTCCGTGGCATAAGCTATACATTCTTGGTTATCGGCATTTTCGGAACATATACAGGTTTTGGGTACTTGTTTACCACCGGCTCGTCCCAACATATTTGTGGTAGTAACACGGGAACGATTAAAGTTTTGCAAGGCTTCATTGGCCTGATTGCGTAGAGTATTGCAATTGACAACATTGTTTCCGTTGGCGACGGTCTGTGCTGACCAGACAACTCCGGTATATTGGTACTGCGATTTATCTTTCATAAGATTATCAGCCAATTCGACATCTTTAGTATAGGCCATCTGATAAGCATCTTGCGACCAATAAACCGGAGTTCCTGTGGTTATATCAGGATTGCATGAAGATTTATATTGTTCGACAATTTTATTGTAGCTGTCCAATAAGGTCTTTGAATTTTTAAGTCCTTCTTTTGCTGCCTTATTAAGATGTTGCTCAATTTCTTTGATTTTTTCGGCAGAACAAGAGGCAGTTTCGTTTGCCGGATTATCTGCGAGTGAATAACCTGGAAGAAAACTGCCGACAAAAGCCAACAGAAACGCAAACAAAATATATTTTATTTTATTTTTGTTCATTGTTCTTCTCCCTTGGCATTTTTTTGAATGCATTTTTAATATCTGCCCATTTTGGTGCGCCGATGAAATATAGGGCGCATCCCATAACGATTATGAAAGATATACCGGCAAGCCAAACAACAATATGATGGTCAAATATTCGTAAAATGTCGAATTTGATGGCTGTGAAAACAACAATGAACATTAAAAATGAAAGTAAAACCGATTTCATATAACTTCTCCTATCCATTGTTGTTGCCTTCATCATCTGGTGATTCTTCCGCTTCATCACCAGAATTATTGTTTCCACCGGTTTCACCAAATTGTTGATTTTGACCGTGATCACGTCCTACGGAGCCTTGTTGCGCTTGGCTTCCTATACCGGCTGCTCCGGCAGCTGCGGTTGCAGTATCTTTGGCGTCTCCTTTCATCGAGCGCACTGCGCCGGCTATGCCTGATGATTCAGCAATACGTCCGCCGGTAGCAACGGCAGCAACTCCGGCCGCACCAGCTGCAGCCATAGTACCCTTTTGGATAGATGTGCCGAGTGCACCACCCAAACCAGCGCCGACACTTATACCAAGTCCTCCTGAGAGCTTATTGGTAATATTTTGAATTTCACCACTGAGTTTCAGAGCCAGCAAGCAACAAATAACCAACATAGCCATTTGTAAACCGCCGAATTCAATTTCATTCATCAGTTCATCAACTTGATTGGTGTCCAATAAAGAACTTAATGTTTGTTGACTCAGTCCGGTTCCTAAAGCTTCTACCATGATTTGTGAAGTAGCACTGATAACTACTCCCATTACCACAAAATTAAAGAATGTGTTTAAGAAAATATCCCATCCCTGTTTGGTGTAGCTTTTGGTAATTTTAAACGGCCAACTGGCAACAAAAAAAGGCATCATGGCGCAGACAACCCCTAACTGTAAGGCACAATCAATCATATAAAAACCTACGGCAAAAGCTATCATCAAACCGAATATATAAAGGATAAGACCTTCCGTGAACAGAGGAATACGCGGGAAGAAGTGGGCTTTTGAGATTTTTTCGATTAAAGATTCATCGTTATACCAAGAATTACACATCATGGAGCGACCGATGGCAGGGACCATTGCTGCTTGTTGGTTAAAGGCCACTGCGGCTCCAATAGTGTTTTGTAAAACTGAGGTTTGTAAATAAGTGTTGCCGGCATCAAAATCGAACTTTGAACCCATCTCCTGTATTTGTGCCTTATCGGAGCCGGCCAGCGTAATGCCGAAATCTACACCACCATCAATCATAGGGCCGATAATTGTTCCGTATATGAAGCTCGGAGTTGAGAGTAAAATTATGGCAATAGCTACTTTGAAACCTTGAGTAGTTAAATTAGTTAAATATTGACTGATTTTCTGCACACCGGGAGTAGCAACCGCCAATAGAGTGATATAACCTATATAAATACCGAATCCAATCCCAAGCAGGCTGATTAGGGATGGAGCAAGGGCATCATAGGCTTTTTGTGCCAAATTTTGCACGGCTTTTAAGATAGTGTGAAACAAATTACAAATAATACAGTGTTCACCATTAGTACCGGTCATTTTTATTTGATATTCGGCAATAGTCGGACATTCATTCATATTATCTTCAATAAAGTTCGGGTCTGTGGCAACGCAGGTCTGAACTTTGCCGGTAGCTTCCATTTCACCATCAACTTCGCGCATTTCGCAGGTGCATTGAATGTCCAAATTACCGGACAAGACGGCGAGAAGTTCATGAGCTTCTTTGCGCTTGTTAATAATTTCGGAGCGTTTTTGAATGGCTGATTGTATTTCATCACTGCATTCTTGAGCTTTTACGCTTAAATTGTTGATTATATCAAGAAATGAATCATCGCCTTTTGAACATTTTGTTTTGGTGCATGAAAAAGCAGTAATGGCGCCGGTTTGTTTTAAGAGTTCTACAGCACCTCCTCCTGTTACACTAACCAGGTAATTAAAACCTTCCACCCAAGTTTTACCGGTAAATAATCCTTTTACTGCACTGGTTATAGAAGTATCTGTGCTATTATTTACAGCATTATTGAAGGCTTCACCATCAGCCGAATTTATTTGGTAACAACTGAAAGAGCCACTATCATCTGTCATTATTGCATAATTACAATCGACTTTAAAACCGAAAGCTTCCTCCAACAGTTCGGAAGTGGCTTCGTTAATTTGAAAAGTTGAGCCTTTTTTTGCAGTTCTGGACCATTGAAGCATTTTATCAACTTCAGTATTTCCTTTTCCACTGCGAGCGAGAATTTTTTTGGGATTTATGCCGGCATAGGTCAGTTTTTTTTCGTATTCAGCCAGCAACGCTCCAGTTTTACCGTTGGGGTACAATTTATCGGCGTTTTGGGCACCGGCGCGGGAATAATCAGTAAATAAAAGATCATATCTTGCTGCGTCGTCAGAAAGAGTACCATCGGTTAAACGATTATCCAAATAATGGCAAGCGCCACCTTCGTTAAAGCTTTTCATCATTTGCTTGTTGAATTCAATTAAAGCATTGCGTGTTTCTTTCATCGCTTGTGCAGCTTTTTTTGCCATTTCTTTTTTGGCATTGTCATCGAGCTCGCAAGCGCCGTCTGTTTTCACTTTGCTGTTTATATCACCTGCAGTTTCTCGGGCTTGTTTAGCTTCTTCTTGTTGTTGACCCAAGTAATATCCTGGACCATTCTGTGCGTCAGCTGTCCGAATCCCGCACAGCATAGCTATGCAAGCACAAACACATAATCTATATCCGAAACGTGGCCACGTCATAAATAAAAGTCCTTTTTGTGCATACATTTTTGGTTATTATAACACAAATTTTTTAAATAGAATATTACAATATGGTTAAATATTTGTATAAAAATTTTCCTATCACTTTTCAATAGGAAGGTAGTTTTCGCTTAACACTAAATCATCGTCATCATCAATAAATGTTCCGTTTGTTACATATTGTAAACAATTAAGTAAAAGGTCGCGATTTTCCAGTGGAAAAAAAGTCGATTCATGGATGGTTTTTGTATTATCGGCATACGATTTTTCACTCGGAGGAGTCAAAAATGGAAAGCTATCAAAACGCGATAAAATCTTTTTAGTTAATTTTTGCATAGTAGAAGGACAAAAAATGATACCGTGCTCTATATCTTGAGGTAATTTGGGTAAATTAGCGGCTTTTCGGGTAGTTATGTCGCTGAGCATTGGTCCAAAGATATAGCGGAAAATTTTGCTACTAGCTAAAAGTTCGGCCAAATCACTGCCGGAATTTATCGGATTGATGTCTAAAACACGAGCGATATGGTAGTGGTGGTAGTTATTGCTGCTGTTTAATAATTTGCGGGTTAACAGGCATGCTGCACCCACATTTATGATGTATAAATTGCGCTTGATTTCAATGTTTTGCAAAAACTGGGTCAGAAGATTCGTATGAGCATTCAGGTTTTTATATATGGAAGCATAGTTGACAGATATAACATTTATATTTGCTTCTTTTAGGGCTTCAGCTAAATATTGTACTGAATTTTTAGTTCTTGCAAAACTATGTAAAATAATAACCGTATCTTCATGAGGTGCTTGCAATTCATAGGCATTGATGTACTTTAAAAGTGTTTCTTTACAATGGATGAAAGAACCGGAATCGCGCCGAATATCCTGCGAATCGAGCAAACGATAACGTTTGTTTTCAATATGGCGTTGGATACGCCAACCTTGATAATTATATATGTCTTCCCAACGGAATCGACCACCCAAAGTAAAAAAGTCAAGTTTCATTATAAATCTCCTTGCGAATCTATAAGAATCTTCGGTAAAATGTATTAAAAAAATATTAACTTTTTGATTCTCAATATTTTTTTATGAAATAGCAATTGGAAAATGATTTTGTAAAAGGAATCTTGAGCATGAAATTTATGTAATAATGATAATATAAATCCAGAATTTTATGAATATAAAATGATGAAAAATCAATCTGTTGAAATATGAACTCTAAAAAAGTTTAATTTTTTTTAAAAAAGTTATTGACAATGTTTGGGGAGTGATTTATAAGGAGCATCACCAACCGCGAGATGATGATTTAGCGGGTAGGTGTTTGCGGGAGCGAACAGTTATAAAAAATCGTGAGAATGTTAAAAAGAGGATATGCGGACGGTATATTTTAATAAAAAAGTATAAAGTCTAGCATATGAGATAAAGGAACCTAGAG
>CACWQS010000011.1:771-74621 GCA_902763155.1 uncultured Pseudomonadota bacterium | reverse complement strand
CTCTTATCGCCTATGGTACTTTGTCTTAAGACACGGGAGAGTCGGTAACTGCCAGTTCTTCTGATTACTACTCCTTGTTTATTGTTTTATTTTTATTCTTTATATTAAAACACATCGCTTAGATAATATCAACGCGATGTGTTGTTGTTTAAATCTTTATTATTTGAAGGTGTAATATTATGAAAATTAAAGTAATCCAAGATATTATTGATATTTTAAGAGGTAAAAAAAATAAAGTTAAAGATAAAAATAATGATTTTCCGATTCGATTGTCTTTTAATGAGCGAAATTTTTTGCTTAATCATATAAAAGGTGCTCAAAGATACTTGGAATATGGTGCTGGTGGCTCTACTTTTCTGGCCTTAATGAATACAAATATTTCGAAAGTTATTTCTGTTGAATCAGATGCAAATTGGTTAAAATATCTGAGAAATTGGGCGCAGATTAGAGAAAATGAATCTACACGCTTATCTTTTATACATACGGATATTGGTAAAACGGGGGAATGGGGTGTTCCTTTAGAGAACAGTAAATCTGATTTATTTCCAAATTATATTGAAGCTCCTTATCATAAAGATGAAAAATATGATGTTATTTTTATTGATGGTCGTTTTCGTGTGGCGTGTGCCTTAAAGGCTGTACTGCACGCCGGTCCGAATTTACGGATATTGATGCACGATTTTAATGACAGACCTCAGTATCATTGCATCTTGGAGTTTCTTGATATTATAGATACGGCTGATACAATGGCTTTATTTAAGGTTAAAGAAAATTTTGATAAAGACAAACTTTTAGCACTGTATGAAAAATATAAGTATATTTACGTGTAGATTGAGCCAATTTAGCAATTATTTGTGTCTAAACTTTATTTTGATGCCGAAAATTGTAAGAACGCAATGTTTGTTTGTTTTTTGAAACGAAAACAGTATAGAAAAAAGTTCATATCGGCGCCAGTGAGTATATTTTTGCAAATCATTAAAAGACTTCTGCACGCAGCGCTTTGATTGTTCATTTTGCATATCTTCATAGCTCCATATATACAAAGACATCGCAAATTTAAAAAAGCTGTGCTTATATGTTTTATACAGATGATGAGAACGAAGTTCGTCATATAAATGTTTCAGCGCCAACGCATAGCAATCAGGATAGTCATCTTTGCAATGAGATATTGAATCATTTCTGATTCGATACTTAATTAGCACATCGTCAATGTATGTAATTTTTTCACATAAAGCCATATACATAAAAACAAAGTAAACATCGTTTTGGTGATGTAATGACTGAAATCTTAGCTGATATTTATCTATCAGCGATTTTTTGAACAGTTTATCCCATGGCCAACCGATACAAAACTGGAATAAATTATCTTTAATGCAGGTAGTTAAAAATGTATGTTGTGGAGGCAACAGAGATGTATTGATGCTGAAATCGATAGTTTTGGGTGCTGTTGCGCCAAATTGCAGAGCACGGCAAATACATATATCTGCTTGCTCTTTAGTAATTTGTTCATATTGCCTTTGCAACAATTCAGGCTCAAAAATATCGTCGGCATCTAAAAAGGTGATGTATTCTCCACGCGCAACGTCAATACCAACATTCCGTGCGGCTCCGGCAGAACTATTTTCAATACTGAGAACGGTCATACGACTATCTTTTGCCGCATATTCGTTCAGAATCTGCGCCGATGAATCGGTAGAACCGTCATTGACGCAAATGATTTCGATATTTGTCAGTGTTTGCGCCAAAATGCTATCCATACATTCATGTAAATACTTTTCCATATTATAAATAGGTATAACAACAGAAATATCCGGTTTTGATTGTTCTGAATGAAAAATAGTCGGATTCATACTGAAAAGCTCCTAATGGTACATTTTTCTAGTTTTTACTGTATACGTTCCACTCTAAAAGTCAAGCGCAATAAAAACGCTCCGGCCGAAATCAGCGGGAGCGTATAAATCATACTAAAAAAAATTTTATTTTCGCGATTTGTGTTTGATTGCTGAAAGAGAAAGAGATATGGCAATTATAGCAAGACCTAAAAGAAACCAGCCTTGATTTGATATTGCTGAATAATCAAAATCAAAACAAATTACAACTATGCCAATTATCCACACAAAAACGACGGATACTGACAGCATAGATTTGTTGTAATACTGGCGTCGCAGTTCATTTTTGTGGTGCAACCATTGTTTATTGTTTTATTTTTATTCTATGAAAAACCGCCCTACAAAATAGGACGGTTTTTTCGTTACTGTAAATGCTATTTTTGTAACACAGCTAAAACTTCATCAACGTGGCCGGCAACCTTAACCTTGCGCCATTCTTTTTCGATTTCACCTTGCGAATTTATAATAAATGTCGAACGTTCGATGCCCATATATTTGCGTCCATACATGGATTTTTCTTTCCAGACACCGTATTTCTCGGCTAGTTCATGGTTTACATCAGCTATCAGCATGAAATTAAGGTTTTGTTTTTGTTGAAATTTTTGATGGCTGGTAATGCTGTCGGGACTGACACCGATTACATTGGCATAAGCCGTTAATCGACTCATATTATCTCTGAAATCGCACGCTTCCTTAGTGCATCCGGAAGTATTATCCTTAGGGTAAAAGTATAGAACCGTTTTCTTGCCGATTAAATCTTTTTCATTAAATTCCGTAATGTTTCCATCTTTATCTATTGCCGGTAAAATCATAACACTATCCTCTTATATTATTTGCGAATATTATATACATTAGAAACAAATTTTTTAATTAAAAGACTGCGATATTTAAATAGATTTTTTTTATAAAGAGTAAAAATTAATTTTCATCAATGATAATAAATTCGTCTTGTCCGATCATATTTAATACGGTACGGGCACGTTCGTCAAGCAAATCTAAGTCTAAACTGGTGCTGGAGAGTAATTTCACTTTTTGCTCCCATTCAATACGTTGATTTTCGTAATTTTGATTGATTTGTTCGGCCTCTGCAACTTTATCTTGTAATGACATATAGCGCAAAAGTCCGCGGTCGCCCTTAACGGCAAAGTAAGAAAAATAGGAGCACAACGCCATAAGCAGGACTATAAATCCCGAGCTTTTACATTTTGCGACGATATAAGACCACATTTCCATAATTATGACCGTTTTTTTAGTTATTCACTGACAACCATTCGAGCATATTTTTATTAACAAAAAGTTATGATTTTGGATTTAATAAAAATTTTCTGTTTTAGTAATGATTTTTCCGCCGCGTAAATCTTTCAGCTTACCATCTTTTAAAGTTACTTCACGATCCATTTTGTGCGCGAGTTCAATATTGTGCGTGGCAATCAGCGCCGAAAGTCCGGTTTCTTTAACTACTTCCAACAAAGTCAGAAATACGTTATCAGAAGTATTAGGATCTAAGTTTCCGGTAGGTTCGTCAGCTAATAACAAGCGTGGGGTATTTGCCAAGGCTCGTGCAATAGCTACTCTTTGTTGTTCTCCTCCTGAAAGTTCAGCCGGTCGGTGATGCTCTCGATCTCCTAATCCTAAACGTTGTAATAACCAACGGGCTTTATCCGCCGCTTCTTTGTATTTTTTACCGGCAATCAACTGTGGTAATATTACATTTTCCAGAGCGTCAAAATCTGGCAGCAAATTATGATACTGATATACAAAACCCAAATATTCCCTCCGCAACAGAGTGCGAACATTATCATTATTGCCGGAACAAAGTTCTCCGTCTAAAAATACTTCACCATCGGTCGGTTGTTCCAGAAGTCCGGCAATTTGCAACAAGGTAGATTTTCCGGAACCGCTCGGTCCGATAAGCGCTACAATCTCTTTAGGCTTAATTTTTAAGTTCACATTTTGTAAAACTTCCAAAATATTATCGCCTTGTTTGAAAGTTTTGTTTATACCTTTAAGTTCCAACGTAAAATTACTCATAGCGCAATGCCTCCGCCGGATCAAATTTTGAAGCCCGATATGCAGGATATATGGTTGCTAAAAATGCCAATAACAAAGTCAGTACAACCACCATAAATACTTCTGTTAAATCAACTTTTGCAGGTAGTTGGGAGAGAAAATAAATTTCCGGTGAAAATAAATCGCGTCCCGACATTTTTTCAAGAAGACGTCGGATATTTTCGATATTTTCACAGAAAAGCAGACCTAAGGCAACCCCAATAGAAGTGCCGACTAAGCCGATAAACGCTCCATCCATAAAAAATATACGCATAATCATACCGCGAGTAGCTCCCATAGTGCGCAAAACTGCAACGTCGCGGCTTTTGTCTTTAACCAGCATAATCAAACCGGTGATAATATTAAATGCCGCCACTAAAATAATCAGCATTAAAATCAGAAACATTACATTACGTTCGACATCTACGGCGTTAAAAAAGGCAGCATTTGATTGTTTCCAATCATAAACATAAGCATCTAAGCTCACGCTTTTTTCTATCATAGAACGAATCTGTGGCATATCATTATCGTTTTTAAGACGCACATCTATAACTGTGGCAGAATCTTTTAAGCCAAAATATTTTTGCGCCGCCGTCAGCGGCATAAAAACATAATTTGCATCATATTCAAACATCCCGAGGTTAAATGTGCCGATAATCGTATAAGTTTTAATGCGTGGAACCGATCCGAAAGCGGTAATTTTACCATTTGGCGAAATAAGAGTTATTTCATCACCGGTATAAACACCTAATTTTTTAGCCAATTTATCGCCAAGCACCACAACATCGCCGTCGTAGGTTTCCATATCTATTTTATTAAAGCCGTTACGCAAGATTTTTTGTTTTAAGATATCGGTCTTATCAATACCGCGAACCATAGCTCCTTCGGCAGAGTGGGGAGAAGAAACCAACAGTTGTTTTTCAATAATCGGCAGAGCCAATTCTATACCATCAATATTTTCTAAATCTTGCACGGCTTTTTTATAATTATTAAACGGAAAACCGGCGGTAGCAACAATAGAAATATGCCCGTTTATACCCAAAATGCGATTAAGTAATTCTGATTTAAAGCCGTTCATCACCGACATTACGATAATCAGCGTGGCAACTCCCAAGGCAATACCGGTAAAGGCAAAACCGGTAATCACCGAAATAAAACCCTCTTTGCGTTTGGCGCGCAAGTAACGCCATGCTGTTATACGTTCAAATTTAGAAAACAAAACCCTTCTCCTAATTTTTTTTGAATCTATCTGTATTTACGCTTTTTTGCAACTACACTTAAGTAAATATACACATGCTTTTTCTACATTCGATACATTGATTTAACTTTAAAATATCGACGGCAATAATAATGATTACTTCCAATTATTTACCACTGAAATGGTCGTCTCCGGTATTGATTTAAAGTCCTTGAAAAGTTTGTAGTGCTATAGAGTGAAATCATTTATGATTCCATATCTTGCACAATCAGTTCTTGCATAATTTCAACAAAGCGGAAAATGCCCGTGATTTGATTGTGTAATTGCTTATATCGTTTCTCGTCAATTTTTTTGCTCCAAATATTACTGTGGTCAAAATAAATATTGGTTCCTTCAAAGAATATTTTTATCTGCCTGTCTTTAATCCATATTGAAATTCGTTTGGCATTAAATTCTTCTTTTAAATCAAGAACGTTTTCAAAAAAAACTGAGCATAATATTTGTTTTGGGGCTTGGGCTTCGGGAGAGAAAATGCTGAAATATCCGGATGCAGGGATATATATTTGTTCACCTATATTGGTCATTCCGGATATTTTATTTTTGCGTTGCAAGGTAGTTTTCTCAAACAATAATATTTCATGGCTGGTACTGTACGGAAGGTGTAAATCAACAACTGTTCCACTGTTTTTTCTTCTTTTTTTGGTAAAAAATTCTGTATTGCGAATCTCGATATCAGTACCGGCATGAGTACCGATAATATTATGAGTTATTAAAGCAGTTTCGTGCGGAGGAATTGTCGGAGTACCAATGTCCGATTGGGAATTTTTAACATCATTAATGTGTTGCCAATTACCGTAAAATTGTAAAAAAACACTGAGAATGTCCTCTTGTTTTAGCTTACGATATTGCCAAAGTGGCCAAATGATAATCAACGCAGCGAAAACCAACACGATTGCAAGCTGTTCGATGCTGATTGGACGATTATACATAATTGTGCGAAATAACACAAAAAGCCCGTTAATGCAAAACAAGAATATAACTGTCCAAAAACAGCCCCAAAATCGGCTGCGATAGTGATCTTTTTGGTTATTAGCGTTGCTAATTAATGGCGCAATTTTTTTTTCAAAATATTGAGAGAACATTTCATCGGAAATTTTTTGTAAATCTTCCATTTAGCACCTCTATTTAAAGTAATCTTTGCTATTTACATTTTACATTATACAATTTACAGTTATTTTATAGAAGGTTTGTTAAAAAACATTAAAGACTTGAATTTGTCATTTTTTTGTGTTATCATATATTCAGAGATGGCAAAGGAGTATTGAAATGACCGTATCTAATACAGCATTAGCTCATGGTAAAGACCTTTTTGAAAGAAAGGTTGAGGAGGATTTGGCTAATAAGAGAAAAAATGAAGATTTGGAGATAAAAAAAGCCAATGAAGCCGCAGATGCCGCGCGTCAGGCTGTGTTGGCGGTGCAATTAAAAGAGGAAGAAATTACGGTTGATGCTCCGGCAGATGGTGGTGCAAAGCGTAAGAAAACACCAAATGCTTTGGCTCATCAGGTTTTAGGGTATAGCGGCAGAGAAGATAAACAAAATGTTAATCCGAATACGCGCCGGCAACGTGTCAGAGTTCGTTCTCTTGCTCGAACTGCGCGTTCTCGGCAAAATGCCGGTTATTCCGAAGGAAGATAACCATTATAGTTTTTTCAAATATATATTGATGGCTCGCTTGGCGGGCTGTTTTTTATTTGTTTGTCGGTTAAATAAGAAGGTTGATTTTATTGAATACTGGTGTATATTACTTAACGGAGATGACAGATGATTGTTAAAGCATTGACTGTTGGTGATATTATTCCGACAAATTCTTACTTTTATATCGATGAAAAAAGCAAACATGGTTTTTTGATAGATGCCGGCGGTAATGCCGATTTATTAGAGCGAGAAATTAGCAATAATGGTTGGAAAATCGAAAAGATTTTGCTTACACACGGACATTTTGATCACATTGGTGCAGTGGAGAGATTGAGCCGTGATTTAAATGTGCCGTATTATATTCATCAGAGCGGAAAACAATATTTGAGTGATTCCGAATATAATTTGTCGGCTTATTTCGGGATACCGATTATTTTGGGTGATGCTAAATATTTTATTGATGGTGATGAAATATTTTTAGATGCAGATAAGAATGTAAAACTGAGAGTTTTGTATACTCCGGGACATACGACCGATTCTGTAGTGTTTTATGATGCGAAAAATGAATTGGCTTTTTGCGGCGATACAATATTTAAATCAGGAGTTGGTAGAACCGATGTGCCGGGTGGAAATGCCGAACAGCTAAGGCAAAGTATTGAGAAAAAAATTTTTACATTACCTGATAATACGGTTTTATACTCAGGACATTCGGCTCCGACAACAGTCGGAATGGAGAAAAAATACTATAATATGTATTGACGTAACCTAAAAACGAGATACAATAACATAAATTAAAAAAGGAGCAAAATTATGAAAAAATTTATAGTTATTTTAGCAACGTTAATGCTTTGCGCAGTTTCAGCTGAGGCCGGTAATATCGAATATGGTTATAATGCACAGGGGGATTATGTGCCGGTGAAGATTAACGGTGAAAGAGTAGAATACGGTTACAATGCAGAGGGCGATTATGTGCCGAAGAAAATCGGTAATAATAGTATAGAATACGGCTATAATGCAGAGGGTAATTATGTGCCGAAAAAAATCGGAGACAATAATATAGACTACGGTTATAACTCGCAAGGTAATTATGTGCCGAAGAAAATAGGGAACAATAACATAGATTACGGGTATAATTCGCAAGGAGATTATGTGCCGACAAAGATTGGTAATGACCGCATAAATTACGGTTACAATCCGCAGGGTAATTTTGTTCCGGTCAGAATAGGGAACCAATGGTAATTTAAATTGTCAGTAAAATCGGGCTTTTAATGTCCGGTTTTTTATTATCTATACTAATGGCTTGCAAGATTTGTTCTTTAGCTTTTTGGAATTGTTCTTCGGTTTGATAGTGCACCATTGCAAGTGGCGTTTTTTCATCTACTTTATCGCCGATTTGGGCAAATGCGGTATATCCTGTGGCTAAATCAAGTTTCTGCGTTGGCACTCGTCTTCCGCCACCAAGTTCAATAATGCTTAACCCGATGGCACGTGTATCCATTGACGCTATATATCCTTCGTGTGGAGCAAAAATAGGTTTTTGATGAGCGGACTTTGGCAGATAAGTGTCGGCTTTTTCAACAAAATCGGCAGGTGCTCCCAAAGCTGTTGCCATTTTCGCAAATTTTTCCAGTGCTTTACCCGATGATAAAGCGGCAGAAACAGCTTTTTGTGCTTCTTTTATTGAGGTAAAACGACCGCATTGATGTAATAATTGCGCACATAAAGTTCGTGTAATAATATCTATGCGCTGATTGATATTTTTATTTTGCAGATAGTCTAAAGCCTCATGTACTTCAACGGCATTGCCGGCGCTATATCCGCGTAATTGGTTCATATCGGTTAAAACCGCCGAAGTTTTAGTGCCGGCACCATTGGAAACCGAAACAATAGATTCCGCCAATGCTTTGGCATCGGCAAAATTTTGCATAAAAGCACCGTTACCGCAGGTTAAATCCATAACAAGATATTGCGGACCCGCGGCGAGTTTTTTAGAGAGAATTGAAGCTGTAATCAGCGGTATAGATTCCACGGTGCCGCAAACATCGCGAATGGCATATATTTTTTTATCGGCAGGGGCTAAATTACCGGTTTGGCCGATAATGGCACATCCGACTTCTTTTACCGTGCGACGAAACAAATTATTATCGGCTTGAGTATTATAATGAGGTATAGATTCCAGTTTATCCACTGTGCCGCCTGTATGCCCCAAGCCACGACCGGCAATCATCGGCACATAAACATCGCAAGCAGCCAAAATAGGCGTCAACATCAAACTTACTTTATCACCGACGCCGCCGCTTGAGTGTTTATCGACTACAGGTTTATCCAAATCCCATTGCAAAATGTCGCCGGAATTACGCATGGCCAAAGTTAAATCGATTGTTTCTTGGGCATTAAGACCATTAAGAAAAATCGCCATTGTCATTGAAGCAACTTGCACATCGGCAACCGAGCCTGTGGTAATTCCGTTAATAAATTCGTCGATTTCTATACGGGATAGGGTTTGTTTATTGCGTTTACGGCGGATGATTTCTTGCGGCAGCATTTACTCCTCCTCTAAAAATCTTTGCAATAAGAGAGAAAGTTTAGAACCGGCATCGGTAACGGTTTTTAATACATCTTCGTGATTTAAATTATCCTTGTTTAATCCGGCACCTAAATTTGAAATAACCGAAATTCCCAGAACTTTCATCTCGCAATAAACGGCCGTAATTACCTCAGGCACGGTGGACATTCCTACGGCATCGGCACCGAAATTGCGAAACATTCGCACTTCAGCCGGTGTTTCATAGTTTGGTCCTAAGACCATAAGATAGATACCTTCGTGCAGTTTAATGTTTTCACGTTTGGCAATTTTCAGCATTTTTTGGCGCAAATCGGCATCATAAGCTGCGCTCATATCCGGAAAATGAGCTCCTTTTTGCGGACCAAGTAAAGGATTTCGGGCGCTGAAATTGATGTGATCGCTGATTAGCATCAGACTTCCGGCCGGCATATCGGCGCGCAATGAACCGGCAGCATTGGTGGCTATAAATCTTTTTACACCTAAATCTTTTAGTTGCTGAGTTGACATAGCAATCATGTGTGGGTTTAAGCCTTCATAAAGATGTGTTCGTCCCTGCAGGCAAATTACTTTATGTCTGCCTATGATGCCGGCGCAAAATCGTCCTTGATGCCCGCTGACCGAAGGGGTTGGTGCGTGTGGAATATCGGCATAAGGGATAATAATCGGATCTTTAATTAATGAAGTGAAACTTCCCAGTCCCGAACCAAGTACAATAGCGGTATCGGGCTCAAAACCGTTAAGTTTGTCTTTTAAGAATTTCAGCATATCATCTGTCATCGGTCGTATTCTCCAGATAAAAACGGTGTGGCAACAACTCTGTTAAACGATATGTTTGCACAATTTTATCCAAATTTGCACAGTGAACAAGTGTATCGGGCAAGGCAAATTCGGCAATTTTTTGCAAACAATTACCGCAAGGGAGTAGGCATTCATCATCGGCGCATACTAAAATTTCAGCAATTTGTCTTTCACCATCGGCAATCATGGCGGATATTGCTCCGGCTTCGGCGCAAGTTCCGCACGGATAAGAAGCATTTTCAACATTGCAACCGCAGAAGATTTTTCCGCTTGGGGTCAAAATTGCCGCTCCTACAGCAAAACCGGAATATGGTGCATAGGCGTTGAGCTGAGCAGATAGTGCTTGTTGAAGTAGTTGTGTTGAATTTGTCATTTTTTGCCTCACATTACAAAAAATATGTTGATTTCTGAGATAAATATTATACACTAAAAGTTAAGTTTATCTTTATTTTTAAGGGAGATTCTGCGGTGAAAAAGGTTATTTTGATTGCCTTGGTGGTAATATTACTGATTGGTGGCGGATTGACAGCCTATATAGCAAATCTGGACTGGAACACATATAAAAGTGACATTGCCTCTCGTTTTTCAAACACCATGGGTAAAAAAATAGAATTTGACGGCAACTTAAGTGTTTCGATTTTTCCTAAGCCGCATATATCTGTTAAAAATGTCAATATTCTTAATCCGGAAACATCAGAAAAATTAGCCTCAATACAAAATATTGAGGCGGAGCTTTCGTTGAAGGCTTTACTTGACGGAACGCCGGAAATTGAAGCCATGTCTTTGATTGGTGCAGAACTTTGGTACATTGTTAATGAAAAAGGAATTTCGAATTGGAATAATCAAAATAAAGGTTATTTTCTTGATGCCGGTATGGAATATCATCATCAAACAGTTAGCGTGCAAAACGCGCTGATACATTATCAGAATAAGAAAAACAATATAGTTACAGATTTTGAACAGTTTAACGCCGATATATCAGCGGAAAGTTTTACCGGTCCGTATCGGATAGATGGTAATTTTGTTAATCGTGATGATCATTTCGGTTTTGCTGTAGGTTTAGGAGATATTTCGCAAACAGATGATGTGTTTTTAAATTTTGCAATTACTCATCCGCGTTCTAACGGCTATGTTTTGTATGACGGTAAATATAATTTTTCGACCGGGAGTTTTGAAGGAAATTTCAGTGGAGAATTTCAGCAACCTGCGACTTTGGTCAACGTTATATATGGGCAAGAAATGTTGCCTGAAATGCTTAATTTGCCGTTTATTTTTTCGGTTCATCTGAAGTCTGACAGCTCGGAATTACAAATGAGTAGTTTGGCATTAAAATTTGCCGAAATTATCGAAGGTTCGGGAAATATTAATATACCATGGCGTTCGCAAAAAGATAAAAAGCCGTTGATTGATATTAAATACCAATTCGCAACTTTAGATATCAGACCGCTTTTAATGGGCGGAAAGATACTTTTTGATGCCTATAAACAGGAACAAGTGCCTTATGAACCACAAACTCCATATGATGTCAGCTTTGATTTAGCAATGCAAAGAATGGTAATAGGAGATACGGCTGACAATGCTTTGGAAAATGTGTCGTTTAAAGGAAGTTGGCATAATAACGAACTTAGCTTAGACGAATATTATGCTGCTTGTCCGGGGAATGTGGTTTGGACTATGAGCGGTAGTTTGCTATCGGAAAATCAATTACCGGTTTTCTTTGTAAAATCACGTATAGAGGGGAAAAATTTTGCAACTTTTGCCAGAACTTTCGGGATAAATTTGACAGCACCGAGCCAATCGGCTTATCGCGGGATAGATGCAATGTTTAATATAGCGGGAAATCCTTTGGATTTTGTGATATCTGATTTTAAAATGATACTTGATAAAACGCAGGCTGAAGGAAGTTTAAAAGTAGATTGGCATGGTGAAGTTGCAAAATATCAATTGGAATTTAATGCAGATAATATAAACTTCGATAATTATATTGCTACTGATAACGAAACAATGGATTTAGTTACCAGAATTAAAAAGGATTTGGCTATCTTAACAGTTTTGCAAACAACAGAATGGAAAGTTGATGCCTCCGTTGTTACGGCAATTTTCCGCGGAGTACCATTAAAAGATGTATTACTGGAGTTTAATAATAAGGATGGTATCTGGCATTTGACTGATTTTATTTTAGGCAATGTCTTGGGAATGCAGATATCTATGGCGGCAGATATTAATGGTATTGGTAGCGACAATGTGGAATTTCAGGATTTGCGATATAAATTTAAAACACAGGATATTTCACCAATTATCAGTAAATTAGGTCTGGATTTGCCGCAGTGGGATATTTTTAAAAATAAGCCGATGCAAGCAGAAGGATATATAAATGGTAATTTTAGCGAGACCAATATTGAGACAAATGTTACCGTTAATAAAACTCAGTTCAGTTATGTTGGAAAAATTGCCCAAAACGAAAATTTTGAATTTGATGGCAAAGCTAAATTGAAAACAACTAATTTTGGAGGACTGGTTAACGATTTGGGAGGTCATTGGGAAAAGTTAAAGAATAATAGTGCGTTTAATTGTGGCGGGAAAATTGTCGGTAATACGCAAGATTGGTCTTTGAGCGGTGCAGAATGTGTTTTAGGCACAGCGAAATATAGCGGTGATATTCAAATTAAGCACGGAGACGATACGTGGTATGCTAATGGTAATATCAAAACTTCAGAATTTGATCTAGCTAATGTTTTGGAAGTGCAAATCGCCAAAAACAATATAGATAGCGGTTTGGTTTATGCTGATGATTTTATTAATCGTCCGATGTTTAATCGTGATGTATATAATTTTGCGGCTTATAAGACGCTTGTTGCAGATGTTAAATTGGAAGCAGAGCGTGTTGTTTTCGATGACTTGCTGTTTAGAAACGTGTCAACACATATTAAAAATGCGCAAAATACATTACGTCTTGAGGCCCTTGGTTTCGAATATAACGACGCTTTATTCAACGGGGAGTTAGTGATTGATTATACTAAAAGGTCCAAAGTTACAGGCAAATTAGAGGCCGAGAATATTAAGTTGCACGATATAGGCGGTAAAATATATAAGATAACTTCTGGAACTGCTAAAATAATTACTAATTTCACTTCTGCCGCAACATCGGAAGAAGATTTTATGAATGAGTTTTCCGGAACTGTTGATTTTTCGGTAAAAGATTTCGGGTTTAATGGTTTGGATTTCGGTTCAGTTGTTAAAGATTTAAATGGTCGCGCCTATTCAACGGGTGTTTTCCAAATGGTGCGTGATAATTTGCAGAAGGGGCATACAGATTTCACTGATTTTTCCGGAAAAATCAATATAAAAGGAGGAGTATGGATTTTTGAAAATACGCAGATTGAAAATAATGATGTTTATGTAAAAATGAGCGGTGAAGATCATCTTAGCGATTGGCGTATGCATAACGAATTTGATGTAAAACTGAAACAGCTTGATTTACCGAATTTCTCATTTGTATTAGACGGGCAAATAAATAAACCTACGCTTGATGTTAATGTGGAAAAATTGGCAGAACAATATGACGCATATTGGGCAGAAGTTGAACGCAAAAAACAGGCGGAGAAAGATTTGCAACAGCGGGAATTGATGGTTGCGATGGAGGTAGCGCAAGAAGATTTGACTACATTAGCAGCCAGAGTAAACAATTTGATTGCGGATTTAGATGAATATGTTAAGCTTGGAGACGATAATGAGTATAGAAAATGGTATTTGAAACAATTAGAAATTTTAAAAAATATCAGTAATAGATTAGACGATATGCAGAAAATGGGACGGAAACCGGATTATACGCAAGATGACATTGTGCAAATTAGATTACACTGCAAACAATATGACGATGAAGTTACACAAATAGAAGATTCTCTGAAGACGCAACATTATGAAGATGATAAGCAACAAATCAGCAATCAGAAAGATCTTGCGGAAATCTATAAGAAAGAGAATAGTAATATTTATGATGAATATCAAAAAAGATTACAAACAAAGTTTTCGGAGATTTTACAATATGGGGAAACGCAGGAACTTACGAACGATGAAAATTTGCGTAATATGCAATTACAAATGGAAGATTTGCGTAACCGGTTCTGGGAGAGTAATTATAAGTTAAGTGATGACTTTACTGCGCTTGAAGGTGTAACAGAAATCCTCGATTTAGATAATAAACTGCCAAAGGTACGTGAACAGACAGAAAAATTGCATGAGTTTTCTATGCAAATGCAGGATTTGATGAGTCGTATGTTTGAAAATATTGATAAAATAATTGCCGAAAAAAGGGTGATTTATGAAGCAGAAGAAGTGCGCAGGCAAGCTATAAAACAAAAAGAGCAGGAAGAAAATAAGGACAATCTGCTGACTAAGGAAAATGGAATAGCCGAGGAGAAAATGCCGGAAACTAAGGTTAAGTCTATTGAACCGCAACAGGTTTTGCGCACCGTTAAAGAAGATATAGCAAACGGAGTGGTGAGCGGAACTATTGTGAAGTCGTATGACGAACCGCAAGTGATTGTTGATTTACCATCAACCGGTTTGTTGCGCCCGTTAGAGGGGGAGGCGCGGCCGGTAATGGGGACGATTATTACAAAATAATATTGTTAAATTTTTTCTTTGTCATCTTGTATCCGCATCTTAGTCGGTATATAAATACATTATAAAAAATAATTATGGAGGATTGAAATGTATAAAAGACCAGAAGTATGTATTTTACCGGTCGCCGGTTTATCAACGCGTAATTTGCCGACAACCAAAGTTTTGCATAAAGGATTTATGACTTTGAATAATTTGCCGGTTATTCAATATGCGGTAGATAGTTGTGCCGAAGCCGGATTTAAGGAAATTGTGTTTATATATAGCGATGAAGCATGTAAGCATATGTTTGAAACATATTTTACGCCGGCTCCGGAGCTGGAAGAACGATTAGCAGCGCAAAATAAGACGGCGCTATTGGAGGCAGTGCAGAAAATTATTCCTAAAGGTATGAAGTTTTCATTTGCCTGTCAAAGTGAACCAAAAGGTAACGGTCATGCTATTTTGATGGCTAAGGATATTATCGGCGAGCGTGATTTTGCCGTGATGTGGGTTGATGATGTGTATCTTAATCCGCATGGTAAGGGGATTATGCAACAGCTGTGCGATGTGTATGAAAAGACCGGAGGCATGGTGGAAAATATTATGGAATTTAAGCGTGAAGAAATGGTGCGTTATGGGGCATTATCGGGGGTTGAGCGCGATGGTAATATTGTGCGAGCACATGGAATGGTGGAAAAGCCTAAATTAGAAGAAGTACCATCTAATTATGCTTCAATGGGACCATATATTATTCCGAATATAGTAATGCAGGTTTTGCCGGAAGTTACTAAAGGTTCTAATGGAGAAATTAACCTGACCGACGGTATAAATTTGGCAGCGCAGCGCGGAATGCCGATTTATGGTGTGTTGGCAGATGTTGAACGCTATGATTGCGGGACTAATGCCGATTTACTGAAAGCCAACATTCGTCTGAGTTTACAGCGTGATGCTGATTTGCGTGTGTGGGCACGTGATATGCTTAAAAATATGGACTAATTGCAATAAAAGTAATAAAAAAATCTCTTATCGCTTGATTGCGGTAAGAGATTTTTTGTAAGAGAAGTATACTAATTAAGTATAATGTATTCAATAAATTTATCTGTAGCCTGATGCACCTTAATATTTTTACCATTGATACTGATAATTTGCTGATTGACCGGAAAAACAAAAGTTTTTTCGTTCCGACCATTTAAATAATCGACATAAGTAAACTGCATCTGACCTTCTACCACACCATTATAGAAAATTTCGTATTGTAATTGCGGGGTTGTGGCTTTTTGTATAATATTCGAAGTTTTTATAATACCAAGGTCTTTCGGTATAACAGTTGTTATATCTCTTGATATTAACAATTCTCCACGATAGTAATGTCCAATATTATGCATAATTTGACCATTTTCGTCGGCAAGTAGCATACGTCCGTCTTGTTCCGGTTCAAACACTAAAAAATATCGACCATTAATTAGCACTTCTCCAATCGGAGTCATTACTTGACGCTTAGATAATTTGATTTGGTATATAGAGTTGCGAATTTCGCCATCAGTGCTGATTTCATAATGTTCTCCCATGTCGGAAGTGGTTACGGTATAGGTTTCATCACCGATGATACGTTGTCCTACGTAAGCGGAAATCGGAATGTTTTTCGGATATTCTTGAGTATGGTGTGTAGTTGTTTGCACATTAGTTTCCGAAGCATTTTCATGATTTCCTTGATAATAATTTATCGGATAAGTTTTGAATGAGCGGAAATTGTTGAGCCAATAATTTTCGTGATCACGTTCAACAACAGTATGTATGGAATCAACCATATCACTGCCCCATTGACGCACATCGTTACTAAAGCGTTCGCCGTCGTGATAATAGCCGCCGCAAACGAGGAAAGGTAAAGATATTGCCAGCAAAAATATTTTTTTCATGTGTTCGCTCTTTTTTAAATGTTTTATGTATATACAATGATAGATATATATCAATTTAGTAAAAAAAGTTATAACGAGAGCGAAAAAATATGAGTAATAATGCCGGAACCTGTAAAATAGTGAAATTTGCGCCAGTTCAAGAGGTTGATGAAGATTTGGCGAGATTTGCCGAGGATTTTTTTGAAGTTGTTACCTATGACTATGATGATAACGGATTGGAGCAACTTGTCGGGTATATGCGTCAAGACGGTAAGATTGACGAATTGGCGGCGGCAGCGGAAGCGGCGGGTGTTAAATTGCCGGAATTCGAAACGGAGATTATCAGTAGCAATGATTGGTTAACCGAAAATGTGATTAAGTTTGCACCGGTTGAGGTGGCAGAGTTTCTGGTCTATGGTATACATGAAAAAGATATTGATACTCATGGGAAAATAGGCATTAAAGTGTATGCGGCAACGGCATTTGGCTCTGAACACCAGACAACAAAGGGATGTTTGCAAGGAATATCTGATATAAATAAGCTGATAAAACCACAAAGAGTTTTAGATGTGGGGACCGGTTCGGGAATATTATCATTGGCTGCAGCAAAACTTTGGCAAGATGCAAAAATCGTGGCGGTAGATATTGATAACGAATCGGTGGAAGTTACAAAGCAGAATGCAATAGATAATGGAGTAGATAAACAAATTACCGCGGCTTTGAGTGATGGATACAGTGCAGATGTAGTGAAGAAAAATGCGCCGTATGATGTAATATTGGCTAACATTTTGGCGCGTCCGCTGATTGAGATGGCGCCGGATATGGCAAAATATTTGAAAGTCGGCGGCTATGCGGTTATTTCCGGATTTATTGAGGAGCAAATCGATTGGGTGATTGGTGCGCATGAGCAGTTTGGTTTGAAATTGAAAAAATTGTATCGGCAGGATAATTGGTGTGCGGCTTTATTGGAGAAGTAAGATGTCAATAGATGAAATTATGCAAATTTTAGATGAGCGAGGACTTGATGCTTACGTGGTCAGCCATGGCAATAGGTTTATAGGGCAAGATATTTTGGAAAGCGAACATAAAATAAAACATTTATGCGATTTTTCCGGTTCTGCAGGAGCGTTGATTATCAGCCGTAATGGGTGTTTTTTGTTGGTGGACGGACGCTATGAATTACAAGCCAGGCAAGAGGTTGACATTACAAAAATAGAGATAATAAATAATATACCTACGATGAAGAATGTTTGTGAGGTTTTGCAGAAAAACGGCTTATTAGAAGTAGGTTATGATGCGTGGTGTTTCAGTGCGGCAGAAATGATGATTGCTAAACGTGGTTTTGCTGATTTATCTTTTGAAGACATCGGAGATTTAGTGAAAATCGACAGTGATGCGATGATAAAAGTAGAGCGGCGTGATGTTAAGTATGCCGGACAAAGTCGGCAAGAAAAACTACAAATTGTTACTGATATGCTTAAACAAAAAGGAGCAGATTATTTATTATTGACGGCGGCAGATAGTGTTTCTTGGCTTTTGAATATTTACGCACATGATTTGCCATATTCTCCGGTAGTGCGGGCATATGCGTTGATTAGTTCGCAAAATGAAGTTACTTTGTTTGCCGATAATTTGCAGACAGATTTTGATTGTCAACCTATGAGCAAATTGGCGGACTTTTTGCAAAATAATAAAGGCAAAATTGTTTATGATGCACGGACAACTCCGGCGAAGTTGGTTACGGAAAATATGTTGCAAGCGGCGGATATTTGCCAACAGTTAAAAGCGGTTAAAAATAAGAAAGAAATTGCCGACATGAAAGCATGTCATGTTCGTGATGGTGTGGCGGTTACGAAGTTTTTGATATGGTTAGAGCAAAATTGGCAGGGTAAAACCGAGCTTGATGTGGTGCAGAAATTACATGAACTACGTACCGAGCAAGAGGATTTTTTCAGCGAAAGTTTTGCGACCATTGCCGCCAGCGGTGCAAATGGAGCGATTGTGCATTATCAGCCGACCGAAAAAAGTAATAAAGCTTTGCAGCAAGGAGAATTATTATTACTGGACAGCGGTGGGCAATATTTGGACGGTACTACAGATATTACGCGCACGGCAGTTATCGGACGACCGAACAGAGAACAAATTACGGATTTTACATTGGTTTTGAAGGCGCATATTGCGTTGGCAAAACAAATTTTTCCGATTGGAACAAGAGGGACTCAGCTTGATGGTATTGCTCGAGCGGTTTTGTGGCAACACGGATTGGATTATAAACATGGTACCGGACATGGAGTGGCTTGTTTCGGTAATGTGCATGAAGAACCGGTCAGCATTTCTGCAGCGGCAAACTATGCTTTTGAAGAAAATGTGGTGGTTTCTGATGAGCCGGGGATATATAAAGAAGGAAAGTATGGTATTAGAATCGAGAGTTTATTGAGAACTGTAAAATCTGATAAAAAAGGATTTTTAGAATTTGCACCGCTGACTAAAGTGCCTCTTGATAAACGCTTGATTGATGAATATATGCTGACTGCGGACGAGCTAAAGTGGCTTAACGAATATCATCAAACGGTGTATGATTGTTTGGTGCTATATATGAATAAGGAAGAAAAAAAGTGGCTTAAGAAGGCATGCTCTCCGCTTTGATATAAAGGAGAGAAAGATGCGTCAAAAATTTGGTTTATGGGGGGTGTTTTTAGCACTTATTGCGGTTTTGCTTTGGAGTGTAGGTGAGGCGCAAGAGGTCAATATTTCCGGCAATAATCCGTATATGCAGGAATATGTTTCGCAAAACGAAGATAATTGGAACAAGTCGATTATTTATGTGTTTTACAATAATGCTCAGTGTGATACCTGCGCTCAAGCAATCGGCATGATTTATAATCTGTATGAGCAGAATTACAGTGGGCAATACAGCTATTTTGAGATAAATTATGCAGATCCGTGGGAGCATAATTTTGTCGAAGATTATGATTTGGATTCGCCATTATCTATTGTTTTGGTAAGGGTTAATGACGGTATGGCGCGCGGCTATTATAAAATTGATAATCCGCAGTTTTGGGTAGAAGATCCCTCATACTTTTCGCAATATATAACCTCGCAAATCAATAATTTTTTCGGGTAATGGAGAAAAATATACTTTTGCGGTGAAAAAAGCTATTGACAAGCCATGGAAAATATGTATATTGAGCCTAAATGTTTAATTGATATTTTAGGAAAAGAGTAAATAAAATGGCAAAAGCAGTAAAAGTTAAAGTTAAAATGGAAAGCACCGCCGGAACAGGCACTTTTTTCATCGCTGAAAAAAATCCGAGAACACATCCGGAAAAGCTTTCAATGAAGAAATATGACAAGAAATCTCGCAAACATGAAGAATTTGTTGAGAAGAAGTTGAAGTAATTTTTTTTGAGATTTTCGCATATAAAAAACTAGTGACCTGTGCTTTTATCAAGTGCGGGTTTTTTATTTTTTCTCTAGCGGATGAGCTATATGATATTCGTGTTGCAGCATTTCGGTTTGCACATCGGTATAGCGTTGGGTTGTCATTAAAGATGAATGCCCCAAAAGTTGTTGAATAGAGCGTAAATCGACACCTTCTCCTAATAATTGAGTGGCAAAAGAGTGGCGGAGGGCATGAGGAGTGAGAGTATCGGGTAAGCCTAAACGCAGGCGCAGTTTTTGCATTTGTCGCTGCACAATGCGCGGGCTTAAGCGGTCGCCGCGAGCACCCAAAAACAGCGGCTCGCCCTGTAATGGGGAATAAGGGCATTTATTAAGATACGCTTCAATGCTTTGCCAAATAATCGGGAGAAGCGGAACGATACGGTCTTTGTTACCTTTACCGCGAATACGCAAAAAATCGCTTTTTTCGGTGATATCGCCAACATTAAGGGACAGCGCTTCGGATATACGCAAACCGCAACCGTAGAGCAGGGTAAAAATAGCCCGATCGCGCAAACCTTGCCAAGCATCGGCAGCGATGTCTTTTATTTCATCTAAAACGGTGTAAGAATCTTTTATATCCAACGCTTTGGGTAGAATTTTAGCTTTGCGCGGTGATGAAATTATGCTGATGGCGGCATTTTTTATGATGTTGTTTATATCAAGCCAGCGAAAAAAGTTTTTAACTGCTGAAAGTTCACGACTGATTGAGGACGGATTTATATTTTTTGCGGCACGATTACTCAGAAAACGCCGGAAATCGCGAATATCGAGCATTTCTAAGTCTTTTAATTTCAGTTTTGCTTCCTGCACTTCATGCAGAAAAGTGGCTAAATCGCGCGAATAAGCGTCTAAAGTATGGTTTGAAAAGCGGCGTTCTTTAAGCAAAAAATCTTGCCAATTTTTAATCAGCTTCAGCAGTGTTTCATCGGCATTAAATTTAATTGCTTCTTTCACGACTATTTGATGACCTCATCGTCATAAATGCCAAACAGGGCAGAACGTGCTATCCAACCGCGGACGTTGTCAAATTTGATTAAGCACATACTACTTTGCAAAGGGCATTTATCTACTTCGCCGACTACACCGTCTTCAACATAAGCAATAATTTGGGCATCTGTTTCCGGTTTGGCATAGATGTTATTTTTGCCCGGATTGGTTACACGAACAAAGCGGCGACCGGAAAGCATGGCTTTATGCACCCACGATTCAGAGCCTTCCCAGTCGCGAATTTGCCGCCACAATTCAAATTCGGCAATAATCTCGACCGGTGCACCTTTTTGCTTATAAACCCATTCTATCGGGTAGCGACTTCCCGGACCGGAACGCGCATTGATTAAGCTGGAACGAAGTGACACCATGCGGGGCAGGGCTAGTCCGCTTTCGCTTTCTTCTTCCTGTGCTTGAGCGTTAAAAATTAAGCCGAAACTTAAAATAAATGTTGATAATGTCAAAAAAAGAAATCTCATTTTTGTATCCTTTTACCTATTTTAAATCAATATGCCGTAAATATATTAAAAAATGATAAAAACAGTAAAAAAGAGAGGTAAAAAGATGGATTTACGTGCAACTGCTGAAGATTTAATCCGTTTCAGAACAGAAACCGGTAATGCTGCGGAAATAACTAAGGCGGCGCAGTATATAAAAGCTAAATTTGCCGGTACAGATGTATTGGTAGAAATCTTCCAATCGACTGCGTCGCCGGTGGTGTTTTTGCGTAACGTCGATACACTTGATTTTGATGTGTTGGTGTTAGGGCATATTGATGTGGTGCCGGCGGCTGATGAAATGTTTGAGCCGAAGATGATAGATGGCAAAATGTATGGACGCGGCACGCTTGATATGAAGTCTTTTGCGGCGGTGGCGCTTAATTCGATGGAATATGTGGCAGAGCATAAATTGCCGTTAAAATTCGGTGTTGTTCTTTCTACCGATGAAGAAAAGGGCAGTCATTCAACCGAATCGTTTTTGGCGGCTTATCCGGAGATTAAATCTAAAATTGTTTTGGATAATGATGTGGGCGGTGATATTACGAAAATTGTCAGTAAGTGCAAGAATCCGGTGTTTGTGAAGTTGATTGCAAACGGAAAAGAGGCGCATGGTTCAACGCCGTGGGAAGGTATAGATGCCAATGAATTGCTGTTCAAAACGTGGCAAAATATTCGGCAGATTTATGCGTATTTTGCTGCAGATTTACCGCAACCGGACGATAAGTGGATTGATACGGTGCATTTTGCCAAGATTGAGGGCGGGCAGGTTTCGAACATTATTTCCAACTATGCCGAGGCGTTGCTTGATTTTCGTTTGACCGAAGATTCCAGCGTGGAAAATTTGGAGCGCAATTTGCAAAAGTGTATGGTGCCAGGGGTGAGCTATAAAATTGTTTCGGCTTCAACTCCGGTGGTGATGGATGAGAAAAATCCGGATATATTGGATTATAAACGGTTTGCCGAAAATATTTTGGGACGGCAAATAGAATTTGAGCATATCGGCGGGGCGACTGATTCGCGTGAGTTTGCAGTGAAAGGTTCGACGGTGATTATGCACTCGGGCACCGGCGAGGGAATGCACGCCAGCGGCGAATATGTGGAGTGGCAAAGTGTGGAGCAAATTGCCGATATTCAGATTAAATTTTTAGAGCATTTGGCGCGGAAAATATAATCTTGATAACCTTTTTTATGATATTGAAGATGCCTTGACGTTTTCTAACGAAAACGAGGCATGACAGTTAATGATAATAGGCATAGACTTTTAGGCAGATGAACCTTGTATTTATTGCTTAAGCGCATATTTTTGCTTTGATAATTCAATATTAGAGGAGAAAAAATATGCTTACCAATAAATGTAGTATCTGGCACTTGATTGCCGGCATTATAATGTTTGTCTTGGGTATTTTGGTGTGGGCTAATCCGCTCTCATCGCTTTATGCCATTGCCATATATGTGGGAGCGGCGTTGTTTATTTTAGGTTGCGGCTATGTGGCATCGTCGTTTTCGGCATCATCGCCTTGGTATATGGTAATCGGGCTATTGGATATTTTCATAGGTCTTATCTTTTTAACCAATTTAGGCTTAACCGTGCAAACTTTGCCGATTTTCTTTGCTTTGTGGTTTTTGGCGACCGGTATTATGCAACTTTATGGCAGTTACGAAAGCTATAAACTTGATTTGCCGTGGGGGTGGAGTCTGTTCAGCGGTGTATTAGGTATTATTATCGCTTATTTGGTGCTCGGAAATCAGGCGTTTGGCGATTTTGCACTGGTGATTTTGGTGGGGCTGTATTTGGCGGCGTATGGCGCTATCAGTATTGCCGAATATTTTTACTTGCGTAATTTTTGCAAGGCTCATGAACAGCGAGCGTAAGAGAAAATAAATACGTCATAGCGAGCTTTTAAGGCGAAGAGTCTTCGGAGAAGACAATTTTTGCAAGCCTTAGCGATACAAAAATTACGCCTTAATTCGCGTGGCTATCCAGAAAAAATTAGCTATATCATACTGGATTATCACTCGAATTGAAAATGGATTTTTCTTGCGCCTTAAGCTTGGAAAAATCAGCCTATTTCATAGGCTTACCATTTTCAATAGCTCATAATGACGTTGAAAAAATATTGCAGTTGCTTAAGGATTATGAGCAAAGGAGAAGATGAAAAATTTATACTTGCGTTTTGGACAAATTTAGGCTATAATAACTATGATTCAAAAGTTATTATGTTTGCGATTAGGTTTACCAATTATGTTTTGGGGCTTAAGAGACGCTGTTTGTTGTGTGCTTTTAGCATAAACGCAAATGGATGGTCATAATAACTTTTGTTTTTGGTTGGATTATATAGTATTAACAAATAAAAACAGAAAATTATGAAACAGAATGAAACCCCAGTATTCAGTGTGCTTCTTGTTGCACTTTGTGCAGTTGCCGAGATTTTCATGTTGGCGGCAACTTTTAAAGAAAACATTGCAGATCAGGCAGCAAGACTGCTTGTTGCATTGATCATCACAGCCATGACTTTCTATGCTACCTTGTTTAGAAATAAACTGGCGCTTATCTTCATTGTATCAGCTTTTGTCATTTCGGCATTTGCTTGTGAAGGTATAGGAGCACCTATTGTGGTGCTTCTTGCTATCTATTTCTTCCAGTCACTATTTGCTAATAAAGAATGCAAGCATGTGATGAGGGAATGGATGCTTGATATCTTCCGTGATGAGAAAGAGAAGGTGGCTGAGTAAAAAGCTTGGTGTGTGTGGTGTTTTTCCTTTACGGGAGAGACATTCACCACACCTTTTTTTGTGTCCGCAACGTCATTGCGAGTTTGTTTGGTGAGAGCGGATTGCTTCAGCAAGACGCTTCTTCAGAGCGCAAGCGATAAGAAGAAGTCACCAAACTTCACGAAGCAATCTAGTATGGTATAGCTACTTTGTTCTGGATTACCACGCGAAGAAAAATTACATATTTGCGTCGCTAAAGGCTCCGAAATATGGCGGTTTGCTGGCGCAATCCGCTACTAATTTTTCAAGCTCGTAATGACGTGGGGGAGCATAACCTTTCTTATTCTCAAAAGCTCGTAATGACGTTATAAAAATAAAAAAACTCGCAAGAAAGGTATCTTGCGAGCGTTTTGTGAAAAGTAAATTTCTAAATGTGAAAATTACTTCAATTCAACTTTAGCACCAGCGGCTTCCAGCTTAGCTTTGATAGCATCAGCTTCTTCCTTCGGAGCAGCTTCTTTAACGGTCTTCGGAGCGCCTTCAACCAAGTCTTTAGCTTCTTTCAAGCCTAAGCCGGTAATAGCACGAACTTCCTTAATTACGTTAATCTTGTTAGCGCCGGCATCTGCCAACACAACATCGAATTCGGTCTTTTCTTCAGCAGCAGCGGCAGCACCACCGGCAGCACCGGCAACAGCAACAGCAGCGGCAGCAGAAACGCCCCACTTTTCTTCTAACATTTTTGCTAAATCTGCAGCTTCCATAACTGTTAAAGCTGACAATTCATCTACTAATTTGGCTAAATCTGCCATTGTTTTTCTCCAATAAAATTAAATCCAATTACAATATTAAAAACCGTTTACAAACAAACCTAGAATTATAATGTTTTCATTTTAGACAACTAATTACGAAGTTATTTTTGAACGCGGTGTACGAAAAGGTACATAAGCGAAAAAATGACAAGTAAGAAGTGTATAAAATGGAAACCCTACTAGGCAGCCTCCTTCTCGCTATATGCTTTGCAAACGCGAGCCATCTTAGCAGCAGGAGCTTGCAACAAGCCGATGAGTTTCGCTCTGAGCTCATCCATCGACGGAATAGAAGCTAATTGTTTGATTTCAGCCAATGTAAGAGCCTTATCGCTCAAAGCACCGCCGACAATCACCAATTTTTCGTTTTCTTTAGCGTATTCAACACATGCTTTGCAAGCAGAAATCGGGTCTTCGGCATAAGCCATGATAATCGGTCCCTTAAACATATCTGCCAAGTTTTCAAAGTTTGTGCCTTTAACGGCTAATTTTGCAATACGGTTTTTAGTAACTCTGATAGAAGCGCCGGCTTCACGAATCTTATTTCTTAAAGCATCTGCTTCTGCTACGGTCAAGCCTTTATATTCAGCCAGAACAACAGATTCAG
Organism: uncultured Pseudomonadota bacterium; assembly: GCA_902763155.1. GTDB lineage: Bacteria > Pseudomonadota > Alphaproteobacteria > RF32 > CAG-239 > RUG410. Next base: position 48,864 of record CACWQS010000011.1, on the reverse strand, counting down.
CCTTTGAGAAGACATCGTTTAACAAGCTCAGCAATTCTGATTTTTCTTCGCGGTTCACTTATTTGTCTCCATACGAAAAGTTAAATTCTTCAACCATTTTCTACAAACGGCAAAGAACCGTTACCAAAACCCACGATTATATTTTGCAATATAAAAGTGGCACTAAAACCTGTCCGAAGGGGAGAAAAGATTATTAAAATAAATCTCACGTTCACTCCGTCTATGAGGGAAATTAAGGCGCTTAAATAAACACCACCCACAGTCTTGGACAGCGATGAACACAGCAAAATTTGCATTCATTGAGTGTGCTTATAATATAAAGATAATAGCTTGTCAAGCATATTTTTACAGTTTTTTAAGTTAAATGCGAATGATAGAATTAACCCTTAAAGCCCTGCGCTACTACATACATCTCAACCGAATCTTGTCGGCTGGCATCGGGTTTGAAATGAGTTACCTTGGTGAAGTGTTGGCGCATATCCGCCAAAAGTTTGGCTTCGGTACCGCCTTGAAATACCTTAGCTATAAAAATTCCCCCGACTGCCAATACTTCTTTGGCAAATTCATAAGCCATCTCTACTAATCCTAATGTGCGTAGATGGTCGATGTTTTGCACGCCGGTAGTGTTGGCAGCCATGTCGCTCATAACGACATCGGCCGGTCCGTTTAACAGTGCTTTGAGCTTGTCGGCGGCACCATCTTCGGTAAAATCCTGTTGGAGCATTGTGGCGCCCTCTATGGGTTCAGCGGCCAGTAAATCCATTCCCACAATCTGCCCGCTTCCTTTGTTGCGCATTGCAGCGATTTGTGTCCAACCGCCGGGGGCACAACCTAAATCGACAATGGTTTTACCTTTACCAAGAAAATGGAACTTTTCATCAAGTTGTATAAGCTTAAAAGCGGCGCGACAACGATATCCCAAACGCTTGGCTTCGGCAACATAAGGATCATTGAGTTGGCGTTGCAACCATCGATTGGACGATACAGTATTATATTTTGCACTTTTTACGCGCACGGTTAGCATTTTGCGACCACGTACTTTTTTGGCTGATTGGGTTAGTTTTGCCATTGTTGCCTCAATTCTTCAATTATTGCTTCCTGAGCGCCTTTTAATGAGGCGGTTAATTCTTTAATTTGTAGAGTTTGGTAGATAGTGCGGAAAATGACGCATGCGGCGGTAAAAATGTTGTAGCGGCTTTCACCGATGTAGGGATTTTGCGTCATTTCTGTTAAATCCATAGCAAAAACTTTTTGGATTTGCTTTTCGATTTCCGGTATTGATGCTTTGACGCCGTCGGCATATTCTTTGCTGTATATTCCGGTATTTTTTACCATGCTGATCAAGCGCAGCGGTGTGCTTGATGTGGCTAAACAGCAGCAATTATCGCGATATTTGGCGAAATCCGAATTTTGCATAAATTGAATTGTCCATTTTTTTATTTCAGTTGCCAGTTTTAAAGCATTATCGGCATTATATTCGGCTAAATTGAAAACTTCGGAACTGTTACGTGCGCCCCACGGAATGGAAATCGTATGCAGAATTTCCGGTTTTGCGGTATTTGTGGCGAGAGTGATTTCGGTTGAACCGCCGCCCAAATCATAAACCAAAACATAAGGTTTATTTTTGTTGGCATTTAAGATGGCACCTTTTAAAGTAAGGGTCGCCTCTTCTAAAGGAGAGATTATTTCGAGCTTTAGTCCGCAGGTTTCTTCAACCTTTTGCACAAAATCCATTCCGTTAGAAGCCATACGGCATGATGCAGTGGTAACAGCGCGATAGTGTCCGACCTCGTAATCTGTCATGTGTTCGGCAAAGCGACTTAAACAGCGCAGTCCGCGTTCTATTGCTTCGGGAGTAAAGCACATATTTTCGGCCAAGCCTTCGCCCAGTTTGGTAGTTACTGCCTCACGATATATAATATTTCCGCTTTTATCGGTAATGCGTAAACGGCACGAATTTGTGCCTAAATCAATGGCTGCCAGATTTTCGCCCTGCATAGTTATGCCCTTTTCTAAACATTTTACGGCGTTTGCCGTTTTGGTGGAAATAATTATGCTTTTGATGGTGCATCATGTCAAGCAAAATTCCTTCTCGAATTCCCCTATCGGCAATGGTGATTTCCGAAATTGGCCAAAATGTTGTCAAAGCTTCAATAATGGTGCAACCGGCCATAGTTAAATCGGCCTTTTGTTTACCAATGCACGAATGCCGGCATCGTCCTTCATAGCCCATATTTTTAATGCGCGAAATCACCTTATTGACTTCAGCGCCTGAAAGCGCTAATCCATCAACGGCTGCGCGGTTATAGCGCGGCAAATTAAGATGCACGGCGCCCAAAACCGTTACTGTGCCGGAAGTGCCGATGATTTGTATTTCCTGATTGCGAATAGCTTCGGTAATTTGATATTTGTCTTCAAATTCCTGCAAAATTTTTTGTGTGCGTTCTACAATGGTATTATAGGCCAAATTGGTCATATCTTTACCCGGAAAAGCCTCGGAGATGGTTACCACACCATAGGGTAACGAAACGAATCCTTCAATAAAGGTCTTACCGCTTTCGGTTATGCGTGCCAGCGAAATTTCAGTTGAACCGCCACCGATATCAAATACCAAAGCACGTTTTATCATACGATTTAATAAAGGCATACAGCCGACTACCGCTAAGCGGGCTTCTTCTTTAGAAGAAATTACTTCCATTTTTAGTCCGGTATCGCGTTCAACGGCTTTTTCAAAATCAGCGCAATTTAAGGCGCGCCTACAAGCTGCGGTGGCTACAAAGCGCATACGCACAATCGGGCTATAGGCATCAATAATGGCGCTACATACTTTCAGCGCGGAGATTGTCCGCCGGATGGCCGTTTTTGCCAGCATATTACCATGAATAATATCTTCTCCAAGACGTGTGATACGGGAAAATGTTTCAACCACATGAAAAGAGCTTGGGGTTGGTTCAGCAATCACCAGACGGCATGAATTGGTGCCTAGGTCAATAGCAGCATAATAATCACTCTGCGCCGTGTTATTATCTGTTGAAAGCGCATTTTTTTCGGTTGCTTCTTTATGATGCTGTTTTTTGTATTGCACCTCTATTCTGCTCCATACATTTCTGAACGAACTTGCTCTCGCAGTTCGTCAATGCAAACCAATCCTCTCTTTTTATCTTGGTAATGCCAATATTCCCAACCGTTACATGCTGCGGCATTTTGTGCGGCTGCTCCCACCTGATGAATGGAGCCTTCCGTATTTTCACCTTTAATTGAACCGTCGGATCGAATAGTGGCAAAATGTTTGCCATGAACATCGCTTAAAACATCTCCCGGTTGCAACATACCACGTTCTAACAATGTGCCGAACGGAATGCGTTGAACTTTTTTCTTAACCGTATATTCCATAGCACAATCAGACATAGGGTTAATTTGGGCAATACGTGCCTTAGCACCGGCTACATAAGTTTCATCGCGCTCAATTCCGATATAGTTACGTCCCATTTTTTTAGCCACAGCACCGGTAGTTCCGGTTCCGAAAAACGGATCCAGCACGACATCTCCAGGTTTTGACGAAGCAAGCAAAATACGATAAAGCAAAGCTTCCGGTTTTTGTGTCGGGTGGAGTTTTTCGCCCTTGCTGTTTTTTAAGCGTTCTTTACCGGTGCAGATAGGAATTTCCCATGTGCTACGCATTTGTGTATCATCATTTAGGGCTTTCATTGCCTCATAGTTGAAAGTATATTTAGCCTTCGGATTTTTGACTGCCCAAATCAATGTTTCATGGGCGTTGGTAAAACGAGTGCCTTTAAAATTAGGCATCGGATTGGTCTTGTTCCAAACAACATCGTTTAAAATCCAAAATCCCAAGTTTTGTAAAATATAGCCAACGCGAAAAATATTATGATACGAGCCTATAACCCATATACAACCATCTTCTTTTAAGACTCTACGGGCGGCAGTAAGCCACTGTTTGGTGTATTCATCATAGGCGGCTATACTTTCAAAACTGTCCCATTCTTCGGTAACACCGTTCACAACGCTGTTATCGGGGCGCATTAATATATCGCCCAGTTGCATATTATACGGAGGGTCGGCAAATATAATATCTACCGAGTTTTCTTCCATTTTATTCATTGTCGCAATACTGTCAGCGTTGATAACGGTATTGAGAATTTCTTTTGTTTTCATTTATTTTTCACCTATTATACAGTTAATTACAAAGATAAAGTTATAAAGTTATAATTTTATTAATAATAAATAAAAAATATGAATAGCATAAAATCTACTATCTGTAATAACTTGCAAAATATTGAAATTACGGATATAATTTGAATAATTGTTTAAGTTCATCTTCTCTTTGTTTAATAATTTCTGTTTCTGCCGGATCAAGTTTTATGGCATCGGCATAATTTTGGTGTTTTATCATCATTTCTTTAGATAATTCGTCTTTATTATGTGATAGTTGTTCGGCAACGGCTTGTGCCTGTTGCTTTTTATCAATTTCCAAAAGCAGTTCTTTTAAGCGCAAACGAATATACATAAACCTTTCAAAATCAAGTTTGTGATAAATAAACCAAATTTTGGTTTTCCAATCTATTTGCGTTTTCTTATTAACGGAAAGCGAAATATCGTTCGGTTCGCTTAAACCGAGTTGGTTATAAACCGGCCAATAGCGGATAAATTCATCAATTTCGTCTGCAGTTAAAGTTTCTGCATAATATTTTTGTTTTTCGGAAATAATATTTTTGTTTTGTTGCCAAATACTATCAGAAAGATTGCATTGAACAGCCTGCAAAACAACTACAACCGAGATAACCCATATCATAAGTGAGCGCAAATCGTCTTTTACCATTGCAGGTTCTCCATATAGTAATCTATGTTCAAACCATAGTTTTGGGATAGTTCGTTGATTTGCCGTTCACTTGGGCTTTTTAGTTGAAGAATTCCATTTGTGATGAGCAGAGTTTGTGCTTTTACCGAATTTCCCAAGCGCATATCCGTAGTCATACAATCGCCGATAATCAGACAACGGCGATAATCAAAGTCAGCAATATTTTCGCTTAAATAAGCGGCGATGCGCTTATCTGGTTTGCCGAAAGGAATAATTTTCCCGCCCTGCAAGGCATATTGCTCGGCCAGCATTCCGGCGCTGTTACAAACTCCGTTTTCTGTGATTATTGAAGTGTTATTACCGATGCAAACCAGCGGTAATCGACGATTGATTGCTTCTTGCAACAGAGGCATATATTTTTCATTGTTAAAACCATTTGTATCGGTTTCGACTAAAAGAAAATCAGCTGCGCGAATATCTTCGGTGGCTTCATAATCGAGCCCTTGCATAGCGCAAGAATTAGCAAAAGAATAATATTTATTGCCCAGTGAATGGTTATTTTTTAGATAAAAATGTGCAATTTCTCCGGCGCTGATTATAGCGTGAAAAATGTGCATCGGGATATGGCTGTTTTTCAAGAAGCAAAAAATATCATTTACGCGCCAACCGCTGTTTGTTGCTAACATTATTTTTTTGCCGCTTTGATAGAGTTTTATAAGAGTATCAAAAGCTTTTGGTTCGAGGTGTGTTCCACACATAAAAACCCCGTTGATGCCGCAGATTACGGTATCAAACTCGTCTTTGATACGAGATATATATTTAAGCTGTTGGCTCATACCCAATCATTCCATTTATACATTCACTAGAGTGGCATTGTAAGTGGAATTAGTAAATAATTTGATAATACTTTTAATTTTCTTTGACAAAGTCGATATAAGATTTGCCATCAACCAACAAATCGACAATAAGCGGAGAGTGTTTTTCAGCGTATGAAAATACCAATTTGACATTTCCGGCGTTAACCGATTTGCTTAATTTGGCAGATTGAGCCGCATTGATATAAAAATTGTAATGGTGCGCGAATTCGTCTTGAGGACAAATACTATCAGCAAATTGGGTGCAATCGGTTTTTGCCCAGTTGAGTTGCAAATTCATATAGTATCCGGAGAAAAAGTCTTTAGGGTCATAGCCTTCGACTGCTATTTCAACGCGATCAAAATGAGTCATTTTTTCATAATACATCATTGTACCGGCCAGACCGATTATCGGTAAAAATAACAGCGTGATTAAAATTTTATTCTTCATCATTTTTCTCCCATAATTTTTTACCATATTTCATCAGCAGTAAAATGGTAACAATTACCAACAAACCGGAACAAATAAGATAAATTCCAAAGTAAGTTAAGTTATTAACGTCGCTATATTCGCCTAAAATGCGTAAAACGGCGGCAATAACTGCAACATTAAACCAACGTTTGTTGTGCGCTTTATATGCCCAAAATGCGGCAAAACCGCAGACAATCAGCGATGGAACCAAATCAAACATATTGTCAGAAAAAGTCCATGCAAACCAAATTAGTAATGAAATACCGGAGAGTTTAAATAGGCGTTTCATTTGGTTGCAATGAGCGTAGACAGATATAGAGATGATGAACATGAGCGGTAGTTCTGTTTCTACACTGTGCGAAGTGAAGAAATATTTATATGTGCTACCAATGCTTAGTGTTTGGCAGGTTAATGTGTATAAATATTCCACGATAACAGCACCTAAGAATAGCGGCATAAAACTGCGTCGTTGGTGCATTTTGTTAAGCGCCAAAACAATACCGCCGACCAAAACGCAAGGAACGATAATTTCGCGCAGGCAACCAATGCTCAAAGGTTGGCTGTTTAAAGCATATTCTGCCGCACGGCTGCATAAGCCCCACAAGATGACACCGCAATAGAAGCGAAGCGGATTAGTAGCGGTATTTTTCGGTTGTTTAGCAAAATTTACATAAAATTCATAAGCTAAAATAAGTAAATAGACGGCAATAGTTGAAAGAGCCAAGTACCAATCAGCAGTTTCTCCGCTTTCCCAAGTATGAAAAATTTCACTACGTATGCTGCTCATAACGGCTGGCGGCATATAGTGAAGACCAAAGAAAAACAGCGGTATCCACAGCCATAAAAGTCTTGGAGCAATCAAAAACAGCGGCCAACTCATTAGGCTCCATGCCAAGCAAGCCTTAGCGGGATCAGCACGCAATTGGAATATTTGGCCGATTAAACCCAATACAGCCATAATCAAAAAGGCGTAAACTACGCATAAAACCTGTTTTAGTATTGGTTTATCGGTTTTTATAGTCCAAGCGATGGCGAGAGAGTTTAGCGCCATTAAACCTAAAGCACCGCCCATTTTTAGAGTGTAGGGAATTTGTTGCCAATTAGCGGCTACCAAAGATATAATGCCCAAACCGACCAAAAATGAAGCAAAATAGAGTAACACCGTCATCCAGTAATTTTCGTCATGAACCGGTTTATTCTTTAATGCTATTTCCGTCATCTTTTATTCTCCTTTGTTTTCCGCCTTCAACATTACTTCCGGTGCTTCAATCCCCAACAAATACAGCATTAAAGTCAGCACATCGCGCACCAGTTTAGCCAAACGCAGACGCGAAGCTGATAAAGATTTGTCTTCGGTGTTCATAATCGGGCAAGCATTATAAAAAGTGCTGAAAGTTTGCGCTAAAGTATAGGCGTAATCAGCAATAATGCTCGGCTCTTTTTCGGTATGTGCACGCATAACTATGTTATGCAGTTGAGCTAATTTTAAGGCCAAAATGCGTTCTTCCGGTGCTTTTATAACGACATTTCCGGCTTCCAAACCATTTCCGGCGGCTTTACGTAATACCGAATTTATACGGGCAACGGCATATTGAATATATGGACCGGTTTTGCCTTCAAATTTGGCGAAATCATCCAATTCAAATACATAGCCCGAAGCAATAGTGTTTTTAAGGTCTTGGAATTTGATGGCGGCAACGGCTATTTGCGAAGTCAGCTTTTCAATTTCTGCTTCGCCGTAACCTTCTACTTCGCCAGCTTCGGGTAGCGATTGACGCACTTTGTCTTTAGACATTTCAATAAGAGTTTCCAAATTCATTACGCCACCGTCGCGGGTTTTGAATGGCTTACCATCGGCGCCGTTGACTGTGCCGAATACAATATGTTTGAGTTTGACATTCGGGGCAATTCCGAGTTTTTCGGCACCTTCAAAAACCTGCTCAAAATGGAGAGTTTGCCTATTGTCGGTAAAATAAACAATTTCATCAGCCTTAAATTGGTCAACACGCATCTTTATGGTAGCCAAATCGGTGGTATGATAAGTATAGCCGCCGTCTGATTTAATTAAAATTACCGGTGGTTTCGGTTTATTGCTTTCTTCAAGACGGATAATTTCCGCGCCGTTATCAATTTCGGAAATATTTTTATCGCGAGCAATTTTAACGATTTCGCCACACGTTTTGTGTGCGTCGCTTTCGCCCCACCATAAGTCAAAATTGACATCAAGCTCTTGATAATTTGCTCTGATTGCTTTAATTGATTCTGCGCGCAAATGTTGCCATGCTTTTTGATATTCGGCGTTACCGTCTTGTAATTCGGCTGTAATAATGCGAGCATTTTCTTTGGCGGTTTCGTCTTCTTTGCAACGAATATTAGCTTGCTTATAAAATTCGGTAATTTGGTCGATATTGTAGCTAAGAACCTTATCTAAATTACCGTTTTGCCGGATAATTTCAGATATAATCATTCCCATCGGGGTTCCCCAATCGCCTAAATGTACGTCGCTGATTACGTTATTGCCGACAAAGCGTTCGATACGCGAAACGGCTTCTCCGATAACGCCGGAGCGTAAGTGCCCAACGTGCATATTTTTTGCTACATTCGGGCCTCCGTAATCTAAAACTATATTGTGCGGATTATCTGTTTTGCCGCATCCTAAACGCTCATCTTGGGCAATTCTATCTATATTGGCAGCAATAAATTCATCTTTGAGTTTAATATTTACAAAACCAGGGCCATCAACCGAAACCGAATCGATACAGTTTTCTTGTTTCAATTCATCGGCGATCATTGTGCCGATTTCACGAGGATTTTTATGGGCAATTTTAGCCAAAGCCAAAGCGCCGTTGCATTGAAAATCGCTCAAATCAGGGCGGTCAGAAACTTTTACAACGGCAAATTTGGTTTCGAGATTTAGTTTTTCAAAAATTTTTTCTAATGTTTTATTTAATATGTTTTCAAACAATAAATTCATATCTTAATCCTTTTTTATTCTCTAATACATTGGTAGTAGGCGTGATGAGGCAGCAAAAGTTTGCCATCAAAATATGTTTTTTTTACAAACTTTGCCTTGGTTCCGGTTTCTTGCTTAATACATTCGGTATCGGCGAGAGCTTGCAATTCTTCGTCATCAGAAATCCACCCGTTATAGCAAATTACCGGTTTGTCTGGAGTTGACGGACCGGAATAGAGCTGGTTTATATCAGCAACACCGGGGTTTCGTCGTCGGTCTATGTAAGGGTTAAATAGACTGCAACCACCGATGAAAAACAAAAATAAATACCCGAGAAGTAATTTTTGACTAGACAATTTGAAAATCTCCATTAAATTATAATGTTAGTTTTAAGCATCATATACAAAGAATCTGAAAATGAAAAGTGAAAATGAATATATAGGCGATGATAAATTTAAAAAGTTCTTAGAACACTACGCTTGTCCAATGCCGCTTGAGGTGGTAAAGATGCGTTTTGCCGGTGCTGTTTGTAGCCCTAACGGAGATTTGCGACCTACCGATGTTATTGCTTCATTGTGGCCGAATAATAATGCACCCAGATTGGAAACAAAAGCTGAGGCAGAGCTGTTTTTCAAGTTTTTTATGGGCCTTTGGGATGAAATGTTGCATTTGGTTATGCTCAACAGTGTATCTTTAGAGCGAATCGAGAAAAAAGATGATTTAAAAGAGGTATGTAAACGCCGCCATGATGAGCTTGAACATGGTTTTATTGAAGGTTTTTGGGGAGGTTTGTCGGAGTTGAAAATTCCGGCTTATATCGCGCAGATTATCGATTCGCTTTCCGAGTTGGCCGATGTGTATAAAACTTTGGAACAAAAAATTAGGCCGGAACAGGAAAACAAACCGATTTTTGATGCTTTAATTTCTTGTGATAAAGCGGCAAATAAATCTGTTCATTTTGTTATAGAGCAATATGCTTTGCCGCATATTGAAGAATTAAAACATTCGGAACGTAAAGGAAACTAAAATGAAAAAATTGTTACTTATTGTTTGTTTATGTCTAGGGATTAACGCGCCGGCATGGGCGGGGCAAGAAGATTTGGCAAAGATTGAAGATTATTTGAACAATTTGCAAAATTTGCGGGCTAGCTTTGTGCAGATGTCGAGCAATGGCGGAACTGCCGAGGGTAAAATTTATATTTCAAAACCAAGCAAGATAAGAATGGAATATACTGCTCCGGATTCACTTTTAATCGTGGGAAACGGTGACTACATTATATATAACGATAAAGAATTGGATCAGATTACAAATATTGATTACAAAGATATTCCGGCGACGATGATTTTGACGCAAAAGATTAAGTTTGATGGTAAAAAACTCAAGGTAATTGACTTTTATAAAGATGGCGGACAAACATCTTTAACCGTAGAAATGCCGGAAAATAAGACTGTTAAACCGATTACGCTGATTTTTGACAATAGTCCGTTTCGCCTAAAGCAATGGAAAGTTGTAGATCAGCAGAATATAGAAGTAACAATTTCGCTGTTCGATATTGAAACCGATGTTGCTTTAGATAATAATCTGTTTAAATTTGACAAGAAATCAGGCAATAGCGGTTCCGGTGCCCGTCGCAAATAAACCTTTTGTTTAGTTTGGTTTATTTCTGTATTTCTGTCTTATCTGTTGAGGATTGATCATCCGAACTTTGTTCGGTTTCTTCGGAGCTTTCATCAGTATTAATGGCTTCAAGTTCATCTTCGGTGAGTTCTATCTTATCTTCATTTAAGATAATAAATCCGCTGACAGGTTTTCCGGCATCATATATAATTTCGGCAGTTTGGTTACCTTCAATATCATAAATTTTCTGAGAACCTTCATAAATTCCATGGCTATAATTCATTTCATTATGAACAGAGCCTTCGGGATAATATTGGTAGAGCATACCATCCAGTTTACCGTTTTTAAACAGTCCTTGATACAGGAGACTGCCATCTTCATTATAAAATTTGCCAATTCCGTTAGGCAAACCATTGCGGCTGGATACTTCCATCTTAGGATTGCCGTTGGTGTAGTAGGTGCGATAAAGACCGTTAATCGGCTTCTCGTTAATATTGTATACAATTCCGTCAATGACACTGGTATTATTTTCATTATATATTTCAGAATAATCCGATTCATTGCAAGACGTTAAAATCAGAGTAGTTGTTACTATGATATAGCCGATTCTCATTTGTTTCTCCCATATATAACACGATATCATACTACATAAAGAGCAATATATTGTCAAATAAGAATGAAAAAGGCTCACAATTTATGACCAAATAACGAAAAATACCTGAAAATAACGGTTTTTGCGTTTTTTTTGTTTGACAAGATTAAAATAATTATATTAGATACTCCGTGAGAAGTTGGTTCTCAGATTAAAATATAATCTACTGTAAAGGAAAAATAAAATGAATAAAAGTGAATTGATTAAGAGCATTGCCGATAATTCCGGTTTAACCCAAACAGACAGCGCTAAAGCTTTAGATGCTTTCATTACTTCTGTATGCAACACATTAAAATCGGGTAATGATGTTCGTCTGGTTGGTTTCGGAACATTCTCGACCTCTAAGAGAGCTGCTACAACTGCTATTAATCCGCGCACACGTCAGACAGTAAAAGTTCCTGCTCGTAAAGTAGCTAAATTTAAAGCGGGTAAGACTTTACAAGACGTTGTCAACAAGAAGTAAAATTCGTATAACTGGTGCTTGCTTGGAAATTTTTTCCTCGTGTACTTCTTTGTACACGTCGTCAAAAATTCCACTTCGCAATCACACACGTTATCCGAATTTTATCAGAGTTTGATTTGAAAAGGATTTTTCTGTTTGGAAGAATCCTTTTCTCGTATTTATAGGATTTGAAAAGGATTTTTCTGTTTGGAAGAATCCTTTTCTCGTATTTATAGGTGCTAGCTGAAACTATATCTCTGTACCTATATGTCGTCAAAAATTCCGCTTCGCAATCACACACGTTATCCGAATTTTATCGGAGTTTGATTTGAAAAGGATTTTTCTGTTTGGAAGAATCCTTTTTTCATAAGTATTTTTCGAGTTTTATTTCTTTAATTTTTGCAATATGGCGAAAGGGCTTTCTTTTTCTATCGGTGCATCGGCACCAACACATTGATATTCAAAAATTTCGCCTTTAGCACGTGGATAATCGTCTATTTGCAGAGCAATTTGTTCTATAGAGATATCGGCTAAATTAATTGTTCCATTTTCAATGATATCAGGTATGTCGGCATTGATATCTGCTCCGAGTTCCTTGATATCACGATAAGTGGCTTTAGTATCAAAATACAGCTCAAACGGGACATCATATTTTTCAATGAAGTTTTCCAATGAGATGACGCTTTTCAACTCTAATTCAGCGGCAACACGCCCCCAAACTTTAAGTAAATGTTCACGCTGATTATATTTCAATTTTACAGTAGATTTGAATTGCAAAACATTTTCTACCTGTAAAACGGAACAAATATCCACAAGTTCGTATTTATCCGCTTCTAGTGTGAACGTATATTCATTTTGTTTCAATTCATCTATTTTAATCGGATATGAAAATTTTTTTTGCATTCTGAAATCCTTGTGTTATATATATCTATAATAGTAATACATATAAGGAAATTAAAATATGTCAATACGCAAAATGTTTTTTATATTTGGGATTTTGGTTTGTTCTGCTTGTTCTTCTGATTTGTTTATTACTCACAATGGTAATTATCCTTCTGAAGAAAGTATTGCTAAAGTACATAATGGGCAGACTAAAGAACAGGTTTTTGAGATTCTCGGTAGTCCTAGTTTGCAGACAGGTTTAAACCAAAATCATTGGATATATATGTCATCAACAACCAGACGAGTGGCGTTTATGAGTCCGACAGAACTTGATCGCAATATTTTGGCGATAACGTTTAAGGATGGTAAAGTCAGTAAAATGGAAACTCGTACATTAGCTGACGGTAATGACATTTCCATTGACAGTGATGAAACTAAGTTGACCGATAGAGATGACGGCTTTTTCCGTAAGTATTTCGGCGGAGCGGGTGTGTATAATCCTTTAGCCAATGCAAGTTCGGGACGAGGACTATAACAGATGCAGGAACTATCGGAGAAATTACCGCAAGTGCTGGCAAATTTCGGCATCTTCGGCACAATAGGGAATCAATATAAAGGTCCTCTTATTACGGAAGTCGAATTTGAGTTGAATAAAGGTTCAAAATTTTCTGCGGTGGAAAAATCTATCAAAGATATTGCCCGTGAGTTGGGCGTGAGCGGTATCAGGGTTGCGGAAATTCCAAATTCGACATTTATCAGTTTTGAATTGCCAAATCCGGAAGCGCAGAGTGTGCCGTTTTTACCGCTGACCGAAAGGGAAGAATTTGCCGAATCGAAATTTGCTCTGCCGATTTGTGTCGGTGTTAATATGCGCGGTGCTCCGGTAATGAAAGATTTGAGCAAAATGCCGCATTTATTGGTGGCAGGAACGACGGGTTCTGGTAAATCGGTGGGCTTGAATTCGTTTATTTTATCGCTGATTAAGAAGAAAACTCCGCAAGAATTAAAATTTGTTTTGGTAGATCCGAAACGTATTGAGTTCAGTATGTATAATAATCAGGCGTATATGCTCAGACCGGTGATTACCGATATGAGCGTGGCGAGCCGTTGTTTGGCCGAGCTTTGTGTGGAAATGAACGAGCGGTATGCTAAGTTTGAAAAAAATATGGTGCGCAATGTTGGCGAATATAACGAAAAAGCCGAAATAAAAATGCCTTATATTGTATGCGTGATTGATGAATTTGCCGATATTATGCTGTTTGATAAAACAGTTGAAAAGCAGGTGCAAATGTTGGCACAGAAGTCGCGCGCTTCGGGAATCCATCTGATTATTGCGACGCAACGTCCGTCGGTTGATGTGATTACCGGCAGTGTGAAGGCAAATTTACCGACACGTTTATCATATAAGGTGGCAAGCGCCACAGATTCGATGACCATTTTGAACACCACCGGTGCCGAAATGCTTTTAGGACGTGGTGATTCGTTGTTATTGGAAGAAAATGGGACTTTGACGCGCATTTTGGGAGCTTATGTTTCCAATGACGATATTATCAGCACTATAACACCGTATCGGTGCGAAATTAAAGAACCGGAAACGACAAATGCGGTAGTGGTTAGTGATAATGGCAAAGTAACAGTACCGCAAACTGCTCAACAGGAAAAAAAGAGCAAGAGTATGTGGGCGCGTTTGGTTGATTGGTGGGATAGAATCGGACGGAGACGGCAGAATCAGATTATTAACTGGCTATTGACGATTATTTTCGCCGCTTTTCAAGCTAAAAATGCTTCAAGTAAAGCACGTTCGACTACTTCGACAGTGCGCAAAATTACGTCAACAAATAAGAAAACATCACGTCGCAGATAATTTCCCTAACTATGACCGGTGATGCCGACAAAGTTATCGAGATTGATGCCGCTTTCATCAATGGCACGTTGCCATTTTTCTTCGTCAGGTGTATTAAACAATAGTTGACGGTTGGCTTCTACAACAAGCCAATCGTTATTGTATATTTCATCTTCAAGCTGGTGCGGTTCCCAATATGAGTAGCCCAAAGCAACCAGTTTTTCAGCCGGACCGCGATCAAAAGCAATGTCGGTAATAATCTGCGTAGAGGCGGAAACGGCAATTCCTTGCCCGATTTCGATGGTTCCGTCTTTGAAGTAGTCGGTTGAGTGAATGACCATGCCGCGTACCTTTTCGAGCGGTCCTCCGACGTAAAGATTAACTTCATTGAGGCGTTTAAAATCGTGAACCGGAAGTTGGAAGGTTAAATCGGTAAAGTTGATGGTATCGAAACGTTTGTTGACAATCAGCCCCATAGCACCGTTACGACCGTGCGAACACAAATAAACCAGTGAATGGTCGAAATAATCGCCATCGTTGATTTTAGGCATTGCTACCAAAAATTTGCCGGTTAAGGCATATTTATCATCAAATTTATCCATAGTTTGCAGTCATAAAATAATTGTTTCTTTACATTTTATATGATACCATATTTTTGATTAAAAGAAAAGTTAATTTATCTTCTAAAAATATGATGAAACGATTATTTTTTTATATAGTTTGTTTATTTACGATTTTCAACTGTTCGTCGGCAAGTGCTCAAAAATATGAATTGCCGGCAGATTTTGAGGGAACGAGCACCTTGAATTTGTTGCAAGGGGAAAAAACGACAGTTGATACCGAAGATACGGTTGCCGTTTTATGGGAAATCGGGCAATACTTTTATAATAAATATCCGGATATAACAGTTTTTTATCAAGAAGATTTTGTTGAAGAATTAAGGCCGTTTTTCCCTGATGATAATGATGAAGAGTTGCATCAGCGTCTGGTTTTATTGCGAAATGTGATTGACGGATATAAGACGGGCAAAGAAGTATATGATAAGTTTGTCGAGCAGAAATTGGTACCTCATACATATAAGAAAGTGCGGCGAGAAAGTGATTTTGATAAGGCAGATGAGGTGCCGTATATCGAGGCAAAAGAAGGGGAATTTGTTAAAGTATATAACTTTAAAAACTTTTTATCTTATGCCGAAAATGCAGATGAACGTAAAGCGATCGAAGATTTTAAGAAAAAACAGCAAAAAGAATTGTCGTTCGGAGATAAAGTTGAGATTGCGCTAGATAGAATAGAGTGGAAGAAACTTCCTTTTTATGGGTATAAATATAAGAATCCGCTACTGTCGGAAAATGGTGTTTCACCATTTTTAGGCGGTAAGCATATAAGTTTGCATTTATTAACGCCGAATACTTATGTTGATGGACAAAAAGAGTTATATATCGGTGTGCATATTATAACCGATTCAACGCATTTTGTATTGGCTAATAATTTGACTGATGATTTGCAAAAAGTAAGCATAAATTTGGATAATTCGGAAAACGTAAAAAGCTATGAAGTGCTTTATCCGGTGCCGTTTAACAGTCGAACATTGCCGGCGTATCATAAATATTTCGGCGATTTTCTGATTCCGATTAAAATTGAAGTTGAAGATGTGGAAAAAGAAATAAAAATTTCGGCAGATGTAGTTGCCAGTGTTTGCGGCACAACGGAAATTTGCGCAACGGAAAGATTTTCTCCGCAACTGGTAATTGAGCCGAAAGGAAGAGATATTTTTCCGAACGGTTATGAAAACTTTTTTGCAATGACGATAGCGCAGAATCCGCAGCCGGAAACGAAAAAGTTGCGCTTAGAAAAATTAGTGGTTGACGATGATGAGAACGGACAAGTATTACGTTTGGAATTTACGGCAAAAGAGAAAGTGGAAAGTTTTCAGGTATATATCGAAGAAAATGATGGTTATACCGCTTTTGCGGCTCCTTTGATCAGCTTAACCGATGGAAAAATTTTTGTGCGCTTTGTGCCGCAAAATAAACCGAAATATGATTTAAAAGATTCGGAATTTACGGTTAGTGCAGTGCTGAACGAAGACTATTTTCTGCGGCAATCGCGATTTGCCGGTACGGCATCGATGTTTGATGTCGATGCGCCGACATTGAATTGGGGACTTATTTTGCTTGCCATATTGGGAGGGCTGCTACTTAATTTTATGCCTTGCGTATTTCCGGTGTTATCACTCAAAATTATTGCTCTAAGTCCAAGCTTTGGGCAAAGAGATAAGTTACGCAAATCAATTCAATATACTCTTGGTGGAATTTTTATTGGTTTTACATTATTGATTTTAGGATTATTGATTGCGAAAAATTGGGGAATTTCATTGGGTTGGGGAATGCAATACCAAAATATGTTTTTCTTAGTAGCGATGATTTTTATTCTCTCGATGTTTTTCATTATGGCACCAAGGTTGAGGTTTGAAGCCGATTTGCCAGTTAACTTTACAAATCCGACTAAGCGTTCCGATATTTTGCTGGGGACCTTGATTGTTCTACTGGCGACTCCTTGTACCGGTCCGTATTTGGCAACGGCGATAGGTTTTGCTTTAACCGGAAACAGTAAGGATATTGTGGTTTTGCTTTATGCGGTTGCCGTGGGACTCAGTTTGCCGTATTTGTTGGTTCTGTTGCTTAAAGATCCGCAAAATTTCTTTCCTAAACCGGGGAATTGGATGAATAAACTCAACGTAGTATTAAATCTTATGCTGTTGGCGGCAATCGGATGGTTTTTTATACTGATATATCAACAAACGGATATCTTCTGTGTGTTAAAATTAGGAGTAATTTGGGGAGTATTTTGCCTGATTTGTAAATTTTATGTTGCGTTTATGAATTTTATGGAAGAGCAATCTCTGAAAGAAATTCCTACAGAAGCAATGTTACGAGTGCGCAAATATATTAAGTATGTTGTAATTGCTATTATCGCGGCTTTGGGAACAGGAGCGATGTTTATAGCTCAGAGCAGCTATAATGCCAATTATGAAAAAAGGTTGGAAAAACGTGATACAGTCATAAATTCGGATTTAATCAGAGAAAAATTGGCGCAGGGACGTTCGGTTTTGCTCGAAATCGGGGCAGATTGGTGCTTGACCTGTCATTACAACGATGCGGTGGTTTTAACTCCTAAAAATTTAGCTTATTGGAAAGATGTTTTACATTTGGATTTTATGCGGGTTGATTGGACGGACTATAACAAACAGACATTGGATTTCATGGCTCGTTTCGGACGTAAGGGGTTGCCGTTTTATATTCTTTATACGCCGTTTATCAGAGAAGGAATGGTGTTGCCGGAAATATTTGATGCCGAAGATATCAGATATTTATTGATGAGACAGCAGTAATTTAATATTTACAAAATAAAACTTTGCAGTATAATTCCTTTTAAGTTTAATTTTTGATATAAGGAGATAATCATGGCAAAAAAGAAATGCAGTTGGCTCAAAAAAACTTTTAAATGGTTTTTGGGAGTGATTATATTTTTAATTATCGTTGCTGTCGGCGGGGTTTATTACGTTTATAACTACTATAATTGGCAGGGAACGGTAAAACAGTTGGTGCATCAATATGGTACGGAAGCGGTAGGAACGGATGTTAATATCGGCGGAATCAAACTTTCGCTGTTGGACGGGCATGGAAGCGTAAGCGAAATTACGGTAGCTAACCCAAGCGAATACAGCCAAGATAATATTATTAAATTAGGTAATGTTTCGGTGTCTGTAGATGTTGATTCAGTTACCAAATTAGCTAAAGAATTGGCACAGAAGACCGGTCCGAAGACCAAAACGGTGGTGATCAACGAAATCAGAGTCGATAAGCCTGAAGTGGCATACGAATTGATGAATTTGAGCCGGACAAATGCCAAAGATGTTTTAGCCAATATTCAAAAAAATACGGCATCGAGTGCCAAGAAAGCCGAGCCGGCCAAAGCTGACGATATTACTTATAATGTAGCGATTAAGAAAGTGATTGTTGCCAACGGAGTAGCGACAGTGGCGGCAAATTTGCTCGGAGCATCGCAATCTTTGAGTTTGAATTTACCGACAATTACGATTAACAACTTGGGAACCGAAAAACAAGGTATTACAATTGAAGATGGTTTGGCACGGATTTTTCAAGAAATTTTGAAAACAACAACCAATGTGGTAGCAAAAGCCGATTTGAGTAGTATCTTGGGAGGAGTGAATAATCTTAAAGATGCTACTTTAGATGCGGCATCGGCTACAGTAGGCGGAGCCGGTAAAGCGGCAGGTGCGGCTGTTGACGGTGTCAGTAGCGGCGTTAAAGGAGTTACCGAAGGTATCGGCGGCTTGTTTAAGTAGATAATTGGTTATGAGAAGCAAATCCGCAACATCTTCAGTGTTGCGGATTTTTTTATTCTTGCAGTAAAATATAATTTTTATAACGATTCATATTTTCGTCGTAATATTTTAGAGCAAAATCGCGCATGATGTTATTTTCAAACTCCTCAAGAAATTCGGCATCAGGGGTGGCATGTAAGATGTTCTGCTTTTCATCATAAGTAAGTTCTAAACCGAGTAATGATGTTTGTGATGCGTCTTGAAGCATTTGGGTATAATTTTCCGGAGAAATTTTAAAATCGGCGCCGATAATTTGCTTTTCGGAGCGATGATAGACGGCTGTCGTCATCAGACGAATATATTGTTCGATCAAAATTGCGGAAAATACTTCCAACTCTTTGTTACTTTCGCTCATAATTTTTCCACCAGCTTGTTTTTTGTTCTTGAAAAGAAGATTAACAAGAAATATCCTTATTGTCAAAGCAAAGTTTATTTTTTAGGGAGGATAAAATGGAAAATAAATTTATTCCGGCATTAGTATTAGCTTTGGGTGTGGCTGTCGGCGGATTTTTTCCGGGGTATTACTATTATCAGACACACGCTGATTATCGTTCGGTGATGGTTAAGGGATTAGCTGAAAAGAATGTAAAGGCTGATTTGGCGATTTGGAATCTGAAAATAGTGGTGAGCGGTAATAATCTGCAGGAGATTCAGCAAGAAATAGCCAAACAGGTAAAAAAGACCGTTGCATTTATGCAAAAACAAGGTTTTAGTGATGAAGAAATTACAGAAGGACCGCTCGAAACCAATGATTTGATGGCGAATCCGTATCGGGATAATACAGCGGCAAGTACCTCGCGTTTTATTTTGAAACAAGCGGTTACGGTCAGAACCGATAATGTTGATAAGGTGGCCGATGCTTTGTCGCAGACCAGTGCTTTAATTGCGCAGAACATTGTTTTAGAGGAGCAATCGGCGGCATATTTCTTTACAAAGTTGAACGAAGTTAAACCGCAAATGCTCAAAGAAGCAACGGAAAATGCGCGTCAGGCAGCATACGAATTTGCACAAAACAGCGGTAGCAAGGTGGGGAAGATTCATACGGCAAATCAAGGGGTATTTTCTATCCAATCGCGAGATGATCCAAATGCTTACGAACCGACGCAAATCAATAAAAAAGTGCGTGTAGTGGCTACGATTGATTACTTTTTGGAAGATTAAGGACTTTTGATGTTGCATATCGGATGCCATTTATCAATTTCCAAAGGGTTTGAGCATATCGGTAAAGAGGCAAAGTCTATCGAAGCTGATACGTTTCAGTTTTTTACGCGTAATCCGCAAGGCGGAAAAGCCAAAGATATAGATGCGACAGATGCGACAAAATACAATGAATTTGCCAAGGAAAACAATTTTGCCAAGATTGTGGCGCATGCGCCATATACGCTTAATCCGTGTTCCGATAACGAAAAAACGCGAGAATTTGCGGAAATGGTTTTTGCCGATGATTTAAGGCGTATGGAATATGTGCCGCATAATTACTATAATTTTCATCCCGGTTCGCATGTTGGGCAAGGTGCAGATATTGGAATCAGAATGATTGTCGATTTATTAAACCGAATTTTGCACTCGGAGCAGACAACGATGGTTTTGTTGGAAACAATGTCTGGCAAGGGTTCGGAAGTAGGTTGCCGTTTTGAAGAATTGGCGGAGATTATAGATGGCGTTAAGCTGAAAGACAAGTTAGGTGTTTGTATGGATACATGCCATGTGTTTGCCGCCGGATATGATATTGTCAATAATTTAGATGGTGTGATGACGCAGTTTGATAAGATTATCGGCTTAGGGCGCCTGAAAGCGGTGCATTTGAATGATAGTTTAATGCCGTTTGCCTCGCATAAAGATAGGCATGCAAAAATAGGCGAGGGGAAAATCGGCTTAAAAGCGTTAGCGCGGTTTGTTAATTTTGAGACGGTGAAAAATCTGCCGATTATACTGGAAACGCCGAATGATTTAGCCGGTTATGCCAACGAGATAAAAATGATGCGTGATTTAGCTAAATAAAATTACATTGTTTCGTGTAAATAATCTACGGCAGTTATAATATCTTCTTCTTTATCGGCGCGCGGTTCTTTGGCGCACTTATCATACCTGTCGTATTCGGTGCAAATATCCGGTTTTACGCCGCGTTTATTGATAGCTTTACCGGAAGGTGTGAAAAATTGGTGTGTTGTCAGCACAACTGTTCCCTCATTGCTCAATTTGAAAATATCTTGAATTGTGCCCTTGCCGAAGGTGTGGGTGCCAATAATCGTTGCACGTGACTGTTCTTGCAAACCGGCGGCTAAAACTTCAGCTGCCGAAGCGGTATCTCCGTCTACCAAAATTACTAAGTTTCCTTGAAATATAGATTTTTCGCCTGATGTATAATAATTTTTATCATCATTATCACGTCCGGCGGTGTAGGAGATAATTTCTCCTTCAGTGAATAAATCTGCGGTTAAAAGAGCTTCATTGAAAATACCACCACTGTTGCCGCGTAAATCTAAAATAACGGCTTTGGCTTGAGTATTTTCTTTAAGAGAACGTCTGATTTTTCGTGCGGTTTGTTTATTAAATGTGCGCACACGCAAATATAAGATATCGTCATCAATCATACGGTCTGCATACAGAGTGTAAAAATCGTTGTGTTTTTCGTCCTCACGGTAGTCAAATTGTGAGTAGTAGCGGGAATAATTATCTAGGCTCTCAGTCATTTTTTTCATTATTAAATCCGGCAATTCGAAATCGCGCAGAGCAATTTTTTCGCTCATTTTGCCGGCGGCTTTAAGAGTGGAAGCGATATTTTTGCTCCATGTTTTGGTGTCATTCAAATCCTTAGGAAAAGGTATAATGGCAGTGATTTTACCATCGTGGTAAATATAGATGCGGTCTGTGCCGGCAGAAACGACAAAACGGGAATCCAAATCGTGTAAAATTTGTAGTCCGGCAGTAATTGTCTTAACATTATCAACTATGAATAGGTGTTTGGTATCTAACGTTATCAGCATTTCGTTAATTAAGTCGGCATTAACTTTCATAGCTTGGGCGGTGAAAGTATAAAAACATAAAGCGAAAGTTAATAAAAATTTTTTCATTATTTATCCTTAAATTTTGCGGTTAAAACTGTGTGATCAGATGATTTATCTTTAGAGCGTAATTGGCGATCTACAAAGCAATCGGTTAAATAATCTGCCATATTAGGGGAGAGAAATATGTAATCTATACGTAATCCCAAATCGTTGGCAAAGGCAGTCGGTCCATAGTCCCAATATGTGTAACCGTTATTTTGCGGGTATAGGGCGCGAAAGGCATCGGTATAACCTATAAACATCAGCTTATTTAAGCGGTTCCATACCTCTTGTCGATATAATGGA
This sequence comes from uncultured Pseudomonadota bacterium, assembly GCA_902763155.1. GTDB lineage: Bacteria > Pseudomonadota > Alphaproteobacteria > RF32 > CAG-239 > RUG410. The sequence continues at coordinate 26,568 of CACWQS010000011.1, read as the reverse complement.
CTATCTTTGAAAAGGTCGGGATTATAGACATCACGTGGTGTTAGCATTATATTAAAATCACCACCTAAAATTACATTTTTTTCTTTTTTCAGTAAATTTTCAGCATGGCTTAAAAAAGCATCAATCCATTTGAGTTTATATTCAAAACGAGAGGTGTCATTAGGAGCATTTTGGGGTGGATTGCCATTTGGCAGATATATGGAAGCAAAAGTACATTTTTGATTTTTAATAGTGGTTTCGACTTCCAAATAACGAGCGTTTTCGTCAGTAAAATTCGGTAAATTTTCTTGAACGACTGTTATAGGGGTTTTGCTTAAAATTGCGACACCGTTATAGCCCTTTTGGCCTAATATTTTAGCCTCATATCCAGCCATTTGCAAATCCCAGAACGGAAAATTGTTAAACTCTGTTTTAATTTCCTGCAACAACAGAATATCCGGTTTATTGGTGTTTAGCCATACACACAAATCTCCCAGACGGGCATTGATAGAGTTAATATTAAGTGTGGCTATTTTCATTTTTGTTTCCTTTGTGTTTTAACTATATAGATATTTTTGGAAAATTAAAGATTTTTTTTATTATGTTAAGCTATTTTAAAACATTGTTTGGTATAAATACAGTATATTTGGCAGAGCGAGGAAATTAATATGTATCAAGATTTTTTCAATAGGAATGATGACTATTTAGATGAATTTAAGCAAAAGGTGGCACGTCAAAAAATTGCGACAATAGAGGAACGACGTTCGGAACTGGCTCGTTCTCGCAATAATTTTCTCGGTACTTTCGCCGGTATTGCTTTGGCAGTGGTTGTCGGTTGGTTTATTCTCTCTCCGCAGTATGCCGAACACAATAAAGATATTCCGGTAATAAAACGTCCGCAAGCCGCGGTCAAGATAAAACCGGAGAATCCAGGTGGAATGGAAATTCCTAATCAAGATAAAGATGTTTATAATATTGTTGAAAAGAAAAGCGTAGATAATACGGTAATAGAAAACTTATTACCTACGCCGGAACAACCTAAATTGCCGGATATTGTTCCAGAAGTAGCTGATATTGATGAAAATGCGGCAAATTTAGATGAGATAGTGGAAGAAGTGGCAGCCCCGACTGAAACAAAAGAAGAAAGAGCGGCGGTACCGGAAAAACCTAAAGATGTTTTAGAAACAAAAGCTAAAGAAACGACAGAGGTGGAAAAAAAGGTTGAAGCGGCAATCAAACCTATCGTAAAAGAAGAAGCAAAAACGGTAGAAAAAGTTGCTGAGCCGGCTAATGATGGAAAGTGGCAAATTCAGTTGATTGCTTCCAGAAATAAGGCATCGGTAGAAAAGACGTGGCAAGATCTATCAAATAAATATAAAGATTTACAGCAATATTCTCATGAAGTTCAGACTTCTGACTTAGGGGCGCAAGGTATTTTTTATCGGTTGCGTGCAGGTGCTTTTGCCACGCGTGATGCAGCAGCCAAGGTTTGCGCTTCACTTAAAGCTAAGGGACTGAATGATTGTATTGTTAAGGAACGCTAAAAATGAAGGCGATTTTACCGGCATTTTTATCGGTTCAGGGGACAGAGCTCACAGATGCAGAAAAAAGGTTGTTTGCAGAATATAATCCGTTAGGTGTCTGTTTGTTTGCTATTGGGTGTGCAAATGTTGAAAATAAGATTCAATTACAAAATTTAGTTAAGCAAATCAAAGAAACCATAGGTCGTGAAGATGTGCTTATTGCGGTTGACCAAGAGGGCGGACGGGTGCGACGATTGCCCGAACCGGAATGGACAGCGGTGGCTTCGCAATCTGTGATTGATACTAAAGAAAAAGCAACTTGTCATGCAAAGCTGATTAGCAGAGATTTAAAAAATTGCGGTATCAATGTTAATTTTGCACCTGTTTTAGATGTGGAATATGACTATACTAATGCGGTATTAAAAGGGCGTTGTTTTAGCTCTGATGAGCAGGAGGTTGCTTTATTGGGGCGGGTAATGGTTGATACCTATGAAAAATGCGGAGTTTGTCCGTGTATTAAGCATCTGCCGGGGCATGGCAGAGGAAGGGCGGATCCGCATTTGCAATTACCGGTAATAGAGGAAGATTTGAAAACTTTAGAAAAAGATTTTTATCCCTTTAAACAGTTGGCAGATGCTCCGATGGGAATGGCGGCGCATATTGTGCTTAAAGCGGTAGATGCCGAAAATCCGACAACATTTTCCGAAAAAGTGATTAGCGAAATAATCAGAAAAAATATCGGATTTAAGGGGCTTTTGGTTTCTGATGCCATAGTGATGCAAGCATTGAAAGGGAGGATTGCCGAGCGGGCAGAGAGATGTGTTGAAGCCGGTTGTGATGTGGTTTGTTTGGGAAATGCTGATTTTGCGGCAAATATAGAAATTTGCAACAGTAAGATAAAGATGAAAGATGATACGCTTGAACGTTTGGAAAAAATTTTTACAATTATCAAAAAGCCGTTGTCTAAAGTTAATTATGAAAATTTGCAAAATAAATATTGTCGCGGCGTAAAAAATATTATATCTTACAATTACGAATATGATGCGACGGAAATTTTAAATAAGTTGCGCAAACAATAAAAGGAGCGAATAAATGTTTGAATGGTTATTAGTAATTATTGTTGTTTTAGCAATTTTTAATGCTGAGAAATTGCCGGCTTTACGGCAGTTGCTAGAGGAAAAATTTAAGGATAGTGTGGTTGCTGCCAAAGAGGGGTCAAAATTAGCTAAAGACAAGATTCAAAAAGTTAAGGCTGATATTGAAACAAAAAAAAATGCGCAAGTTGAGGTCGAAGCAGAGGAAAATACACCGGAAGAAATAGCCGAATCGCTGGAATATATGGGAGCTATTGTGCAAGAGCATGAGAATAAGAAAACGGTGAAAAAGAATAAGTCGGAAAAAGGAGAAAGTAAGATAATTGAAATGCCGACACCAAATGAGCCTACCAAAGATGACAAGGTTGACTTGGAAAAAAGATAAAGTAAAAAATCCGTTGAAATATAGTAAATTCAACGGATTTTTTGTTATAAGTTTTTAGTTTTTTGATATATTTGCAAAATGTTCGGAAATGGTGAGAGGACGCGTTCAAGAACACCTTTAAGTTCTGATATACAAACACCGTAGTTGGTGATGGCAACTCCGGCAGATTGGCACTGCTGGATGCGAGATAAAATTTGCCTACGATTAACCATACAACCGCCGCATTGGATAACCAATTTGTAATCGGCTAAATTGGTAGCAAAATCACAGCCGCTGACGTAATCAATTTGCAGATTTTTGCCGGTTTTATTTCTTAATAAATTAGGAATTTTAACTCGTCCGATATCATCGTCGGCAGCATGATGAGTGCAAGATTCGGCAATCAGAATCTTATCATTATCTTGTAAATGGTTGATTATTGCCGCGCCTTCGACCATAGTGGCTAAATTTCCCTTAAAACGTGCCATAAGAATCGAAAACGTTGTGCAAGGAATATCAGGTGGAGTTTGCGCCACCATTTTATCGACGACTTGCGAATCGCATACAACAAGCGCCGGAGGAGTTTTGAGGTTTTGCAAAGTTGCGGTATAATTATCTTCTTTGACAATAAGGATATTTTGCTCGTGGTCGAGGCAATCACGAATCGCCATTACTTGCGGTAAAATCAGGCGCCCTTTCGGAGCTTCATAATCAATGGGAATAATCATTACGGTCGTGCTATTCGGGGGCAATAAGTCGCCCAAAAGGGGGCGGGTGCTGATATAATCTTCGGGACAAAGTTTAATCAGAGCCGTAGTCAGTTCGTTTAATATTTTATCGCGTTCAGACGTATCGGTAGAATTAACAACGATGCCGTCGGTTTGGGTAATTTTATATTTATCGGCTTGGTTATAAACTTTAATCAATGGAATATTGTGCTGTTTCAATTTTTCGATAATTTGCTGTTCCTTAGCGCCGATATTATCGCCGACACAAACCAAAATAGCAATATCGGTGCGGGCAAATGTTTTTTCGGTAGCATTTAAGCGCTCGGCAGAGAGAGAAGTATTATCGTCATATCCGGCGGTATCAAGCCATAAAACCGGGCCTAAAGGCGGCAGTTCCTGAGCCTTTTCCACCACATCGGTGGTGGTGCCGGCAACAGGTGAAGTAATGGCGGTTTGCTGACCGGTAAGCAAATTTAAAAAGCTGGATTTTCCGGCATTGGTGCGCCCGAAAATAGTGATGTGGAGACGTAGAGATTTCGGGGTGTTTTGCATATTTTATTCTCCTATAAAATTTTGCCAGTTTTGCTGCAAAATGCTTTGAAATTCGCTAAGAGTGATGTTTAACATTTGAGCAATTTTTTCTGCTAAATTCGGCAGATTTTGCGGCAAGGTTTCAGTTCTGCTTTCCAAATTTTGATACGGCCCGTCGGTTTCAAGCAAAATTTGCGTCGAATCGAGACTTTTCACAATCTCGATGGCATTCTTTTTGCGTAAAATTGAAAAATTCAAACCGATATAAAAGCCGTATTTTTGAATTTGTTTGCCCCATTCGCTTGAGCCGGTAAAAGAGTGAAAAATTGTTTTTTGCGGCAGTTTTTCAAAAATTTCGCGCATTGCATCATCGGCTTTTACCGAATGAATAATCAAGGGACGATTCAAAGATTTTGCCAACTCAGTTTGCGGTAATAAGACTTTTATTTGGGCTTGAATATCCGGATTTTTCAAGCGGTCTATGCCACATTCGCCAACCCACGCTTTAGGATATTTTTTTAAATACTGTTTCAGCTTTTGTTCCCAATTTTCAGGTACGTCGTTAATATACCAAGGATGAATGCCAAACGCCGGAATAATATTCGGATATTCAGCGGCAAGTTCGGCTATTTTTGACCAATCAGCCGGGTATGACGAAGCATTTACGAAAACAAATACGCCGTTTTTTTGTGCGGTATTTACGATATTTTTAATATCTTGCGTTTTATAATCTTGCAAGTGAATGTGCGAATCGGCATACAACATTTTTAATATTCCTTTTTACGGAGATAATAATCATTATGAGTATTTTTACAAGAACAAATTTGCATATAAATACGCGACCGGTATTGGAAATCAACTTAAATCGATTGCTTGATAATTATAAAATGTTATGCGAAGTGATTGCGCCGGCAATACCTTCGGCGGTGGTTAAAGACGATGCTTACGGTTTAGATGCGGCGGTGGTGGCAAAAACTTTATATGAAGGGGCAAATTGTTATGATTTTTGGGTAGCTCATGCCGTGGAAGGAGCAAAAATAGCGCCACAAGTTCCCGGAGCTAAAATCAATGTTTTGCAAGGTATTGGTGAAGACAGCATCGAGCTGTTTGAAAAGTATAATTTGACACCGGTTATCAGTTCGCCGGAGATGTTGGATTTTTGGAAAAAACACCAAATAAAAGGAGTAAGACCGGTAATTCAGATAGAATCAGGACTGAATCGTTTGGGATTTAGGGAAGAAGATTTGCGTAAGTTAAGCAAAGCCGATTTGAAAATGTTTGATATGGTTATCAGCCATTTGGCTTGTGCTGATGAAAAAGATCATTTTATGAATCAATATCAGTTGGAAACGTTTAATAAACTCAGATACAGATATTTTGCCGGCATTCCGGCATCACTTTCTGCTTCTGACGGGGCGTTTTTAGGTAAAGATTTTTGTTGCAATATGGTACGTTTGGGGGCGGCGATGTATGGCATAAATACGGCTCCGTATCGGCAAAATCAGATGGAAAATGTGATTACTTTGAAGGCACCGATATTGCAAATCACAGAACTGAAAAAAGGACAATTTGTTGGTTATTCTGCCACTTACAGGGCGGCAGATGAACGAAAAATAGCTATTGTATCAATAGGATACGGTGACGGAGTGCCGCGTTCACTTTCTAATGTGGGAAAAGTATTTTTTCAGGTAAAAAATAAGTGGCAAGAGGCGCGAATTATCGGTCGGGTTTCAATGGATAATATCATCTGCGATGTAACGGGAATTGAAAATTTACAAATCGGTAATTACGGCTACATTGTTTTTGACGGATATACGCTTGATGATGTGGCACGTGATGCCGGAACCATCAGCTACGAATTGTTATCAAGAATAGGAAAAAATCCGCGCTTTATCAGAAATTATCTTTTGAAATAGAAAAAATATAAAAAACTGTGAATTCTTTAAGGAAAGCTGTTTTGTTTTCTGTAATGTGGTATTATGCTAAAACAAAATTTGAATTAACTGGGAAGGGAAAAATGAAAACGATTACGCGTGTTAATATTACGGAAGCAATTTATGAAGAGATTGGTTTGTCGCGCAAGGATTCCGGTGATGTTTTGGATATGATAATTGATGAAATCAGAAATGAGTTGGTGGCAGGGAATGATGTGAAGATTTCTTCGTTTGGGACTTTTGGATTAAGACAGAAAAAAGCACGTGTCGGTCGTAATCCGAAGACCGGCGTTGAGGCTACAATTACACCACGGACCGTGATTTCATTTAAGCCGTCGCAGATTTTACGTAAAGCCGCTAATTGCGGCAAAATGCCGGTTAAAGAAGGGCACGCTGAGAAAAAAGATTAAAGATAAGGAATATTTATGGTGCTGAATAAGTCAAAATCTGCGTTTAAGACTATTGCCGAAGTTGCTGATGAACTCGGTGTTGCGACGCATGTTTTGCGCTTTTGGGAAACTAAGTTCAGTCAAATTAAGCCGATGAAAGCCACCGGCGGTCGGCGCTACTATCGTCCGGATGATGTTGAAATTTTGAAACTGATTAAGGGACTGCTTTATGGTAAGCGTTATACCATTGAAGGAGCTCAGCATTTTATTAAAGAAAAAGGGTTGAAAAATTTGCTGGGCGATAACAGCGAGATTCAAAAAGACTTTTTCGAAACTGAGAGTGAGACATCGAACAGTTTTGAACTTAATGCCGATACGGTGAAGAAGATTACGGATGCAGTAGCAGATTTGAAAAATCTGCGGACTAAATTAGCTAATTTATAAGTTTTGAAAAATAATATTGACAGGAGCGGGGCAAATGTAGTACGTTTGCTCCGATTTTTAATTATAAGTATAGGGATTATGGAAAAAGAAAAAACTTTAGCGTGGGTTAAAGATCCGCGTCATATGTTAGATGAAAAGGACGAACTGCAACTGTTTCAGCTGGAAATGCGAGAAGTGATGTTTGAATATTTACAACACCATTCGCTTTCACCTGAAAATCAGCCGTATCTTTTTGAGCCAGAAAATGAAGATGTGTTGGATTTTTTCATTCATCATTGGGTGTTAAATGCTGCTCTGGAAGCAAAATTATTTACTGTTGAATATCGTCATTACTTGCGTGCTTATATTGAGCGCGGTTGTTTGCACGATGCCGATAATGAAATGTTGCTATTTACGGCAGTCGGAATAACCAAATTTAGGCGGATGTATATTGAACGACACGGATTTCATAACCGCAATGCTGAGGCGCAATTATTTGCCCCTGAATATGAGACAGATTTAAGGATTTATGTGGAGCATAAGCATATTCTGTTCTCTGATTTTGTTGATATTTTGAAGGCCGAACATCCTGAACTCTACGCACAATATCAAAAGTATTGCCCGCAGAATTGACTTTTAAAGTCCCGAGAACAACAATGTGTCTCGGGCTCTTTTTTTATAAAGATTTTTCGATAATTCCACCGCCGAGAATGATGTCATTTTGGTACAAGACAACCGATTGCCCCGGGGCGATAGCCTTTTGTTTAGCATAAAAATCTACTTGCAATGTACCGTCTGCCAAAGGTTTAGCCTCTACTGCCGTCGGTTGTTGCGATGAACGGATTTTGGCTTCGCATTTTAGCGGTTCATCCAGATTCTCAATCGCCGACCAGCAGAGATTAGTTGCAATAAGGCTTGATTTTTCACATTCTTCTTCAAAACCTACCACCACCTCGTTAGCATCTTTATTGATGCCGATGACATATAATGGGCGTTCGGCGGCAATTCCCATACCGCGGCGCTGACCGATGGTATAGTTCCAATATCCCTGATGTTGACCGAGAATTTTGCCTGAGGTATTTACAAAGTTGCCGATTTGCGGCTCATTTTGTAAAATATCGTTAATATCGCCGGAATAAAAATCCTGACTATCCGGTTTATCAGATACATCAAGACCATATTCTGCCGCTATTTGCCGCACTTGCTTTTTGGTATAGGCTCCCAACGGCATCAAGATATGTGACAACTGGGTTTGGTTTAATCTGTATAAAAAATATGACTGATCTTTAGTAACATCAATACCGCGATGTATTTCATAACGATTTGTTTTTTCATTAAATTTTATCTGTGCATAGTGCCCTGTGGCAAATTTATCAAACGCAATTCCCTGAGCCGCGGCTTCTTCCGGTAATGCGTTGAATTTAATATAAGAATTGCACATAACGCAAGGATTCGGAGTGCGTCCGGCCTTGTATTCGGATTTGAAATTCTCTAACACCATTTTTTTATAACGTGCCGAGCAATCTAAAACATAAAAAGGAATATCCAGTTTTTCGCATAATGATTTGGCGGCCGAGATATCCTGTTCTTCATGCGGCGAAAAACAAGAATCGGCACTGATATTGCCGTGAAAATCCGTATTTTTATCCCAAATAGACATCGTGGCTCCGATGACCTCGTGCCCTTGTTTTTTGAGCATTGCAGCCACAACCGAAGAATCTACACCGCCACTCATTCCAACCAATATTTTCATATTTTTTCCTTCGCCGACAAAAAAACTTCGAATCGAAACCAAATCAATCCGAAGTTTTGCAGATTGATATATTTTTATTAAAACGGAATATCGTCATCTAAATTTGCCGATGGAGCCGTCGAAGCTGTATCCCAACCGGAAGATGATGTAGCGAAAACATCTCCGCCATCTTGGATTGTTGCTGCGCCGGTATTATCTCCTCTACCATCAAGCATTACCATATTGCCGTTAAAGCGTTGCAAAACAACTTCAGTGGTGTAGCGTTCTTGCCCATTATTATCAGTCCACTTACGAGTTTGTAACTGTCCTTCCAAATATACTTTAGAGCCTTTGCGTAAATAGCGTTCCGCAGTATCGGCAATTTGTGAATTAAAAATAACCACGCGATGCCATTCGGTTCTTTCTTTACGTTCTCCAGAAGATTTATCGGTCCACGAATCAGAAGTAGCAACACGTAGTGTTACGATTTTATCGCCTGATGTCATAGTGCTGACAGTCGGATCTGCACCCAAATTACCTACTAAAATAACTTTATTTATACTTCCTACCATTTTTTTTCCTTATATTTTATTAAACTCTGTTTAGAATATTCATTTTCGGTTTTTATGCAACAAAAAAATAATTTTTCCGTGTTTTATGCCGCCTTTTCTATAGTTGGAGATAGTTCTGCCAATACTTCTTTTTTGAGTGTTACATTATCTGCTTTACCGGTTGCAAATACCGGCAATTTATCGTGATACAAAATAACGCGCGGCAGGTATAATTCGGACATACCATTAGCTTTAACATAAGCATGCAAGGATGAAGATGTAACGTCTTTGTTATTTGTAACCAAAACAATTTGTTCACCTTTACTTTCATGCGGAATGGCAACGACTCCGTAGCTGTAATTTGTGCTTTCGTCGCTGTTACCGGTAGAAGCTATAACCATATCTTGAACGGCGTTTAAAGAAACCATCTCTCCACCGATTTTAGCAAAACGTTTAATGCGATCTTTAATTGTAAAGAAACCGATTTCATCAATATCTACCACATCGCCGGTATGATACCAACCATCTGTCGGCGGGACCAAAACTCCCGGATTATCCGGCATGTAATACCCCAACATTACATTCGGGCCTTTAACGCAAAGTTCTCCGCCTGTTTCAATACCGTCAACCGGCTCGATTTTGTATTTCATGCCCGGCAAGAGCTTGCCAATTGAACCGAATTTGTTGAATATACCGTTATTGGCGGTCATAACCGGTGAACATTCTGTTGAACCGTAGGCTTCCATCATTCTAATGCCGCTGTGTTCCATCCACATACTGCGAGTATCCGGCTTGGCAGCTTCGCCACCGGAATACATAAGGCGGACGTTATGGAAGTCAAAAGGATGAGCAATTTTAGCATAGCCGCGCAAAAAGGTATCTGTACCGATCATCAGCGTAACGCCAAGTTCATAAACCAGTTCGGCCACTACACGATAATGCAATGGTGACGGGTATAAGAACAGCTTAGAACCGTTAAACAGCGGGAACAGCATACCGACCATTAAACCAAAACTGTGGAACATCGGTAAGGCATTAAACAACAAATCTTTATATGTTATAGTTTGAATGGCTGCCAGTTGGCTTACGTTTGCAATAAGGTTTGAATGGCTGAGCAATACTGCTTTCGGCGCACCTTCTGAACCGGAAGTGAAGACAATTACGGCCTTTTTATCTCCGCCTTCTTTGTGTGGTATATGTTTTAGTTTGTAGCTTAAAAGGGCTCCCAACTTTGTGGTTAACGGCATCTTTTTAGCAATATCTTCCAGATAGACAATATTACAGCCTGAATTTTTTATTTCTTCTACCACGGTATCTAATTTACCTTTTAATATAAAGGATTTAGAAGTAATTACGGTCTTAACTTGTGCGGTTTTACACATAGAAACCATATTTTTTGCACCGACCGAAAAGTTAATCATTACCGGCGTGCGTTCATAGGCCGAAAGACCGAAAAATGTGCAAACCGTGGCGATGGCATTCGGCAGCAATACGCCGACGTTTTCATTATGTTTGGTAAATTTTTTGAAACGGCGTCCCAAAGCGAAGGAGGCCACAATGATATCCTTATATGATTTTTGCTTGCGGTTGATATCTTCGATTATCCGCGGACGTTTTGAGAAAAATCCGGTTCGAGAATATACTTTGGCGGTTTTCATCAATTGTGCAAACAATGAAATTTTAGGATTATAATTAAGGTTAAAACCGATTTCACGCAGAATCATATATACTTCGTTACTGATGTGGTCGCGTTGGCGACGTAATTCGTCTTTAAGTTTAAAACTACGCGGTTTTCCGATGAAAATTTGCATTTTAGGTAAAGGTCGATGCGGAAGATGCCCTTTGGTTTTTGAAAAATAGCCATATTGCGGACCATCAATCCAAATTGGAATAAGCGGAGCCTTAGATTTATCCGCTACCAGACCAGGAGCCTCATAAATCTTCATCAGACCACCGTTTTCAGTAATTCGCCCTTCGGCAAAAATAACAACTTGGCGTCCTTCATCAATTTTAGCAATCAATTTTTTAATATCACTAGGCTCAATAGGGTTAAAACGAATAATATCGGCTTTGCGCATCAAAAAGCGAATCCAATGACGACGATAAAGATGGCCGTTTAAGGCAAAAACAGGTCTTCCCGGTAAAAATGCGTACAGCATAATCGGATCTAAGTATGATACATGATTCGCAACATAAACTGCTTTTTGCGGTAGTTTTGAGATATCAAAATCAAAATGACATTTAGCTTTTAGAAGTTTTAATACTGCTTTTAAGCATATTTTTGTAAAATCCGTCACAAGTCGTTCCTTTCTGTGATTGAAACATAATATAATATTTAGCGCACCGGTCAAATTTTGTAAAGCAAAAATACAAAAGTAATTAACAGGTAAAAAGTTTAGTATATTCATATAGTTATGTTTATATATACGAAATTATCCCCAGTGCTATGACAGATTATTGCCAAATTCAATATAATCAGATATACATTTCTTCGGATATTTCGGCTGAAATGTCCGAGGGACTAACAAAATAAAAGGTTTATAATGAAAAAAAGTTTAGTATTGGTTGCTTTGAGCACGGTTTTGCTCTCATCAACAGCAATGGCTGCCGGTTTCCACTTAAGAGAGCAATCGGCTGCCGCACAAGGTAATGCTTATGCCGGTGCAACGGCAGGTGCCGAAAATAATGCCTATGCATATTATAACGTAGCCGGTTTGACACGCATCAAAGGAACGCAATTTTCCGGAGGAGCAACATATATTGCGCCAAAAGCAGAAGCGAAAAATGTACGCAATGTTGCAACAGGCGAACGCGGTGCCGATGCGCAAAATGTGGTTCATGCGGCTGTTTCACCATATTTTACAATTTCGCATCAGGTAAATGATAAATTGTTTATTGCTTTGGCCGGTAACAGCCCATTCGGTATGATTACTAAATATGACCGTGACTGGGCAGGTGGTGACCATGGTATTACTTCTGATGTTAAAACTGCTACCTTTACACCAATGGCGGCATATAAGGCAACAGACAAGCTCTCGCTTGGTGCCGGTTTGCAAATTCAATATGTGTGGGCGCATTTGACCAACAGCTCTATGTTACCGACGCAATCAGGTAGTTATATACCGGTTAATCATGTGGCGGCAGATGGCGATGCTTTAGATTTTGGGTATCAGCTGGGAGCTATGTATGAATTTACACCGGCAACACGTGTTGGTATTGGTTATCGCAGTGAAATCAAACACAAAATTAAAGGCGATATGAACTCTTCTGTTTCGGCACAGGCTGAACCGTATCACACTTTGTTAAACGGTGATATCAGTGCAAAATTGAACACGCCGGCTATGCTGTCAATGGGTATCTATCATGACATCAATGAACGTTTAGCGATAATGGCGGAATATCAACGTGTGTTCTGGAGCTCTTTCCATGATTTGGTTTATGTGAGCAGAGAAGGCGCTTATTCCGGTATGGAAATTTCGCGCGTTCATGAGCATTGGCGTGATACCAATTTTTATGCAATCGGTACCAGCTATATGCTTGATGAACAATGGAAATTGCGTTTGGGTTTAGCCTATGACCAAAGTGCCGTTCGGGTGCAACATCGTACGCCGCGTATTCCGGATTCTGACCGCATTTGGTATTCAGTTGGTTTAGGTTATAAATATAATGATAATTTGAGCTTTGATGCCGGATTTACCTATATTAAAGCGCATGATGCGCATTTGGATACGCGTTATACCGGTAACAAAGGACGTCATGTAACGGCAGATTATTCCAATTCGGTTAAGGTATTTTCCTTCGGATTGACTTATAATTTCTAAAAAACTCGTATGATGGGTTACTACTTGAAAGTCTTTTCGCTTATGTACCCTTTTTGTACACTACGCAAAAAGACTTTCTTCGTATTAACCTCATTCTCTGAGTTTTTTAGTCTTAATTCTTATGTACTATTTTTGTACACCGCGACAAAAAACCTTTTTCTATCAACCTCATTCTCCGGATTTTTTTAGTCTTAATTCTTATGTACTATTTTCTGTACACCGCGACAAAAAACCTTTTTCTATCAACCTCATTCTCCGGATTTTTTTAGTCTTAATTCTTATGTACTATTTTTGTATATCGCGCAAAGAGTGGAACTGCGTATCAACCTCATTCTTTAGGATTTTAATGTTGTTTGGATAGTTTTGTAAATTGCGTAAACTCTATATTTTATAAACGTAAAATGTTTCGTAATCAGAGTCGAGTGAAACAATTTCGTTTGGTTCAATATTTGGCAGAGGAAAACGATTGGCATAAATTATCGTACCTTTCTTTAATTTGGGCAAAATTTTATCATAACATTGTTGCATGGCAGATGGTAATAAAAAGCAAAAAATAACATCGATGCCGGAAAAATCGGCGTTAAAAAAGTCTAGTCTTTTGACTTGTATATTTTGTAATTTCAGTGCACGTAATTTGCTGGTATAATAAGGTAGTTTAGCCAATTCATAACCGATAAAGCGGTGGTTTGGGAAATTTTGTGCCAATGGCAAGAGTAAAGTTCCCCAACCGCTACCTAAATCCGTAATAGTCAGATTTTGGTGCTTTTCGAGATATTGGACGGCATGAGCAAGCATTTTCTTTTTGACTTTGCCTGATGATGGCACCGGTGGTGAAAAACGCATAAATTTGCCGGCAATAATCAAATATGTGCCGATTATGCCCAAGACAACGATAATTATTGAACCTGTAAAAAGCAATAATAATGCTAAAATTAACAATACATTTGCCATTTTTTCCTCTTAGAAAATCAGGCGACTGATAAGCCCGCCGATAACGCCGCATGTGTATAATACACCTAATATCTTAAAATTCTGCTTTAAGCGTTTGTTAACTCGAAATAAAACCAATAAACCAACTCCACCGTTGACAAGACTGCCGCTGATTAACGTGCTGATGTTTATGCAATTTTCGAGGTATAATTGGGTTAAAACAACAGAAGCTGAACAGTTTGGTAATAAGCCAAACAGACCGCTGAGCAATTCGCTGAATATGGGAGTTTGCAGATATTTTGTGAGATAATCAGGCTGAATAAATGCAAATAAAATATTTAAAATTAAAATGATAACAAAGATAAATAAAGTAATATTTAAACTGTGGTGTAAGGCGGGAAGCCAAATATTTTCTTCATTTTCACAATGGCAATTTTCATCTTCGCATAACTGTTCAATATTTATGTTGGGCATTGGGTGTTTTTGGTGCCACAAATAATCAATCAGGTAGCCGAAGATAATGCCGCAAACAAACTTATAGCCGATGATTTTTGCAATCAGCAATGGGGAAGCGGCGCTAGAGATGAGAATCGGTAATGTTTCATCGGAAGTGGATAGAAATATGGCGATTAGGGTGCCGATGCTGATAACGCGGGCGGCAAATAAGTTAGCGGCGACGACAGAAAATCCGCATTGAGGAATAGTGCCGCAAAGGCTACCGATGAGTGGTCCGAAATGACCGGCTTTCTGCACCCAAACAGTGGTTTTATCGGTCATTTTGCGTTCAAGATATTCTAAAAACAAATAGGTAATAAATAAGAGTGGAAACAGCTCTAGACTGTCAACAAGCGTATCAATTAAAATATCTGTTATATTCATTTTTCCCTCTATTTAAAACTCAAAGGAGACTGCATTATACAGTCTCCTTTGTAAAAGTCAAGCGTATGCAATTACTGCATCTTCTTGAGAAGTTCTTCTTCGCTGGTGTGGTAACCATAGACAACCGCAGTCATCTTTGAACCGAAGATGTCGCATGCCTTATCGCGCAAATCTTGTGCCGTGGTGGCATAGACATTCAAGATGAAATGGTCGCGATCGAAGTTTCTTCCCTTCAGCTCCAGCCAGGCGGCGTGGACTGAACGTGGCAGCACGTTGTTGTCAGCGACTGACAAGTTCTGGTTCATCGTGCGTGTGCGGCTCGTCTCCAGACGTCGGTCAGATACTTCCTTGTGTTTGAGACGGCTGATGTTTGCGCAGACGATGTCCAAACCTTTCTCGAAAGCCTCACGATTTGTTGCGGTGATGCTGACACGCATGGTGCGGAGTCCAAAGTAACCGGCGATTTTAATTTCGCGGGTCACGCCAAGCGGTGCCAACTCACGCTCCAGACGGGCATCAAGCACATTCATCAGAACGTTGGTTTCAGTGAAGTTGTCGAGATCGCTGATGTCCCAACCGAAGCGTCCGATGAAGAAGATACCGTTACCATCCAGTTCCTGATAGCCTCCGGTATAGCTCAACTTGCTGAGCTTACTGGGCTTACCGGCAGAAAGGTCGGCAAACAGCTTACGAGCCTGCTTTTCTACCTTCTCAAAGGCGCTCTCCGGACCGGAATAGCCGACAATTACATTTGAACCTACATAGTAGGTGTCGATGTAGTTCTGCACGTCTTCTACCGTGATAGCCTCGATGCGGCGGATGTAATCCTCAGGATCCCAGACAATCTGATCCTGCTGGAATGCAGTGTGCTTGTATGCCAAGCGTGTCTGACGATCAGGAACTGCGGCGAGGTCTCGTGTGTGCTGGACGATGTCAGCCACAGCGGCGCGAACTGTTTCCTCATCAATGGTTGGGGTGTTACACGAAAACCACAACTTCTTCAGCATGGTGGGCAAATTCTTTACCGCTCCACCTACATAGAAACTGGTTAGGTTACCGCCATAAACGGCCTCAATACCTTCCATTGCCTGCTTGGCAACAATGCCCTCATAGACAGCCGCCAAACCAAGCGGGGTGTTCTGGTGACCGGCCTTGATGGTCAAAGAAATTTCGCACTCGTTACCCTTGTAACCATTGGCGTTCTTGCTCATGAGCAATGTTACGCCGTTCTCAAAACTAATTTTTTGCATAAGCGTTGATTTTAATAGATTAAACAAAATTTGTATATAAATCACGATATTGTGCTTCAGATATACCCTTATTTATCGGTTTTGTCAACCCCTTAAATGCTTTTTTTGTATATATTTATTGATTTTTGTCTGATTTTAGTTGGGCTAAATCATTTAAATGGGCTTGATTTTTCGCTGTAATGTGGTATAAACGCGCCAGTGTTTTAACTTAAACTTTTGTAAGGATATAATTGAAATGTCAGAAGCAAAAATGAAAATGATGGACGCTAACGAAGCCTGTGCAAATGTAGCACATCGTATGAATGAAGTTTGCGTTATTTACCCGATTACTCCGTCTTCGCCGATGGGAGAATGGGCAGATGCTTGGTCAGCAGCAAAGCAAAAAAATATTTGGGGTGTAACGCCAGAAGTGCAAGAAATGCAATCAGAAGCAGGGGCGGCTGGCGCTTGTCACGGAGCCTTGCAGGCCGGTTCGCTTACCACAACCTTTACGGCTTCACAGGGTTTGCTCTTGATGATTCCGAATATGTATAAAATTGCCGGTGAGTTGATGCCGTTTGTGATGCATGTGGCAGCACGTTCGCTTGCTTATCATGCATTATCAATTTATGGCGACCACTCCGATGTGATGGGGTGCCGTCAGACGGGTTTTGCGATGCTTTGCTCCAATTCGGTGCAGGAAGCTACGGATATGACGGCGATTGCACAAACATCTACCTTGCGTTCACGTGTGCCGTTTATGCATTTCTTTGACGGTTTCCGTACTTCACACGAAATTAAGAAAATTAAATTGCTTTCTGATGATGATTTGAGAGCAATGTTGAAAGATGTAGATTATAAATTCAACGCTAAGCATGCTTTGCGTCCGGAAAAACCTGTAATTCGCGGTACGGCACAGAATCCGGATGTGTTTTTCCAAGGTCGTGAAGCGGCGAATCCGTATTATGAAAAAGTAGAAGGCATTGTTCAAGAGGAAATGGATAAGTTTGCCGCCATTACCGGTCGTCAATATCATGTTGTTGACTATGTCGGCGCTGAAGATGCCGAAAACGTGGTTGTGGTAATGGGTTCCGGTGCCGAAACGGTAGAAGAAACCATTGAATACCTGAATGCACACGGAGCAAAATTAGGCGTTTTGAAAGTTCATTTATATCGTCCGTTCCCGACAGAATCTTTCTTAAAAGCTTTGCCTAAGACAGCAAAAGTTATTTCTGTTTTGGATAGGACTAAAGAATCCGGTTCGCTCGGTGAGCCGCTTTATCTTGATGTGGTCACCGCTTTGTCACAAGCATTCAGTAACGGTAAAATTGCTTTCTTGCCGAAAATTTATGGAGGACGCTATGGTCTGTCTTCTAAAGAATTTACACCGGCTATGGCTAAGGCGGTGTTTGACAATGCGGTTGCAAGCGCTCCGATTAACGGCTTTACGGTTGGTATTGAAGATGATTTGACTTATAAGTCGTTGGCTTATGATGCATCGTTTGATGTTGAGCCAGATGATGTGGTGCGCGCCGTATTCTTCGGTTTAGGTGCGGACGGAACGGTTGGCGCCAACAAAAACTCAATTAAGATTATCGCTGAAGATGCCGGTAAATACGGACAGGGATATTTCGTTTACGATTCGCGTAAATCCGGTTCGATGACAACTTCACACTTGCGTTTCTCGGATAATCCGATTCGCAGTGCTTATTTAATCAATAAGGCAGATTTTGTGGCTTGCCACCAGTTCCAATTTATGAAGAAAGTTGATATTTTACACATTGCCAAAGATGGGGCTACTTTCTTGTTAAACGCGCCTTATAAGGCCGATGAAGTTTGGGATCATTTGCCGATTGAAGTGCAAGAGCAAATTTTAGCTAAGCACCTCAAATTTTATACGATTAACGCTGTTGAAGTGGCACGGGCAACCGGTATGGGACAACGTATCAATACCGTAATGCAGACGTGCTTCTTTGCAATCTCTAATATTTTACCGAAAGATGAGGCGATTGCACAGATTAAAGCCGCAATTAAGAAGACGTATTCCAAGAAAGGCGATGCGGTGGTACAAAAGAACTTTGCCGCAGTTGATGCTTCTTTGGCGCATTTGTTTGAAGTGAAATATCCGGATCATGTTACTTCTACATTCCATCGCTTGGCGGCGGTTCCGGCAGATGCTCCGAAATTTGTTCAAGGTTTAACAGCGAAGTTGATTGCCGATAAAGGTGATGATGTTACAACCTCGGAATTGCAAGAAGTTGTTGACGGTACATGGCCGACAGCAACGACGCAATATGAAAAGCGCTGTGTGGCAACCGAAGTACCGGTATGGGATGCAAATACCTGTATTCAATGCGGTAAATGCTCGATTGTTTGTCCGCATGGGGTTATAAGAATGAAAGTTGCCGATGAGGCCCAATTAGCGGGTGCTCCGGCGACTTTGAAGCACGCTGATTACAAGGGTAAGGAATTTGCCGGTAAGCAATTTATTTTGCAGATTTCTCCGGAAGATTGTACCGGTTGCGGCGTTTGTGTAAGTGCTTGTCCGGCTAAAAACAAAGAAAATCCGGAATTGCACGCCATCAATATGGACCATATCGAAAATCATTTGGAAACCGAAAAGGCAAATTGGAAATTCTTTGAAACATTACCATATGTTAAGCGGACCGATGTGGTGAAGAATTTACCGAAAACAACGCAAATGATTCAACCGTTGTTTGAGTTTTCCGGTGCTTGTGCCGGTTGCGGCGAAACCCCGTATATTAAGCTGTTAACGCAATTATTCGGCGATAGAATGGTGGTTGCCAATGCTACCGGTTGTTCTTCGATTTATTCGGGTAATTTGCCGACAACTCCGTATTGCAAAGATGAAAAGGGACATGGACCGGCTTGGGCTAACTCGTTGTTTGAGGATAATGCAGAGTTTGGTTTGGGTATGCGTCTTTCCATTGATCAAGGGAAAGAAATGGCAAAATCTTTGCTCGAAGGTTTGAAAAATGAACTCGGCGATATTGCAGATAAATTGCTGACAAATCCGCAAACAAACGACATCGAAATTGATGCGCAACGTGATAATGTGATGGCTTTGCGGGCTAAATTGGCAACGATGAACAGCGAAGAAGCTAAGCATTTGAACGAAGTTGCCGATTATTTAATTAAGAAGTCGGTATGGATTATCGGCGGTGATGGTTGGGCTTATGATATCGGTTTCGGCGGTCTTGACCACGCTATTGCCAGCGGTCGCAACGTTAATATTTTGGTAGTTGATACCGGAGTTTATTCTAATACCGGCGGTCAACAATCGAAAGCGACACCGATGGGAGCTTCGGCGAAATTTGCGACAGCCGGTAAAGAATTGCCGAAGAAAGATTTGGGTATGATTGCCATGTCTTACGGTAATGTTTATGTGGCGCAAGTTGCAATGGGCGCTAACGATATGCAGACAATCAAGGCATTTAATGAAGCCGAGGCTTATGATGGTCCGTCGATTATTATCGCTTATTGCCCATGTATTAACCAAGGACTTAATATGGCTGATGGTTTGAGCCACCAAAAGAATGCGGTGGAAAGCGGATCTTGGCCGCTCTATCGCTATAATCCGGATAATATGAAGGCAGGTATTGCACCATTGACGCTCGATTCGAAAGCGCCGAGCAAGCCTCTCTCCGAATTTATGGCGAGTGAAACCCGTTTCCAAGTTGTCAACAAGGCCAATCCAGAGCGTTATGAAATGCTTTTGGGTAAGGCGCAGGCTAATGTTGATGAAAAACGCGCATTGTTGGAGCATCTCGCTCAATACAAATAATTTAAAACTCATATAATGGGTTACTACTTGAAAGTCTTTTTGCTTATGTACTATTTTGTACACCGCGCAAAAAGACTTTCTGCGTATTAACCTCATTCTCTGAGTTTTTTGCTTTATTTATGTACTATTTTGTACACTGCGACAAAAAACCTTTTTCTATCAATCTCATTCTCTGAGTTTTTTCGTTCTTCATGTGCGTGTGGCGAAAAAATCTTTCTTCGTATAGGTAAAGTTTCTATAAAATACCGACCAAAGCTTGGCGCAGTTGTTCGGCTATATCCAACTTATAGAAGTTTTTATTTGCCGGATTTTGCGGAAAATATTCAGTAATATCGAGAGCAAATATATTGGACTGTTGGTTGAGAAAATCGCGACTTAAGTTGATGGCGTCAGCATTAGTTTGCAAATATTCTTTATAATTACTTATAGAGGCTTTGGCTTCGTTAATAAAGCTGTTTTGTTCATTAAAAATATTGGTAAAAGCAAAAATGGTGGTGATCATAAGCAAAATGATGAAGTTTGCAGTTCCACCGATGTAAACACTGCTGAAAATCCACACCGCAAATATGGCTAAAACTGCAAACAATTTAACCAAAATATTTATATACCAACGTTTGAAACGATGGCGGAAAATCCAAATATAAAAAGCATAAAGAGCAGATGTAGTTAAAAGTATAATTAACATTTGCGCCATATTTACGCTTATAAAAGCGATAAAAATAAGGGTTAACAAGAGCATGGCACAGCTGAAAAATACGTAACTTATGTTATGCATCAGGCGATATTTTTTGATTTGCTTTTTATTATTTTTTTCAAACAATTTGTTAACCGATTTAAATATTTTATTATTATAAACATTAACTTCTCTTTGTTTTATTTTGCGAGAAAACAGGCGTCTCAAGGCTTTTCTATCTATTTTGTTTAAGCGGCTGCTAGTAGTATTTTGCTTTGTTAATATCAGGCGGTTGTTCTCAATCGTTATATTCAGTGCTTGTTTGCGATATAAATCAAGAATTTGTGCGACAAAGGCAACACGGTCATATTTGCCGACCAAGATGTGGCGCATAAGCGAACCGTTATATGACGGGGTATATTTGCCTTTTTTGTGTTCACGTTTCAGGGTTATAAGAGATAACAGATATGAAAAGAAAATGGCAATCAGACCGAGTGTGGCGTATAAGATATTGCCCCAATTATGTAAAAATGTGTTAAAACCTTTGTTAAAATCAGGCAAAAAAGCAGATTTATTCATAACTGTAACGATATTCATATTTTCACCGTTAAGCAGAGGAGTGAAGTTTGAAAAGGCAACCACGTTTTCTGCCATAGGTATTATATTTGTGCGGAGGTTGGTATATTTGCCGTTATTACCGATTATACCTTGAGCGTTTCTGAAAGTTTGCCCGTTAGGCAGGGTAACAATGGCGTTGGCCGATGTTATAAAAGCATTGATAGGACGTCCGGTAAGCGGCCAATTCATAATAACAAAGTTATTCTTTTCTTGCAGATGGTAGTTGACCATATAATTGAAAGTATAGGTATAAACTCCCGGTTCAATATTTTGTTTGTATTTAGGTTTTAAGATAATATCATTACCGATTTCTTCGGTTGTGTATTCAACGGGAACATCGTTAATGCTTACCGAAGAAAGGATAAATTCAATACGTTGGGCGTTGCCTTTTTCGTCATACACATATTTAGGATAGACGCGGCGCATGGCTTGGGCAAATTTGTTGTTATCGGCAACAACGATAATTGTTTCCTCAACTTTGATAAATCCGTTTGCCTGAATATCCATATAGGTTAAAAAGTATGGAATATGCTCTATGGCAGGTGCCAGCATGCGACGACCGCTCGGCATAGTAAAGCTGACCGTAGCAATCTGCGGTTCGAGGTTGGTATCATCTTCAATGCGAGGACGACGCGGAGTATCTAGAGTGAAAAAGCGGGTTGCCGATGCCGCAGCCTGTTTCTCATCAGGTGTAGCATCGGGAGCTTGTGCGTTTGGGGAATCTTCTTTATTTAGTGCCTGCACGGCTTCTTCATACATTTTTTGAAATAAAGGCTTTTTTTCTTCTTCTTGAGCTTTCATATATTCAGTGGTATGCACAACATCAACAGAAGTTGGCGAAGTATAGTCTTCATCAGGGCTTACTTTAGTGGTAGCGGCGTGTTCGATGCGGTTTTTGAAATATGTACGTACCGCTTCTTGATCACGCGGATCAGGCATACCAGGCGCCACAGTCTCCGTCGGTTCTATTTTTTTAGGTTGAGGTCTGTTCCTGCCCATATCTACAATAGAGACAACATCTGCTTGAGAGTTTATACTCTGAAAGAATAAGCCACAGAAAATGAGTAAAAAAACTTTTTTCATTTGAAGTCCTCTGTAATTACGTGTAAATTATACTCAAATTTAATACTAAATCATAAAAATTAAAAAATGGATAAAGGAGAAAAAACATGAGCGATAAAGTGGCAGCGGTTATTTTAGGAGCCGGAAAAGGAACAAGAATGAAATCTGATAAGCCTAAAGTTTTGATGCCGGTGTGTGGAAAACCGATGATTAAGCATATTATTGATACACTCGAGACTATTCCGGTAGATGAAATTGTTACGGTTATTTCTCCCGATGGACATGAGGTGGCAAAAACGGTTGCTCCGTATAAGACTTGTGTGCAAGAAGCGCAACTCGGAACCGGACATGCGGTTAATTGTGCAAAAGGTATGTTAAATGGTTTTGATGGATCGGTTTTGGTAATTTTCGGTGATACTCCGCTAATTACAAAACAAACTTTTGAGCGTTCTATAGCTAAAGTTAAAGAAGGTTTTGCTGTGGTGGTGTTGGGGTTCAGACCCGCCGATGCCGCGAGATACGGGCGCTTGGTTATGAAAGGTAATGAATTAGAGCGGATTGTCGAATTTAAAGATGCTACCGATGAAGAAAAAGCCATAGATTTTTGTAATTCCGGCTTTATGGCGTTTGATGGTAAATATTTGTTTGATATTTTGGCTCGTATAGGTAATAAAAATGCCGCCGGTGAGTTCTATTTAACCGATGCGGTGGAAGTGGCTCATCAGATGGGATTGAAATGCACGGCGTTTGAAGGCAAGCCGGAAGAAGTCGCCAGCGCAAATACATTGGAAGAATTGGCGTTATTGGAAAAATATGCCGGAGACAGAAAGTAGATGACAAGATTTTTGCATTTATTGTATTACTACATTTTGGCTTTAATGGTTGCGTTTGTGGCCTATATTACGCTTATGTTGGCTGTTTCTCCGAAAGTTGATATGCAAAAGCGTGGCTTTATTCCTTGCACAGAGCAGTTGGTAAGCAGTGTTTCGATATGCAAAAAAGGAAGCGTTGGTTGCCCGCTGAAATATTTGTGGCAAGATATGAAGTGCAATACTTTTGTTATTTTAGACGGTTTCGGAGCTTGGATGCGCGGAAAACAACCAACACCGTGGGCTAATTATTTATTTGAACCTGAGACAATTTATAACAATGACTATGACGGAGATATTGTGGCCGATATGGCAGACTTAGAAGCACAGAGTCAATTTATACATGGTAAAAAGGAGGAACTGGAAGAGGCCAAAAACAGAGGCTTGAATTTGCGTGATGATGTGCATATGTCTGCTCCCGAAGATGTGCTTCCCAATGATGTGAAGGCGGATATAGAGCAAGAACCTGCCGAAGAAGATGTTGAACAGGGAGACATTAGCGAGGAGGCGTTTATGGAGAAATTTGAGGAGAAGCAAAAAGATGAGTAAAAGTTTACCGGCGTGGGATTTGAGCGATTTGTATAAGTCGATAAAAGATCCGCAGATAATGATGGATATTGAAAAATATAGAGTTTCAGCGAAGGAATTTGCTGAAAAATATAAAGGTAAGTTGGCAGATTTATCTGCTGATGAATTTCTCGAGCTAATCAAAAATATAGAAAATCGTTCTTTAATTGCCGGCAGGTTAGGTGGTTTTGCCTATTTGAATATGGTAACGCAAATGAAAAATACCGAGGCTGTCGGTTTTTATCAACAAATTGAAGAAACGC
The DNA here is from genome assembly GCA_902763155.1 of uncultured Pseudomonadota bacterium. Lineage (GTDB taxonomy): Bacteria > Pseudomonadota > Alphaproteobacteria > RF32 > CAG-239 > RUG410. The sequence goes on along the minus strand of CACWQS010000011.1, from coordinate 2,604 downwards.
TGACCGATTATGCCAAACCGACGGTGTTTTTCAGTGTGGAATTTAATGCTTTGCCGCAAGAAAAAATAGATACATGGCTGAAAGATGGGCGTATTTATGAATATCGTTATTGGATTAAGCGTGTGCGGAAGTTCAAAGATTATGAACTGAGCGAACCGGAGGAGAGGCTTTTGTTGGAAAAATCGCTTACTTCCGGAGATGCTTGGGTTCGGCTTTATGAAGAAACATCGGCGCGTTTGGTTTACGAAGTTGACGGCAAAAAGTATAACGATGCGGAACTTTCGATGCTTTTGCTCAATAAGGATGCGGATGTGCGCTTAAAGGCCGGTCGTGAAATGAACAGAGTTTTGCGTGAAAACAGTCACTTGTTGACGTTTATCTATAATATGGTGATTAAAGATAAGGCGGTTGAAGACGAAAAACGCGGTTTCAAAACACCTATTTCAGCGCGGAATATGAGTGAAGATGTCAGTGATGAAAGCGTGGAAGTGTTGGCGCAAACAGTGCGCAAACATTATAAAGACATAGCGCATAGATTTTATAAATTGAAAGCAAAATGGTTAGGAGTTGAAAAAATCAACTATTGGGACAGAAATGCACCGTTGCCGTTTGTGGAAGATACTAATTATAGCTGGGATGAAGCGGTGGAAACAGTTTTGGACGCATATAAAGAGTTTTCGCCGAAGTTGTATGATATTGCGAAAGACTTTTTTGTTAATCAATGGATTGATGTGCCGCCGCGTGACGGAAAGCGCAGCGGGGCGTTTTGCAGCGGACCTTTGGCAACAGAGCATCCGTATTTGATGCTGAATTTTAATGGCAAACAGAATGATGTTTTGACTTTGGCTCATGAATTGGGACACGGCTGCCACCATCAATTAAGATTGAAAAACGGCGAACTTAATGAACATTCGCGAATGACATCGGAAGAAGTGGCTTCGGTTTTCGGGGAGATGATAGTGTTTCAGTCGATGTTGCGCAATATGAAAGATGACAAGGCGCGTCTGTGTTTGATTGCATCTAAAGTTGGCGATATGATAAACACGGCGATTCGCCAAATTGCTTTTCATTTCTTTGAACTGCGGGCACATAATGAACGGCGCGACGGAGAGCTTACGGCTGAGCGTTTGAGTCAGATTTGGCAGGAAGAAATGCGAGCCAGTCTTGGAGATGCTGTGGTTGTTGATGCTGACAGCGCCGATATTTGGTCGATGGTCGGGCACTTTTTCTTTTTGCCTTTTTATGTGTATGCGTATTCGTATGCCGATTGTTTTGTAAATTCGCTTTATAAAGTCAGTCAGTCAGGTAAAGTTGATAATTTTGCCGATAAATATTTGGAAATGTTATCGAAAACGGCACTGGAAGATTATAGCAAGATTTTGGCACCGTTTGGACTTAATCCGGAAGATGCCGATTTTTGGGAATATGGTTTGTCATTGATTTCGTCGTATATTGATGAGTTAGAACGATTAGATGCAAAAATCAGCTAAAAAATTTTTTTAATTCGATTCGGGCGGTAGATTTTTCTATCGCCCTTATTGTTGATTGCATATATAAGATATTTATTATATATTTTATGCTCTATATGAAAAATATTATCAAATAAAAAGAAATTTTCTTTTTATTTTTAGTAAGTAAATTTTTTTAGAATTACTATTTTTATAGATGTATTTTGTCTAATTGTTTTTTCCAAAAAATACCATAATGGCACTTATAGGAAGTGCGGGAATTGGCGTCATCCTGACGTGGAACATCGTGGAACGGAAGGATCCAGTTATGCCGATGGCATAACATCGTTCTTGCAGAACGATTGGATTCTTCGCCGGTGGCTCA
>CACWQS010000011.1:0-737 GCA_902763155.1 uncultured Pseudomonadota bacterium | reverse complement strand
GAACAATTACCGCAAATACCACAAGTGGAATCAGCATAAATGGAGGTGTGAGATGTTAAGATTAACGAGAACAGCGATTGGTTTGTTGACGGCGCAGTATCGGAGCGTCCTCAAGAAATGTTGGGCGATTAACGTCGGCATCTTTGCACTTAGCTCTATAGCGGCTATGATTCCAACCGAGGCGGAAGGGGCTTTATGCTATACTGGAAATGGATCACAGGTTACATATTATGATGATCGGTATACTTGTCCAGCAGGATCTTACACTTTGATGAATGGAACTCTTGATTATAGTGGTAACCGAATTTTTTTGACTGGAAAAGATTCTAATTCAAATGAAAACGGTTTTTGGTACAGGGATTCAGATACAGGCGTAGATGTGATAAAATTGTGGGATGGTGCCGTAGCTAATGGCGGTGCTTTATTGCTTGCATCTCGTGATGCTTTGTACGATACTTATATTAAACCGCATAATTTATCGATGAATTATAACGGAAATACCAAAGTAAGTATTAGTGCAGACAGCTCTGGGGGTTATTTCCAAGTTAATGATGATAGTAATATAGCTTCTGTGAGTATACATGGTTCTGGTCACAGTATTAGTCTTAAAGATACCACTGGAAATGGTCGCATATCTCTTGATGGCGGTGCTGCAAGAATTGTAATGGATAACACGTCTGATTACAATACCATTGAAATGTATGGTCAGGATAGAAAATTACAAATAAATAACGCTT
>CACWQS010000010.1 GCA_902763155.1 uncultured Pseudomonadota bacterium | reverse complement strand
GCAATTCATATGAACTTGAATTCTAAAGATGGTGTTGCAACTCTTAATGACAATCAAGTTGTTTTGACCGACCAACTGTTAAATAAAGTTGTTGCCGCTGATGGCAATATCGTTATGACAGAATCTGATGTGGCAGCTGCTGATGATGGTATAGCTCACAAGAAATATACATTCTCTACAAAGCCAGCTTTGAACGCTACATCTTTGGCTTTGACTTCAACAGGAACTGCAGATGCTGCGTTGACAATGAACGGTACAAGCGTTAATAGCATTGACCAAGTTGCTGGTGCAAGCGAAGGTAACAACGTATTGGCATCTAAAGCAACAGTAAATAAAGCAGTTGCGAACATTACCGAAGGTGTAACCAATATGTATAATAAAGGTCACAACTGGGCTGAATATGTATTGGGTGTTGATGTTGATGCAGACAGAGAAACTCAACTCCAAACAGCTTTGAACAAGCTTGGTGCTAGTGCTGAGCAAGGCGGCGACGGCAAAGGTAACAACATTGCTGCTGATAACATTGCCGGTGCTTTGCACGAATTAGATGTTGAAAAGTTTGCTACGGCTAACATTGTTACAACAACAAATAACTTGGCTCCGACTGACGCTACTGTATATTCTGCAGCTAAGGCAGACGCTGTTATTGATGGTAAGATTTCCAACAGCATTTTGGCGGCTAACCCAGCAGATACCAAGTATATGAAGACTGTTTTAGGTAACTTGGGTACATTAGGCGGTAAAGCAATTTCTGCCGGTGCATTTGCTCAATTTGCCCAAGAAATCGGATTCAACATGAAGCAAGACCAATTAGGTTGGGATATCAATGTTGATACAAGCAATGCAAATTCGTTCTCTGAAAAGTTGAATTCTGCTATGTATAATGGTTTAACAAAGAAAACAACAGAGAGAACAGTTGTAAGTGCTTTGAATACAGTCGGTAATGCTTTTGAAGACAAATTGGATGGTGAAACAGTTATCGGTAAGAAGACTGTTGTTGAATCGATTCAAGATGCTTTGAGCGATCCGGAACAAGACATCACGGCTGATGAAATCACAGCTAACAGCGTTGATACACAATCGCTGAAAGTTGCTGTTCCTGCTGAAGAAGAAGGTGAAGATGATAACGTAATCTTCGAAGCTAAAGCCGGTGCTACCGCAGATGATCCGAACGTAATCAACTTGAACGGCAAAACAACTGTTGAAGGTGGTTTGAATGTTGATAGCATTACAATGGGCGAAAAGACAGTTAATGCAATTTCGTCTGCTATGATTAACAGCGAAAATCACAATGCAAGCACACTTGCAACAACCGAAGCTGTTTATGCGGCATTGGGTAAAGTTGATCACTTGATTACCGAAGTTGGAGGTAAAGCTAAGTTTGATGGCAACCAAGGCGAAGGATATCCGACTTTATCTACCTTCAATAATAATGCAGAAGGTGAATATCGCGGTAACTTGGCTGTTGGTACAACAGTTGCTCAAGACTTAATCGAACTCGATAACGTATTCGGCATGATGCAGGATTTGGATGAGACAAACAATCTGAAAGCTTATAAAAAAGCTACAGGTGCAGGCAATGTGGCTGAAAACTTGACGGCTTTGGATAGCGCAATCGGCGATGTTGATTTCAGCGATGCTTTAATTGCTGATGTAAGAGCTGCAACCAACGCTACAGACGCTATCTTGGCTTTGGATGGTTATCTGCACATCGATACAGGTTTGTGGAATAACATCAGTTCGTTGAAAGACCCTGATGCTAATCCGCGCACCACAGCAACCAATGTTGGTAAGGCTATTCAATATCTGGGATTGTATGTAGATTCTAAGCGTTTGGATGTAGCAAACGACGAAAAGACAGCTACTATCTATGATGATAAGATTGATTCTTCCAACAAAGCTACATTCTACACCACAGCTGGTGCAGAAGCGAAGTTCTATGCTAAAGATGAACAACTTGATGGTTCTCAGATTGCGTCCGGTTCAATCGCTGAAGGTTCGTTGGCTGAAGGTGTCGTAGCTAAATTAACTAAGGCTACAAATTCTGTTCAAGGAATTAAAGAAGGTGGTGAAGATTACATCACTCTCGATCCAACAACCAATAAGTTGGTTATCGGTGAAATCGGTGTAGATAACATGGAAGCTGCTGCATTCGGTGCTATCGCAGAAAATGGTGATAAACTGGTTAAATCCGGTGTCATCTACAGCAAATTTGCTGAATATAAAGTCAAAGATGCTAATGCTGATGAATTCAATGTTTCTGATGCCGGTGTACTGTCGGTTAAAGAAATTGCTCAAAGCAAGGTTACAGGTTTAACCGACGCTTTGGATAGTAAGGCTGATGCTACAGATTTGGATGACTACATGTTGTTGTCTGAATACACCACAGGTGCTGCTAAAGACCTTGATGGTTCTAAGCTTGCAGAGAAGTCTGTAGCTGAAGGTGCTTTGGGACAAACTGTTCAAGATAAATTAGCTAAGGCCGCTTCTGCTGTTCAAAACGGCGATGCTTCGCTGACTTTGGGCACAGGTGCAGGTGCTGAAGAATTGACAGCTGCTAAGATTGCACAAATCACAACCAATGCCGGTTTGTTGGCTGGTATGGGCGATGGTAAGACTGTTGTCAGCTATGTTGCAGAAAATGCTGTTAAAGGCACGTACAACTCTGGTGCTGAATATGCTGCCGGCACAATCGGTAAGGCATTGCAAGGCAAAGCTGATGCTGAGAGCGTAATCAGCAGTAGCAAGATTGTTCAAACAATTGCCGCAACGGCAGATGCTAAAGAAGACAATGTTGCTTCAGAAAAAGCTATTGCAAAAGCTTTAGATGGCAAAGTTAACACTGCTGATGTGTTGAATTCGGTAACGGCTGAACCGGCTGATGGCAAGATTTATAATGCTAAGACGGTTAACAGCGAATTGGCTAAGAAAGCAAATGATGCAGATCTAGCAGCTGTTGCTAAATCCGGCAAATTTGCTGATTTAGAAGTTGAAGACGGAGCAATCAAAACCAAGATGATTAAGGACGGTGCTGTTACTTATAGTAAGTTGGGTAGCGGTGTTCAAGCGTCTTTAGATTTAGCTGATAGCTCGCTTCAAGGTATTGCTAACAACAGCGAAGACTACATCACTGTTAATGGAAACAACAAGCTGAAAGTCGGTAAAATCAAAGTAAGCAACATTGATGATGCTGCATTCGGTGATATTGAAGCTAATGGTACTAAGTTGGTTAAATCAGGCACGATTTACACCTACTTCCAAAATTATGCTAAGCTCGGTGGAGCTGCTAACTTCAGCAGTTTGACCTTAGGAACAGGCACAGGCTTAACAGAAGCTAAAGCAATTTCCAGCGGTGCTAAAGTAGCTGCTGCTACTGCTCTTACCGATGCAGATTATCAAACATTAGCAACGAATGCTACAGTTCGTAGCACCGTTGATGATGCGATTAGTTCTGCTATCAATGGTATTGATGGAGCTGATCATACTTGGACAGGTAATAACATATTCAAGGATGTTGTCAGATTTGATAAGGGTATCAATGTTGCTGAAGAAGACTTAACCGTAGCTAAGGGCGATATCAACGTAACTAAGGGTGATATCGTAGTAGCCGAAGGCACAGTTCAGACCGGTTCATTGACTTTGAATGGCGATGAAGTAACAGCTATTGATACTGATGGTACAACCATTACAACAGCTGATGGTAGCGCTTCGACTTTGGCAACAACATCAACAGTTATGAAGAGTGCTCAAAATGCTGAATTCAGCGCAGGAACAGGTGAAACACTGCCGACTTCTGTTGGCACTGCCGGCACCATTCATGCTGCTATCGTGAATGTGGCTACGGCTGTTGATACTCTCGGTGATAAAGTTGGTACTGTTACGTTTAAGGATGCAGATGGCAATCCTACAACTAACAACATTGCAGCTACCACAACAGACTTGACTTCGGCTGTTACTCAGCTTGATCAAGCTATTGGTAACATTGGCAGTATCACAGCTGATTATGCAAAGACAATTGATACTACAACAGGCGATAAGTCTAATCCGGCTGATATTGCAACTGCAATTCAAAACGTTGCTACAGCAGCTGCCGCAGCTGACGGTAATTTGAACTTCACCGAAGCATATACCACATCTGATGGTCAAGCTGTAACTGACACTAATAAAGCTACCAACTTAACTGACGCTATCAACAACGTTGCCAGAAACGCTGCTGCTGCGGCTGCCGGTATTTCGGCTGAAATTCACGGAACCGGAACAGAAATAGCTCCGGCTGGTGAAGTAAAAGTTGGTAACTTGGCTGCAACAACGACCGTTGGTACTGTTGATAGTAATAACAAACTGACCGGTATGAAGGTTAGTAGCACTGCAACAGTAGATACCGACGAAGATGGAACAGCTGATTCTAAGGCTTTGAACATAGCTGTTTCCGGCGACGGTAGATCAACAAATATTGATATGACCGAAACCGAAGCTTCTATGACAGCTACTAACAATGGTAGAACAGTAGGTATGTTAGTTACCAACGATGGTAGTGATACACACACTGTTTCTTTGGGTGAAGACGGTAAATATGTTATAGAAATCGACACCGATGCTAAGACCACCCAGTTCGGTAAAGGTGATGGCAAAGAAGTTGTCATCGGCGAAGGCACAATCTTGGCTGATAAGAGCGTAATGGTTGGTGATCCTGCCGGTAAAGTTACCGCAATGTATGACACAGGTATTGTTGCTAAAGAGAATGATAATAATCAATCTACTTTAGGCAGCACAGGACTCTGGGTCAAGAAAGGTAGCGATGAAGCTGGTGTAAGCGGCACAGGTATGTGGGCTTCTGACGGAACAAAGACTGCTAATGTAAGCAAAACAGGACTTTGGGTTGGAGAAGGTACCAACTCTGTTAGCGTTGGTTCGACCGGCGTTTATGTAACAGACGGAACAGACCATTCTCACATGGGTCCGGCTGGTATCTATACCACTAAAGATGTTACCGCTGCAGGATATGTATCCGGTAAAGAAGTTGTAGCTAACGAAGGCTTTACTTTAGCCGGAACGAGAGTGACAGCTATTGATACCGGTGCTACTCCTGTAACAGGTGACGGTTCGGCTGAAACATTGGCAACAACCGCTACGGTTATGGCTAGTGCTGAAAATGCTAAATATACCAACAATGGTACCGGTGTAGTTAAAGCTAAGAACGTAGCAACATTGCATGACGCTATTCAAGTTTTGGATAATGCAATGGGAACAATGGACTTGAGCAGCTCGACTACCAAGACCTTTGAAAAGACTGCCGCAACAGACACAGAACCGGCTACATTTATTGATAATGCAACCGAGGCTCTGTTGGCTATTGATACAGTTGTAGGCAACGTTAAGGCTCTTGATGGCACAGCTAAGGGTAACTTAGATGGCGCTAATAAGTCTGTGGCTGAACACTTGTCTGCTTTAGATAAACGTTTAGGTGGAATCAAAGACTTAGGTACTAACTCTACCTTGGCACACACCAACTTGGCTACAACGGCATCTACTGCAGAAGACGGCATTACGGCATCTGATCACTTCAACAGCTTAGATGTTGCTATGGGTGATCGCACTAACTATAAGAACAACAGTGGTTCGAATGGTTATGTTGCTACCAATGATGGTTCGAAAGATTTGACAACAATGATTTCGGAAGTTGCATCTAATATCGGTCAATTCAAAGAAGAGTATAGCACAAACCTGATTTCTTCGGGAAATACGGTTAACGCTAACTTGTCTGCTTTGGATGGAGCTATTGGTAATATGACCTTTGCAGAAGACATTACGGCAAATGATTTGACAAGTGTAATCAACAATGTTGATGCTAAACTCAATCATTCTAACGAGGTCTTCAGTAAGGCGATTAACCAGTTAGACTACAACTACAGAGAATTGCGTCATGACTTTGAAGCCGGTATGGCAAGCCAAGCAGCATTGTCTGCTTTGGTTCCGAACGGCAGAGCTAAGGGTGACACACAACTTTCTGTCGGCACCGGTATGTATAAAGGTCATACGGCAGCCGCAGTTGGTGGTTTCCACTGGTTCACGGATAACTTGTTATTCAACGCCGGTGTAGCTTGGGATAATGCTGAAGCTACAGGTCGTATGGGTGTCACGTATTCGTGGTAATCTGAAAAACCGAAAAGCAAAATGTGGGGAGAGAGAAATCTCTCCTCATATTTTTTGTGCCAATAAATCCCCCTACCCTTACATTTTTATAAAAAATCTTGACTTTAACACATTTAGGCAGATATTATAATGGGTATCAAAAGGAGAAGTAAAAATGAAAACAGTTAAAACTAAGAAAAAGGCTGAACAACCGACAGATAATGAATTAAAGTTGGAAGCGACAACAAGTAAAGCTCCGGTAAAAAAGACAAAGAAAACAGAAGAAACCAAGTCTAATGCAGTAACAAATAATGCTACAAAAATAAAGAAAAAAATCGAAGCTAATAAAGTAATTGAGGAAACTGAAAAAAAACTGCTCAGAGCTTATGGCAACTTTAAATTTTTACTTGTATATTTGCTACTGGCTATATTGGCAATTTTGGCCGGAATACAGGCTCATAAAATCAATGAACAGAAAAATGAAATCAATGAACAGAAAAACAGTGTTACTGAACTTAGCAATCGGGTAGAAGAACTGCAAAACCAAACTGCGGTAGAAATAGTCAATAATCGACGCATTTTTGTGTGCAACATGGAAGAAATATATAAACAGCTTAATATTAATGAGCGAAATACCGATTTTGAGCTGAAAATTGCTAAGTTAGATAGTGATGTTACGGCAGCACAGAAGAAGATTAAAAATCTTAAAAATGCAAAGGTTAAGGCCGATTTTACCGATGTTTATCTCAATTCTCTGGTAGCAAAGCGTGATAAAGTGGTGGAAGAATATCAAGATGCTTTGCATGATACTATGGCAAAAATCAATCAGGCGATGGCTCAGGTGGCTGTGGAGCAAAAAGCTAATACTATTTTCCGCTCGCAGGCAGTTACGGCGTTAACGAAATATACAGTTGATGTAACGCAAGAAGTTTTGAAAAAAATAAATGAAATGAAATAGATATTTAACTAAGTTAATTTATCTGATTAAGTTTAAGCACCTTTATTGGTGCTTTTTTCATGTAAAAAATAAAAAAGTTCTGGACATTTTCGTTTCGTTTTGCTATACAGAACTTGTTTTTGAGGTATATGCCAAAGGAGTTGGGGTTATAGCTCAGCTGGGCGTGAGGATAAAAACAACCTCTAAATGTTGTTTTTACCGCAAGCGGCGAAGTTTTCTTAATGAACAAGCAAGCGTAAGCGACGCGTAGCGAATTTAGAAAACGAGTGACCGAGCAGCTAGAACTATAACACCAAAGGAGTTGGGGTTATAGCTCAGCTGGGAGAGCGTCTGAATGGCATTCAGAAGGTCAGCGGTTCGATCCCGCTTAGCTCCACCATTAAAATAAAAAAGACAGGGTTTATCCCTGTTTTTTTTGTTTTAAAGTGAAATAAATTGAGAAACGCTGACCTTGGTCAGCGGCCGGAGGAACAAAAACAACCTCAAAATGTTGTTTTTGGACGACGGGCGAAGTTCCCCGTCGAGTAAGGAAGCGAAAGCGCCCAGCGACGAGACGATGGGAACAAGTGACCGAAGCGTAGTTAGCGATTGCCAAGCGATGGCGCAGGCAGAGCTTACGGAGCAAGAAGATCCCGCTTAGCTCCACCATTAAAATAAAAAAGACATGATAAAATCTAGTATTAAGGGTTCTAAAAACATTTAAAAAGAAAAGTCCCCTCAAAGCTACTGCTTTGCAAGGGGACTTGTAGAATCTGAAAGGTTAGTTCTTAACCGTCAGAGTCGTCGCGTTTGCCGGATGCTTCTCTCCGGTAATGTCCAGCACCAGTATGGAACGTTCCTTGTTGAAACGGCGTGAGAGCAACAGCTTCTTGCCATCAGCATACTCAAGTACTGTTCCGGTGAACAAAGGCCAGAGCTGAGTGTTCTTTTCAGGACTGATAAGCTTTCCGGTGCGTATATCCTTGAGATTACCATCTTCACTCACCTCCACCGGCTGAACCTTCTTCATGTTCCAGTGGTTAAATTCACCGACATCGGGAATTTCATGCATGCCGTGCACACCAATGATTTCTTTTTCTGCCACTGTTCTTTTTAACGCGCCATAGGTAATGACGCAAGCGAGCTTGGAGCTCGACAATTCTTTAATTTTTACCATAATTCTTAAAGTTTATTTGTTAAACAAAACTAATAATTAACTCTCACCTTTCTTATAACTCATTTAGACGTATTTTGTCAAGATATTTTCAAAATAATTTTATTCCTCTACATTCAGCCACATATCCCCTATCCTTTCGCTTGGGTGTGCTTGAAAATTGCGCTACAAGAGATAAATCTATAGCGTTCGGTTGAACAGTGGTGTTTTTGAGCAGTCGAATTCTAAATTGTTCAGCAGAACCGTCGCAAAACGTCTGAGGCTAAGGAATTTTGAAATAAAGTCCTTTACCATCAATGTTTGAGCGGTAAGTCCGGTAATGTGTTTTAAAGATACGGCCTTGATTTTTATATCAACCGGCCTGAGCTTCTTGAACAATTACGGACTGGAAGGAGCGCGTGATGATATGGTTCACGCCTCCTTTTTGCGTTTTATCTGTGAATTTCTATAAAATATAATGACATCTGAACAAAATCATATAATATAGTGGTAAAAGGAGAAAAATATGAAGTATCTTTTGCCATTTATAGTATTGTTTTGCTTTTCTCTGGCTCATGCTGAAGAGAATACTTCGCCTGCCTTGGAAAATACTTCCGAGCAAATTGCGGAAAATGTGGTGGCGGAAGAAAATATCTCAACTAACGAATCGAAAGAAACTGCGCAAACCGACGAATCGGTAAATATTGTCAATGAAGAACCGGTATTAAGAGATGATGTTTTTTCCAAACAATTTATCAATGCTTTATACAAATGCCAACCAGCAGTGGCGCAGAACGAAAAAGATGCTTCCGATGCCCCACTGATAATAATCGGCATTGAAGAAAACTCCTGCCATCTGAAATATGGTGATTTTAACCTGTTTCTGCCTTTAGATATATTGCCTAACTTACATGGTTTTGATGATTTGCAAATTTTGCTGCGAAATCGGGAAATTGCCCGATTTGATTACCAACCACAATATATATACACAGGACTTTTGCACGCCTTAAATTCTTGCGGGCACGGAACCGATTATCTCGGTATAGAAAAAAGTGAGACACATGGTAATATTCGCACAACCAATTCACTGGAAACGGAGTTTTTCCAAGATATATGCACAATTTATCTGGTTAGCAAATTGGAGGTTGAAGGTGCTATCAGCGATTATACCGTTACTTGTAAAATAGGCGCTGATGCAGTGGCCGGTCTGTTAAATTATTATCATGATTTACTTGAAAAATATGGCGAAAAACGAATTATAGTTAATGGCAAACCGAAAATTATATCAGAGCAAGAGAACGAAGAAACACGGCAGGCTGATGCCGAATTAATGTTTTTCTTGCAACAAAAAGGATATTGCCAACGCCCAAACACTGATTGATATATCTTATTGAAGGTGTTGAAAATAGCGATCATTTAAAATAATTCCCGACATGGGCAATGTTTCCGGCTCCGGTGATTCAAATTCTTCTCCGGCAGCTTTAAAAACCTCTTCGGCAAACGCCTTCTTAGCCAGATATACCAAAAACAAAGGCTTTTCTAATTGCAATTTTCCCATCGCCTCCTCTAAGGCTTCAAAGCTATCATATATGGTTCCGGCAAAGAACAGATTATCTTCCAATTTGACTTTTTCATTTTCTTTTATCTGTCGCATATTTTCAATTTCCTTATTCCAATAATTAAGCGATACTGAAGATATAGGTATTTTTGAAAATTTATAAATATGCAAACAAGGCTATATTGACAGACCAAACGACTGAAAAATAGCGAGTCGGAATACTTATCTTTTACATTAAAACATATTTTTTTATATCTTTATGAAATAATTTAACGGCCTGTTTCGGCACCACATAAATATTTTGATTCCAACCCTCAACGACCTCGCTGATAACCTGACTGCTAACGTCGAAATTGAGCGGCAATTTACGCTTTTGTTCCAAATCAAATAATATGTAATTAGCGATTTGCGTGTTTTGCATTGTTACCTCCGCTAAAACATATAAACGCTAAATCAAACATTTAAATGATACCTGCACTAAAGTATATATCAATAAGCGAAAAAATTTCTTGACTACGTTAAGCGAGAAAATGACACAGATGAGTCATTTACATATATCTTCGTATAAATCACGCTACTCCGGATTCATTGAATTAATCAAATCAAGTTTTTCTGTTTAGAACCTGATTTTAGTTGTTTTTCACGTTTTATAGCTAATGTAATGTCTTGAAATATTTCATAGTATCATAATTTATTTATATTAAACCTTTCCGCATATCCTACTTTAATCTTATTTTTGTGTTCATAAATTCTTTTAATTAAATCAGATGTCACACCAACATACAGTGCACCATTTTTTTCTACTGAAAAGTATATATACATACGATTGGTCTAACACGTATTTCCTTTCTGTTTCCACGTCATCGCGAGGAGCTTTAGCGACGTGGCGAGGTCGAGCAGAATAAAGAACGTCATTACGAGCTTGAAAGATTAGTGCGTATTTCTTCAGAAAAGCGCCATATTTTGGAGCCTTGGCGATAAAAATATGTAATCTTTCTTCGGCAAAGTAATCCAAAATTTATATAGCTAATTTTTCCTAGATAGCCACACGAATTGAGAATGGATTTTTCTTGCACTGCGTTTGGAAAAATCAGCCTATTGCATAGGCTTTTCATTCTCAAAAGTTCGCTATGACGTGGAAAAAAAGCTCGCAATAACGTTTATTTTTTCATCTTATATTACCAAAGTTCGTTATACTTAAGTGTTGGATCGTTAAGCTTTTCGCGACGAGAAGTATCGTTTGGCTTAAATGATGTTGCTGCGTTCATATAATTGTAGCCATCTGCGCTATTATATCCACCATATATATTAGTGCGATCGTAGAAACAATAGACGGTAGCATACGCTTCAAGTGATCCTTTCAGCACCGGAAACAGATTCCAATACCAAGTCTCGCTAGTACCGGAATCCGAAGCCAAAGCTTTAGCTCCAATCGAATCGATCACCCCTTGATATTGGCTCTTGGGATAAATAAATCCCATCAATACTGCCCAACCTTGAGTATAGTTACCCTCACCTTTACAGGTTTGCCCATAATCGGAAGATGAACCACTGCACAGCGGCACCACTAAAGTTTTCAAATAGGTACTTTGCTGGAACAAAACCGGCTTAAAACTATCTTTATTGTTAGAAGATAAAACATAAGTATCTAATAGAGTGCAACCTGTGCCATCGGTAGTGCTCTGAGTTTGGTCACACATCTTAATAGGGAAGTTGTTAGACATGGATGTTACACTAAAATCGGTATTAACATGAACACCTTTTATGGTACCGCTGGCACCGGTCGAATTTTCTGACCACGCCATATCTGGCAAAGTTGCATCCATATGCAGTGTCCCTTGTCCCTCTAATCCGCTACGCAACTTGTTATAAGCCGGAACATAGTTGTCAGCTTCACGTTTACCATTGCTGTCATATTCAAATTTTTTTACAGCAGCTTCATAAGAACTCTTAGATTTAAATGCATTAGCAGGACCCATCTGGTCTTCTCTGACCTTAAATTTGCTACCGTTGTGTTCAATACCACCGGCTTGCGCCATTTTAAAACCAACCGGTGCCACGGTAATTACACGTCCGTATCCCGGAGGACACTGCGGCGCCGGAACACCACCTAAATAAGGCGTTACCTCAGCCTTATCAGCTGCTGTGCTATAAGTAATACTACTCCAACCGCTAAAAGTCGGGAAATTGGTATTGGTATTATTTGCCACATAAATACCTTTGTTAATAAAATCCGGTAAAACATCGCTTAAGCGAGCACCGCCACGAGACACCAATTTGATATCATTCATCACCGAAGTATAGGCCGGATTTACCATATATGTATCATAACGAGTTCTGTGAGATGAGTCGTTATACAGATTAAATTCAGTAGCTGTGAGTTTAGTCGGCACAGAATAGGCAGCACCATTACTATCTACATTATTAGCCACAAAACGAGCGGCTCTAACAACACCGGAACCTTCGTGAGCCAAATATTCTTTATTAGCTTCTTTATTACCCTCACTAACAATATCAACCATACCTTTACGAATATAAACTGTCCCAGGTTCTCCTTTGTTAGGAGACTTACTTATCGTGGTACTGCTTGTTCCTTCCGATGTATATTGCTTCAAGGTAATAGAAGCATCAGGTAATGCAGTCGAGCTAATATCTTCAGTTTGATCAATCACTAAAACATTTTTAACAGCTTCACTGCTCTTTTTACCATTTGCCATAATACTAACGCCGGCATCGGAATTATATTTACCTACCGACAGGTATTTTATCTCGCCGCGAGCCTCAGTACCAACTTTTTCACCACTATTACTTGTAAACAAAGTATTACCGTGAGCTGCAATATGATAATCAATACTGGTCCCTTCTTTGCCATTAGTATAAGAATTATCGTATTTATTATTCTCTTTAAGTTTGTTACCGCGGACAGAGAAAACTTGATTATTATTTTCATCTATTACTCTAAGATTTGCACGTTCCAAATCCATATGTCCACCAGATTGGCGTACACGATAATTGGCATTTATACTAGAACTACCTGAGGAATTGAAACCACTAAATTTAATTTCTCCTGTATAAGAAGTTGTAGCTTCATCGCCTTCACCGGTTGTTACACCTTCGCTTCCTACCATAATTTGCACTTTACTGTTGCGTGTTTGAACATACCCAGGAGCTCCATCCATATCTGTAGCATTAAAGCCAATCTCATGTGCCTGACCGGACATTTTAGAAATAGTATTAGTTCCATCTGTCGAACGCATTACAAACTGTGTCGGGTGTCCGTCAAAACCAGTAGAAGAATTGATATGCGTTGCCGAAGAAGCTCCTACACGCATGGCAATTTTTTCTTTATCAACAACCAATGAAGTACGATCACCAACATTCGTAAGTACGTTTTCCCCGGTATCTTTCATTGTGCGACCGGCAGGATCACGCATTCTGATGCCGTTTTTATCAACATCAAGCCATTTATAATCATCATCAATTTTATCTGAACCTGTGGTAAGGGTGGCTGTACGTAATAATTGAGTGTCTACCTGACCGGCTGCCATTATACCTTCAACTTTCATATTTGAACCGACACGAACCGGAAATTTCGGTTCTTTACCGGCACCATATTTAGGACCTATATCATTACCAAGCGAATCTTTATCCTCTGTATTATAATCTCCCTTGTAACCATTACTCATAATATCTGCTTGCATATCGGTAGCAACACCTTCTCCGTTGATATTCTGATAAACATGGAAAGTGCTATCATCCATAATATGCATATTCAAAATGCCGTTAGGATTACTGATTTCAATCACATTATCGGCAATATCTACAACATTATCGTTTTCATTTTTAAATTTGTTAAACAATTCGCCCTGATGGCCAAAATCATGAATATCGCCGTTTTCATCAACTTCAAAATTATATTCCGTGCCGTTTTTACCAAACACCATTTGCGGTATGGCTGTTTCACTTTCCGTGCGATTAAATTTTCCTCTTGATGTGACCACAAATTGTTCTGCCGTGGCACGCAAAGCGCCACCAATATAGGCATCGGCATAGTCGCTACCATCTGTTCCGGCAATATATAAACCATTGTTTTTTGATTCACTGGTTACGACACTTGTTCCAGTACCTTCTGTTTTCATCGGTGCTTTTTCAGCTCCTATAATCAAACTTCTTACATCTCGAATACTGTTTCTCCCTTCTAATGTAGAAGCAATAGATTGAGTTTCCCCGGGCAGATGATTTCCCATATACAAATCCGTATGCATAGTATTGCGCCATAACTGGTTGGCATAGCTTGCCGGATCATTAGGATTCCCTTCCAAAGTGCGCTGCAGATATTTATCATTATCAAGCTCACCACCATTAACATCACTGATAACATTTGAACTAGCCGCTACCAAAGAATAAGTATTATGATCAACACCGGCAAAAATGCTATTCATAGCATCAGCATCTAAATTCCATAAACCGCCAACCCCGCGTGCCGTGGTAGCATCCGGCATATAACCGCCGTTTGCGCCGATAAGTGAGGCAATGCGAGATGTCCGTTCCTGACCGATACCTCCGGCTGCATCTTGCTTGGCTGGAAACAGAGCAAATGCCGTGAGGTTTGTGCCGTTATTAACGATACGAATTTGCGGAGTGTTATAGTCATAAAGAGAACGATTGGTAGAAAATTTATATGGTAAATACTCCTCTAAAGCGTCATTAGCTACTGTATAAACAGTCCCATTGGCTTTAGGAATCCTTTTGTTCGGGTTATTGGGATCCGGTTCGGAGAACACATTGGTCATCAAATCGCCGTAATTATTGGCAATATAAGCTTCAGCCGCATTCATATAGGTGCGCACGGTAGTTGCAGTATTTATATCTTCCACTTCCAAGGTGCGTTCCGCCGACTTTTTATACATCGTCGGGGTAACAACGGCAATCAAGCCAAGCATAGCCAAGGCTTCAATCATCAAACCGCCTTGTTGCATTAACTTTGCTGTTTTATTCGTTTTTTTCATGGTCGTTCTCCTTAATAACTTATTCTGTTGCGCCTCCGGTAGCGGCTTCAGAATTCCAAACATCGTGAAAAATCTTGCGGCAATAAGCCTTTTCATCGGTAGTAGGCATTTTTCGATACATAAACATGCATGGTTTATTTTGTCCGCATAATTCCCTAAACTTCGTATTTTGCCAAATAGTCGAGTTACTATCTATTAAATTAACACTGATCCCTTCACTTACTTTGGTATCATCATCAATATCAGCAACAAGATGACGAGCCCCTCCGCCTTTTAATTTACATGTATAATCAGCATCACATTCCGTATATCCTGCTATACCGCCAAAATGAGATTTATCACTCAAAAACTGCACAAATGCCGGCAAAGGAGTATTACTACCATCTTTAGACAACCATCTGTCCGGTATTTGAGCAAAAGAAACCACATAGGTCGGATATTGAGCCGAACCGAAACGACACTCGTCAAGCTGTTGTGCTCCGGCTACTTCAAGTTGTCTATCCATACAATACAAATAATGCTTGGCACTCAAAGAGGCTTCGTTTGCCTTATAGCCAATTGGCAAAACTTCTTGTAAGGAAGGATAATTAATCCCTTGATATGCAGTTTTAAAATTAAAAGGATCCGCTTGTTTTATATCGATTGAATACGGAGGTGCAGAAGCGTCCCAATTATTGGTATGCAAACGCAAAATAGTATCACATTGCAAATAGCGGGCTACAGCCAAATTTTCCACCTTAAAACGTGACACTATGGAAGCGACTTTTATTTCGCTGAAAGAATTTTCCTTATCTTGGCGCGGCGACAGATTAAAGAAGCTCAATGCCACCATAATCGTTGCCAGCAATATCCATATATACATACCAATAGTCTCCGTTGCAGCATTACACTATGCTTAATCTTAACATAACGCCTATGAAAATACCATATGCAAAATAAAACATCGGCAAATTTTCATATTTTTGTAACATTTTAAACTATAAAAAGTGTATAAATATTTAAGATTATGAAAGAATATATTTTAATATACATTATTGATAAAAGCAAAATGTCGGCATTGCTACCGACATTTCAGGTTAATCTTTCGCATATATTTCTACTTGCGACGCAAGAATGAAGGGATATCCAAATCATCGCCGGAAAATTCAATATCATCGGTTCCGGTTTTTTGCATCATATCATCTTCAAACTTAGCTTCATGTTTATTATTTTCTTCCGCATTTTTTTTACGGGCACGAGAAATTCCCATAAAACGATCAATAAACGATGTCGGACGAGATGCCGAAGTTTCTTCCGGTTCCGAAGGTGTTGTTTCTTCAACCTTTTCATCACGAAATGCCGAAACATCATTACCGTTAAATAACTCCGGTTCTTCCTCCATCTTTACCGGCACATCTTGAATAGCAGTTGCGCTGGAGAAGAAATTGGCATCTTTATTGGATAAAACATCAAAATCTATATCAACATTATCATCTTCCGGTTCTTTATTATTTTTCATAATAGCCGAAAATAACGCTGATGCTTGCGGAACTTCAGGCAGTTCGTCAGATTTATCCAAACCTGCAAAATCACGCATTAAATCTTCATCTTCTTGAACAGCCTCCGGTTCATCAAAATCTACCGCTTCAGGTTCTCCAAAACTCGGCAAATCGGCTGTTGAAAATGCAAATTCTTCTTTTTCAGATTCTTCCGGTTGTTCAAAAGAAACCGGAGAAGCCGGTGTAAATTCCGACGCACTAAAAGCTACCGGTTCCGAATCAACTTCTGCTTTTACAGTTTCCATTGACGGCATTACAGTCGGCACAAATGTCGAGTCGTCATAACTTTGATCAATCAATGAAGGCTCTTCTATTCGTGCCTTTTGGGCTTCAAATTTTGGTAAATTTTCATCGTTAATACCGGTAACTACTATAGAAACACGAATCTTACCCGATAAATTATCATCAAAACTTGAACCGAAGATAATATTAGCATCATCACCTACTTCTTCCTTGATGGTATTGGCTGCCTCATCAAGCTCCGGCAAAGTAATATCCGTGCCACCGGTGATGTTAATCAGAACACCCTTAGCGCCAAGCATTGAGCAATCATCTAAAAGCGGGTTGGCAAGCGCTTGACGGGCAGCTTCTTTAGCACGTCCTTTACCCTCAGCTTCACCGGTTCCCATAATAGCCTTACCCTTGTCTTGCATAATATTTTTAACATCGGCAAAATCAAGGTTAATCAACCCCGGCATCATCATTAAATCAGTAATTGAACGAACACCGGAATATAAGACATTATCAGCTAATTTAAACGCATCAGCCAAAGTGGTATTTTCATCGGCAATACGAAACAGATTTTGGTTTGGTATAATAATTATACTATCAACTTCTTTGGTAAAATTGGCAAGAGCACTTTCGGCAATTTCCATACGTTTCTTACCCTCAAAACTAAACGGCTTGGTAACCACACCGACAGTCAGTATTCCCTTTTCTTTGGCAATATGCGCCACAACAGGAGCTGCACCGGAACCGGTACCTCCGCCCATACCTGCCGTAATGAATACCATATTTACACCTTCCAATGTTTCGGCAATTTTATCGCGGGCTTCTTCTGCCGCCATTTTACCAACCTCAGGACGAGCGCCTGCTCCAAGACCTTGGGTAATTTCCAAACCAAGCTGGATTTTTTGGGAAGCTGCGGAATGAGCCAACGCTTGAGCATCGGTATTTGCTACTATAAAATCAACACCTTCCAAATTTTGCGAAATCATATTATTAACGGCATTACCGCCGCCGCCACCGACACCAACCACGGCAATACGCGGCTTGAGGTATGAAACTGAACTTTCTGCTACTCCTAATTTTATAGACATATACTTATCTCCCGTCTTGCTTATTACACTTTTATATTATTATATAATCGTAATAAATTAAGTTTTAGTTACTAATTTTAAGAATTTTGCCGTAACCAATTAAATATTTTTGCTATTTTACCGCCCTCGCCGACCGGACGAGTGATGGTTTTCTTTGGTTTACGTTCCATATTATTTGTTTCAAACAACAACATCCCAAGAGCCGTCGAAAAAATCGGATTATTATTCAAATGCTCCGGCACACCGGTAATATTACGCGGTCCACCCAAACGCACTTGCTTATCCAATATTAAATTTGCCACAGCCCGAATCCCCGGAAGTTGGCTACAGCCACCGGTCAAAACCACCCGATGGTTTTGTTGTCCTCTAAGCCCGTGAGCATCAAGTTTTTTATTTATCAATTCAAACATTTCTTCCACGCGCGGCGCAATAATCTTAATCAAATCAGAACGATGCATCTGTCGAATGGAACTATCATCTTCTTCGCCCAGAGGATAAACATTAATATTTTCATACTCATCTTGCGAAACACCGAAAGCACAACCGCTTCTGATTTTCAAATCTTCGGCATGAGCAAAAGAAGTCGTCAAACCTTGGGTAATATCGCGAGTAATGTTAATTCCTCCTACCGGCAAAGTCGAAAAGGCCACAGGAAAACCATTTTTAAATGTGGCAATACTGGTAGTTCCACCACCGATATCTATAATGGTAGCACCATATTCGCGTTCATCTTCCACCATACACGCCAAACCGGAAGCGTAAGCTGTCAACACTTTATTTTCTATATCCAAATGTGAGGCTTCCACCACCGATGATAAATTACGATATAAATTGGACGGATACATTCCGAGTAATATATTTACAGATAATTCTTCACCGTAAATATTAAGCGGATCTTTCACATCCTCCCCGTTATCAATTTTATAGGTAGTAGTCGCACAATGGATAATTTCATTATTGCCTCCGGCATTAACCTTATTTGTCCCTTTGGCAATAAGCTTGTTTATATCTTCCACATTAACCGGCCGATTTTTCTTTAAAGAAACTGAAGTATTTTGCAATAAACTTGAAGTTTTGGAACCTGAGACATTGATAATAACGCTGTCAATGCGTTCATTAGCCTTCTGCTCGGCATCTTCAACCGCATTACATACAGAAATTGTTGCCTGATTAATATCGGTAATAACCCCGTTTTTTATACCTTTAGAGGCGTTGTAACCATAACCGACAATTTTTAAGCGCTTATCCTTCATTACATGTGCAATTATACAGCACACTTTAGAAGAGCCGATATCTAAGGCCGCAATAGTATTCCGATTCACTTTCTACCTCAAACGCACGTTATTGATTTTGCTTATTTTTTATCGTTAACTTTAACGATAACTTTATTTTTTAATCTTAAATCAATGAAAGTTAATTTATATTTAAGAATACCTTGCGTTTTATCCAATTTTACTAATTTCTTCCATGCCGATTTAATATCTTCTTCCGGCATTTTAACCGTTATACCGTGTTCAACATCATCAAAAATCAAATCCCAGCGACGTTTAGAAATATAGTTTGCAGCCTTTAAGCGAGAAAACAACTCTTTGTCTTCTTCTACAATTTCTAACAATTCCTTAATGTGCTGTGGCGCATCTTCACCGATAATCTGTAAAACATTTTTTTGCGGAACATATTCTGTTTCAATAATTTCTCCGTCTTCATCTATCGGATAAAATTCGTTCTTATACTGCCAAATAGATTTGATTTTGCGTTCTTTTATGCTGATATGAATGATATTAGGAAAATAGCGACGCGATATAATTACATCTTTTATCCATGGCAGAGCTTTTAATTGGTCGCGAATCGCATGCAAATCAACATTTAATATGTTATCTCCGCGTGAAATATTCAGAGCGCTCAATAACTCTTCTTTTGAGGTTTTATCACGACCTTCAATGGTAATATCATCAATTCCCCAACCAAAACCTACCGATTGTTGATAGAGTTCACTTAAAAGAGAATCTATTTGTTTACCGATTAGATTATGACGCACGGTAATAACCCCTATGGTAATAAGCCAAACACTTCCCATGAGCAAAAGATTGCCAATCAAACGATACGGCCACAAAACATTTTCATATATCTTATTATCAGAAGCTGTTTCCATGTTTTTATTTTTGCCCCACACACTTAATTTCTAACTCTAAACTAACGTCAAACTTGGTTTTAACCGCTTTCATGATATTTTCGCACAATTTTTCAACATCTGTAGCTCTGGCATTATCACTAACTTCCAAGAAATTGCAATGTTGTGCCGACATTTTAGCTCCTCCAATAATCATTTCAGCTCCCCCGGATTCCTTTATCAATTTCCATGCGGCTTTTTCCTGCGGATTTTTAAATGTTGAGCCGGCTGTACGAATACCCTGCGGCTGATGTTCCTTCCTGTAATCTTCATTTTGCTTAATTTGCGCAATAATTTCTTCTGATTTCTTCGTAATTGTTGTCAAATCCGCTTCTAATATAATCCAGTCCGAAGGAAAATCACTGTGGCGATATGCAAATCCGAATTGCTCAGGCGTAATTTCCAAAATATCACCCTGCCCGTTCATAATTTTAGCATGGTGCAAAACTTGTGCCAACTCGCAACCGAAACAGCCGGCATTGGAACGAAAAGCCCCACCGATAGTCCCCGGAATAGAACATAAAAATTCCAAACCGCCGATATTATTTTCCGGTAAAATATTTTTTAGGGCAAAATTCTGCATACCGGCGCCGCAAATAAGTAAATTGTTCTCTATCCGCCATTGAGCAAAGTTCTTATTCTGCAGTTTTATTGTTATTCCTTTAATACCACCGTCACGCACTAATAAATTAGAGCCTCCGCCTAAGATAAACACCGGCAAATTTTGAGGTTTATTACGTAAAAAATATTGTAAATCAGCTTCATCTTCAGGCAAAAACATAACTTCAGCCTCGCCGCCCACACCAAGCCATGTATGACGCCTCATCGGTTCATCAAACAAATATTTTCCCCGCACCGACGGCAGATTTTGCATTTGCTTAGTTGTCATAGCGCATCCTTATCCTCCGATGCCGTATTTTTACGAGTAATCGCCAAAAGCATACCTATCTCAATAGCACTTCCCAAAAGTGATGAACCGCCGTAAGATATAAACGGCAATGTCATACCTTTAGTCGGAATAACATGCAACGATGATGCCATATTTACAAATGCCTGCAATCCTAATGAAGCGGCCAATCCTACCTCGGCGTACATCACAAATAAATTGGTTTCTTTTAAGGCGGCACGTAAAGCACGGATAATAATAACAGCAAATAAAATAATGATAATTAAGCACAACCATACTCCGTATTCTTCACCGGCAACGGCAAACACAAAATCGGTATGGGCGTCAGGAATATGGAGTTTAACGGTTCCTTCTCCCGGACCGCGACCGACCAAATTACCGTTTTGAAAAGCCTCCATCGCTCGGTTAATTTGATAACTGGTTTCATCACTACCATACAGAAACTGATCAACACGAGCATGAAAGTGAGGAAAAGTAAAGTATAATATAAAGAGGACAACCACACCTCCGGCAGCTAAAACACTGACAAAAAACATCGGCAAACCGGCCAAAAAAAGTTGCAATCCGAAAATCGCCGTTACCAATAAAGTCATTCCGACATCAGGTTGCAATAGTAATAAAGCAGCTACAACACCATATAAGCCGATAGAAACCGCCATACCTGGGAAATAATCATATTTTTTACCGCAATCCAAAAGCCAGGCCGTTACCACAATAAAAATCGGTTTCATAAATTCGGAAGCCTGCATCGAAAAACCGGCAATACTTATCCAACGCCGAGCTCCTTTAGTTTCAAACCCAAAAAACAGCGTAAGTACCAGTAGTCCCAAAAATATTACAAACCCGAATATAGACAAGCGACGAATAGTTTTAAGTTTTAACAACGATAGAATAAAAATAATTCCAATGGAAGCAACAACGTAAAAAACTTGTTTACGCACAAACCAAAAATCATCAACATTGATACGTCGTGCCACTGCCGGACTGGCTGTAATATCTAAAATAATACCGATAGAAAGCAAAGCCAGCGATACAAATAAAATAACCTTGTCAACGGTCCATAACCATTTAGCAAGAGCACTATGACTTTGGCGTGAAAAATTTACCATTTATATTATTCCTTATCCGATAAATACCAAGCACCCGAATGCCGCTAAACAAAGCGCTGTCAACCAAAATGAAAATACTACTTTTTTCTCGCTCCAACCGAGTTGTTCAAAATGATGATGTATCGGAGCCATCTTGAAAAAGCGCTTACCTGTTTTTTTGAAATACGCCACCTGAATCATTACCGACAAAGTTTCGGCAACAAATACGCCACCAACGATAGCAAGTAAAATTTCACTCTTTGTCATTACCGATACGGCACCGAGTAACGCTCCCAGTGCCAATGATCCGGTATCTCCCATAAATACTCGTGCTTTGGGTTTGTTATAATAAAGGAAGCCTAAACAAGCACCAACCACGGCGGCACATACCACCGCAACTTCTCCGGCGCGCGGAATATAATGCAGTATTGAACCATCAATACCGCAAAAATATGCCACCGCACCAAAAAATGTAAATGAAATTATCAACAATCCGGAAGCCAGTCCATCTAAGCCGTCACTCAAATTAACCGCATTAGAAGCTCCCGAAATTACCACCACGGCAAACGGAATAT
This sequence comes from uncultured Pseudomonadota bacterium, assembly GCA_902763155.1. Taxonomy (GTDB): domain Bacteria; phylum Pseudomonadota; class Alphaproteobacteria; order RF32; family CAG-239; genus RUG410. The sequence continues at coordinate 16,409 of CACWQS010000010.1, read as the reverse complement.
ACAGCCAACCGATATTAATAACAACATCTTTGAAATACGGAATCGATAATCCGGTATTAATATTTTTGGTGGTTGCCGCAGTAATAATGCTTGCCGCCAATAGCGCCGTCAAAAATTGTAAAAACAGTTTCATACGTGCAGTCATAGCATTTGAGCTCTGGCGTTTTACCTTCCAATAGTCATCAATAAAACCGGTAATACCATACATAATCAGCACTATCAAACTTACCCACACAAAGTGGTATTGCACTTTGGCAAACAACAGAATCGAAATAATTGTCGCACCTAGAATGAGTAATCCGCCCATGGTCGGAGTTCCTTTTTTAGTTTGCAAGTGAGACTTCGGACCATCACTGCGTATTGGTTGCCCTTTTTGTTGATGTTTATGCAAAAAATTTATCAACGGCGCCCCAAACAATAAACTTATGACCAAAGCTGCTACAAAAGCCGCAATAATCCGATACAACAAAGGTAATTCCGCATTTATCAAAGCAAACATCTTAAAATCTCCTGTCTATAATTATTTTAATTTATTCCAGCCCGATGCCGCCGGTTTAGACGTGGCTGAATTATTCTCTGACGTCGGAGTATCGGCATTCCACTTACGTAAATTTGCTTCCGTATTTCCTAAGCGACGAACCTTTTCCTTTTGCGCCTGATTTTGAATTTGCCCGTTAGCAACCATCTGTCCGATAAGAGCCGGAGATACATAAGGCTCTGCCAAACTGCTGTAGGCTTTGGTAATTTTTTCGATAATTTCTCCCCCCGGAGCCGCATTAACCGTAACAATATCACGACCATGATAAAATGTTACCGCCGGACAAGGATAAGAGAGTAAAACATCGGTTGTATCCGGACCATAGATATAACGTAGCATAATCTTAGGGTTAATACTGCAATTATCCATATTACCGGAAAAAGCTGTCATATTACTCCACAACATATCTTTAAACAACTTATTTCCGTTGGCGGAAAGTTCCCCACATGAACCTTTGATTGCCATACCGTTCAAGGTATATCCGTCAGCTTCCGGATCAGCATAAGTAACCGTATAACAAAAGACTTTTTCCGCTTTTTCTATATTGCGCACCGCCGACGCCGGAATCCGACTATTTAGAAAGGAAGATAACACTCTATTAGCTGATACCGAATCGGTTGAAGTATTTTTCTCTTCCGCCACATTTTCCAGATTATCAATATCATCAAGACCAAACAAATCATCGGCGGCAAAAGTTTGTACTCCGCACACCAACACTCCGCCAAAAGCCAATATTGCAAATTTATTCATAATCATCTCCCTTTTCAGCATACTTTGGAGATATTTTACATAAACAATAGTAAAATTCTCGTAAATATAAAAATAAAAAATCTTGTTGATTTCTTGTGTCAATGCTTGCTATATATGATATAATTTATTAAGGTGATTCATCTGTTAATTTTTTATAAGAGTGGAAAGTGAAAACAGTTTCAAAACTTAAGACCGCAATTTTGTACGCCGAAGCTATGTATGAAGGGGCTGAAAAGGCGGATGATCTTGATAAGCTTTATGCTAATACTCAACGTTTGGCAAATATGTCGGTGGCAGATTCGGCGCAAATGGAAAAATTGAATAATCCGCTGATTTCGACAGATGATAAAATCAGAGTTTTAGAAACTTTAGCCAATAAATTGCAATTTTGCCAAAGTATGTTAAACACTTTGAAAATTTTAGCTCAGAACAGTAAACTTAATTTGGTAAAAATAATATGCGAGCAATTTGTCGGTTTATATCAGCAACAGCACAATATTGCCGAAGTGGAAGTTACTACCGCTGTTGAACTGAAACCGGCGCAGGAAGCTAAACTGAAAAACAAATTACAATCTATATTTAATAAAGAGATTCTGATCAGTTATGTAATTGATCCGCAGATTATGGGCGGATTGATTATCAAAAACGGAACCAATTTTATAGATAATTCAATCCGACACAAACTTAATGCGTTGGAACAGCTTATGAAAGGGGCAAAATAGATGTCTGTACAAGCAGATGAAATATCTTCAATTTTGAAAGAAAAAATTGCCGATTTCGACTTATCGACCGATATGTCGGAGGTAGGGCGCGTGCTTTCCGTCGGTGATGGTATCGCACGTGTTTACGGCTTAGATAAAGTCCAACTAAACGAAATGGTTACCTTTAGTAACGGAACCAAGGGTATGGCATTAAACTTAGAAGAAGACAGTGTCAGCGTAGTACTTTTCGGTTCGGATGAAGGCATTAAAGAAGGCGATATCGTTAAGCGCTCCGGACAAATTGTGAGCGTGCCGGTTGGCAAAGGGTTGCTCGGACGTGTAGTTGATGCCCTTGGTAATCCGATTGATGGTATGGGCGAAATTAAGGCCGAACAATACAGTAATGCCGAGATTAAAGCTCCTGGAATTATCCCAAGACGCAGTGTGCATGAGCCGGTTCAAACAGGCTTGAAGGTTATCGATTCGCTAATTCCGATTGGGCGCGGACAACGTGAGCTGATAATCGGCGACCGCCAAACCGGTAAAACTTCAATTATCATTGATACAATTATCAATCAAAAACGCACAAATGATGCGGCAAAAAGCGATAAAGAAAAGCTGTTCTGTATCTATGTTGCGGTGGGGCAAAAACGTTCGTCAGTAGCTCAAGTGGTTAAGACTTTGCGCGACTTTGGTGCAATGGACTATACCATTGTGGTAGCGGCAACCGCTTCTGAAGCTGCACCGTTGCAATTCTTGGCACCTTATGCCGGAACCGCGATGGGAGAATATTTCCGCAACAATGGTATGCACGCCGTTATTTTCTATGATGACTTATCTAAACAAGCTGTGGCATATCGTCAAATGTCGCTCTTAATTCGCCGTCCGCCTGGACGTGAAGCGTACCCTGGTGATGTGTTCTATTTGCACTCCCGTTTGTTGGAACGTGCGGCTAAAATGAATGACGATTATGGTGCCGGTTCATTGACCGCTATGCCGGTGATTGAAACACAAGCCGGTGACGTATCCGCCTATATTCCGACCAACGTGATTTCCATTACCGATGGGCAAATCTTTTTGGAAACGTCTTTGTTCTACCAAGGTATTCGTCCGGCGGTGAACGTGGGTATTTCGGTATCTCGTGTGGGTTCGGCGGCACAAATTAAGGCCATGAAGCAAGTTTCCGGTTCAATGAAGTTGGATTTGGCGCAATATCGTGAAATGGCTGCATTTGCCCAATTTTCGGCAGATTTGGATAAATCGACACGCAATTTGTTGGATAAAGGTTCAAAACTGACTGAACTTTTGAAACAACCGGTACACCAACCAATGGCAACCGAGGAAGAAGTGGCTTCTATTTTTGCCGGTGTGAACGGTTATTTAACCAGATTAAAAGTCAGTGATGTTAAAGAATTTGAGGCTTTAAGTTTGGAACATTTGCGCACGGCTCATCCGGAATATTTGGCAGAAATCAAAGAAAAACGAGTTATTTCTCCGGAATTGAAGGAAAAATTGAGCGCATTTTATGCCGAATTTGTTGATAATTATTTGAAAAAACAGGAAAAGGCAGCGTAAATAAATGGCCGGATTAAAAGAATTACGAACACGGATTGACGCCATCAAATCAACGCAGAAAATTACTTCGGCGATGAAGATGGTGGCGGCTTCCCGCTTGCGTCGGGTGCAAATTTTGGTGGATAAAAACCAAGGATATTCCGAAAATTTGCGCCGCTCGGCATTGCGCGTGAAAATGGAAATTGAAGCTGAAGAAAAGGCCAAAAATATCCGTTTTATTCGTCCGATGTTGTTGCAAGCAAAAGCTAATCCGCAGAAATATACACTCTATGTGCTGTCTTCTGACCGAGGCTTGTGCGGTGCCTATAACAGTAATGCGGCAAAATGTGCGGCTCAGCGGATTAACGAGCTGCAAAAGGCCGATAAAATCGTCAAGGTTATCTGTGTGGGTAAAAAGGCGTATGATACGTTACGCCGTATGTTTCGTGACAGCAATATCAGCATTGAACGCATGGTGCTCGATGCCCACAATTTGTCGTATCCAAAAGCAGCGGCTAAAATAGCCAGTCAGGTTTTGAATGCTTTTCAAAATGGGGAATTTGATGTATGCGAGTTTGCTTATGCGCAATTTGTGTCGGCGATTAGCCGCAACTTTGTGTGTGAACAGGTTTGCCCGCTTGATTTGAATTCAGAACATTTACCGGAAGAACAGTTGCAGTTGATTAACCGTTCCGGTGATGCTTTTTATGAATATTTGCCGGATAAACTGATGCTTTTGACCAATATTTTACCGATTTTGTTTAATGATAATATATTCAAAATCTTGGTCAATGCGGCAGCAAGCGAACACGGAGCGCGCATGAGTTCGATGGATAGCGCCACACGCAATGCCAAAAAGATGATTAGTGAATTAACATTAAAATACAACAGCTTACGGCAATCGGCGATTACGACCGAGTTGATTGAAATTATTGCCGGCGCTGAAGCAATTTAAGGAGAACGATGACAATGGAAAATAAAAATAAAGCGCAAATAACAGGCCACATTCATCAGGTGTTGGGCGCGGTTGTCGATGTTAAATTTGATAATGAAAATGAGTTACCGGATATTTTAACAGCTTTGGAGTGCCAGAATAACGGTAAGCGCTTAGTTTTAGAGGTAGAACAACATTTAGGTGATTGCGTGGTGCGTTGTATTGCACTCGATGCAACCGATGGTTTGGTTCGCGGACAAGAAGTTATTAACACCGGCGAGCCGATAAAAGTTCCGGTTGGTCCAGAACTTTTAGGGCGCATTATCAATGTATTGGGCGAGCCTGTTGATGAAAGAGGTGAAGTTAAAAGCACTATGTATTCACCTATTCACCGCGATGCTCCGGCCTTTACCGACCAATCGACCAAAGAAGAAATCTTGGTTACAGGTATTAAGGTTATTGACCTGTTGGAACCGTATTCCAAGGGTGGTAAGATTGGGCTGTTTGGCGGCGCCGGCGTGGGCAAAACCGTGTTAATTATGGAATTGATTAACAACATTGCCAAGGGACACGGTGGATATTCTGTATTTACCGGTGTGGGTGAGCGTACTCGTGAAGGTAACGACCTTTATCATGAAATGATAGAATCCGGCGTTATTGATTTGAACGGCGATAAATCTAAAACCGTGTTGGTTTACGGACAAATGAACGAACCGCCGGGAGCTCGTGCGCGTGTAGCTTTAACAGGCTTAACCGAAGCGGAATATTTCCGCGACCAAGAACACCAAGATGTGTTGTTGTTTATTGATAACATTTTCCGTTTTACACAAGCCGGTTCAGAGGTTTCTGCTTTGCTCGGACGTATTCCGTCAGCCGTGGGTTATCAGCCGACATTAGGAACGGATATGGGTGCCATGCAAGAACGTATTACCTCTACTAAAGACGGTTCCATTACCTCAGTTCAGGCGGTTTATGTGCCGGCTGATGACTTGACCGATCCGGCGCCGGCAACAACGTTTGCGCACTTGGATGCCACCACGGTGTTGTCGCGTAAAATTTCCGAATTAGGTATTTATCCGGCGGTTGATCCGCTCGATTCCACCAGTCGTGCATTGAATCCGGAAATTGCCGGTCAGGAACATTATGAAACAGCTCGACGTGTTCAGGAAATATTGCAAAAATACAATTCGTTGCAAGATATTATTGCCATTTTGGGTATGGACGAGTTGTCGGAAGAAGACCGTCAAGTAGTTTCACGTGCGCGCAAAATTCAAAAGTTTTTATCGCAACCGTTCCATGTGGCAGAAGTGTTCACCGGCTTGAAGGGTGTTTATGTGAATTTGGAAGACACTATTAAAGGCTTTAAGGGCATTTTAGACGGCTTGTATGACGATTTGCCGGAAGCAGCTTTCTATATGGTGGGAACCATAGAAGAAGCTATTGCCAAAGCAGAAAAAATGAAAGAGGCTGAATAATGGCTGAAAATGTGACGCTGAAAATATGGACTCCTGAACGCACGGTAATGAACAAAAAAGTTTATCGTGTGGTGTTGCCGTATGCCGATAAAAACTTGACGGTGATTGAGGACAGAGCCCCAACCTCGTTGGTAATTACCCCTGGTGTTATGCAGATTTTGGATGAAGGAGATCATGTATCAGCGTGGTATTTTATTGACAGCGGCGTAGCTGACATTGCCGATAACGTGTGCAAAATCTCAACCAGACATTTTGTGGAACATTCGCATATAGATGCGATAAGAGCGCAAGAATTGAAAGCCATAGAACCGGAAAACGCAACGTTTTACGATATGATTGTGCATTATTTGGAAAACTTTGCGTGATTTTTTCAGTAAAAAATAAAGCGTTTGATATTTCAGAATCAAACGCTTTATTTTTATCACCATAATATAATTCCTATCAGCATCAGTGTATTAAATATTGATGTAATCACAATTCCCCTCCGATCTTCTTCCATACTGAAGCAATTGATAAAGCTATAGAGCATTATTATTATGACATACAAAAAATATGCCCAATACAGCCACCATACATCAATTTTTCCTAAAATATCACAGATTACCGGAATTATCGCTATGACATATATCCCCAACTGAGCAGTTATACGTAAAGCATAACCGGTCGATTGAAAATACATCTCTTCCCAAAATTTGGCTTTGTTGTATAAAACGACACAAAGCACATTCAAAATGGCCACAATTATAAAAAATACTGTCATACTTATAGTATTTACGTGGTTTCCTTAGACCACACAAAATGAATTAAACATAGTGATAATAATTTAATATTGGATTAGGTATATATTAAATTATGCAAAAAATCAAGAAAATTTAAAATCGGAATTTCTTATTGAACGGAGGATTTTTTACTGTTGCCGACAATTATATTTTTAGATAATTTTCGGAATTTAAGTATATGAAAATATGATATAATTAAGAAAGGTGTGTATAAAAATAAAATACTATATATAGTTTATTTACTTTTTGTTAACACTATATGTGGTATCAATAGAATAATGACACAACAATGAATTTTAGGAGAAACAAAATGACAAACGTTATTAATATTGACAACATTGCTTTGACTGATGCCGAGCGCCAACCGTGTGAAGTTTGGACTCGTGTGATGGGATATCATCGTCCGGTGAGCGAATTTAATCGCGGCAAGAAAAGCGAATATTATTCTCGTTTGTGTTTCGCAGAAGAAAAAGCAGTTTCTCATTTAGATAATAGAATCGAGTCTTGCGCTTGCGCCGCTGAATAGTCTCGTTTATTGACAATATATTTCCTCTCCGTAATAGCTGTACTTTAGATTTTTGATGAGTGAAAAAATCCGGAATAAGGTTTGTTATGGTGTGGTTTGTGAATGGCATCGACACTTAGTCGGTGCTATTTTGTTTAAATTTAAAGGATAATGTTAATTATCATAAGTATTCAAATAATTTTTTTGACGAACCGGAAGAAACTTTAAATATGGAGCTGTAAATTCGTCGATTTTCTTATATGTTATTAATATAAAAAATTATCCCGAAAATTATTGATATAATTTTCGGGATTTTTCTCACTATTCTTTCTGGGACTTGATTTTATTTTTTTGTTGTTCTATTAACTCCATACGTTCAGGCGGTATTTCGACAAACACCGGTTCAATGCAATCGCGCGTAGAAAGAATTTTGTGCATAGCCTGCACTATTTGTTCAAATCGCTCTTCCAGCGGGTATGTCCATTCTCCGTGATAAAATTCGTTAATCAGAATGGCATTCAGCACTTTTTTCTGCCGATGAAGCCTTTTTACTAAATACAAACCGATATGCTCGGTCCCATATTCCACAGTGGCATAAGCAATTATAAAATCCTTATGCACCTGCACCAGTGCGTGTCTGCCATTAGGTTCGTCATATAAATTAACCATCATAGCGACCGGTTTGTTACCCTTGGGAGTAGCAATCAACGTAGCTTTTCCTACGTTTTTATGTATACCCCCACGTTCCCAAATAGAGAGGTGTCCTCCCTTGGTTTCTCTTAGTTTGAAAGTTCGCAAACGTTGTCGAAACCTTCCGTCTTCATTCAGCTCTTTCATAAGCGATTGATTTTAGGCTTCCTCTTTCTTTCGGCATAAATGCGGAAAAACTAAAGAAGCGAGTTCAACATAAAAAATATCTTAAAAATCACAAATCTTTTTGAGCCTAACGTATTTTTTTATTTTTGTCAATAGATGTGTGATTTTTTATTTTAATTTTTCCGTTGTTTTTCAATAACCAGTCCCTCATTATTTGCCGAAATAACTATGATATCGCCATCATCTATCTCGCCGTCAAGCAATTTTATTGCCAACGGATTTTCAAGATTTTGCACCAACAAGCGCTTAAGCGGACGAGCCCCGAATTCGGGATTGTAACCGTTATCCGAGAGCCAATCTTTAGCTTTATCATCAAGTGAAAGTATGATGTGGCGCTCATCAAGGCGCTTTTGCAACTGGGCAATCTGAATATCGACAATACGACGAATGTCTTCTTTCTGCAATGAATTGAACACCAAAATTTCATCAAGCCTGTTCAAAAACTCCGGTTTGAAGAAATTTTTCAATGTCGTCATAACATCGGCAGTTTCTCCGGTAATCAAATTAGATGTCAGAATGATAAAGGTATTTTTGAAATCGACCGTGCGTCCTTTACCGTCAGTCAAATGCCCCTCATCAAGCACTTGCAACAGTAGATTAAACACATCAGGATGCGCCTTTTCCACTTCATCGAACAAAATTACCTGATACGGTCGACGACGCACTGCTTCGGTTAAAACACCGCCTTCATCATACCCCACATATCCCGGAGGCGCACCAATCAATCGTGCCACCGAATGCTTTTCCATATATTCCGACATATCTATACGAATATATGCCGCTTCTTCATCAAACAAAAACTCCGCCAAAGCTTTAGCCAGTTCGGTTTTACCCACACCGGTCGGACCGAGGAACAAGAATGAACCGATCGGCCGATTCGGATCTTTTAAGCCGGAACGCGAACGGCGAACAGCATTAGAAACAGCGGTAATTGCACCATTTTGCCCCACCACTCGCTTAGCCAGATTTTCTTCCAAGTGCAACAGCTTTTCGCGCTCACTGCCAACCAATTTATCAACCGGAATTCCCGTCCATTTGGAAACCACCGAAGCAATCATATCCGGCGTAACAGTTTCTACTGTTGTTTGTTCAGCGCTCTGACTCTGCAATGTTTTCAAACGCTGTTCTAAATCCGGAATTTCTTTATATTGTAAACGCCCTGCTTCTTCATATAAACCGGCGCGCAAGGCTTTTTCCGCCTCAATCCGCGCCGCATCAATGCGTTCACGCAATTTGTTAGCTTCTATAATATTACTTTTATGTGCATTCCACTTTTCGGTTTCTTCCGCCGACTGTTTTTCCAAAGCGGCAATTTCCGTTTCCAACTTGGCCAAACGCTCTTTAGATGCCGCATCAGGCTCCTTTTTCAAGGCTTCCCGCTCAATTTTATATTGCAGCAGTTTGCGGTCAATCTCATCCAAAAATTCCGGTTTCGAATCGATAGCCATTTTGAGCTTGCTAGCTGCCTCATCAACCAAATCTATAGCCTTATCCGGCAAAAAGCGGTCGGTAATATAGCGATCAGACATCGTAGCCGCCGCCACCAAAGCCGCATCGGAAATATGCACACCGTGATGCAACTCATATTTTTCTTTAATACCGCGCAAAATAGAAACCGTGCCGGCAATATCGGTTTCACCGACATAAACCGGTTGAAAACGACGAGCAAACGCCGCATCTTTTTCAATATATTTCTGATATTCTTTCAAAGTGGTGGCACCGATACAGTGCAATTCGCCACGTGCCAAAGCCGGTTTAAGTAAATTTGAAGCGTCCATTGAACCTTCGGAAGCCCCTGCCCCGACCACGGTATGCATTTCATCAATGAACAAAATCACTTGTCCTTCGGCGCTCTGCACTTCCTGCAACACCGCCTTCAAACGTTCCTCAAATTCGCCGCGATACTTGGCACCGGCAATAAGCGCCCCCATATCAAGTGCCATCAGGCGTTTATGAGCCAGCGAACTCGGCACGTCGCCGTTAACAATACGCTGTGCCAATCCTTCAACGATAGCGGTTTTACCAACCCCCGGTTCACCAATCAAAATCGGGTTATTTTTGGTCCGGCGTGAAAGCACCTGCACGGTGCGGCGGATTTCTTCATCACGTCCGACAATCGGATCAAGCTTACCTTGCGCCGCACGTTCGGTATAGTCAATTGCATAGCGTTTCAATGCCTCAAAGTTATCTTCCGCTGAAGCCGAATCGGCAGTGCGTCCTTGCCGCATTTGGTTAATCACTGCATTCAGCTTAGCCGAATCTACTCCATAATTTTTATAAAGCAAAAGTGCTTGTAACAAACGTTCCACCGTAACATAAGCATCTTTGGCTTTTTCGGCGATTTGCTCAGCAGAATCAAGCACTTTGACCATATCCTGCGATAAAGTCAGTTGCACCCCCTGCCCGTTTACGCATGGTAATTTTGCCACTTCAGCTTCTACGGCATCACGCACAGCTTCAACATTAGCTCCGCTTTGCGCCAAAAGATTTGCCGCCATACCTTCTTTATCTTCAAGCAATGCATTTAACAAATGCGCAGGCACCAAATATTGATTATTGTTGCGTGATGCCAGTTTTTCCGCATTTTGTAAAAAGCCTCTGCTTCTGTCTGTATATTTTTCCAAGTTCATGGTATTTCTCCTTATACGGAATATATAGGGAGCACTTTTTCGAGATGCAAGAAGCAGTTGAATCTGTATAAAAAAATAATTTTAGCCTTGACATTTGGACAAAAGTGAACTATATTAAAAGGCGATGTGAATATAATTTAGATAAGTCATTTAAAACCTAAAAAAGAATGAAGTATGTACTTTTGGCTCTTAATGTGCTGAAGCAGCACAAGGGCGCGTTATCACCAGCGAGTTTGAAAATTCTGGAGGGTATCATTGAAGCCATTAAGGAAAAATTGGACCTTGGTATCCAACCAACAGATGCCGAAAAAGAGCAACTGAAAGCTCTTCTTCCGCATCTGCAGTATCCAGAATTAAAAACTGAGCTGCAGAAACTCATCGAAAGATGAAAAAAAGGCCTGTGTTTTCCCAAGTAAAACACAGGACCTTTTGTTTTGTGTTGCATATTATTGCGACTTTAGATAAACTGCACTTCAGTTAAAAGGAGATGATATGGCAAAAATTATTTCCGCGGTTGAAGCGGTGCAGTTTTTCGAATCCGGTCAAACGCTGATGATTGGCGGTTTTTTGGCGTGCGGTTCGCCGACAATGGTAATTGACGAGCTACTCAAAACAGATATGGGCGAATGGACGCTGATTGCCAATGACACATCGACACCGACAACCGACCGCGGCAAATTGGTGTGTGCGCATAAAATTAAAAAAGCTTTGGTATCGCACATCGGCACAAATCCGGAAACTGTGGCACAGATGAACAATGGTGAACTTGAGGTGGAATTGATTCCGCAAGGAACATTGGCGGAAAGAGTACGCGCCGGTGGTGCCGGTTTAGGCGGAATTTTAACGCCGGTCGGCTTAAATACAGACGTAGCCAAGGGCAAAAAGCTAATTGAAGTTGATGGTCAAAACTTTCTTTTAGAAACGCCGCTCAAAGCCGATGTGGCTCTGGTGTATGCCACTTATGCCGATAAATTCGGTAATTTAGCCTTTTATGGTTCTACACGTAATTTTAATGCCATTATGCCGCTCGCCGCCAAAACGGTAATTGTCGAGGTGGAAAAATTTTCTGATAAGCCACTAGATCCGAATCATATCGTAGTGCCGGGGATTTTTGTAGATTATATGATTGTGCGAGGAAAATAATGGAATTAGATAAAGAACAAACTCAAGAAATTATTGCCCGCCGTGTGGCCAAAGAATTTCACGATGGTGACGTAGTAACGCTTGGTATAGGTCTACCTACCAAAGCGGTGCAATATTTACCACAAGATGTGCATATCATCGTGCAGTCGGAAAATGGGGTGCTCGGTGTTGGTGCGTATCCGGATAAGGAACATATTGATGCACGCATAATAAATGCCGGAGGAGCAAATGTTACTTTAAGCGAGGGCGGCTGTTTTACAGACAGTTTTATGGCCTTTGCCATGATGCGCGGCGGACACATTGATATTACGGTTTTAGGTGCATTACAAGTAGATGCCGAAGGCAACTTAGCAAATTGGTGCATTCCGGGAAAATTTACGCCTGGCATGGGAGGCGCTATGGATTTGGTAGTAGGAACCAAAAAGCTGATTATCGCCATGGAACACACAGCCAAAGGTGCGCCGAAGATTGTTAAAAAATGCACACTGCCGCTAACGGTTGCGCACAAAGTTAATATGATTATTACCGAAAAAGGCGTATTTGAAATGCGTGCCGATGGTTTGCATTTAACCGAAATCAGCCCATATTCATCACTTGAAGACATTAAACAAACCACCGAGGCTGATTTTTATATCAATATAGACTAATTTTTGCATTTTAGGCAAAATTTCACTTGATTTTTGTCAAATCATAAGTTATATTAGAGGTAATAAAGGAATATAGTACCATTGAGGAGAGAAACGATGGCAGAAAATCAGGGATACACACCACAAGAAATTTCCGCCGCTTTAGAAGCCCGATTTGATGATTTACATAAATCTGGACTTTATAAGCCTGAACAGCTTTTCATGGCAAAAGTATTTATAAATGAAATTAGAAATAGCATGCTCAAAGGCGAAAAAAATCACAATGCAATTATCGCCGGTTCCAAAGTTGCCGAAGATGTTAATGAAGCAGGTAAAATGTCAAAAGTACTTGGTTTTATTAAATGTTTAGGTAAAGACGGATTGGCAGGGATAAAAAAATATCAAGCACATTTACAACAAGTTAAAGAGGTTATTTCCCCTGCGCCGGATTATCGAATTACCGGCTTTGCGATTAAACCGCCTGTTCGTTGATATTCACAAAATATTTACGATTGTTTATTAAAATGAGCCATGTTAATGAATATGGTTCTTTTTTGTGTTATATGACGGAAACAAAATGGTAAGTATAGAAAAAATATGGGTAGAGCATTTTGATATTTTGACTTATAAAAATCAGCTCGGAATTGAGTTACCGATTAAAGAAGAAACGTATCAAAATGCCGATTTTTTATATGATGGACGTAATTGCGCCATTTTAATCCGGAATAATGCAAAGGCTTTTATTTTAACGAATATCGCTTATGATTTACGTGAAAAATTATTAAGTGCAGAACCACTGCTTATTATTGAAACTTTAGATAAAGAGATTTATAACGCTTATCCGGTAAAGGTTACGAAAATAAATATTCCGTTTGCCGATAATTTACAAAAAACAATCGATCAAATACTAGATAAAATCGTAAAAAAATACGGTGCTAAAAGTTTGGACTTGATGGTTAAAAAATTATGGCCTGAAAATAATGAGTCCAAAGGAGAAGAATAATGGAAGAAATCGAAAAAAAACAAAATTTAGCATCAAAGTTGATTACCGGTCTACGTAACAGACTTCATAAAAAAAACGATAATGAGCAAGAAGATACAGTTACCAAAAATCAATTTCCTACCCCGAAAGATGTGGCGGCAATTTTCAATACTTTGCAAAATAAATGGGAAGACGAAGAAGCAGAGAAATCGGTTCTTTATCAGTTTATTGATGAATGGGTGGCCTCTCACCACAAAAAAAGTTAAAAAGCACTGCCACGATAATGACTACGCGTAATGGCCATCGCCAGAGCATCTGAAGAGTCATTATTTTTAGGCTGACAACCCGGCAGTAAAATTTTCACCATAGTTTCCACCTGATTTTTTTCGGCATGCCCTACCCCAACCAAGGCCTTTTTAACCTTATTCGGCTCATATTCAAATAACGGAATATGATTATATCCGGCGGCTAAAATCACCACGCCGCGAGCCATACTTAGTTTTAGTGAACTTTCCGGATTTTGGTTTAGAAAAGTTTTTTCGATTGCCGCCTCTGTCGGTTGATAGGTTGTAATCACCTCGTTTAAAGTGCGAAAAATCAAATCTAAACGTTCCTCTATCGGCATTTTAGGCTGAGTAGGAATAAAACCGTCCGCAATGTATTGCAGGCGGTTTCCATTCACCTCAATCACTCCCCATCCGGTAGAAGATAAGCTCGGATCTAACCCCAGAATCCGCATATTTTATTCTTCACCGGCAATTTGAGCCATAATATCATCAGAAATTTCGGCATTGTGATAAACGTGTTGCACGTCTTCATCATCTTCCAATGCGTCAATAAATTCCAAAAACTTCTTAGCGGCATCTAAATCTTTGATTTCGGTTTTCACCGTCGGTTTCCAATCCAAGCGCGAAGCAGACGGTGTGCCGTATTTAGCTTCCAAAGCGGTGGTAACAGCCGACAAATCATCAGGCAATGTTTCAATCTCATGGTTTTCATCATCGCTCACCACATCGTTAGCTCCGGCTTCTAAAGCGGCCTCGAACATTTCATCGGCACCGGCAACACTAATCGGATATTGGATATAGCCGATACGTTCAAAATTGAACACTACCGAACCGGATTCGCCCATCTGTCCGCCACGCTTACCAAAAATGGTGCGAACATTACCGGCAGTGCGATTCTTGTTATCAGTCAGTGCCTCAACAATTACCGCAACTTTACCGGACGAAAACCCCTCGTAGCGCATAGAAACGAAATCAGCACCACCGGCAACGGTAGTAGCTTTGGCAATAGCACGTTCAATATTATCTTTCGGCATACTTTCGGCGCGAGCAGCTTGAATGGCCAAGCGCAGACGCGGGTTTTTATCAGGTTCCGGCAAACCGCTTTTAGCGGCAACGGTAATTTCGCGTGCGAGCTTAGCAAAAACGCGTGCCTTTTTAGCATCTTGAGCGCCTTTGCGATACATAATGTTCTTAAATTGCGAGTGTCCTGACATCTGTAAATCTCCTCAAAAAATATTTATTTATGCGCTTTTATAACTTATTTTAAAGCAAATTTTCAAGCATTTTTTTACAAAAAATAACTGAAATACGCAAAAATTTACCCCGTAGCACTATACTACGGGGCTTAAGACAGACAAACCGGCTTTCTTTACATAAAGAAGCGGGCTTTGCTGTTGTTAATTATGATGGTACTCATATCATCGGCATTGTAACCGACATAATCAACACCATCAGGGTAGATTGCGTTCAAAAACGGCTTACCGTCAAAAGTATAGAGGTGATACTTACCGTTTTGGATAGTATAAAAAACTCCCAAATCTTCAGAAAGCAGACCAAAATCTTCAACCACACCAAAATCTTCCAGCCATTTACCATGTGACCAAACCTGCAAATTACCGGAAATGGGGCAACACATCAAAAAGTCATCATACGGGCTGGCAACAATGCGCTGTTGTTCCTCAATCATCAGCCAACCTGTCAATAAGTGATATACATCGTGGTGACCAAAACCATCAACTATCAGAAAATTACCGACAAGTTTAACATCACAATCAGAGAACTGCAGACGAAGAACTTCCCTTCCGGCATCATCATAAACAATCCAACCGGCAAATTCTACTGCAGAATCTTTCTCGGTTTTGGCTACAACGTAATCCTCATTATAATAAACTTCTTTACATTGCGGCAACGTATTGATGACCTTATGCCCGTTCCACCAAAAGAGAGATATCCGGAAATTATCCAGTTTAACCAAGAGATTATTCTTCATCGGAATAAAAGACACTTCATCTTTTTTCACGTGTGTCATCACATGTTTACCATTGATTTGGTAAAATGCACTGTCGGTTACCACCAGATTGTGCTCCGGATAAACTTCCAAGCGCTTTTGCTCTTGCGCCCATTTAAGCGGTTCAATACTCTGATCTTCGCATAAACGATACAAACTGCGTTTGTCGTTGCTCTCTAACACCAATAACTTAGCGTCATTAAAATAATTATATTCCATAAATTTGATATTTAAATGATACAAAATTCTTTAGGATGCTATATATTTTTATAAAACCTGTCAATGTTTTTTTATTTTTTGAGTAATGCTAATTCGCCGTCATTCTTGGGCACATTTGGCGAACCGAGAAGCTCTAGTGCAAACGGAAGTTGCAGAATATAACTTTATATGCCCGTATCACGATAGTGTTTTCCGGTTCAGGCTTTTTCCTGCCCGCAAATAACTCGGAAACAAAAAACGTCACAGCAAACTTTTTTCTACATCATCACGAACTTTTATCAACGTCATAGCGAACTTTTTCCCACGTCATAGCGAACTTTTGAGAATGAAAAGCCAATGCAATTGGCTGATTTTTCCAAACGTAGTGCAAGAAAAATCCATTCTCAATTCGCGATGCTATCC
>CACWQS010000009.1 GCA_902763155.1 uncultured Pseudomonadota bacterium | reverse complement strand
CAAGAAAAACGAGCAAGAATACTATATTTGGCGCACGCGAAAAGACGAAAAGGTGCGCGACCGACATAAGGAGCGCGAAGGAAAAGTTTTTAACTGGCACATTCCGCCCGAAGGCGCGAGGATAAAAACAACCGTTGCTCCGGTTGTTTTTACCGCAAGCGGCGAAGTTTTGTTAATAAGCAAGCTAGCATAAGCGACGCGCAGCGAATTTAGAAAACGAGTGACCGAAGCGCAGTTAATGATTGCAAACGAAGTGCAGCAAGAATTTACAAAGCAAGAGACATCCGGGGGAAGATTATAATTGCAGGTGCTGGGCAGAGCCGTATCGTACTGAGATGGCGGAGCAGTTTAACATCACCCCGAAGTTTGACCTTTCCGGCCTGCCGCAATATGCCGAAAAATTCTCCACCAATGCAAAAAAAATACTTGCATTCGATGAAAAATGTGGTATAAACACACGCGAAGCCGCAATGGTGCGGCTTTGCAACTTAATACACACGCAGATAGGCGGAAGTTGGCAGTTGGTTTTGGGAAGAAGATTTATATTAGGTTTTCTCAAGATGTTGCTCAAATTTCGCTCCGGTGCTGTAAAAAGCCAAAGTCTGCGGAGGTTTAACCGGAAAAAAAAGGATATATAAATATGACACTTCCTACATTTACATTACGTCAGATGGTTGAAGCTGGCGTACACTTTGGTCACCACGCTCGTCGTTGGAACCCGCAAATGGCACCGTTTATTTACGGTAAAAAAGATAATATTCACATTATTGATTTACAAAAAACTTACCCGATGCTCTACACCGCACTTAATGCAGTGCGTGAAGTAGTGGCTCAAGGCGGCAAAGTTTTGTTTGTGGCTACAAAAAGACAAGCGCAAGAAATCGTTAAAGACAGCGCAACACGTTGCGGTCAATATTATGTGAACTATCGCTGGTTAGGCGGTATGCTCACCAACTGGAAAACGGTTTATAAATCAATCACTCGTTTGAATAAACTCAACGAAATGGAAGCTAACAACGCTTATGAAGGCTATACCAAAAAGGAAATCTTAAACTTGAAGAAAGAACGCGAAAAACTCGCTGTTGTTTTAGACGGTATTAAAGAAATGGGTGGTCAGCCGGATTTGATTTTTGTGATTGACACACCGAAAGAAGCATTGGCAATTAAAGAAGCCAAGAAGCTCAATATTCCGGTTGTCGGCATTGTTGATACCAATGCTAATCCGAACGAAGTAGATTTCCCTGTTCCTGGTAATGATGATGCTATTCGCGCAATTCAGTTTTATTGCGAATTGGTATCGGGCGCCATTTTGGACGGTATGCAGGCAGAAATCGCTGCTAAAGGTTTAGAGGTATCTGATGCTGAAACCGTAGCTGAAGTTGAAGCTGTTGCCGAAGAAAAAGCTGCACCGAAAAAACGCGCTCCGCGTAAAACAAAGGCAGCTAAAGCAGAAACGACCGAAGCTTAAATAAAAGGAAAGCAGACGCTTTGCGTTTAAGAACGGGCGCGGCGGTATAAGCAATTATCAACCGCGCCTTTTATGAAAATAAATCATATTAAAATAGAGGAATTAAGATTATGGCAGAAATTACAGCCGCTATGGTAAAAGAATTGAGAGAGACAACCGGCGCCGGTATGCTTGATTGCAAAAAGGCTTTGGTTGAAGCAAACGGAAATATGGACGAAGCAGTTGACTGGTTGCGTAAAAAAGGTTTGGCTTCGGCTGCCAAAAAGTCGAGCCGTATTGCCGCAGAAGGTTTGGTTGCCGTAAAGGTTGAAGGCAATAAAGGTGCAGTAGTAGAAGTTAACTCTGAAACAGACTTTGTTGCTAAAAATGACATTTTCCAAGCTTATGTTGAAGATGCCGCTAAGATAGCTTTGACAACAAACGGTGATGTTGAAGCAATGAAAAATGTTGCTGAAAACGGTAAAACTTTCGGTGAACGTTTGACTGATATGATTGCTCGTATCGGTGAAAATATGAATTTGCGCCGCGCTAAAGTAATCAGCGTGAACAATGGTTTGGTTTGCTCTTATGTACACAATGCCGCTCGCGACGGCTTAGGTAAAATCGGCGTTTTGGTGGCTTTGGAATCAACCGGTGATAAAGCAAAATTGGCTGATTTAGGCAAGCATATCGCTATGCATATTGCCGCTACCGCTCCGATTGCTTTGAATATTGCAAGTGTTGATCCGGCGGCAGTAGAACACGAAAAAGGCATTTTCTCGGAACAAGCTTTAGCTTCGGGTAAGCCGGCAAATATTGTTGAGAAGATGGTTGAAGGTCGTATTCGCAAGTTCTACGAAGAAGTTGTTTTGGAAGAACAAGCTTACATTATGGATCCGGATAAGAAGGTTAAGGCTGTTGTGGCTGATGCCGCTAAAGAATTAGGCACCGATGTTAAGCTGACCGACTATGCTTTCTTCAAACTGGGCGATGGTTTGCAGAAGAAAGAAGAAGACTTTGCCGCTGAAGTAAATGCTCAGCTCAATAAGTAATCTTTTTTAAGATAACAAATCGGGAAGGGGGATTTAGGCATCTCCCTTTCTTTTTAATTTACATATTTTCGGAAAATACAAAAAAACAGTTGCACATTTCAAAAAATCGGCTATATTGGGCATTGGCTTACGGATAGATGGCCGAGTGGTCGAAGGCGCACGATTGGAAATCGTGTGTACCTCTAAAGGGTACCGTGAGTTCGAATCTCACTCTATCCGCCAATAAAGAACGCCCATTTGGGCGTTTTTTTATTGGCGGGTGAGATGAGAACTCACGGAGAGAGTGGTTCGACTACAAGCGAAAGCGATACGGGTGTATCGCGGTCAGCTTACAGCTGATGAGCGCAGTGAATGTAGCGAAGCGGAATAATCTCACTCTATCCGCCAATAAAAGAACGCCCTTCGGGGCGTTATTTTATTAGGCGGATGAGATGAGAACTCACAGGAAGAGTGGTTCGACTGGTTTTGCTTGACTTTCGCGGGGGGGGGTGTATAATAGAATTGATACAACTAAGGATTATATATAAAATTTAAATAAGAATTAATTTGCAAATACTTGCTTATAGCAACTGTTTGCAAGAACCCTTACAAACAAGCTTGAAACAACCGTTCGGATTTGAAGTATGATGACTTTACGAAACAGGAGCCTGATAAACTCCCATAGTGAACAACAGTAGCTATAATTTAGAAATTCGTATAGATGTTATGTTTTGGAGATGAACATCAGTGTTGAATTAAGTTCGTGTGTATGACAATGCCGTATTGCTTTAAGTAGCGAAATCGAGGCTGGGTAAAAATTTCGATTTAAAGAATATGATGATATCAAAAAATATTATCACTGTTATTGAGGTGGCATTGTTTATCTCAATTTTTGTTTGGCTGTATATTTGCGGTCATACATCAATAAGCTCTAGCGCTATGTTCTTAGTGTTAGCAGGCTTAATGTTGGGATTAGTGGTATGTAGTATCCTCGATCCCGGCGATGGATTACACGATGAAGGTGCCTCAAAATTTGGGATACTTTTATTCGGAGGTATCTCATCAATAGGGCTTATAATATGTGCCTCATTGTAATCAATCTGGGCGAGAGAGTTTTGTGTTTTACACACAATCCTTTCTCGCTCAGATTTTTTTATTAAGAAAAGGCAAGAATTTTACACTCTTGCCCTTTCCGTTTACAATAATCATTTGGCTTTTTTTTCGATATTTTCTTTTGTTATCGGCACGCAACCTATTTCGTCGTTCCATGTCAGGCAATCATTTCGGCAGATTTTTTGGATGGGATCATAAATTTTGCCTATATCCAAGCAGAACATCTGATCATCAAACCATAAATAGCCCATTATACAGACAACTAAAATGCCGATTATAGCACAAATAGTTTTTATAGTTTGGTATATACAATAAAAAAAGTGTTTAATACTCATTATATCATCCTATCAAAAGATAAATAATTGAAAATAAACCAACAATTGCAAAAAGATTCCAAATAATTTTCACTGTCATCTTAAATATTGCTATGTATTCAATATTTCTCATTTATGTCTTTAACCCTAAAAGAATTGCAAGCTTCTCTCGGACTGGAATATAAACCACTTTGAGCCCGCTGTCTACCAATTTCATTCACTTTTCTATCGTGAATTCTATCAATAGATGCCTCTACCGGAGAAAGACCTCTGATTTGATTTTTATAATAATCGAAATCTTCTTTTTTATTCCCCAGCCAAGTAGCGGTTGAACGTCCCCAATCTCCTCTGTTTGCGGCTTCATAATTGGCTTTACAATGAAAATAGTCATCATTACCGACAGTATTATCGCGTTTCATATCGAAATAATTTCGCGTCATATCCGCAACTGCTCCGACAACTTGCCTTATCGGATTCTGCTGTTTGGGCATAGATTGATTAGCCCGCATAGTGTTATACTCAATTTCATCTCGTAATGAGAAGTTGGAATGATCGACACCAAATTCATCAATTTGCGTGTCTTGATTGAATTTATATAAATTACTCATTTTCTTTTTTCCTTTTAAAATGCGAAAACCGCACGGTTTTAAGGTGCGGTTTTCGGTGGTTAATAACAAAAAGAGTGCATTTCAGATACAGAAATACACTCTAACAATTTTTATAACTTGGACGCTCCATAGCTGTCAATTATTTTATTATGATATTTTTATTACTATAATTTTGAAATGCTTACTTATCGGCAAAAGATATGCAAATTTACAGAAAGTGGTGGCGGTTCTCAGTGATTTATAAAACACATAATCATAAATTTAACTTGCTTAGCCTTCGATATTATGGTATACATGAAGTGAAACAACATATTATTTAAATATATAAAATTATGAATAAAAAGTATCTTGAAGCAGCGGAGGTGATTAACCAATGCTATGATGTTGCGTCAACTTTCGATGCAACTAAGAAGTATGACTACATGGTGGTTTATGATGATGACATCACTGCCGTTTTGAAGTCAATGAGTGTTTACCGCAAGGTAAAGGAACTTAATCCTGATGCCCGACTGGTTGTAGTCGGTGGAGAGGGACTTCTGGCAGTAGCTTTTTCGGTGATGCGTTTATCGCTGAAAATGCGTGGTAAGAAAGAAGCTAAACTCCTGAAAAAGGAAACAGAGGCTGCTCGTTTGCAGCGCGTGGCTATGGAGCTTGGTGTTCCTAAAGAAGATATTGTTGTGCTTGATAAGGGTACCAACACCACCGAAAATCTGCAGGCTATTTCTAAGCTGGCAGAAGGTAAAAATGCTTTGGTAGTTTCGACCCAACGGCTGGCAATGGTCTTCAAACAGAGCGCTGATTTTCAGTGCAATGAGGAGCCAGAAAAGCACGGTTGCGTTAAATTGAATTACGATATGTTCGTTATTCATCAGAGCGTGGCTGAAACTCTAAGGTGGTATAACTTCCAATCTGCCGGAGACGGTAAAGTTGCTTTGCACTTGTTCGCTTCGCTGGTGAGGCGTTTTGACGTCTATGATGGCAAGTTTTTACGCAAGCCGTTTGAGGCAGATGCTGAAACGAAAAAAGCTGACGCTCTCTTGCGCAATCGCTTCCTGATTAAGCAGCGCTTGGGCGGGATTGGTCTGCTTAAAGCTTATCTGCAGTATATTCCTATTGTCTGGGATATATTCTGGAATGCTGAGAAATATATCAGTGATGAGCGTAAGGCAATCAATGAGGCTGAGAGGTATTGATTATTTTATCTTTATAAGGAGGAAATGGGCGATTGCTTGTTTCCTCTTTCGCATTTTAAATAAAATCAAGGCTCCGAGAGATAGTCCGCGGAGCCACAAAATCAAGCAAATAATTTTCACTCATGCATCAATCAGTCAGAAGCATATTTTTTAATGAGCAGTGTTTATTTTTCTACCGCTTTTCCAAATAGTTTCTGATTTCAATCTACCGTCTTCATAATACTCTTTACGCACGCCTTCACGTATTCCATTGATATATTCAACTGTTGTTTCAATATTTCTATTATCAAAATACCATTTAGAAATTCCATCACGTATCCCCTTTTTAAATGAAAGTTCTGCTTTCAAATTGCCATTTTCATAATATAACTTGACGATACCGTTTTCTTTGCCATCTTCCATATTGGTTTCTGATTCTATTTGCCCGTTAGCGAAATAGCTTTTCATCACGCCGTTTTCTTTATCATTAACGTATGGAATTTCCGCAATCAACATTCCGTTTTCGTCATATTGTTGCAAGATTCCTTCTCTCTTATCTTCTATAAACTTTACTTTTTTAGCTTCTTGCCCATTATCATGATAGAATTTCGCCTCTCCCTCTGCTTTATCATTTTTAAAATTAATTTCAGAGGCCAATACACCGAATTTATAATACTGTAAGGCCAATCCTTCTTTCTTACCATTTATCCAATTTGTTTCAGACAGTATATCACCGGAATCGTAATAATCTTTGCGTAATCCATTCTGTAAACCATCCAAAAATTCGTATTCTGCTTTTACGAAACCATTTTCGTAATAATCTACAAATTTTCCATGCAATTTTCCATTATTCCATGAATTTTCATATTGCAATTGACCATTTTCGAAGTATCCCTTACCAGAGCCATTTTGTTTCCCGTCAACCCAAGGAGTTTCACTTTTTAATGAACCTGTAGGATAATATTCGCGTAATACGCCATGACGATTACCATTTTTCCACATAACTTCGGAATATAAAGTGCCATCAGGGTAAAATTCCCTGCGCAAACCATTGATAACCCCTTCAACGAAAGATGTTTCAGATTTTAGTGCACCGGTTTCGTCATATTCGACCGATAAACCATTTGGAAGATTATTTTCCCATTCTGCTTTAGAGCGTAATATACCTGTTTCATCATATTTTTTACTTACACCGGTTTGTCTGTCATTGCTCCATGATGACTCGCTTTTTAAATTACCTGAAATATAATATTGTTTTGATGGACCATTTGCTTTGCCGTTTTTCCATAAAGATTCTGATTTAAGATTTCCGTTTTCATAATATTCTTTACGAGTTCCGTTTGGTAAATGATTGTCCCACTGTATTTCAGATTTTATTTGCCCGTTCTCATAATATTCTTTTGCGGTACCTGTTTGTATTCCGTTTTTGAAATGTTTTTCAATCTCAATTTGCCCAGACATATAGTAACGAACAGATAAATCGTCTAATCTACCATTTTTCCAATTTGCTTCATACTCCAGATCTCCAGTGGGGTAATATAATCTCGTTTTCCCATTGATAAGTGCTCCGTTTTTGTCTTTGCAAATTGATATATCAAATGAATCACGATTACACTCAATATCATCAGTATTATAAATTATTATATCATTATCAGCTTCAACGGCGATTGCGCTTTGTGAAAACAAAAAAACTTGGGATAATAGAAGCAATGTAAGCGTATTTTTATTAGAATAAGACAAAGTGAAAAGCATATTATCCTCCTTAATAGTTAATACTTCATTATAATATTTTCAGGAAAAAATCAATAGCCAGAATAAAATATCAGCATAGAATATAATAATAGGCAAATATCATTACCTTAACAAATAAATAAAATCAAGGCTCCGAGGAGATAGTCCGCGGAGCCTGATGAGTAATCAATAAATATTTTTTATTTTACTTCTTCGTAGTCGGCATCAACAACATTGTCGTCTTTCGGAGCTTCAGCCGAAGCACCGGCATCGGCACCTTGCGCCGTACCGGACGCACCGCCTTGAGCTTGCTGCGACTTATACATTGCTTCGCCGAGTTTCATCGAAGCCTGCATCAAAGCATCGGTCTTAGACTTGATGTCTTCCAGATTGTCTTTCTCAATACTGGCTTTAACCGCATCTACCGCAGATGTAATACTGCTCTTTTCGGTTTCCGAAATCTTATCGCCGAACTCCTTGAGGTTCTTTTCTACCTCGTGAACCAAACCTTCGGCGTGGTTCTTAGCTTCTACCAATTCTTTCTTCTGCTTATCGGCCTCGGCATTGGCTTCGGCATCTTTCACCATCTTATTGATTTCGTCTTCGCTCAAACCACCGGAAGCCTGAATACGAATGGCTTGTTCTTTGTTGGTGGCCTTATCTTTAGCAGAAACGTTCACAATACCGTTAGCGTCAATATCGAAGGTAACTTCAATTTGCGGCATACCGCGCGGTGCCGGCGGAATACCCACCAAATCAAACTGACCGAGCAACTTATTGTGTGCGGCAATTTCACGTTCGCCTTGGAATACGCGAATGGTAACCGCGGTTTGTCCGTCTTCGGCCGTTGAGAATACTTGGCTCTTGCGAGTAGGAATTGTAGTATTGCGGTCGATAAGTCGAGTGAACACACCGCCCAAGGTTTCAATACCCAAAGACAGCGGGGTAACATCAAGCAATAACACATCTTTAACGTCGCCCATCAAAACGCCGCCCTGAATGGCCGCACCAACGGCAACCACTTCATCAGGGTTCACACCCTTATGTGGTTCTTTGCCGAAAATTTCTTTTACTTTTTCTTGAACTTTCGGCATACGTGTCATACCGCCAACCAAAATCACTTCGCTGATATCGCTCGGTTTCAAACCGGCATCGGCAAGAGCCTTTTGGCACGGACCGGCGGTCTTTTCAATCAAATCTTCAACCAAAGATTCCAATTTGGCACGTGTCATTTTAATGTTTAAGTGCTTCGGACCGGTTGCATCAGCCGTAATAAACGGCAAATTGATTTCGGTTTGCGTGGTCGAAGAAAGCTCGATTTTAGCCTTTTCTGCCGCTTCTTTCAAACGCTGCAAAGCCAATCTGTCGGTACGCAAATCAATACCTTGTTCCTTTTTGAATTCATCAGCCAGATAGTTTACAACACGTTGGTCAAAGTCTTCACCGCCCAAGAAGGTATCACCGTTTGTGGCTTTTACTTCAAACACACCGTCGCCGATTTCCAAAATAGAAACATCGAACGTACCGCCGCCGAGGTCATAAACCACAATCGTGCCGGAAGTTTTCTTATCCATACCGTAAGCCAAAGCTGCCGCAGTCGGCTCGTTAATAATACGCAAAACTTCCAAACCGGCAATTTTACCGGCATCTTTGGTAGCCTGACGTTGCGAGTCATTAAAATATGCCGGAACGGTAATTACCGCTTTTTCAACTTTTTCGCCCAAATAACTTTCGGCATACTCTTTAATCTTTTGCAGAACGATAGCGGAAATTTGCGACGGAGCATATTTTTCGCCTTTAACTTCCACCCACGCATCACCATTATCACCGGAAATGATTTTGAACGGAGAATGTTCCTTAAACTTTTCTACTTCCGCCGAATCATAACGACGACCGATTAAACGCTTAATTGCAAATAAGGTATTTTCCGGATTGGTAACGGCCTGACGTTTTGCCGGATACCCGACCAAACGTTCCGTATCCGTAAACGCTACCATTGAAGGGGTAGTGCGTGCGCCTTCCGAATTTTCAAGTACCTTGGCTTCTTTGCCTTCCATAACCGCAAAGCAAGAATTTGTGGTACCTAAATCAATACCTATAACTTTATTACTCATTTTTAACCTCCAAAAATTCACTTTCTAAAGGTGTATATAGGAAGCTGTTTTTCAATCTGCAAGAGTTTGGAAAAATTTTTTGAATTATTTTTTATTTTTTTGTAACCACTGTACGATTAGTGGTGCAAATTTGTTTAACGCAACGATATATGCCGACTTTTTGAAATCGACGATTAAATCATAGGCCTGTTCTAAAGTCCCCCATCGCCAAGCACAAAATTCTTTGTCTTTGGTATCAAGATTTATTTCACTCTCGTCGCCGTCAAAATAAAACAGTGACCAATACATCTTTTGCCCGACATAAGGCCAACCGCGCGACTGGGTTAAAGCCAAAACATCAGGCGGAAAACGGTATGGTGCCGGCTCGGTCAAAGTTTTAACCGGCACCACATTTTTTAATGATGTTTCTTCGTTTAGTTCACGTTTCGCCGCTTGTAACGGCGTTTCTCCTCTCTCTATTCCGCCTTGCGGAAATTGCCATGCTCCTTTTTCATCGGAGCGTTCGCACAACAAAACCTTACCGTCTTTGTTGAAAACGACAATACCGGCATTAGGACGAAAAACTTCACTCATTATTTAGCCTTTTTTTCGTCTTTCTTTTCATCTTTCTGCGGAGTTATATTGGCATTGTCATTTTGCCCGTATAGATACAAAGCTTTAACCAGATCAAGCGCGCGAATAAGTTGGTAATCAGCTTTATCATCTTTTTTGTTTTCATCATCGCTGTCTTTTTTCTTTTTATCATTAGTGGCTTGTTCGTTTTTGAGCGCACCCTTCAAATCGGCTTCGCTTAAATTAAGTCCGTAAGATTTGATTTCTTCTAATTTTGCTTGTTTTACTTCAATATCCGGTTCAATTCCTTTTGCTTGAATCGAACGTCCCGACGGCGTGTAATAACGAGCGGTTGTCAGGCGCATAGCAGCATTATTGCGTAGTGGCATAACCGTTTGTACCGAGCCTTTACCGAAAGATTTTTGCCCTAAAATAACTGCACGATGGTGGTCTTGTAAAGCACCAGCCGTAATTTCGGACGCCGAAGCTGAGCCCTCGTTAATCATTACCACAATCGGCAGCCCCTTGGCTATATCTCCTGCGGTAGCCGAATATTTTACCGTATCTTCTTCATTACGTGAACGTGTGGAAACAATTTCGCCCTGTTCCAAGAATAAATCGGAAACTTTTACCGCTTGGTCTAACAATCCCCCCGGATTATTGCGCACATCAATTACCACACCTGCCAATTTATTTTTGAGTTTTTTCTTGGCATCGTTCATAGCCTTTTCTATATCCTTATCTACATCTTCATTGAAAGCAGAAATGCGGACGTATAAAATATCATCATTTTTAATTTCATTCTTCACTGATTGAATTTTGATAATATCGCGTGTTAAAACAACATCAAACGGCTTTTCTCCGGAACGACGTACCGTGATTTTAACCTTAGTTCCTTCCTTACCGCGTAATTTGGTAACAACTTCGTTCAAGGTCAGCCCGATAACGGTATTGCCGTCAATATCTGTAATGTAATCTCCGGCTTGGATTCCGGCTTTGGCTGCCGGTGTGTCGTCTATCGGCGAAACCACTTTTACTACGCCGTTTTCCATAGTAATTTCAATTCCTAACCCGCCAAACTTACCGCTGGTTTGTTCATTCATGTATTTATAGTCTTCTTCATTCAAATAGCTGGAATGCGGATCAAGCGATGTCAACATACCATTTAATGCAGATTCTATCAATTTTTTATCGGTTTGTTCTTCTACATATTGCGCTTTTGTTCGTTCCATAACTTCACCGAATATATTTAACAGTTCATAAGTGCTGATTTGATCATCTTTTTCAGCTTCCTTAGCAACCGCACAAGAAGTTGTGAATGTTATAACAATAGCCAGTGATATCAATAAATTTTTCAACATATTTCTATTCCTTTATCTTTATTTCGTTGACATCCATTCGGTCGGATTAACCGGATGATTATTTTTTCTGATTTCCATGTGTAATTTAGAAGAATTACCGCTAGGCATTACACCTATCGGTTCTCCGGCCAAAATCATTTGCCCGACTTCGGTATAGGTTTCATTCAAACCGCTCAAAAGAGATGTGTAGCCCTCGCCATGGTCAATAATAACCAAATTAGCAAAATTTTTGAACGGACCGGCAAAAATAACCGTTCCGTCATAAGGGGCGATAATTTGAGCTTTAGATGCTGTTTTTATATCAATACCGTTAGAAGCAACTCCTTTAGACATTTCCTGATGAAAAGCGGTAACAATCGGACCGCGCGCCGGACGAGATAAACGTCCCTTGGCGCGACTGAAAGCTACACTTCCCTTTGGTAATGCAGGAGCAATATCCTGTTTTTCGTAAGCCGCACGTGCAGCAGTATGGTTGTTGGCTTCACGTAATTCTTCAGCGGCTTTTTGCTTAGCTAAACGTTCTTTTTCTACCAGTTGTTGTCGCTGTCTTTCCATTGCTTTTTGTTTTTCAAGTTTCTCTAACAAATCGCGTAAGTCTTTAGCTTGTCCGGCCAGTTGTTGTGCTTTTTGCTTAGCTTCCATACTTTGCGCCGAAAGCTGATGATACATGGCACTTTTTTGTTTGGATAAAGCCTCCATCTCGTCTTGTTGCTTGGCTAAGACGGCATTTTCACGCTCTATGGTTTTCAAACGCTTGCTGATTTCTTCTTTCTGGTCGTTTATGTCTTCAATACCCTTGCGAATGGATTCGGCTCTGTCTTTTAGGGCATGGACACTGCCACGCAACAATATACTGCTCCGCATAACTTCTACCGGAGAAAGCGGCTGAATCAATACTGCCTCGGAAGGACGCATTGCCAAGGTTTGTAGAGCCGCCAATGTTTCTACCAGCATATAATGTTCGGCATTAAATTTTTTTTCTGATTCGCTTAAATGTTCTTGCAAATGCTCAATTTCATTCTGTTGGCGTGCCAATTCATCTTCGCCGGCCTGAATTTTTTTCGCAGCTTCACGCATTTTTTGGTTAACCGCCTCCAATTCGGTTTTGACCTGGTTGGCTTGTTTTTCCATTTGTGCACTTTCTTGCTGCACTCGCTTCGCTGCTGCTTCTACCTGAGCCAAATCATCTGCTGACAATCCTGCTCCCTTAGCTTCAAGCGTTTTTTGCACCGCCGCCGAAATATTTTTTTTGGGTGGCAACGGCACCACGGTTACGCCGGCTTGTGCCGCTAACAGAGGAATTGTAAGCAAAACAAATAATATGAGCAGTCTTATTTTCGTCACTGATTTTCCTTTATTTAATTAAGAGTGAATGTCCGGTCATTTCTTTAGGTTGTTTTAAACCGAGCAAATCAAGCAAAGTCGGCGAAATATCCGCCAGACGACCATCCTGTAAGCCTTTTACCATTGCCGGAGCATTATAAAGCACTGCCCGCACTTTGCCTACCGTGTGTGCGGTATATGGCTGTCCGGTTGTTTCATCTATCATTTTTTCCACATTACCATGGTCTGCCGTTACCAATAAAACTCCGTTCATTTCTTTTATGGCATTGACTACACGTCCCAAACATTCATCAACCGCGGCTACAGCTTTTAGTGCAGCACTCATAATACCGGTATGCCCGACCATATCGCCGTTGGCGTAGTTACAAATAATCGTATCGTATTTACCGCTTTTGATTGCATCTACCAAAGCATCTGTCACTTCATAAATACTCATTTCCGGCTTCAAATCGTAAGTGGCAACTTTCGGACTGTTAATCAAAATTCGGTCTTCGCCTTTGAACATACGTTCTTCGCCACCGTTAAAGAAGAAAGTAACATGGGCATATTTTTCGGTTTCGGCAATTCGCAGTTGCGTCATACCATGATTAGCCACCACTTCTCCGTATATGTTTTTCAGGGCTTCCGGTGCAAAAATCGTTTTCATAAAGCGATTATGGTCAACCGAGTATTCCGCCATACCTACATTTATGGAAAAATGAATTACTTTTGTTCTTTTGAAACCTTCAAATTTTTCATCGGCCAAAGCATAAAGAATTTCTCTGGCGCGGTCGGCACGGAAATTTGCCATTAAAACAGCATCACCATCTTCGGCACCTTGATAGTCGCCTATAACGCACGGAACTACAAATTCGTCGGTAATACCGGCAGCATAAGAGGCTTCCATTGCTTCATCTGCCGACGCATAACGTTTGCCGGCGGCCGATACAATATTATTATAAGCAAGTTCCACTCTATCCCAACGCTTGTCGCGATCCATGGCATAAAAACGACCGGAAAGAGTGGCTATTTTTACGTTTGTCATATCTTTGATTGCGGCACTGAATTCTCGCAGAAAACCTTGTGCCGAGCTAGGCGGAGTGTCGCGTCCGTCCAAAAAGGCGTGAACATTAACCTTAATGCCGTTGCGATTAAGAATGTCACAAAGGGCAACCATGTGCGCCTGATGCGAATGCACGCCACCCGGCGACATCAACCCCATCAAGTGGCAGGTTTTGCCGTTGTTTTTTAGTGTGTCTATCAATTCTACAACAACCGGATTCTTTTCTAAGCTGTGATCGGCAATGGCTTGGTCTATTTTCGGTAAATCTTGCATTACCACACGACCGGCGCCCAAATTCATGTGTCCGACTTCCGAGTTACCCATTTGTCCTGCCGGTAAGCCAACATCGAGACCACTGGTTTCAATCAGCGCTGTCGGACAAGTTTCAACAAGCTTGTGCCAATTTGGTGTGTTGCCTTGTTCTATGGCATTATCTGCGGTAATTTTTTCTCTGTATCCCCAGCCGTCCAAAATGAGTAACATAACCGGTTTTTGCATTTTATTTTTCCTTTCTCTATTTTTGCAAAGCAATTTAAACTGACATCATTATATATAATAAAACAAAATTTAAAAGCACTATTTATAATTTTATAAACAGGCTTATTTTTATAAAGGGTAAAAAAACAATTTTTATTGACATATCCGAAAGGATTTATAAACTTAAAGCCAAAGGTTAGGAAAAACGATGAAAAAATATGTTTTATTATGCGGTTTGATGTGTGTAGCTTCAACGGCCAATGCCGGCGAGTGGATTTATGATGTTTCCGGTGTGGCGGACGGGTTTTACGGCTACTCCGATTATGCCGACCGTTATAGGGCGCAACATAAGCATAATCATACGCCGTTGAGCGGAGAAATATACACATCATTCGGTTATCGCTTTGATAGTAATACCGAAGTTAAAATTGGTTTGGACGGGCAAATTGCCGATGGTAAAAAAGTAGAAGATTATAACCACGGAATATGGGGAGAAAACCTTTATGGCACTGTTAATTCGGCGTATGGAGAATTGACGATAGGGCAGGTGTATAATGCCGCTTATCAGTTAGCTGTCGGGGCGCCGACGGTAGGGTATTTTAGAGTAAATAACTCACCATTAACTGATTTTATTGCTAATCCTAACTGGCAACGTAAGCATCATAAAACTGCATCTTATCGCACCCTTAATTCCACTTATTTGAATACCGATGCCGATGCCCCGAAAGTGAGTTATACAACTCCTGAATGGCAAGGGGTAAAAGCGGCGTTTTCATACACGCCTGACAGTTATTCCGAAGCCGGTTTGATTAATAGGCAAAGCAGATATGATAATCGTTCTTCTTATGCCACCGGTTTATATTACAATAGTGTGTTTGATTGGTTTGAGATGGAAAGTTCGCTCGGTTATGCTTACAATCGCAAAAATAATCAGGAAGCTTCTGCCGGTTTGAGTTTATATCGCAAAGGGTGGACTTTGGGCGGTTCGTATCGCCAAAGTTGGACTACCGGTAGCGATTATGCAATCAATGAGCGCACAAGCACAGAGCAGCCTATTTTTTATGACGGATACAGAGAGGGACGCGCTTTTAATATTGGTTTGAGTTACGAAATAGGACCGTTTAAGACCGGAGTTTCATACTTTGGAGCTTATGCTAAGAAGACGGATAACAAAGACAAAATTATAAGTTGGGCTAATCGATTCGCTTTCAATAAATATTTGGCTGTATATTTGACAGGAGCCTATGCAGAGTATAAAGGAATGCACAATAACGAAGACGGTAATCGCGGCTACGCCGCGGTGGCCGGCTTGGAACTGAATTTCTAGGAACGTGAGATAATGGCGGATATTCTGATTTTTGGGGATAATGTTGAATTTATAACTGATTTAAAAGACCAGATACAACGTTTTATAAGCGATGTTCAGTTTGTTAGCGATTCGCCGGATTTGATTGTAGTTGATGAAAATAAGGCTAAATATGCGGAACTGCGCCAAAAATATCCTAATGTGCCGATACTTATGCTTGGCACTGATTTAGATTTAAAAGATGACGCCTTAAAT
Organism: uncultured Pseudomonadota bacterium; assembly: GCA_902763155.1. Lineage (GTDB taxonomy): Bacteria > Pseudomonadota > Alphaproteobacteria > RF32 > CAG-239 > RUG410. Next base: position 56,142 of record CACWQS010000009.1, on the reverse strand, counting down.
ATCAGCATCAAAAAACCTTTGCGTCTGATGGCTTTTTTAGATGTGGTGCGTGCCGCTAATCATAAACTGGACCATTCAACTGACGGTTATTTGCGTTTTAACGGTTACGAACTACGTCCGAGCCATAAAGAAATTGCCGATTTACAGACCTTAAAAACAGTAAAATTAACCGAGCGAGAAGTTGCAATTTTGAAGTATTTGTTCAAAAATCGCGGTGCTTATGTGAGTAAAAATGATCTGCAAACCAATGTGTGGCAATACAATGAAGAAGTAGCCACTCATACCATTGAGACTCACATTTATCGTTTGCGCCAAAAGGTGGAAACAAACGCTCGCCGATTGATTTTGACTGATAACGGCGGTTATAAATTGATAACAGACGGTGATGAAGATGACTGAGTTAAAAACAGTTAAAAATGGAATTATTCATTTCAATCCGTTGCGATTATTGGCAAGTGCTTGGCTGTATGTGGTTGCCAATCTGCTGTTTTGCCTGTGTTTATTGGTAACAAATTGGGCTTATTTGCTGATTTTCAAGGCAATTCACGGAGGTATTTCCAATCCTTTAAGTTTGCTTTGGCTTATCGGCTATTATATTTTTTGGTGCGTTTTTTATCGTTACTATTACGGATTGCGACCATATTTTTTCTTTAAGGCAATCTCCGGAAGTTTAAGACCTTCGACCAAGGCCATGCTTCTTTTGTTTTTGATAATGCTGATTATTGCTTTTATGCCGATGGTTCCTCTTTTGTTAGGCTATGATGAACTGTATCTTGATTTTTATGAGCGCTATATGCAAGCTTTAGAAGGTCTGTCGGGCAAAACGGCACCGCTATCGGTTGTTTTGCTGATTTATTTTGTATTTTCTCTGCTTGCTCCGCCGCTGATATGCAAACCTTATATGTCTTGGATTGCTTCGTTGTGTCGGCGCAGTTTATCTTTTGCCGAAGCCGGAGATAGATTGCGAGGTAATTACTGGAAACTGGTTTTTATTTCGTTTGTTTTGGTAATTCCTGAAGCCATGGCTTCAGAAGCTGATAAGTTGTGGCAATTGCAAGATTGGTTTAATTACGGGTTTAATGCCTTATTGTTCGTATATGTTAATATTGTCTTTGCTAAAATGTATGATTTATTCTATGTAAAGAATTAGTTGTTTTGTTGAAAATTTTACCGTTCATATATGGTGGGTATATCTTGCAAATATTTATTTTAATCCGAGAAAAATAAGATATAATTTGCCCCATGAAAATATTAAACCGATATATCTTTAAGCAAGTTTTCATCGGCTTTTTGCTGGTGTCTGTGTCTTTGTTGGCCATGCTTTGGCTAACGCAGTCTTTGCGCTTTGTTGAAATGGTAACAAGACAAGGATTGCCGGTGTATTTGTTTGCAGAGATGACTTCGCTTTTAATGCCGCGTGTGTTCAATATATTATCTCCTATTGCCGTTTTTGTGGCAGTTTTGTTCGTATATAATCGTATGATTTCCGATAGGGAGTTGGTGGCTATGCAATCGGCCGGCATCAGCCCGTGGCAAAATGCCAAGGGGGCCATGTTTTTGGGTATTTTGTTGGCTATTTTCAATGTTTATGTTATGAATTGGGGAATTCCGCAGTCTGAAGAACGTTTTCGCGATTTAGAGTGGCAAGTAAAAAATAATTTGACTCATCTCATGTTTCGTGAGGGTGAGTTTACAGATATGAAAAACGGTATTACTGTATTTATTGATAAACACGAAAATGACGGTTCGGTTAGCGGAATTTTTGTTAATGACGAGAGTAATCCGGATATTAAAGTAACTTTGACGGCGGAAAAAGGTCGTTTGATTAAGACCGATAAGGGGCCGCGCATTTTATTTGTTAATGGTGTGCGTCAAGAGGTTAATACCAAAACATTTAAGTTTAATACTCTGACCTTTTCTCGCTATTCGGCAGAATTTAACAGCGGAGGAGGTTATCGCAAAAAGGACGCAACGGCTCGCGAGAAAAATTTGTTTGAGTTGCTTAATTCGGCATCTGATTCGTCGTTAGATGCAAGAAGTGTTCGTAAAAACATCGTTGAAGGACATCGTCGTTTAATAGAACCGCTTTATAATCTGGTTTATGCTTTATTGGCTTGTGTGGGGCTAGTTGTAGGATTGTTTAATCGTCGTGGTCAATTCAAGATAATTTCAATGGAAGTTTTGTGTATGATTATAATTAGTGGTGGCGACTTAGCACTGACTAATCTAGCTGGCAGATCGCTCTATTTTTTGCCTTTACTCTATGTTAACTGTTTACTGCCGCTTTTGATTTGTCTATACCTGTTGTTGTTTTACAATCCGTTTTATTTTAATGCGCATCGCACTAAGAGGAATATCGGTCATGAAATTTAATACGTCTGTAAGTTTTGTTATTACTGTTTTAGCGTTGTTGTATTTGACAACAAGTGCTTATGCTGTATCGGAAGCCGGAGAAAAACAAAGCAAAATAGAACATCATCATGGTGGTTTGTATATGACCAATAACATGGCAGATTTAGCCAATATATCGGAAGATGGCGATAGCGATAATGAACCGATTAACTTTAGCGCTGATGAATTGGAAAATGACGACCAAAACAATATTATCACAGCAAGAGGTAATGTTGAAATCAACTACAATAACATGCGTCTTACTACAGATTCTCTTACATATAATCAAGATACGGAAGTAATATCGGCAACAGGGAATGTTCATCTTTATACAGCCGATGGAGCAGTAATTTACGGAGATAAAGTTTCACTTTCCGAAAAAATGACCGCCGGAGAAATGGAGCATATTAAGGCTCTGCTCAGAGATAAATCGCACGTTTTTGCCGAGAAGTTTCGTAAAAAGGATAATATGACCAAGGTTTTGCATAATGCCGGATATACTGCTTGTGATATATGCGAAGGCAGTGCTCCTTTGTGGATGGTAACCGCACGCAAAGTCCAACACAACGAAACATCGCACGATATGAACTATACTGATGCAGTGGTTCGTATTAAAGATGTGCCGGTTTTTTATACTCCGTTTTTGACGCACCCTGATCCTACGGTTAAGCGTCGTTCGGGATTGATGATGCCGAATATAGGCAGTTCCAATTATTTGGGGAGTTTTATTCAGCCGCGTTATTTTTGGGCAGTAAATGACCAGACCAATGTGCTATTTTCTCCGACTTTCTCCAGTGATAAAAAACCGGTTATCGGTGGTGCTTACAGTCATTATTTTTATAATGCTCGCACCAATATAGCCGGTAGTTTTATGGAAGATAACGACAGCGCTAAAGATAGCAGACGTAAGAAACGCGGCTATTTGTTTGCCGACGGGCGTTACGATATAAACGATTTATGGCGTATGACTTATGATTTACGCTATGTATCTGACTATATATATTTAAAGGACTTAAGTTTGCCGCACCAAGACGATGCTTGGCTTAATTCTCACGTTCGATTTGAGCGTTTCAAGGGTCGGAATTATGCGTCAATAGAGGCCTTTTATTATAAAATGCTCAGCTATAATTTGCGTCGTAATAACGAGGGGCAATATCGTCGAATTAATGCACAAAAACCGATTGTAGCTCCGCTGATTGATGTAGAGATGTATTCAGATCCTAGTAAAATAGGTTCCTATTTTAAGACTGAATTGAATACAGCCTCGGTTTATCATCAAAATGGTGAGGAAACGCAACGTTTTACAGCGATAAATTCTTGGGAATTGCCGATGACTACACGCTTCGGAGAAAAATATCGTTTTGTGGCTTCTTTAAAATCTGATGCTTATTACATTAATGACTATCGCTATACGGCGAATGATACATATACCGGAACCACCACGCGCTTTTTCCCGCAAGCCGGTGTGGAATGGCGTTTGCCGTTTGTCAGGGCAACCGAGGATTCGCGGCAAATATTAGAGCCGGTTATTGTCGGTGTGGTAGCTCCGGATGGCGGTAATAAACTTGATAAAATTCCTAATGAAGACAGTGCCGACGTTTATTTTGATGATACTAATGTGCTCGATTTGGATCGTTATGCCGGTTATGACCGCAATGATACCGGCAGTCGTGTCAGCTATGGATTGCGCTGGAGCACATACGGTAACATTATCGGGCGCACTTCTTCGTTTATTGCACAAAGTTTTGAGCGCAAGCGGGATTCCGGTTTTGTTAATAGTTTGGACAGTGAAAATAAGAATCATTTCAGCGATTTGGTCGGACGTATTAACGCTCAGCCGAATGAATATTTGGATTTAAATTATCGTTTTCGCTTAGATAAAGAAACATTAGATGCGAAATATAGCGAACTTAGCGTTGGTGCCGGTCCGTCGTTTTTGCGTGCCGATGTATCTTATATCTTTTTGCAAGGGAATACATATTATAATGATTTGTATTCTGAGCGAAAAGAATTATATATGGCATTAAGTTCGGAAATTTCACAGTTTTGGAAGGTGTCTGTTTATAATTTACGTGATCTGACTTCTAAAAGCCGCGGCACTTTGGAACATGGCGGTAGCGTTATTTATGAAGATGAATGTTTCAAATGGGAAACAGTAGTGCGTAAATATAACAGCAGCAATCCGGATTTGAAAAACAGTTATGAATTCGGAGCTACATTCTACTTAAAAACTTTAGGTAGTTTCGGCTCCTAAAGAAAAACAGTAAAGGAGATAACATGAAAAAATATGCTTTGCTTGTAAGTACAATTTTATTATACGGTTCGGCGGCGCTAGCGGCAGATTTGAATTTGCGCAGTTTGGATACGGATACGCGTTCCGCCGCACCTAATTCAAATTCGATAATGTTTCGCCGGAATGCTGAGCAGTATCGTCAGTTGACACCTGATGAAAAAGCTGAAATTGAACGGCAACGAGAAATTGCTCGTAAGCAGGCAGAAGAATATCGTCGCCAGCAAGAGGCATATATGCGCCGTCAGGCTCAGCTTGAGGCACAACGTCGGGCTGAAGAAGAGGCTGAGCGCCAACGCCGTGAGGCTTTAAAACCGATTACGCTTTACGGAGGTAAACTTAAGATTTATGCGCTTGTTAATGGAGAGGTTATTACCAGCAGCGAAATGCAAAGCCGGATTAACGCGTTTATTGTCGCAACGGGAATTCCGTATAATGCACAAACAAAAAATATGATTATAAACAAAGTGTTACAAACAGCTATTGATGAAAAACTTAAAATTCAAGAGGCTAAGAAAAATGGTATTAGAGTTTCGCAAAAGGAAATTGATACCGCGGTGGCTCGTTTTGAAAAGGCTAATAATATTCCAAGGGGAGAGTTGCGTCATTTATTGGCAGAATCTAAAGTCAGTATGAAGGTTTGGACCACGCAAATCGAGGCAGAATTGGCGTGGCAAAAGTTGATGCGCACAAAGGCTTTGAGCTATGCTCACGTCAGCGAAAGCGAAATTACGCAAGCTATTGATGATGTGCGCAAAGATATGACGGTCAAAAAATATATGCTTTCGGAAATTGTGATTAACAAAAAAGATGCCAAAGATATTTATCAGTTGGCTGAAGTGTTGCAACAAGATCCGCGTTTTTCGCTTTATGCAATGCAGTTTTCGCAAAGTCCGAGCGCAGCAAACGGAGGCAGTTTGGGCTGGGTAGCCAAAGGGCGCTTGCCGGCAGCATTGGAAAATGTGTTCTCCAAGCTCAAAGAAGGACAGGTGTCTAAACCGGTGGCTTATGGTAACGACTATTATATTTTCAAACTGGAGAAGATATTCCATCCGGATATGGATAAAAATGCCGAACTTTCTCGTGACGGGGTGCGTCAATTTTTGCAAAATAAAAAATTGGAAGACTATTCGATTAAGGCAATCAAAGATTTGCGCAACCGCGCTTTGATAGAGAAAAAACTATAATGACCGAACTGCCGAGCTTAAAACAAACAGTTGATGAATACGGGTTACTGGCGAAAAAATCGCTGGGGCAGAATTTTTTGTTGGATATGAACATTACCGGCAAGATTATTCGCTCGTCGTTGGCAGCGCAAAATAAGCCGGATTGGCGCGGTGAGGCGGTTTATGAAGTTGGCCCGGGGCCGGGGGGGCTAACTCGGGCGATTTTAGAGGCGGAGCCGCAAAATTTGACGGTGATTGAAATGGATTCGCGCTGTATCCAAATTATGCAGGATATTCAAACAGTGGTGGGTGTGGATAGAATGCAAATAGTTGAGGGTGATGCGCTCAAGTTTGATTGGACAAGGAAGGGCGATTTGCCGCAAAATGTGGTTAGTAATTTGCCGTATAATATTTCGGTGCCGCTGTTGCTCGGATGGCTGAAAAATATGCAGAATTTCAATAGCTTAACTTTGATGTTTCAGAAAGAAGTTGCAGAAAGGATTATGGCAGAACCGAACAACAAAAATTACGGGCGTTTGTCGGTTTTGGCGCAGCTGGTGTGCAAGATTAAGCCGCTGTTGACACTAAATCCTAACTGTTTTGTGCCGGCGCCGAAAATTTGGTCAATGGTTTTGTTGTTTTTGCCGCAAGAGCGGGTATTATCGCCGGAATTATTTGCAAAAATCGAGAAACTGACGGAGATGGCGTTCGGGCAACGGCGCAAGATGATTCGTCAAAGCTTGAAAAGTCTGCCTGATTTGGAAAATCTGTGTGCAAAGGTCGGAATTGAACCGACTATGCGTGCCGAAAATATCTCGCCGGAACGATATTTAAGGTTGGCGGAATTGCTCTGATTATCACTATAAGATTGCGTATCTGACATTTTATAAAAAAAACTGCATTATCACTACGATATTTTATTTGCTATTCATTTTACATGTAGTTTCTGATTGTCTGTTGCCGAAGATATTTTCGATAAAATCTAACAAAGGCGGTGAAATTATCCGCCTTTTTTGCTCTTTTCCAGATTATTCTTATCCATCTGAATTCCACGTCATTACGAGCTTGTTTTGCAAAGGTTGATTTTTACAAGCCCTAAAGCGCCGTAAAAATCTTGCAAAACTTCGGCAAAGTAATCCGGAATCTATAAGGCTATATCATACTGGATAGCCGCACGAATTGAGAATGGGTTTTTCTTGCGCTTAAGGCTTGGAAAAATCAGCCAATTGCATTGGCTTACCATTCTCAAAAGTTCGCTATGACGTTAATAAAAGTTCGTGATGATGCAGTGAATAATACGCTATGATGTTTAAATTTTTCCAATGCAATCACCAACCTTTCCCTACCCTTGACAAACATCGCCAAAGATGGTATCCTATAGACCAAAAAATATTATTGTATCATCATTAAAAATTATAGCATATGAAAAAGTTTTTCTTTATCATTATGTGCGTCCTAATGAGTCTGGCATGTTCAGCTCAGTGGCGCTATGGAGGATACGGTTACAACCGCCCTCAGTATTATAATCCTGCTATTCAGCATCAGCGTATGGTAATCCGCCAGCAGCAGAACATTGTGCGTCAGCAACGTGCTATTCAGCGTCAGCAGATGATGATGGCGTTCAACTGCCCACCGATGCACGGCAACAGATATGCACGTGTGCGCGGCGGATATGCTTATCACAGAGTGTATCTGAACAATGGCTGTTACTTCTACACATACAACGACGTAAGGGTTATCGTTCCGCGTCCGCGTGTGGTAGTGTTCCAGTCGGCCTCAGTATGTGACCATAATGGTAACTTACTGGAGGCGATGAACGCTGTTATACCACGTGCCATCGCCAACGGCTTCCTTGTACTGATACAGGACAGCCGCACCGGCGAACTGCACCAAGTGGTATTGCAACAGCAGGAGCCGCAGGAACAAGAGCAGGATTAAAAAAACGGAGTCCCCTAAGGTGCGTAAGCATTGAAGGGGATTTCTCTTTTCTTTGAGCAAAAAACACCCTTGGATTCTTAACCCAAAGGTGTCGGAAAATTTATATTCATATACAAAAGTTTATCCTATTTGGGGCATAAAATCTTTTATATTTTGGTTATAATAGTCCTCGGCCCACTCGCGCATCGAATCGAACACCGGCTTAAGGCTGTAACCGATATTAGTCAGTGTATATTCGACGTGTGGCGGAATTTGCGCATACACCGTGCGAATTAGGATTCCTTTTTCTTCCAGTGCGCGCAAATTAGAGGTCAAAACCTTCTGGGTAATATTCCCTAGCTCTTTTTTGAGCTCGCCAAAACGCTTTGTCCCTTCCATAAGTTCTTGAATAATCATAACTTTCCAGCGGTCTCCCATGGTTTTTAACGCCACTTCGACCAAGTTCTGTGACATTTCAATCATCTTCAAACTCCTTATAAACCGTTATCGGTTTAGCACATTTACTTTAATGATGCAAGCGCAAAAAAATATTTAACCACAAACCCTTTAAAAGCTCGAACCGAAGTATATCTTTTTGCCATCAACTGAAAGGATATAAAATGCGTCGGATTTGTTTGTTTGCCGGATACGATAAAGGCAATAAAATTCAGGATTATGTGGTTTATCTGATTAAAGAACTCTCGAAAATCAGCGATGTTTATTATATGGCAAACGGCAAAATTCCGCCTGATGAAATGTTCAAAATCGCACCATATACCCAAATGTTTTATTCCAAACCGCACGATTTGCGCGATTTCGGTTCTTGGCGTTACCTTATCGACCAACTGGGCTGGGATAAATTAGCCCAATATGATGAGCTTATTTTGTGTAATGACAGCGTCTACGGACCTTTGTATGATTTAAACGATGTGTTCACGCAAATGGAGCGCCACGGCTACGATTTTTGGAGCATAACTTCCGATTATCAATACAACTTTCACCTCGACAGCTATTTTATGGTCTTCAATAACGATGTAATTCGTAACGAAAAATTTCAAAACTTTTGGAAGACCATTTCGTTTTATTACGATGTCAAAAATTGCGAATATGAGCTGACGCCGCTTTTAACCGGCGAAGGTTTTATCGGCAACAGTTATGTGCGCAATTATCATCAAACCAATATTTTGAAAACTTCTGATACTTTATTGGAAGATTTTCCTCTACCATTTGTTAAAGTGAAAAATTTTTTGCCCGAAAATCCTTATACCATCGGTAGCGGCTTCAGTCTGCGCTATAAAATCCGCACCCAAACCGATTACGATATCGGCTTAATCAACAGCAATATTGCCATCAACGATTACCCGCAAACATTCGGCCAACGAATTGCCTATTATAGCGGATTATAAACTCCACGCATTGGCAATATGCTTCACTGTGAACGGCAAGCAAATAAATACGGCGTCAAACCGCACATCATACCCCTGATACTGGGGATTAAACTTTATGAAATTTTGTGCACCATAAATAATCCGTTCACGCTGTTTGGGTGTAATGGCATAAAAAGCCTGTTCCAAACGTTGGCGTTGTTTAACTTCCACAAAAACAAGCGTCCGTCCTTTTTGCGCCACAATATCCAGCTCGCCGGCATAAACACCGCGCCCTTTAATATAGTTTCGCGCCAAAATACGATAGCCGTGCAGACGCAAATAAGTTCGCGCCAAAAATTCGGACCACTTACCGCGCAGATAATTCGTTTTTAAGTTCCAAGGCAAAAGCATAGACATCATTCTTGTTCATGTTATATTGTTCACAAATTTCTTTGACCGCCGTTTTCAGCGAAGTTTGCTGCAAACGACTGATGAGTTGCGGGCGAATATCTTGCAACGTCAAATTTTCTTGCTCGGTAGGCGGGGCAATTACCAACACAAATTCGCCCTTCGGTTCATTTTCCGAAAAATGCTCGATAACATCGGCAAAACTGCCGCAAACCGCTTCCTCATACATTTTGGTCAGTTCACGCACCACGGCAATTTCCCGACCGGTAAAAATCTGTTCCGCTTGGTTAAGCGTTTTTAATAAGCGCGGTGCGGTTTCATAAAAAATGAGTGTTGTATTTATCGGCGCCAATTCGGTAAAAAGTTCTTGCCGTGCTTTGTCTTTATTAGGAATAAAGCCCGCAAACATAAAGCGATTAGTCGGCAATCCCGAAAGTTGCAAAGCCGTGATCACAGCGCAAGCTCCCGGAAGCGCCGTGACATAAACACCTTGTTCTCGGCATTGGCGCACCAGCTTATATCCGGGATCGGAAATCAGCGGCGAACCGGCATCACTGACAAGCGCCACCGCTTGACCGGAATTGATGATATCAATAATTTTCTGTGCCGTATCGGCTTCGTTGTGGTCTTCGTAAGTTATAAAACGCTTATTGAGCGAAATTCCCAACAGTGAAAATAACTTTTTACTAACGCGAGTATCTTCGCACGCCACTACTTCAACCTCACGCAAAACCTCAACTGCACGCATTGAAATATCCTGCAAATTACCGATTGGCGTGGCGATAATATATAAACCGCTGTTCAACATTTTCTTAAACTTTAACTTTACAAAATTCAAATTACATTATATAAAATATATATTTTAATATTTTGAGGAAAATTGCAAGTGTTTAAAAAAATAAATGCTCTTTTGCTTTGTCTGTTGATTTGCGGTTGCAGTTTTTTGCAGCAGTCGCATTCGCAAGCCTTTTGGGGACAACATTTCGGTTCAAGTTATGGTACACCGGCAGAATCCGGGGTTAGCTCAACCGATTATTCGCATGTTGATTTAGGTAACCAAAACAGTTTCAGGGTAGCAATGTTGCTTCCGCTGAGCGGTAATGACTCCGGCGTGGGAGAAAGTATGAAAAATGCCGCAATGATGGCAGTTGGCGATATTAACAATAATAATTTAGTAGTGCAATTTTATGATACCAAAGGCACCGGAAGCGGCGCACGTGTCGCATTCGAAAATGCTCTCAATGCCAAAAGTGATTTGATTTTGGGACCGCTTAAGGCTGAAGAAGTAGTTGCCATAAGTAATGAAGCGCTTTCCAAAAACGTGCCGGTGGTTTCTTTTTCCACCTCGCCTAATGTCTTGCAAGAAGGTGTATATTCTATAGGTTTATTAAGTGATGATCAAATTAAACGCATAGTGCGCTATTCATCAGACCAAGGGCGCAGACGCTTAGCCGCGGTTTTGCCTGATAATCAGAGCGGAATAAATATGTTCAAGTCGCTGCTAAAAGCCGGACAAAAATATGGCGTAGAAATTACCAAAGTCGGATTTTATTCTCCTACGGCAATGGATTTCGGCGGTTTGGTAACTTCTATGATTGCTTCGCGCTCCGGCGGTGATGTCGGTTTTGATGCCCTCTTGGTGCCGGAATTCGGTAACCGCTTAAAAGCAATTACCAGTATGTTCAGTTATTATGATGTTTCGGCACCGGATGTACTGTTTATGGGAACTTCAGTCTGGGCTAATACAGGTTTGAGCAAAGAAACCGAGCTTTATGGGGCTGTGTATCCGGTTATGCCACTGAGCCGAATAGAAGACTTTAATCAAAAATATAGTGAACTTTTTGGAAGTCGCCCGCATAGTTTGGGAATTTATGCTTATGATGCCGTAACTATGGCTTCTATCTTGTCCCACGGTAACAGAGATGATTTGAACGAAGAAATAACCCGTAACGAAGGTTTCAGCGGTATGAGCGGAGCATTTAGAATTTTGCCTAACGGGCTGAATGAACACGGACTTGATGTGGTAAAAATAACAGCCGAAGGACCGCAACTTTTGGAAGCGGCGATGCAACAATTTTATGGTAGCGTAAATGCTTACGGCTATATGCCGGAAAACAACGGCTACGTAACAATGCCGCAGATTTACGGTAAAGATGCCGAAACTGTGCGAGCAGCGATAAATACTATGCAATAAGTGCATTTTTTACTTGCAAAAGCAGGAAAATTGCATTTTTATAAAGAAAGTTTATGAAGGGCTCAGGGTTAAAAAACCGCCAACTCGGTCAGGTTTGGAAAAAAGCAGCCGTAACGGTATTTTTAAGGTCTGTGTCCCTTCGCCTTGAATTTGGATAAAGACGAAAAGATGGCAGAAACGGAAAATAATAATCAGTATATTGCATTGGCGCGGAAATATCGTCCGCAGCGCTTTGAAGATTTGCTCGGGCAAGATGCTCTGGTGCAAACGCTGACCAATGCCATTGCCAATAATCGTCTGCATCACGCCTATATTTTGACCGGCATCCGCGGAGTGGGAAAAACCACCACGGCTCGACTGATTGCGCGTGCCATAAATTGTATCGGTTCGGATGGTACAGGAGGCCCGACCATTCATCCGTGCGGAGAATGTGAAAATTGTAAAGCTATCGCTGCAGACCGCCATATCGACGTAATTGAACTTGATGCTGCTTCGAAAACCGGCGTTGACGATATGCGCGAAATTTTGGACGGGGTGCGCTACAAGCCGGTAAGTGCGCGTTATAAAGTTTATATCATTGATGAAGTTCACATGCTTTCCAAGAGTGCATTCAACGCTCTGTTGAAGACATTGGAAGAACCGCCGGCGCATGTTAAATTTATTTTTGCCACTACCGAAATCCGCAAAGTTCCGGTAACAATATTGTCGCGTTGCCAACGTTTTGATTTAGAGCGCTTGAGTATTGAAACTTTGATGAGTTTGTTCCATAAAGTATTGGAAGCCGAAAAAATCGAAGCTGAAGATGAGGGTTTGCGTTTGGTGGCGCGGGCAGCAGACGGCTCGGCTCGTGACGGTCTTTCCATGCTTGATCAGGCTATAGTGCTCGGTAACGGCAAGATTACCGTTGATACGGTAAAAAATATGTTGGGACTTGCCGACCGACAACAAACTTTTGCGCTATATAGCAAGTTGCTTGAAGGCGATGTGGCGGAAACTTTAAAGCTCTTGCAACAACAATACACCAACGGTGCTTCGCCGATGATTATTTTGCAAGATTTAATCGACATTACGCATTTATTGGCTAAGGTCGTTATTTTGCCTGACTTTATCAATGATTCGTCCTTAAGCGAAAACGACCGTGAAATGTGCAAAAAATTATCGGTAGTGCCGATAAATATTCTTTCCAAAATCTGGCAGATGCTGATTAAAGGCTTAAGCGAATTGCAATATGCCGCGGTGCAAATAGATGCCTTGGAGATGATTTTGATGCGAATTGCCTACTCGGCGGCGCTTCCTACTCCTGCAGATTTGCTGAAGGAATTAAAAAAAAAATCCGCAATAATTAAAGCAGATAAAACGACAACTATTGTTGCTCCGGTGGCTTCCGCAGGCGCGCAGGCTGTGGTTGATTTGGCCGAAAACGGCGAAGCGATAATTCTCAACTCTACTGATGATATGCTGAAATTGATGACTGCCAAAAAACAACCGCTGTTATTGTTTGACGTTATGCACAAATTGACCTTTAAGGAATTTGCGCACGGTAAAATGCGAATCGCCGTTGATGTGACTACCGATAAAGATTTGGTAGCGCGGCTTAAGCGCTTTTTGGAAGAAGAAACGCTGTCACATTGGGCGATAGATATAGATTATGAGCCTTTAGGCGAAACTCTGGCCGATAAGGAACGCGAACAGATTAACGGCGATAAGAAAAATATCTCTGAATATCCGCTCGTTCGTGCTATACTTAGCGAGTTTAACGGTGCTAGAATTGAAACAATGATTCGTAAGGCGATTGCCGAATCCGAAGATGAGGAGGCCGTTGAATTTAGCGCACCGGCTACTATGTATGAAAACTATAATGATGATGAGGAATAACAAATGTTAAATATCCAAGGAATTATGAAGCAAGCACAACAGATGCAACGCAAAATGCAAGAAACTCAGGCCAAACTCGGCACGCAGGAATGTGAAGGCTCGGCCGGCGGTAATGCGGTAAAAATCGTATTGAACGGTAAATCAGAAATGAAAAGCATCAGCATTGACAAGTCGGCTTTGGATGATGCCGAAATGCTTGAGGATTTGATTTTGGCGGCCTATAACGATGCCCACAAAAAAGTCGATACCATGATGGAAGAAGGTATGAAAGAGGCTACCGGCGGCATCGGCTTGGGCGGCTTGAAATTACCGTTTTAGGTGAGATAAAGTGCAAAGCAAAGAAATCGATAAACTGATTAAGATTATCGCCAAATTGCCGGCGCTCGGCACGCGTTCGGCACGGCGGATTGTTCTGCATTTACTAAAGAAAAAGGAAACAACTTTTCCGGCATTGATAAGCGCCCTGCAAGAAGTGGCGGATAATATCAAAGAATGTCCGATTTGCGGCAACTATGATACGCAAGAAGTTTGCAGCATTTGCAGTGATGCCTCGCGCGATGCCGAATTGGTTTGCGTAGTGCAAGATGTTGCTGATTTATGGGCAATGGAACGCGTGGGGTTATATAAGGGGCAATATCACGTTTTAGGCGGTATTTTATCGGCATTAGACGGAATTACCCCTGATGATTTGAATATTGACGGCTTATTCAAACGTTTGCAAAAAGGTGTGATAAAAGAAGTTATTTTGGCGCTTCCGGCAACGATAGACGGACAGATTACGGCGCACTATCTGCTGTCGCGCTTGAAAGAAATGCCGGTTAAGGTAACCACGCTGGCGCAAGGGATTCCGATGGGCGCCGAGCTTGACTATATGGACGACGGCACCATCCAGCTTGCCCTCTCCGCCAGAAAAGAAATTTAATCGAGAAACACAACCGCCATCTGTCGTACTGACGTCGCTTTTGCAAAGCTCCTCAGTATGACACAGGTAAATAAAATTATTTCGAATCGACAAAAAAAGTGCTTGCAATACATCAAAAAGCGTGCTATTATAACGTTGAATTAAAAAAATTATTATGGCAGTTGTTAAGGATTTTACATATATTATGTATGTTTTCTTTTTACTGCCATTTAGCTTAAAAGGGGTGTTGTTTTTGTCGGGAGATACGAGCAACAACTTATCTGTAAAACTTCATTGAACTATGGCAGCTGTGGGTGATTGTTATCTTGTGAAAGATTGGACAAGACGAAACAGCTGCTATTTATGGTGAAATTTATGTTAAACCCCGTCCCCGTGTGCCAAAGCGAAAGCGACCGGTGGGGACATAAAAGTTTTTAAGAAATGGCAAAAATGAGAAAATTTGTGACAGTAGTAGCAATGCTATTTGTCACCGCGCAAATTACTTGCGCAGAGGGAATGAACGAGAGTGCTTATAATTATCATTCAGCCTCTCAAGTTAATGGCGACAAGAACGGTGTGGAGTTTCGTGCCCTTACGGACACAGTGGCCAACAAGACCTGTCTGCAGATGCAGGTTCCCGGCTACGGCGAATACATCGTCGAGCCAGCATGGGCAACACGTCTGATGGGACGCTTCGTCGAGGCTAAGGCTGACTCTACCGGAAGAATACTTGTTACAGTTGAGCTGAACAAGTATGAGCAGAAGCTGACGAGGCAGTTCATCAGCCGCGACAACTTCTGGCTCGACGGTATTGCCGGACAGTCAGTCTGCTGGACCGAGGTCAACTTCGACAATGGAGAGGAGTGTAGGACGGTAGAGGACTACCAGCTCCTGACCAAAAAGGATGCAAAGCACTACTTCTCATTCAACGAGGAGTACACGCGTCCGAAGTTCGAGGCTCCGGCCGAGACAGCTCAGACCGCATTTGGTGCGCCCGATTTCAGTAAGCAGGAAACTGCCTCTGCTGATGGTAATACCGGCTTCCGCATCCGCGGAGGTCAGAGTAAAGCCGAAAGGATGGCCGCCAAGGCGCGCACAGCGCCAAAGAAAGGGCATAGCCGAGTTACTAACCGTCGTTTCATTAACGGTTAAGACTTAGGTAAAGCCCACCTCAAAGTCCCACCTCGTCGAGGTGGGCTTCCCTTTTTTTAAATGAAAATAATGTAGGTCATTGCGAGCTTTCCATCATTCTCTGTTATCCTCGACTGAGTGTTAACGAAGGAGGGGATCTAAGGCAACAAATACTGATTCGGCAAAAACGGTAAGAAATTCTTGTTAATATTGCAAACCCCGTATTGAGGCCTGAGATACCCTCGCTACGCTCGAGTATGACAAGGGAAATAACGTCATTACGAGCTTTTTTTCAACGTCATTATGAACTATTGAAAATGCTAAGCCTATGAAATAGGCTGATTTTTCCAAGCCTAAAGCGCAAGAAAAATCCATTTTCAATTTGCGTGATAATCCAGTATAATATAGCCTTATAGATTCTGGATTACCACGCGAAGTTTGCTGCGTTTCTTCTTATCGCTAAAGCGCTGAAGAAACCTATTGCTGGCGCAATCTAATGCACCAAACAAGCTCGTAATGACGTGAAACGTGTCTATGACATGGAAAGCATAAAAGCAATAATGACATAATAAAAACTATTCGCCGAAGTCGTAAATATCCGAGCCGTCTGCCGGAATGGTTGAAACAGCCGCTACTTCGCTTCCTTCTGCCGGTTGGCAAATTTGCAGATAATCAACCGCCCAACTGGCTAAAGCCAAAGCCGCTATCGGCAACACTACTTTTTCAAACGGAAAATGGGCATGACCACCGTTCTTTGCCTTCATCCATTGATAAAACACCGAACTGTATATCAAAATCAGCGCACCCAACAATGCGCAAAACAAAAACGGATCCATATAGAAAATCAATATCGGTTTCGGGGTATAAACCAAGTCTTTAACATAAACACCACCGATAACCGCTAAAGACAAAGCCATAATAAACGGATTACGCAACGCAAAATTCCAGCCTTTTTTATCGAACCACAAAATAGTCCAATATCCGAGCAAAGCCAACAGTGCACCCGACCAAATTGCCACGACGCCGTCATCTACACCAAGTTGGCGCGCCACACCGAGGCCGGCCACCACACCAACCGTGCATACCGCACAAGCCGGATTTGCCATAGCCGGAATACTATATAAAACCAATCCAAATAACGTTGCTAAAATCAGCATCTTGTTCTCCTTTGTTAATTACTTACGCTAACATTAGCGAATTTTTGCTAAAAATCAAGATTAAAATAATCATAATTGCGCCATTCTTGACATTTGCTCGGTTTGGGATTACTAAAAGTATATAATTGATTTACGAGGAGCCGCTTATGCCGATATGTTCTATTTGTCCGCGCCATTGTCGCTTAAATGAAGGTCAGACCGGTTTTTGCAAAGCGCGTGCCTGCGTAAACGGGGAGATTGTGCCGATTAACTATGGTAAAATCACCTCTATTGCTCTCGACCCGATAGAAAAAAAGCCGCTTTATCATTTTTACTCCGGCTCCAAAATTCTGTCGGTTGGCAGTTTCGGTTGCAATTTGCGTTGTCCGTTCTGCCAAAATTACCAAATTTCCATGGCCGGATTGAATGATAGCAACGTGCAAAATATTTCGCCGCAAGAGCTGGCTAATTTGGCACTTAAATTAGCGCAAGAACCTGCCGGCAATATCGGAGTGGCTTTTACTTATAACGAGCCGTTTATCAGTTACGAATTTGTGCGCGATTGTTGCGAGATTTTGCATTCGGTAGGGCTGAAAACGGTGCTTGTAACTAACGGGCAGATTAACCTGCCGCCGCTCTTGGATTTGTTACCGCTGATTGATGCCATGAATATCGACTTAAAAGGCTTTTCACAGGAATATTATGATTATGTAGGTGGTAATTTGGAGTGCGTTAAACAGACCATTGCGACGGCGTATGATAAATGCCATGTGGAAGTAACAACATTGATTGTGCCGACCAAAAATGACAATGTTGAAGCTATGGAAAAAGAAGTGGCATGGCTAGCCTCGCTTTCGCCGGAAATACCGCTCCATTTGAGCCGCTATTTTCCGCGCTATAAAAGCCAGATTGACACTACACCGATAGAAACTTTGCGCTCCTTACAGCAAGCCGCGCAAAAATATTTGAAATACGTATATATCGGGAATTGCTAATATACTTTTTCAAAAGTGCCGTTGTGATAATGTTGTATAGTGTATTTTTCGTTATTTTTCGGTTCACCTGATACGAAATAATAACTTCCGAGCGAAGTTTTAATTTTGTTGCCGTTGATTTTTTTACTGATTTTGGCGTAATTAAAAGTACCGACTTGTCTCACTAAAGCTTCCCAAATTTTGACTGCAGAATAGCCATAAAGAGATAGTCCTTCCGGTGTAAATCCGCTCAAGCGCAGTTTTACCATTTCTTCTGCTAAATCCGGATCATTTACTTGCCCATTTAAGCTGAGAAAATATGTGCCTTCGGCATCGTTTCCTAAATATTCAAAATATTCATCGGTTGCGGCATTTTGTCCGGTAAAAATAATAAAATCAGACCATTCACTTTTAAGGTAGCGCACCATTTTGCGGATATTTTTGGAGGTTCCGGTAACATAAGCGATTTTATTTTTTTCAGCCACGATTTTAGCCGCCAAAGTATCATATTTAATTTTGGTATCTATTTCATTTTCCTGATAGGTATAACTTTTGAGCATTACCGATTTACCATGCTTTTGAAATTCGTCACGCACGGCTTCGGCAACAGCCACACTTTCGGCATCTTCTCTGTTTTCCAAGAGAGCCACGGTTTCGCCGGCAAAATGCTTGTTGTAATATTCAAAAAAATCAGCGGCCTGCCCGGAAGAATAGCCGAGCATTTTTATCAATCCCTTTTGTTTTACTTTTTTTAATGAAGGGCTGATTGCGGTGGGGATAATCTGCAAGATACCGGAAGAAGCGTAAATAGAGGTTGTTTCTTCAAAATCATTGGAGCAAAAAGGGCCGACAATCAATGATATTGTCTGATGCTTGTTAAGCGCAAGCATGTGCGCGGTGGAAAGGGCAATATTGTTATTGCATTGGTCATCAATCGGCAATAACTTAATTTTTTGCTTTAAGATGCCGCCGTTAGCGTTAATCTCATCAATCGCATGGCGCACACCTTCAAAAATTTCCGTTCCTTGTCTAGCATAAACTCCGGCTTTTGGCGAAATAACCGCGATAGTAACGGCACTTATGGCCGGCAAGTTCCACAGCCAGATAATCAATCCCGATATATATGCCAATTTCTTTATCATGAACCACATTTTAGCAAAAAAAACGCCTTTTGCAATAAATTGTTGCCAAGAATGGGAAAATTATATATACAAATAGCAATTAGGGAGAAAATGAATGGATTCGTTTTGCTTAAAAGATACCGACAGATGTTTGGTTATTGCACCTCATGCCGATGATGAAAGTTTAGGATGCGGAGGGGCTTTGCTCAAATATTTTAAGCACTTTGATGTTGTAGTTTTAACTGATGGTTCACAATGTGGTTATAAAGATATTGAAGAAATAAAGAAGATTAGGTTAGATGAACTGAAAGCAGCAATGGATTATGCACAAATCAAAAATTATAAAAATCTGATGATAGAAGACAGGACTGTCAGATTTAACTTGGATAAATTAAGATCTCTCAAAATACATAAATACGATTATGTTTTTGTGCCTAATAAAGATGAAAATCACCCGGATCATAATTGCCTTTATGAGGAAGTCAAAAAAATTTTAAGATATTCTCTCAAAACAAAAATTGTTTGTTATGAAGTTTGGACACCTGTCAGAAAACCAAATTTTTATGTTGATATATCAGATTTGGTCGATAAGAAATTCAAACTGATTTCTCATTATAAAAGCCAAATAAATAACAGAGATTATGCTAACAAAATTATATCATTGAATAATTATAGGGGATTGGAATGCAATAAAGATTATATTGAGGCATTTTGTATAACATATCCTCTTTTACAAAGTTTTTTATCGCTATTCAAATTTGAAAAAAATGAACAACACCTTTTAATTAAAGTGTTCGGACTAAGAATAATACATAATTTTCATAAAAAATCCTGATTTTTATTTTTCGTAACAAGATTTATCGGGAAAAATTTTTTCCAAAAAATTTTTTATTCTCTTTCTATCTTCACTTGTGGTATTTTCATTGTCGTTGATACAAAATAACTTAGGTAAATAATTATTAAATTCTTTTTCTATATTTGGATTATCACTTCCCCAATAACAAGATTCATTAGCGCTGCCTTTTAGTAAATATTTTATAAATCTCTTAACGAAAATTTTATGTCGATCATATCGATAGACTTCTTTTTTTATCCCTTTTTTAGTTGCAACGGCATATAGTGAAAAAATATTTCTTTCTATATCATCTTCTGTCCGAAACTTATTGTTTTCGGTGTTTTTAGCTTCCTGCATAAATATATTTTTACATTCCGATATTATAGATTTTCGATATGCGTCGATATTGTGGTGTGGTTGCAATTTTGGAAAATTATAATTATGCTTAGTCAGACAATTTGCCGAATTATTCAATGCTTGTTCCCATAAAGAAGTGGGCTTTGGGGAAATTCTCCTAAAAAATCGGCAAATAGGATATCCGGAAGGTGTGTAAAAAAAACTGGAACTGACATAATTCCCGAAAAACGTATCATCATTTCCGTATAAAAAATACTCAGATAAACCACTGATATTACACAAGCACATTTCAATGGCATTTGAATTAAATGTCGGTAACGCCTCAGATGGAAGTATATCACAATGATTTACGAGTGTAATTTTCGGATGATCAACATTTAACCATTTGGGATTTTGGTTATCCGTAATGATATAAATATGGTTTATCCATGGAGCAAATTTTTCTAAAGAGCGTAAACTAAATTTAAGTTCATCATTATCGTAAAATCGACAATTCCGAATTGCTTCATTAGCACTAGACAATGATTTATATTTATAAAATTTATCTTGCCAATTTTTATCACGATGATTTACCCAAGTATAAACCATATCTATTTTTTGGTGAGACATTAATGTACCTTCGTTATTAACAAACATAAATTAAGTCTATATAAGTTTGATTAACAAATCAATTAAAATATTTTTTTGCATTCTGTTACATTACTATATAAATTTGCAATAAATTGTTGCCAATAGGGGGAAATTTGTATATATAGAATATCAAGTTACGGAGAAAACAATGGCGGAAAGCAAATATATTGAGATTAAAGGCGCAAGACAGCATAACTTAAAAAATATCAATGTCAATATTCCCAAAAATAAAATGACGGTGATAACAGGCCTATCGGGGAGCGGTAAGTCATCTTTGGCATTTGATACCATTTATGCCGAAGGACAGCGTCGTTATGTGGAAAGCCTGTCGGTATATGCCCGCCAGTTTCTCGATTTAATGAGCAAACCTGATGTAGATTCGATAGAAGGTCTTTCTCCGGCTATATCCATTGAGCAAAAGACGATTTCGCATAATCCGCGTTCTACTGTGGGAACGGTAACGGAGATATACGACTATATGCGTCTTTTGTGGGCGCGCGCCGGCACGCCTTATTCGCCGGTTACGGGATTGCCGATTGAGGCGCAGTCTTCGGCACAAATGGTTGATAAAATTTTGAAATTTCCGGCCGGAAGTAAGCTGGTTTTGCTTTCGCCGATTGCTCGCGGTAAAAAAGGCGAATTTAAAAAAGAATTTGCCGAACTGATGAAAAAAGGCTTTCAGCGGGTGGAAGTTGACGGCGAAATGTATAGCTTGGATGAAGTGCCTAATTTAAGCAAAACGCAAAAGCATAATATCGAAGTGGTAATTGACCGTTTGGTAATTAAAGAGGGAATTGAAACGCGTCTGGCGCAATCTGTGGAAACGGCGCTGAAATTGAGCGATGGTCTGCTATATGTTGAAAATATGGCCGATAAGTCGCGCACCACGTTTTCTTCCAAATTTGCCTGTCCGGTGTCGGGATTTACCATCGAAGAAATCGAACCGCGTTTGTTTTCGTTTAATAATCCGCAGGGCGCATGCCCGCATTGCGGCGGTTTGGGCGCCAGTTTATATATGGATCCGGAATTGGTGGTGCCGAACGAAAATTTGAGCTTATCCGGCGGGGCGATTGCACCTTGGTCGGTCAGCAGTCATTCGATTTTTTATCGGCAAGTGCTGGGAAGTTTGTGCGAGTTTTTGGGTATTTCGGGCAAAACGCCTTGGAAAGATTTACCGGCTTATGCGCAAGAAACTATTTTATACGGTTCAGGCAATCGCTGTGTGCCAATGGTGTTTTCTAAATGGGTATCGGATAAACCGTTTGAAGGTGTAATACCTAACATGGAACGACGCTTTTTAGAAACCGATTCGGCGGTGGTACGTGATGAACTTTCGCAATACCAATCGGCGGCACCATGCGAAGTTTGCCACGGCAAACGCTTAAAACAAGAGGCTTTGGCGGTTAAAATTTGCGGCAAAGATATTATTGATGCGGCCAATGTTTCAATTAAACAAGCGCTGGAGTGGTTTAGCGGTGTTGAAGAACAACTTTCGCCGCAAAAACGCGAAATTGCTCATAAGATTATAAAAGAAATTATTGAGCGCTTGCAATTTCTGAACAATGTCGGCTTGGACTATTTATCGCTGATGCGCCAGTCCGGCACGCTTTCCGGCGGTGAAGCGCAACGGATTCGTCTGGCCTCGCAAATTGGTACCGGCTTGACCGGCGTGATGTATGTTCTGGACGAGCCGTCCATCGGTTTGCATCAACGTGACAATGATAAATTGCTCGATAGTCTGACACGTTTGCGTGATATCGGCAATACGGTGATTGTGGTTGAACACGATGAAGATGCCATGCGTGCGGCAGATTATTTGATAGATATGGGCCCGCTTGCCGGCAGTAAAGGTGGCGAAATTACTGCGGCGGGAACGGTTGAACAAGTGCTGAAAAATCCGCATAGTTTAACGGCGAAATATTTGAACGGCGAGAAATGTATCGAAATTCCGGCCAAGCGCCGCAAAGGTAACGGTAAATTTTTGGAACTTATCGGTGCGCGTACCAATAATTTAAAAAATGTCAATGTTAAAATTCCGCTCGGCACATTGACTTGCGTTACCGGTATTTCCGGCAGCGGCAAATCGTCGCTGATTTTGGAAACGCTGTTTAAAGCGGTGGATAAAGAATTGAACGGCAGCAGAGTGCCACCGGAGGCATATGATAAGCTGAAAGGTCTAGAAAATATTGATAAGGTCATTGATATCGATCAATCGCCGATCGGGCGCACACCGCGTTCTAATCCGGCAACCTATACCGGCGTTTTCACCAATATTCGCGACTGGTTTGCCAATCTGCCGGAAGCCAAAGCGCGCGGCTACACTTCGGGATATTTCTCATTTAATGTTGCCGGCGGACGTTGTGAAGCCTGTAAAGGTGATGGGGTGATGAAAATTGAGATGAATTTTCTGCCCGATGTTTATGTGCCATGTGATGCCTGCCACGGCACACGTTACAATCGGCAAACCTTAGAGGTTAAGTATAAAGATAAATCGATTGCAGATGTGTTGGATATGACCATTGATGATGCTTATGTCTTTTTTGAAAATATTCCGGCAATAAAACGGCGTTTAGATGTGTTGCGCAAGGTTGGTTTGGGCTATGTTAAGTTGGGGCAACCTGCGCCGACGCTTTCAGGGGGAGAGGCGCAACGTATTAAACTGACCAAAGAACTGAGCAAAAAAGCTACCGGTCGCACACTCTATATTTTAGATGAACCGACCACCGGTTTGCATTTTGAAGATATTAAAAATCTGATGAATGTATTGGAAATTTTGGTAGAGGAGGGGAATACCGTCGTGATTATCGAGCACAATCTCGATGTGATAAAAATGGCGGATTATATCATCGATGTCGGGCCGGAAGGCGGCGACGGCGGCGGCGAAATTATCGCTACCGGCACACCGGAAGATGTGGTCAAAAATAAGCGCAGTTGGACCGGCAAATATTTGAAAGGTAAATTAGCGTAGCCTTATTTATCCTTAATCACAATCAGAATTTTTTTGCCGCTTAAAAGAAAATTTTACCGATTTTGCTTTATTTTTTCTTGGAACATATTTTTATCCTAAATTATAATATTTCTAGAAAGACGGAAATGAAGTATAATGAAGACAGAAATACTAACTTTGCCAATATCGGATGATTGCGCATATTGCTTATCCCAACAAAAAACAACAATGCAAATACGATTAACGTTAATTTTGTCAATGCTAAATAGATATCTTGACTATATACAAACCACTCTTCATTCGTCCATAAATTATATTGTTTGGGTGATGGAGATATATAGAATGATAGCAAAATAAGGTAAAATAATAAATATGGCAACACATACCACTTAAATTGCCAAAGTAATTTTAATGTTTCCGTTACACGATTTTTTACATCTTTTGCAACTTGCTTTATTTTTTCTTGAAAATCTACCATATCAAATCCAACAACCATTCACATATTATAACAATTGTTCCTAACAGTACAACTATCCATGGAAATGTAAATATAATTTTTGCCAGTGTCGGATGATTGCGCATATTACTGGTGCCGATGAGAAATATAAGAGTATCAATAATGGAGTATAATTTCATACTATGAATATATACCTCTTGATTGATATAATTCCATGCGCCACGCATATATTCGTAATTTAATATCTGGTCATCTGCTGCCGGTGGATTAAAGTATTCTGCAAGAAATATAATGTAATACAACATATACAAAGCAATATACCACTTAAATTGCCAAAGTAATTTTAACGTTTCTGTTACACAATTTTTTACATCTTTCGCAACTTGCTTTATTTTTTCTTGGAACATATTTTTATCCTAAAGTTGTAATTATTAAAATAGTACACCAATAAAAGCAAAAGGCAAGGAATTTTTCCTTGCCTTCCAGTTTCTTACCAATTATCAGGATATTTTACATATACCGGCACGGAATCTTGACAATCATCTAAATAATCGTTCAATTTTCCGGTTTGCCACGGAATATCTACACATCCAGCAGAACCTTTAGTTAATCCGCCGTGAATAGAAAAACCGGAACGCCCGTAAGTATTGGTATTCTCGCCAGGGCGCAGCCAAACACGACTGGTTCCCCATGATATAGGACCACCATTCCATGTCCCTCTATGAATATTGACGCCTAGTTTATTAGCAATTCCGATACCTATTCCCGCAACCGCATCTAATGCTGTAATGTTTTGTCTTTGGTCTTGGTCGGCATAGTAAGTCCCTTCCGGAATAGGACCTTTATTAGGGACATCTTGATATATTCGGCTTTGAAAATCATTATGTCCTGATTGAGAATCTAAACTATTAACCAGTCCTGCATTGTTATATAAATTCAGATTTTTCCCATCAAATGTCATATAACAATTCGGATCATTGGTTTTGCTTTGCTGATTCAACCCGTGTCCGGTATTAAACAACGGCTACTCATCAGGAATATCAGTAGTTTGCAAATCATTAAATGATGAAACATTTTGGTTTGGATTGATAAAATAATATTGGCTTTCACCGGCTTTAGGATTCTGCCGTTTTATCGGTGTTTGCCCATTAAAGATATTTTTGATATCTTGTCTTAAATTATTCATATTTTTTCTCCTAAAATGCGAAAACCGCACGGTTTAGCGCACGGTTTTCGGTGATTAATACAAAATTTAATTAAAAAATATTTTTCCGCGTCATTCAGAGGCGAAGCCGATGAATCCAATCGTTTCATTGAAACGATGTAATGCTATAGGCATNGTTTCATTGAAACGATGTAATGCTATAGGCATTACTGGATACTTCCACTTCATTGTCATTCAGTGTCAGTATGACGTGAAAAAAATAGAGTGCATTTCAGATACAGAAATACACTCTAACAATTTTTATAACTTGGACGCTCCATTGATGTCAAGTAATATCTTATTAAATGATAATATAAATATTACAGCATGTATCAATCCTCAATCACAATCCGTACTTTTTTGCCGTAAAAAGCTATAAGTTTGCGCAAATAACTAAAGGTCAAACCTTTGTTTTTCTCAATCCGCCGCAGTTTTTTAGCTCTGATATGCAATAGCTCTTGCAAATCTTCAATGCTCAGTCCGCGCTCAAGACGAAGCTGTTGCAACTGCGGGCAAATCTCCTCTATAATTTCTTGATTGATTAAATTATTTAAATTCATTTCTAGAACTCCAGATTTGTTGACTTAAACAAAAGACCACTCAAAAAGTGGTCGGGAGTTCACAACTGTCATGTAACCAGTCCGGCGTATTCAATATATTCCGCCGGCTCCCCACCAAAGAGGAGTTATTTTTACATGAGGAGTTGTGACACTCCATCGGCAAAACTCTTACCGACAATAATTATATTAAAAACGACTACAAAAAAATGCAAGCAAAAAATTTAGGCTTGCAATTTGTTGCATTTTTTATATGTTAAAATTATGACTGATGATAATAAAAAAATATTGCTGCTTTCGTGTTGCGCGCCGTGTTCGTGTGCGGTGATAAAGACGCTGGCCGAAAAAGGCGAGAATTATACCGTAGCCTTTTATAATCCGAATATTCGTCCGTTAGCTGAATATGAAAAACGCCGCGATGAAAATGAGCGTGTTTGCAAAATTTATAAAGTGCCGTTTATTGAGCTTGAATATGATAATGAGCGTTGGTGTGCTTTGACCGAAGGACTGGAAAATGAACCGGAGCGCGGCAAAAGATGCTCTGTTTGTTTTGAAATGCGCTTAAAACGGGTAATGGAATACGCCAAAGAAAACGGCTTTGCGGCGGTGGCTTCTGTTCTTGGCGTTTCGCGTTGGAAAAATTTGGCACAGGTAAATGAAGCGGCGTATAAAGCAAGTAAAGATACCGGTATGCCATATATAGAGATAGAGGGGCGCAAAGGAGGTATGCAGGAATTGCGTGCTCTGCTCATTAAAGAATTGAACTTATACAACCAAAATTATTGCGGCTGTAAGCCGTCAGCAAATAAAGGAGAATAAAGATGCAAAAAATTATTCCGCAGAAATTACAAAAAGGCGATAAGGTGATGGTGGTTGCGCCGTCTCGCGGGTTAAAGCTTATAGGAGAAGATTGCCGGCAAATAGCTGAGGAGCGTTTGCACGAGATGGGTTTAGAGGTAGTGTTTGCCCCGAACACCACCGATGAAAATTGGAACTCACAAGGTTGCGGCAGCATTGAACAACGTGCCGATGATATGATGACAGCGTTTGCCGATAAATCGGTTAAAGCGATTTTCACGGTTATCGGAGGTTTTAATTCCAATCAGATACTGGACCACTTGGATTATGATGTTATTCGCAATAATCCGAAAATTTTCTGCGGTTTTTCCGATATTACCGCTTTGCACGGCGCGATTTATGCCCGCACCGGTTTGGAAACTTATTATGGCCCGCATTACAGTTCCATCGGCATGAAAAAAGGTTGCGAATATACCTTGGAATATTTGCAAAAAATGCTGTTTAGTGATGAGCCGGTAGAAGTTAAACCATCGGCAGAATGGAGCGATGATTTATGGTTTTTAGACCAAGAAAAGCGTGAGTTTATCAAAAATGACGGCTATTGGCAAATCCATGACGGTGTGGCCGAGGGAACAATTATCGGCGGTAATTTATGCACGTTCAATTTGCTTTTAGGCACAAAATATCGGCCGGAATTTCCTAAAGATACGATTTTGATGATTGAAGACGCCGGAGATACCTCCGATGTGGTGTTTGATCGTAATTTGCAAGCTCTTTGTCATCAACCGGATTTTGAAAATGTTAAAGGATTGATTATCGGGCGTTTCCAAAAAAGTTCGAAAGTGACGCGTGAAGCATTGGAATTTATCATCAATAATAAGCCGGAGTTGAGAAATTTACCGGTACTTGCCAATGTCGATTACGGACATTCTACCCCGATTTTAACGATTCCTTTAGGAGGACACGCTAAGCTAAACGACAGTAGATTGATTCTAAGCAAATAGGAGTGCAAATGATTTTCGGTATTTTTATGTTGCTTATTTTGTGGGGCGGTTATCGGTTTGTGTCGTCTTATTGGGAGCATAGGGTTGATATCAATATCCATTTTCAACCGCAAGATTTATCACAACAAAATGTCGAAAATTTCCGTTTTTTGAGTTATCGGCAAGCGCAGATGGCGCAACTCGGAATTTTAACTTCTATCCAAGCTTTTTTAGGAGCGGTTATCGGCGTTTTTTACGGCCCGTTACAAATGCTGTGGATTATCTTAGGAACACTGTTTTTAGGCGGAGTAATAAATTATTTGGCCGGTTTATACTCTGTAAGAAACTCCGGACAGACATGGATTTGTGCGCTACGGCAGAAAAATGAGCGAATATATGGTATTTTATGCATTTTTTTGATTGCAGTAGCTATAATCGGTGCAGCCGGAGTGTGTTTGACCACATACTATATCAGCTTTGTATCCTTAAGTTATTCTCCGGTAATTTATTTTTATTTTGCCGCCATGCTGTTTGTAGCAATTTGCACTCAACGCCGATTTAATATATTAGCAATGTTTGCCGGCGGTTATTTTGCATTTACCACGATATATTTTGTGCTATTTTCACTACCTGAATTACCAAATGCCATGATTCATTTTGATTTTGCAACATATCCGCAAATTAAATTTTTTTATCCGATGCTTTTCTTCTCTGTGTGTGGAGTTTTGAGCGGCATGGAAGCCTTAAAGTGCAGTTTAATAGCTCCCGCGGTGAAAAATGAAAAAATGGCTAAGGGAATTTATTTCGGTTCTTCTGCTTTGTTTGCCGGATTGATGATTGTTTGGGCGCTTATACTTTTAGCTTGGAATCCTGATATTACATTACTGGCGCAGTCTCTGTATAAATTTCAGTATCCGTATGAGCTGATTGACAGTGTTTTACTGGTTCATTTTAATCGCTTCAGCTATGCTGTATTCTATATTATGATTATAATGTTGTGCATCGGTAGTGGAGGAGTGTTGCTTCGTGTTGCGCGACAACTGGTTGATGAGAGCGGAGTTTTTAAAAGATATTCTATCGAATACGTGGTTGTAGGACTTTTTATTTTGATGGTGTTGGTTTATGCCTTGCTTCCGGGTATTAACTATTTTGAAATTATAAATATGTTGGTGGCCTGTCTGTGGTTAGGATTTATGGCAAAGCAATCTTCCCGAAAATGGCTATATGCTGTAATAATAGCATTTTTAACGGGGGCGTGTGTCGCACAGGTTTTGTTGGTTGATTTGCAAAGCACTGCGATCACCGTAATCTCTTCAGGGATAGCCTTTTCTCTTCTCTTACTGTGTGCTTACTATGTTTATGTTAAAAAGTTTAGAGATAAAATAAAAATTTGTAACGAGTAGAAAATAATCCTTGTTATCTGCTGATATTTAATGTATAATGAACACATAGCGAAGGGGACTGTCTGATTCGTTGTTGCCGCATATCTCTAGAGCCAACATTACACATTAGGGAGCTGTCTCTGTCCGAATCGTGGTTCGGTTATATGGCACCCACTTTAACATAAGCGGTTTGATGAGTATTGAAATTCAACGGTCAGACGGTTCCTTTTTTATTTTTCGCTTTTATTCTGCAAATTATAAGCCGTAACGGTATTTTGGAGCAATATGGCAATAGTCATCGGTCCTACACCGCCCGGTACCGGAGTAATGGCGCTTGCAATATCTTGCACATCTGCAAAGTCTATATCTCCACAGATTTTTCCTTGCAGACGGTTTATGCCGACATCAATTAAAATCGCCCCATCTTTAATCCAATCTGCCTTTACCAAATTTGCCACGCCGCACGCTGCTACCACAATATCGGCGCGTCGCGTTAGCTCTTTAATATTTTTGGTATGGATATGGGTGATTGTAACAGTGCATTCTTGGTTTAGCAACAGTGTGGCCAAAGGTCTTCCCACAATAAGTGAGGCGCCGATAATCACGACATTTTTACCGCTTAAATTCGGACACACGGTTTTAATCAGTTGCATTATACCTAAAGGAGTTGCCGCGATAAAATAAGGATTTTGGTTGTTTTGCAACATACCTGTATTGTATGGATGAAAACCATCAACATCTTTACACGGATCGATTTTGTTGATTATGCGGTGCATATCCAAATTTGCCGGCAACGGCAGTTGCACAATAATTCCATTAACCATCTTATCGTTATTCATTGCTTCAATGGCTTGCAATAATTCTTCTTCGCTAACTGTTTCATCAAAAAGATGCAAAACGGTTTTTAAGCCGATCTGATCTGCTGCTTTAATTTTATTGCGCACATAAATTTCACTTGCTTCGTCATGCCCGACTAAAACAATATCAAGCCGTGGTTGTTGCGGTAATTTTGCTATTTGTTGAGCTAAAGCATCTTTAATGCTTTGAGCTAAAAATCTGCCATCAATAAGTTGAGCGCTCATATCTATTGTTTCTCCTCGTTTAGTTGCTCGAGTTTATGAGTATTTTCAGTATTTTGCGGTATATCAAGATAAATCTTTTTTAAATGTTCTGTTGCTCCGCTAATCAATGTTATGGTGCTTACCGGTATTTTTAATGTTTTAGATAAACGTTTTTGTAATTCTTTATTTGCTTTACCTTTTTCTGCAACTGCGTTCACAGAAACTTTAAGATATTCCTGATTTTCCGCATCACAAAAAACGCCGCGAAAACCATAAGCAGAAGCTCCGGGTGCCAATTTTATGCGCAATAAATATCCGGTTTTATATGGTTCAAAATACGGCATATTACATAAATTGCCCAATCCATTGGTTTAAGTAGGTGATGAACCGACAAACAAAAGCAATGAGCAACAATAAAACATACGGTGCAATATCATAATCGGAAATCGGTGGAATTTTACTGCGAATTATAGAATATACCGGTTCAGTAATTTTTTTCAAAATTTCCATAAATTTTTCAGCGTATTTATTATGAACGGTAATAAGCTTATAGCGCAGTAACCAATATAAGGCTATATCAACCACCACAACCTTAAAATATAAATCGGCGGCAAATCCTAAAATATCTAATAAAGGCATTAAAAATAAACCAATGAAACCCATTTTTTTCTCCTTAATTTGCACTCCCGGTCATTGGCGGATTCGGATGTTCCGATTCTTCCAACTGACGGAATCTGTTCTTATCAAATCTGCGTTTTTCGGCAATACCGCGCAAGGCAGCAATACGATCGGTAATATCCTCAACAGCGTTTTCCGTTTCCGTATGCTCGACGGTAGCCGTCTCACTTATATTATCCATAGCAATTTCTTTTCGTAATTGCAAGAGCATTAATCGTTTTAACCAATTTTCATAGCCGAAATTTTCACTTAAATCGGCATCATCTTCGTGATCTATGCCTAATCCGATGCGTTCTTTGGGGCTGAAATTATACTCATATCCCAGATTTTGCAAAGATTTAAGCATTTTATAAATCGGACGAGCCTGCTCAAATTCTTCGCGGCTCACTTCAATTTCTACCGCATCGCGCGTATAGTTTAAAATCAAATCATTTATTTCTCGCAAACGGATAACATTCAAAATCAGCTCATCATATATCTTAGTATCGTTTTCGCCTGCCGCACGATAAAAAGCCAATGCGGCGAACAGCATAAATTCATGCTTATTGATATGTTCTAAATATTCGTAGCGCTCACGATAATCTTCGGTTGTGATGTAGCCGTCATTCATATGTTTAATAATTTGCGCCGCCCCTTCGAGTATGTCTTGAAAGGTTTGTTCCGGCGTTTTATCTACACACATATTTACAAGTTCGTGAGCAATCAATTCTCTGATTTGTTCTTGTGTGTATGAGGAATTATTAAATTCTACTTCATAGTCGTATGGAGCCAATATGGTTTCGCGCAAAATAGTGCAGGCCTCCGGACGATTAACAGCTGGAAAAATTCTGCTTACGGCATCATAGAGAGTTTCAAAATATGTGCAACTGCTGTAACGTCCCATTTTAAGCATTCTCCTCAAAGATAAGTTTAGCTTGTGCCTTTAAAATTAACGTTTCAACAACCCATTCACTGATTTGTTCGATTTTTTCAATTTCTATATCCATAGCTAACCCTATTTTGCCGATAAATAAGGTTTCCTCATCTGAAAGGATATTATCAACATGTGCCAATGTACATAATTGCCGCAACAATTCTAAAGCCAGATGACGATTATTTATAACCTTGGCATTTTCTATAACTTCTTTGTCGTCCTTGAATTTGCATATTTCGGTAAAATTATCAATCTTATGTTTCTGCGCAATACCGGCTATATAGTCAATTTCTTCTTGTTCGGTGCGTCCATCTATTCCGGATAAGCATACCAAGGCTTGGAAAAATACTTTTTTTTGTGCTTCGGTTGCTTCATCTAAATATGTGGGTAAAAAATTGGTATTGGCGGACATAAATATTTTCTCCTCAAGTTTTTACATAATCGCAATATTAAAGAAAAAACGATAATTTTGCAATACATTTTTGCTTATTGGAAAACAAAACATTATTGAAAGGCAATAAATTTGCAAATTGAAGAAAAAAGTTCTTGATTTGCGCGCAGAAATGTTTTATAAGCATCTCAGTTTGTTAGGGGTATAGCTCAGTTGGTAGAGCATCGGTCTCCAAAACCGAGTGTCGAGAGTTCGAATCTTTCTGCCCCTGCCAAAAACAAAATCCGTCCGTTAGGGCGGTTTTTTTGTTTTTGAGTGGGGCGAAGATTTGAACTCGGCAAGAGAGTTCGACTACAAGCGAAAGGCGCACGGGAGTGCGCCGGTGAGCGATAGCGAATGAGAGCAGTGAACGAAGCGGAGCGAAGATAATCTTTCTGCCCCTGCCAAAAACAAAATCCGTCCGTTAGGGCGGTTTTTGTAAAATTATCTGCAAACTATACTATTTGTAGACAATTTGGGCTTGGTAAATGATGACTTGCGGCGGCTCTAAAAAGATAATTTGCGAACCATATCTTACGTACTTTTGACGAATAATTACGCGTAATGGTCGTAATATAACAATGTGCGAACTGATTGGCATTGGTCCGAACTTTTTGTGAGCAAATTTATTTTGCTTGAAAAATACGGTATCCGCCGATAAGTTAAACGAGCGAAAATGCAAAGGGGGCGACAACTTAAAGAGAGTTGCATGCGGCAAAGTCAGCATTGTAGTGTCATTCAAACCGAAAGATGTTTCGTGCGATTGGGCAAACGAATTTACCGATAGGACGCACAAAAAGATCAGTAACAATAACTTTTTCATACGCTTTAGTTTTAGTTAATAAAAATATCGAAATAATCACTTAGTTATGATTATTTTTTCAAATATTCAAAAACTTGTCAAGCTAAATAAAAAAGCTTATCCAATATTCAATTTTCAGAACATTAGAATACCAGAAAACGCAGATTATTTTCCTTGCCTTTCGGTTAATTTTGATATAAAGACAATGTCGTATTTATTATATTGAGAGCATATAAAAATGAAAAAAGAGAGTTTTTCTTCATCTTGGGGATTTATTTTAACCGCTGCCGGTTCGGCTATCGGTTTGGGAAACATTTGGCGTTTTCCTTATTTGTGCGGACAATATGGCGGTTTGAGCTTTATTCTGGTTTATTTGCTGATTTTGTTTTTTATCTGCAATCCTTTAATGGTTTCCGAAATTGCCATCGGGCGGGTTTCTAAAAGCAACTGTGTTGATGCCTATAAAGTTATCGGTAAAGAAGCGGGGCTGAAACACTTGGGAATTTGGTCGTTTTTCGGCGGGTGGTTTGCCGTTATCGGGGTTACGCTGTGTCTTTCGTTTTACTTTTTGGTGGCAGGTTGGGTATTATATTATTTTCTGGAAGCCGTCAGCGGCAAGTTGATGCAAATTGAACAATCTCAACTTACGATCGAATTTGAGCATTTAACCAAAAGTTTTTCCATTCAGCTCAGTTGCGGATTGATTTTCTTGTTTGTAACCACACTTATTGTAATCGCCGGTGTTAAAAAAGGTATTGAACGTGCCGGTTTGTATTTGATGCCGATTTTGTTTGTAATTTTTATACTGCTTTGTTTGCGTGCTTTAACCTTAGACGGTTCCGATAGGGGAATTGGCTTTTTACTGACGCTTCAACCGCAATATTTGGGATTTACCGATAACGGATTCAGCTTTAAACTTTTGGCCGATACTTTTACGGCGGCATTGGGACAGGCGTTTATTTCCCTTTCATTGGGTTTTGGTGTGTTATTGGTCTATGGTTCATATTTTTCGCCTAAAGAAAATATGTTTAAAGCGGTGCGTCATATCGAATTTTTTGATACTTTGGCAGCGCTGCTCAGTGCGGTAATTATTATTCCGGCGATTTTTTCTGCCGGTTTGCCGGCTACTTCCGGACCGGGGTTGACTTTTATCAGTCTGCCGCACGTTTTCCAACACTTATCCGGAGGTCATTTCTGGGCTTTGTCGTTCTATTTGTTGCTTATTTTAGCTACCGTTACTTCGACTATCTCTATTTTTGAAGTTCTGGTAAATTTGCTGATTGATAAACTGAAAATGCAACGCTATAGCGCCGCTATTACGGTTATGTTTATAGCCGGATTTTGCTTTACGATGGTAGCGGCATCTTTTTCCGGTGCTTTGAATATAAAAATTTTTGGTCGCGATTTATTTACTTTAGCGGATTGGTTGGTTTCTACTTATACGGCAACCATCGTTTCGCTGACTATGGCGCTATTTGTGGGCTATAAAGCGATGAAACCGATTATCCATAATATTCGCCGCAGTGCCCATGTATCAGGTGCTTTTACTCGTTATTTTTTGCTAACATTGCGCTATATAGCACCGGTAGGTTTGGCGATATTGCTGATTATGGCATTTATCGGTTAATTGAAAAATTTAAGCCGTTCTTATAAAAGAGCGGCTTAAATTATCTTTGGTAGAAATATATCTTACATAAACGGTAACGGAACAACAGAACCGCCCTCTCGCAACAGTTTGCCGGCTTTGCGTGGTATCAGATAATCCGATTCCATACCGATATTGCGTTCATAAATATCATCGTAATTACCCAGTGCATCAATAGTCTTACGAAGCCAATCTGGTTGAATGTGCAATCCGCGCCACATTTCCGGATCATCACCGAATAAATTGCGCAATTCCGGATTATCATTGGTTGCATAAAATCCTAAGTTAGAACCTTTTATCCCATATTGTTCTGCCAAAAACATAGCATTAAATACCCATTTAACAGCCAAGTATAAATCAGTATTGTCATACCTTACTAAAGCATACATCGGATGAGTGGCAATCGTCATCGGTAGCAGATTTACCTCCAGTTTTGGATGATTTTGTTTAATTCCTTGTAGCATTAAACTATTTGCTGTAATTAAATCACAACGCTTAAGTAAGAAAGCATCTAATGCCTGCGTATAATTTTTAAAAGTAAGGAGACTGATTCCGAAATTGTGTTGCGAATTATATTCATCAAAATCCCGTAAGAAATCATTATCAGCCGGAATACATATTTTTCTGTTTTTGTAGGTTGCTAAGTCTTCTGATCCGTTTCCTCTTACCATAATCTGCTGATTATCGAAATACAGAGGTCCTACTCCCAACACCTGTCGTGAAGTTTCCATTTGCGCCGAATATGCGGCACCGCTGAGCATAACATCTATCTTGTTACCGTTCAAAGCTTCAATAATTTTATCGGAAGCCACATGTACCATCTCGATTTTTTCTCTGTCGCCGACTATGGCTTGTGCTAATACACGGCAGAAATCAGCATCAATTCCATGCCATACGTTATCTTCCAAATGGGCGTAAGATGGCACTTTGAGATTCGTTCCGCAGCGGATGCTACCGCTTGAAGAGATAATATCTAACGAAGAAGCTCGCATTGGTGCTAAAATCTCTCCGGTTTGCGGACGACCGACCGGCGGATTAGAGAGCATCACTTGTGCCTGAGCTGAAAAGGATAATGTGATAAATAATGCAGATAAAATCGAAAATGCTTTCATTTTTTTAACTTTCGCGTTAATATAAACTAACAACACTTTAAAGGATTTGTGATGAAAATAAAATATTTTTTGCAACTTATCATACTTTTTTTGTTTGCAGTATTGCCGTTTCGTCCGGCAGAAGCAATTTTAAGTGAAACCGGTGCACATCGTTGGGCTGAAGATAAGGGGGCGGAAATTTTGCAAATTTTAGCTGAGCCTAACAGCGAAAATAAATATGCGGCGCTTGATAAAATATTGGCAACCGATATAGATTTGGATTATGCCGCCCGATTCGTAGTCGGTAAATATTGGCGCATGATGAATGAAGAACAACAAAGCCAATATGTAGCGCTTTTTAAGCGTTATGTGGCGGCAATATATAAGAATTATCCATTGGATATTGCGGCTGACAATGTAAATTTTACCGTTGATAAAGTCTTACCGCAAAAAGGCAAAATGCTGGTTCAGTGCCGTATTTCAATTAACACTTTGCAAAAAGAAGATGGCAAAATAACGGAATTTAGGGTGTTATTTGTTCTAAAAGAAAATGGTAATCATATTCAAGTAGAAGATTTGAAGGTCGAAGACAGCAGTCTGCTCTTGTCATTTCGTGACCGCTTTTATAAAATGATTCATCAAGATAATGATGATGAAATCAGTTGGTTTTTGGAAGATTTCAAAGCTATCGTTGAAGATACGGAAATGGCGGAACAAGAATAATTAAAGACCGAGGCTTAAAGCTTCGGTCTTTAATTCAGTCATTCCAACCGGAACAATACATATAAATCGGTTGTCCGGCCAGATGAAGCACTTTAAGTATCGCCTCAAAGCATCTGAAGTCGTGCACGCAGCTCGGCCTTTGATAATCAATCGTTATCTTACCACTGGGTAAAGGTGGATATTTGTATATCCAACATTCCAATCCCTTAGCTTGCCGATATTTATACTCGGCTTCGCAAATTGAAGAATATTCATCTTCGGTCGTCCAATGTGGCGGGTATATTTTCCCCAACATTTTTTTCTCATAAGAGGAAGGATTTTCCAGAAATTCTTGCGCCAAGAAAACAAAATCGTTATAGACAAAGCTTTGTTCTATCAGTTTCGGAATCAGTGCTGTTTTCGCGGCTGTTGAGCTGTTTTTCCATAGGGCGGAAACCGATTCATAACAAGGTTTCTGCAAATCGTCTAACCGCCAACACATTTGGCAGAACAAATCTAAAAGCTCTAAGGCACTTCGTGCGTCAAGAACTTCCTCGTCTTCCTGAAGTTGCCGGCAAAAATCTGCAAATTGGTGCGATTGCAAATGCTGTTGCAGTTGCGGACAACTCGCTAACTTGTGCAATAGTTGTTGTTTCATAAGCTAAATTATTTAGAGTCCAAAATAAGTCTTAATTATAATTTGATTATCTGAACTCTAATATTTTTGCGCGTTTAAGTCAATAATAATCTTTATGGCAAATACACGGTTTGGTTAAACACATTAGCTAAGAAAAACAAGCTGACAAAGCATATAAGCATCGCCATTATCGGTGCCGCTATCCAACCGATTACAATTTTACTAATCATGTGCCAGTCTATATTACGGCCACCTTTGGCTAATCCGATGCCGATAATTGCTCCAATCACTGCCTGCGTGCTGGAAACCGGAACAAGCGGTAACGCCGGTAAATCGTTATCTGCCAACCAGTTATGCATTGTTACCGAAGAAAACAATAACAACACTACCGCTTGCGAGAGTACCACAATCAGCGCTAACATTGGAGACATTCGCATCAGGCTGTTACCGAGTTTCATAATTACTTTTTTGGAATAGGTCATAATCCCCACAGCGATTGCCAATGCTCCTAATAAAAACAGCACTTGCATTGAACTGAAGGTATAAATCGAACCGAGAGCTACCGGCTTAAACGGACTTGACGGCACAAACACACCGACCACGTTGGCAATGTTATTAGCACCTAAAGCATAAGCTCCGATAGCCGCCGACAAGATTAAGCCGATTCTCGTAATTTGGTCGAGTCTGAGCAAGTGCATACCACAACATTTAATCAATTTTTTCATTGCAAAATATAAAATCACGGCAATAACACCCGATATTAAAGGGCAGGTGGTCCAAGTGGCAAAAATCTGCGCTAAAGTATCATAATCGGTGCGCTTACCAGCATAAAAGTTCCAACCGATGATGGCGCCGACAATGGCTTGCGAAGTGGAAACCGTAATTCCTAAACGCAAACTGAAATAAACTGCCAATGCTGCCGACAATGCCACCATAAAAGCACCGGCAAGAGCATTAACTGCGCCCAATGTGCCAAGCGTTTCGCTGGCGCCGGCACCGCCGAACACCGCACCCAATACCACGCATACTGCGGCAATGGAGGCAATTGTCTTAAAACGCACCATTTTTGAACCGACAGCCGTGCCGAAAATATTGGCGGCATCATTGGCACCCAATGACCAGCCTAAGAATAAGCCGCTACTTAGAAAGAACAGATAACTCAAGTCCATCAGATATCTCGCTTAATGGTAAAGATTAATATAGCGTCAACGCAGTCTTCGGCTTTATCTGCCACATCGGCTACTTCACCGATTAAACTGCAGAGTTGAATTTTGTGTGCCAATTCCATATCGGAATCAAATACATCTTGTTTGAGTGCCGCCCACGTTTTATCGCTTTCATGCTCGGAAAAATAAACTTTACGGGAATAATCACGCACAGTGGCAAAATCACGGAAAAAAGCACGTGAGCAAATGACCATATTTTCGGCACATTCGCAAACTTGTGTAACTAATTTGCGAAATTTTGCCTGATACTCCTCAGGAATATCCGGTTGTTCGATATAAAATTTGTGCGCAACTTCATCAAATTCGTTAATTACTTTATCGATATTTTCTACCATCTGTAATACATCGGCACGCAAATCGGGAATAAGGTTATGAATATAAAGACGGCTTTCAATTTCGCGCCGCAAATCATCAGCTTTTGATTCGATGTTTTTGATTTTTTTGCTGGCACGGCGATAATTATCACTGCGCTTTTCTTTCAAGTAAATTTCAAACGCTTCTTTGAAATATAGCGAGCTTTCCAGCACTTTATCATGCATTTCATCAATCTTTTGTTCCAGCTCACGTGTGCCGGAAAACAGCGAAAATTTTACATTAAACATAAACATCTCCTTATTATCTCTTACCTCTATTTGTAACGTAAAAAACTTAAAAGTCCACACCTAATTTTATGCTCTTGCATATTTTTCTTTCATAATATGCAAAATTATTTTTTATGCTTTTTATACTTGCCAAATATAAAAAACGATATTATCTTAAGCGGTGTTTAAACAAGATTAAATTATTTTTTTAAGGAATGAAACAAATGAAAAATTTTTCAATTATACTTTCTGTAATTGCCATTATTTTGGCAGCTGCTGCTATTATGGATGTTAAAGATATTAAAAACCAGAAAGGCGGAGTTGATGCCGAACAAGTGGTACAAATATTAAATGAGAATCCTAAAATGGTTGTAGATGCATTTAGCAGCTATCAGGAACAACAACGTTTAGCAGCGGAAAAGGTTGCGAGAGAAGCTATGGAAAAGTTTTTACCGGAACTCAACAGCACCGAAAACGCTCTTTCGGTTGGTCCGGCAGATGCCAAAGTTACTGTAGTTGAATTTTTTGATTTTAACTGCGGATACTGTAAGCGTTTGGCTCCTGAATTGGAAAAAGTCGTTGCGGCAAACAGCGATGTCAAATTTATCTTTAAGCCGATGACATTCTTAGGCTCGGTTTATCAGGCAAAAGGTGCATACGCTGCTGCCGAACAAGGAAAATTCATGGAATATTATAAAGCTGTAATGGCAGCAAACGGTCGTATGAGCGAAGCTGATGTAGATGCTGCAGCTGAAAAAATCGGCTTAGACATGGAAAAATTCAAGGCTGATATGGCAGCTGAAGAAATTACAAAGAAGTTGCGCAACATCGCTACTTTGGCTGATAATATTCAAGTTCACGGTGTTCCTGCTGTGTTCATCAACGGCAAGCAAGTTCAGGCTATGTCGGCTGAAGAATTGCAAAATAAGATTAATGATGTAAAATAATCTACATTTTGTTTTGTGCACCAAAAACAACTCTCTTTACCGAGGGTTGTTTTTTTATTTGATTTTCTAGTATTTATATTTGACAGTGCTGATAAATTAGTCTATCTAAGATTGTATAACGAGAGGGAAGATGGAAAAAAATACAGCCATATCGATAATAATTCCTGTTTACAATGCTGCTGCATATTTGACGCGCTGTCTGTCAAGTGTGCAACAGCAGTCTCTGCAAAATATTGAAGTTTTATGCATCAATGATGGCTCGACCGATGAGAGTACTCGTTTATTGGAGCAA
Source organism: uncultured Pseudomonadota bacterium (assembly GCA_902763155.1). Classification (GTDB taxonomy): domain Bacteria; phylum Pseudomonadota; class Alphaproteobacteria; order RF32; family CAG-239; genus RUG410. The sequence goes on along the minus strand of CACWQS010000009.1, from coordinate 16,116 downwards.
TTTGCCGAAAACGATATCCGTTTTAAAATCATCAATCAAGAAAATCATGGACTATCGGCGGCACGTAATACCGGCTTAGAAAAGGCAACGGGAGACTATATTTTTTTCTTAGATGCAGACGATTGGTTACATCCTCAAGCATTGGAAATTTTTTATAATGCGGCACAGAAGAGCGGAGCACCGGTAGTGGTAGGTGAAACATTTTGCCGCTTAGGCAAAGATAAGCCGAATTTATGCACATATAAACCGCAGAATCTTAATTTTTCTCTGCGTTTTTCTCCATTGCATGATTTATATAAAAAACGCCATGTTTCCGCCGTAGCATGGAATAAATTATATCGTGCTGATGTGGTGCGTAGTCAGCGCTTTATAAATGGTATTTTTTTTGAGGATTGGCCTTTTACTACCTGTCTGTTTGCCGATATAGATTTTTTTGCGGCAATCAAACAACCTTTATATATGTATAATACTTCTGATTACTCTATCACTCGCAGTAATTTCAGTATTAAGAAAATTCAAGATTATATGACGGGAATTCGCTATGTTGCCGAATATTTTAACACACCGGAAAGGCAGAAAAAATGGCGCTTGGTTCAAAAAAAACGGATTGCCGTTTCGGTTAAAATGATGCTTTCCAAAATTAGTAAGAGTCCGGATAATTTACCTCAGTTGGAAGCCTGCTTTAAAGAAGAATATCTTCCGCTATGGCAAAAGAAGATTATTTGTTGGCGTGATTTGTCTTTAAAAAGTAAATTTCGCTTGTGCCGTCTCTTATGGCATCAGAGAAAAAAATAATATCTGTGGATAATATGTTATATTTTTGCATATTTGCCGTTTAGCTCTTGCATTTGGATTCAAAAAAATCTAAATAACGAACAATGAAATAAAAAAGAGAAGAAATATGGCAGATACCGAATATTACGATTTATTGGAAGTTAAGCCGAATGCAACGGCTGATGAAATTAAAAGCGCCTTTCGCAAACAGGCGATGAAATATCATCCTGACCGCAATCCGGGTGATAAAGAAGCAGAACAAAAGTTTAAGCAAATTAACGAGGCTTATGAAGTCTTGCGTGATGAGCAAAAACGTGCTGCTTATGACCACTATGGCAAAGCCGGTGTAAGCGGTGCCGGTAATCCGTTTGGCGGTGGTTTTGACTTTTCCGGTGCCGGATTTGCCGATATCTTTAATGATATTTTTGCCGATTTTATGGGCGGTGGGCGAGCTAATGGCGGACGAGGTAACCAAAATCGTCGCGGTATGGATTTGCGCTATACCCTGAATATCTCGCTGGAAAAAGCTTTTCACGGCAGTGAAGAAGAAATCACCTATCCGACGGTTGAATCCTGCGAACATTGCCACGGCTATGGTACCAAAGACGGCAAAGAACCGCCTGTATGTGAAATGTGTAAAGGTAGCGGTAAGGTGCGGCGCCAACAGGGCGGATTTCTTGTGTTTGAAACCACATGTCCTAATTGTAAAGGAACCGGTCATGTAGTTAAAGATTCGTGTCCGGAGTGTAACGGAGCTGGGCAGAAAAAGGTCAACAAGACACTCAAAATTAAAATCAAGCCGGGGGTAGATACCAATATGCGCATACGCATTGCCGGTGCCGGAACTGCCGGTCAGTTTGGTGGCGAAAACGGCGATTTGTATGTTGATATAATGGTCGAACCGCATAAACTTTATGAACGCCAAGGGGAAGATTTATATACTTCCGTGCCGGTTTCGGTCAGCTGCGCCATTTTAGGCGGTAAGGTAGAAATTCCGGGGATTGACGGCAAATCGGTTAAAGTAGAAATTCCGGCCGGTACGCAGAACGATACGTTGTTGAAAATTAAAGGCGAAGGGATGCCGCTGTATGATACAGAGCGCCGTGGCGATTTGTACGTTAATGTTAAGGTGATGATACCGCGGCATTTGAATGCCAAGCAAAAAGAACTGATTGAAGCCTTTAGAGCCGAAGACCCAGATGACAAATGCTGTGAACCGGAAATAAAAAGCTTTTTCGATAAAATCAAAGACTTATTTAATTAAGTTAAGAGTTATATGTAATTTTCTTGACAAAAGCAGGTAAAAAAGTTATAATAACCATGATTACTTCATATAATTATGGTTGACATTATGCCGATTTTTAGCGGTCCGGAACAGGGAATATTCCTTGGTCTGACTATGGAGATTGCATCTGCAACGCAAGTTTGCTGAAGTAAGAGCTGTTCCCGATTTTTCGGTTTTTCCCTGAACAGTTTAATTAACCTATTTATCATTGGCGCGGGAAAACGTTGATGACAACCCTTAAAATTTTTTAAATTATGGGTAATTTTTTAAAGAGCGCTCTTAAGAGTGCAGGTGTGAATGTTATTACAGTTGTTTTCTCTGTAATTGCATTAGTGTTCTTGCTTGTGGCAAATCTGATTGCTGCAGTTGTGTATCCGTTCTGGGCTTGCTGTCGTCCGTTTGACGCAGCCAATACGAACTCTCTCGCTTCTTGGCTTAACTGGGATTGGCTTGAAAGAGCCGTTGACCCGACCGAAAGTAGAACTTCTCTGAGCGCCACAAAAGAGCTTTGCCGGAAGATGCTTCGTCCGATTGACCGGAGTGTGGTTGTTTTCTGGAATCGCATTCTGGCTAGTTGTGCGCCGATGAGTGTGCGTCAGTACTTCATCAGTGCTATGGGGGAGCAGATTCAAAATAGATGCTCACTGGAAACTCAGCGCAAATACTTCAATGTTGTCGATAAAGACCGCAAGGTTTATCTGGTACAGCACAACATGCTGGCACCGGAACTTCTTGATGAGCTCTTCAAGGAGAGCAACGACAACAAAGACGTATTTGTTAAGGCCGGGAAGATTAGCGACGAGCAGATGAAGTATCTGTACGACAGCCAGATTGCAAAACTGGCTAAGGACAGCGTCCTTAGCACTGCAAAGCAATATACTCTTATTGATAGAGTTTTTGCTTGTCCGACGGATATGGCTCAAATTCTGAATGATTATATTATGAAAAATGGATTGCACCCAGGTGTAATTCGTCACTTTTATGAAAAATTTAAGAACATTCAGAATCCACGTTCGGATCTGGTAGCCGTTACAGCACACCTCCAGTTCAGGCAAGACCTGGTGATGGTGCAGAAGACTGCTGGTTGCACTTCGTATTCCGCTGAGGCCGTGGGACTAAAAAAGTATCTCAAGGAGCGTCAAGACCTCGGCTACGATGCCGCAGTCGAACTCAATTGCTGGCAATACGAGTTACTGCACTCGCTTGGTATGACTCTGCATCCGCAGGTTATCTATGCCAAGTTGGCACGCGTCAATAAAAATGATGATTGTTACAATTGTACGGCTCTCATCATGGCTTATGAAAAGCTTGACGACGTGGCTATGGGCATGATTGCCGGCGACGAGAAGCTGACAGCCCAATGGCTTAAGCATCTCGCCAAAAGCGAGAAACCTGTAGAAGAGAAGCCCGCTGCTTAAAAATCAAAATAGCCTTGCCCGTTCATTCGGGCAGGGCTTTTGCTTTTTTTATGTCATTCTTGCCCATTATTTTCCCTGTCATTCTCGAGCGTAGCGAGGGAATCTCAGGCCACGAAACGGGAAGTGGAAGTTTAAGTAGGAAATTCTTGTTTATATTGCATACCTCTTACCGTTTGCCTGAGATCCCCTCACTCATTACATTCGTTCGAGGATGACAGAGGAAATGATTATGTCATTTGAAGATGAGAAAAAACTAGAAAATTTCTTCTGCTTCTTTTATTTCTTCTTTAACTCGCTCGAGCAGGTCGGAAATTTTGAGTTTCAAAGCTTTATCGGTGGCTGTTTTTCCGGCTTGTTCAAGTTGTTTTTCCGCCGCCGGTAAGTTACCGATATCATAGCTGAACTCTGCCGCCGCATAAAGCGAAGCACTACGATTGCCGATTATATCATAAGCGCGAGATAACAACAGCCAACCTTCTGCTGTCGGTTGCTTTAATTGTGCCTTTTGCAAAAGCATTATTGCCCGCTTGGCAACTGCTTTTTCTTCCGAACTTTCTAACAAAGAGTGTGCTAAACTAAATTGCAAATTAGGTGCCTCAGGTAACAAAGCTAGAGCCTTTTCATAAGCGCTCACACTTTCTTTAACTCTGCCGTTTTCAAACAAGAATTGCCCCTTTAACTCATAAAAATAGGGATTATTCGGTTGTTCGGCAATCAATTCATCAACCAATTTATAGGCTTGCGGTAATTTACTCTGCCGAAAATATAAAATACTGTGTGCATATTTAGCCGCGGCGGAAGCTCCTTCTTTCGGGTAGCGCCGCCATACTCGTGCCGAATCTTCCAAATATCCCGAAAGCTTGGCCTGCACCAGTGCAAATTGGGCATCTAACGGTGATTTTGCCGGATAGTGATTATGTTTGCCTACTTCGGTAAAATGACTGATGCGCTCGCTCGTCAGCGGGTGATTGCTGAAATAATCGGTTTCAGAAATACCGCTCTGCAAATTGTGCTTCTGAATTTTTTGCATAAAACGCAACAATCCGGCTGTCGATTGTTTAGTTTTATCGAGCAAAATAACGGCGCTTTCATCGGCGGCACGTTCTTCTTGAATTTGGTGGTGCAACATGTGGTTAATCATCGAACTTTGCGAGCCCAAAATCACCGCCATCGCCGCATCACCGCGTCCGGTAGAAACGGCTGTGGCACCGGCGGCAATCATCGAACCGAGCAATACATATTGCATTTTTTCCAGTTTTAATTTTTGTCGCACAATATGTCCGCCCATAATGTGCCCCGTTTCGTGCGCTAAAATACCGGCAAGCTCGTTGGTATCATCTGCCGCCAATATCGTTCCCGTATGCACAAACATATAATTGCCGTCGCTCACAAAAGCGTTAAGCGAATTGTCGCGCACAATCAGCAGATGATTTTTATCAAACGTCAAACCGGCCGCATTGTATAATGGCTTAACTACGCCTGCCAAATAGTCCTGCGTTTCGGTATCCGAAATCAGCACCATATCGGCTTCTGCCGCAACAGATATCGGCGCTGAACAGATACTCCAAACGCCGATGATAAATATTATTGCGATATTTTTTAGCCGATTAAACGCTTCCACCATGGCTTTTTCTCCGGTTCAGGTGCCGGTGCCGGTTGCGCCGGATATTGGCGGCGGTCATTACGGCGGAAACGACGGTTGCGGCTGTTACGGCGATAGCGCTCACGGCGATTATCATTATCGGTGTCTTCGACAATTTCTTCTTCGTCATTATCTTCCGTATCTTCGCTGCCGACGTTGTCTTCTTCATAACAAGTGGTTGCCGCTTCTGCTGTCGCATTATTAACTACCGCCATCTTTTCCTTGCTGACCTTATATTCCGAAGCCTCAAACATCTCCGTATCTCCGGCCACAATAATCTTGCAATCGTATGCATCTTCCAACGCCGATAATTGTTTGCGCTTTTGGTTCAATAAATAAGTGGCAATATGTGCCGGAACAGTGATAGTAATTTTGTTATTGCGATTACGTACGCATTCAGCTTCCAAAGCACGCAAAATCAGCGTGGCGCCGGATTCTATCGTGCGGGTAAAGCCATGTCCGTGGCAATATGGGCAAACTTCATAATTGCTTTCCATAAAAGAAGAATGCATGCGTTGCCGCGAAATTTCCAGTAAACCGAAAATGCTCATCTTGGCAATTTGAATACGGGCGCGGTCATCTTTCATGGCTTCTTTCATGCGTTTTTCAACCGCAATATTGTTTTGTTGCTCATACATATCAATGAAGTCAACCACAATCAAACCGGCTAAATCACGCATTTTGAGCTGTTTGGCAATCTCGTCCGCCGCTTCTAAATTTGTTTTAAGGGCGGTTTCTTCAATATCTTTTTCCTTGGTGGCACGTCCGGAGTTTACATCAATCGAAACCAGAGCTTCAGTCGGATTTATAACCAGATAACCGCCGGATTCGAGCTGGACAATCGGGCTATGGAGCTTGTCGAGTTGTCCTTCAACCTGAAAACGCTGAAATACCGGAACTTCGTTCGGTTTACGGCATTTGATGTTTTTCAAACTATGCGGCGATAATATTTTCACAAAATTACGTGCGGTTTGATAAGCCTCTTCGCCATCAATAATTACCTCGTCTATGTCTTTGGTATACATATCGCGTAATGCTCGTTTAATCAAATCACCTTCTTCATAAATCATTGCTGGAGCCTGATTTTTCAGCGCGGCATAGCGAATGGCGTTCCATGTGCGAATGAGGTAATTGTAATCACGCACAATATCGGCTTTAGTCTTGTCTTCGCCGGCAGTGCGCACAATCAAAGACATATCCTGATGCAACGGCAATTCTTTTAAAATAGATTTCAATCGTTTGCGGTCATTTGAACTGGTAATCTTGCGACTGACACCTCCGCTTTTAATCCGATTCGGCATCAATACGCAATAACGTCCGGCGAGCGAAATATAAGTAGTGCAGGCCGCTCCTTTATTACCGCGTTCCTCTTTGACAATTTGCACCAAAAGAGTTTGTCCTTCTTTAATTACATCTTGAATGGAACTGCGATGAAACAACTTGCGAGCACGTAATAATTTGCGCAAAGTATCAAAATTATATTCATTTGCCGAAATTTCTTCATCGTCATCATCACTGTCAATATCAGCTATATCCTCTTCTAATGCATCATCATCAAGTCCGCTGTCTTCAGCTAATGTTTTTATTTTTTTGCGGTCGCGCGGACGACGGGTGGCACGGCGATGTTTGCGAGGAGAAACGCTGCTACGTTCCGATTTTTCTTCATCAGTATTATCTTCGGCTCCTTCCGAACTATCTTCAACAGTTTCTACATCTTCTGAAAAATCTAAATCTAATTGTGCTACTTCTGCAACAGACTCTTCATTTTTTGTATCCGGTTGTTGATTAGTTTCTTCAGCACTTTCTGCCGGTTCATTATACATATAATCGTCATTTTCAGGTAAGGCGTCTTGCACCGGTTCCATCTGCGCTTCTTCAATTTCTTGAGCTTGCTCGGCTTCTAAGCGGCGTTGTGCTTCTTTGGCCTCCTTTTCAGCCTTATAGCGCGCCCGTTCGGCATCGCGTTCTTTCAAGCATTTTATCTTATTGTTGATAATTTCATCAACTTCAGCTTCAACTTCTTGTAAAACTTCATCTGAAACGTTATAGTAATCGGGATGAATTTCATTAAAAGCCAAAAAGCCGTGTTTGTTGCCGCCGTAATCAATAAAAGCAGCTTGCAACGATGGTTCAATGCGAATAACTTTAGCTGTATAAATATTTCCTTTAATTTGTTTGCGTGAAGAAGATTCGTATTCCACATCTTCTACTTTATTTCCATCAACAATAACAACCCGAGTTTCTTCCGGCTGCGTATCGTCAATTAACATTCTTTTAGTCATAATATACCCCGTATATAAACCCATAAAGTATGGGATTTTTGTTGCAATACAGGCATGGATAATTTAAAAACACATTAAGAGGCGAAAATTAAGCCCAACTCAACCAACACGCTCCAGCCTACAGTATAAATGAGGCGAGCGCTATAAATGTATCTTTTTTAACCAACGGGATTACTTTTTATTTATTCTTCTTAGTTATCAAAGCAATCTGCGTCGTATTATCTTTGCCTAAACTTTTCGTTATCGTTCATTTGTTGGTCTTATTGTTCATTCGTTGTCATGTATTTTCTCTCAATTTTGAACAATAATTCCAACCGATAATCAACTACAGCATAATAAATAATTCGTAAATTACAACAATAATTTTTATAAATGTAAAAAAAATACACAATTTTAACTCATTGGTAACGATATAAAACATATAATTTTGCACAAGATGAGTAAGTTTGATTATAGTAATTTCGGATGGAAAAATGCTTTGCGACGTTGTAAGTGCTTTATTGCGACGTTGTTGTTTTTTAGTGCTTTTTTAGTTAATACTGTCTTTGCATCAACCATAGTTCAAGATATGCGTATCGGTAATCAGCCTGATGGTGCAAGGGTGGTTTTTGATATGAATAAGAGTGTTAACTATCGGGTATTTTTGCTCGATTCTCCGCGGCGTGTGGTTATTGATTTGGCCGATTCGGATATTGATCGTCTCTATACTAAAGCCCAAAATCAAGTTATTGCCGGTACCAGAATTGGTAAAATGCAAGGTAATGATAAGAGGGTTGTAATGGATCTATCGCGCCCGGCTACCGTAACCAAGGCTTTCCAGATTCCGCCGCAAGAAGGTAAATCTTGGCGCTTGGTTATTGATATGAAAATGACATCTGATGGGCAATTTAAAAATAAAATCGGTAATCAGTATGCTTTAACCAATAACAAAACTTTTTTACCGCAAGAAGAAGTTGCTCCGCAGGAAAAAAGACATTGGTGGTCGTCGGAACCTGAGGCGACTAATAAACCGGTTAACCGCAAGCGTATTATTGTGCTTGATCCGGGGCATGGCGGTAAAGACCCGGGGGCTATCGGTGCTACCTATAAAACCTACGAAAAAAATATTACTCTTGCAATGGGAAAAGAATTGCAAAAGGTTCTGCGTAACAAGGGATATATTGTGTATTTGACGCGCGATACCGATATATTTATTCCGCTACGTCAGCGTATTAAAATCGCGCAAAAATACAAGGCCAATTTATTTATGTCGATTCATGCCGACAGCGCAGCTAATCGTAATGCTACCGGTCTTTCGGTCTATACTCTTTCCGATACGGCTTCCGATAAAGAAGCAGCGGCTTTGGCTGAGCGGGAAAATAAAGCCGATATCATCGGTGGAGTTGATTTAGGCGGTAACAGTAAGGAAGTTAATGATATTTTAATTTCGCTTTCCCAGACCGATACACGCAACAAATCTTCAAAGTATGCCACTTATTTGGTAGGCGAGATGGCAAAATGCACCAAATTGGTGCGCAATACTCATCGTTTTGCCGGATTTGCCGTATTAAAAGCGCCGGATATTCCGTCGGTGCTATTGGAAATGGGATATCTTTCTAACCGAACCGAAGAGTCGAACTTGCGCCAACAGTCGTATCGCAACAAATTAGCACAGGCGGCGGCTAAAGCAATCGACAGATATTTTCAAGATCCGGAAATAGCGTCTAACTTCTGATATATTTTTATTGCAATTTTTTGAGATTGTAATAAATTGCTTGCAAGTGAACCAAAATTTTAGAGAGACTAAATGCTGAGATTTTTATCCTATATGGCCAGTATGGCATTGTTTTTGCTTGTCATTTTGATTGTTGCCGTTACATACGGTATTAGTAGAATAAATATAGCGATTCCTGATTATCATCAATTGGAAAATTATGAACCGCCGGTGACCACACGTCTGTTTGCCGGAGATGGACAGGTGATGATGGAATATGCTGCAGAAAAGCGTCTTTTTGTACCGATTGAAAAAATTCCGGATATGGTGAAAAATGCCTTCATTGCCGCAGAAGACAAGCATTTTTATCACCATTCCGGTATAGATTATCTGGGGATTATGCGTGCGGCGTTTGGTAACTTACGCAAAATGGGAACAGGAAAACGTCCGGCCGGGGCCTCGACTATTACTCAGCAAGTTGCTAAAAATTTTTTACTTTCTTCAGAATTATCATATACTCGCAAGCTCAAAGAAGCAATATTGGCACGACGAATTGATAAGGCATTTAGTAAAGAACATATTTTGGAACTGTATTTGAATGAAATTTATTTGGGAAATCGTGCTTATGGTGTTGCCGCAGCGGCGATGAATTACTTCGGTAAGGCTTTAGATGAATTGAGTTTGGAAGAAATTGCTTATTTGGCTTGTCTACCAAAAGGACCGAATAATTATCATCCGAAAAAACATTATGAAGCTGCAGTGGCTCGTCGTAATTGGGTTATTGATCGCATGCTTGAAGATGGTTATATTGATGAACAATCAGCTAAAGAAGCCAAAGAAAAACCATTGGTAGTGGTGGAAAATAATCGCGGCTTCTTAAAAGATACGGAATATTACAGCGAAGAAGTTCGCCGCTCAATCAGCAATAATTTTGGTGATGAGGCGCTTTATCAGGGTGGTCTTATTGTTCGAACAACTATTGATCCGAAAATCCAGAGTATTGCCACAAAGGCTTTCCGTAAAGGATTGATTGACTTTGATCGTCGCCATGGTTGGCGCGGTGCTACGGCACATATTGAAATAGATGAAAATTACAAGCAAAATTTGCAAGATACCAAGTTGATTGCCGGTGCTGAGCCGACATGGCAAAAAGCCGTAGTGATGAAAGTGCGTAAAGATAAAGCAGAAATTGAAACCGTCGATGGTGAAAACGGTGTGATTTTGCTCAAAGATTTGGCTTGGGCTCGCTTTAAGGAAAAAGATAAAAATATCGGACCGGTGCCGACTTCGGTAGAGCAGGTATTTAAACAGGGCGATGTGATTTATGTCGAAAAGGACGAGAACAACAAAGATGTTAAAAATGCTTATCAGTTGCGGCAAATTCCGCGCGTGGAAGGTGGTATGGCGGTAATGGATCCGCATACCGGAAAGGTTCTTGCTTTGGTAGGCGGTTTTTCATTTGCCAAGTCGCAATTTAACCGCGCTACGCAAGCGTATCGTCAGACTGGTTCCAGTTTTAAACCATTCGTGTATTTAACCGCATTGGAATTAGGATATTCTCCGACAGACTTGATTTTGGATGCTCCGTTTGTTTTGGACCAAGGGGTTGGTATGCCTAAGTGGAAACCGGTGAATTTTTCCAAAAAATTCTACGGCTTGATGACTTTGCGTCGCGGTGTTGAACTCTCTAAAAATCTGATGACCGTGCGTTTAGCGCAAGATATTGGTATGGAAAATATTGTAGATATGGCACGTCGTGTTGGCGTTAATGATCATTTACCGCCGTATCTGTCGTCATCGTTGGGGGCGGCTGATACACGCATGATAAATATGGTTAGTGCTTATTGCGTTATTGTAAATGGCGGGAAACGAGTGCCTCCGTTTATGATTGAGCGCATCCAAGACCGCAAAGGTCGCACAATTTATAAGCACGAACAGACACCATGTCCGGAATGTGTGGCCAAAAAATGGGATAATCAGCAGGCACCGGATTTCCATGTGGTGCGTGAACAGGTTGTTGACCCGATGTCGGCTTACCAGATGACTTCCATTTTGGAAGGTGTTGCTACACGCGGTACAGGAGCGCGCTTGAACGGTTTGCACCGCCACTTAGCCGGAAAGACAGGAACTACCAATGAAACCAAAGATGCTTGGTTTGTTGGTTTTTCACCTGATTTGGTAGCCGGTGTTTATGTGGGGTATGATGAGCCGGAAAGCCTGGGACGAACAGAAACCGGTGCTTATGCCGCTTTGCCGATTTTTTATGATTTTATGGCAGAAGCATTGAAAGATACGCCTGATACCAGTTTCCGAATTCCGGCCGGTATGAAGTTGGTACGGGTTAACCCTTATACCGGAAAACCGGCTGGCCCTTCTGATACAACGGTGATTATGGAAGCTCTGAAACCGGATTTTGACTTTTACAACCGGCAACGTGTGGTCGGTAATGATGATACAACTGTCATCGGTAGTAGTTCCGATAATGATAGTCTGCAAATCGGAGGAGAATATTAGTGCGCGCCGATTTTTATAATATAATTTCCGAAATTGAGCAATCATTGGCATTGCTCAGGAGGTATCTTTGACTACGATAATGCGGTGATTCGTTTGGAAGAACTTGAAACTTTAACCGCCGATGCCGATTTATGGAATAATCCGGAAAAAGCTCAAAGTTTGATGAGTGAAAAAAATGCTTTAGAGCAAAATTTGCATCAATATGATACTTTTACAGCTAATTTAAAAGACTACACCGAAATGGTTGAATTCGCCGAAACAAGTGATGATGAAGCCATGTTAAGTGAACTGTTGGAAAACCTTAAAACTTTGCAAGGAGAGGTTAAGCATGCCGAGCTGGAATCTTTACTATCCGGAGAAGTTGATGCCAACGATGCTTATTTGGAAGCGCATGCCGGTAGCGGTGGTACCGAAGCTATGGATTGGGCGCAGATGTTGCTCAGAATGTATATGCGCTGGGCAGAAAGCAAAAACTATAAAATCGAATTGATGGAAGAAACACTCGGTGATGTGGCAGGAATCAAATCTGCCACCATCAAAATAAGCGGACATAATGCCTACGGTTGGCTCAAGTCTGAAAGCGGTGTGCATCGTTTGGTGCGGATTTCGCCGTTTGACAGTAATGCGCGGCGGCACACCAGTTTTGCCTCTATCGGAGTTTATCCGGTGATTGATGATAATATCCAAATAGATATCAATCCGGCAGATTGTCGTATCGATACTTATCGTGCCAGCGGAGCCGGCGGACAACACATTAACAAAACCGATTCAGCGGTACGCATTACTCATATACCGACCGGTATTGTAGTATCAAGTCAGACTCAACGTTCTCAATTTCAGAACCGTGACAATTGTTGGAAAATGTTGCGCGCGCGTTTATATGAATTGGAAATGCAGAAAAAAGCCGATGCAGCACAGGTGGCGCGTGATAATCAGGGAGATAACGGGTGGGGGTATCAGATTCGCTCTTATGTTTTGCAACCGTATCGCTTGGTGAAAGATTTGCGTACCGAAGCCGAAACTGCTGATTGCAAAGCTGTGCTTGACGGAGATATAGATTTGTTTTTATCGGCGGCATTGGCACAGAAAGTTAAAAATGGAGAAGAATAAACAATGAAAAAAGTTTCACCACAGCTCTATTTTTTGCGTCGCACCATACACTATTTTGGGGTGGGATTGTTGCTGGTGGCACTTTTGTTTATGTGGACATTGTATCGCGGACCGATTTCCGTGCCGTATTTAAAACCATACATTATCCAAGCTCTTAACTATGATGATAACGATTATGGTGTGGATATCGGCGATGTTAATATCGAACTGGTGCGTTCTATTCAACCTATCCGTATTACGGCGAAAAATATAAATCTGCAAAAAAATGATGGGACTGTTTCGGTTAAAGCTCCGAAATTATATCTGTCATTCAGTTTGCGGGCATTATTAAAAGGGATTATTGCCCCCAGTGAAGTCAGTATCAAAAGTCCTACAGTCAGCATTTTGGCGTCTTACGGGGTGGAAGAAGAACATGTAAATGAGGCAAATAAGAAAAAATTACAATTCTATGTGGAAAAGTTGCGTGAATTTTTGAACAACTATAATTCGGAAGAAAAGATTTATCCGGAAAGCTATGTCAATAACATTACCGTTACCGATGCCGAGGTCGAGTTTTATGAGGTGGAATTTGATCGTCGGTGGGTTTTATCTGATTTGGGTTTTGAATTTAATCGTAATTTTATCAATATGGAAATTAACGCTAATGCCTTAGTAAATATTAACGATAAAATAGCTTCTGCCGGTTTTGAAAGCGAATATCATGCCAATGCTGATCGCTTGGATATTGAATTTTATTTTTCTGACTTGGTATTATCTGATCTAATCAGCACTTTCAATGATACAACCGAAGATAATGTTTTTTCGATGATGAGTATTGAAGTGCCGGTAAATGGCAAAATAAATACTTCGATAAATTTGACAGACATATTGCAAAATCCGGCAGAGGCGGCAGATTATTTGAACAGTGCCGTTGAAAAAGTGGTTTTTGAACTTGATGGGGGACATGGTTATATTTCATTTAACGGGGAAGAAAAATATAATTATGCGATAGATGAAATGGCGCTTGCCGGACAAATCAGCGGTGGTATGGATGAAATAGAGGTTAATACTTCTGAGTTTAAATTGGGAGGACAACAAGCGAAAATCAGCATGCAGACCAGTGGTTTTTCCACTTATTTTTTAGAAAATTCACTAAAAGATACAGCACTCCGTATTAAAGTGGAAATACCTGAGTTTCCGCTGACTGAACTCTCACGCTTTTGGCCTCGTTATTTTGCAGAGCCGGCATGGCAATGGTGCAAGGATAGTCTGGTCGGGGGAACGGCGCAAAATGGAAAATTTGTGTTTGATTTCGGCTATGATAAAAGTGCACAAAGTTGGGGGATGCTGTCTTTAGACGGAACGGCAAACCTTAATGACGGAGATTTGGTGTATTTAAATGATATGCCTAAAGTTAACCATATCTACGGCACGGCACGTTTTTCAAAGCGCAATATTGATATTGCAATAGATAAGGCTATTAGCGACAACGTAATAATTACCGGCGGCAGAGTTAATATTTATGACTTAGATAAAGACAGAAATTATATTTTAATTGATTTAGTAGGAAATTCTAATCTTACCGATACTTTGAAGTTAATTGACAATAAACCGCTGCAGATAACTTCACAAATGGGGATAAAACCGACTGATATTGCCGGTCTGATTGATGTTAAATTTAAACTTGATTTTGAATTGAAACAAGATTTATTGCCGCAAGAAATTAAAGTTGACGTTAAAGCTAAGTTGCACGATATCAGTAGCGAAAAATTAGTTAAAAAACATAAAATCAGCGCCAAAGAGGCCGATTTAGAAGTAACAAGTAAAGGATGGAAAATTGTCGCCGATGCCGATTTTAATAATATTCCGGCGCATTTGCAAATGGACGAAGATTTTACCGATAAAAATTATCAGAGCAAGTGTCGTATCGCTTTCAAACTTGATGATGCGGTTAAAAAAGAATTAGGGTTGAATTGGGCGGTTTTACAAGCCCCAAATATGGAAGGTTATGCTGATATTGTTGCTGATGTTACGGTTAGAAAAGATAATTTGATAGATGTGGCGGTGCAGGCAGATTTACAACATAGCAAAATGGATTATGCTTATTTGGGATTTGTAAAAGAGCTTGGCCAATCGGCAGAAGCCAATATTAAATTGCAGATGAAAAAAGATAAAATTATTTCGGTATCACAATTTAATTTGATAAAATCGGGTTTTTCCATCAGCGGTAATGCTGCTATGTATGGTAGCGGACGAGTGCAGACGGTGGATATTACGCAAATTAAGGGACCTAAAACTTCGGCACGTGCCAAAATCGGCTTCAGTGATGCGGAAAATCCGAATATCAAAGTGGAGATTTCCGGTACAAGCTATGATTTGACCGCATTGTTTGATAAAGCCGAACATAAAGGTAAGAACAGCAATAATGAAGTGGTTTCGCAAGCCAATGAAGATGACGGGTTGGAAGAAGTTAATAATACCGATATTTTTGTTACCGTGAGTAGTTTGTGGACCAATAATACCACTCCGATACAGAATTTTGCCGGCAGTATCAAATTGCGCCATGGTATAGGTATCGATGATTTACATATTGTCGGCAACTATGGCATCGATAAATCAATTAAGCTTAATTTGAATTATACGCCGCGGGAAAATAAGGAACATTATTTATCGATTGAGAGTAATAATGCCGGCAGCACCCTAAAAGTTTTGCGCTTGTATGAAAATATGGTGGGTGGAACAATGAAGATAGAAGCTCGCCGCGGTGCCGATAAAAAATTTATCGGTCATGCTATTGTGCGCGATTTCAGCATTCAAGATGCACCGGTTGTGGCAAAATTGTTATCGGTAGCCTCGTTTACGGGAATGTTGGATTTATTGAAAGGTGATGGTTTGATGTTCACCCATTTCAGTGCACCGTTTGAATATCATTATAAAACACTCAAGTTAAATCATGCCAAAGCAGAAGGTAATGTGGTCGGTATTACTACCATCGGCACATATAATCGCGCCACCGATGATATCAATATGCATGGCGTGATAGCTCCGGCGTATAGCTTAAATCGGTTTTTGGGTAAAATTCCGTTGGTGGGCAATGTTTTAGCCGGAAAAGACGGGACTATTTTTGCCGCCGATTATAAAATTGAAGGTTCGGTTGATGAGCCGGAGATAGATATAAATTCGCTATCCATTTTAAGCCCGAATTCAATGAAAGAATGGTATAATAAGAACTTTGGCGACGGCGAGGGAATTTAAGAAATCGTCGGCGCTTCTCTCCCTGTAACACTTTAAAACAAAAAAACGAGGCCTTTGCCTCGTCTTTTTGGTTTTAATGGTGGCCTTTAGACGGGATCTTCTTGCTCCGTAAGTTTCGCGATATATATAATCGCTCAACAACTTCGCTTCGGTCACTCGTTTTG
>CACWQS010000008.1:44073-92541 GCA_902763155.1 uncultured Pseudomonadota bacterium | reverse complement strand
GAAATATTTTATATAAATCATCTGATGTCTTACTCATTTTAATATCCCTCCATTAAATTTATTATTAAATTCTTATAAAATAACCAATTTCTTATTATATTCTGACACATAATTAAATTGCAGAAGTGTTAAAACCGTTGCAACTTATAAAGATAGTGTAGTTATTTTATAATATTATTTATAAAATTAAACAAATAAAGTGTCAAGTTTAAAATAAGAAAAATATAAAAATTAAACTGTGTATAAATGAAAAATCTTATTTAAGCAACAAAGTAAATACGCCATCGCAAAGATGGCGTAAAATTTACTCAAAACTTATTTTCATTTTTTTGCCGTAAAAATCGCTCATTTTGCGCATGGTTGTGTATTGTTGAATTCGCCCCAGTTCGTGGCTGTCAATAATGCGGAGAGGTATGTTCATCTGAATAGAGGCTTGGCTAAGTGTCATTCCTTTTTCTTGTCGCAATTTCCACAAAGCATATCCGACTTCCAATCGTCCTTGTTTATCCATAAAATATTTGTATTTTCCCATAGTTTTTCACTCCCTAAAAGTTTCTGTTAGTGCTTAAACAGCGACGTCATTCTAAATGCAACGACAGTGAAATGAAGAATCCGATCGTTTCTTTGAAACGATATAATGCCGTCGGCATTACTGGATACTTCGGCTTTGCCTCAGTATGACGTGGTAGTATGCACCATAATTATTAAAACAAAAACCTGCCTCATATAAGGCAGGGGAGTTCGAAACTGTAAATAAGAAAACAGTCTGATTTATTCAATATATTCACCAGCTCCCCTTGATGAGGAGTTCTTCTTATTTGGAGTTTCGACACTCCATCGGCAGAACGCCTACCGATAGGGACAATACTAAACGCAATTTTATAAAATGCAAGTTATTTTTCAGTCATTGAGAGTTGCTTATACGGCTTCGATAATTACTACCGCTAAGGCAAATGGGTAGTCATCGGAAAGAGAAATGTGCAAGTGCGGAGTTGCCGATAATTTATGCAAATACTCTGCCGCCGCACCGCTTATTTTTAATTCAGGTTTTCCCAAATCATTATGCAAAATTTGAATATCACGCAGAAAAATGCCGTCAATGAATCCGGTGCCGAGCGCTTTAGCAAACGCCTCTTTACCGGCATAATATTTGCCGAGCAAACAGGCTAACTCTTTTTGATTATTCAATTTTTTTTGCGATATTTCTTGTAATTCATCGGCACCCAAAATCTTTTGCTTAAAATGCTCCAAAAAATCGGCTGATTTTTCTATTCTTGCAATGTTTACAATGTCGCTACCTAAACCGATAATCATTTAATACTCTCCCTTATCTGGTAGCGCGCGCCACATAGCTGATAAGTTTGGACGACTTGAGCGCAAGAATCAAACTGTTAAGCTGCTCAACGTTTTTGACTTCAATATCCAGCAAAATTTCGTAATAACTCATAGTGCGATAGGTAATATTCAAGTTCATAATGTTAGCTTCGGCCTTAGCCACAATGGTTGCCACATCGGCCAACGCTCCCGGTTCGTTACTGAGCATCAGTTTCAAGCGCGCCGTGTGCTTTTCGTGCTCGGCATCATCGCCCCAATCAATATCGAGCCAACGCTCCGGCTCACTTTCATAATTTTTAAGCGACGGACAATCTATGGTATGCACGGTAACACCCTTTCCGGTGGTAACAATACCGACAATTCTGTCGCCCGGCAACGGGTGGCAACAACCGGCAAAATGAACCGCCATGCCGTCTATCAAGCCTTTAATCTTGAGTGCATCTTTTTTGCTTTCCTTCTTAAACACCGGTAACTTTATGGTGTTGACCATTTTTTCCAATTTGCTTTGTTGCTTATAGGCCGGATGAACCGCCCGTAAAACATCCCAACCGGTAATCAATCCCTCGCCTACTTTAGCATATATGTCATCAATGGTTTCCGCTTCAAAATTACTGATAACATTAACCAATTCTTTTTCCGAAAAGCTCTGATCTTCGGATTTGAACATTTTTTCCAGAATTTCTTTACCCAAAGCAATAAATTGTTCGCGCTTGTTTATACGCACATAGCGGCGAATGGCAGCTTTTGCTTTTCCGGTAACAACGAACCTATCCCATTCCAGAGACGGATGCTGGTTTTTGGCAGTCAAAACTTCGACTTGATCGCCGTTCTGCAAAATGGTTCTAAGCGGTTTTATTTCACCGTTAATACGTGCTCCGACGCAGGTATCGCCCACATTAGAGTGCACGGCATAAGCAAAATCAACCGGCGTAGAGCCGACAGGAAGTCCGATTAAATCACCCTTTGGCGTAAAGCAAAACACCTGGTCGTTATACATCTCAAGCTTGGTATTTTCCAAGAACTCGTCCGGATTTTGTGCTTGATCCAAAATTTCCAACAGCTCCCGTATCCAGCGGAAGTTTTTACCCTCGGTGCGTTGTCCCTGCTTATAAGCCCAGTGTGCCGCCACACCTTTTTCATTAACTTCATGCATCTCATAGGTTCTGATTTGCACTTCAATACGCACATCCAAAGGGCCGATAACACCGGTATGCAAAGACTGGTATCCATTCGGCTTAGGGGTGGAAATATAGTCCTTAAAGCGGCGCGGCACCATGTGATATTTGCTATGAATAATACCGAGTGCTTGGTAACAATCTGCCACGCTATCTACACAAATACGAAATGCCATAATGTCGGAAAGTTGCTCAAACGACGCATTTTTTAACTGCATCTTGCGCCAAATTGAATAAGGAGTTTTTTCGCGTCCGCTGATGGTGCAATTTATGCCGTTATCTTTCATATCTTTTTCAAGTTGAGCAATAATTTTCGGTACCACATTATTACCCTGCTCGCGTAAGAAATTCAGACGTGCCACAATAGAATCATGAGCGTCTTTATAGAGTTCGGCAAAGGCAATCTCGTCCATTTCCGACTTGACTTCTTCCATACCGATGCGTTCGGCCAAAGGAGCATAAATATCAAGCGTTTCACGAGCTATGCGGGCACGTTTATCCACCGGACAAAAGTGTAGCGTGCGCATATTATGCAAACGATCGGCCAGTTTTATGAGCAATACGCGAATATCTTCCGACATCGCCAATAAGAGTTTGCGGAAATTTTCCGCTTGCTTGCTGGAGCCGGATTTATGCTCAATCATTGCCAATTTGGTTAAACCGTCGACCAGTTGCGCCACTTGTTCGCCAAACAAATTGCGAATTTCCTCTAATGTGGTATCGGTATCTTCGACCGTATCATGCAAAAGCGCAGCAATAATCGTAGAACAATCGAGCCGATATTTGGTCAAAATACCGGCTACTTCAATCGGGTGCGAATAATACGGATCGCCAGATGTTCTAAGTTGAGAGCCGTGTTTTTTTAAGGCAAATACATAGGCGCGATTAAGTGCCTCTTCGTCCGCATACGGATCATAAGATTTTACCAAATCCACCAACTCATATTGTCGTAACATCGCCTTCCCTCGGTCATACACAAAAAAAGCAAAACATATATTGCGAGAATACTCTGTTTTGCTTTAATAAAAGTTAATTTCTAAGCGAATTTAATCTAAATCTTCATCGCTGTCAAAATCTTCATCACCTAAATCAGCGTCATCTTCCAAGCCAAATTCGCCATCAGCATCTAAATCCAGAGCATCGTCATCATCGCCACCATGAATCTGCATCGTACCGGCCAAATCTTCATCGCTGATCATATCGCTGGAGAATGTTTCATCCAAATCAGCCAATTCGGCTTGAGCAGAACGAATCTCCACTTCTTCGTCATCGGCTTCTTCGGTTTCAACATATTTTTGCAAGCCCATCACCAACGACTTTTGCAAATTTTCAATGCTGACGCGATTTTCGGCAATTTCACGTAACGCTACAACCGAATTTTTATCATTATCGCGATCAACATTCAGCGGTGAACCGGCTGAAATATCACGGGCACGCTGAGCGGCAATCAATACCAAATCGTAACGGTTCGGAATTTTATCAATACAATCTTCAACAGTAACTCTAGCCATTTTTATACCTTTATAAAAAGTTAATCGTTTATGAAGTTATACAGATTCTATTTTGTAAATGCAACAATTTTCTTCATTATTTTTGTGTTTTTAGCTAATAAGGCATAATAAAAGGAGTGCCGCCGTATTGATTCCCTAACTTAATCAGTTTTTTTCCCAGTTGTCCGGCAAAAGGACGAACGGCATCAATATCATTTTTCGAAGCAGTATAGAGTTGCAAAAATGCTTGCGCCTGATAGTGTAACATTTCCCTATCCTGAGGAGTTAAATTATACGATAGTAACATTTTATCATATAGTCCTTTACGCACAATATTTACCATGGAGCTCATGGTAATCGGGGCATGAAAAACTCTATATGCTTTAATGGTTTTATCGCATGTATATGCCCAGTCATCGAGGCCGAATCCCTGCTCGCCGATAACTTTTTGAAATTCGTCATATTTACCGAGCCACTTAACTTTACGCACCACGGTTTGGCACGGATTAACCGCCGCCTTAAAGTAGCTGACAATCGGTTTTTCACCATTTTGCCGGTCATAAAATTTAATCAGCGGCTCTAAAAACATCAGGCGCATTTCGTTCTGATTTTGATGCAAAAATTTGTTCAAGCCTTCAAAAGTCCCGATAAATGCCTTGACATCGGCTTTAGAAAGCGGAGTATTTTTATCGGCATTATAGTTGCGTGGCGAAAATTCCGCTTCTTCAGATTGGCGATTAAGCATAAATTTTTCTGCCGGCACATTTTTTTCCACGGTAGCGATAAATTCCGGATTTATGCGAATTTTGTGCGGAATTTGCAGAGATTTATTTTTTAATTTAGGGTATTCAACTGAGCTCTTTTCACCCCAAATTTCCGGCATTAAAAAAATATACATCGAAGGCGAAGCAAATTCCAAATATTCAATATCCTGCAAATCTCGAGCTATTCGTTTCGGAAATTGATTTTTGGTTTCTTTTATTCCCGGTAAATCCAACACCTTTCCGGAAAGTCCGCGCACCGTGTGCAAAAGCGGACCAATATACGGATACATCTCTTTAGGTAAACGCTGTAACATTTGCAATATACGTTCTTCATTGGCATTATCCAAGCGCTTTTCGGTATTGCCGAATTCATTTATGATATTTTGAAAGCCGGTATCAAACTGCGAAGGCATATTCCAGCGAAATTGGTAGTGCCAACTGTATTGCGATTTTTTTTCATGATACTCTTTTTGCAATTTTGAAAGCACCGGAGTTTCTTCCTGCAAATCAATATCAAAAATATGGGCATCATCAATAGTCTTTGCCGTTGCCGGTGATACCAGTAAAATCAGAATGAAAAATATCACAAAACGTACCATATTTTCTCCCTTTTAGACCTTAATTATATTGTAAAAAAGTAAAAAAAAATTAACTAAATGCAAAAATATAGCTGGACTCAGACAAGAATGTTATATAGAATGTGGACATTGCAGATTTTATAAGGAGAAGATTATGGCTTGGACAGAACAAATGGTTGAAGACTTGCGGCAAATGTGGTTAGAGGGTTTGACCGCAAATGAAATTGCTAAAAAATTGGGAGTTTCAAAAAATTCCATTGTCGGTAAAGTACACCGTTTGTGCCTGACCGCACGCCCTTCCCCGATTAAGAAAAAAGAAGAAACAAAGCCGGAAGAAGTTGCCGAGGTTTTACCGGAAACCGCTTTAGAGAATCATATAGAAAACATGCCGGAAGAGATGGAGCATGACGAGATTTTATATGAGCAAAAACAGGTAAATATACAGGGAATAAAATTGGTAAGTTTAGACAGCCACACTTGTCGGTGGCCGATTGGTGATCCGCGTGATGAAGATTTTTGCTTTTGCGGCAAAAAAGTGCGTGCCGGACAGACTTATTGCGATGAGCATGCGGCGATGGCTTATGTTAAAGCCGGCGTGAAAAGGTAAATAAATATTGACAAAAATAACAAAATAGAGTTTAATAGCCGTAACAATTAATTATAAATATAAAAGTTATGGTAATAGTTTTGTGGATTTTGGTCGCAATCGGAATAGTTATTTTGATTGTCGGCGCTTTGGTAGTGGCTCGCGCCTTAATGAATGTGGCGCATTATGTGGCACACAAGATGCACTTCTTTGCGGAAAATATGTTGTATTAATAAAGCAGAATGGTATTTGACCGGTAAATGATTACTCCGTTCGGTATGAAATCTCGAATTTATTCCTGATTATCTGCCGACGGAGTTTTTTGTTTTTTTAGCATATCATAAATCTCATCAGCTGATAATTGCTCCAACGAATCGGGATTTTGAGCAATTTGCTGCCATATATCAATATCAACCTGCGGGGCGCGAACCATTTGCAAAGTATAATTTTCACTAAGCATATTTTGCCAACTGTCTGCAGTAAGCAACCAAACATCACCGGCACCCAAAAAAGGCAAACCTAATTTTTCTGCCACCGGCAGATGGGTTACAAAATGATAATACCGTACCGAATCGGGAGTCAATTCGAGCAAGCGATTAAAAAACTTTTGCACCTCAAATTTGGGAGTATCTTCGCTTAAAAATTGACTTTCGAGCAAATGAGAACACCCCATGCCAAGCGCTTGAAATCGCGCAGTTTCCGCTGCTCGTTCCAGTGGTGAAAAATATATGGTTTCGCACGGCGGCAGCCATTCTTTGAGCATTTTTCCGGTTTGAAAAGCCGTCAGCATATCGGCACGCAAAATTGCCGTATCGCCATAGCCGTAATGCTCGTGACGACCGATGCTGATATATACTTTATTACTCGACATCAGTCTCCGGCTTTTTTAATAGCGATAAGATAATTCCACCGGCAAGCAAACCGACGGTAACTGTTAAAGATTGCCATTCCTCAACTTCTATACCAAAACGCGGCAGGAAAATTTTGATACCGATGAAAATAAGAATAATCGAAATTGCCGGTTTCAAATAGTGGAATTTCTTGATGATTGATGCTAACAGAAAGTATAGTGCGCGCAAACCTAAGATAGCAAAAATATTACTGGTATAAACCACGTAAACATCAGTCGTTACCAAGAAAATCGCCGGAATACTGTCGAGCGCAAAGACCACATCCATGGTTTCAATAATCAGCAATGCAAAAAACAGAGGAGTAATATAGCGCCGACCATTCTCTTTTACGAAAAAGTGTTCACCGCGAATCTCGTGCGTTACATGGAAAAACTTCGACATCATTTGATAGATTTTTGTATCTTTTATGCTACCTTGCTCTTCTTCCTTGGTAAGCAACATTTTTATACCGGTATAAATCAAAAACGCCGAAAACAGGTAAAGAATCCAGTGAAAGCGAACAACCAAAGCATCACCCACACCAATTAGAATACCACGCATTACAAGCGCGCCCAAAATACCCCAAAACAGCACGCGATGTTGGTATTTGCTCGGCACACCCAGAGCGGCAAAAACCATCGACATTACAAAAATATTATCCATCGACAGACTTTTTTCCAATAAATAGCCGGTAAAATAGTCCATACCTTTATTCGGCCCGTCTTCCACCCAGACAAATGCACCGAACAAAAGTGCAACCGCAATATAGGCCATACAAATCCAAAACGTGTGCCAAAAGTGCGGTTCCTCATTTTTGCGGTTGAACCAAAACAAATCCGCCGCCAATAAGAGCACCACCGCCACACCAAACCAAGTCCACAGCCAAAACGGCGATAAATGTCCTGCCGTTGCTGATATTGTTGTGAACATATCTGTTAATGAATCCATTTTGTTTTATCCTCGAATTTTCTTTAGTTTTCAGGCAAATATAAACCTTATACCCATTATCCACAAGCAAAAAAATATTTCGCTAAACAATATTTTGTTTTTCAATATAACTGAGAAAAATGAAATTTTATTTAAAAGAGTGGACGATGGAAAAACCTGATATTACAAAACTGCCGAAGAATATTGAAGCCGAACAAGCTGTCTTGGGCGCTTTGCTGGCTAACAATAAATTGCACGAAAAAGTGGCAGAAATATTAAAACCGCAATATTTTGCCGATGCAACGCACCAAAAAATCTATGAAGTGATGTCTAAGTTGATTATGCGCGATCAAGTGGCTGATGTGGTAACGCTCAAGAGCTATTTTGAGCAACAGGGGACACTGAATGAAGTCGGTGGTTTTCCGTATTTGATTAAGTTGGCGGAAAGTGCTTCACCGCTGACCAATGTGGAATATTATGCTCAGTTTATTTATGATAAATATTTGCGCCGTGAGTTAATAAATACCGGTTTTGAAATTGTAAATTCGGCAATGACTGAAAGTGTAGATGCCACCGCTACCGACCAAATTACCAATGCTGAGAAAATATTGTATAATCTGGCAGACAGCGGTTCGGCGCAAGGCGGATTTATCGATTTCGGCCAAGCACTCGAGTCATCTTTGAAAACCATTGAAAAAGCGTATCAAAAAGAAGGAAAAATTTCCGGTTTGCCATCTGGATTATCAAAACTGGATTACCAAATCGGCGGTTTAAACGAATCGGAATTGATTATTATTGCCGGACGTCCGGCGATGGGAAAAACCGCGCTTGCCACCAATATTGCTTATAATGTTGCCGCGTATTTTGCGCGGCGACAAGAAGAAGCCGAGGAAAAACATCGTAAAAATCCGGATATTCCGCTTGATTTTAATAAAGAAAATATGGGAGTGGCGTTTTTCTCACTCGAAATGTCGTCCGATGAATTGGCGGCACGTATTCTTTCCACCAATACGCAGGTACAAAGTCAAAATATGCGCACCGGCCGACTAACGGAAGCTGATTTTACCCGTTTGGCGGCGGCGGTTTCTACTTTGGAAAGTATTCCGCTGTATATTGACGATACGCCAGGGATTAGCATCAATGCCATTCGCAATAGGGCACGGCGTTTGAAACGAAGTAAAGGTCTGGGACTGGTGGTAATTGACTATATTCAACTTATCAGCGGCACCGGCGACCGCAAGAGCGAAGGAAACCGTGTGCAAGAACTTTCAGAGATTTCCCGCGGCTTAAAAATGCTCGCTAAAGAACTGAAAATACCGGTAATTGCCCTTTCGCAACTTAACCGCGGTGTAGAATCGCGCGATGACAAACGTCCGGTGATGTCTGATTTACGCGAATCGGGTTCCATCGAACAAGATGCTGATATTGTGATGTTTGTGTTCCGTGAAAACTATTATATCCATAATGCCGAGCCGAAACCAAAGGAAGGCGAATCGCCGGAAAAATATGCCAAAGCACATGAAGAATGGGTTAAGCGCGACCGCGAAACTGCCAATATTGCCGAAGTAATTGTCGGCAAACACCGCCATGGTCCGACCGGCACCGTCAAACTCTATTGGAACGGCGAATTTACCCAA
The DNA here is from genome assembly GCA_902763155.1 of uncultured Pseudomonadota bacterium. Classification (GTDB taxonomy): domain Bacteria; phylum Pseudomonadota; class Alphaproteobacteria; order RF32; family CAG-239; genus RUG410. The sequence continues at coordinate 83,159 of CACWQS010000008.1, read as the reverse complement.
TTCGGGGATTTGGCAGAGGCCGATCATTTTCCGGAGCAACGAGGCTAATATGACGCGTCCGTGGGACAATATCAGCGAAGAAGAATGGGAAGCCTTTTGCAAGCGTTGCGGTAAGTGCTGTTTATATACCTTGCAAGACGAAGACAGCGGAGAGATATATCATACCAATGTGTTATGCCAATATTTTGATTTGGAACGCTCGCTTTGCACAGTTTATGATAAGCGCTGCGAACTGGTGCCGGAATGTTTGAAACTGACCAAAGATAATGTCGATAAATTGCCGTTTATGCCGAAATCATGCGCTTATCGCAAACTGTTTGATACGAACTATAAAGATAAACCGACTCCGAGTATTAAAGGTCGCGTAATCAGCGAAAAAGATGTTAAAGCCGAAGATATAGAAGATTATATTGTGGATTGGGAGGACCTATGAGCAATTTTGAAGATGAATTGCAAACTGCCTACAATCCGCAAGAACGTGTTGATGCCGCCAAGAAGTTAGAGCCGGAATTTTGGAAACATAAAAAGTTGGTTAATATGAGCCGCGAAGAATGGGAGGCTTTGTGCGACGGTTGCGGTAAGTGTTGCTTAAATAAAATTGAAATTAAAGGACAGATTAAATGGACTAATGCACATTGTCGTTTCTTAGATTGCCAAAGTTGTTTATGTAAAATATATCCGCATCGCTTTGAAGTAGTGGGAGATTGCCGCGATATTGATTTGGCGGCGGTGCGGGAAAAACCACGTTGGTTGCCGAAAACCTGCGCTTATTGGCTCTTGGATAACGGGTATGATTTGCCGGATTGGCACCCGTTGATTACCGGCAAGGCGTTAAGTGTCAAAGAAGCCGGAATGTCGCTTGCGGGACGTGGTGTTATTAACGAAACAAAGGTTAAAGATTATGAAGATTACATTGTTGACTGGCAAGACCTTTGATATCAGCGAAGCCGTAGGCATGAACATTAAAGTGGTGCAGGCCAAAGGTGCGCGGAAATTAACTTTAAGAATAGACACCAAAGAGCGAGTACCGGTTTTGAGTGTTCCGAAGTGGTGCAGTAAGAAACATGCCGTCAGCTTTATAAATGAGCACATGGATTGGCTGATTGAAAATTTGAGCAAAATGCCGCCGATTAAACATTTTACCGATGGCATGGAAATTTCTTTATTCGGACAGAAAGTGCAAATTAAGCATTGTCCCAATGAGCGGCGCGGCACTTGGTTGGAAGATAATATGCTATATGTGTCAGGAAGTGCGGAATTTTTGCATCGGCGGGTGAAGGACTATATTAAAAAGCAGGCGGAGAGCGAATTTTTCAGGATTTCCTTACAATTGGCGGCGCAAATCGGGCAAAAACTCAACAGCGTTTGCATAAAAGATACTAAATCTCGCTGGGGAAGTTGCTCAAGTTTACACAATATTAATTACAGTTGGCGGATAGCCCTCGCACCAAAGGAAGTGATTGATTATTTGATGGCGCATGAAGTGGCACATTTGAAACACCAAGACCATTCTGCAGAATTCTGGAAGTGCGTCGATGAACTTAATCACGACTGGCAGAAAGGTCATAAGTGGCTGAAAAAAAACGGGAAATCGCTCTATTCTTATCAATAATCATTTATTAACTTTTTTATGCTAGCTTGCAAGCAGATACATCAATTGTATCTTGTTGTTCAACAAGTAATAAAAGGAATTAACTATGAAAAAATTTTTGTTATTGGCAGGTGTTGCTTGCTTATTTACGACAGCGGCAGAAGCCAGCGTTTCACAATATGTTGCAGGTAAAATCTCTTATGATTTCAACAAAGTTAAAGTAAAAGATTCTGTAAACGGAAATCCGACTAATTTGTTTAAATTGAATAAAGAATTGATTAGTCCGCATGTAGCTTATGGTGTTAGAGCCGGTTATGTTCGTGCTGAAATCGAAGGCAATTTCTCTCACCCGATTAAATACAGCACAGAAGATTTCAACCTCAATTTGAAGAAATATTCGTTGATGGCCAATGTTTATTTTGACTATTTGACATGCACACCGTGGACACCGTATGTTGGTGCCGGTATCGGTTATGCTTGGCTTAAGCCGGTTGCTCACAATGAAGATGGAAAAGCATTAGATAAATCGCAATATAACTTTGCTTGGCAAGTTATGGCCGGTGTAGCTTATGACATCAACTCTAACTGGACAGCTGATTTAGGCTACAAATATGCAGATTTAGGTCGTGTTCGCAAGAATTTTGGTTTTGGCGTTTCTAAGATGACTTTGCGCGACCATGAAATTGTACTCGGCATTAGATACAACTTCTAATAGCCGAAAAATTATTGAGTTATCTTTAGTATATATCTTATGCAGGCGGTGCTTTCGGGCACCGTCTTTTTTATTTGAGCATTACCGATAAAAAAGTGCTTGACTAATTTATTAACAAATAGTAAATTATGCTCGTTACAATACAAGAGTATATTGTTGTTCAACAAGGAAAAAGGAATTGACTATGAAAAAGTTTTTGTTATTAGCCGGTGTGGCTTGCTTGTTTAGCGCTACAGCCAATGCTGGTGTTAGTCCGTATGTTTCGGCTAAGGCTTCTTATGACTTCAACAAAGTAAAGACCAGAGTTGCTGTTAAAGGTGAAGATATAAGTTTTAGTGCCATGAAGAGAATGAACAAGAATTTAATCGGTACTCATGTTGCTACCGGTGTTCGTGCCGGATATGTTCGTGGCGAATTGGAATTGAACGTTCCGACTCGTGACGTTCGCCGTGGCAATTTGTCTGATAACGGTGAAGGTTTTTTCAAGCTCTATAAGCGTTCGGCAATGGCTAATGTTTATTTTGACTATTTGACTTGCACACCGTGGACACCGTATGTCGGTGCCGGTTTAGGTATGTCTTATTTGAAGGCTCAGATGTTCAACGGCGCTGAAAAGACGTTTGATAAGTCTACTTACAACTTGGCTTGGCAAGTTATGGGCGGTATTGCTTATGAATTCAACTCTCACTGGGCTGTTGATTTAGGCTATCGTTATGCTGACTATGGCCGTATTCGTAAGCACGAAAGCTTTAATGGTGTTGATGAAATTGCAAAGATTACAGCTCGTGACCATGAAGTTATGTTAGGTGCACGTTACACCTTCTAGTTTTTGCTCATCGTTTTGATGAACTCCTTGGGAACGGTATCGAAAGGTGCCGTTCTTTTTTTTGTTATCCCAAATGTTACAATGTCGTAATTTTTTGTGTGTTGCGCAGAAATTTAAAGCGCGCTATATTTCAGCACAGTTAAACATTTTTGAAAAGGAATTTGAATATGACCAATAAACCGAGTGATCCGATTATGCTTTTTGACTGCGTTACCACACAAAAGAAAATCGGTCAGGAAAAATTTTTGGACGCTTTTAAAAATATTTTGAACCATGGCGGTTATTGCCAAGGTCCGGAAACCAGAGAATTAGATACCAAACTCGCTGAATATGCCGGCACTAAATATTGCTCGACTTGCGGTTCGGGAACCGATGCCCTCACCTTAGCCTTGATGGCATGGGACGTTAAGCCGGGTGATGCAGTATTTGTTTCTTCTTTCACATTTGTGGCTTCGGCCGAAGCTCCGGTTTTGCTCGGTGCAACTCCGATCTTTATCGATTCTGATCCGAACACCTACAATATGGATGTTAATGACTTGAAACGTGCGATTGCAGAAGTAAAAGCCGAAGGAAAATTGAATTTGAAGGCAGTAATTGCGGTAGATATTTTCGGTTCTCCGTGCGATTATGATGAAATTATTAAAATTGCGCACGAAAACGGCATGAAAGTTCTTTCCGATTCCTGCCAAAGCTTCGGTTCTATTTATCATGGACACAATGCCGGCTCGATTGCCGATATGAGTGCAACTTCGTTTTATCCGACCAAGCCGCTCGGTGGCTATGGTGACGGCGGGGCCGTGTTCACCAACAACAATGACGAAAATGAATTGGTTAAATCTTGCCGCGTGCATGGTATGTCGCCGGAAGACCACTATGACAACGTGCGTTTAGGCATGACCGGACGTATGAACTCCTTCCAAGGTGCAGTATTGCTCTTGAAATTAACGCAATTTAAGCAGGAATTGGAGAATCGTTACAAAGTAGCTAAACGCTATGATAATGAACTCAGCAACTATTTCGGTAAGCAAAAGATTTTGGATAATTGCCGTTCGGCTTACGCGCTTTATACAATTCATTGTGAAGACCGCGACGAATTGATGACATATCTCAAGGCTAACGGAATTCCGTGCGGGGCTTATTATCCGCGTCCGGTGAATACGCAAACTGCTTATGCAAAATGGAATACACGTTCATTGCCGGTATGCGAAAAACTTTCAAAAACCGTATGCAGCATTCCGATGACACCGTATTTGACAGACGAACAACTCGATTATATCATCGAGAAGATGAACGAATTTGCCGCATCGAAGATGAATAAGGCGGCTTAATCTGCTTTACAAATTTTACGCGCGAAACAGTCCGAGCAATCGGGCTGTTTTTTGTTTTGTTAATCAAAATCGTAATTCGGGATACGGTCGAATTTGTCTTTCAGAGCGTGATAGGCGGCGGAAATTTGCTTAAACTTTTCTTCGGCTTTTTCGTCATCGTGATTGATATCCGGATGATATTTTTTTGCCATTTTCTTATATTGTTTTTTCAGCGAATCGGGATTGATATCACGAATATCCATCTCAAGAACGCGAATATATTGGCGCTCTTGCGTCGTAAAATAGATGCCGTCACGCGAATATTCGCGATTGCTGTCGGTATTGCGCGAATAACCGCGGTCAAAAAACTCGGCATCGTCCCACAAATCATAACCAAACTGATAATGCACCTTAGATTGAAAGCGACGATTAAAATGCATTTTGTGCTTTATTTGCTCGTCATCTTCCGGCATTTCTCCGGCATAATAGTTCCATTTGGCATTATATTCCTGCACATGTTTTAAACAAAACCAATAATATTCTTTTAAGCGCCTGTCCTTAGGGGCACGGTATTCTCCTTTTTCGGTACAACCGGGATGGTCGCACCGGTGTTCGATGTCTTCGTTTTGCGGCGCGTAATATTTCTTAGTTCGTTTAATCATTTTCTTCCTGTTTTAAAACTTTGTTATTATAGCGCTGTTTATAAATATACGCAAGAGATTTGCAAAACATCGACAATAAAGTTATAATTTGTTGTTAAAGGAGAGATTTATGCCGGAATTACCTGAAGTGGAAACAATAAAAAATGCCGTACAAAAAACTTTTGCCGGTGCAAAAATTGAAAAAGCCGTAGTGCGCCAGCCGAAATTACGCGAATCGGTGCCGGCAGATTTTGCGAAAAGAATCGAGGGCGCAACTTTTTGCGGATTTAAGCGAATCGCTAAATATATGCTGACCGAGCTTGATAACGGATTGACCATTATTTGGCATTTCGGCATGAGCGGCAAAATTCGCACTGAAAGCGATATAGATGCGAATCCGCAAAAGCATGATCACGTTTTGTTGCAAACAACCAAAGGAGCGCTTATTTACAATGATCCGCGGCGTTTCGGTTTGGTAACGATAACTGAAAGCACATCTTTGAAAAAACATCATTTACTGCAACATTTGGGTTGTGATCCGTGGGATAAGGAATTGACAACAGCGTATTTATTGCAAAAATTTGCTCATAAAAAATGTGCCATAAAACTTGCGCTTTTGGATCAAACCATAATTTGCGGAATTGGTAATATTTATGCTTCGGAAATTTTGTATTTGGCGCGCATTTTACCGAATCGACCAGCTGAATCGATAAATGAAAAAGAGGCGAATCTATTGATAAAATATACACGAATCGTTTTGGAAAAAGCCATTGAAGCCGGTGGTTCGACCATTCATGATTATGTTCATCCCGATGGTAAGACAGGATATTTTCAAGAAAGTCATTGTGTTTATAACAAAACAGGGTTACGCTGTCCTCAATGCGTGTGCGATTTGGCGCATACCGGCGGTATTAAGAAAGTTGTTTTGGGCGGGCGTTCAACTTTTTATTGCGCCACTTTGCAAAAATAGGAGTTAGAAAATGAAAAAATATTCAGCCGTTTTTATTTTGCTACTTTTCTTTATGATGTTTGCGAATCCGGCTTTATGCGCTTTTGTTGAGGGCATGGACGATGTGCCGCTACCTGATAACATGGGACAAATTACACAAGATGATATTTCTTTCGGAAATGAAGAAACTCGCCTGTTGGAGGCATATATTACTCCTAAACGTGTTGGTGCGGCAAAAATTTCGGCACGCAAACAGTTTGAAAATGTCGCTGAATTTTATAGAGAATCGTTGCCGCAATTAGGATGGATATATCAAGGGAATCGGGGTAACGATTTACTTTTTTATCGCGAAGGAGAGATGTTGGAAGTGGTAAAAGAGAACAATTCGCCGCTTTTGGTGCGAATAACCATTAAAACAAAGCCTTAAAAAATAAAAAAAATGTAAAAATTTTGTTGACTTACGTGCCAACTCGTGATTATAACGTTTAGCAGATAAATTTTGTATTAACAGTTTTATATTAAGGAAAGAAAATTATGGCCAATCATAAATCGGCAAAAACAAGAATTGTAAGAAACCATAAACGCAGCGTTATTAACGGTGCGCGTAAAAGTCGCGTCAGAACTTTTGTTAAAAAGGTTGACGCTTTAATTAACGCTCAAGATAAAGAAGCTGCAACCGCTGCATTGAAGGTTGCTGAGAGCGAGATGATGCGTGCGGCACAGAAAGGTGTGTTCCACAAAAATATGGCTTCGCGCACAATTTCTCGTTTGGCACAAAAAATTAAAGCTTTATAGTCTTTAAATTTTACATTATAAAATGATTAACACGGGTTGATTCCTTGAAGGTTTCGGCGCGTGTTTTTTTGTGTAAAATATGCGAATCTGCTGCGACTCTGGGAAAAATCGTTGTCAAGAAAATTAATTGCAATGTTCTAAAAAAGTTCTGTTGAATTTTGTTTTTTATATGTTAACAATTTATTTACATTCTCAATCAGATTACATTTTTAAAATGATAATTTGGTTGGACGGATATTAACTTCATTCTTTTAATGTGAACGATGTCTCTGTTCCTTTAATCGAATGTGTGAACAATATCTGCTTTTATTGAAAATATGATTAGAATTAGATAGGACAAGATATGGCTGAAGAGGCAATTGATTACAATAATTTATCTATTCACAACCAATGGGACGAGATATGCGGTCAACTCAAGATGGAATTTGGAAATACGGCTTTTGAAAGTTGGCTTAAGCCGTTAAGTGTCAGTTCTTTTGATGATGGTGTTATGCGTTTATCAGCGCCGACCGCATTTATGAAAAATTGGGTTTTAGCACATTATTCTGAACGAATCCATAAGATTTGGGAACATAAAAATCCGGGGATCAAAAAAATTCAGGTAATTGTGCAAAATTTGCAAAATACTAAAGATGATTCGCTTATTCGCAAATTTCCGATAACCCCTACTCCGCGTGATACATTTAGTGTCGCTAACGCTCAGACCGGTAATCTAAGCGGCTGCACAACAAAGTTCAATCCGACTTGGACATTTGATAATTTTGTGGTTGGTAAAACCAATGAGTTTGCTTATGTTGCGGCACGCAAGGTTGCCGAATCGAAAGATGTTTCGTTTAATCCGTTGTTTTTGTATGCCGGTGTGGGCTTGGGTAAAACCCATCTGATGCACGCCATAGGGCAATATATTCAGCAAAACGATCCGTCACGCCATGTGGTTTATATTTCGGCAGAGCAGTTCTTATATAAATTTGTGAATGCTTTACGCTACAAAGACACAGCGGCATTTAAGGAACAGTTCCGTTCTGTTGATGTATTGATGATTGATGACGTGCAGTTTTTGGCCAACAAGGAAAAAACGCAAGACGAGTTTTTCTATACCTTTAATTCGTTAATGGAAGGCGGGCGGCAAATTATTCTTTCCGCCGATAAATCTCCTAACGATTTAGATGGCATCGAATCGCGTTTGAAATCGCGTTTGAACAGCGGCTTGGTTGCCGATATTATGCCTACTGACTATGATTTGCGTTTGGGTATTTTGCAAAACAAGGCGGCGCAACTCGGTATTAACATCCCGCAAAATGTGGCTGAGTTTTTGGCGCAGAAGATCTCGTCAAATATTCGTGAATTGGAAGGCTCGTTAAAGCGTATTGCGGCTCATTCGCAACTGCTTTCGGAACGCGAAATAACGCTTGATATGACGCAAGATGTATTAAAGGATATGCTTCGTTCAATAGACCGTAAAACAACTATTGACGAGATCCAAAGAAAAGTTGCGGAATATTTCAATATTTCGGTTAAAGAGATGCAATCTTCGCGCCGTGCCCGTAATGTTGCCAGACCGCGCCAGATTGCGATGTATTTGGCTAAACAACTGACTTCGCGCTCGCTTCCGGAGATTGGGCGCAAGTTTGACCGTGACCATACAACTGTTATGCATGCGGTTCGCAAGGTTGAAGAATTGGTTTTAGAGGATACATCTATGGCCGAGAGTATTGAAACATTGCGTCGAACATTAGAAGGCTAGTAAAAAGCTGTTGAAGACTCAATGTTTTAACTTCTGCTTTGGTAATAATTTTGCTATTTTGCGAGAAGGGAAAAGTATAAATAACTAAATTGGTGATGAAAATGAAGTTTACGATTGAAAAAGCAGTATTATTAAAAACTTTAAGCCATGTGCAAAATATTGTAGAAAAGAGAAATACCGTTCCGGTATTGTCAAACGTTAGAATCGAAGCGGCCAATGACGGTATCAGCTTTAAGGCAACCGACATGGACACGGAAATTACCGAAATTGTTGATGCTAAAATTTTAGAGAACGGCGCAATTACCGCACCAGCTCATATGCTGTATGATATTGTGCGCAAGCTTGCCGACGGAGCTGATGTTGAACTTGTTTATCCTGATGAAAAAGATCAGCTAAGCATTGCTTCGGGACGTTCGAAATTCTCACTTTCCACCATTGGAGTAGAAGACTTTCCGGTTATTTCGGCTGATGCTCTTCCGACAAATTTTGAAATGAAACGCGATGAGCTAAAAGATGTGATTGATCGCACTCAATTTGCTGCTTCAACCGAAGAAACCAGATACTATTTGAACGGTTTATATATTCATCCGAAAGATGAGGGCGAAACTAAGGTTTTGCGTATTGTTGCAACCGATGGACATCGTTTGGCGTGTGTCGAATCTCCTCTGCCGGAAGGGGCTGCCAATATGCAGGGAGTTATTTTACCACGCAAAACAGTTGCCGAAATTCGCAAATTACTCGATGATACCGATGCCGAATCGATTAAAATCGGCTTGTCTGACAGCAAAGTTCGCTTTACGTTGGAAGATATAACCTTGGCTTCTAAATTGATTGACGGGACTTATCCTGATTACGAGAGAGTAATTCCGACAAACAATACCAAAATTTTGGAATTAAATGTTAAAGAATTGGCTAAAGCGGTTGACCGTGTATCGGTTGTGGCGGAAAGAACACGCGCCATTAAGATGATTGCCAATAAAAACCATGTGATTATTACAACATCAAGTCCTGATTTGGGAAGCGCAATTGAAGAAATGGAAGCAGCTTATGATGCGGAATCGCTTGAAGTGGGGTATAACTTCCGTTATCTATTAGATATTTTGGCGGAAATTAAAGGAGAAACAGCACAGTTCAGTTTTAGTGATTCTTCTTCTCCGTCAATTATTCATGACACATCAGATGCCAGCGCTATTTATGTTTTGATGCCGATGCGGGTATAGTAGCGTGCATAAAGCAGATACAAAATTACGTGAAATGATACAATTAAAGTCAGGTATAAAACGCCTGACTTTAACTGATTTCAGAAATTACAAAAATTTACGAATCGAAGCAGAAATTGCACCGATTATTATTACCGGCGAAAACGGTTCCGGAAAAACCAACATTTTGGAAGCAATTTCCTTTTTAACACCGGGACGGGGTTTAAGAAGTGCAAAGCTATCAGAGATTAAGCGTATCCACAGTATTGAAGATACTAACATTTTAGCGTCGGACAGTTGGAGTGTCGCGGCAGAAATTTTGAAAAATGATGAAGAACATTTCATTGGCACAGCTTTGCAGAAAATGGCTCGCGAATACGAAAGCGAAACCGACGAGGCAGAAGAATGGCGTATTTATGAACGGCGAATCGTTAAAATCGACGGGCAAAAAATCAGTCAACAAGCTGAGCTTGGTAAATATTTGTCGGCAATATGGGTAACCCCGCAAATGGACAGATTGTTTTTAGGCGGTCCCCAACCAAGACGCAGTTTTTTAGACCGATTGGTTTATGCCTTTGACTTGGAACATGCCAAACGCACAGCAAATTTTGAACACTTATATCGGCAGTGGTTTCAGATGCTCAAAAATGGTATTGCCGACCGACATTGGCTGGAATCGGTTGAAGCAGATATAGCGGCGCTGGGGGTGGCTATTGCCGCGGCACGGCGCGAATTGGTAGCACGCTTAAATACATTTATTACTTATGAACCTGATGATATATTTCCTGATGTGCGCTTGGAACTGGATGGATTGATTGAAAAAATGCTTGATAGAGAATCGGCGTTGAAAATAGAAGATTTCTACAGAGAAAATTTGGCCAGACAGCGACGTAATGTATTGAATAACGAATCGATAGACGGGGTTAATCGCACCGATTTTAAGGTGTTTTTCAAAAAGAAAAATATGCCGGCGGAGTTGTGTTCTACCGGAGAGCAAAAGGCGCTTTTGGTCAGCATTATTTTAGCACAAACCAAATGCCAGATTTTAGATAAAGGATTTACTCCGGTATTGCTCTTGGACGAGGTAACGACACACCTTGATGATGCCAAACGTGATGCACTTTTAGAAAAAATCAGAGCGCTTAATTTGCAGGCATGGATTACTTCTACAGAACCACAGAATTTTACTCCTCTCAAAAATGAGGCACAATTTTTTACCGTTAACAATGGTAATGTATTTTCTGCTTGATTTCTGGTGGCGAATCATCTACACTAAAAGCAATAGAGAATAATTTACATATAATGTTAAACTAAATCAAAAGCTTATGAAACCGGATCTTTCAACAATGAAGAAATTGATGGAGACCTTTATGGCAATGCCGATTGAAGGTCTGACTTATCGCAGAGCCGAAAAACTCTACGCAGTTTTGTTGTCTTTCCGAGTTGACAACGAAGGCAGGTTCGACAATGAATTCAACCTTTTGTTGGAAAATACTCTTGAGGCTTTGCACACGTTTTTGTTGCGCAAAAACAGAAAGTTAGCTAACCTGAAGCAACGGCTGATTAACGACCCTTGCGCAGTTGAAATGGTGCTCTCAAAGCTAAATTTTTGCGAGGTTCTGATGGCTGAGGTTCACGGAATGAAGCTGAAATCTCCCGAGCTACGCCGGCAATTTGACAACATGATTACCCGCAGGCTGGAAGACCTTTGTCTGAAAGATACTTTTTCGGCTAAAGCAAACTAGAAAAGCGTCTCATAATGAGACGCTTTTTTGTTGCATTTCACATATTTTGATTTAATATAATCACTATCGGTAAGGGTTTTACCGATGGAGCTCGAAACTCCACAAACAGAAAACTCTCCTCTTTGGGGAGCTGATGAATATGTTGAATAAATCAGGCTGACTGTTTGCAGTTTCGAACTCCCCACCTTGAAGGAATTTGAGGTGGTTTTTGTTTAATAATGCAAAAACTCTTGGGAGGGAAAAACTATGGAACATTTTATCAACAAATCTGTGCGTGAAGAACTTGGTTATAATTTATGGTTGTTGCGGCGTGAACGTAATTTAAATTTACAGCGTCTGAGTTTAAAAATAAATGTGCCGACATATATCCTTGATGATTTAGAACGTGGAAAACATTTTGAATTTTGCGCTGTCTGCAAATTATTTAAATTTTACGGAAAAACAATGAAAATAGTGTTTGAGTAGATTCTTCGCCTGCGGCTCAGAATGACGTTGTTTAAGAGCAAAACAGCGAATAACGTGTGCAAATAAGCTTTAAACCTCTTTGTGCGGTGTACATAAAAAAGGGAGCTTAAAAAAGCCCCCTTTCGATATAAAATAATCAACAAATAATTTGGAGAACGAAGTGATTACGCCGTAATTTTTGAGTGTGGTGTACAAAGTAGTACACAGATAAAAAACAATATACACTGGGCAAAACAGCGGAGAGCGTGTGCAAATAAGCAGAAACCTCTTTGTGCGGTGTACAAAATAGTACATAAACAAAGAGGTTTCAATTAGTTGCCAGCTAAGCGCTGTTTTTAATTATTTTAAGATGGATTTGCCGGCATAGATAGCCATATCACCAAGTTCTTCCTCAATGCGGATTAACTGGTTGTATTTGGCCATACGGTCGGTACGCGACATCGAACCGGTTTTGATTTGACCGCAGTTGGTAGCTACCGCAATATCGGCAATCGTTGTATCTTCGGTTTCGCCCGAACGATGCGACAAAACTGCGGTATAACCATGACGGTGAGCCATATCAACTGCCTTCATGGTTTCGGTCAAAGTACCGATTTGGTTAACTTTAATCAGGATTGAGTTAGCAATACCTTTTTCAAAACCCATTGCCAAACGAGCCGGATTGGTTACGAACAAATCATCGCCCACCAATTGAACTTTCTTGCCCAAAGCGTCGGTCAACAATTTCCAACCTTCGAAATCATCTTCGGCCATACCGTCTTCAATTGAGAAAATCGGGAATTTGTCGCACAAACCTTTGTAATATTCGACCATTTGTGCATTGGTATAAGATTTACCCTCGCCTTCCATTTCATACTTGCCATTCTTGTAGAATTCTGAAGAAGCGGCGTCGATAGCCAAAACAACATCATCACCCGGCTTATATCCGGCATCTTTAATAGCGTTAACGATGAAAGTTAATGCTTCATCAGCCGACTTCAAATTCGGCGCAAAACCACCTTCATCACCAACGTTGGTGTTTTGACCGGCAGCCTTCAAATTCTTCTTCAAAGTTTGGAAGATTTCCGCACCCATACGGATAGCTTCTTTAATCGAATCGGCAGAAACCGGCATAATCATAAATTCTTGAATATCAATCGGATTATCGGCATGCTTACCACCGTTCAAAATGTTCATCATCGGAACCGGCAAAGTACGAGCCATAGTGCCGCCCAAATAACGATACAACGGCAATCCGGCTTCTTCTGCCTGAGCCTTAGCAACTGCCAAAGACACCGACAAAATAGCGTTAGCACCGAGCTTACCTTTATTTTCGGTACCATCAAGTTCAATCATTTTGGTATCAATATCAATTTGATCTTCGGCATCATAACCGGCCAAAGCGTCGTAAATAGCTTCGTTCACATTTTCAACCGCTTTCAAAACGCCCTTACCGCCGAAACGCGATTTATCACCATCACGCAATTCAACCGCTTCATGCACACCGGTAGAAGCGCCGCTCGGAACAGCAGCACGACCAAATGCACCGGACTGTAAAACCACCTCGGCTTCAACCGTCGGGGTACCGCGGGAATCTAAAATTTCTCTAGCGTGAATATCAACAATAGCACTCATTTTTTTCTCCTTATCATATTATATTTAAGTGTTGGCTATAACTTAGTTTATTTTTGCCGATTGTCAAGCGAAAAGAAGGAAGCGCGCATTTGTTATTTTTTTATAAAAAATTTTATTGACAAAGTTTGTCTAATTATGTATAAATAAAGATAACAAACGTATTATTAATAACTTAAAAATTTACACTATTATGAAAAAAGTACAGTTTAATTCTGTTTACGTGAATGACGGTCAGACCGTCGTAACGTTGTTCTATGATGAGCAAAAAAACATGATGTGGTACAGTGTAGAGGTAATCGGTTCAGGCCATGGTTGCGGACAGATTAACATCGAGGTTCCTGACGAGCTGAAGGAAGAGATTCTCGATCACGCCGAGCGTATCTGGGGTAATGCAGATGAGCTCTATCTCTTAAAGTGTTTCCGTCCTATTTCAGCTGAGCTGTGGGACTTCATCGAAGACTGTTGGGACGCCATAAGGCGTCAAGAGCGCAAGCTCTTCCCTGCTGAGAGTAAATAAATAAATTGAACTAAAAAAATAAAGCTTATGGAAAACAAACTCTTGCACGCGTATGAAACGACGCAAGCTGGAAAGCGGTATCAGATACTGCTTTTCTTTGGTAGTGATCTTAGAATTATCGCCAACATCGGCGAAATTCAAAAGAACCATATCCAAGATATGGGAGAGATTGTCGTTAGAGACCTTGCAGGCAAGCCGACACTTATCCCTCGCTCCGTTCTGCTGGAGCAGATTGGCAACAAATATGGTGGAGCCAAAACGATCCTGTTTAAGAAAATTTGTCGCCACCGCATAATGTGGCAGATTTTTCCGCGAGATAAGGAGTTTCGCAAAATCTAAATAAGCTAAAGCCCTTGGGAGATTCCCGAGGGCTTCGCTGTTTTTAAATGCTTTGGCAAAATATATCTGTTAAGCGCTTTTTTGCCAGCCGCTTAAAATATATTCGCTCAACTTTTCGCTAAAGAATGAACTGTCGCTAATCGCCTCGCCTTCGGCAATTTTGGCTTGGTCTAACAAAAGACGGCAAATTTCTTCCACTTTGCTCTTTTGGCTCGGCTCAAACATCGAATCGGCCAGCTTAATAATCAGCGGATGATACGGATTAACTTCCAAAATGCGAGTGCTGGCAAAAGCGGTTTGTTGCTGGTGGTTGCGCATCAACCGCTCGAGGTGAATGCTCATCTGCCCGCTTTCCACCGTTAAGCTTACCGGACTCTTAGTCAATTTTTCGGTAGCTTCAACCTTGCCAACTTCATTTTTGAACAATTCAGCCATAAAATCGGTCAGACGCTTTAAGCTGCCTTCGTCGGCGCGCGGGGCATCGCGTTCCATTTTCAAATCAATATCCGCTTGCGAAATGTGCTTAATCGGATAGCCTTTGAAATTGGTCAAAGTCTGTACCCAGAATTCATCAATCGGATCGGTTAAAAGCAATACCTCAATCCCCTTAGCGGCAAAGGCCTCCAACTGCGGATTGTTGCGCAGTGTCGGCACATCATCTCCGGTAATGTAATAAATGGTGGTTTGTCCCTCAATCACCCGCGAAATATATTCGTCCAAAGAGGTCATACGCTCTTTGTCATGGGTAGAGTAGAAGCGCGAAAGTTCAGCCACCTCCACGCGGTTAGCCACGTCTTCGTAAATGCCTTCCTTAAATGCCACACCGAAGTTTTTCCAAAACTTCATATAGTCATCATAGTCTTCGCTACGTTTCTTCAGCTCTTTTAAAATGCGCGATACCGTGCCGTTTTTAATCTTGGCAATCAGCGCATTTTGTTGCAGCATTTCACGCGAGATATTCAGCGGCAGATCGGCACTGTCGATAATCCCCTTCACAAAGCGCAAATATGACGGCATCAAATCTTCAACCTTATCGGAAATAAATACGCGATTGACGTAGAGTTTCAGGCTCTGCTGACGGTCCGGTTGGAATAAATCATACGGCGCTTCGCTTGGTATAAACAACAAACCGGTGTATTCGATACTGCCCTCGGCTTTGAAATGCAGACGCATCCACGGCGTATCAAAATTGCGCGAAATGTGATGGTAAAATTCGTTATATTGTTCGTCGGTAATCTCGGCTTTATTTTGCGTCCACAGTGCCGAACCGGTATTTACCGTTTCTTCGCCGGCCTTGCCTAAATCAAGCACTATCGGATAATTGATATGGTCGGAATAGGTGCGGATAATGTGGCGCAGATAGATGGTATCAACATAATCTTTGGCGTCTTCTTTCAAATACAGTTTAATATCGGTACCGAATTTATCGCGCTCGGCTTCGGTAATCTCAAAGCCCTCAACACCATCGGAAACCCATTTATAGGCTTGTTCTTCGCCGGCGCGTTTGGTGGTTACTTCCACTTTATCGGCCACCATAAACGCCGAATAAAAACCAACACCGAATTTACCGATTAAATCCACCACCGAGCCGTTATCTTTGGCATTCATCACAAATTCTTCGGTACCGGATTTGGCGATAGTACCCAAATGGTTAATCAGATCATCTTTGTTCATACCGATACCGTTATCGCTGATTGTCAGGGTATTTTCTTCGGCATTCGGTGTAATGGTAATTTTGAAAGCACCGTTATTTTTTGCCACTTCCTGATTCATCAGTGAATAATAACGCAATTTGTCGCAAGCATCGCTGGCATTAGAAATCAGTTCGCGTAAGAAAATATATTTTTCCGAATAAAGCGAATTGATAACAATATCCAACAGCTTGCTGACTTCGGTTTTGAACTTTTGTTTTTTACTCATATTTATTCTCCTTATTTTTCAAGATAAGGTATATATGGGGTGCCAAAAGCGCCACCGCAAGAGGGAAAAAGAGATTTTTTATATAATTAGTCGCTTTCTTTAATTCGTTCGATTTCCGCACCGACAGCTTTGAACTTTTCTTCCAAATGCTCATACCCGCGATCAAGGTGATAAACGCGGTTGACAATGGTTTCGCCTTCTGCCACCAAGCCGGCCAAAATCAGCGCAAACGAAGCGCGCAAATCGGTAGACATCACCGGTGCCGCCGAGAGTTTTTCCACCCCACGCACAATTGCCGAAGCATGACCGTGAACATTGATATTTGCGCCCATACGCATCAATTCCGGCACATGCATAAAACGATTTTCCCAAATGTTTTCGGTAACCAGTGCCGCACCTTCGGAAACGCACATCAGCGCCATAAACTGCGCTTGCAAATCGGTCGGAAATCCAGGGTAATAGTCAGTATAAATATCTTCGCCGTGCAGAGTAGTATTTTGGGCATCAACAATAATGCTATTGTCGGTTACTTCGATTTTTACACCCATTTTACGCAAAATATCAAGCGGAGTTTGCAGATATTCGGCATTGGCATTTATCAATTCCAAACGTCCTTTGGTAATGGCGGCGGCAACCGCATAAGAGCCGGCTTCAATGCGGTCATTGATAATTTGATGCGTTATGCCGTGCAATTTTTCTACCCCGTGAATGGTTAAGGTAGAAGTATTGGCACCCTCGATATTTGCACCCATCGCATTCAACATACTGATTAAATCGGCAATTTCAGGCTCTTTGGCGGCGTTTTCGATAATCGTCGTGCCCTCAGCCAAAGTTGCCGCCATCAAGATATTACAGGTAGCGCCGACCGAAGCCGCATGGAACGACACATGCGCTCCTTTTAAGCGTCCTTCGATATCGGCTATGACATAACCGTTTTTGATTTCAATATGCGCGCCCATTTGCTCGAGCGAAGTTAAGTGAATATCCATTGGGCGAGCCCCAATGGCGCATCCACCCGGTAACGATAGTTCCACATGGCCGTATTTTGCCAATAACGGTCCCAAAACGTAGTAAGAAGCACGCATTTTACGCACATAATCATAAGGAGCAACCAAACTTGTCGGTTTTGGGGTATGATAAGTAATTTTTTGCGTTTTATGGCCGTTCAAAAATTCTTCTTCGGCTTCAATTTTTGTACCTATCTGCAACAGTAAGTTGTTAAGCGAGGTAATATCGGCCAAAAACGGAATGTTTTTAATCGTAACCGGCTCATCAGTCAAAAGCGAAGCACAAATAATCGGCAAGGCGGTATTTTTTGCCCCGCTGATAAAAACTTTGCCAAACAGCGGATGACCGCCGACAATCTTAATCTTGTCCATCTTTTTGCTCCTTTTCTTTTTTGATTCGCTCCAATTCCTGCTGTTGCTTTTTACGCTTAGCAAGATTTTTTTGTAAAGCTTTGGCTTCTTTCTCAAAACGGATTTGCTGTTGTGATTTTTGCTGCGCCATCTGTTTTTCCTCAACCGATTAAGTATAATAAATTATAAAGTATGCGGATTATTACGCAAGTAATGTTTATTTTTAACCACAGGTTTATTGAGCGGCCGCCCGCGGTTGATTGCGGTTGACTTTGGCACTCTTTTATGTAATATTTACAGCATAAATCAGTAATTATGACAATAACTTATAAAATTATTTAGCTATGAATCCGGAACTTATATCGGCACTGCAAAGCGTTTGTCCGCCAAAGTGCGAAGTTGAGATTCTGCCGACCAAACGCCGAGGCAAAATCGAATTGGTCGTCGTCAAATATCCGCCGGAAATCATTACTCTGCGGCATGATATAGACGACTGGGCAATTATGGAGATTCATCCTTTGCACCACAACAAGGTGCGCCCGTTGTTGGAGCCGGCCGGTGCTTATCGCGCCCTTTATTGCTGCGGCAATAATTTTGTGTTTTATACTCCGTTCGGGGGTGTATTCCGCAAGTTTATGGAGCGCCTGCATTATGACGGCTACGGCGATAGGGAATATCAGAAGTATGTGGGCTTTTGCCCGAATATCGAGACGCTCATCGCGTACATTACTTCGGTGGAAGGAGTTCTTTTTTAAGCAAAATCCGTCCGGCTCGCTGCCCGGCGGATTTTTGTTGTTTTAAGCGCTTGTTGTCGGTGCTACGGATTTTAAAATTTCAGAAAAGTGCAAAAATATAAAAAAAGTGCTTGCATTTTATTTTTTATGTGTTATTAAATAATTCGTTCGCAAATGATGCGGGTATAGCTCAGGGGTAGAGCGCAACCTTGCCAAGGTTGATGTCGTGGGTCCGAATCCCATTGCCCGCTCCAATTTGAAAGCCTTGATTTTCAAGGCTTTTTTGCTTTTAAAGACTGAAAAGTTTAGTCCGCTCCAAAAATTCAAAAGCATTACAAATCAAGCATTTACACTTAAACCATCGTCAAAATAACGTATGGAGGCTGAAATGTTCAAAACATGTGACACAAACTGTGATGCAAAACTACCCCATTTGTGGTTGCGAAATAATATTTTTTATTATAGAGTCGAGCTTGAACGTGTGGGTGGCAAACGCCGATATAAGCGTATATCGTTACACACAGACAATTTTTTTGAAGCAAGAGAGAAATTACGCGCAATGACAACAGATAAAAATTGGCCTTTTGATGAATTACGTCGCCTTTTCAATGACTTAATCTTTGATATAGACTTAGGACAAGGTTTAGGCAACGGCAACTATGGTATGCTGTCGCAATTACAGATACAAAAACGATTATCAAAGCGTAATAAGCGTGAAAATATTGAAAAATTAAATCTGTTGGGAAACATTGCCACGCAATCCAATCAGATGAATTTAAGCCAAGAAGACCGGTTATTAATAAAGCAATTTGTTGAGATGCGCCCGATGATTGAGGCTTTTTTAGCTAATCAACCGACATCTTCAAAGCCTACATCGGCTCCATCGCGTAAAATTTCAGAAGTTTTGGACATGATGCTGTTGAAAGCCAACAACTGCGACGATGAAAAACGGCGGAAGAAAAATACCATTACCAAGCTTTTGCAAGCTGTCGGAATATCGCTTGATGATGATTATGCAAAGTTTCACAATGCCGATACAATCAGTGCAATCTCCAAAGTTGTGGTTGATCAGGCTGATGCCAAAGGTGATTATAAAAGAAAACAATTACGCTATATCAAAGAGTTAGTTACTTGCGGAAGTAATATCGATTCGGATTTTTATAAGCTTAGTGTAATTAATAACCTTCCAAACGTTGAGAAAACCAAAAAATTTGAGAAAAAACCGCATCTACCATATAGTGATGCACAGTTGCTTGAAATGTTTAATCCAAAACACACTTATTTTAAAAAGCATCCGGATGCCTTTTGGGTATGTATGATTGCTTTATTTACCGGAGCAAGAGCCAACAGTGCGATTACGTTACAATATAATGATATTATTGAAAAAGATGGTATTTGGTGCATCAATTTTATTGAAAATCATCCGATTAAGCATTTGAAAAATGAAGCTTCGGAGCGAGTTGTACCAATACATCCGCAACTTTTGGATTTAGGTTTTGTGGATTATGTTCAACGTCGTCAAACAGCACTTAACGCTAAAGGCATAGATTTTATCTTTCCAAAGTGTCAAACCAAAAGCGGTTCATATAATAGTAGATACACGGTGCGTGTTATTCTTAACTTTTTACAGGAAATCGGAGTAAAATCAGGAACTAAAGACAGTTATGATTTTCACTCTTTTAGAAAAAATGCCAGTATAGCTATGCAAAATGCCGGTATTGTTAATTCGTATATCATTCAGATTATCGGTTGGGAAGGTAAAACCACGATGGAGCAATCGTACTCTAACCATACTTTGCAGCAGCTAAAAGCAGAGATGTCAAAGTTTAATTATGATTTCCTTTCCGCTCACTTTGCTAAATGGAAAAAGATTATGAAAAAAGCGAAGTAACAGGTTATTTGTTCGGATTGCTTAAAATAATGCGATTTTTGGCGAGGTGGAGCTCAATCTTTTTTGTTGCGGTGAAGCGGAGAAAATCGTTCGTATCAGCATATTTATGAAAAGTTTTGTTATCATAAAATACCACCGCCGTTTTGGTATCTACATACCTAATAAAAGCGAGCAAATCCTCATAACATTGCTTTTCATGCTTGGCGTTTCCCGACATATCCAAAAATAGGTCAACAATTTTTAAGTGTTTTCTCCAGCAGTAACGTAGCATAGTTATAATCTGTTCGGCGATTTCATTGATACCACCGCATATAAACAATATAGCTTGCTTAGCGTTGGCTGTTTCATCTAAAGTATCTGTCATTTTTTTCAATCCTTTAAAAATATACATTATATAGAACGCAGAAAAAGCTATTGATCGTGCCTCATTCAGCCATAAATCTCATCATAATAGCCGAATTTGGGTGTGGTTGATAGTTGCAAGTAAAAAAGCGATTCGTTTGTCTCGGGTGGCAGTATGGCTTTTTATGATTATTGAGAGGATAAGCGGAGTATGTATTTTCGTAATGTAGCGCGTTGAACTCCGAAAATGCGTGCAATTTGAGATTTAGAAACACCTTTAGCAAGCAATCTTTGAATACGTATTTGATTTTTCGCGAGCTTGAGCTTTTTTGTTTCAGCATTAAATGGCCTGCCGAGTTTTTTACCGGTAGCTTTAATGTTTGCTAGGCTTGATTTGGTACGTTGTGATATTAAGTTGCGTTCAATCTCTGCAGCTAGTCCGAAAGCAAAGGCTAAAACTTTTGATTGTATGTCGTTACCGAGGCGGTAGTTTTCCTTTATCGTCCAAACTTGGCAATTCTTATTTAAACATGTTTCTAAAATCTTCATAACTTCGAGCAGAGAACGCCCTAAACGTGAGATTTCGCAACAAATTAATATGTCATTTTCCTGCAGATTATTTAAAAGTTCACCTAACTTGCGTTTTTCAAGAGCTTTTCGGCTGGATATTTTTTCTTCAATCCACTCGTCAATTTTGATGTCTTCCCGCTTTACAAAATTTTCTATCTCAAAGCGCTGATGTTCCAGTGTTTGCTTATTTGAACTGACACGTATATAACCTATTGTTGTCATGTAACTTTCTCCGTAAAAAAATTATAAAACTGGTCATTTTAATAGAACGATTAAATCAACCACTTTTTTGTGTATTTTAACTTTTTGTTAACATGGTTTAAAAAATGCCAAAGAATCAGTATATTAAGCCAATTAAGGACTTATGGTTTCATTTTCAAAAAATCAAATCATATACACCGGAAACAATCGTTGGTTTTGTTACAATGTAACCTGTTACTTAATCTTTTAAAGAAAGGAAAGAATTATGAAAATATTTGCAGTGTCGCTGATTTCAGCAATGATTGTAACAACATCAGCTATGGCTTTTGATATTCCGTCTGCACCTTCGTTAGATACAGGTGAAGCTAAGTTGAAAACATGTATGATGCAAGAAGCACAACAAGCTTTGGCAAAAGGTACATTAACAAAAGAAAATATTGATTCTCAAGCCGCAAAAATTGCCGCCTCTTGTGCTACTAAAACAGCAGTAAAACACGATGCTTCAACGGTTCAACTTGCTGCTACAGTAATTAAAGGTTTAATAAAATAATATTGAGGAGGGACTATGAGTAAGATTCCTTTTAAGGTTATGCTTGCTGTTGCATTACCGATAGCTGTAACCGGATGTGGTACATCTCATAAAATGAAATTTGCTGATTTTACGGAAGCCTATAAACAGGCTGAATATTGTAAAGCTGCCGATATTGCTTTAGATAAAAGCGGTACTTGCCAGATGTCAGCAGAAAAAATAAAGCCTGAAGATTTTAATATTGATGAACAGCTCAATGGTGGAACATCGTTGTTTTTAGCTAAGAAACCTGATTTATCAAATAAAATTTTTGAAAAGGCAGCCGAAGAAATTCAAGAAGATCTGGAATCGCTAGGACTTGCCAGAGGTGCAGTTGAAGTTGTGGCCAACGCAAGTATTGTAGATTATAATCCGATGATTATGGACGGAATATATCTTCACTCATACACTCTCTTAAATGCTTTAGCTCAAGATGATAAAGACGAAGCTAAAATCCAAGTCAATCGGGCTTATAACGTTCAAAAGAAAGCTGTAGAAGAATTCAAAAAAGAAATCCAAAAGCAGAACGAAGAAAATGCTAAAGATGTTGCTCAAATGCAAAAAGAAGCACTAGCAGCAAACAAGAAAAACATTTCAGACGTTATGGCCAATTATAAAGAATTTGAGCGTTTCAACGGTTATGCAAATTTTGTTAACCCGTATGTCACATATATGGGAGCTTTGTATAATATGACAAATGGTAAAAATGCCAGTGATTTTGAAACAGCATCTCACGATATGAAAAAAGTATCAGGCATGGTTCGCAAGAACAGTTTTGTGAAACAAGATTTAAGTATAGCAAACAAGTTAGCTTCAGGTACTCAGAAAACAATAGATCCAACAGCATGGATTATTTTTGAAAATGGTTTGGTTGCCAACTTTGAAGAATTTCGTTTGGATTTACCGATTTTTATTGCGACGAATAATGTTAAAACGGCATCTTTAGCTCTTCCTTATCCGAAAGAAAGAGAAATAGCATATAATAATATCTCAGTTTCAAACGGAAGTAAAAAAGTTACAACGGAATTGCTGGCAGATAATGATAATATCTTTATAGCAGAATTTAAGAAAAAACTACCGATTATTGTAACAAAAGCCGTAACAAAACTAACGTTGCAAACAGTCGCTCAAGCTGTTGCACAAGACAAATTAGGTGATTTAGGCGGAATTACAATGTCGGCATATTCGGTTATGACAGCCGGAGCTGATACCAGAAGTTGGTATAGCTTACCGAAAAATGTTCAGCTAGCTAAAATTAATAAGAAAGGTGCTGAATTAACGGTCAATGTCGGCGGTCAGGATTATAAAGTTGAAGTTCCGGAAGAAGGTAATTCCATAATTTATGTCAGAGTTCCTTCCGTTGGATCTACTCCGGTAATTAATGTTGTAAACTTATAAAGGATAAATGATATGAAAAAAATATTTGTATGCAGTGCTTTGTTGTTTCTATGGGCTTGTGCAGCACCATTAGAATACGATCACGAAAAGTTTTCAATTAATCCGGATGTAAAACTTCTCAATATTAATACACATAATACCGTACGCGAAAGAGACGGGCAGATATTAGCTCAAGTTGCTGGTACCAGCAGTAAAAATCAATCTGTTTACTATAAAATAGAATGGTTTGACGCTAATGGTATGAAAATATCTACAAGTTTAGCTCAATGGAAGAAAGTAAATCTGCGTGAAAACGCGGAGTTCTTCTGGAATGCAGCTGCACCTACAAAACGAGCTGTAACATACAGAGTCTATATCACAGATGATATTGGAAACGGTATTATTGAATAAATATCAGAAAGGAACTTAAAATGAAAAATTATATGAAAATTTTATTTAGTGTTATTTTAGCATTGACCTTAAATGGTTGTGCCAGTGAAACACAAATAATTGATACTGAAAATGACTCAACAGAACGTGTTGCCGCATTGGAAGGCCGTGATTTTGAACAGGCTTCTAATTCTATGATTCAGGATATGTTAGATATGGGAACATTAAGCAAGCCAAACGGACAACCGTATATTTTGGTTATTTCCCGTATTGAAAATGATACTATGCAACGTATTGACGTCGACGAATTATCAAAATCCATCCGTATTGCTTTGATGAAAAGCGGTAAAGTTCGTGTAACAGCATTCCAAGAAGATGCAATGGTTATGGCATCAGGTCAACTTAGACAATCAAGAGAATTCAATCAGGCCAATGTTCGTAAATCCGGTTCTTTAGCTGCACCAGAATTGAGTTTATCCGGTAAAATCACTCAGAGAGAATTTTTCGTTTCCGGTAAAAAACGCATTGAATATCGTTTCTCTATGTCTATCACTGACCTAAGAAATGGTTTAACCTTGTGGGAAGGCGAAGAAAAGATAAAGAAACTTGCTGATAAAGATACAGTTACTTGGTAAGAGAAGGATTTTAGATATGAAGAAGATATATGTAATTATAGGTACACTCCTCTTAATCGGAGTCGGAGTCGCCAATGCTTTCTTTTGGAGCAACAAATCAGAAGAAAAAGCAAAAGAAGTTGCTTCTGAAAAAATAGAAACAGCAGAAAAAATGGTTGTTAAGGAAGTAGAAGACAGCGAAATGAAAATTGTGACAGCTCACGGTGAAGGCGAAGATTATAATTGGGCTGTTATGAGCGCTGTTGAAAATGCTGTGCGCCAGACTGCTGATGTGGCAATTGATGGAGATGGTTTACATAAAGTAGATGCAACGAATACATTATCATATAGTGGCCATGCAGATGGCGACTTTTATAATGACGGTGCAGAAAAAGTTGATGCACACATGCAAGCAAATGTAAATGAAGCTCTTTCTCATTCAATAAAAGATAATTCAAGAGATATTGACGCAAAATATCATGGTGTTGTTTCTTCCTACAATGTAATAAAACACACAGAAAGTAACGGAAAACATTATGTTGATATTGAGGCCAAAATCTGCAAGATGTTGCCGAACTGCGATTATATGACCAAACGTTGTAATTGTTATGTATGTAAGGTCGGTTATAATTTGGTTGACGGTGAATGCTTACCATGTTTAGATAATGAGACGTGCGGTTGCAAAGACGGCCAAAAGTGGTCAAAAGAACAAGGTGCTTGTATTTATGATGCACATGCGTATAAACCGAAAAGCCTTGTGAAAAAATCTGAATACTCTTTGGCTATTATGCCTTTCAAAATGGGACCAAACATTAATTGCATGGGCAGAAAGGTTGATACAAAAGAAATGAACACAACAATAAGCAATCTGTTTATTGAAAAATTGACACCGAGCCGTAAATTTAATTTAGTAGATCGTAATAATTTAGACGATTATGCTGCTGAAATGTCGATTATTGAAGGCGATATGACATTACCTGAAAATAAAGTAAAATTAAGAAATCTTGCAGCAGCTGATTATATTTTGGTGGGAACTGTTGATACTTTTACGGCATCAACCAGTAAAAGCTTTGTAGCCTTAACCGGCGAAACAAATTATTCCAGTTCATCAAAGCTAAAAATTTCATACAGAATATTGGAAGCGGCGACGATGGAAGTTGTTTCTGTTGGTTCAGTTGAAAAAACATTTGGTAAAGGCGGTGCTTTTTCTTCTTGCTCAAGCGTGCAGCAACTTTTATTTGAAAAAGCTATCAGCGAAGCAGCAGAGAAAATGTTAGTCGATATTTTCCCTGATTATCAACCTCCGGCACCAAAAGTTGAAGAAACAAAACCGGTAAGAAAAGCTGCTCCAGCACCGGCGCCGGACTATTCTTTACCTTTATAAATAGGTTTTGATAAGTATCCGTATGGTTAAATATTTTTATTATTTAATATTAGGTTTTTTGATGATATTGCAGATATATCCGTGTTATGCGGATATGTCTGCTTTTTTTACACCATCTAAAAAATGTGAAAATTCTATTGTTCAGCATATCGATACAGCAGAAAAGTCTATTGATGCAGCCGTTTATGCCATAAATAACAAGGATATTGTTAAAGCGCTTAAAAAAGCTCATAAACGAGGCGTTAAAATTCGTATTTTGACCGATAAACTGCAGGCTGGTAATAAAAATTCAAAGGTCCGTGAATTATACGATTATGGTGTCAAAATACGGGTTAACTCTAAACATAAAATCGAACATAATAAATTTGCTGTCTTTGATTTTGAAAGTGTGGTAACCGGAAGCTATAATTGGACAGAGCCTGCAAGTAATAAAAACAGTGAAAATTGCTTATTTTTTAACCGAAACAGAAAAACTGTTCGCGAATATCATGATCGTTTTAACTATCTTTGGCAAATGAACTCTAAAAAGAAATCTGATGCATGGTTTAATCGCCATAAAAGATAAATTTTATTGTTTTTCAGTATATTATCAGCATTTTAGCGCATTTTCATTATTAATACCAACTTACGCACGAGGCTTGGTATTTATTTTTTCTTTTAAATACAAGGGTTTGATTCACTATATGCAAAAAATAGCAAAAAAATGCTCGTTTTAGTAATTTAGGGGGCTCGCGAATGCAAAAATTTACGATATGATTCAAATAGTTAATGAGTAATAACACTATTTGAAAGGAGAAATAACATGTGGCAAATTAAAGTAAATGGAATTTTGATGCCAACAATCTACTGGTCTTTACGTGAAGCAATGGAAGCTTGTCAGATTGAAAAGGCTCGCGGTTGTGCCGTAATGACGGACATTGTCTATGTTGATCAAAACTAAGAAAAGGAAAATATCATGCAAATGCTGTTTGAAGCTTGGCTTTTAGATAATAATTATAAACCGACGACCGCAGTAGATTACCCAGATCGTTTGAGACGTCTGTGCGCAAGAGAGAAAATATCTTATGAGTACCTGGCAGAACACCTTTCGGAAATTATACCGCAATATGATAAAACCGGTCAGAATTCAAGCTATGCTAAAACATCTCATTATTCAGTTTGGAATGCTCTTTGCAGATTTAAGGAATTTTTAGCTGAATTCAGTGCGGAGAGTAGTAGTTGAGAATATTCACAAATACAAAAGCGTATACTATTTATTTTATTAAATTTATAAAAAATTAGCAAATTTAGTATATACAAATGTAGAATTATATGGCTTTGAAAAATTGTTAATGTAAGGACGTTAGATGTATAAAACGATAGATTTATTTGCCGGTGCTGGGGGACTGAGTTATGGTTTTATGCAGACTGGTAAGTTTAAAATTTTAGCCGCAGCAGAAATAAACAAAAATGCTCAAGAGACATATAAGAGAAATATAGCAAATTTTTTTCCAGGATTTGTTTTTATAGATAATGTAATAGGATATGATTTTAAAAAGCTTAGTAAAAAGTTTAAAGGTATAGATGTGGTTATTGGGGGACCGCCGTGTCAAGGATTTTCAAATGCCAATCGTCAAAAGAATCATCTCATAAGTATGAATAATGGACTAGTCAAAGAGTATTTTCGTGCTATTAAAGAAATAAGACCTAAGGCTTTTGTGATGGAAAATGTAAGTATGCTCCGTTCTGAAGTGCATAGGTTTTATGAGTCGTCTGATGATTATCAAGATATCGAAAATCTTATTAATGCCGGTTTTAATATTCCTAAAAGAAAAGATATAATAGTAATATCAGAAGAGAAATTTGAAGGAATCGATATAAATAATGAAAGTTTTATTGATATAAGTAATTTGCTTATTACTTCTGATATAATGCAGTTATTAAATCTACTTGATAAAAATATAAATAATGAAAGCAAACTTTCTAAGTATCTATTAAAACATAGTAAAAGCATTATTAAAAAAATAGAATTGTTCAATCAAGACGAAAATATCAATATATTAACATCAATAAAAGATAAATTGAATGATATTAAAGATTCTATTCAAGGTAATGATATATATAGTTCTTTGGAAAACTTGAAATATATAGTAAATCTGCAAAAAGCCCTACAAACAATAAAGGAAATTCAACAAAATAAGCTTTTAGGACAATATAAATATACAGAGGATAATAAACTTGTTTATGAAATAAATTCTTATTCCGTAATTGATTATGTGAGTGCAATATTGGGTGGAGAATATATTCAAGTGGGGGATACACTTAATGCTGAATATTTTGGTGTTCCGCAAGAACGTCGACGTTATGTTATAATAGGCATAAGAAAGGATTGTGTCGGTACAAAAAAGGTGTCTTTGCCTCAAATAGATGAGAATATTAAAATAACGACTACCGGAGAAGCCATTTTAGATTTAATGGATTATAAGGCTGAATATGAACCAAACCTAGCATTGCATCCTTATAATAAACATGACAAACTTTCTACGTTTGCTATTTTAATGCGTAAAGATAGTGAAGGAGTTGTAAATCATGTTACTACTAAGACGACTCCAATCGCACTAGAGCGCTTCAAAGCTATAGAACAGGGTAAAAATTTTCATAGTTTAGATAAAAGTCTCAAAGGAACATACTCTAAACCGGAAAGAACACAAAATACCATATATCTAAGACTAAATCCTTCTGAGCCAAGTGGTACAGTAGTCAATGTCAGAAAATCGATGTGGATACATCCTATATTGGATAGAGCAATAACTGTACGTGAGGCAGCTAGATTACAATCTTTTCCAGATAAGTTTGTTTTTATAGGCTCTAAAGATTCTCAGTATCAGCAAGTAGGAAATGCTGTTCCTCCCTTATTAGCACGAGCCATAGCTGAACAAATTTTAAAATATATATAATAAATATATATAGATAAGAAGTAGTAGAATGATAAGTCTGCTACTTTTTTATTAAAAATGAATACAATATTTTTAAAATAAATAAAATATATGAAAAATGTAATTGACATTTTGTATCTTAAATAATAGTATTTGCTTGTAAAATGAATCAGATAGGTGAAAAATAATGAAAAAAAATACTGAAAGCAAAAGGGAAAAGTTTGTTAGATTAGCAGAAGCTAGGACAAACAAAATTATTAATATGTTGCAACTCTTAGGCAATTGTTCCAACCTGGGTACCTATGAATATACCTCTCAGGATGTGGATAAAATTTTCACAGCAATAGAAAATGGGGTTAGAGATGCAAAAAGAAAATTTAATAAAATTGGAAATAAAAAAAATAATGAATTTAAGTTAGATTAAGGAGATTTTCCTATGAATAAGATGACACCAATTCCCCAAAACTACAAAAACAGTGTTGATTGGATACTAGGCGCATACAAAGATGCGGATGTTACCTTTCCTAATGGTTTTCAAAAAGATGCTATACAAAATGCTATAGGTGCCAGCAGAACTAAAAAGTTCGAAAACTGGAGATGTGATATTTCTGTTGTTAGAAATCTAAATGGGGAATTTGTTGTTATTGAAGATTCTGGGACCTTTGGTTTGACAGGAGAAAATCGGCCTACAGAAGAGGTAGATAAAATGATGGCTGAAGGAACTCCTCTACCACCAGAAGAAAGACTTTCTCGATTCACATCAATGTTCAATTCGGGAGGAAACACAACTGGTGGAGGGTTGTTTGGAGCAGGAAAAAGCGTTTATTCGGTTGCTTCTGATACATATACCTACTATTTTGATTCCTTAAGAGAAGATGGGAAATATGTCGCTAATGTTAATGAAGGCGGCCGTGTTTATTCAGTTGCATATGAAGGAAATGATGCTAAAAATTTTATATTAAATCACACGGGATTAGATGAGAAACATACAATAGGAACCAGGATTATTATAGTGAATCCTAAGCAAGAATTAATTGCTTCTATAACTTCTGGTACAATAGAAAAATTTATACAAGAATCTTGGTGGCGCATTATTCAAAGATTACCTGAAGGGTCGTGTATTTCTGTAAATAATAACCCCATCTCTGTTTCTGATGATTTATTCAAAAAAGCAAGTAGATATTACGAAATACCAAAGATTGAATCCCTTAACGTTCTGCATAAAGTTAAACATTTTGGTTTTTATATATATGAAGAAAGTAAAAATGAATGGCATGGAGTATCTTATTATCGAAAAGGGATGAAAATTGGTGAGATTGAACTAAGAGATATTCCTAAAGAATTAGCGGATAAATTTTGGGGATATATAGAAGTAGAAGAGGCATGGGAAGATGAACTGGCCACAATTGAGGATAGAGTCCATTTTGGTGTAAGTAAAGGAAGCAAGCGAACCAAGATATACCAAGATTTAAAAAATTATTGTGATGAAAAGGTCCAATGGTTATTGCGTGAATGGAATTATATCAAGGATAAAAACAAAGAAGATGCGAAATTAAACAATGAATTACGAGAAATAGCTACAGAATTACAGAATTTATTTGATAAACTAAAAATTGAGGATTTGGGCAAGGGACCTAAAAAAGCCAGTTTCGACGTTAGACTGCAGGATGTAATATATCCAGTTGCAAATACAGAGCGTGTAACAACAGGAGATCAAATAAAATTTTCAGCAAGAATTAAAAATTTTTTTCCCATTGAAAAACTTTTCGAATACGAACTGTATATAAAATCTATGACGAATGGTGAATTACTAACTCGTATAAACAAAGGCAAAATTTTAGTAAATGCCGATTCTGTAGAAAAAGTAGATTTTGTACATACGATAAATAAAGAAAATTCAGAACGATATGCTGAAAATAGAATAATATTATCAGTAAAAGTTATAAGTAGTAAAAGAAAAATAAATAAAGAGCTACCTTACTTTTATGATATTGATCGTCCTGTTTCTCTCAGAGAGATAGTTGCTCTTGATTTACACGAATGTGTTTTTCCTAGAGAAAAGAGCCGTAGAATAAATACAGATGAAGTTTTGAAAAACATTTGTTATCGTATAGAAAATAAACGTAACTGTGCGTTGAATTATAAATTAAAGGTTAGCATACATAATGCCAGTGATAAATCATGTCCTAAAATTTGTGATGTAGGGGCTTGTACAGGAATATTAAAACCATTTGATGATATAATTACACCTTATATAGACGATATTGTATTTTCAAAGAATGTTTTTGAACAATATCTTGATTCTGGCGTTTTGAAGCTTAGGGCTAAATTAATTGCAAATGAAGATGATAAAGAGTTCGAAAAAGGTGATAAAATTACTGATTTTAAATACAAAATCTTTTTCAATTGCGATGAAAAAAATGGAAAAAATGATGCTTTTAACGTACGAAGTGTTGAAGCTCCAGAAAAATATCAACGTTCGTGGTGTACAACAGGAATCAATAGAGAAATTTGGTTAAATGTAGGACACGCTGCCTATCTAAGATTTAAAGATGAACCTATATTTCAGCGAGAGTATTTAAAAGAACAAATGCTGAAACAATATGTATTATTGTATATGAAAGAAGGTAAATTTGATATGTTTGATATTCAGGGCAAAGATTTTATTGATTTAGACCCTCAAGAAGCTGTTGATCAAGTCATAGAAAAGATTGAAAACATTTATGCAGAAGTTTGGAAATAGGATGTAATGATGGCTCATATTATAACATGCGATAAAGAAGGACATCTTGTATATAATGGTATGCTCTCTTCAAAGGAAAAAGCAACCGCAGATGAGATGTTAAAAGATTTAAAAATGGAAATTCCGCAAATAGAGGAAGATCTTAAAGAATTATACGGACAAGGAGTAGAATATAAATATAATTTGGGTAAAATATTAGGCGAACAACTGGAAAAATACCAAATTTCGATAGCCGAACGTCGTAGATTTTGGGATGAAATTAAAGCTTTTGCTACCAAGGAAACCCGCATAAGAAATGAAGGGAAAAATTCAGCCACTAGAAGTTTTTATGAGCAATGTTATATTTTATCGCAACAAGATTTTGAAACAGTAATTAAACTAACCTGGAGACAATGGCAAGATATTTTAGATCGTGTCGGAAATCGAGAAGATAAACGTATCTTTCAATGGATTAAACAATCAGAAAAGAAAATAAGAGAGGATGATTGGCGAGAATTTGAAAAAGCGTTGCATTTATATCTCAAAGGCAAAGACACAAGTGTTTTTGATACAGACGAATTGTTTGAAATATATAATTCATTGCTTATGATGTGTCAGAAGTGGCGTGAACAATTAAAACAATACGAAGATAAACACCCTAAATCCGCAAAGCTAAAAAATAAGGGAAACTGGGCTAAAAAATATTATGCTCGTTGTTTTGCTATGAAAAAAGAAATAAGGCATAAAACTGTAACGGAAGACATGTGTTTGAAGTCTTTTACAGAATTGATGGAATATTGATTATGATGGATTTTACTGAAGATTCATACTTGCGTTTCACAAAAAGAATCCTTAAGTAACCAGTAATACAAGCTTGATATGGGAAGAGGTTAATTTGACGAAAACTGTGAAGACAAATATAACATTAATGTTAGCTGATAATATTACGATGAATAACCTAAGTGATTTAATCGAAGGGTTTGATAAAAAGAGGATTATATATCCCGAAAACCATGAAGAAGGTTTAGAAAGAAGTCCTTGTATTATATACAAAAGACAGGGAGAATATAAGAAACCAGATTGGGCCGAAAAATTAAAGAAGACAACAGGTATAGATATAGCTGATAAGTTATCAAATAGTTTATCTCAAGGAGCTAGTGTTTTAATCCCAGTAACAAAAAATGAAAAAAACTACATGTTCATTCTTAATTATGCGACCGGACACTTTTCTATTAAAAAAACAGCTATTAACAAGTATTTTGGAATATATATAGCTCATAAAGAACTTGTAGATGGACATGCTTCCATAAAAAGAGGAAAAAGCAGAGAGATTAGTTCAAATCCTGTGAACAAAGATCGAATGTTTGGTAAATCGATTAATGACGAAAATTTCAATATCATAATGGAAGATAATGAAGTTATTAGGGAAGTAACCGCTTATGCTAATAATAAAAAACAATTTTATCATGCTATGGTAGGAAGTTATAGTTCTTTAAATGTAACGCTTAATTTTGATTTAGCAGATGACGAAGATTATATTTCTTTGGAAAGACTAAAAGAAAGTTTATGTAAACTGATAGACATTTATGATTCTGTCACGGAAAAAGATAAGAAATCCTTGTTCAAGGGATTGACACCTGTTGAAATAACAGGAGATATGAAAAAAATAATATCAGAAAAGTTATTAAATAATACCAACGACTTCTTTTTCTTTGAACCAGAGACAGATATCAATTTAGCTCAGATTGACCATTTTAGGATAGGTAATGTAGAATATACAGATTTTGATATTAATAAATATGCAGAAACTCAAAATATCACATATCAAAATTTGGAAAAAGCAAAGGTATTAATTTTAGATGATAATGGTAATGAATTAAAAGAATGGAATCTTTTGGACTGTCTATATGGTGAGTTTGAGGCAAATGGGAAAATTTACTTTATTTCGCATGGTGAATTATTTGATATAAACAAAGATAAATATGAAGATATTAAAGAAACCATGAATTCCATTGAAGATAATTCTTTTATTTTGAGTGATGAAGGCGTTAAGAGAGTCAATCAAAGTATTCAAGATTATGTAAGTGCTGGAAAAGAGAAAATAAGAAGAGAATATTGTTTCAATAAAGAATTAAGTTCGGAACTATCTGCAGAATTATTTGATGATGCTGATAAACATATTTTAGTTTACGATACACAAATAGAAGTCTGCGATGTGCTACTTCCTAAAAATAAGGTATTTATTCACTCAAAAATAAGAAGAGGCCCAGACTCTTTAAGTCATTTATTTGCTCAAGGATTGGTATCCGCCGACGCATATACAAGGACGAATAAACGATATGTGAAAGCCGTTAATTCTAAAATATCAAATGAAGATAAGCATCTCGAAAATGAATGGGAAGGAAGTACTGTACGATACATAATTTTAACTAATGGTAAAACAGAAAAAAAACTTCCTTTCTTCGCTAAAATGCACTTAAATAACATTGTTAATGATTTGCGCAGTAAAAAGATGGAAGTAAAATTGAGTTGGGAAGATAGGATAATGGTATAAATATGAATTACCAAAAGCTCATTTTTTAACCCCATAACATCGTTTTTGAATTTGGTATATATTTTACCATAAAAACAAAAATCGCTTGCTATGGGGTTGTTTATGGCTCAATTGTAATTAGATTTCATCATTATCAGTCTTCTTATCTTTTGCATAATATGAATCAAGCAGAGTATTCACTTCTTCTATAGTTATCTCGCCTCGAATATTTCTGATAGCTAAATCAATCAAATATTGAGACGGTTTTAATCCATCAACTTGTTGTAATCCAATAGCAACCTTCCAAATATTAACTTTTTCACGAATGTTTGGATCTGATGAATTTACAAATTCTTCGAAAGGGTCTTTTTTCATATATTATCCTCTATTATAGAAACATTGATATTATAATATATAAAAACTAAAATTATACGAATTTTTATAAATATCATAAATCTTTAATACATCTTGTTTTATGCAACCGTATTATACTCTCCCCAATTTACATCAAAAAGTAGATTAGAAGGTTGAATACGAGCTCTCCAATCTTTCTTACTAAACGGATTAATACTTTTTAAGCAGTAGTAGATAACACCGTAATAATCAGAGCCATAATGATATATGTCTTCTAAATAACATATGCTTCTATCAAGACTTAAATCATCACATGTCTTATTCAATGCAGTCTGAAGAGCCGTAATATCGTATTTTTTAGTATGGATTAATATATGGAAATGATAAGTATAACAATTCTTTTCACCAAATTCAGCAAAGGATATAAATTGAACATGCTTCTTTTTCCAATGTGTACCGGCAATATTACGTTCAAACTGCTGCATAAAGTGTTTTAAGTGATAAGTTGCGGTTTCTAAATTACAACTTCTCATACTTGGTGGAAAGTGTATAGTCAGAAAATGTGTTGGTTTTATACCGGCTACCTAATCATATATCTTTCGTAATTTCTTTTCATAAGGATTATTTAAGTCATGAGGATAGGATTTTTTCATGGAAATATCAGTATTGCCAACGTCTGAGCCGCCATCATCGCTGTCATTATTAACATAAACCGCAGAAGTATTCTCAAAAGTATTACCATTTTTGTCACCGTGATGTTGTTTATATTTAGCAATTAGTGAAGTTTTATGGTTTTTCATCTGTTGTTGATATTGTCTTATTCTTTGCAATATCATTTGCGTTATTTTTCTCATTTTATAAGTTCCTATAAGTATTATATTTAACAGATACTATTACTCGAATGGTGATAGGTTTAACCAAATCACCATATTTTGCTTGATAACAAAGGCTTTCGGCTCGATACTAAGCACCAAGTTTTATAACCTTATGATTCATAGAACGTAAAAATTTGAATGTGTAATAGTGTGTGAATTTTTAAAAATGAGAATTTTGAATCATTTGGGCATAAAAAACGTTATATACCATACGAATCATATAGTTTATATTTGTTAGCTATTTATTATGAATAGTAATAAATTCTACTGTATAAGTGACCTTTGAAGGTATTGCGCGCGCGTAATAAGCGCTCTTTTTTATTGATTTATTAAGATTATATATTTATAGTGTATGTCGTTGGGAGTTGCCCAATCTTAACAAAGGAATCGTTATCCTAATCGCTATGGGCAATATAAAGGTGTTTTATATTTAAAATACTTATTTTTGCCAATGGGCAGACACCAATATGGTGGATGCTCACAGAAATAAGGTTTACACGAATACGTGAGCTACTTATCATAGCGATTGTAGTAACGACATCCACCACCTAGAGTGTTTTACTTGGGCTGATTGGTGTTTGTCAGTGAATAAATTTTTAGCAACTACATTTATCTCTTTGTTATATGTGCAATCTGTATTTGCTCATGAGTTTGTTGCAACCATAACGAAAATAAACGATGGTGATACATTGACGGCTCTTGTTAATAATGAAGAGACTAAAATCCGTTTACTTGATGTTGATTGTTTTGAAACCAAAAATAATGCCAGAGCACGCTTACAACAGCAATATTATGGATTGTCAGTTGATGAAATGGTTGAAAAAGGTAAGCAATCAAGGAAAATATTAAAAAAATTGCTTAAAGACCATCGTTATATCAGGGTTAAATGGGAAAAGAGAGATAGTTTCGGCCGTATCTTGGGAAATGTATATCTTGATGACATTAAATCCGCCGGAGTAATTGATGTTAACCTGTATATGCTCGAAACCGGTGGCTGTAATAAGTATTTACCAAAGAATGAAATGAAAAAAACAAAACATAATTAACTGATTTATTAGTAATTTACTTGTTTTTCTCCGATATTATATTGCAAAAATAAAAAAATCATTTGACTAATCGTAACAAAAATGTTACGATTCGGCTATAAAAATGTTACGATTGGAGAAAAGTATGTATAATAAGCGTCAGGAACTTATTTTAGATTTTATCAAGGATAACCCGTTATGCAAGCGTGATGATATTGAAAAATTTTTACTTCAATACGGACAAGATGTTACGAAAATGACCATAACCCGTGATTTGAAGTTGCTTATCGGTGATGGATTGGTTGAAAAATCAGGTTCAGCAAAGGCTACGGTTTATAAAGCCTTGCAGCGTCTTAATGTTTTGGAAAATATAGACGTTGAAACTTATTTTTTGAAGGATCAGGATGAGCGTGCACCTCAAGACATTCATTTTAACTTTGATATATATGCCGGTCTTAAAAATCTTTTAAGTGATAAAGAAAAGGCGGAGTTAAGCGCTTTAAATGACTCGTACAGGCAGAAAAAATCTGAACTTCCCCCGAAGTTGTTGCAAAAAGAACTTGAGCGCTTGACGGTTGAGCTTGCTTGGAAATCGTCAAAAATCGAAGGGAACACTTATACTTTACTGGATACGGAGCGCTTGTTAAAGGAGCATGTATCGGCTAAAGGTAAGACTTTGGAAGAAACAAACATGGTGTTAAACCATAAAAAAGCTTTGGATTTTGTATTAAAAGCTCCGGAACAGTATAAACAGCTTAATATTACAAAAATTGAGGATATCCACCGCTTACTCGTTTCTGATTTGAATGTCGCAACCGGGATTCGTAACGGTTCGGTCGGAATTGTCGGAACAAATTACAAGCCGTTGGACAATGCTTATCAAATTAAAGATGCGTTACAAGCTTTGATTGAAGTGATTAACCGGACGGAAAATCCGATTGAAAAAGCGTTGATTGCAGTTTTAATGATTGCTTATATTCAGCCTTTTGAAGATGGTAACAAACGCACATCGCGTATTTTAGGCAATGCATTGTTACTGGCCAATGACTACTGTCCGTTATCGTATCGTAGCGTTGATGAAGTCGAATACAAAAAGGCAATCATCATGTTTTATGAGCAAAATAACGCAACGTATTTCAAAAAGCTGTTCTTGGATCAATATAAACAGGCTGTAAAGAAATATTTTTAAGCTTGAATTACGATTTAATCCAGTTTTGAGTGGTTTTTATTTGTCGGATGTGTTCTTATATTTGTGAGCATGTCATAATAGAAGGTGCCGATACCCGAAAATACCGACACCTTCTATACAGTTTAGGCTAGGCCTAGAAAAGGCCTCTGAGATTTGCCAAGACATTCAGCGGAACATAGCACTCTCCAAATGCCTCACGAACGAGCTTATTGCTTGCCCATTCCGGAATTGGATAGTCATCCGGGAGGCCAGTTACGCGCATTAATTCAAGCCAACTGAGACAACGTGCCGAGTCATAA
Source organism: uncultured Pseudomonadota bacterium (assembly GCA_902763155.1). GTDB lineage: Bacteria > Pseudomonadota > Alphaproteobacteria > RF32 > CAG-239 > RUG410. The sequence goes on along the minus strand of CACWQS010000008.1, from coordinate 45,454 downwards.
GTATTGTCCGGTAATAAGTTTCCCGGATGAACATTACGAAAACCTGACACTCCCTTTGAATCACAAAGAATTGTGTTACAGGGTTCATCCCAAGCCTTTCTCTGAAAGCTACAGTGGAACTTTGCTTTGCTTGGGCTACCATCGACATTAACCGGTTTCCATACCGGATTGTCATGAGCCGAACAACCGGTCGGAGTATGTTTCATGACCTCAATTTGAGGCTTAGCCCACATTGGAGCAAAATGATATTTAATACCACTGTCTTGACCTGCTTCAATCACAGGAAGATCTCCGATGGCATCTCTTAAGGTAATAACCTCATCAAAAGGTTTCGGTAAGTCCCAAACTTTGTGTTTACGAGCTAATATCACGGCTCTTCTGCGGTTTTGTGCAGTGAAAAAATTTGCGGCATTTTGCACTCCATAACGCACGATGTAGCCCATTTTTTTCAATTGTTCGACAATGTACTTACCGACAACCCGACCATCATCGAGTTTTACGGTCAGCATTTGTGGAACATTTTCAATCATAACCCATTCCGGATTTGTTCGACGAACAAATTCAAGTGTCGGTTCAAAAAGATGACCACGTTTATCAGATGGATTGCGTTTTGAATTTGACAACGTATAGCTCTGACACGCAGGACTTGCCATTACTCCCGTACAACCTTTTTCTTTATGAAGTTGTACGAGCTTTTCAAAGACATCTCTATCCCAAATATCGCCACAAACGACTTCACATTCGGGATAAATTTCCTTAGCCCATTTGGCTCTTTGAGGCACAATTTCATTGCTTACCGCTCCGATTAACCCCAGATTTTCTTTTAAATAATACTCACCTATACCGCACGATTGAAACAGGGAGGTATAGTACGTTGGCTTTTTCCAATGAAAATCACCAACGATTTTTTTAATAAAAGTTTCCATGGATTTGAACTCCAATGTTTAATAATTAAAACAAAAAATTAGAGCTCGCCATTTGGACGAGAGGGAGAGAAAAAATCACTTCCTAAATATTAGAATTTTTAAAATTTAGGGCCTTTTTAAATTATTTTAAAAATTTGGTATGTATAACGATTAACCATTTGAATATACGAAAGAAAAAAATTACATTTTTAAAACCATATTTTTTGCACGATGTTGAATAAAAACGTGTACATTTTATAAAATTCGCGTTATAATTTGTTTAAATTTAAGTGTGATGCAATTTGTGATGCATTTGGTTGAAACCAAACTCCAAGCAAGATGCAAAAGCAAGTAAAATCAATGCTTTTATAAAAAATGGAGTGAATCCCATTGCCCGCTCCAATAACAAGAAGGTCGCCAATAGGTGGCCTTTTTTGTGTTATTAGAGTGGCGGGATGAGGACCCACGAAGAAGTG
>CACWQS010000008.1:0-44042 GCA_902763155.1 uncultured Pseudomonadota bacterium | reverse complement strand
AAGGTCGCCAATAGGTGGCCTTTTTTGTGTTATTAGAGTGGCGGGATGAGGACCCACGAAGAAGTGTTCCGACCACAAGCGAGAGGCAGACAATAGTATGCCGGTGAGCAATAGCGAACGAGCGCAGGGGCGGCGCAGCCAATCCCATTGCCCGCAAAGAGCCCCCTCCTAGACTCAATATCTGCACGGAATCGAAAAAGTTTAGACTAAGTATTGGCAAACTATAACCTTCCTCTATATTAAAAGCCGCGCATTTCGTGTATGAAGTCATTTTTTCATAAATAAAATTAAAATTGCATATTGACAAATAAAATTTTATGTGCTATTTTTAGACAGAATTAACATTATTAATAACTTAAAAATTAAAAATTATGGCAAAAAAACAAGCAACAGTAATGCAGTTACATCTGCTTCAGGTACTTGAGAGAACTATGGAGAAACGTCCATTAACCGCTTCTGAGAAGAGCACCTTGCAGAAACTGCGCAGGGAAATAGGCTGAGACAGCCTCTATCTGCGCCGCTGTGACAAGCCCAGGTTCATAGCCGCGCAAGTTGCGGGAGGTTCATCAAAAAAATTATCAAATACTTCCCTCTCGCAATTAAATATTAAAATTTTGACAGCCGACATTCGTGAGAATCTCGACTGTTTTTTTTATATATAAGAAAACACCGCATTTTGAGCGGTGCGTCTTAGTCCTAAAAGTTCGAATAGTTCAACAATAAGCTGATTATTTGCCCATTGTTCTGCCTACAAAAGCACAATGCTTCCGGCGGCAATTCGACCGCGGTCGTTGTAAGTCTCGTAACTTACTTGCTGACCTTCGGTTAAATGGCGAATACCCTTTTCCTCCAGCTTAGTAATATGCACAAAAACATCCTTGCCGCCGGTGGAAGGTTGAATGAATCCATAGCCTTTACGAGTATTAAACCATTTTACAGTTCCAGTAGACATCAATATTCTCCTTTTACTTATAAATAACATATTATATTTGCAATATCTAAAATTATCTATTGCAGGTTGAAATATAAAACTTACAACCTATGATGTCAATAACAAATATTGTTTGGTAAATATTTTTTTACAAATCATATTTTTTGCGAATCTGGGCGATGCTGGAAGCCAACCTGGCATTATCTTCGTCAGAACGAGAATTTTTAGCTGCATAATTTTGCAAGATAGCCAATATTGCCTCGGCTGTGTCTTTTTTATTGAGTGCGATTTGCTCCAAATAGTAAACTGCAGCTTCAAAAACCTCGGTTTTAGAAGCAAATAGCTGTTTAGCCACCTCCATATAAGGTTCAATATACGGCGCATTCTCATTGCATTTGCTCTTGATATATTCTTTCTGTAATTTAACAGCCTTCTGCGGTGATAAATTCTTGCTAACCGATTTTTTTTTGCCTGGAAAAATAAAATTCCATATATTTTTTACAGTTGCTTGTTTCATCTTCCCTCCGATAAGTTTAATGTAGCACAGAATTTATAAAAGTGAAGAGTTTTTTATAACAAAAGACATTGACAAGCACGTTTTTTTACCTTATATAGGGCTGAGATGTATGCTTCATCGTCTAATGGTAGGACAGCGGATTCTGACTCCGTCAATCTTGGTTCGAGTCCAGGTGAAGCAGCCAACGTAAAAAGCACCTTTATGGTGCTTTTTTTGTTGGCTAATTTATCCTTAGGTGAAGAACCAAGCGGTTCGGGGAGTTGCTTGCGATATATTGCAAGCAACGATGACGAGGTGGCAAAGCCATCCGAGGTCTTGAGCCTTTAAGCGAAAGATGCGCTGTGCGTAGCGCGCGCACTGCCCCAGGTGAAGCAGCCACGAATGAGCCCCCTTTTGGGGGCTTTTTTAGTGGCTGATTTATCTGAGGTGAAGAACCAAGCTGTTCGGAATCGCATCACGAGCCGTAAGCGTTTTACGCTTGTGGCGAAGTGGCAAGATCATCGGGCAATATGCCCGATACTTCCAGGTGAAGCAGCCAAAAACACGTCCCCTTTTTCGGGGGCGTTTTTTTGTTTTAAATAAAAATTTCATTTTTTTTGCAAAAAAGACTTGACAAAAAATCGGGGGGGGTAAAATGGAATCATAAGAAGCGATTCTTTGTGTTGGATAAACTTAAACAAGGAGAAAAGATATGAACCAAGAAGATTTAGAATATTTGAGAGAAATGGCTATAAAATCAGAAACAGAAGATTTCTCTAATGAACAGTTGCAAAAAATAAGTTCTGCGTTGCGCACAAATGTTAATGCTGATGACACAACCGAAGCTTTGGATTTGACCGCACAAATTATTGAGCATCAAGATGGAAAAAATGTGGATATAGAAAAACTGCATGACTTAACCAAAGAAGTTATTTATCATGGAGGTCTATTAGGTGCAGAAGATGCTATTGACCGTATTGATTATTTTGATTTTTATATGGAAGTGAGAAAAGAACATGTGACAGATGAAAATGTAAACCGCGAAAGTAATGGTAACAGTTTTTTAGAGTCCTCTTTATATAGTTCTAAATCTCCTGAAACAATACAGTCCATTATAGATAAAGGTGGAAAGTTCCGCGAATGGGAAAATCTTGCAGATATAAGTTGGATGTTAGTAAATAGACTTACATCAGATTATAAAGGTCAGTTAGAAAAATATGGTGAAAACAGTGTAAAAAATAATCTAGGCAATTTGGCGGTTCTTATTGAGACAGGTTTAATTGAAAAACCAAAAGACTTAGATAAATTAATATCAAATCCTGAATTGTTTGAAAAATATCCTGATATAATGAATAAATTATTTGAGGGAGATAAAGATTTACAGGCAAAATTGGATAATGTTAAAAACAGAGAAGAATTAAAGGGAAAAAAAGACGATTATTTGCAAGATAAATTAAACCTATTACGCGAAAGACTTGGCGATAAACTCGGTAAAACAGCGGATGTTAAGACTGGAGAAGTAACCGATGAGCATCGTAAAATTGCAAAGCAACAAGTTGAAATTTCTAAAGCGATAATGAGAGCAAACCACGAAAAGAAAGGAAAAGGCTTGTAACCAGCTTTCAATACACACCCTTTACAGACGACGCCTCTTTTAGGCGTCGTTTTTCTTTTTTTATTTTTTCAAGCCCCATACCCCACCTTTTCGGTGGGGCATTTTTTGTAAGTGTTTCCCTAACATACCGTATCTGCTCTTTAATTGCCACAACTTCCTTGCGATGAGCTTGTAAAAGTTGCGTCACTGTCCACTGCGTGCAGCCAAAAACACGTCCCCTTTTTCGGGGGCGTTTTGGGTTGCTCCATCATTGGACTTGAACCAGCCGTTCGGAGAGTTGCCGCCTAGAGGATGAGGGATTTTGTGACAGCACCGAACGGTTAAATCCCCTTTATAACATCAATGATGTCTTTTTACTTGAAAATAAAACAGTTGCACTTCTTCATCAGGAGCTATTCCACCCTTTTGCTTGGCGATGGAAATTTGCTGGTCTAACGTATCAACTCCCTCGATATCGGGGAGTAACAGCCCCCTTTTGGCACCACTTTGCACAATGATTCCATCAACTTTCGGATTAAGTGCCGCAACATCTTTTACCGGCTTTGGTGTAGTCAGAACATCAACACTATACACAATATCGTCCAGTTCATCCGGACGAACCGGAGAAAAACGAGGATCTTTAGAACAAGCCGAAATGGCATTGTGCCAAATTTCTTGGGCTATATTTTCTTTGGTTGCCTCAAAAGTGCCTATGCAACCTCGAAGCTCGCCGTTTTCTTTTAAGGTTACAAAAACTCCGGCTTTGGTTTGCATAAGTTCCGCCGGCAAATCAATTGGAAATTCTATCGGTTTCCCCGTTTTTACAAAGGTTTCCACACAGCGACGCGCCCATTGTACCAAGCTGTCTTCTTTTTTACGGCGGGCGGTAATTTCCTCTTGCCTTTTTTGCGTATATTTCTCACCAAAAAGACGTTCTTCGTCATCTGCTCCAACCTTAAATTGAGCCACGCCATAGCCCACGCCGAAAGGTCCCTCATAAGAAAGCAATTTGCTTTCTACCGCTTTGCCGTCGAGCGCACCGGCCATAATCACAAAAGAACGATGGCCACATTCTGCGGCAGCTTTGAGGAATTCGGGCTTAAATTCCATTAAATCGGCAAAATCACCGCTATCAAGCGCCTTGGTAATTCTCTTGTCAAACACCGGCCCTTCAAAAGCAAATCCGTAAGGTCCGTCTATTGTTAACTTATGTGACAGGTCTCCGCTTGCCACGAATACTGCACGTCTGCCGAGTTTATCCGAAACCTCTCTTATCATTTGCCCCATTTGATAGTGTTTCAGTAATGACTGTCCCGAAAGTCCGATACGCACTACCTTATATTTTGGCCACACTTCATTCAAAAAACGCAACGGAACAATTGAGGCGTGATCTAATTGAGGATCAAGTTCTCCTTTTGTACCACAGGCAAAATTGCGCTCTGTGCAGAGTTTTTCCAACTCGTTGACGAATTCACTATCATAATCAGCGTGTATTTTAACTTGCGGGGCGCCAAACTTTTGAAAATTTCCATCAGCACCACTACCGCCGGATATATGAAAGTAATCTCCGTAAAGTTCGGAATGAGGTGTGGTTAAGATTATTGTATCCGGCTCAAATGAGGCAACAAACTTCATAGCTTCGCGATACGAATCAATGGTTCTTTGAATGGCTTGCTCTTTTCCGGCTCCTACCTCTGGAAAAATAAGCGGCGGATGAGGAACGGCAACGGCAGCAAGAATAGACATTGTGGCTAAAATTGACATATTTAACTCCTTGGTTGTTTTTTTAAGGATACAAAAATAACAATGTTTTGCAAGATTATTTTTACAAGTTCAAAAATTGTGCATTCAAACAATTAGGAAATTTGGGAATAATGTTTTTATAAAATGCTCGCATCAACAAAAACACCGCCCTTGAGGACGGTGCTTTTTATTATCTGGTACGCGCTTTAGGATTAACGGCGCTTCGCTTCGTTCTCCTCTTTCGCTCGGCTCATCGCCTCACCGGCATACTTCCGTCTGCCTCTCTTTCGTCGTTGAACCCTTTTCTCCATGGTTCTTATCCCTTACTGCGCGATGATAATAAAAAAACACCGCCCTTGAGGACGGTGCTTTTTATTATCTGGTACGCGCGCAGGGATTCGAACCCTGGACCCACTGATTAAGAGTCAGTTGCTCTAGCCAACTGAGCTACGCACGCATAATCACTAAGACAAAGATTGTATAGAGCATAAAAAATTATTTTGCAACAACTTTTTTAATTTTTTTTTGAAAAAACAAACTTATCTCAAAAAATTGCTTGCATTTTCAGAATATTGTGCTATACAAAACAGGCAATTTGAGACAAATCGATGTGTTTATCGTCGTGTTTCAATATTGTTTGTGTTAATAATTTTGTGGGGGGTGAGCCATCGCCGAACCACAAAACCTTAAAGAAAGAGGTATTAAAATGGCTAAATCTAAAAAGAAAATTTTAGGTCTTATCAAGCTGCAAATACCTGCGGGAAAGGCAAATCCGTCTCCGCCGGTAGGTCCTGCTTTGGGTCAAAAAGGCTTGAATATTATGGAATTTTGTAAAGCATTTAATGCGCAAACGCAAAAAATGGAGCCGGGAATTCCGGTACCGGTTATCATCACTGCTTATGATGATAAAAGCTTTACGTTCATCACCAAATTGCCGCCGGTTTCTTATTTGATTAAGAAAGCTGCCGGTGTTCAGTCGGCTTCAAAAGAACCGGGTAAATCGGTTGCCGGCCAAATCACAATGGCTCAGGTGAAAGAAATTGCCACCACTAAATTGCCGGATTTGAACTGCTCAACAGTTGAATCGGCTATGAACATGGTTAAAGGGCAAGCTGTTTCAATGGGTATTAAGGTAACGGAGTAAGTCGATGAGCGGAAAGAGATTAGTAAATGCGTATAAAAACCTTGATAAAAATCAAGCATACAGCTTGAAAGATGCCATCAGCATCGTTAAGGAAAATGCAACTGCAAAATTTGATGAGACCATCGATTTAGCAATTAACTTAGGTGTAGATCCGAAACACGCCGATCAAATGATCAGAGGTGTTTGCCAATTGCCGCATGGTAACGGTAAAACCGTTCGCGTGGCCGTTTTTGCCAGAGATGCTAAGGCTGATGAAGCTAAAGCTGCCGGTGCTGATATTGTCGGTGCCGAAAATTTGGTAGATTCTATTTTGGCCGGCAAGATTGACTTTGATCGCTGCATTGCCACTCCTGATATGATGGGTTTGGCTGGTCGTGTGGCTCGCGTTTTGGGTCCGAAAGGCTTGATGCCGAATCCGAAGCTCGGAACAGTTACCGCCGATGTGGCAACTGCCGTTAAAAATGCTAAGGCCGGAGAAGTTCAATATCGTGTTGAAAAGAATGGTATTGTTCATGCCGGTGTGGCGAAAGCTTCGTTCAGCAATGAGCAAATCTATGATAATGCTAAATTGTTCATTGAAACAATATTAAAAGCTAAACCTGCTACCGTTAAAGGAACTTATATGAAGAAAATTTCTATAAGCTCGACGATGGGGGTGGGTGTTAAGGTTGATTCTTCTAACTTATAATTGAAGAAATCGCGCTTAGCGAATAACTACTTGAAGGTTTTTTCCTAATGTACTATGTTGTACACGTCGGAAAAAACCTTCTTCGTATTTACTCTACTAATCGCAATTTATTATTACTGTTAGCCTCGTTCTATGAATTTTTAATGCCGGATTTTTGTACCATAACAAAAAAGGAGACCTGTCGGCCTCCTGTAAAAGTTGTGATGTTGTTTGCCTCATAGCGCTAAGATCAGATCTTTCAAAGCTTTACGCTGTTTTTCCGAAACCGGTTGCCCCGATGCCTTTTCTTGGCGGCGCAACACTCTGTTGAGTAGAGCCAAGCGATCCCTTTCCGACATATTGCGAATATCCTCAATCGTCTTCGCATCAATGCCGTAAAGCACAACCACCGTCTGCGGGTAGCACCGACGATCCAGCTCAGCGCTGACCTGCGGTATCAACTCTTCTAACTCAGCTGCATCTTTCTTGGAAAGCTCCTGTCTTTGCAGGAAAGAAACAACTTCCATTAACTCGCTAAAATCGTTGTCGGTCATCTGCTCGAGCGACCGAAGCTGCAAAGCTTGCTTCACAGCATTCAAAACCAAATTATACACCATACCAAACTTGTTTTAGGGGTTAAATTAATAATAAAATTCATTGTCTTAAATATAACATTGCCAAAAATCGAAGTCAAGCAAAATTTTTCGTCAAAAAACTAAAAATCTACTTTCGGCGTTTTTCTTTTTGACCTTTTTGTGTAGCTTTTAAATCGCATTTGTTAACCTTTTTTTACGATTTAGGCGCTACAATGGATTAAATGGTTATTATGTGAGGAAAAAATGGGTAAAAATTTAGCGTTTTTATGTTGTTTGTTGTTTAATTTTCTTTATACCGTAAATGCCGGAGCTTCCACGTCGTCAATTATGTTGAATGCTGATGACGGTAAAGTAATGTATGAGCAAAATGCCGACGAGTTGCGCTATCCGGCGTCACTGACAAAATTGATGACTTTATACATCACTTTTCATGCACTTGAGAGTGGCAAATTAAAGCTTACTGACCGCTTAAAAGTTTCTAAAACGGCGGCAGGGCGTTCGCCTTCTAAGCTTGGCGTGCGCGCCGGCTCAACTATTACGGTAAAAGATGCGGTAATGGCGGTTATTGTAAAATCGGCCAACGATTGCGCAACTGTTTTGGCCGAACATTTTGCTAAAAGTGAAGCCGAATTTGCCGTAATGATGACGCAAACCGCGCACAAATTAGGCATGAAAAATACCACATTCAAAAATGCTTCAGGTTTACCAAATTCAGCACAAAAATCAACTGCACGCGATATGGCAACTTTAGCAATGGCGGTTTATCACCATTTTCCGCAATACTATAAGTGGTTTTCAGCACAAAGTTTTCGCTATCAGGGACGCACGATTACCGGACATAATCATCTTTTAAGCACTTTTACCGGTGCCGATGGTATGAAGACCGGTTATACCGCAGCTTCGGGATACAATATTGTTACTTCGGCGCATCGCAATAACAAGCGGGTGATTGCCGTAACCATGGGACACAGATATTGGGGCGAGCGTGATAAAAAGGCCGCATTGATGATGGATAAAGGCTTAAAACATCTTAAACAATCAGAAAAAATTGATATGGCTCTGCTCAGCCAAGAAATTAACGGAGGCAAAGGTATTGCACCGAAGGCATCGACCAAGTTGGCGCTTGTTAAACCGGCTCCGACAAAGCCAAGCACTACTCGGTGGGAATCACAACAGCAACAACCAAAATCTACCATTGTTGCTTCGGCAGTGCATAGCGGTAAATATGCCGTTCAGGTCGGTTCCTTTTCCGATTATAAACGGGCTAAGAACTATGCTGTAACGGTTAAAAACAATTTGGCAAAAAAGTTTGCTGTGCATCATGTTGCGGTAGAGAAAGTTAATGGAGCAAACGGCACAATGTATCGTTCTAAAGTAGTAGGATTAGCTAAGAACGATGCAGCTAAAATATGCGCAAATATGAAACGGCAAAAGAAATCTTGTTTTGTTACAGCTGACAATAATTCTATGAAATTGGCACAAAAATAATGTCTGAGATTCCCGTCATAGTTATCAGCAGTTCACGCGAAGGTACCGGAAAAACTACATTGGCACTGAATTTGGCGGCGGCGATGTGGTGCGACGGATATGAGGTGGGACTCTTGACCAATGACAATGTTGCAGTGCAAAATTTTATGCAAAAACGGCGAGATTTGTGCCAAAAATATAAAATAAAAATGCCTTTTCCGTATTTGTTGCAAAGCGCCGAAGAGTTTCCGTTCAGTAATAATGAAAAAAAGGTAATTATTGCCGATATTGCGGCAACTGATACACAAAGATATGCCGCTTTGTTTGCTTTGGCACATACACTGATTACGGTGGCGGCAACACGTGAAGATTTAAACTGGGGACTTAACCACCCTTATGCCAATGTAATTTGGCAAGCCAAAAAGCAACATGCCGCTAACGGAACGCCTTATATGAACTGGATTGTGGTACCTGATCAGTTGACGGCGGCAAGTGATGATTTCAGCGATACATTGAGTGAGCTGGCAAGACGTCATGGTTTCCGTGTTGCATCGCCTTTACATTTTCGTTCGGCTTTCCAGCATATCAATGACGGTTATTGCGCCGCTGATATGGCTGTCTTTCCGCAAGTTTTCCCTATGGCGATGGCTGACGTATATGCCCGTCGTGAAATTTTAACCCTAACAGACTTTTTGTGGCAACAGGCCTAAATTATTCAGCTATTTCATTTTTTAAAATATTTCTTGACATAATATACAAAAAATCGTAGATTAAATCATAAACCTCTAATTTTTAAGATTTATGAAGATAAGAATTAAGAAATCCCGTATGTGGATTCCCGCACTGGGAGCAGTGATAGCCGCAGGCTTTCTCTGTAATTGTGCCGTCTATCCGTGGATAGAATCCAAGGTTGTTCCTTGGGAGTATTTGATAATCTCGTTTGCCATTATGGTCGGATGGGGTGGTTTGCGTGATGTGCTTTTGCGAAAGTTCATTCATCTGGGGCCTATCTTGGAGAGCAGCTCTGCCGCTAAAGGCTTTTTGAGCAACAAGATTTGGATTCCCGCCATCGGCTGGTTCCTCGTCCTTGGTTATATCAATAATTGTATTTTATACATTTATGACATTACCTCGCGCGAGATTGACTGGTGGGGTTTGATTGTGTCGTTAGCTGTGATGTTCACTGCAAGCGGAGCACGAGACTATGGTATCTATCAGCAGGAGAAGAAATATAATCCTGATGTAAAAGAGCCGACAATGGAACAAAAATTAGCCAATGTTCCTGACCACGTGTAAAATCGGTGGCGATGAGGTTGAAAAACATCTTATCGCCGCTCCAATAAAAACTTAAGAATTATGGCACTTTATAATTTTTTCTTACAATCATGGCAAACCATTGCCATTATAGGATTGGCATTTGTTTTGGGAATCTTAATGTATTTCACAGATACAGATTTGGATTTCAAATGTCCCAAACATCCAAAATTGCAAACGCTGATGCGTCTTATGCTAATTGCCGATATCACCCTATGGTTTATCACCGACTGGATAGACGTGTTGGGATATTTCTTTAATCTAGTCTTCTCGTTAGTAATAACGGTAATTACCGGCTTGATTGGAGCTTGCTTATCAGCGTTAGTATCGTGGATATTTGATCTTAAAAAAAATGAATAATATTAAAGCTGCTTTCGGGCAGCTTTTTTTGTTGACGATAACATTATGGCACATTATATTTCTTCATTATAACAACAGGAGAGATAAAATGTATAATACTCGGAAAATCAGCGCGGATTTAACTTGGATAGGAGCAAGCGACCGCCGCTTGGCGTTGTTTGAAAATGTCTATCCGATTCCACTTGGTATTTCTTATAACTCATATTTACTCAATGATGAAAAAACGGTATTGCTGGATACGGTTGATTCGTCCGTCAGTAAGCAATTCTTTGAAAATTTGCAATTTGCGTTGAACGGTCGAACGCTGGATTATGTCATTGTTAACCACATGGAGCCGGACCATTGTGCAGAAATTGCCAATTTGTTGAAAATTTATCCCAACGCTAAAATCGTGTGTAATGCGCAAACAAAGAAGATGATTGGGCAATTCTTTGCCCTTAATCTACCGGAACAACAATGTATCTTGGTCAAAGAGGGAGATGTTCTTAATACCGGCAAGCATACTTTGCGCTTTATTATGGCGCCGATGGTGCACTGGCCGGAAGTGATGGTTACTTATGATGAAACCGAGAAAACACTGTTTTCGGCTGATGCTTTCGGGACGTTTGGGGCGCTGAACGGTAATATCTTTGCCGATGAAGTTGATTTTGAGCGCGATTATTTAAGCGAAGCACGTCGCTACTACACCAACATTGTCGGAAAATACGGTCCGCAAGTGCAAGCATTATTAAACAAAGCAAGCGGTTTGGAAATTGCCCGTATCTGCCCTTTGCACGGTTTTATTTGGCGAGATAATTTGGCTTGGTTTATTGAAAAATACGCTAAATGGGCGGCTTATGAGCCGGAAGAAAAAGGTGTGGTTATTACTTACGGATCTATTTATGGTAATACGCAGAATGCCGCTGAAATTTTAGCAAGCAAATTGGCCGACAAAGGCGTGAAAAATATCAAAATGTTTGATGTTTCGCAAACTCACGCTTCGTATATTATTGCCAATGCCTTTCAATACAGTCATCTGGTTTTTGCCGCGGTTACTTATAATGCCGGCATTTTTGTAAATATGGATAATTTGTTGCGCGATATTACGGCGCACAATTTGCAAAACCGCATAATTGCCACCATCGATAACGGAACTTGGGCGGCTATGGCCGGCAAGCAAATGCGAGAAGAACTGGCTAAGCTCAAAAATTGCACATTTATTGAGCCGAATATATCTGTAAAATCGGCGTTAACAGAAGCGCAACTGGCGGAAATAGAGCAGCTTGCCGAACAAATTAAAAATTCTTTATAATTGAAAACAGCCTTGAGAGACAAGGCTGTTTTTTATGTTATTATAAATCGTATTATAAATTATTTGGCACGATTTACCGGAGCCTTACGGCGCGGAGCACCGCGACGAGCCGGACGGTGAGTAGTTGTTTTCTTTTCAACCTTAGCCGTAGCCGGTTTAACATCTAAATTCGGCTCATAAGCTTTGCAATCGCATTTTTCACCGCAAGTGCATTCTTTGCCTTCCTGGCAACCGCATTTGCAGTCCTTACTGCAGTTGCACTTGCAACAACAGCATAAACGAGAGCAAATACCTGCCAAAATACCGGCAACCGATGGAACGGCTAAGAACAGCCATAATTGTTGCCAAGCTATACCTTGCAAAATAAATGCCGGACCGAAACTACGTGCCGGATTAACCGAAACACCGGTAATCGGTAAGCCTAAGATATGTAAAACAGCCAATGTAAGACCGATAACCACACCGGCAATGCGTAAATCGCAAGCAGTGGTCTTCAAAATAACTTTAACAAAGATAAAAGTAGCAATAAATTCAAAGATAATTGCCGCATCCATATTGTAACCGCCGGCATAGCCTTCGCCCCAGCCGTTTTGACCTAAGCCGTTTGCTAAATCATAGCCGGTAATATGTCCGTCAACCGCCATATATTTGATTAACCAAGCTGCCAAAGTGGCACCGGCGAGTTGGAACAAAACATAACCGATAACATCAACAAACTTCATTCTTCCGGCACAAAAAACACCGAATGTAACAGCCGGATTAACATGGCAACCGGAAACGGGGCCAATGGCATATACCATAGCCATCAAGGCCAAACCGAATGCCAAAGCAATTCCCACATGACCGACATACGGCGCCGAGAAAACGACAGTGCCGCAGCCGACAAACACCAGAACAAATGTTCCGAACAGTTCTGCAATATATTTTTTCATAGAGATCTCCTTATAAATTTATACGTCTTAAGTTTATAAAACTTTCGAACAGCAATAAAGGTTCTTTTGCCTTTTCTCCACACTTTTAGCAGAAATTCCTTTATTTTTTCTTTACAACAGTTTTTTTATTTAGCGGTTAAAAAAGTGATAGTTTTTTAACTAAAAAGCGTATATATGTAAAACATAAGGAGTGGTTTTAAGATGGTGGCGGCGGTTTGTATTCATAATGCGACAGTGTTTAACGGCTACACAATGATGCGTAATTGCGCGGTTTTGGTGCGACAACACAAAATTATTGATGTGTTTAATGAAGAACGATTAGCGCGCAAAAATTTTAAGGCCGATACATTCTTTATTGATGCCAAAGGTGCTTATCTGGCACCGGGGTTTATTGATACGCATATTCATGGTTTTGGCGGTTACGGTACCGAAGATTGTAATCCGGAATCTATCTTAAAAATGTCGGAAGCTCTGCTCGATTACGGCGTTACTTCGTTTATTCCGACGCTTTATTCGGCTCCGAAAAAGCAAATGATTGCAGCAATCAAATCCATTACTACGGCAATGGGAAAAGAAAAAGGAGCGCGCATTTTGGGTATGCACCTTGAAGGACCGTTCATTTCGCCTGATCGTTTGGGTGTGCAATCGGCTGATTCCATAAGTCCTGTTGATTTGGATTTAATGGAACAGTTTTGGAAAGCTTCAAAAGGGCATATTGTCAATATGACTGTAGCACCGGAGTTGAAGCGGATGCGCGAGTTAGCACTATTTTGCCTTTCCAAAGGGATTGTTTTGCAAGCGGGACACACCAACGCTACCTACGAGCAAATGGTGGAAGGTATGCAAGCGCGTATTATGCATGTTACTCATTTGTTTAATGCCATGAGCCGTATGCACCACCGCGATCCGGGGGCTGTGGGAGCGGTATTTATTCATCCCGAACTTTCGTGCGAGGTAATTGCCGACGGTATTCATATCAATCCGGAAATCATCAAATTTTTGCTTACTTGCAAGTCGCTTGATAAAATCGTGTTGGTTACTGATGCCTTAAAACCGACCAAGCAGAGGAAAAAGCCGCTGATTGCCAACGGGGAAGAAGTGTATTTGAACCAATGTTTTTATCGTAAATCCGATGATGCAATTGCCGGTTCGGCCTTAAGTATGATTGACAGCGTGCGCAATATTGTGTCTTACGGCATTCATTTGGAACAAGCCGTACACATGGCGGCAACGAATCCGGCAAGAATTATGAAACAAGACCACTTGGGAGTAATTGCGCCGGGGTATGATGCCGACTTAGTGCTTTTGGATGAAAAATTGAATGTGCTATATACAATTATAAATGGTAAAATTTTTTGTAAAGGGAAAGAAATATGCGTGTAATAATAAAAGATGATGCTTCGGCTGTGGCGCAATGGGCGGCCGAATATGTGGCTTTCAGAATAAATGAGTTTCGTCCCACTCCGAAAAAGCCGTTTGTTCTCGGTTTGCCGACCGGTTCAACACCGCTCGGCATGTATGCCAATTTGATTAAAATGTGTCAAAAGGGGCGAGTTTCGTTTGAAAATGTGGTTACTTTCAACATGGACGAATATATCGGATTGGCACCATCACACCCGCAAAGTTATCATTATTTTATGTGGCAAAATTTCTTTAAGGATATTGATATCAAGCCGCAAAATGTGCATATTTTGGATGGGCTGACTAAGAATTACGCTAAGGAATGTGCCGATTATGAAAAGGCTATTGCCGCAGTCGGCGGAGTGCATTTGTTCATCGGCGGAGTGGGCGAAGACGGGCATATTGCTTTCAACGAACCTTTTTCATCGCTCAAATCCCGCACGCGCATAAAAACATTAACGGAGAGCACCCTAAAAGCCAATGCCAGATTTTTTGACGGCGATGTAAGCCAAGTGCCGACGCAAGCATTAACTGTTGGAATAGGTACTATTATGGACGCACGCGAGGTAATGATTTTAGCCACCGGCGCCAATAAAGCTCAAGCATTAAAGCACAGTATTGAAGGCGGCATCAGTCATGTGTGGACGCTTTCGGCGTTGCAACAACATCCGCACGGCATTATCGTTTGCGACAAACCGGCGACGGCGGCTCTTGAAAAAGCGACGACGGATTACTTCTTAGAAGTGGAACAACAAAAGTTTTAGTCTTCAGATAAGTCGTCTTTTAAGTATTTTTCGTACATCATATCCCAGATATTCAAATATTTCAGGGCACGATGGTAGTTATCCAAAACCGCAGGAAGTCGCCGTTCATATTCTTCTTTGGTGCATTGTTTCAACACTTTTTCAATATCATCCTCGGTTGATATTTTTATAATGCCTTCCGGATTAAAAAATTCATCGATTTTTGTAGCCCCCAGATATAGCGGAATGGTCTGCGCCGCCAAAGCACTGGTCAATCTTTCCGAAAAATAATACGGTGTAACATCATTTTCCAAACAAAATGTGTAGCGATACGGATTTAATACATCTTTTAACTCGGCATATTTACCGCCATCGAAAGTTCCGAAAGTATCTGCAAGATTTTCACGTTTCAACTTATGTGCCAATTCAAAACGAAATTTATGCAAATCGCAAAAACATTTGCGCGAGCTCAGCATTGAAACATTTTTCGTTTTATGCTGATACATGTCATCACTAATATCTTCCTCGTTCCAAATGCCTGCCGCAAACGGCAAAAACTTGGCATTGGGTAATTTATCCAAAAGACGGTCATTGTAGGTAAAAATCGCGTTAAATTCTTTCGCCAGATTAGGATTACGGTCAAAAATAAAATAATCTTGCGGCACAATACTCTCGGATTCAATCAATAATCCGTACTTTTTGTGTGGAGTTCCCATTGTTTGACGCATGGTAGTATGCGTATAGAAGTGTACCGGCAATTCAAAATTATACTTATCGAACATAAAATATTTTGAAACTTGAGGTGATCCGGCAATAATATGTTTATCTCGCAAGAAAAATGTGCGAATCGGTGAACCGTCGGAATTATAAATTTGCGGTTCCCTATCGTCAATATGAGTATATTTGTTGTATATAGGAGTATAAACCTTGCCGTATTTGGTCTTAATGCGGTAAATATCCAAATCAAAAAAATTAAAATTGCTTTGCAGATATTGCCGCCACTCACGTTTGGGAGTTAAAGCAAGTATCAATTTAACCAGAAATTTTCGCATTATTTTAGTCCTTTTTATGAGATTTTATAATCAGCCATTTATATTTCAGCCAGTTTTTGAATTTACTGCCGGAAAGTTTTATACAACCTTTAGAGTTTAAATCGACCAATTCTTCGGAGAATGCTTTTAACAGCAAAGGTTGATTTTGTTTTTCCGAGTGGTGGATAATCGATAATTGACGCTTTAAAACGCGTGAAAATACGTTCTTAATAACCAAAGACAATTCTTGAGGATTATTTTGGTAGATGTCATACACATAACTAAGTCCGGTATGATAATCCTTGATTTTTTGCGCAGTCCAATTAGAACGCGAAATGGAAGCCGGATTGTATGTATAAAAATACAACGCTTCACTTAAGCATACCGTTTTAGGGTGTGCGGCACAAAAATCGAGTGTTTGCGGATAATCCTCAAAATTGATTTTTAAATCAAAACGATGTTGCAGATAAAAACTTGTTCGGTACAATTTGGTCGTAACCGTAAAGCCTATTTCGTATTTTTGCTTTGACTGGCATAATGACAGAGGATTTTCGGTCGTGATGTAATAGATTTTTGCAATATCATACTTTTTAATTTCCGGTGATTTATTCTCTGGCACGCTTTGCAGTTGGAAGCACACCCAGTCGGCATTTTCTCTTTCCGCCAAAGTATGGCATATTTCCAAGAGTTGAGGATGAATAGCATCATCAGAATCCACAAAATACAGATATTTTCCGCTCGCTGCATCGGCTCCGTTATTACGCGCACCGACCAAACCCTTATTTTGTTGATGTATCACCTTAATCCGCGCATCTTTAGCGGCATA
This sequence comes from uncultured Pseudomonadota bacterium, assembly GCA_902763155.1. GTDB lineage: Bacteria > Pseudomonadota > Alphaproteobacteria > RF32 > CAG-239 > RUG410. The sequence goes on along the minus strand of CACWQS010000008.1, from coordinate 27,506 downwards.
GTCATCTAAAATTTTACCGCTATTATCAGGCGAGCCGTCATCAACGCAAATCAGCTCAAAATCGGTAAAAGTTTGCGCTAATATGCTGTTCAAACATTGCGGCAGAAAAGCCTCTACATTATAAACCGGCACAATGACGCTTATTTTCGGACTCATTTTTTGTTCTCCATCATTTTTTGTAAAAAGGCATTCAACAACTTGGCACCGGCATTAATTGTGTATTTTTCCATTACCAAATTATAGGCATTATCTGCTAACTTGCGGGCAAAATCCGGATTTTTAATCAATTCTTGCAATTTTTCTGCCAGCATTTGCGTGTTGCCTTTTTCAAACATAATTGCCGCATTTGTGTTGGCAAATATTTCTTTGGGTCCGTCAGCAGTTGAAGATATAATCGGCTTTTTGGCGAGTGCTGCTTCTAAAAGCACAATACCGAACGGCTCTTCCAAGGAAGGCAACACAAAAATATCAATGCTATCAAAAAATTTTGCCTTATCACTAACCCACCCGCAAAATTCAACCTCATTTTGCAAATCTAAATCTTTAACCAAGTGCAAAATTCGCTTTTCTTCCTCATTGTAGGTAGAATTGTTTTTGCCTCCGATAAGCGCTTTAAACGCTATATTGTTTTGTTTTAAAACAGACAAAGCCTTAATAAAATCACCAAACCCTTTTGCCGGATCGAAACGCCCCATTGTCCCAATAATAATCGGTTGGTGAAACGGTTGATACAATATGGAATTTTTAGGAGATTCTACCATATTCGGCACAGCGAAGATTTTGCTTTGTTCTAAACCTTTGGCGATCATTTTTTCTTTTTGATTATAAGTAATAGAAATGACCGCATCGCATTTTTCTAAACGTTTAACTTTAGGATTATGTGCCACGCCGACAATTTTTGCTCCCAACAGGCGAGCAACAATCTTAAACAAAGGAATCGCCTTTTTTTGATGCACAATTATTATATCCGGTTCAAAATTTTTCAAAGCAAAATACAGCTTAAAAATCAATAACGGGTTATATTTATTAAAATTTATTTCAATATAAGGTGTTTTGATGGCTGGTTTTAATTGGCATTTACGGTCAATGACCGACATAATCTGATTACCGGATAAACTGAGCGCAGTATTATAATGCAGAAACATATATTCAATACCGCCATTTACCCGACTTATCATCACGTTCGCTATTTTCATATTTAGTCCTTATTTTTTTGTTCAAATTTCGGAATCGGCAACCTGTCCCAATTAACATTATGCTTAACAATACGGGCCGGATTTCCTGCTATCACGCAATTAGGTTCTTCGTATTTTCCGGCAACCACACTTTTCATACCAACAATGCAATTATCGGCAATATATGAATTTTTAGCTATGCTCACACCTGTTCCTATCCAAACATGATTACCGATAATTAAGTCTTTGCCACGATTAACAATCTCATTGTTTTTATTATAAATTGTATGAATATCCGAGCAAAAAATTTTAATATCTCCGGCTAACATACAATCTTTACCAAAAGACAAAAATAAATCATTTTCTAACATAGCTATACTTACTCCCTCAGCTGTGCTGCCGTCTTCAATAATTATCTTACACTGATTAACGGGATTACCTTGTGTGCCGATACGAATATCCGCCAAAAACCTTTCTTTGGTTTTGACAATAACTGCATTATTGTTTCCATAAATTCGCAACCGTATTTTTTTAGCACGTTTCGGCGCAACGGCAAGAAATTGATTATTTTCCCCGCACGCAAATATGTGGCGATTATCCTGACTGCGAAAGAAATCTTTTATTTTTTGTTTTATATTTCTGGTCTTAAGCAAGTCTTTCATCTGCTTTATCCTCCAAGTAACAAACATTGAGCATGGTTACCGGTTTGATGTCGGTGGCGGCAAAAACACGGCGGCGAATTTGCCCACGAATATAATCTTCCAAAACCGCATGTCGCGGTTCAATCGGCAATTTTTTCTCTATCAAAGGACGCACTTCTGCCAAAATCTTTTCTGACAACTCCATCCATTCGTTTTCTTCCAGAATATCAATAGAAGTCATTTGCAAGTCCAATAATTCGGTTCCTTTAATCACAGCGCTGATATACATCGAGCAATTAAAAGCTATGCGCTTGCGGTTGCGAATAACCTGCGCCCCGAGCGAAACCGGTCGGCTTCTATCCCAACCGATTATATCGGTAAAAACTTGTTCGATGCACTCAATATGATTGTCTTTTAATAAACACATATCGCCGTTGCGTGCCGAAAAAACTTCCTTTATCCCGCAAGACAAAGCAAAGCGCTTATGTTCGCGGATAAAACTCTTCTCGCCGTGCACCGGCAAAACTATCTCCGGCTTAATTAAATCATACATCTTTTTCAAATCTCCACGGCAGGCATGACCGGAAGTGTGAACCAACTCTGTTTCATCGGTAATAACAGTTGCTCCCTGTTCCATCAGTTTTTCCTGCATACGCTCGATTTTATCTTCGTTACCCGGAATCACTTTTGAGGAAAAGATTATGGTATCAGATTTATCAAGTTTGATGTATTTGCTTTCGCCGTTAGCAATAAAGCTCATAGCGCTGTGATAATTGGCCTGCGAACCGGTGCAGATATAGAGTGCGTTGTCGGCGGCAATATCTTTGGCTTGTTCAATAGTGAATACCTGCGGAGAATCGGCAAGATAGCCGCACTCTTTGGCAATTTTTATATTTGTTACCAAAGTACGTCCGACAATTATAGGTGTGCGGTTTGCCGCCGCAGCAGCCATAATCAAACTTTCCAAACGCATTAAATTAGAAGCAAAGCAAGTAACTATTACGCCACCTTCAAGTTGCGGAATGAGTTTAATTAAATTTTCGCGCACTTCTAATTCCGACGGCGATTTTTTATCTATCAAAACATTGGTCGAATCGCACACCAACATAGAAACGCCATCTTTAGCAATCTTTTTAAGTGCCTTAAAATTAGTCGGAATCATCGCTAGTGCTTCATCATCAAAACGCCAGTCGGTAGCATGCAAAATGTTACCGTATTTGGTGCGAATGCCTAAAACGCAGGTCTGAGGCACTGTGTGAGCAATATCAATAAATTCAACGCTGAAATTTTCCACCTCAACAGTGCGATTATTGTTAACCGAAACTAGCGGCACCTGATCTGCCATCTTGAACTCGTCCAAGCGCTCTCTTATCAGCCCCAGTGAAAAATCCATACCGTAAACCGGACATTGCAACGTCGGCCAAATTTGCGCAATCGCCCCCATGTGATCTTCATGACCGTGGGTAATAAATAGACCTACAATATCGTCTTTATACTGTTCCAAAAATTCCGGCGAAGCGTATGCCAACTCCATTCCCGGAAAATTATCCATCAAAAAACCGTAACCGGCGTCAACCACGATTATTTTACCGTCAACTGCATACATATACATATTCATACCGATATCATCGGCGCCGCCGAGCGGCATAAAATAAATTCCCTCTTTTTTAAAATCTGTCATATTTCTTTCTCAATATAAAATACATCGCCGACTCTAATGTGGCATATTTCGTTTTCTTTTTCCAGTAATAAATGTGCGTTTTCATCAATTCCCCGAAAAATGCCGGATTGTTCGCCTTCTTCTTGCCGCACCGCAATTTTTTCTCCCACACCTTTGGCGCATTTAAGCCATTGATTACGGAGTATATCGTCTTTACCTGCTTGCAAAAGTTCCATATTTTGCTCGAATTTTTGTAAATATTGCGCCATAAATTCCTCTGCCGTAATGTGAATACCTGCCTCCTGTAATGATGTAGTCGGATAAAGCATCTCTGCATTATCCGGATGTTTGGCAATATTTACGCCGATGCCGACAATTATATAATCAAGCTGGCCTTTTTCCAAAAGCATACCGCTTACCTTGGCGCCGTCTAACAGCACATCGTTCGGCCATTTCAGTTTAACCTCAGCTTGGGAATTGAGATTTTTTATAACTTGGTGCAAACTGAGAGAAGCAATAACTACCAGCATACCAAGTTTAGATAAAGGCATTTCCAGAGCCAATGAAAAAAACAAATTACCTTCCATACTGCACCAAGAACGTCCTCGTCTGCCGCGACCTGACGTTTGTTTTATGGCGCGAAGAACCACGTATTTTCCTTTTTCAGTGCAATATTTTTTTATTTCGTCATTCGTGCTACCAACTTTGCCCAATGTAATTATTTGCCAATTTATCATTATAGCACCTCAAACAACCACGTCTGTGCCAACAAATATTGCGGTTGCAAAACCAGATATATCATCAAAATTACTAAAATTATCAGCAAGCAAGACAATCCTAAATCCACTCTATCAAAGTTGTTACGGCTGTCTTCAAAATATAGAGTGCGGATAATGTGCAGATAGGCATAGCCAATCATCATTAAAGTAAGCAAAACATACAACAAATAATAAAAATGATTTTGAGCGGCTAAATTGTTCAAAATTGCAAAAATTCCCAATACTCCGGTAAAAGGCGGAAGTCCTAAAAGCGAAAACAGAAAAAATATCATTGTTATTGCAACTATCGGACATTTATAGGCCACGCCGGAGAACTCGTTTAGTGTCAACAAATATTCACCTCTAGCCTTCAGACTGAACAAAGTTAAGCAAAGTCCGGTCATTGCCAACAAATATACAATCCAGTATATAATTGTTGTTTGGGCGGCAATAGGCGTCATGTGTTGCAAGACCAAAAAAACATTACCGATATAATAGACGCCGATGTAGGCAAATGTTTTACGTATATTTTGGCTGCTGCATGCCCCTACCGCGCCCACAAACATAGACATAAACGCCACTCCGACATAAAACATCTGCAATTCGCTGTTTAGTGGTTGTAAAACACGCAAATTAAGCCTGATAAAACTCAATAAATAAGCTATATTCGGCAGTAGCATAAAATAGGCAAAGACCGGCATGGTCATTTTACCCGCTGCTTCAGTCAGCCAATAGTGTAGCGGTGCGGCTGCAAATAAAAACATGTAACCCAGAACCAAAACAGCTCCTATGGCAAACACGCCAAGCGAATGCGGGCTATTTGCCAAATATGCCGAGATATCCGCATAATCAAAAGATTGGCAGGCTCTATAAACCAATATAAGAGCTGTCATAAACAATATTATGCAGGTTGTGGCAGCACTTAAATATAAACTGCCGATTTCTGTCGTTTGTTTGTTTACGGCTTTTTGTAACATATAATAGTTAGCAAAAACAAACAAAATAAGGGTTGCCGTCGTTAAGGCCAAGTTTTTGGATACAATCAGCAAACTACCGGCTAAAACGCCAAGTAATAACATATAACAAAATTGTCCGCCGCTTTGTTTCATATTTGAAAACCATTTGCGAGCCAAATATACCAAAAGTAAAGCTCCAATATACAATAGCTCAACAAAAGAAGAGGTAAGTCGGTTCGCACTGGTAATTTCCGCAATCATCGGTTTATTATAGAAAATAATGTTTAATACTAAACCCGCAAACAACAAGATGCGACTGAACCTAAAACACTTGTTAGTTTCGTCCTGCCTGAAATTAACCAGAGCGTAAAATACTATTCCGCTGAAGATAAGCAATAAAGGTGATAAATATATTAAATGTTCCAACATTCAACCCCCTCTCAGTCCACAAACCATAACGGATTAAAAAATGATAGGAAGATGATGATAATTATTACCATAAAAAAAGCAAACCGACCTTGCGAAATATCTTCGATATCGTTATTTGTCGCGCGTTTTTTCAAATCTCGCATCATATAGAGTTCGTATAATATAGAAACAGATATCAAAGATATGGCAAACATAACCATTATACCAATAAAGAAATTAAAGTTAAACAATGCCGAGATAATTATAAAATTATTCCAAAACATTGAAGAAATCGGCAATCCAAGCGCTACCAATACAAAAAAGGCAAAAACTTTTGAACGGCGCGGCATATAAGCCAAAATCCCCCGATATTCACAATTCTTTTCCATACACTCTTTTTCCAACCGCAAATCAATTGCTATCAGAGATGAGGTAACAAGCAGGAATATAAACAAGGAGTATGCAATATTCATTTGTAAAGAGTCGGCCAATAAAACAGATGAAAGTAATATTTCGGAAAGTAGAAAAAGTAAGTAAAAAACGGTCATATAGGCAAAGAGTTTGTATAAAAAATCTTTATGCGCGATACCAATCAGGGCAATAAACAGCATGGAAAGCAAACAAAAAACTACCAGAAGTAATATATATGGGCGCACACTGTCGGCTATCGTTAATTGCCATAAGCGCATAAAGCCATACAGCCCTGTCAACGGTAATAAATTTGTGCAAATATACACGAGCGGATTTTTGATATTGGAACCAATATTTGATATCCAATAGTGGAAAGGCCAAATCGGGATTCTGACCAGTAATGCCAAGCAAACGCCGCCCCAAACAACTTGCGCCACCTTTGGAGGAAGATGCACCAAAGCAATCTCTTGTAATTGCAAATTACCATGATAAAATTTATAGACCAGTAGCAAGGAACAAAGCAAGATCAGTACACCGGCGAAATTAAACAAGAAAAACAGATAAAACGTATTTTTTTTCTTTAACTGACTGAAACTGCCTATAAGCATAAACAGAGGAACTAACATTCCGGCAAAATAAGCATAAAAAGAAAACATATCATTGGCGCCGAGAAAACCGGTTATATTCCATAAAAGATATAAGCTCCATGCCAACAGCGATTTACTTTTTTTACTTTTATCATCAAGACCTACAACCCCAATAAGAACAGATATATATATTCCGAGCAATAGTAATAGCGCAAAAGCGTCAAAACCAAAAGAAAGGCGAATATTTGCGCTTTCAAGCCAATTAAGCTGATGGATGAATTGCAATCCTTTTTGCGATAAATCAAGTTCGGCAAACAATCTTAAGATGATAAATATGCCTGAACCTAACGTAAAAAGTGTTACATGATGAGCATTATTGCCTTTTTTCTGCGAAGTAAGGACAAATAAACAACCAAGCAGAGGTAATAACAAAAGCATCAGGGACAGGTTAAACATTTTCTATTTTTCCTCCCCATACATAAGATAGCCAAAGCATTATTACCAATATCAGAACAATAACTGTCCCGCCCAGCGTTGTATTGTTATGCAAGCGCCGGAAAAAGCGCAATCCGCTCTGCGCCATTGAGAGTAAAAAGCCAATAACAATACGTTCAATAAACAAATGATCGATTAAGAGCCATAAGAATCTGCCCCCGTAACGCAAAGGTTTAATAAATGCATATTTATAAAACATACCGATAAAATCGTTATTTTGCAAAAGTTTCGAGCGATAAAGATTTTGTAATCGCCATAGCGGAGAATAGCGGCACAGAAAGACAAATGCACTTGTAAAACCATAAACCGGTAACACATTCAGATATTGCGGTTGCGAAATAAAAGCACCTAAACCACTCACGAGTAAATAGCTGAAAGGATGCGGTTTATTGGAGCGAATCGGAAGTTGTTTTGTTTTTTTCGGTGCAAAAATTTGACGTATAACTGTTGACATCGATAAAACGAATGTGGTGGCAAAAAACCAAATGTAATTACGGTTACCACTGTTATACATTGCTGTTAATGATCCAGACATAGCAGCAACCATTAAAGTCATTAACATCAGAGCAATAAAAATGACCATTTGACCGGAATATTTTTGTTGCAACCAATGCTGCACCGAATTTGGCCGCCGACAATGGTAATATAACAAATACCAACACCATGATAAGGTAACCATTTGCAAAAGCAAATAAACATTGTTATCAACCCAAACAAAACCTTGGAAGCAGAGTAATTCAAGCATCAAAGCCCAAAACATCATCTGCCAGTATATGATTTTTTTCTTGAAATTATCATATAATAAACTACCGATAAAACCGCCGGCAATGCTTAAGATGCAAGCACAATGCAAATATGGCGTAAAATAAATCGATGAATTCCAAAGAACATGAAATTTCATTAACAAAATCAATGCCCCAACCGGAGAAGACAAAAACAAAACATTTAACAACCTATGAACCCGAATATTCTGCAGACCTGAAAAGCCGATATTAAAGCCCCAAAAACCCATCTTCATAAAAACGGCACTAAGTCCGATTATGGTAATAAAATCAAGATGCATTCCCATTTGCTTATAACGCAGTATCTCCCTTATATCAAGCGAATCAATCCGACAATTTATGATGGCCAAAACCGTAAATATCATCATATCAGCCGCCATGTTTAACAAAATATAGCGCCGGTAAGCCTGCGGATTTTTAATTAAAAACATAGATAAAATATCAATCAAAAACAAAGCACACAGCAGCTGCACAAAATTGTTACTGGTAATCATAAGGATTAAAGCGGCTAAATTAAAAATCAGCATAGCATTATAAAGACTACGTCTTTCTTCATAGCGGAAAAGCAGATTTTGCGCCCCTGTTACCAATGTTATGATAAAAAACGGCAGAATAAAATTATAGTGATAAGCATTAGAGATGATATCTATCTTGATATCTCCGCTCGGGGAACTGTTCCACAAAAATGAGAAAGTTTGCTCTTGCCCGCTTAAAAATGCCTGGCAAAATTGCGAAAAAACCACACCAAGCAAAATAAACACAAAAAAAGACAGCAGTTTATCTTTCTTTACCCCCACTCCGATACTGCTCAATAGCGCAATTCCCAAAAGCGCCAGTGTGGTAAATGCAATCATTCTGCCGCCTTATTTTTATGATATAATTAAACTGTTAACGTCTCTAACGATACGAACCGGCACTATATATTCTCTTTCCACATCGTCGTTTTCGATTTCAACGATTAAAATTTCGGCAACAGATTTAAGCGGGGTTCTGGCTTCAGGATCAATATCCTTGAAAGCAACGGAGCTCTCTTGGGAACGATAAAGCAGAGCTTTATCGCCGCCATCATAAATAAAACGCGGATTTTCCGGCCCGCCGACGCGACTATTCATCATAACCATAATGTCACCTTGAGCATTTTGTAAAATGCTGTAGCGACTTTTCTTTCCCACTTCATTGCTTATTGCCATTGTAATTTCCTCATCTTTGTAATGATACTAAAAATTCAACATAGAAGTATGCTAACACATAAATCTTAAGAAATAAATACCTATTTCAAAATTTTTCACTTTTTTTATTTTTTTTATTGACTTATAGTAAATTATCTTCTATAAGCATACTCGATTTAGTTGAGTTCGTAGCTCAGTCGGTAGAGCATTTGACTTTTAATCAAAGGGTCGCGGGTTCGAATCCCACCGAGCTCACCAATAGAAAAGGCCGCCTTGTGCGGTCTTTTTCTATTGGTATGAGCGAGCGGATGAGAACCCGCGAAGAAGCGGGTTCGACTACAAGCGAAAGCGAGACGGAAGTATCGCGGTCAGCTGAAAGCTGATGAGCGAAGTGAAAGAGCATAGGCTCGATAATCCCACCGAGCTCACCAACAAAGAACCACCTGAAAGTTGGTTCTTTGTTGATTATAGCGATTACCTAGATTATTTTATTTCACTTTCTAAATGCAGACATAGTTTAAGAATATTCATAGCCTCACGCGTTTCTACCTGAGGAGTTCCCCCATTTTTAACACAATCAATAAAATCAGCCAATTCATTTTGCAGCGAATTGCCGCCTTCAGTCAATATCTGACCATTTTTAAGCAGTCGGCGCTCCATAAAGTCAATATGAAAAATATTTCCGTCGTTGTCGTTAATATCCATAAAACGTTCAACTTCTCGATTTTCGCGCAATGCCTCCAGTTCTACCGATGCGCCGTTTTTATATTTCATCTTTACAATAGCATGATTTTCCCAACCCAAATCAGGACGTTTGTTGACTGTGAACTTTGCCAGATCATTACCCAGCAGAGAATAAACGATAGCCAAATCGTGAATCATAAGTTCTTGAATAACACTAATGCCGGTTATGTTGGTAGCATTACGGCTGGTCCGAATTCCCCTGATACAGACAATCGGTGAGTGCAGTTCTTTTTTTAGTCGGATAACTGCAGGATTGTAATTTTCAGTATGTCCGGTAACAATTAAACTTTTGCCGGACTTCGCAGCCGAAATCAACTTTTCGCATCCGTCTAATGTTGTTGCCAGCGGCTTTTCTATAAGGCAGGGAATTCCTCGCAAAAGTAATTTTTCTCCTATTGCGGCGTGAGTTGAAGCCGGAGTTGAAACAATTGCCGCATCTACCTTATTTTTATTTATCTCATCAATATCAGTAAAATACGGCACACAGAGCTCGGCTGCTCGCTGTGCGGATGACTCGGGTGTTGAATTCAATATTCCGACAACATCTGCAATGTCGGCAAAATTTTCCCGTAAAGTCTTGAGGTGCTTCTGCCCCATATTTCTGCAACCTATAATCGCTATTCTCAGTTTATCCATACACCCCCTCCGGTTACTAATGGTATATTGGTATGAGCTAAAAATTATGAAATCAGCTTTTTGTAGCGAATGCGGTGCGGATTGCAGGCATCTTCGCCCAAACGGGCTTTTTTATCTTTTTCATAATCTTCAAAATTACCTTCAAACCATTCAACATGTCCATCATCTTCATAAGCCAAAATATGGGTTGCCAGACGATCCAAGAACCATCTGTCGTGTGAGGTTACCAACACACACCCGGGGTAGTTGTTAATCCCCTCTTCCAATGAACGAAGCGTGTCAACGTCCAAATCGTTGGTCGGCTCATCGAGTAAAATAACATTAGCGCCCTTGCGAAGCATCTTTGCCAAATGCACGCGATTACGTTCACCACCCGACAAATTACCGACTTTCTTTTGTTGGTCGGCACCTTTGAAGTTGAATTGTCCTACGTATGCACGTGATGAAACTTCATTTTTGCCAAGTTGAATCATATCCAAGCCATCGGAAATTTCTTCCCATACATTTTTGTCGGCATTCAGCTCATCACGCGACTGGTCAACATAGCCCAAATCTACCGTATCGCCAATACGAATTGTTCCCGAATCCGGTTTTTCCTGTCCGGTAATCATTCTAAACAGCGTGGTCTTACCGGCACCGTTCGGGCCAATAATTCCCACAATTGCGCCCTTCGGAATTTTGAACGACAAATCATCAATCAGCACCCTATCGCCAAAAGCTTTACTGATGTGTTCGGCTTCTATGACCAAATCGCCCAAGCGCTCGGTCATCGGAATATTGATGTGTGCGGTCGTAATTTTTTCACGGGTTGACTGTGACAACAGTTCATCATAAGCATTGATGCGCGCCTTAGATTTGGCCTGACGAGCTTTCGGATTTTTTCTGATCCATTCCAATTCGTTGGCTAACACGCGTTGACGGGCGTTTTCTTCACGACTTTCCTGTTCCAAACGTTTTTGTTTTTGCTCTAACCAAGAAGTGTAGTTCCCCTCGTAAGGAATCCCTTGTCCGCGGTCGAGTTCCAAAATCCATCCTGTAACGTTATCCAAGAAATAACGGTCATGCGTTACCATTACCACTGTGCCGTTATAATCGCGCAAGTGGTGTTCCAACCACGCAACCGATTCGGCATCCAAATGGTTAGTCGGTTCGTCAAGAAGCAACATATCCGGCTGTTGTAAAAGCAAGCGACAGAGTGCTACGCGGCGTTTTTCACCACCGGAAAGCTTGGTAACATCGGCATCGGCCGGCGGGCAACGCAGTGCGTCCATGGCTATTTGCACCATGCGTTCAATATCCCAACCGTTAACTGCATCGATTTTCTCCTGTAATTCCGCTTGTTCGGCAATTAAATCGTTCATCTCATCATCTGTCATCGGCTCGGCAAACTTGGCGGAAACTTCTTCAAAGCGCTTAAGCAAAGCCTGTGTTTCGCTTAAGCCGTCCATCACATTTTCCATTACGTTTTTACTTGGATCCAACTGTGGTTCTTGTTCCAAATATCCTACTTTCACACCATCGGCTGCCCACGCTTCGCCGTTAAATTCTTTATCGACACCGGCCATAATTTTCAAAAGTGTTGATTTACCGGCACCGTTAACCCCCAAAACGCCGATTTTGGCTCCCGGCAAAAAAGATAGAGTGATATCTTTAAAAAGTTCGCGTCCTCCCGGCAAAACTTTGGTTAAGTGCTGCATGACAAAGATGTATTGGTAAGCAGGCATAAAATTTTTCTCCTTTTTCTCTTAATTAAAATTGGTCTGAATATTTATCATAATTGGCATCGTGTAATTCGATTTTTTGGGCATTTTTGCCATTTTTTTCAGCTTCAGCAATAAATTTTTTATAAGCGGCATCGGCTTTGGCAAACGCATCGGGGTCTTTTTCGTATAATCTTGCAGCGTTATAGGTTTTGCGCGGGGTAATCATTGTGCCGTCATAAAGTTTGATACGACCGTCAGAATAAAGCGTACTCTTAAAAATCTTCTGATTATTAAATTCGGCATTAACTTCATCGCAAGCGGCGAAGTTTTCATCTTCCATAGCCATAAATGCCTCAACTTTTCCGGTATTATATTGTTCAATACCCTCTTTTTGCTGTGCGGCATTTTGGGCTTTACCAATCATAATAGCACGAGCCAAAAGCTCGTATTCATCATATTTAGCGGCCTGACAAGCCAATCCCTGTCCGGCTACCGAACCAAGGCTATATACCTCGTCCAAATATGAAACATTACGGTCGCTCGCCTGAACAGATAATAACGGCAAACAGCCCAAAAACAGTAAAACACCCCAAAACTTTGCCATATTTCCCCCTTTATAAATGTGCTTACATTTTTATCTTGAGGTGTAATCATAAAGTATATTTTATTTTTTTGCAAGATGATAAAAAAATAGGTTGACATTTGGCAATAAATAGCGTATTTTTCGCTCAAATTGTTTAGTAAAGGAAGAAAAAAAATGAAGTGCTATAGTTCGTTAAAATCTAAAAAAGCTCGCGCTGAAGGTTGCAAAATTGTGCGTCGTAAAGGTCGCGTGTATGTGATTAATAAAAAGAACCCTAAGCTCAAAGCTCGTCAGGGATAATTTTGTTTATCAAATATTTTTTCTGTAAAAGGCTCGCTGTTTGGTGAGTCTTTTCTTTTGAAAACATAACGCCGTTCCTTTTAGAGAAACGGCGTTTGTTATTTATTGCTCAAAATAAACCGTATAAATACGGAAATACGTAATTCAGTAATATCCAGATAAGGCCGATACTGAATGCAATGAGAAAGAACCAAATAATGCAGTTTTTCAGTTTTTTCCACCAACCGTTATCATAACCGATAGAAATCAGCAGGCTAATCAGAATAATGCAAGGGGCTCCTTTTAAGGCGGTTATTTCCCAATAATCTGCCGGGTATCCGAACACAATTTCGCTTAAATAACCGACAAACCAACAGATAAAAACCGATAAAACAATACCTGCAAGCGAACCTAAAGTGTTTTTTATTCGGTTAACAGGAGTATCGATTATGCCACCTTTTTGACCGCCAATGGTTTCAAACTTTATCCACAAAGACAAGGTCAGAGCGACAACCGCCACAATCCACAAGGCTATACGCCAATTGAGAGCCAATGAGTACCAAAACAGAGCCAATATTGTTGCTATCACAACACATAGGCCAAGCGTTCTGAAAAAATTAAATCTGTCCATAATTGTAGTGTTTAATAAGATGTAAATAACTATAAAATTTAGTTATTTATACCTGTTTTAATTAAATTTGTCAAATGTTTTCAGACGTTAAACAAAAAATTCATCAAATCGCCGTCCTGAACCAGATAATCTTTGCCCTCAGAGCGGATTTTGCCGGCATCACGGCAACCTTGTTCACCGCCGAATTTAACGTAATCATCATACGAAATGGTTTCGGCTCTGATAAATCCGCGTTCAAAATCGGAATGGATAATACCGGCGCATTGCGGTGCTTTCATTCCTTTAACAAAGGTCCAAGCACGCACTTCTTTCGGTCCGGCGGTAAAGTAGGTTTGTAAGCCGAGTAAATTATATCCGGCATGAATAATTTTCGCCAAACCGGTTTCTTCCAAGCCGAGAGCGCTTAAAAAATCTTTCTTTTCGTCTTCCGATTCCAGTTGCGCCACTTCCGATTCAATTTCTGCCGAAATAATCACGCTTTGCGCACCTTCTGAAGCCGCCATTTCGGCCACTCGGGCGGAAAATTCATTTCCCGTAGCTGCCGCATCTTCATCGACATTGCAGACATACAAAACCGGTTTAGAGGTCAAAAGTTGCAACATTTTATAGGCCTTGTAGGCTTCTTTATCAGTCTTATCAGGAGCCGCTGTAATTGCCGGCTTACCTTGTTCCAATGCTGCAATAATCGGCTCAACCACGCGAGCATAAACCGCAGATTCTTTATCGCCGGCACGAGCTTTTTTTTGCCATTGATCGAAACGTTTGGTCAGTGATTCCAAATCGGCAATCATCAGTTCGGTTTTTACCGTTTCGGCATCACGCACCGGATCAATAGAACCTTCGACATGGGTAATATTATCGTTTTCAAAACAGCGCAAAACATGGATAATGGCATCGGTTTCGCGAATATTTGCCAAGAACTGGTTGCCTAATCCTTCACCTTTGGAAGCCCCCTTAACCAGACCGGCAATATCTACAAACTCGAGTTGAGTCGGCACCACGTTTTTCGGTTTAACCATTTCCACCAACTTATCCAAGCGCTTATCCGGCACAGCCACCCGACCGGTATTCGGCTCAATGGTGCAAAACGGAAAATTTGCCGCTTGCGCTGCAATGGTTTGCGTTAAAGCATTAAAAAGTGTTGATTTTCCGACATTAGGCAATCCGACGATACCACAATTAAAACCCATATTTGTTCTCCTTAATTTTAATGCTTGCTTTATAAAATATTTAACAGCGCATTGCAAGGGATATTTTTATTGCATTTTATATTTTTTTCGTTATAATTGGTGGCAATAAAAAATTATTGTCAAACTATTAAAAAACAAAAAAGCTTATGAGTGATTTTTGTGTGGGGCCGTTATTATATCGGGCTGTAGTGGTTAAAACCGCTGAAGAATGTGGAAATGATGAGTTGCTTTTATCTTTTATCGGTTCTAAAAAGCGCCGACTGATGACTTTTGGTATTAACGAACTCAATCCGCAAAAAGAATTTTTGAAATCTCTACGCAAAGGCGACGAAATGTATGTTGCCTCAGATGGCGGCGGAGAGTATGCAAATGTTACCCGTAACCCTTGGTGGAAGCGCTTTTGGTTGCGGCTGACGGTCTGAAAACCAAAATCCTGTCAATTCAGACAGGATTTTGGTTTTTTAAATGCATGAAAAGTATTATATTTTTACTTGCTTAATCTCTTTGGCCAAACCGGTTTTATCATCGGTTTCAACATATATGCCGTATAATGTACCTTTGCCGTTTGCCGGCATCAGGCGATCATCGGAATAATGGCGGCGCAAACGGTTAATCGGCGCCGCAGTTTCAAAACCCAGCACCGAATTATAATCGCCGCACATTCCCACATCGGTAATATATGCCGTGCCTTGCGGCAAAATACGGGCATCGGCCGTCGGCACATGAGTATGAGTTCCGGCAACGCAGGAAACTTTGCCGTCCAAATAATACCCCAAAGACATTTTCTCTGATGTCGCTTCGGCATGGATATCTACGAAAATTGCCTGCACCTGACGTCCCAACATATTGGTTTGCAAAATTTTATCTATGGCTTGCACCGGACAATCCACCGCTTCCATAAACAAACGTCCCAAAACTTGAATTACCAAAATTTTGCGCCCGTCTGCCAGCTCATATATAACCGAACCGCGACCGGCATTATTATCAGGTATATTTGCCGGACGAACAATGGTTTTACATTCGTTTAGAAAAGGAACTATTTCGCGGCGATTCAGAAAATGATTGCCGAGCACCAATACATCTGCACCTTTGGCCAAAAACTCGCGACAAATACCCGGAGTGACACCAAAACCATGAGCCGCATTTTCAACGTTAACCAACATAACGTCAATTTTATACTCATCACGAATAGCTTTTAGGTTATCCAAAACCGCTTCACGTCCGGCGCGAGCCACCACATCACCGCAATAAAAAATGCGCATTTATTTTCTCCTTTGCAATTTGTTGCAGTGTAGCCGAAATATTATTTTGTTGCAATATTTTTTACTCAAAACAAAATAAAAAAACTGGAAATTTATCTCAAGCGTGGTAGAATGTTGCGCAGATGTAATCTCTGAAAGGAAGATATCGATGAAAAAAATTCTGTTTCTGTTGTCGCTTGCAATTGTCACGTTAGCACCGATAAAAAATACGTTTGCGGAAGAAATTTTGCCGCAAACAGATAATAAATTTTTACAAAAGATGATGCCGCCTAAGCCGGATTGGGTTAAATTACTGAAATTAGATGACGTGCAAAAGGAGCAATTCAAGGCCATTCAAGCCGAAAGTCGTCCTCAAATCGAAGCTATCAGACAACAAATTGCAACCTTGCACCAACAAATTGATAATATCAGAGTCGATGATGAGAAAAAGTTGCAAGCAATCCTGAATGAAAGTCAACAGGCCAAATTTAATAAAATTAAAGCCAGAATGGCAAAACAACATCGAAAACCACAACAGAGAGAGGAGCGTAAAAAACGTTTTAAGGTGGGAGAAATGTAAAAATCTGCTTGCAATCTAATAGGGCAAGTTTTAGTATTTCAAAATAAGCAAATAAAGAAAGGATAACAATGAAAATATTGAATTTAGTCGTTGTTTTAGGGATAGTTTTCGGTTGGAATATTTCGGCAAATGCCGCTGAAGATGATTTCGGCTTAGATGATGTCTTATTTGAAGACGAAGAAAATTTATCTTCGGATACAAATAAAATTACTGAAGAAACACAACAGAAAATTGATACAGAAAAAGCCAAATTAGACGAAGTTATTAACGATATTGATAGTGATATACCGGCTGAAAAAGAACAATCATATCAAGAAGCAGAAGAAAACGTTGTAATCGAAGAAGCCTCTTTATCGGAAAATAAGGCAGATGATGAAAAGGCAGCAGAAAAAGAAATTACTGAAGAGCAACCTACGGTTAAAGAAGAGAGTGTCAGCGATTATATCAAAAAATTGGATTTATCCGATGAGCAGTTGGACGAAGCTAAATTTATAAGTTCGGAAATGGAAATGCGGCAGGAGCAGTTGCAAAAGTCGGTTGATTTGCTAAAAGCACAGGCTCGTGAAATTGAGGAACAGAGCTTAAGAGAATTTGAAGCAATTTTAACACCGGCACAAAAGGAAGTGTTTGAAAAGCTGCGCCAAATGAATGCGCAAGCAAATAAAGGAGAATAGAAAATGGCTGAAAATAGAGATATTGAAGTGGCAAAGCAAACAATTGATAAGGAAATTGATTCCTTGCACATTTTAGAAGACAGTCTGGACGATACTTTAAGTAAAGCTCTTGATATTATGCAACAAACTAAAGGACGAGTAATTGTTACCGGCATGGGAAAGTCCGGTCATATCGGGCGTAAGATTGCCGCCACGATGGCTTCTACCGGCACACCGGCGTTTTTCCTTCATCCGGGCGAAGCCAGCCATGGTGACTTAGGCATGGTTACGGAAAATGATACGATATTGGCAATTTCCAATGGTGGCGAATCTAAAGAATTATCCGATATTTTGGTTTATTGTCGCCGTTTTAACGTGCCGACAATTGCCATTACCAAAAACCCACAGAGTTCTCTCGGTAAAAATAGCGATTTAGTCTTAAAACTGCCGGATAACGGTGAAGCTTGTCCGCTCGGATTAGCCCCCATGTCTTCAACCACCGCTACATTGGTAATGGGGGATATCTTAGCTGCAAATTTGATGGTAAGAAAAGGCTTTACTGCCGACGACTTTAAGTTAAGACATCCGGGAGGTAAGCTGGGAGCAATTTTGCGTCATGTATCCGATATTATGCATACCGGAGATGAAATGCCGTTAATCAATGAAGATGCAATTATGCAAGATGCACTTATCACCATGTCGGCAAAAATGCTCGGTTGTGTGGGAATTATCAATAAAAACGGTGATTTGATAGGTATGATTACCGATGGTGATTTGCGCAGATGGATGGCACCGAATCTGATTGAAGAAAAAGTATCAAAGGTTATGACCAAAAACCCTCGCACGGTTCGCAGTGACGTCTTAATTGCCGAAGCTACCAACATTATGAACAACACCGGTCGCGGTATTACCAATATGTTTGTGGTAGATGACGGCAAAAAGCCGATAGGTATCGTTCATATCCATGACTGCTTAAGAGCCGGAGTTAGCTGATTTATGTTTGACTCGCATAAAATTGATGACTATTTCGATGGCGAAAAATCGTTAGACGGACAGTCTGACGACAATAAGTTGCAAACTTCATATTGGTATCGAATCGCTAAATTGGGTTTTCCGTGTGTGGCAGCGGCACTACTCGGATTGATGATTGTTATGCCAAACATTCGTGAAAGCGTCGATTTACGAGATAACATTACGGTTCCGCGTAAAAACGAGATAGATAAATTGCATATCGAATCTACGGTTTTTAATATGACGGACAGTAAAAACAGGGTGAATCACCTGACTGCCGATAATATTGATGAAACAGAGCCAAATTCAAAAAAAGTAAAAATCAATAATCCCCACGGACTAATTCCAACTGACAGCGGCGAGGTTTATATTAGTGCCGAAACCGGATATTTTACCCAAGATGTAAATATTTTGGATTTGCAAAATAATGTGTCGGCAACAGTAAATGACAGCACAACAGTTACCTCAAGCAAGGCTTCGTATGATTTTAATACTGAGATGGGCTATGGTGATAAACCGGTTTTTGCCCAAGGAGAATGGGGAACTTTGCAAGCCGAATCTTTTAAATATGATAAAAAAGCCAATATCCTAACCCTTTACGGACATTCAAAATACAACGGAACTCATGGCGAGTTAACAGCTGAGGAAGAAAATAAGTATTTTGTATCGGAAGAAAAAATTGTTTCAAAAGGTAATGTTAAAATTAAGCAAAATGGAGGAACATTATTTGCCGATGAGGTGGTTTCTTATTTATCTTCAAACAAACCGAAGGAATTGATAAAGGCCGAAGCAACCGGTAATGTAGAGATTAAGACCGACAAAGAGACTGCCACCGGTGGCAAGGTTGTTTACGATGCCGAGAATAACAAAATAATGCTTTATGGAGCCGATAATGCCCGCGTAAAAGTAGTTCAGGGGAAAAACATTTTGACTGCTTCTAAAATGATTGTTTATTTGGTAGCAGGAAAAAAGCAAGAAATAAGCCATGTTGATGCCTTGGGGCAAGTGGTGGTGATAACTCCCAAAGGTAAAGCTAAGGGCAATCGCGGCACATACAGTCCGCAAAAAAAACTGGTGGAATTGTGGGATAATGTGCAAATTGAGCAAGACGGTAATTTTATTAACGGTGAACACGCCGAAACTGATCTGACAACATCGATAAGCAAAATAAAGGGAACGTCAAAAGGCGGAAGAGTCAGCGGCACATTTTATAAAAGGAAGAAATAACTATGGTAATGCGAAAAAACAATGAAAAAAACGTTTTGGAGATATTTAATATCGGCAAAAAATACAAAAAGCGCACGGTATTGAAAAATGTGTCGTTGCATGTGCGCAAAGGCGAAGCGGTCGGATTATTGGGACCGAACGGCGCCGGTAAGACCACCTGTTTTTATTGCGTTACCGGTCTTATTACGCCGGATTATGGCGATGTTTATATTAACGGACAGGATATTACCGATATGCCGATGTATAAACGAGCGAAAATGGGAATAGGTTATTTACCGCAAGAATCGTCTATTTTTCGCACTTTGAGCGTTGAAGATAACATTAAAGGCATTTTGCAAGTTGTCTGTGATAGCGAAAGCGAGCGCGAAAATATGCTCGAAGAATTGCTAAACGAATTTTCGATTGCTCATTTGCGTAAATCTCCGGCATTAGCACTTTCCGGAGGTGAAAGACGGCGTTTGGAAATTGCCCGAGCATTGGCATGCAAACCGAGTTTTATTTTGCTTGATGAACCGCTTGCCGGGATTGACCCGATTGCGGTCGGTGAGATTCGTTCATTGGTGGCACAGCTGAAAAATCGCGGTTTGGGTGTATTGATTACAGACCATAATGTGCGTGAGACCTTGGATATTATCGACAGAGCATATATATTACACGCAGGAGCGGTTCTAATGGAAGGAACTCCGCAGCAAATTGTAGCCAATGAAGAAGTGCGTAAAGTATATTTGGGCGATAATTTCTCGTTATAAAAATAAACAATTCTTTACTTTTGCTTAAAAGTATTATAATATAGAAAAAAACAATCGGCATGGGGCCGGAATTTAACTTTTATGAGGTATATTATGAAAATTACATTATCAGGAAAACAGGTAGATATCAGCGATAGATTGCGTAATCGGGTAGAAGAAGGTATGGAAAATTCAGTAAATAAATATTTTCCGGCACCGATAAGTTGCAATGTTTATTTTTCCAAAGAAGGAGAAGAATTTCACGCTGAAGTTACCGTCCATCCGGCTAAAAATATTGTTTTGAAAGGGACCGGTGTTGCCGGTGACCCGTATTCAGCATTTGATGATGCCAACAACCATATTGCATCGCGTTTGCGTCGCCAAAAGAATAAACTGAACGACCACAAGGGTAAGAGCGGTTTGGTGGAAATGGCTCACGAATCTGTATTTCCGCTGACCGAAACCGAAGACGAAATGAGCATTGACGAATCGGCTCCGTTGACTATTGCCGAGACCGATGCCAACATTAAAGTTTGCACCGTTAGCGAAGCTGTGATGTATATGGATTTGGCTGATGAATGTGCGCTAATGTTCCGCAACAGTGCCAACAACCGCATCAGCATGGTATATCGCCGTAAAGACGGCAATATCGGTTGGGTAGAACCGGCAGAATAAAATTAAACAGTTTTAAGGAAAACATAATGAACATTTCTGATATTTTATCGGAAGATATGGTTTTGATTGATGTTGATGCCGATGGTAAGCGCCATCTGTTGGAAGAGCTTGCTAATGTAGTTTCGGAACGGCAAAATCTGGATCGTAATGTTGTTTTTGAAGCAATTTTGGAACGCGAAAATCTGGGATCGACCGGCTACGGCAATGGTGTTGCTTTTCCGCATGCACGCATTGACGGTCTGAAGCATAATATCGCCGCCTTTGTGCGCTTGAATAAAGCGGTTGACTATGATGCTTTGGATAATAAAGATGTCGATCTGTTGGCGTTTCTAATTTCTTCTGAGCAAAACGGAGAAGACCACTTGCAGGCATTAGCGGCATTTTCACGAGTGCTGAAAAATGATGATATCTGCCGAAAAATCAGAACCGCTAAGACGTCGCACGAAATTTATGTGGCGTTGCAAAGTTAGTTTTGCTTAAAAAGTTTATATAAACAGTAGAGGACGATGCTTAAAGCACCGCCCTCTTTTTTTATTTTTTCCAATAGATGGCCTCTATGTAACCGTAGGCACCGTCGTGCTCTGTGTAATAGAACACGGTATCGCCGGGAGCAAGGAATTTCACCTTATTGCCACAGCCGGCAGGTCTTGCGGCATAGAACTGCGTTCCATCTTCCAACAGAACATCAGTCATTGCCTCGATCCTACCGTAGACGGCTGTCCGAAAAACAACGCCCTTTTGGAGAGCGGTCGTATCCGTTGAGGCCTCACTGGAATTTTCACTGGTGCTCTCGGAAGAGCACGAAATTGAGCAGAGCGCTATTATCATAGCAACAACTGCAAAAATCATACTTTTTTTCATATTTATTTGGTTTTAAATTAATTTCACAACAAAACGAAAAAAATGGCGGATTTTTACAGTCTTCCCTGCATTTATAATCCTTACGCCATAATAATTTGTTGTTGTAAATATTATACCTTTTTTTGTCATTAAAGTCAAGTTAAAAGAGTTTTGATAGGTTTTTACACTTGCTTTTCTGTCTAAAAAGTATATAATAAGTCCAAGTGAAGGGATGAGAATGAAAAAATTTGAGGTTGAAAAAATCAGCGATTTATCTGAGGTTTTTTATGCTATGATGGGTGGAAAACCTGAAAAAATCCAAGAGATTGAGGCATTTATTGTCCAAAGTCCGCTGAAAGAATTGCTGTTCGCCACTGATTTGAATCGTATTTTAGAATATGATGGCTTTTTCTCTGAAGAAACGATAGATGCCGTTTATTGCCTGTTACCATGTAAAATTCCGCTTTCTAAAGACCGTAATTGGCTGATGACACCGCAAGCGTTTCGCAAACTGAGTGCAGATAGAATCAACCGACCGGCAAGCAGATTTATAGAGATTCCTTTATCTAAAGCTAACCGGGTTTTCTTTGATCGTTTTAGAGATAAAATAGCAGAGTTTAAGAGACTGTATCAAGAAGAACAACAAGAAAAGCAAGAAAAGCAAGAAATAAAGATAAAAGTTGAAGAGAAACAACCTGAAAAGGAGCAAAGAGCAGCACAAGAAGCGACACCGCAAAAGAAAAAGTGGAAATATATTCCGATAGATGAATTGCCACCGGAAAAACAAGAAGAACGCCGTGCCGCAAACAGAAAACATAATGATACATATCGTAAGACAAGAAAACTTGAAATCAGTTTGCGTCGTAAGAAATGGCGGATTGATTTAAAAGAAAAAGATCCGGAAAAGTTGCGCGAGTATGATAAAAAATTGAACAGCCACCGCAAAGAACGAGGGTATGATGAGCGTTATTTCCAAAAAAATAAGGAAAAAATTCAGCAAAAAGCAAGAGAAAATCCGAAAACAAATGTATATAAGCGTAAATATCGTAATAAATTACGTTTTCAAGAAAAAACCGGAGCAAAGATTTTAGCCTTGCTGGGTGCTATTGCCGCGGCAAAAAGTCATTAATTTAGTTGCTTATTGTTGAAACTGCAACAAACAAAATAATGCTTGCAAAAATTTTGAAATATCATATATTCAGTCCAGTTAAACTTAATTTTTCAAGGAGATAAATATGCCTTTAGTTTCTATGCGTCAAATTCTTGACCATGCTGCCGAAAACAACTATGGTGTTCCGGCATTTAATATTAATGATATGGAACAAATTTTAGCGGTATTACAGGCTGCAAAAAAAGTTAATGCTCCGGTGATTATTCAAACTTCTACCGGTGCACGTAAATATGCCGGTGATCCGATGATTCGCCACATGATTGCCGCCGGTATTGAAATGTTTCCGGAATTGCCGATTTGTTTGCACCAAGACCACGGCGCCAGCGTTGATGTTTGCCAGTCGGCCATTGTTAACGGCTATTCTTCGGTAATGATGGATGGCTCATTGGAGGCTGACGGCAAAACTCCGTCTTCATTTGAATATAATGTTCGTGTTACTCAAGAAGTTGTAGCCAGAGCACACGCAGTCGGCGCTTCGGTAGAAGGTGAATTGGGTGTTATCGGTTCGCTTGAAACCGGTAAAGCCGACAAAGAAGACGGCCATGGTGCTGAAGGAAAATTGGATAAAAAGCGCTTGGTTACAGACCCTGATGAAGCGGCAGAATTTGTGCGTTTGACGCATTTGGACGCTTTAGCGGTAGCAGTTGGTACATCGCACGGCGCTTATAAATTTACCCGTAAACCGGATGGCGAAATTTTAGCTATTGATGTTATTGAAAAAATTCATGCTAAATTGCCTAATACACACTTGGTAATGCATGGTTCTTCTTCTGTTCCGCAAGAATTGCAAGATTTGATTAACGCCTATGGCGGGCAGATTCCGCAGACCTATGGTGTGCCGGTGGAAGAAATTGTTCGCGGCATTAAATCGGGTGTGCGGAAGGTTAATGTAGATACCGATTCGCGTATGGCAATGACCGGCGCTATTCGCCGTATTTATGCCGAACATCCATCGGAATTTGATCCGCGCAAATATTTGAAACCGGCGATGGAAGAAATGCAAAAAGTATGCGAAGATCGCTATATTGCCTTCGGTGCAGCCGGACAAGCTGATAAAATTAAAGCGATTAAATTGTCGGATATGGCAAAACGCTACGCTGCCGGCGAAATCTAAGATTTATTATGATACAAGAATACAGAGCCGTCGATTAACGGCTCTTTTTTTATATAGAAAGGCACCAAATGTTGATGTAAATAAAAAAAACACCTCTTCAAAGAGGTGTTCTTTTTATTGGTGCCGACAGAGAGACTCTTTCTTGCTTCGTAAGCTCTGCCGAAGCTATCGCTCGGCAATCGCTAACTGCGCTTCGGGCACTCGGTTGCGTTTTTTTTCGCTGTGCATCGCTGTCGCTTGCTGGCTCAAAAGCAACCTTCGCCCGTCGTTAAAAATTGCTCCACCGGAGCAATTTTTTTCCTCCGGCCCGACCCGAGTGGGTCGAGAGTTCTTGTCTGGTTATTGATACCAATAAAAAAACACCTCTTTGAAGAGGTGTTCTTTTTATTGGTGCCGACAGAGAGACTCGAACTCCCGACCCACTGATTACAAATCAGTAGCTCTACCAACTGAGCTATGTCGGCAATCAATTCGTATATGGATATAGCCGAAGTTTCACTGCTTGTCAATAATATTTTTTATTTAAATAATAAAAAATTCCAAGCGCAGAAAAACGGTAAAAAATTATATACACTTTATAAACTAAAAATATTTCCAAACTATTGTGCAACCGTTAGCTGTGCCGCAATTACACGCAATAGCGGCTTGAGCAACTTGCAATGGTATAGAAACTTCTGTACCGTTAGGACATGCTACTACCGAACCTTGGACCGGTTTTACTCCTGCACAACTTACGCCACTCGCCTGAAATTTAATTTCACTGACATCAGCAATCGCCTCAGGTGTCGAAGTGGTAGCTGTAGCAGGTATCGTTCCCGTAGCTTTAATACCCATTAAGCCGGAAGAAGAACCGGAACCCCAATCTCCGGTAGCTAAATCCACACAAGCAGCTCTAGGTAGTCCGTTATATTCTATTACAAAGGCTTTCTGGTCATTTTTAACACCGGTAACACCGGCGCCAATACTTCCACTGCCAATAAACACCGAACCGTTAAAAGCATTTACTAACTTTCCATTACCATCTTTAACAATCATCTCTTCCGGAATAACATCCATCGGAATAGCTGTTTGATTATTTAGACCACTATAGGATAGTTGTTGTCCATATAAAGTGCGGATATTAGCCACAATCGTAGATACCTGATCTTTAACTTTGTTGGTTTTATATTTTGTCATTGCCTTAGAATATCCGGCAATCCCTCCGACAGAGAGAACACCTATAATAGCCAAAACACCCAGCATTTCAATCATTGAACGACCTGATTGTGTAGTCCTCATGATTATTCTCCTTAATTATTTTAGAATGCAAAATCCACTTAAATTATAGTTGGATTATAACATAAGTCAACATAAAATACGATATATTCTTTATGAGTTTTTAAAGTGGCAGACGTCCGTTATGACCGCCGTAACTTTGCCCTATTTTACGGCCGATGGCAATAATTTTAGCTCCGATACAACTACGACAATGAAGAGGGGTATCATCAACACAAACTTTTCCCGGATACAGTTCGTAAAGACGGCGATACTCGCCTTCGGTAACATTAGGCATTACCACATTGGCTCCGCCTTTAAGGGCCATTATGCGCCCTTTAGGATGCAGGCTTTCCATAGCGGTAGTGGCGGGAATATTGATATCAGGTAACAGCAACCGCATAACCGCCATCGTTCGTAAAGACAAATGCAAGTTATTGCCGACAGCGTTTTTGAGCTGAGTTTGCGGATGTGGAATAAATGGTCCGATACCGGCCATATCTACACCTATTTTTTTAAGATAAAGCAAATCATCAGCAATAGATTCTATCGTTTGATTCGGCAGACCGACCATAATACCGGAACCAAGCTCATATCCCAATTCTTTTATCATCATCAGGCACTCGTGTCGATGTTGCCAGTTCATCCCCGGATTCAAGCGATGATACAAATCTTTATCGGTGGTTTCAATCCGCATCAAATAGCGGTCGGCACCGGAATTACGGAAGGCTTTATAATCGTCATATTCACGTTCGCCGATGCTCAAAGTTAGCGCCACGTCATTTTTCTTGATACTTTCAATAATGCGGCACATACGGTCACGCGTATAATACAAATCTTCACCGGATTGCAAAACCAGAGTCTTAAATCCCATATCGGCGGCTTGCTTAGCTGTTTTCAGCAGTTCTTCTTCACTCATGTGGTAGCGTGCCAGTCTTTTATTATCGCGTTGCAAACCACAATACTGACAATTATTACGGCAGATATTGGAGAACTCTATAAGCCCGCGTAAATGCACTTCATCGCCAACAAATTGCTTACGCACCGCATCGGCTTTTTTAAGTAAGTCTGATTCATTTTCCTCATCTTGCAGTAATTTGATAATCTGTTCTCGGCTAAAATCAGACATTTGAGCATATATCCTAAAAACAAAACCGCTCTTTATTGGCGGTTTATAAAAAAATGGCGCGCTCCGGGCGATTCGAACGCCCGACCCACAGCTTAGAAGGCTGTTGCTCTATCCAACTGAGCTAGGAGCGCAGCAAACATTATGTTAGATGCCACAAAAAACAGGCATTGTCAATGATATTTTTGTTGCAAAAATAAAAAAACGCCTATTAAAAGCGTTTTTTTGTAAAATGGGGCGGATGAAGGGACTTGAACTCTCGACATCTGGTACCACAAACCAGCGCTCTAACCAACTGAGCTACATCCGCCATAAGCAAATACTTTCTTAGCCGTAAAAAATATAAATGTCAACAATAAAATACGTCAAAAGAATTTTTTGTGTGATGGTAAGGCTAATAAACCTGAAAATCTTATTTGTTGCCATGTTTTTCTCCATTACCTTTATCCTCAAGCGGGTTATGATAACTATAAAAAGCGCAAAAAGGCGGATAATTCCACCGCCTTTTAATTTTATATATTTACATATTGTTTATTTGCAATGTCCCCAAGTAACAGGAGGCTCGGAATTATCTTGGCATTCTGCAACAAATGTCTTTCCATCCGGACAATGCTTATCAGCATATCTGCTATCTTCTGTATAGTTACCATTACATACAACTCTTTCTTTACTTATACATGTTGCGATTATTGCACTTATAGCTTTCGCCAACACCAACTTCGGTAGATGAACAGAATTTCCAACCTTGAGAACCCGGTGTCGGATTTCCACTCATATCATTACCCGAACCTTGGCATTCAGCACAATATATATAATTACGACCATCTAATGAACAAACGTCTTGAACCTTATAATACCCAGCGCTACAGCTACCATAATCCAATTTGTTCTTTACATTAGATGTATCATCTTGATAATAAATTTCTTTAACTTTTATCCTCTCTGCACACTCCAAAGCTTCTTCATTAGGCTCACACGCCTTATACATGTTGCGATTATTGCACTTATAGCTTTCGCCAACACCAACTTCGGTAGATGAACAGAATTTCCAACCTTGAGAACCCGGTGTCGGATTTCC
>CACWQS010000007.1 GCA_902763155.1 uncultured Pseudomonadota bacterium | reverse complement strand
GAAACATACGAAGCAAGAAGATTCCCCTCTACTTTCTCCAAACAAAAGAAGGCCGCTTTAGCGGTCTTTTTTGTTTGGGTGAGGGGAGCGAAACCACGTAGCTTAGCAACTTAAAGCATTTTTCGCAATGCCGGCAAGTGATGTTTCTTTATATTCACGATTTAAGCTTAAACCGGTTTCATACATGGTTTTGATAATACTGTCTAAACTGACAATGTGAGAACCGCTGCCTTGTCGAGCCAAGCGCGCGGCGTTAATCGCTTTGATGGCGCCCATAGCGTTGCGCTCAATGCATGGAACTTGCACCAAACCGTTAATCGGATCGCAAGTGAGGCCAAGATTATGCTCCATGGCTATTTCTGCCGCATTTTCGATTTGTTTGTTATTGCCGCCGAGAGCCGCCACTAATCCGCCCGCCGCCATGGAACAAGCAACTCCTATCTCTCCTTGACAGCCGACTTCAGCGCCGGAAATGGAGGCATTGGTGCGATACAAACTGCAGATAGCTGAAGCTGTGGCTAAGAAGGTAATAACGGCATTTTGGCGGTCCGTTTCATGCGTAAAATTACCGTAGCGCTCCATATAGCGCATTACTGCCGGAATAACACCGGCCGATCCCATTGTCGGCGCCGTTACCATCCGTCCGCCGCCGGCATTTTCTTCTGCCACGGCAAATGCCCAAATGTTTATCCAGTCAATAGCCGTCAGAGAGTCGGTCATATTATTGTCGAATTTGTTTCTGAGCCGCTCATACATTTCCTTGGCATGGCGCTTAACTTTTAGTCCACCAGGCAGATATCCGTCTTTACTTAAGCCGATATCAATGCTTTGCTGCATCATTTGATGCAGTTGTAAAATATTTTTGGAAACCGAAAAATTATGCGGTTGAATGGATTTTTCATTTTGCAAGACCAGTTCGGCGATACTCATTTTGTTTTGCATACACAAATGCATCAGTTCTTTACAGGTATCGAATTGATATGGAACATCATAAGGTTTGCGATCAATGCGCCGGTTTATTTCATCTTTTCGGGCGATGGTTCCGCCACCGACTGAAAAATATGTTTCTTCAAGTAATACATTATTTTGTTTATCTAACGCTTTGAAAGTTAATCCGTTTGAGTGTTCTTTTAAAGTTATATTTTTCGCCAGTTCAATATCATCTTCAAGCGAAAAATCAATTTTATGTTCCCCGCCTATATTCAATTTTTTATTTTGTTTTACAGACGCCAAATAGTCAAATTCCGGATTCATTTCTGCCGCATTTAAGCCCATAAAACCGTAAGTAACGGCATTAAGCGTGCCATGCCCCACACCGGTAAGTGCCAACGAACCATAGAGGGTAGTATATAAGCGATTAACTTTGCTTAGCAAATTCTTTTCGCATAAATTACGGATAAAACGTTGAGCCGCTCTCATTGGTCCTACGGTATGCGAGCTGGAAGGACCGATGCCGACGGAAAAAATTTCAAACAAACTGTAATACATTTCTTTCTATTCCTCTTTTTTCAATTCGTCTTTAACGATTTTAAGCAGTTCCGGAGAAGAATGCCCGAAACCGGCGTTGATTATCAGCTTTGAGTTTGGCAACACTTGGTGTAAATCCCAAGCTTGCTTGCACGGGCAACAAAAATCGAGCCGATTATGCACGATTAGTGTCGGAATATGCTTTATCCGGTCGGTATTAACGATAATCTGATTTTCTTTAATATAATATTTATCCTCGTCGTACTTAAAAGCAATTCTCCGCGACAATAATTCTTTTTCGTTTAATTCTTCCGGCGGAGTAAATTGCGGATTTAGTTGCCCTAACATATATTCATAGCTGCCAAGATACGTCATAGCTTCGACATTTGTTTGTAAATCATCGGCAAACAGCATTTTGTGATAGGTATCATAAACATTCTTATTGTTAATTTTTTGGCGCATCACAGCCCATAAATCAGGATAAAAACGCTCGCTGTCTTCATTAACCCAATTTACATCGTACTCGCGTGCCAAAAATACCGATGAAACAACGATTTTTTGCACCAAATCAGGATATTTTTCCGCAAACAGAAGTGCCATTGTCGAACCCCACGAAGCCCCATGAACCACAATCTTTTGTTTTATCCGTAATTTTTCCAAAATTCCTATTGCATCTTTCAGCAAAAAGTCCGTAGTATTATTACGCCAAACATCTTCAGCCGTGGAAAGTCCGCAACCGCGTTGGTCAAATTGAATAAAACGGTATTTATGTTTATCAAAAAGTTTGGCATATTTCGGACGAGATGAGCCTCCCGGTCCTCCATGGAAAGACAGCACAGGTATCCCTTGCGGATTACCGAATTGCCGATAATAGACATGATGTCCGTCATCGGTATCCAAAAAATCTTCACTATATGGTTTCGGTTCAAACTTAAATAAATTCCACAACATAGCACACTCCTCTGTTATCTTACTTTAAGATATTAACTTTCACACAGTAAAGCAACGTTTTCCGCTAATTCATTCACAAGCAAAATTACGCTTGCAATATAAAGAAAAAATGGTATATTAAATTCATGAAAAAATGGAGTATATATATTGCGGTATTTGGGATTCTACTCAGTTTTCCGGTATTGGCGCAGGTTCATATAAAACCGCATCATCATGAGGCAGGGAAAGTTAATGTTTTTGCACCTCATTATCGGATTGTGCCGGATAGGAGCAAAATATACACTCCCGATCGTTACAGTTGCACTATGCGGCGTAATCTCAGATATTGCGTTAATCGTAAGGGCAGGGCAATAAACGGACAAATTGTAACCACCGATGGTCAAACCGTAACCTACGCCACATATTTGAACGGCTACCAAAGCGGAGAAACTTCGGTTTATTCTAATGATGGAAATCTTATAGAGCGCGCAATATTTAAAAAAGGTTTGCGTGATGGAGAAGCAATAGAATATTATATTAATGGTAATGTCTGGCTTATTAAGCATTATGACAAAGGTTTATTGAACGGCAAAGTTGATGAATATGATATCAGCGGGGTTTTAATCGGGCAGATGACCTATAAAAAAGGTTGGCTTAAAGATGCTTATTGCGCCAACGAAAAACCGGGATACACAATGAGCGAGCGTGTAAAAAACACCAAATTTAATCAAATTATCCCGTGCAACAGGCAAAATGATGATGAATTGATGTAGCAGATATGCCAATACAATTATCCGAACATTTTACTTACAGTAAGTTGTTGCGTTTTACGCTTCCGTCTGTAATTATGGTAATTTTTACTTCTATTTACAGTGTGATTGACGGTTTATTTGTCTCACAATTTGTAGGCGAAACGCCTTTTGCCGCCGTTAATATAATTTGGCCGTTTATTATGATTTTGGGGGCTATCGGTTTTATGTTCGGCAGCGGCGGCAGTGCCTTGGTGGCAAAAACACTGGGAGAAGGGCGAATATTTAAGGCAAATAGAATATTTTCACTGCTTATTTATGCTACGCTGATTTTAGGAAGCACTTTTGCCGTTTGCGGCCTGCTTTTTATTAAACCGTTGGTAGCGGCATTCGGGGTAGAAGGCGTCTTGCTTGATGAATGTATGGTCTATGCCAGTATTTTATTACCGGCAGTGCCGATGCTGATGTTGCAAGTAATCTTTCAGCAATTTATGTCAACAGCGGCACGTCCTAAGTTGGGGCTGATTATTACTGTTGTTGCCGGAGTTGCAAATTTTGGATTGGATGCTTTATTTATTATTGTTTGGCAATGGGGAGTGGCCGGCGCTGCATGGGCAACGGCAGCCAGCCAAATAATCGGAGCCGTAGTACCTTTATTGTATTTTATATTCCCTAACAAAAGTTTGTTACATTTGGGAAAAACACGTTTCTACTTTTCAGCATTATTGAAATCGGCATCCAACGGAGTTAGCGAATTTGTTTCAAATATTTCCATGTCGGTAGTTTGTATGTTATATAATTATCAATTGCTGCGAATCGTCGGGGAAGACGGTGTAGTAGCTTATGGAATTATATCGTATGTAACTTTTATTTTTTGGGCAGCATTTATCGGCTATACGATAGGGAGTAATCCGATTGTCAGTTTTCATTTCGGCGCCGAAAACAAGAAGGAATTGCAGAGTTTGTGGCGAAAAAGTTTGTTCTTGATCACTATATCCGGTGTAATTTTAACATTGTTAGCAGAACTTTTTGCAATTCCAATTGCCGCGGTGTTTATCGGATACGATGACGAATTGACTGAAATGACCGCAATCGGCTTCCGTATTTATGCCTTATCTTTTCTGTTTGCAGGTTTCAATATCTATGCTTCTGGATTTTTCACTGCATTGAATAATGGCTTGATATCGGCAACCATCGCCTTGATGCGCACCTTAATTTTTGAATGTTTATGCGTGCTTATATTACCGATTTTCTTCGGCTTGAATGGTATTTGGTGCGCCATTATTGTGGCCGAGATATTGGCCTTTATTGTCAGTTTCGGCTTTTTCTTTAAGTTAAAAAAACGCTACGGATATTAGGCTTTATTTAATCGATATAATATACGCGATCTTCTTTGCGTGGTGCAGGCATAGGTTCTCCATCCGCTGCATAACCTAAAATACAATGTCCGATACCTTCCCAATTACCTTCAATACCTAAAGACTTTAGAAATTCTTTATATTCCGGCATTTCAAATTCTTCTTTAGCGCGATGTATCCAACAACTGCCCAGACCGAGAGAATGTGCCGCCAGCATCAAATTACCCATTACCAATGATCCGTCATAAATGCCGGTGAACCAATTTTTATCAGCTAAGACGATTAATACAACAGGGGCACCGTAAAACGGATCCATACCATCATTTTGTCCCATAATTTTAGCATTAACAGCAGATAATTTATCACGAAAATGCTTATTTTTAATAACAATGATTTTGGTCGCTTGTTTATTCATACCACTTGCCGCATAGAGTCCAGCCTCAACAATCTGTTCAATTTTTCCTTCTTCCACCATATCAGGATTAAATCGGCGAATACTGCGACGTGATTTGATAGCATTTATAACTTCGTTCATTTTTTTCTCCCTTTATTTATTGCTGAAATTTTGCACATTTTTTTCTTTGTCGCGGTGCTTTTGCACCATTGGATAATGTGTGCAAATAAATTTATAACGCGGACAATCAGAGCCGTGGTCATTGATAATACCGGCAGCTTGCAGATGAGAATATATAGTTATTGTGCCTAAATATTTAAATCCGCGTTTTTTTAAATCTTTACTGATAATATCAGACAGCCCGTTACTGACCGGAATATAACCATCACCATGTTTATCATAAATAATCGTTTTACCATCGGAATATCCCCATAAATAATTGCAAAAGCTACCGAATTCTTGGCGTATTTTTTGAAAACATTGTGCATTATGAATAATTGCCGTAATTTTGCGCGGACTCTTAATCATACCTTCAAAAGCCATAATCTTTGCTATATCATGATTTGTGTAAGCGGAAATTTTATCATAATTAAAGTTATCAAAACAACGTCGGAAAATCTCTCGCTTATTGATAATGATATTCCAACTCAGCCCGCACTGCAAAACTTCCAACATCAAAAATTCAAATTGTTTGCGGTCATCATATACCGGTATTCCCCATTCTTCGTCATGATATTTTTGATTTACTTCCGAGGTGTTACCCCAATTACAATATGCCATAAAACATTCCTTTTACAAACTTAAAATACCGGCAGTCAGCAGAGGAATAGAAAGATTGTCATCTATTTTAATTTTATCTTCAAACAGTTCGGCCAAAGTTGCTGCGCTGCAAGCAAGAATACTATATATTCCGAAAGGATGCAGAGGACTTAGAAGTATATTAACCAAAATCGCAGAAAAGAAAAATGCCAATGTGCCTTCAATAGTTTTGTTTTTGTATATTTTAATCCTGCCGAAGGCCTTACCGACCAACGCCGCAGCACTGTCCGCTACCAACATTACCGTCAGCCCTATAATTGCCGCGTACTTATCGAAAAAGTATGAGCAAATAAGTGCCGCTGTCAATACATATATTGAGCCTGTAGGATGAAACTTTCTGTCAAGTATTTCTTTGTTGCGTAGTGTTTTATAAAACAATGTACCAAATGTTTTGCGTGCCCACCGATATCGTTTATGGTAACCATATTCGAAAATAAAGTCGAAAATAAGTAGAAACGCAAACAAATAAACAACAATCGGTTGCGGTAAAATATAAATTACAGCCGGCATCCAGAGCGAACTCAAATGAACAGCTTTTCGGATTATTTCTTTTTGTAAAGATTTTCGAGTATTTTGCAATTTTGCCTCGTTAAAATTTTTATTACCTTTAATACAGGCATAATCCATACCTGAAGTAATCTCAAGCATAAAAATAATACTTTGTGGATGAATTGCGGATATAAAGTTCATGTATAAAACCAATAAAATTACTTGCGAAAATATTATTACATTATTATAAATATTCTTAACTTGAGAATTTTAAGGATAAAACCATGCCTTTGTTGATTATATTTTGCGGTTATGTGCTCTTTGCCTCAGCAAATTGGATTATTCGCAAATTTGGTCCGGTTACTTATGAACAAATAATGTTTCATTTAAATATGCCGTTTCATTCGGAAATCAGACTGATTTTAAGTTATTTACAAAATACGGTGATGACCGGAACTATTGTTGTTTTGGTGCTTTGGCTTTTGTTTTCCGGAAAATATCGGCTGAAATGGTCGTCCATAGAGCGTATCAGAACCAAAATATATGAATATCGCTGGGTTTTATGTTTGGTATGGTTTGTTTTTTGCGTGGCTTATTATTGTTGGCGCATGAATGTGTGGGCTATGATAACATATCGTTCATACAAGAGGGAACTGTCTAATTTTTACGAACAATACTATGTGATGCCGCAAAACGCAGAAGTCAGCTTTCCTCATAAAAAGCGTAATTTGATTTTGATATTTATGGAAAGTATGGAAGCAACTTTTGCTCAAACGCCGGAACATAATTATTATCAGGACGATTTAATACCGCAATTGCATAAGTTAGCTCAAGAAAATATCAGTTTTAGCGATAGTGAATATTTGGGTGGGGAATTTGCAATCGATGGAACTCAGTGGACGCAAGCCGCTTTGTTTGCTAAAACTTGCGGAGCTCCGATTCAATTACCGATAAAAGAGGTTAATCTGATTCGTCCTAAGGGAGATTTCTATCCGAATGCTTGGTGCTTGTATGATGTTTTGGCAGAAGAAGGGTATAACGAGAGTTTTTTGGTGGGATCAAACGGTAAATTTGCCGGATTAAATCATTTTGTTGAAACTCATAAAAATCAGCGTTTGTTAGATACTTTGTATTATGCTCGAGAACAAGGACGCAAATTGTCTTATAAAGAAAAAAGCAGAAGTATCCCGGATAAAGAATTGTTTGCACAGGCAAAAGATGAACTAAATCGTTTGTCTCAAGAAAATAAACCTTTTGTTTTTACAATGATGACGCTTGATACGCATTTTGGTTCGCAGGAATTTTCAGGCGATGTTTGCGGTTATAAATATAGCACCGAAAAGAATTTTAAAAATGTGGTGTCGTGTTCCGACTTTCAAATTGGTCAATTTGTTGAATGGCTGAAGCAACAGCCGTTTTATGCAAACAGCACGGTTGTTCTGCTTGGCGACCATCAGATGATGCGCGGTGAGTTTGAACCGGAGATGAAACGTCGAACGCTGAATATTTTTATTAACAGCGCGGTTTCGGCAATTGCTGAAAAAAATAGAGTATTTACACCGTTTGATATTTATCCGACGATTATTGAAAGTATGGGTGCCAAAATAAGCGGACACCGTCTGGGGCTAGGGACTTCGTTGTTTAGCAACCTTGCCACATTGACCGAAGAGAAAATGACAGTCGATGAAATGAATATCGGTGTGCGCAAATCATCTAAAGTATATGATTGGTTGCTTTATGGCAAAGAAATAAAGTAAAAAATAAAAGAAGGCTCCGTAAAACGGAGCCTTCTTTTATTTTAGAAATTGAGGCTGTACCCTAGCATCGGTGTCAGTTCAAAACCGGAGAGATTAGAGGTTTCAGCGGTTTCGTATCCTTCGTATTCGGTGTCAAGACCTTTATGAAAAGCCCCTCTCAACCCCAGAGTGAATGTGCTACACTTGTTCTGGTAGGCTATACCCAGGTGCACACCAATCTTTGGACAAAGCTGGCGAACTTTCGTGTCTGCCATTTTGAAATCTTTATCCGCAGACTGACAGTTTTTATCCACCATATATTCTCCTAAACCGGCAAAAACTTTTGCCAAATAAGAGAACTTCTGTTTCGGTTTAAGTTTGAACAGCCAACCTCCACCCAAAGTAAAGCTTTGTAACTGCTCACCTGACAAAGATTGTTCATATCCAAGGCCATACATAAATCTCAGCATTGGCGATATTTGGGTAACTTTCTCCAACTCATAAAGCATTACCGGTCCCTTATCTGCGCCGAATAGATTATAACCGGTTGACACGGAAGCTAACAGTCGATTGTCTTCAAGCTTCGGCTTAAAACCGAATTTGTAATCGACAGCAAAACCTACCTGCCAACTGCCATCATCAAAATCGACATACGTAGTTTCCCAACCGGGAGCGGTTGGCGTGTTATGTATTGATGATGGTTCAAATGACTTAACTATTCTTGCGAATAATCGAGTAGATGTTGTTCCATCATCATTCATACTTATCCAACCTTGAAGTCCGGCTTTCAGACACCATTGGTCATGGAAAACCACACGATAGTCAACCCGATTGGTTGAATAGATAGTATATTTGGTACCGCCGCCGCCAAGGAGAACATCAGCCCCCAGTGTTAGACCTTTACCCGCTTGGATACCGAATTTAGCCATAACATCCCAACTCCAGCCATAATCTTTTTGGTGATCCATAGCAAACAATACGCCAACAGACCATGCAAAATTCAGAGGATTTGGAATAAACTTACCATCAGAATCATGGCTACCTTTTAAGAAAACTTGCGAAATTTCGGCACTGCCGCCAAAATTTTTGTTGTTTTCCGTGTCGGTTCCATAATCGTCAGCATCAATTTCTTCAGCTTTATCGTCGTTATCATCTCCGAAATCTTGGCCGAAAATACCTGACAAACTCAACCTTGTATAAGAAGTATAATTCTTTAACCGTTTCCATTTCCGTTTTGGATATTGCGGAATATATTTGGTTGAATCGACAACAGTGACGTCGACGAGTGCCTTCGTCACCATTTTATCAACTTCCTCACCGTTGGTGTTGGTGAGTGCGCCAATAAGGTTGCCGACTTCAGCTAACCCGAGTGCGTTCAACACACCTCCGGTAATAGAGCTGTCTTGTGGCATTTCTGCCGTGGAAGCAACTTCTGCGCTGTCAGAGAAAATAGCTTGTTCTTCTTTGATAGGTTTAAATTCTTTAATGTTTTGTGCGGTATTTACCTTGCTACTGTCTTCACAAGTCATTTCGGTAATCGGCAGAACATTGGTATTTTCTTCATCCAATGACATATTTAAGACAACACTGTCTTTAATGTTGTTAATGATGGTTACAAATGTTTTGCCTTCCAAACTGTCGAGATTAACTGAAATTCGGACAGTTTTTTGACCGTTTGCCGACGAAATTTTACAGGTTTGTGCCTGCATAATTGTTGCCAGCATTACCGCAATGGTGAATATTATCTTTTTCATATTGCTATTTATACTTAATTACAAGAAAATTCTGTGTTGCGGAGGCTAACACAATGTTATCACATTTCAGTTCATAGAGGACTTTGGCAATTTTTCTGTTGCCTATCATCTCCATAGGTTGAATAGTTGCTTTCAGCACAACATCACTCTTGCAAAGTAAGTAGTCGGGATCTTCCGCGGTGCTGCTTTGTGATTTTTGCAACATTCCGATAACACGGACACTGTTTTTAACAACGTCATCTGCATCACGATATTTGAATGAAAATAAAATATTTTCATCCTCGAAAACGGCATCGTCCTCATATGAACCGTACATAAAATTCCGGTCCATATCTTCACCTTCAGCAATATACAGAGTGTCTATTGCATATTGGTCGTCTTGGACCCGAATTTCAAAAGACACTTCTTTGTTTGCTGTACACAGAATTTCCAGTTGATCATAAGTGTTGATGTGTGTTTCATCAACAATCTTGAAAAACTTTTCCGTGATTGGACTTTTTTGATAAGAATCCTTTTCGCAGGATGACAAAGCGCTTGCCAACAGCACAGCTATCGCCGCACAGAGCAAGAAAAACATTTTTTTAGTCATATTTTTTGAAATTTTAAAATTTGCAAACAAATATAATGCCAATTTCGCAATGTCATCCATGAATTATGTCAAAGATTTTTCACCACTAATAATAGGCATCATTATTATATAAATTATCTATAATCACTTACAATTATATTAAATTTATACAAAAAATCAAGCATTTTTTTCTAAAAAATGACAAAAAATAATTAACTCTTAATACAATAAGTTAATTGAAAAATTTATCAGAGGATTTATTTTATTTTTCATAAAAGGAGAAAAAAAGATGTGGACAGTGGTTAGATATGCAATTTATATTTTTATTGTGGTGGCGTTGTTTTATTTTTTGAAAAACCTGTTTTCGGACGGTACTAATGTAGAACAATCATTACAAAGTTCGGCACAAAAAATTACTGTTAGTGCGCAACAAATGATGCATGATGCTTATGAAAATTTTATGCAAAAAACTGATGATGAAATTAAAACTGTTGAAGAAGAAACCAAAGAAAACATATCTCAAATTGTTCAGTAAATTTTTACAAGTGGATAACAGTTAAAAAAAACTTTTTATTTGCGGGCATAATTGCTATATTCAGTTAGTTTTATATAATATAAAGAAGAGGTATAAAGTGACTGAAGAAATTGCAACAACCGAAGTTGTTAAAACCGATAATATTGCCCCGACCATGATTTCTGAAGAAATGCGCCGCAGCTATTTGGATTATGCCATGAGCGTGATTGTTTCGCGTGCATTACCTGATGCCAGAGATGGTATGAAACCTGTGCATCGACGCATTATTTACGGAATGTTTGAGAATGGCTATGATAACACCAAGCCTTACCGTAAATCGGCACGTATTGTCGGTGATGTTATGGGTAAATATCACCCGCACGGCGACAGCTCAATTTATGAAGCTATGGTGCGTATGGCGCAACCGTTTTCAATGCGCTTAACTTTGGTTGACGGGCAGGGTAACTTCGGTTCGATGGATGGTGACGGTGCCGCTGCTATGCGTTATACAGAGGCAAGATTAGCTAAGGTTGCCACCTGCTTGACCGATAACTTGGACGAAGATACCGTTGACTTTATGCCGAACTATGATGAATCATTACAAGAGCCTACCGTTTTACCGGCACGTTTTCCGAATTTATTGGTTAATGGCGGTAACGGTATTGCCGTTGGTATGGCGACCAATATTCCGCCACACAATTTAGGCGAGGTAATTGATGCCTGCTGTGCCTATATTGATAATCCGGAAATTTCTATTGAAGATTTAATTAAAATTGTTCCGGGACCGGATTTTCCGACCGGCGGACTGATTTTAGGTTACGGCGGGGCGCGTCAGGCATATTTAACCGGTCGCGGTTCGGTAATGATGCGCTCAAAATGCTCTATTGAAGAAATTCGTAAGGATAAAGAAGCCATTATTGTTCATGAAGTGCCTTATCAGGTTAATAAAGCCAATTTGGTGGCGCATATTGCTGAATTGGTCAAAGATAAACGCATTGAAGGTATTTCCGATATCCGTGATGAGTCGGATCGTCAAGGTGTGCGTATCGTCATCGAAATTAAGCGCGACTTCCAAGCCGAAGTAATTTTGAACCAGCTTTACAAATACACCGAGCTGCAAACCAGTTTTGGGATGAATATGCTCGCCATTAACGGCGGGCGCCCGATGATGATGAATTTGCGCGACATTATTTCGACCTTTATCGAATTTCGTGAAGAAGTTATCCGTCGTCGCACGGTATATCGCTTAAATAAAGCACGTGACAGAGCGCATGTATTGGTTGGTTTGGCAATAGCGGTAGAAAATCTGGATCCGGTAATTGAGTTGATTAAAACCGCTCCTACACCGCAAGATGCACGTGATCGCCTGACAGCTAATCCGTGGCCGGCCGGTAGTATTGCTTCATGGGTAGATTTGATTGATGAACCGGATCATAAGGTTGAAAACGGTATGTATCAACTTTCCGAAGACCAAGCCAAAGCGATATTGGATTTGAAATTGCAACGCTTGACCGGTTTGGAACGTGATAAAATTCACGATGAATTGGTGGCTTTAGGTGATGATATTAAAGAATATCTTTCGATTTTATCCAGCCGTGAGAAACTTTATGGTATTATGCGTGATGAATTGGTTGCTGTTAAAGATGAATATGCTACTCCGCGTTTAACCCAAATTGAAGATATCGAGTTTAACCAAGATATTGAATCGCTGATTCAGCGTGAAGAAATGGTGGTTACGGTTACCGAAGAAGGTTATATCAAACGTGTACCGCTTAATGCTTATAAGGCACAAAAACGTGGCGGTAAGGGTAAATCGGGCATGACTACGAAGGAAGAAGATTTTGTTACCCGTCTGTTTGTGGCAAGCACACATACACCGGTGTTGTTCTTCTCGAGCCGCGGTATTGTTTATAAGATGAAGGTTTATAAGTTGCCGCTCGGTTCACCGACCTCTAAGGGTAAGCCGTTTATTAACCTGCTTCCTCTGGAAAACGGCGAAAACATTACTGCAATTATGAAGTTGCCGGAAAATGAAGAGGAGTGCAAAGGGTTGTCGATTGCTTTTGCCACGGCAACCGGAAATATCCGCCGCAACAGCTTGATGGATTTTGTTCGCGTTCAAGCTAACGGTAAAATAGCCATGAAGCTTGATGATGGCGACAAACTGGTCAATGTGGCACTGTGCGATAATAATAACGATATTATGTTGGCAACGCGCTTGGGTAAGTGTATTCGCTTCCCAGTGGCCGATTTGCGTGTGTTTGTCGGACGTAATTCAACCGGCGTGCGCGGCATTAAACTCGCCAAGGGAGATGAAGTAATTTCCATGTCTATCTTAAAGCATA
Organism: uncultured Pseudomonadota bacterium; assembly: GCA_902763155.1. Taxonomy (GTDB): domain Bacteria; phylum Pseudomonadota; class Alphaproteobacteria; order RF32; family CAG-239; genus RUG410. The sequence goes on along the minus strand of CACWQS010000007.1, from coordinate 55,358 downwards.
TTAGCGCTAATGCCGATGAGCGTGATGAGTATCTCCGCATTTCAAGCGCCATGAAGAAGGTTGATGCCGAAACCGGCGAAATCAGTTGCATGACGGCTGATCAGACCGGCTTGTTGAACTTATTAACGCCGGAAAAATTTACCCAAATGCAAGAGTTGGAGGAATTTTTGCTCACCGTAACGGTAACCGGCTATGGTAAACGTTCGTCGTCGTATGAATATCGTGTAACCGGTCGTGGCGGTCAAGGTATTGCCAATATGGAAATGTCGCCGCGTAATAAGGAAGTTGTCAGTTCATTCCCGATAGAAGAAGATAAGGAAATCATGATGGTAACCGACGGCGGTAAGTTAATCAGAATGCCGGTAGATGACATTCGTATTGCCGGACGCAAGACGCAAGGCGTGATTTTGTTCCGCACCGCCGATGATGAGAAAGTGGTTTCGGTAACCAAACTCGATGCTGATGAAGGCACTGATGAGGAAATAGATGAGGAAACCGATACCGAGATTGAGGCAGCCGAAATAATGGCAGATGAAGTGATTGCCGAGCCGAAAACAGACGAAGTTGATGCTTAAGTTATTTCGAAATCAACAAAATTTAAACGCCTTACATAAAAAGTGAGGCGTTTTTAAAATAGTTCTTTACTTTTGTTTCAATTTCATATAACCTAGCTAGTAGGTATGGAAAAGACATACTTAGGGCGTCGAAAACCCTACTAATAATCAAGTAGTCGTGTGTGCATATGCGACTTAAATATATATGCCGACTTCTGTTCTTTTTGGACGGATGTCGGCTGAATAAGGCTATCCGGCCAAATAAGCCGAGCCGGTTTTTACTTGATCATTGACGGTTTTCGAACATCCGCCCGCTAAAGAAAAGCGGGTATTTTTTTGAACTTTTAAAAGGATGGAAAACAAATGAAAAAATATCTATTACTTACAGGTGTAGCCTGCTTATTTACAGCTCAAGCAAATGCAGAGGGAATTAAACCTTATATTGGAATGGATTTAGGTGCATCACGAATTGAATATAATAATAAGGTAAATAAATTACTGGGAGAGAGCCATTCAGAAGCGTTTCTTATTGCCAATTTAAATTTAGGCGTAAAATTTAATCAATATTTTGGTTTAGAAGTTTCTTCACAAGGATCTTCGGAAGTAGATTTAAAAGCACATGGTTATAAAATAGGCGATTTGTCATATAGTTCCGTTGGTCTTGATGCTGTTGGTTATATTCCCCTCAATACAAAACTCGATTTATTTGCTATTGCCGGTGTAGGTCATTATAGCTTTGATATAAAAGCTGGAAAATATGATAAATGGGAAGTACATGAAATTCTTAATAAAACTGCTTTTCGTGCTGGTTTAGGCACACAATATAACATCAATGACAAGTGGTCAATTCGCGGAATGTTCCGTTATCATCATATAGATAATGACTATATTGATTACATTGGCGAAGCAACAGTTGGCGTTCGCTATAATTTCTAATTTTTATAACGATATTCCTTTTGACTTGGGGCTCAATACCAAGTTATTGAGCCTTTTAAAAAGGAAAAGAAAAAAAAGGATTAGTGAGATGAAAAAATATCTGATTTTATGTGTATTTGCACTTTGTTCGTGTGCCAGTTTAGGGGAACAATTCTCTCCGCAACAACCAAATTCAGAGGAAGCAATCGTGTATTTTTACCGCCCGTGGAAATATGTTGGTGGCGGAATGTCTCCAGACGTGCAAGAAAATGGTAACACAATCATTACAATGTATAATGGCGGCTATTATCCGCACCACACATCTGCCGGAAAACATACTTACACTGTTGAAAGTATAGAAAATACAGAATCTATTACTGTAGATGCACAAGCAGGAAAAGAATATTATGTTTCTTCCGGTGTAAATTGGGGGGCTATTTCTGGACGTTATAATATTAAGTTGGTTTCTGACCAAAGTCGCGCTTTATCAGAAATCAAAGAATGTAAACTTATTCAAAAGGACTAGTAAGATGAAAAAGATATTTATGTTATGTGCTGTTATAGGCATTTTACCAATGATTTTCGGTTGCGCAACCATTATGCGTGATAATATGGAGCCGATAACACTAAATGCAAGTCCTGCTAATGTAGATATTAAAATTATAGATAGAAACGGTCTTACTGTTTTTGAAGGACAGACTCCGACAACCATTAACCTAAAAACTTCTGATGATGGTTACTTTAACCCTCAATACTATACAGTTTATGCGCATAAGGACGGCTATGAAGATTATCAAACACGTATTGATTATCATATAAGCGGTTGGTATTGGGCAAATATTATTTTTGGCGGTCTTATCGGTTTGCTGATTATTGACCCGATAAGCGGTGATATGTATTATTTAGAACAAGACGATGCTCTAATGAATATGACACCAATTGATAATCAAAAATAATTTAGTTAGTAAATAATTTAATCATTTAATACCGCTCACAAGACGAGCGGTTATTTTTTTTATATTTTATTGACAATTCTCTTTTTTGTTTTACGATAAATTTATAAAAAAACAGGATATAAAACAGATGAAAAAGTTATTTTTTATTTCGGTAATTTGCTTAATAACAGTAATAATTGCAGCATTCGGTTGGCGACCGTTTGACGATAATGTCGCACCGAAAACAACAGTACAGGGAAATCGCCATAGTCAGTCTTTTTATGCCGTCAAAAAAGAAATGCTGGATAATATATATTTTGACCATAAACAAACTTTGTATTGTGGTGTTACTTGGAACTCTCGCAAAAAGATTAAATTACCGAAAGGGTTTAAACTTCCCAATCTGCGCAAGGTTGATTTTACGCTCTATGACAATGTTTCGGCAGAGGAGTTACAACGTAAAGCCGAGCGTATGGAGTGGGAACACATCGTGCCGGCACAAAACTTCGGTAAAACGTTCACCGAATGGTCAAACGGGCATAAGAACTGTACTTTCGATGGGGGAAAAAGGTATAAAGGGCGTAAATGTGCCGAGCAGCAAAGCGAAGAATTTCGCTATATGTACACCGATATGTATAACCTTTATCCGAGCATTGGGGCGGTGAATTTTTTGCGCGCTCATTTCAATATGACACAGTTTGATACGGGCATACCGGTAACTTTCGGTACTTGCCAAATGAAAATCTCGCGCAATAAGGTTGAACCGCCTGACAATATGAAGGGGTTGATTGCTCGAACTTATTTATATATGCAAAGCACTTATCCGCGTTATCGTATCGGCGAGCCGATGCGTGGTGTTTTGAACGCGTGGAATAAAAAATATCCGATTACGAAATGGGAGTGTGTACGCGCTTATCGTATTGAAAAATTGCAAGGAAATGCTAACGGAATTGTTAAGCCGCAATGTGAGGGAAAAGGGTGGTATGAGGGTTAGAATATGTGGTTTATCTATGTTATAATTTCCAGCTTTTTCGTTTGCGCTTATTATTTCGGTAATCAAATAGCAAAATTAACCCCGAATGTTTTTATGTTTTACAGGGGATTTGCTCCGGTTTTGCTTCTATTACCGTTTTTGCCTTTTATAACCATGATTCCATCGTGGCAGTTTTATGCTTTCTGTGTGCTACAAGGATTGGTGATTGCTTATATTGATTATCGCAATTTCAGAGCTATGCACGTATGGGGAGCAGAGGCTGTTTCTTCATTGTATCCGTTGGGGATTGGTGTTGTTTTTGTGATGTGGCTTATTTTAAAGCCCTATAATATAATGCTCTATGTTGATGAATTATGGCGATTTTTTGCGATAATTGTCGCATTTTGCGGGATTATTTATGCTACAGCCTCAATTAAATCTTCACATCGCAGTAAAAAGCTGATTCAGTATCTGTTACCATATTTTTTTGTAGCGGCATTATGTGATATTATCAACAAACAATGTATGAGCTATGTTTCAGCCGAACTTGTGCCGTATGCCAGTTATTATTATATTCTAATCACCGGAGTGGTGGTAGCGGTGATAAATTTGCTTATCTATATGAAAAATAATAATAAAATAAAGGATTTATGTGTTATAAAAAATCTTAAATATATGCCTCTTATTGCCTTACTTGTCGGTTCAATGGCCAGCAAAAATTTTGCCATGTTTCAAGTCAGTAATCCGGCATTTGTAACCGCAACCTTGTATTTATACATAATTTGGATTATGCTTATTGGAAAAATATTGGAAAAATACGGCAAAGGCACAAAATTTCGGATAATAGAGCGCAAAAAAGCAATATTATTGCTTATTTGCGCTGTTGCTTTGGTTCTATTGGAACGTTAGAAAGGAGTAAGATAGTATGAATAAGCAATTTTCACGCACTGAGATGCTGATTGGCTCAGAAGGATTGGAAAAATTGCAAAAAGCCCGTGTGGCGGTTTTCGGTATCGGCGGAGTCGGCGGATATGCGGTTGAAGCGTTGGCGCGGGCAGGGATCGGAGCATTGGATTTAGTTGATGATGATATGGTTGATATAAGCAATATCAATCGGCAGATTATTGCTTTGCATTCCACTATCGGTCAACCCAAGGTTGAGATAGCGGCAAAGCGGATCAAAGACATTAATCCTAATATAAAGTTAAAAATTAACAAAATATTTTATCTTCATGAAAATAAAGAACAATTTAATTTTAAAGAATACGATTATGTGATAGATGCCATTGATACAGTTGCCGGTAAAATTTCACTTATAGAGCAGGCCGTCGAGGCCGGAGTTTCGATTATCAGTGCCATGGGAGCCGGTAATAAACTGGATGCAAGCAAACTCGAAATTACCGATATTAGTAAAACCCATACTTGTCCGTTGGCCAAGGTAATGCGTAAAGAATTGCGGCAACGCGGAATTAGTCATGTAAAGGTGGCTTATTCAACCGAACCGGCACTAAAGCCGCAAATGTGTGAAGCGAATAACGGAAAAAGACAAACTCCGGGGAGTATATCTTTCGTTCCGTCAGTAATGGGGTTATTAATCGCCGGAGAAGTAATCAGAGATTTACTGCAAAAAAATTAACGGTGTTGTAAAACGCAGACAAAAAAGCCATCGGTGTTAGTGGAAAGCGGTGAACATTTAAGCCAACGGGTTTCTGTCAGCGGGTAAGGAAGTTCCAATTTACGTTCCCACAATTTTTCCATGTTAACCGTTTCAAAATGCGGATATTTTTGCAAAAATGCTTCTATACGTTGTTCGTTTTCTTCCGGCAAAACCGAGCATGTCATATAAACAATACGACCTGTTGGTGCCAGATGTTTAACGGCAATATCTAAGATTTCTTCTTGCGCTTGCTCAATGGCTTTCAGTTGCTTCGGTGTTAAGCGATATTTGGCATCTGGAGAACGGCGCCATGTACCACTGCCGGAGCATGGTGCATCAATGATAAAACGCTCAAATTTGTCGTTTGGTTGCAATTTTTCAATTTGTTTTATGTTTTTAATGCCTAAACGCTTAGCGCGCTCGGCTAATCCTTCCATGCGCTTAAGATTTTTATCGTGCGCCAAAATTGTGCCTTTGTTATTCAAAATAGCGCCCAAAAGCAGACTTTTACCGCCACCTCCGCAACAATAATCAATGATGCGGTGTTCGGCACGCACATCACATAATATAGCCCCCAGTTGCGATGCTTCGTCTTGCACTTCAATTTCACCGTTTTGGTAAGCAATGCAGTTTTGTAAGTTGATACGTTCTGCTGAGCGTAATCCGTATGGTGAATAAGGTGAAAGCGAAAAGAATAGGCCTTCTTTTTGCAGCTTATTTTTAGCCTCATCACGGCTGATGAAATTGGCACGTATATCTGCCGGTGCCGTAGTATTTAAAGTTTCAACCAACATGGGATTATTGATTTTTTCAAACAGCCATTTTGGACATTCATGTTCAATCTCCGGCGGATAAACATCTTCACGCAGATGTTGTAACGCTTGTTTTTCGGTCTTATCAAGGCTTTTCAGACCGTAAGTAGAATCATCGGCAACTATATCTAAATCTTCCCCTTTTTGTTGCAGATAAGCCAAAAGTAACATTCGCGGTTCGCAACAACCGCAGTCAAATTCAAGCCGACTGCGATGGCGGATAATATCCCAAACGGTATTAACTATAAACTTACGGTCTTTTGAACCGATATATTTGCGCGCACGTAAATACTCTTTGATTATATTGTCGGCAGGATATTGGTCTTGCCACACTTTTTGCATTATTTCCAAAACGGCTTGATATTTGGCGCTTAATTGCATCTTTTTCTCCTTATGAAAGGCAATATAAACAAAAAGAGCCCCAAAAACAACAAGTTTTTTGAGACTCTCTTTATAAAAAATCAGAACACTACCGGATTTTTGCGTGGCTGAGCAAATAAACGACATTTACACGGTTTGTTTTTTGCTATCATCTCGTGGTAGTGGGTTATAAAATGCCCTTCGCCGTATTCGGTAGAAGTCAGATACCCCCATTTGCGTTTGTCGAACAAATCAACCTTAATGCCATAAGCTGCAATAATCGCCAGTGTGTCGTTGTTGCTCTGGTAATATTTTTCAACCTCAAGCATATTTTCGGCACTGGGTAATATTAGCTTAACGGTATCGGTGCTTTGCTCTTTGGCAAGTTGCATACCGGCATTCCAATCATACATCTGAGGCTCATCGGTCAATTTACAAAAGATGTTCTTATTACAAGTTTGGATTCCCCAGAGCTGATGCAGGCAATCAAGATGTAAATCAAGCGAAACTTCAATGCGACCGTTACGCCAATAAGCCAATGTGGCACCGGTGTTAATCGGTTTATTGATAATTCGATAACTGACCAGACGGGTATAGACATTGGGAATCCGTTTGGGCAGAAGTTCAACCTTACCGCTTCCCATATCCATAACTACAGCATTGTCGCCATCATTTTCCCCACTCCAGTAAAAGCCTTGGCGCCATGATTCGGCAGAAATGCGATGTTTGTTCAGCTCGCCAACCACACGATTAAAATCGGCAACATAGGGAAAAACAGCATCTAAATCCGTCGTTTGCGGCATTTTAGCTTTACTTTTTTCGTCGGTATAATTTGTAGCGGTATCCCATTTAGCGTCCGGTTCGTGTGTCAACTTAAACACAGCACCGTTAATACATATACCCCAGATTTTACTCTTGAGGCGCAAATCTATGTATGGTCGAAGCCATAACACGCCCGTTAACGGGTCACGATACGCAATCTGGCAGGGCTTTTGCACCGGCCAAATCATCATAGTGTTAATTTTTTCCATATATGTAAGTTTTTATGTTAATAATCTTTTTATTGGATTTTATAGTAACAGATTTTTTATTTTTGTCAAGAGTGAATATTTTTTTAATAAAAAACTTGACAAATTTTTTAGAACGTGTATCATAAAGACAAATTTATATTATTAATAACATTTAAAAATCAAGAATTATGGGAACAATTAAATTTTGGTACTTTATGTGCCTGGTGATCTTTGGAAAGATGAACCAAGAGCAAGTAGAGAAACTGGTCGAGATGTTCAACTCTTATGAGCTGTATTGCGACAGAACGCCGAAGTGGAATTTGAGCGGCTTCAGAAGGGGGGCTTTCCCAAAATCGTATCTCAGCCGAGTGTTAAGATTCTGGTTTGGTAGTTACGTTCCAAACAAATCCTTATTTGGGAAAGTTATGGAAAATAAAGCAACCACAATCCTTTATCTTGAGAGTGTGGGTAAGCGTGCTCTTGCCTGGGAAGACTATGAACAAAAGGCTATCTTGAAGCTCTCGTCAACCAGAATCGGGTATTTGACCAAGCAACTCTCATCAAAGTATGAGGAAAAGTTGTTGGATGATGGCAGTAAAACGCAAAAAGATGCTTACTTGCAGAAATTTGCCCTTTCATTGGCAGCTGAGCGCAGATTTATCGGCATTCTTTCGCAAAACTCCGTGCAAAACGGTATAGGTCAGGAATTGCATGCCATGGCCTGCCGTTATGTGGAGGCTCATCCGAACAAGGCTTTCATTAAGATGGATGCCCAACAGCTGTTGTTTGAGCTGCCGAATTGCGAAGATGTGCAGGAAAGACTGATCTTGAAAAGCACGATGATGAAGCCCTCTCTGCGTGATGTGGCAATAGAGGTACTGATTGATAATGCTTCTCGTAGGAAAGGACGTTCGGCCGATTTGCTCAAGCAGTTCCTGTCTTTGAGTTGCATTGAAAACGAGGCTCTGGTTGAGAAATTTCAGCATAGCAGCTTGGATATTCATGTTAAGGCGATGTTGACAATTTCGCAGACCAGACAGAATGTGCTTAACACATTGAGCCAATATGGTTTTGGTCTGTTCAGCTTCTATGACGAGCCGTATCTCTATCCTAAGGAAAAAGAGATTATGGCTATGCAAAAAGATGATGAGCGTCGCAATCTGGTGATGGAAAAGATTGTTCCGGAACTTGAAAAAGGGCTTGTTACTCCTGCTTGTGCAGCGTGGATTGCTTGGCAATATCCTAAGCTGGCGCAAACCGCACAAAACGGTATCAACCAGTTTATGCGTCGCATCATCGACAATATCCACCAGAGTGATATGTTTAGTCGTATGCGTACCAATGATACTTTGTTCTGAAGTAAAATATCGGAACACAAAAGGCAGGGAAAGTAAAAATCCCTGCTTTTTTGTTGGCAAAAAAGCATTTTTTCGATTGATTTATAAAAGATTTGGCTATATATTATAGGGCAATTGAAAGAGATGAAGATGAAAAAAATAAATGTAATATGTTTTCTGATTGCCGTTAGTATGTTTTGGGGCGGAACGGCTCGGGCTGATGATAATGATTCGGCATTAGAGAGCTATAATCGCACCATGTATGATATAAATACTACGCTTGATGATTATATTATGAAGCCTTTAGCAAAGGGGTATCGAGCTGTTACGACGCCGTTTATTCGTGAGCGGGTGCGTAATTTCTTTTCTAATTTGCGCGAGCCGGCATCGGCAATTAACCATACCCTACAAGGAAATTTAGCTGAAAGCGGAAATTCGGTCGGACGTTTTGCCGTGAATAGCACGCTAGGATTATTGGGTACCTTTGATGTTGCAAACGGTTGGGGACTAAAGAAAAGCAGAACAGGTTTAGATGAAACGTTAGCTAAATGGTGCGTTCCTGACGGTCCGTTCATTGTGTTGCCGTTTTTCGGCCCATCAACTCCACGTAATACGGTTGGTATGGTGGGTGATGCGCTAGCAGATCCGATTTATTGGGGTAAATATTATGCAACCTTTAGCGAAGATTGGGAGCGGTATAGCTTTTATTACGGCCTAACGGCTCTTGGATTTGTGAGTTTACGCGAAGAAAATCTGGAATTTTTGGATGACTTAACTTCAAGTTCGGTTGATGTTTATGGCACGATTAAATCGGCATTTATTCAAAATCGACTGAAACTTAATGTATGCGCCGATAAAGATGCTGCAGATGCACCGGCGAGCTATGATTTTGATTTTGATGATGACGAAGATTATTAGCAAGAAAGGGATAGAGATGAAAAAATTTTGGGCGATTTTGTTTTCGGGGTTGTTGGCATGGAATGCAACAGCAGAAGCGGCGGTTGATGCAACAAAAGCCAAAAATTTTGTGAAGAATTTGACACAGGAAGGCATTGAACAACTGATAAATTCCAATGTTTCTGAAACTGAGAAAAAAGCACGTTTTACCAAGCTTTTTAATGAAGATTTGGATTTGGATTTTATCGGTAAGTTTGTGTTAGGGCGCTATTGGCGCACGGCCACACCGACGCAACGCCAAGATTTTATTGATGTATATCGTAAGCTTAACATTCAGACTTGGTCTGCGCGTTTTGATGAATTTAAAGGTAAGCATTTTGAATTTTTGGGAACGGAAACTTCTAAATCGGCGGATCAGATTTTTGTAAATACACAGGTACCGATGCCGGAAGGAGCACCTGCTTCGGTTAAGTGGCGTGTTAAAGATACCAATGGCAAAATGCGGGTTGTCGATATTATTATCGAAAATGTCAGTCTGGCGCAAACGGCGCGTAGCGAATATACCGGATATATTCAAAAATCGCCAAAAGGTATAGATGGTTTAATTGCCGATTTGAAGGCAAAATTAAAGTAAGGAGGTAACCAACATCGGTTTTATGATTGTTGACGGTAATAATCAGAAGCAGCGAAATATTTTAGTTAACAAATGTTTTTACCAGACAACGGTCAAACTGATGCACTTTTTTGCACAAAAAAATGCCGGAGATTATGCCAATAAAACCATAGAAGCAATTGGCGCGTATCATGATATTATGCAAAAACGCAAGCGCAATAATAATTTTGATGAAGAGTTTAATCAAGCATTTGAAACAATAGAGACAGCAATCAAAGGACTGGCAAATAAGGTGTTTTATATTTACGGCTCCGATAGTTTTGATCACGCGTATGATTCTTTTCGCAATTATAACTACGTACAAACGGTACGTAGCCAGTTACACAGGAAAAGCGGAAAATAATCGAACTATATAAACGGAAGCGGGTGCTTTTGGTCGTGTATATAATGTAGCATTTCAGCAATAGAGTAACAATCGCATAATGCATCGTGTTCACGAGTATGCTCAAAAATATGCGGCTCAGGAACCAAGTGCCATAAATGACCGGAATTTATACCGGAAGTAGCCGGATTGAAGCGGTTAATCCAAAAGCGTAAATTGATGAAATTTGCTCCATATAAGGTGAGGGGATTTGCCTTAATCAGTGCGGTATTTTCTGCCATAACACAACAATCGTTGCCGTAAGAACCGACCAAGTTATCGCCGACAAAATCAAGAAAACGCTTTAAGCCTTGTTCAAATGATAATCCGTTATCAACATCTTGTTGAGTAATTCCGGTTAAATTTTTGCAATAGTCGGAGAGAATGGGATTTTTTTGCGGCTTAATGAAAAGCGAGAGGCTATCCACCACTTTAAATTCCGGATAGCTGATTTTAAGCGCACCGATTTGGATAATTTCCTTATATTCATCTTTGCCATACCAATGGCGCGCCATCGCGCCCTCCCAAGTGGTATATTCGGTATCATAAATTACAAAATTCATTATTTACTCCTTTTATTAAGGCAAGGATATTTTTACCGATAGAAGTTGTCAAGAAAAAATACCGGCTGGGATAATCCAACCGGTATCTTTGTTCTAACAGGTTTATTTTATAATAATATGTATGTGCTTAAAAAGCGTAGCTCAGGCCAATGGTGCCGGAATGGTTTTGATAACGATCACGGAAATTACCCATGTAACCGATATTCATATTCCAATGGTCATTGAGCTCGGTGGTGATACCGGCGCCAACGTCATAGCCCATACGGTCTAAACGTTTGCCGTTAATAACGTAGGTTGAACCGTTACCCAAGCCGACAACAGCCGCATCATGGTCGCTGACAAAGTCGTAGCTTAACCCCAAATACAATTCCGGACGCATCACGTTGCAGTTCATATTGTAATAAAGGTCTTTACTGAACTTCAAACCGGCAATACCTGTGAAGATATCCATATTTTTGCCGGAAATATCCTGACCGGCGCCGTCAACATAGCCGTGACGTTTGATATAGCTGTATCTTAAGCCCATTTGCGGCGTCACATTCATATATTGGCCAACATGTTCATATCCGACCAAACCTTGCAAACCGTATAAATCTGCATGATATTTGCCATGATAACGCCCGCCGAATGCCGACTTTTTATCTTTATAAGTTGAATAGCCGTAAGAGGCAACTCCATTCATAAACCATTGGCTTGGTTTATATTCACCATACAAGAAACCGGTGTGCGTATCAACTTTTGTGTCGCGGTTGAAGGCATCAACCTTTGTATAGTCGTATTGGTAACCGATACCGAGTTTGGAGTGCGGCGAAATTTTGCCGTCCATACCAATCACAGCACCGTATGTATCACCCTTAAATCCGTAGTGGCCGCCATGGTTTTGCAACTTGTTATGCCCCATGTAGCCGGCAATCCACAGCTCTTTATCGGCATACATATCGCCCGAAGAACGTCCGCCGTTACGACGGCCTAAGCTTTCTTCCCGTAAGTGAGTGCCAACAGCTTCATATAAGTGATTTTGTAAAACAACCGTGGTGTTTTGAACAACCGGTGCATCATTTGGCGCCAAAGCAGTCAGATTAGCATTCAGCTCTTTCGGATTATTTTGTGCTGTTGCCGAAATTTTGTTGGCAAGAGCCTGTTCTCCGGCATTGGCAAACAAACCGCCGTCTGCCCATGCAGCTGCTGTGTTTTGGTTATTTTGTGTGCCGCCGTTTTCAGCAGAAACCTGAGCCGCTGTTTTAGCCAATGAAATTTTGTAAGCACCGTTTTTATCAACTTTTTCAAACTTATACATTTGGTTGTCAAAACTATCTGTAAAGTTATTGAAGTCGGTATTTTCAGCGCTCAATAATTGCAATGTAACCGGTTGAGTTTGAATAATACCTTGTGCCAATGTGGCTTGTAATTTTGCTCCGGTTTCAACTGTAATATTTTGAGCAATCACCGAACCATATTCTTCAGCACTGTTAACCGTTAAGGCTAAAGTTGAGCCGTTGATAAAGCTGATGTCATCAGCGGTTACCATATTTGTGCCGATATCCATAATCGAATCGGTTGCTTTGGCTTGCGGTGTTTGTTCGTTACCGACAATGATGATGCTTTGGTCAACATCGGCATTGAATGTTGAAGTGCCGTCGCTGATGAGCATTGTTCCGTCGCCTTCAATACCATCATTGAAAACGTTGTTACCGCTCAAATTCAAAGTGCCGTCATTAACAACATCAGAATAGTTATCACTGAATGTGCTGTCGGCAATGCTGGCGGTTCCTCCTTCTTCAATGGCAACAGCCGCCGGATCAAAACCATTCATGTCTTGAATGTTGTTCAATTCCAATGTTTGGCCATCGCCAACGGTAATACCCTCAAAACCATTACCGTTGATAGCGTATCCGTTACCATTGATGGCTAAAGTCGAGTTTTCGCCGCCCATAACACCTAAATCTTCGGCCACATCTTCGTCGGTGTTCATATTATATTGTCTGTCACCTTCTTCAAACGCAACCGCATCATTTAAGGTGTGTTCGCCTTTGGTATAGTCATAAAGCAAATAACCTATTTTATCACCGGTTCCTTGCTCTAAGATAATTTGATCCATGTTACTGTAGATGGCGTCATAGGTATTCATTACCAAATCGGTTAAAGATGCAGCTTCAGTTGCTTTGAAAATTTCTACCTCAAAAGCACCTTCTTCGGTTGGCAGACCGAGAACGTTCATATCTTTGAAGTTATATGTTCCGGCGCTTGCAGATGAAACAGTGAATGTATCGGCAACATTTTGCTCCAAGTCAATATCTATGGCTAAATTACCGGTTGCACCGTCTGTCGTGTTGATTGAACCGAGAACAATGTCGTCAATGGTGTCGTTAATAACATCTAAAGTCGCATTATTTAAGGTTAAATTGTTGGCAGTCAGAGCTTCAACATCCCCAAGCTTCAAGGTAACGTTTTCAACATTGACATCAACGCCCATTTGGTCGCCGGTGTATTCAATATTACCATTTGTCAACGCATAGTTGGTGGCAATGGTGTTGTTCAAATTAACAATACCTGTTTCATCACCGTTAAAGACGACCTTATATCCTTCAATACCGGTAATTTTATCATCTATGGTGAAATTACCATCGCTTAAAGCCGTAAATGTCAAAGTTGGTGCTTCATCTGTTTCAGCCAGTTTGAAGGCTGTAATCGCTTCTTCGCGCTCACCGTTACCATCTTCAACATAGTTGCCGCTGATAACCGATTCAAAGCCGTCTTGAGCCGTTAGCGTCAGATTTTGGCTGGTAGCGATAGCCCCGCCGAATGCCGTTCCGCCGGTTGATTTAGCATAGTTTTCCATAAATGAAGAATTAACAATGCCGGCAACGGATTCTGCATCGGCAACAGGTTCAACAGCTTCACCTATGGTGCCGGTATTATAAATGGCACCGCCGGCAGCATTACCATCTTCAGACATGGCATAGTTGCCGCTAAATTCGCCGCTTACGGAAGAAATAACAGCCGTATCTGCCTCGCTTGCTTCATAAGCTTCGTTATAAATAGCGCCACCAAAAGCGTCACCGCTGTTTGCTTCCACATAGTTGTCGGTGAAGTTACCACTGATAGAATCAATAATTGCAGAGCTTCCGGTTGAAGTATTTGCAACAGGGTTAAATGGTGTTTCTAAAGGTGTTGTATTAACCGGATTGGCATTATACACAGCACCGCCTAAGGCATCGCCGTTTGATGACCGAGCATAGTTTTGTGTGAAATTTCCGTCAAGAGCTTCAATGGAAGCAACAGCGTTTGTGTTTGTGCCGCCAAGAGCATTATAAACAGCGCCACCGAAAGCATTTACATCACCCTCAACATTATTATCGATAAAATCACCCGTTATGGTACTGATTGAAGTTGTCGCGGTTTCCATGGTTGAATCAACAATATTAGCAATTGCGCCACCTAAGGCTGTGCCGTTGGTTAAGGCATAATTGGCGACAAAATCACCGGTAATATCACCGATAGAAACGTCAGTTTCAGCCACATTTGCCGCGTTTAGAATAGCACCGCCGGCAACAAGTTCGCTGTCTTCAACCGTATTGCCGATAAAGTTACCTTCTATATTGCCTAAAACAGTATTTGTACCATCTGTGACAACGGCGTGGGTAATATTGTTACTGAGGTTTAAAATAGCGCCGCCAAAGGCTAATCCTTCGGGAGCCGAAGCGCCGTTATCAACAAAATTACCGATAACATTACCGGCAGTTTCATAGTTACGTATTGCTGCGCCGCCGGCAGTTAAAATTTCGGTTTCAACATCAACCGTATTGCCGACAAAGTCGCCGGTGATATCTCCGACAATTCCCTGATTGAAAATAGAAGCACCGCTGACATTTGTTGTTGCGGCCACACTGTTTTTAACAAAATCAGAGGTAATATCGGTAGCGTTGGTGTTTGTTTCGGCTATATAGATGGCGCCATATTCGCCATTTTGGGCTTCATAGCCGGTAAATACTTTACCCGTAACATCTTCTTCGGTAAAATCGCCGTCCACATTAGTTGATGTTTCTTCATAATCATCAACGTTGGTATAATCGTAAATATAAAATTGTTCAGAACCTTCTTGGTCTACCACAATAAAAGATTCGGTTAATGGTATATCGGTTTGCGGTCCTTCCCATTCTACTTTAGGTGAAGTCAAAGTATTTAAATTATCTGCCGTAATTTCCGAAATTTCGGCTTTTGCCGGCAGAGAAAGCGCAAATAATCCCAAATTCAACAACATACATTTTTTCAAAATGCTGCGATACTGATTATTTAATAGTCCTAATGCAGATTTACTATATTTCAACATATTGTTATTCCTTTTTCTATGATTGTTACGCAAACTCATATATAACCGAATTACATATTTTAAAGGGTAGGTTGGTGGTTTTTTGTAAGGGATATTGAAAAGATTATTATTTACATAACAAAAAATACAACATAGTATAATAAAAAACTGTTTGACTATGTTAAGAGGCACTGATTATGATACCAAAGCGGATTTTTTATGTATGGTTTGGTGGAAAAAAGCCGTCAATGGTAAATATATGCATTCAAAATTGGCGTGAAAAATTACCGGGTTATGAAATAATAGAACTAAATGAGCATTCATCTTATTTTGATTTTTCCAAAGCTTACAAAGAGTGTTTGTGGTTCAAAATGGTGTATGATCGCAAGATGTGGGCTTATGTGGCAGATTACGTTCGCTGCCAAGCTCTATATGAACACGGAGGTGTCTATTTTGATACGGATATTACAGTGGTTAAGGATATATCTTCATTATTGAATGATAATTTTTTTGCCGGATATGAAGATGAAAAGTGTTTTAACGGTGCTGTTATGGGATGCGTTAAATATCATAAATTTATGAAAGATATGCTTGATTTTTATCATAATGAGATTTTTAAAAGTCCGTTATATACTATCCCGACTATTATGACTGAATTATATAGTAGAAATCAGTATTCGGATGTTAAATTATATGCACCGGAATATTTTTATCCGTTTAATCCTTTTGCTGATAATAAAGAAACATTCACTCCGGAATGTATAAAAGAAAATACCCATACAATCCATTGGTGGAATGCCAGCTGGGTGAAACCTGACGTTCTGTTTTTCTTGGAGAACAAACATAAATATACTCCGCAAGAACTGGAACAGCAGCAATATCATGCGTTTAAATCTGTGTGTTTGTTTAATCTTTTACCAATAGCAAAATATTATACTAACACTCATGAAGTTTGCATTTGTGGCGTGCCTGTTTTTACTAAGATATCCGACAAAAATAAAAACATTGTCACCGACATCAGACTATTTAAACATATTCCGTTTTGGAAAGTTCGACAAAAAACAGGTAGTAAAAAATATTATTTGTTTGGAATTCCTGTCCTAAAAACCATTTGCAAAATAAACTGATATCATTTTGTCAGCAATTGCGCAAGCGTATAATATTTTTGTCGCAAAAGCCAAATAGTTAAGCGACGCTTAAACTTCAGGGGTTTGAGATACTCTTGATGCAAGTTGATGTATTGTTGGTATTTGGTAAAATTATTCTTAATAATATTAATATCCATCTTCAGTTTTAATGGCTTCAAAATAAGGTTCTTAAATACTTCACGATGACAATCGTTAAGGAAATGGATTAAATTATCACGCAAGTCAGCATATTTTTCACTTTCAATCATTTGTTTAGTTGAAGCAGATATTTCGCATGTATAAGCTACGTAATTGCTTATAAGTCTTTCTTCAGATATTCGGTGCATAACAGATTTTGAATTTTGCACGTAATAGACCAGTTTATTTTCAAAAGTAGCAAATTTTTTAATTTTTGCTAATATTTCAAACGTCCAAACATCATCTTCTCCTGGGTGATATGGTTTAAATGGAGTTTGTTTTACAAACTTGGCTTTATAAATTTTGTTCCAAACCATTACGACAGGGGAAAATTCTCTTTTCAAATATTTCAAAAAAACATCGGGAAGAATTCTATAATCATAAGGTATTAAAAGTGGAAATTCTGTTTTTTCATCTTCATTGACTTCTTCATAACCAAAATTACAAATATCTACATTAGATTTTTCAATTGTATTATAAGCAAATTCCATAGCTTGAGGATGCAAATAGTCATCGCCGTCTAAAAACATAATATAGTTACCTGCAGCCATTCTTATTCCGGCATTTCTGGCTACTGAAACTCCGCTGTTAGGTTGATCTATCAGTTTAAAACGAGAATCATTTTTCATAAATTGTTTTATTATATCCAAACTATTATCGGGACTGCCGTCATTAACACAAATTGCTTCAAAATTGGTAAATGTCTGGTTTTGCACACTGGACAGAGTCTGCGGTAAAAACTTTTCAACATTATATATAGGTATAATTATACTGATAGCAGGTTTTGACATATTTAATTTCCTTTTTTATGATATTTTGATTTTGAGTAACACGTATTATTGATGATGTAAATGTTTATGTTCATTGGACTTGTGCATAACCACTCCTCAAACTTTGAAAAAAGCTCATAAATAAGATAAAATGCGCTTAAATTTGAACATATTTTGAGGTCAAAATGGAAAATAAAGAAAAGAAAATGGTGGTGTTGCAAGTTTTACCGGAGCTTAATCAAGGAGGGGTTGAGCTTGGCACCATAGAAATTGCATCGGAACTGCAAAAACGAGGCATTGAAAATTATGTAGCTTCAGCCGGTGGGCGTATGGCTTTTAACTTGGAACGTATGAAGGTTAAGCATTTTACATTACCGCTTAAAACGAAAAATATTTTCAAATTATATATTAACTCTTGGCGTCTGTCTAAAATTATTAAAGACTATGGCGTAACCATTGTGCATGCACGTTCGAGAGCTCCGGCATGGAGTGCCTATTGGGCAGCCAAACGTTGCGGTGTGCATTATATGACCACCTTTCATGGAACTTATGGGTTAGGACCTTGGGGAATTAAAAAGATTTATAACAAGGTCATGACATTCGGTGAGCGGGTAATTGCCATTTCTAATCATATTAAGGAGCATATAATCAAAAATTACGGTACGGATGAGAGTAAAATTCGCTTGATTTCGCGCTGTGTTAATATGGAAAATTTTAATGTGGAAACCACAACCGCCGAGCGGATGATTAAACTTATGGAAGAATTTAATATTCCGGAGGATAAACCTCTAGTCACGCTGATTGGGCGTCTGACTAATTGGAAAGGACAGAAATTGCTCGCTACTGCTTTAAGTAAGATTAAAGATGAAGATTTTCATTGTCTTTTAATTGGAGATGATCAGGGTAGGGTGAAATATACCGAAGAATTGCGACAAATGATAGAAGAATATGGAATGAGCGACAGATATACCTTCATTCGCCATGTGAGTGATGTTCCGGCAGCAATGATGCTTTCGGAGGTTGTGCTTTCCACCTCAATAGAACCGGAAGCATTCGGACGAATTGCCATCGAAGGGCAAGCTATGGGACGGATTGTGGTAGCTTCTAACATCGGCGGTTCGAAAGAAACGGTGATTGACGGCGTGACCGGTAAGCTATTTGAAAGCGGAAATGCCGACGATTTAGCGGCTGCCATACGCTGGGCGTTGCATCTTTCCAAAGATGAAAAAGAAAAAATCGGCGCAGCAGCGATAAAAAATGTAAAAGAACATTTTACAAAACAAATAATGTGTGATAAAACAATCAAGGTTTATGAGGAACTCATGAATCAAAATAACAAAAACAAATAGTGAAAAGGTAGAAAAAAATGGTTAAAATTAAATTGCCTGATGGCAGTATTATGGAAGAAAAAGACGGTGTTTCCGGTTTGGAAATTGCCGAGAAAATCAGTTCAGGATTAGCAAAAGCGGCATTGGCAGTCAAAGTCAATGATACATTGCAAGATTTAACAACCCCTATAACAACCGATTCTACACTCACTATCATCACCGCCAAAGACGCTGACGGTTTACACATTTTGCGTCACTCTTGTGCCCATATTATGGCCGAGGCTGTTCAAGAACTTTGGCCGGATACGCAAGTGACTATCGGTCCGGCTATCGAAAATGGTTTCTATTACGATTTTGCACGCAAAGAACCGTTTACGACTGAAGATTTTGTGAAAATTGAAGCAAAAATGCATGAAATCGTAAAGCGCGATGAAAAAATCGAGCGAATCGTTATGCCGCGCAATGAGGCAATCAAATTCTTTAAAGATAAGGGGGAAAGCTACAAGGTTCAAATTATTGAAGATTTGCCGGAAGATGAAACAATTACGCTTTATCGTCAAGGAAATTATACCGATTTATGCCGCGGTCCGCATGTGCCGTCAACAAGTAAAGTTGGTGATGCATTTAAATTGATGAAAGTGGCAGGGGCGTATTGGCGCGGAGATGCTAACAACGAAATGTTGCAACGTATTTATGCAACGGCATGGGCTAACAAAAAAGATTTGGACGCTTATATTACCATGATGGAAGAAGCGGCAAAGCGTGACCATCGTAAGCTTGGTAAAGAAATGGATTTGTTCCATTTTGAGCCGGATTATGCTCCGGGAGCGGTTTTTTGGCATGACAAAGGTTTCCGTATCTATCGCAAATTGATAGAATATATGCGTAATCGTCAAGAACATAACGGGTATATTGAAATTGAAACGCCACGCATTATGAATCGCGTTTTATGGGAGACTTCGGGTCACTGGGATAAATACGGTGCGCATAACTACTCGGGACAAATGGAAGACGGCAGTATGTTCTGCGTTAAACCGATGAATTGCCCAGGTGGATTGCTTGTCTATAAACAAGGTGTTAAGTCTTATCGTGATTTGCCGCTCCGCATGGCCGAATTTGGTAAAGTTAATCGTTATGAAGCTTCCGGTTCGCTGATGGGATTGATGCGGGTACGCGAATTTACCCAAGATGATGCGCATATTTTCTGCACACCGGAGCAAATGGAAGAAGAATGTATTCGCACAATGAAGCTGATTTTCGATATTTATAAAGATTTCGGCTTCGATAAAGTGAAAATTTATCTTTCAACCAGACCGGATAGCATATATCGTATCGGTTCTGATGAAATTTGGGATTTGTGCGAAAATTCGTTGGCGCACGCTTTGGAAAAACATGGTTATGAATACGAAATCAATCCGGGCGAAGGGGCATTCTATGGTCCGAAACTGGAATTTATCTTACGCGATGCCATCGGCCGTGAATGGCAATGTGGAACCATTCAAGTAGATATGAACTTACCGCAACGTTTTGATATTTCATATATCGGCGAAGACGGAGAAAAGCATCAGCCGGTAATGTTGCACCGTGCATTGTTCGGTTCGATTGAACGCTTTTTGGGTATTTTGATTGAACATCATGCCGGTAAATTGCCGCTTTGGTTATCACCGGTTCAAGCTATGGTGGCGCCGATTGTGAGCGAGTTTGACGGCTATGCAACCGAAGTGGCTGAAACTTTGAAAAAAGCGGGCTTAAATGCCGATACTGATTTGCGTAACGAAAAGATTAACTATAAAGTGCGCGAACATTCGCTATCAAAAATACCGGTAATTGTGGTTGTTGGTGCTAAAGAAAAGGAAAATCGTACTGTAACCATTCGCCGTTTAGGTAGCGAAAAACAAGAAACGATGTCGCTTGATGAGTTTGTAAAGCAAATGCAAAAAGAAGCGGAAATGCCGCATCGTTTCGAATAACTCAAGCAATAATTGAAGATAAAAGGCCCGCTCTTGATGAAAGTGCGGGCTGTTTTTGATAATAAAAAGACGGTTGAGGATTATAAAGCAATAATGCTTGACGAAAGTCGAGATATGACCATAAAGTAGTTGAAGGACTAGATACACAACAGATTTGAAGATAAAGTAGGAATTATCAGTACCTGATATGTAGAACTATCAAACGGTGTTGGCACGGGAAAAAAAGGAGATAATCTATGATGAAGAAAATTTTGATAGGTTTAGGTATTTTTATGATCATTTTGTTGTTGGCGGCTGCCGGAGGTTCTTATTACGCTTATCAACATCGCCATGAATTAACTCAAAAAGCAGTTAATTATGCTATGCAAAATATCGGCGTAAGTTTCTTAAAGTCATCATCGGCAAATGCTCCGACAGAAAACGGGAATAATTCAGGTGGTTTAGGTACACTGTTAAATATGTTTGGCGGTGAGCAAGGACAAAGTGCTGATTTAGGTTCATTAGCACAAAATTTACTATCGGCATTTGGGGAGGTTTCTCAAACACCAAACGAAAGTTATAATTCCGGTAACGATATTAACTCTCGCGATCAAAAAGGGCGAACATTATTGATGAATATTTGCCGCACTGATGCATCGGCAAAAGTGGTTAAAATGATTTTACAATATGGTGCCGATATCAATGCTATAGATAATAATGGTCGCACGGCATTGATGTATGCTGCGGCACTTAATCGGAATCCGGATGTGGTTTCTTTGCTGATTACCGCCGGTGCCAGCAAAAAAGCTCGTGATTATAATGGTAAATCGGTTTTTGAATATGCAACCGATGATGAAGTTAAAGCAGCATTGAAACGTTAATTTAGCTTTACTTATAAAGTAAAAAACGCCGACTTTATTTGCCGGCGTTTTATTTTTTTATTGATCCAAGAAAGAACGTAACTTTCGTGAGCGGCTAGGGTGCTTTAATTTACGCAGAGCCTTCGCTTCAATTTGACGAATACGTTCACGAGTAACATTAAATTGCTTACCCACCTCTTCCAATGTATGATCCGTATTCATACCAATGCCGAAACGCATACGTAAAACACGTTCCTCACGCGGTTGCAACGAAGATAAGATACGTGTGCAAGTTTCTTTCAAATTAGAATGAATAGCCATATCTAAAGGCTGCAATACACTCTCGTCCGCAATAAAATCACCCAAAGAAGAATCTTCTTCATCTCCCACCGGAGCTTCCAAGCTAACCGGTTCTTTGGCAATTTTCATAACTTTGCGGATTTTTTCAAGCGGCATCGAAAGCCGTTTTGCCAATTCTTCCGGCACCGGTTCACGTCCCATTTCCGAAAGCATTTGTCGAGAAGTGCGCACCAGTTTGTTGATGGTTTCTATCATGTGAACCGGAATACGAATGGTGCGTGCCTGATCGGCAATAGAGCGGGTAATGGCCTGACGTATCCACCATGTGGCATAGGTTGAAAACTTATAACCGCGGCGATATTCAAATTTATCAACAGCTTTCATTAAGCCGATATTGCCTTCTTGAATTAAATCCAAGAACTGCATACCGCGATTGGTATATTTTTTCGCAATTGAGATTACCAAACGGAGGTTTGCTTCAATCATTTCCTTTTTAGCGCGTTCTGCTTCACGTTCACCTTTTTTAATGGTATCAACCATTTTGCGATATTCACTGATAGGCAATCCGCATTCTTGCGCCATTTGTGCTACATTCTGACGAATTTCGATAATTTCATCTTTATATTTTTCAACAAAAGACGCCCAATGTTTATCTTTTTTCATTGAAATTTTATCAAGCCAAGTCGGATCCAATTCCGATTTTTGATAAGCTTCCAAAAAGTCTTCACGTTTAATCTTGCACGAAAGAGCGTAGCGCAGAAGTTTTCCTTCTTGGCTCATCAGCCGATTATTCATATCATTTAATTGTTCGACCAGTTGTTCTACTTTAGCACTGTTTAAGCTGATGGAACTCATAAGTTCAACCAGTTCTTTTTTCAAATTCAAATAACGGCGTTCGGTAGCGGCAATCACTTTACGCCCAGAAAGAAATGATGCCATACGCTGACTTTGAATCTTTTTCAAATTATCATAATAACTGGAAATTTTATTAAGTGTTTCCAAAACCTGCGGCAATAAAGCGTTTTCCATCGCTGTTATAGATGTTGTATTGCGAGAACCGCCATCAACATCGTCTTCATCTTCATTTTCTGAAGATTCTTCCCCTTCATCGTTTAATGTATCAAGCTGTTCATCTTCATCTTCTTCATCAATATTGTCGGTAACATCGTTTTCTATATCAATGTCATTTTCCAAATCATCATCGATATCGTCAAGATTTTTTTCATTGAGTTCCTTGGTAACTTTTTCCAAATAATCAACTCCGGTGTTATCGCTTTCATCTTCAAATTCGATAGCATCGGAATCGCCTCCAAACATCATTTCCAAATCGACAATATCGCGCAGTTGCATAGTGCCGTTTTGCAGCTCATCGCGCCAACCGGCAATAGCTTTAATGGTCATCGGACTTTCGCACAAACCGCCAATCATTACGGTTTTTCCGGCCTCAATGCGCTTTGAAATAGCTATTTCACCTTCACGCGAGAGCAGTTCGACCAATCCCATTTCTTTAAGATACATTCTTACCGGATCATCAGAATGTCCGATATCCTTTGAGTCAATATTACCAACTTCCTCATCTTCAGTATCATCTTGCTCGTAGTCATAATCACCATTATCGGCATTTTCTTCATCTTCGGTATCAATATCGGCATCAGAGATGATATTTATTCCCATATCGGAAATACTAGACATTACATCTTCTATTTTTTCAGATGAGAGTTTTTCTGAAGGTAGAACTTTGTTGAGTTCCTCCATGGTAATATATCCGAGTTTTTTGCCCTTAGCTAATAAATGACGCAAAGCAGAAGCCCCAGCATCAACTGTGGCAGAATCGGCATTATTGTCATATACGTCTTGATTATTTTTCTCAGCCATAACGTTCCTTAAAAATCGATTTTTATGTAGCCTTTTTAGTGGCTATACTTTGCTAGCGCGGTTAATTTAGTGACATTTATATAAATTGTCAATAGTTAAATATATATTATTTGCAAAAATATACAATTGTAGAGGTTGAATATATTTCACATAGAACTATCTAAGCCCTATGAAAAAGAAAAAATATGACATAAAAGAAACTCTTGATATAGCCGAAAGTATTGTAACCATTATAATGTTTGTTATGGCGGTATGGGGGACGGTTGTTAGCGTAGAGCAGGGCTTTTGGCACAAACTTTACCACGTGGTTAATCATTATCACCACGAAATTGATCATTTTGAAAAGACCAATCATGAAGTGGCAAAAGTTGAAAAGAAGTTGCACTCATAGTGGTTTAGTGTGCCATAATACGGGCTTTTTCGCGATTCCAATCCCGTTCTTTCATCGTTTCACGCTTGTCATAGAGTTTTTTACCGGTACCGAGACCTATTTCCAACTTGGCACGCCCGCGTTTGTCAAAATACAGCTTTATCGCAACCAAGGTTGAACCTTTGCGATTAAGTGCATTGATAATTTTTACAATTTCTCGATGATGCAACAAGAGTTTGCGATTGCGACGTTCGGCATGGCTGGCATAACCTTGATTATCATAAGCGGCAATAAACATATTGCTCATGTAGAGCTCATCTTTTTCGATAATACCGTAGGCGTCGTTAATATTAGCATGTCCTAGGCGCAGAGATTTTACTTCGGTTCCGGTTAAAATAAGGCCGGCTTCAAAAGTTTCGTTAATAGTATAGTCAAAACGAGCACGTCGGTTTGGGGCGACCAAACCGGTGGAAATAAAATCAGATTTTTTATTCTTTTGTGCCATTTTTCTTGCCTTCCAGAGCATTTATATACGCTATTTGTCGGTAATTGTCAAGATTTGAATCTAAATTCAAAAAATTATACATACCTCAAAGTATAAATAATTTTTAATATCGCTGGACATTGGAATTAAATATATTTATATTAAGCGATAAAGAAGAGTTGGAGAATAAAGCGATGAAACAAAAATTTTTTAATAAAATTAAGATGTTATATGAAAAAGTTAAAAATATTAAATGGCGTGAATTGAATCGCAAGCAATGGCTCATTATAGTAGCGGGGATAGCACTTCTGGCTTGGTGCGGCAGTTTATTGTTAGGAAACAGTAGTGCCAAAACATATAAAACTCAGCCGCTTACCATTGGTAATATTACTGAAGTTATTACCGCTTCCGGTACCATAAATCCGCTTTCAATCGTTTCAATCGGTACACAAGCATCGGGACGTATTGCCGAAATTTACGTTGACTATAACTCAGAAGTTAAAGAAGGACAGCTTTTGGCGCTGATAGATCAAGATAATGCCAAAGCTAACGTGGCTCAACGCGAGGCTGCGCTCGAAATTGCTAAAGCGCAGGTCGCTGTGGAAGAAAATAATATTAAATATTATAAAAAAGCGCTTGATAGAATAAGTAAACTTAATGCCTCAAAATATTCGGCGGTTAAAGATTTGGAAGCCGCCGAGCGCGATTATGATAACGCCTTGGCGCAGTTACAACTGGATCAAGCACAGGTTAAACAGGCTCAAGCTGCACTTAATTCAGCCTTAACCGAACTTTCATACACCGAGATTAAATCGCCGGTAAATGGCATCGTTATTTCTAAAGCAGTTGAAGTAGGG
This sequence comes from uncultured Pseudomonadota bacterium, assembly GCA_902763155.1. GTDB lineage: Bacteria > Pseudomonadota > Alphaproteobacteria > RF32 > CAG-239 > RUG410. The sequence goes on along the minus strand of CACWQS010000007.1, from coordinate 29,884 downwards.
CAAACGGTTGCCGCCAGTTTTTCAACCCCAGAGTTGTTCTCGGTTGCAGAAGATTTAACCAAGATGCAAATTGAAGCCACCGTAGCCGAAGCCGATATAGCCAAAGTCAAAGATGGGCAAACCGTGCGTTTTACGGTAGATAGTTATGCCGATGAATATTTTTACGGATATGTGGTGCAAGTTCGTAACGAAGCTATTACAACCTCAAACGTGGTAACTTACATGGTGGTAATCGAAATTGATAATAGCGATATGAAACTCAAACCGGGGATGACGGCTAATGTCGAAATTATTACCGCCGATGAAAAAAATGTGCTTTTGGCACCGAACCAATCTTTGCGTTTTTACATGGAAGACGGTGACAATAACAAGCGTTATTCCGATCGAGGTATATGGATTTTAAGAGATGGTAAGCCGCAACGTATTTCCGTAAAAACCGGAATCAGCAATGATAATTTTACCCAGATTATCTCCGATGAATTGGGCGAGGGGAATAAAGTTATTGTTGCCAAAACCGGTAATACTGGAAAAGAACGTCAAACCAGATTAAGGATGCCGCGCTAATGACCGAAATTTTGATTAAACTCAAAAACATTCATAAGAGTTACCCGCTTGATGGTTTTGATTTGGAAATTTTAAAAGGGATAGATTTAGAAATAAAATCCGGTGAATTTGTGGCGATTATGGGCCCCTCAGGTTCCGGTAAGTCTACTTTAATGAATATTTTGGGTTGCTTAGATACTCCGACAAACGGCGAGTATGTTTTAGACGGGAAAAATGTCGAAAATCTTGATGCAGATGCCTTGGCGGAAATTCGCAATCGCAAAATAGGTTTCGTATTTCAGGGGTTTAATTTGCTTTCGCGCACTTCGGCACTCGAAAATGTGGAATTGCCGATGGTTTATTCCGGCTTAGATGATAAAACGCGACGCAAAAAAGCTATTAAAGCGTTGACCGATGTCGGATTGAAAGAGCGTATGCATCACCAACCGAATCAACTTTCCGGCGGACAACAACAGCGCGTGGCGATCGCTCGTGCCATCGTCAACGATGCGCCGATTATTTTTGCTGATGAGCCGACCGGTAACTTGGATACCAAGATGAGTGTGGAAATTATGGAGCTTTTTACTCGATTGAATAAAGAACTTAATCGCACCATTATCTTGGTAACGCACGAAGAAGATATCGCCCTTTATGCTGATAGAATTATAAAAATCGTCGATGGAGAGATTCATAGCGATACATTAAATAAGAAAAGAGTAGGTAAATGATAGAATTAAGAACCATAACTAAAATTGCCTTACGCGCTATCAAAGCCAATAAAATGCGCTCGGTATTAACCAGTTTGGGAATTATTATCGGCGTTGCGGCGGTAATTGTGATGCTATCCATCGGTAACGGGGCGCAAATTTCGCTGCAAAACGAAATGCGTTCAATGGGAACTAATTTAATTATGATTCGCTCAGGCTCAAGCACTTCCGGAGGTGCACGCATGGGGCACGGCTCGCAACCGACATTAAAAAACGGCGATGCCAATGCCATTGAAGAAAAAGTAGCGGCTATTCATCTCGCCGCACCGGTGGTTAATGACAGCGGGCAAATTGTTTATGGTAATACCAACTGGGCTACTAATATAATCGGCACCGATAATCGCTATTTTGAAATTAAAGAATGGGATTTGTCATACGGACGTTTGTTTTCTGAAGCTGATTTGAAAAATGCCAACAAAGTGGCTATTTTAGGACAAACCGTGGTTAAACAACTGTTTGGAGATATTGATCCTTTGGGTAAAACCATACGGGTTAAAGGAATTCCATTTACCGTTATCGGCGCTTTACCGGCACGAGGACAAAGCGGTCCTGGACAAGACCAAGATGATATGATATATTTGCCGCTTTCTACCGTGCAGAAAAAACTTTCGGGTACTCAATTTCCGGATATGGTTAATATGATTATGCTTCAGGCCTATCGGGCAGAAGATACATATACTTCACAAGAAGAAATTTCTGCTCTGTTGCGCCAGCGTCATAATTTAGGGCTGAATAAGGAAGATGATTTTTCTATTATGAATTTGACGCAGTTTATGGAGATGATGCAATCTTCAACGCAGATTATGACAATTTTGCTCGGTTCAATTGCCTCTATTTCACTTCTTGTCGGTGGTATCGGAATTATGAACATTATGTTGGTTTCGGTTACCGAGCGAACAAGAGAAATCGGTATTCGAATGGCTATTGGCGCCAAGCGGTGGGATATTCGGTGGCAATTTTTGATGGAGGCGCTGATTTTATCGCTTATCGGCGGTTTAATCGGAGTAGCCATAGGGATTATCGGCACTCTTATTTTGCCGCTTTTTTCTTCTATTTCGGCAGTATTATCGACATTTTATGTATTGCTACCGTTTAGCTTTTCCGGTATTGTCGGTTTGCTATTCGGCTTTTTCCCCGCTTATAAAGCGTCATTATTAAATCCGATAAATGCGCTGAGATATGAATAACTATTTATTCTTGTGCCAAAATAAGAGCATTGCGTTCTTTAACCAGTTGTTGGTATCGAGTATTGATTTCTTCCAAATCTGCCGGATTATTCTGCATTGAAGTCATACATTCTTTGATGTCGGCATCAATTTGTTTAAGTTGAATGGCAATTAAACAGCTGTTGATTTGAGTATTTAAATCCTGCATGCTCAGTTTTTGTTGGCGATACATATTCAGCTCCCACAAATCACCGATTTCGCCGGTAAAATTTAACTTAATTTTTTCAAGCAATATATCACTGTCAAGATGCCCATCTTCCTGATTGATTTCGATAATATCCGTTAAAATCTTCGCCATTTGCGAATTACCTATTTCAAATGACGATAAGCGCTCTTCATATTTGCTGATTAATTCCGGATACAAAATCAATGCCGCAACAACATTACGCAAATCCAAATCAGATAACGGAGGCTTTTTAACCAAATTATAACCGGTTGAAGTTTGAGAGCCGAAACGCTTAGTCGGCTGCGAAACATTTGCATTGGTTCCACTTTGCTCATTTTGTTGCTTTTTAATCTGCGCGCCCTTGCCGAAGGTATAATATATGCGTTGTTTCATTTCTTGAGCATAATAACTGCGAATTTGTGCATCTTTGATTTTACCGACTTCCTCATAAACCTCTTTTTCTATCAGAGCTTTTTGTTCTGGTGTTGAAGTATCTTTGTTCATTTTGCATTTGTGCCACAGAATATCAACCAAAGGTTTAGCGCGTTGTAAATATTGCTCAAATACCGCCGGTCCTAAGGTGTGCAACAGTTCGTCCGGATCCTTCTTTTCTTTCAAAAAGATATAACTGACCGAATATCCGGCACGCAAAATCGGTAACACTCTGTCAATAGAACGAATCGCCGCTTTAATACCGGCTCCGTCGCCGTCAAAACATAAAATCGGGTTAGGACAAACTTTCCATGCTTCTAAGATTTGTTCTTCGGTCAATGCCGTTCCGAGCGGTGCTACCGCATAATTAAAGCCGAAGCTGTCAAGCGCGATAACATCCATATACCCTTCGCAAATAATCAGTCGCTTATTCTGGTAAGCCGATTCGCGAGCATGCGTCATATTATAAAGGATACGGCGTTTATTAAAAATCGGAGTTTCCGGTGAATTAAGATATTTGGGTTGACTGTTGTCCATTATGCGACCACCGAAGGCAATCACATTGCCTTGTTTATCCATAATCGGAATCATCACTCGTTCGCGGAAAAAATCGTGTGACTGACGGTTTTTATCCTCAGGTATCGCAATCAGCCCCAATTCCGCCATATCTTGCTCGGAAACGCCTTTGGAAAGGAGTAGGGCTTTTAAGCCGTTATTGTTGGGCGCATACCCCAAACGAAATTTTTGGATAATATCATCACTTAAACCGCGTTTCTCCTTAAAATAGCGCAATCCGTAGGCACCAATCGGCATCTTTAGATTCTTTTCAAAAAATGCCGCCGCCATATCCATTATTTCATACAGAGATTTACGTTTTTGGCTTTGTTCTTGGCTTTCTTTGGAAAATACCGGCATCGGCAAATTGGCCTTATCCGCCAATTTTTTAACCGCTTCCATAAACGGCAATCCTTCAGCCTCCATCAAAAAGCGTATAATATCTCCATGCGCACCGCAACCGAAACAATGGTAAAAACCTTTGCTTTCGTTAATGGTAAATGACGGAGTCTTTTCATGGTGAAACGGGCACAAACCAATATATTCTCGCCCTCGTTTGGTCAATTTTACCTTTTGACCGATAATATCGACAATCGAAAGCCGACTTCTTAATTCATCTAAAAATTTTTGTAAATCATCCGTCATCTTAGATGCTTAAAACTATCCCAGAAGTTGTTTGATAATGCCGGAAGCCGCACCAAAATCCATCTGACCGGTATATTTCGTTTTTAAGGCTCCCATAACTTTTCCCATATCTTTAATACCGGCGGCACCTGTGGCACTAATGGCTTCTTTGATGGCGGCATTTATTTCTTCGGCACTCATTTGCTTCGGTAAAAAGCGAGAGATAACATCAATTTCATCTTGCTCTTTAGTTGCCAAATCGGCACGATTGCCTTCGGTATAAATACGAATAGATTCGTTACGTTGTTTAATCATGGTTTGCATCATGGCTAAAAGCTCGGTATCATCGGCTTTTTCTCTACCTTTACCGCGTGCTTCAACATCCTTTTCCTTCTGACCGGCAATAATCAATCGCACGGCATTGACGGTTTTGGTATCTCTTTGTTTCATTGCTTCTTTTAAACTGTTTTGCAAATCATCTCTTAACATTTTTATCTCCATATTATTTAGGTTATTTACCGTTTTCGGCAAAAGATAAACGAATAATTTTAGCCTCAGCGGTTTTATTTTCCAATATCATAAAAAACATCGCACTCATCCGTGGTGGAAGGTCTTTTATTGACGGTAATTTTGTTGCAGTGACCATCATCTCGCCGGTATTTGTTTCCAAACGGGCAACAATCGGCAGCAATTTGGCTTTATACGGTCCCTGATTATACAACCGACCGGATATTTCCACAAAATGCTTCATGCCATGTTTAACCGGCTTAACATCAAGCTGGTCGAATATCACGTTACGAGCGGAATAAACACTATTCAAATTCAGATTATTGTAAAAGCTTTCCATCGCCGGTGCAAAACGGACAATTTCATATCTGTTAAAATAACCGATGAACACGGTAAAAATAGCGATGAAAAATAAAATGAATCCGTTTAATAAAAAAGGAGAGAATAGAACCTGTATTTTCCGCTTAGCAATATCTATAGGCTCTGTTAATTTATCTTGAGCAGAATTCATGCTTTTACTGTAAACTATTTCCTCATTACCTGCGAATAAGTTGTCGGTATCTTTAGATAAACGATGAAACATTTCCTTCATATCGTTTTCATTTTGTAAAATCTTTTGTGCTTTAATCTTATTTTCCGGCTCGATATCGGAAACATCTCTTGGATATACCGTCCACACATTACCGCATTCCACACATTTGAAACGACGGCCTTGTTCCGGTATTTTATCAGCCGCAATATTATACACGGCAACACATTTAGGACAACTTATTAACATCTTAACCTCTTTTTTTTACACTATATTCCAAAATTATGCAGAAGCAATTAAAAAAAGTATTTTATTAAATAGATTATTGTTGTAACGTATATGCCAAGAAAGCAAAGGAGTTTTTTTATGACGGAAACAACAAATACACAGGCAATTATTGATATGCAAAATGTTGCCGTGGGATATGACGGAACTGATGTTTTAAGTAATGTGCAATTATCACTGGACAACGGTTCGTTCACTTTTATTACCGGACGAAGCGGTTCCGGTAAAACCACACTTCTTAGTATGCTGTATTTGGTCAAACGACCAAGTAAAGGAATTTTAAAGGTATTCGGGCAAAATATCAATTTTTCGAACCGTGATACATTAGCTGAAATGCGTCAACGTATCGGCGTGGTGTTTCAAGATTTCCGTTTGCTGGAAAATATGAGTGTGTATGACAACATTGCTTTACCTTTGCGGGTGCGAGGTATGAACGAAAAAGAAATTTACCGTCGTGTAGTGGAGCTTTTGCAATGGGTAGAGTTACATAAAAGTATTTACAAAAAATGCAGTACTCTTTCCGGTGGTGAAAAACAACGTGTTGCCATAGCCAGAGCTGTAATAAATCGTCCGGATATTTTGTTTGCCGACGAGCCTACCGGTAGCGTAGATTCGGAAATTGCCAATAAATTGATGCGTCTGTTTGTAGAACTTAATAAGGTCGGAACAACGATTATTATTGCTACCCATAATGAACAACTAACGTCTACATATAACTATCCGCGAATTCATTTACACGATGGCTCGGCAAAACTTTATCCGGCATTGCAACATATATAGGAGAAAATTATGCGCAGAGATTTATTAATGGGACAAAAACACGAGATTCCGGCTGAAGATAATGATACATCTGTCTTCATGTATGTTTTGACTTCCATATATATGTATTTGTTTGTGGTTGTGTTGGCGATTTTTATGTCTATCAGTTCAATGGCCGGTAGTTGGGAAAAAGATATTACCGGTTCAATAACCGTGCAAATTTCGCCGATAGAAAACGCCGATAAACATATAGATAAAACTAAAACGCAAGAGCAACTGCATAAAGTGGAACAGTTTATTGAAAAAGTATCAGGAGTTGCCGAAGTGCGAACTTTAGATGAGCAAGCCATTAAAAAATTGATGACGCCATGGATAGGTACAAAGGTTGATATGTCAACTTTACCGATTCCGCAACTTTTAGACGTGCGCTTAAAACCTGATGCCGAGCTCAACTATGATGAAATTACTCGCGGTTTGAAACAATTAACTCCGAATGCTTCAATTGATAATCACCGTTTATGGCTTAATCGATTGATAAAATTTGCCACCTCATTGAAAACAATTGCTTTGGCAATTTTGCTGATGGTGGTGGCAATTTGCGCATTTTCCATATATTATTCGGCGCGCACCAGTTTAAATATAAATTTCGAGTCGATTGAAATTCTGCACATTATCGGGGCTAAGGATAGATTTATCGCCAAGTTATATGCCATAGACTATGCTAAAATAGGATTTTTCTCCGGTATTATCGGGTTATTGGCAGCAGTGCCGTGTATTCTTTTGGTGGGGCGTTATGGTATGTCAACCGGTAGCGGACTTCTAAACGGTGCCAGTCTGTCTAATTATGCATGGACACTGATTATGCTTACTCCGTTGTTTTCTCTGTTTTACGCTATGCTAACTTCATATTGGACAGTGCGAAAATCGTTGGAGAAAATGGTTTAAGATGCAGGTAAAAAAAACAATATTATTACTGTTTTCTTCTATCTTTAGTGCCATGTTACTTTGGTGCTTGGGGTTTGTTTTTTTTGTGCGGCAAATCGATTCTTACCAAATTTCAAAAGATAGAACTGATGCCATTGTGGTTTTAACTGGAGGAAGACATCGTATTGAGGAGGGGATTTCTCTTCTAAACAATGGTATCGGTGATAAATTATTTATTTCCGGAGTTTCTAAAAAAACATCATTGCAAGAAATTGAAAAAAAATCAAAAATAAAAATTAACGATTCGCATAAAATATATTTGGGTTATAATGCAACCGATACCATAGGTAATGCGGCAGAAATTGTCGATTGGATTACTCAAAATGATGTGCATTCTTTACATCTGGTAACTTCTAATTATCATCTGCCGCGAGCGCTGGAAGAATTGTCGGTTTACAGCTTACCGGTTAAAGTAATAGCACATCCGGTTTATTCAGAAAAAATTATAAAAAAATGGTGGCATTCTTTTTCAACCTTCAAACTTTTAGCGGCGGAATATAATAAGTTTTTATATACTTATCTTAATCATCGTCGCTTGCAATTACTGGAGAAATAATATGTTATATATTCGATCTTTATTAGCTAACGGATTATATTTCGGAACTCTGATGGTTGGTTGTATTATCCAACTTCCGGTGGCACTCTTACCGCGCAAATGTTCTATTTATTACTGGGATAAAATTGTAATGCCGATAGCTCTGTATTGGGTTCATTTGTTTGCCGGTATTAAATTTGATGTGAGGGGTAAAGAAAATATACTGCCGCAAAATGCCATTTATGCCTGCAAACACGAATCGGCTCTGGAAACATATTCATTTACTCAGTTTGTGCCTACAACCACCTATATTTTGAAAAAAGAACTGGTTTATATGCCGTTTTTCGGTTGGGCGCAATATTTTTATGGTATGATTCCGGTTAATCGCAAAGGCGGGGCGGCGGCTATGAAGCATATGTTATCTGAGGTGAAAAAACGCACCGATACCGGCCGTCCGGTGGTAATTTTTCCGGAAGGAACCCGTTGTCAGCCGGGAACGACCAAAGGGTATAAATCAGGGATTATGTTTTTGGCGGAAAATTTGGATTTACCGGTGATTCCGGTGGCGATTAACACCGGCTTTTTCTGGGCAAAAAATTCTTTCTTGCGTTATCCGGGGACTGCAGTATTTGAGTTTTTACCGGCAATAAGCGCCAAAGGCAAAACCAAAGAGCAATTTATGCAGGAACTGGAAACAGCTATTGAAACAAAATGTGCCGAATTAAATGCGGAAACCGTGGAAAAATATCCTTATGTGGCAAAATTTTTAGCAAAAAAAGATTAGTATAAAAGCAATGAAAAAATTAAAGCAGAAAATCTGGAAGTTTATAAAATCATTTTGTGCCATTTTAGGTGGAATTGTCCTTATAATCGGTATTGGAGCGGTAATTGTTAATTTATATAATCGCGGCGGTGTATATGTGCCGGATAATAGTGCTTTGACTATTGATTTTTCGCACCATATTACCGAAGCAGAAGATGATAGCTTATTATCTGAAATTACCGAAGAATCGAGTATTAAACTCTCAAAAATTATCCAAAGTATAGAATTAGCGGCACATGATAACCATATTAAAGCCTTAGTAGCACGGCTTGATACCACCGATTTGGAGCTTGCTCAAGTTCAAGATATAGCAAGAGCTGTTGCCTATTTTCGCGGTCATGGCAAAAAGGCTTATGTTTTCTCACAAGGCTTCGGACCTCTGGGGCAGGGTAATCGTGAATATTATTTAGCTACTTTTTTTGATAAAATATATATGCAACCACATACCACCATCGGTCTGACAGGTATTGCGATAGAAGTTCCTTTTGTGCGTTCGCTTTTGGATAAGTTGGGAATAGAACCGGAGTTTTTTGCAAGATACGAATATAAAACGGCAATGATGTCGCTCACCGATAAAAATATGTCGGCATCATACCGGAAAGATATGAATAATCTGGCGCAAGGGCTGTCTGATGTTTTAATCAGCGGAATTGAACAAAACAGACAATTAAAAGAGGTAAAAAAATTGGTTAATCAGGCTCCTTTTTCTGCGGAAAAAGGGGTAGAATTGGGACTGATTGACGGCATAATGTATTTACCTGAATTAGAAAAGAATTTACAAAAAGAAAATGTTGAGAATTATATTGCCGTAGAAGATTATGCTCAGGCTATAAAAACTCACGAAGGAGATTTACCGGTTATAGCATATTTGACTTTAAGCGGAGTAATAGATAAGGGCGAAAGCTCCAATGAATTTGACGGAGAAATTGTAATAGGCAGTAAAAGCGTGGCTTCAGATATTGCCGAAATAGCCGATTTACCTAATTTGAAGGCTATTATTGTGCGAATTGACAGTCCTGGCGGCGATTATAATGCTTCTGATGAAATATATAATGCTCTGAAAAATTTGAAAATAGAAAAACACATACCGATTATTATTTCGATGAGCGGGTATGCGGCATCAGGTGGCTATTATATTGCTTTAGCCGGAGATAAGATAATTGCCGAACCGACAACAATTACCGGTTCTATCGGTGTTTTGGGCGGTAAAGTTTCATTACAACAAATGTGGCAAAAAATCGGAGTTAATTGGGCGGAAATCAAAATCGGGCAAAATGCTGATATTTTAAGTGTTAATAAACCGTTTTCAGCAGAAGAAAAACGTTTATTTAATGCTTCGTTGGATGAAATTTATGACGATTTTACACAAAAAGTAGTAGAAAACAGACATTTAAAGAGAAATATCAATGATATTGCCCGTGGTCGAGTTTGGCTCGGATGGCAAGCCTTTGAAGTAGGCTTGGTCGATATGATGGGCGGATATGCTGAAGCGATTGAGAGTGCCAGAAAAGCAGCCGGTTTGAGCGAAGATGCAAAATTTATTTTGGCAGAATATCCACGTTCCAAAACTTTCAGTGAAAAAATCAGTGAATTATTGCTCGCGGGACAAGTAAAAGAAAGAAAGTTGCTTATGCACAGCGGTGTTGATATTCGCTATTTAAAACTTTTCAAACGGTTGCAATATGATACAGTGTTACCAGCGTTTATGATAAAGATGTAAGAAAAAGAGGATATAAAATGGCCATAGATAATGAAACAGTCAGAAGAATAGCCTTTCTATCGCGTTTGCGGGTTGAAAGTGATAAGATTGATGCCACAAAGGAAGAATTTAATAAAATTTTGACATGGATTGAAGAACTAAATGAAATCAATACCGACGATGTTGAGCCATTGATTGCGGTAAACGATATGCCGCTAAGAATGCGTGAAGATGAGGTAACAGCCGGACATTGTAAAGATGCAGTTTTGAAAAATGCACCGGCTACAGAATATGATTATTTTGCTGTTCCTAAAGTAGTGGAGTAAGACAAGATGAGTGATATTACAAAATTGACTGCTGCGGAAGCATTGGACGGGTTAAAGAAAAAAGAATTTACTTCGGTAGAGTTAACAGAGGCCTATTTACATAATATGGAGAACGGGCGTAAATATAACGCTTATATTACCGAATGTGGCGAAAAAGCATTGGAACAGGCTAGGGAAGCCGACAAGCGTTATGCCAATGGTACGGCACGTTCATTAGAAGGTTTGCCGCTTGGTATTAAGGATTTATTTTGCACCAAAGATATTCGTACCACAGCGGCATCACATATTTTAGATAATTTTATTCCACCGTATGAATCTACGGTAACTCAACATCTGCTTGATGACGGTGCCGTATTTTTAGGTAAATTAAACTTAGATGAATTTGCCATGGGCGGCAGTAATGAAACCAGCTATTTCGGGCCGGTTATAAACCCTTGGAGTAAAGACAAAGATTTGGTACCGGGCGGTTCTTCCGGCGGTTCGGCTGCGGCTGTGGCAGCGCATTTGTGTGCGGCCTCTACCGGCACCGATACCGGCGGTTCTATCCGCGAACCGGCGGCATTTTGCGGTGTAACCGGTATTAAACCGACATACGGACGTTGCTCGCGTTATGGTATTGTGGCATTTGCGTCTTCTTTAGACCAAGCGGGACCTATTGCTCAAGATGTGCGCGATTGTGCGTTGTTATTAAACTCTATGGCCGGATTTGATGACAAAGATTCGACATCTTGCAATTTACCGGTTCCTGATTATACGAGTTTTTTAGCAGAAGATATTAAAGGTTTGGTCATTGGACTACCTAAAGAATATCGACCGGAAGGTTTAAATGCCGAAGTGGCGGCATATTGGGATAAAGCTGCTGAGATGCTCAAAGCACGCGGTGCAATAATAAAAGAAATATCGTTGCCGCATACTAAATATGCACTTGCCACCTATTATGTTTTAGCACCGGCGGAAGCATCTTCAAACTTAGCGCGTTATGACGGTATTCGTTACGGATACCGCGCTGATGCTAAAGGCGAACATTTAGATGAACTATATATCAGAAGCCGCACCGAAGGTTTCGGAAAAGAAGTTAAACGCCGTATTATGATAGGAACATACGTTCTTTCTGCCGGTTATTATGACGCCTATTACCTCAAAGCCCAAAAAATGCGCCGACTGATTTATAATGATTTTATGGAAGCATTCAAACAATGTGATATAATTCTAACCCCGACATCACCGATTACGGCTTTTCCGATAGGCGATGAAAGTATGCTTCAAAATCCTATAAATATGTATTTAAACGACGTATTTACGGTTTCGATAAATTTAGCCGGATTACCGGCAATGAGTTTGCCGATTGGTTTGGCGCAAAACGGTTTACCGCTCGGTATGCAACTAATAGGAAAACCGTTTGACGAAGGCACAATTTTCAATGTAGCGGCAAAATTAGAAGCCGATGCAAAGTTTGAAAGGAAGTAAAATGGCTGAGTATATTATTGAAACCGCCAAAGGAAAATGGGAAGTGGTTGTCGGACTGGAAATTCATTGTCAGATTATTTCCAAATCTAAAATTTTCAGCGGTGCTTCGACAGAGTTCGGTGATGATCCTAATACCAATGTTTCGTTCGTTGATGCCGGAATGCCGGGAATGTTGCCGGTTATAAACAAAGAATGTGTGCATCAAGCAGTCAAAACCGGTTTAGGGCTTAATGCCAAAATAAATAAATATTCTGAATTTTCGCGCAAAAACTACTTCTACGCCGATATGCCGACCGATTATCAAATTACTCAATTTCGTTACCCGATAGTAGGAGAAGGGGAAGTTAAAATTGATTTAAGTGACGGAACAAGCAAAACAATCGGTATAGAACGTATGCATATTGAGCAAGATGCCGGAAAATCAATTCACGATTTAAGCCCGACCAAAAGCTATATTGACTTAAATAGGGCAGGGGTAGGCTTAATGGAAATTGTCACCAAGCCTGATTTCAGATCACCGGAAGAAGCCGGAGCATTTTTGCGTAAATTACGTTCGATTTTGCGTTATTTAGGAACTTGCGATGGTAATATGGACGAAGGTTCAATGCGTTGCGACGTTAATGTTTCGGTGCGTCCTTATGGCTCAAGCGAATTGCGCACGCGTTGCGAAATGAAGAACGTTAACAGCGTTAAGTTTGTAATGCAAGCTATTGAAAATGAAGCTAAAAGACATATTGAGGTTTATGAAAACGGCGGAACTGTTGAACAGGAAACACGCCAATTCGATCCTACCAGCGGACAAACGAAAGTGATGCGTAAAAAGGAATTTGCACACGATTATCGGTATTTTCCGGAGCCGGATTTACCGCCGTTGGTGTTGTCTGATGAATATATTAACGGTGTTAAAGCAGAGATGATTGAGTTACCTGATGCCAAAAAACAACGATTTGTTGAAACAATGGGACTGACGGCCTATGATGCGATGGTGCTTTGCGAAAATAAAGAAATTGCCGATTATTTTGAAAAAGCCGCCGCCGGTCATGATGCCAAAAAAGTGGCGAACTGGATGATGAGCGACTTTTTTGCCATGCTTAATAAAAAGCGTTTGGATATCTCTCAAAGTCCGATTTCAGCTGAAAATCTCGGTCGCTTGGTGGAACTTATTTCTAAAGAAGTAATCTCCGGTAAAATTGCCAAAGATGTATTTGAAATTATGAGCGAAACCGGAGAAAATCCGGAAAAAATAGTTGAAGAAAAAGGCTTAAAACAAGTAACAGACAGCGGTGCCATTGAAGCATTGGTTGAAGAAGTTATTGCATCTAATCCGGATAATGTTGCCGCTTATAAAAACGGCAAAACAAATTTGGCCGGTTGGTTTGTGGGACAAGTGATTAAACAGTCGCAAGGTAAAGCAAATCCGGCAATGGTTAATAAATTGGTAAAAGAAAAACTGGAACAATAAGATGTTTTTGGATGACTTGAACAAAACCGATAATTCGAGAGCCGTATCACCATTAAGTCACGACTATGACGGGCGTTTTTCGCGGAAAGGTCAAAAACTGGAAAAAAAGTTTAAGGATTATCGAGGAATTGAAAGTATATTCATTATAATCTTTTGCCTAAGTTTGCTGGCAACGGATTTTATTTTATTTGCCGGTTCCGGTAACGTAGAGGTTTTTCATAATTCTGTTTTACCTATTCCGGAAGTATTGTTAAGCTTGTTATGCTTAGTGCCTGTTGTTTCGATAATTGTTTGGTTATTAAACAAACATTCCATAACTAAATATGCCTTTGCTTCGTTTATTACATTTGGTTTTGTATATGCGATGTTTAATCAATTTTCGCAGATGCAACAAACTATAAATCTTGGTTCTTACAACGTTTCGACTTATATCGTTGTAGGTATTGTCTTAGCTGCGATTGTGTTTGCCATTTTTGCTCAAGACAAAATATTATTTAAAGGGCTATTAACATTGGCTGCAATTATTTTATTTGCTGATGTTTATGTTACTTATATGCGTCATACAGAGCCGCACGAATTTGTGGAATCGCATAATTCGCAAACAATACGTCAAAATGGTAATAAACGATTTATATATTTTATGTTTCCTAATCTGGTATCATATTCTTACTTAAATGGCTTAAAATTTTCCGATGCACAGTATACTAAACACTTAATTCAAGGATTTTATCAGAAAAATGGGTTTACTAATTATCCTCAAGCATACACTCCGGAACATGAATACTTAAGCAATATGGTTATCAGTTTTAATCCAATGTCGAATAAACATAGCAGTGAACATTTATTAAAGACGCGGATTTTGTCGGAATATTGGCGTTTTCGTAATTTACGCACTGAATATATTTATTTGAAAGATAATCAACTATATGATATTTTCAAAAAGAATAAATTTCAGATTTCAGCCTATAAATCACGTGATTTTGATATGTGTCATGTTAATCATAAAATTAATGTAACACGTTGTATTGAAAAGATTAATCAACCAACCAACATTTACTCAATGTCTTTATCTACTTGGGAAAAGACCAAAATTTTGATGGTAGAGTGGCTTTCGAGTATGCATCTATTGACTAATATGTCGTCAATTTACCACACATTAGCATCGGTAATTGATGCCGACAGAGTGCCGATGGTAGGCGTAGATTATAATAATTTGTATGTGGTTAATTCTATCAAAACTTTTGATATATTGTTTGATGATATTCTAAAAGATAGTGGAAGACAGGCATATTTTGTTTTTGCCGATATTCCGTCGAATATGTATATATATGATGAGTATTGCCGTTTGAAACCGCAAGAAGAATGGTTGGATATGGCTAATCTGCCTTGGATAAAGACAGATTATACCGAGCAACGTCAAACAGCCTATTTGCAACAAACTCGCTGTTTATATGGTAAATTAGAAGAGTTTATTGATAAATTAAGAGAAAAAAATTTATGGGACGATACCGTAATGGTTATACAAGGAACTTCCGGAGTTAATAACTTCCAAAACTATAAATATCAAGATTTTATTGATAATTTCATGGCGAACAGACTGGTAGGTATGGCAATACATGATAAACATCAGAAAAAAGCTGAAGTAAACATGGGATTTTGCCCGACTAACAATATTTTATCTCAATATTTATTCCACCCTAAGGAACAATGTGAGCCCAAAAAACTCGATATTCATGGCAGTTTGTATGAGGCATTACGCAGAAAGTTATATTACCTCAGTAGTGGGGCTGATATTGATCATTCGGAAAAATTTACCAAATGGTACGCAGAATGGTTGAAAATCAATACCTCTTTACCGGAAGATGAGGCAGATATCTTTAAGAAACAAAATACAGAATTTGAAGATGAAGAAATTTCTGAGGAAGATTTCGGTATAGATGATCTAAACTTTATTGATGATGAAGCAAAATTGCAGGGAAATATTGTAGAATAAAAATGATTGTCAATCGGGAAAAAATTGCAAAATTTAGAAAAAATAAGCGTGCTTTCTGGGCTTTGGTTATTTTTACCTTAGTCTTCGTGTTTTCATTATTTTCTGAATTAATTGCCAACGATAAACCATTGATAATAAAATATAAAAATAATTATTGTTTTCCGATATTCCAAAGTTATAGTGACGAATCATTCGGCGGAGACTTTCCAACTGAAGCTAATTATAAAGATATTGTAATTCAGCAAAATATAAAACAAAACGGGTGGATGATAATGCCATTCATACCGTATTCTTTTAATACGGTAGATTATGAGCTGGCTCAAGCAACTCCGTCTGCTCCGGATTCACAACATATTCTCGGGACGGATGAATCCGGACGCGATATCTTGGCACGCATACTATATGGTATCAGATTATCAGTAATATTTGCCTTTTTGCTAACTGCAATTTCTTCGGTTATAGGTATTATCATCGGAGCAGTGCAGGGATATTTTGGCGGTAAAACCGATTTAATATTACAACGTGTCATTGAAATATGGGATTCTCTGCCGCAAATGTTTATTCTCATTATCATTGCCAGTGTATTTTTACCGACATTTTGGAGTTTACTGGTAATTTTATTGTTATTTTCGTGGACCGGCCTAACAGGTATGGTGAGAGCCGAATTTTTACGATTGCGTAATTTTGAATATGTTAAAGCAGCACAAGTGATGGGAGTAGGGAATTTACGGATTATGTTCCGGCATATTTTACCGAATGCTTTGGTTACTTCGGTTACATTTATTCCCTTTATTATGGCAGAAGCTATAACCTCTCTTAGTGCACTGGATTTTTTAGGTTTGGGACTGTCGGAAGATTATCCATCGTTGGGAGATTTGGTGCGGCAAGGTAAAGATAATTTGCAAGCTCCATGGATTGGAATAAGTATTTTTATTGTCCTTTCCGGTTTGCTTTCAATGCTGATTTTTATAGGCGAGGGGGTCCGTGATGCTCTTGATACGAGGAAAAATAATTGATGAATAATCTATTGGAAATAAAACATTTATCAGTTAAATTTGAGAGAGAAAATAATACACATTTTCAAGCCGTTATCGATGCTAATTTATGTTTAAGTCAAGGTGAAATATTAGGTATTGTCGGTGAATCCGGTTCCGGTAAATCGGTTACTGCATTATCCATACTCGGACTGTTGCCATATCCTAAAGCATCTCATAGCAAAGAATCTTCAATTATATTTGAAAATCAAGAACTTATAGGTTTAGATAACGAAAATTTCCGCCATATTCGCGGCAATAAAATTGCTTTTATTTTTCAAGAACCGATGTCATCGCTCAATCCATTGCATAAAATCGGTAAACAAATTGCCGAAAGTATCACATTACATCAAAAAATGTCAGCCGCAGAAGTTAAAAAAAGAACAATTGAATTGCTTGAAGCCGTGAAAATTCCTAATCCGGAGCAAAAGATAAATGCTTTTCCGTTTGAACTTTCCGGCGGTCAGCGGCAAAGAGTGATGATTGCCATGGCAATTGCCAATAACCCCAGCATCTTGATTGCCGATGAACCGACAACTGCTTTAGATGTAACAATACAAGAGCAAATTATCAATTTGCTACTTGAGTTGAAACAAAAGTTGAATATGAGCATCATTTTTATCAGCCATAATTTGCGTTTGGTTCGCCATATAGCTGATAATATAGCAGTTATGTATCAGGGAAAAATCGTTGAATATGGTTCGGCAGATGAGATTTTCAATCGCCCTCAAGATGATTATACTAAAAAGTTAATATCATCTTCTTTGTTATTGAATACAAATAATAAAAAACACGAAGATATTATATTAAAAGCCGAAAATATTGAAGTAACATTTCCACAAAAGAAGAATTTTTGGGGTAGGGTAATTAAAGAATTAAAGGCCGTAAATAACATATCTTTAGAGCTGGGGAAAGCAGAAACTTTAGGTATAGTAGGCGAGTCCGGCTCCGGTAAAACCACACTAGCGATGTCTTTAGTTAATCTTATAAAACACAAAGGAAAAATATACATTAAAAACAATAATATATTTCAAGAAAATAAACTATTTAATAAAGATATACAAATTGTTTTTCAAGATCCTTACAATTCACTTAATCCGCGCATGAATGTGCGCGATATCATAGGTGAAGGCTTAAATGTGCATTACAAAAATATGACAAATGAAGAAAAAGAACAGAAAATTTTGCAGATTTTACAAGATGTTGAATTATCACCAGAGGTTTTAAATAAGTATCCGCATGAGTTTTCCGGCGGTCAACGTCAACGTATTGCTTTAGCCAGAGCTTTGATTTTGCGCCCACAAATTGTATTATTAGATGAACCTACGTCAGCCTTAGATGTAACGGTACAAGCACAAATTGTTGAGTTACTAAAATGTTTGCAAAAAAAATATGAGTTATCATATATTTTTATTTCTCATGATATGAGCGCTGTTAAAGCAATTTCTCACAGAGTTATAGTTATGCAAAACGGCGTTGTTGTAGAAGTTGGTAATGTAAAGCAAATTTTTGAAAATCCGCAGCAACAATATACGCGCCAACTTATTAACGCATCGCTGATTTAACTGCATGATATTTTGAGCAATAATGAACTAAATTAAGTTTTCACATGTATGTAACTATACATAATATACATTATGCGACAAATATCATTATCTAAATCCCCGTTTAGAAATTTTATGATTAGTTATAAGTTTTTAAGAATTTGAGATGTATCGCGATAAAAAAACATATAAAACAAAAACGCACCGATTATACAACCCATGCGCTTTTGCTGGAATTTAAGTTTTTATTTTTCTAAATCACTTTTACTGTTTTTACTAAAGCCGCGTTTTGTTGGTGTATATCCAACGGCGCTGTAATCTATCTTAGCCAAACCTTTTAGTGCTTCGTCTTTGGCTAATTCCTGATTGCGCTCTAAAACGCGGCCAAAAGTGCGCGCCATTTCGCGTTTTTCGGCATTAGTTGTTCCAGATTTACGAACTTCGTGCAAACCTTCAAAATACTCGGCTTTCTGTTCCGGTGTATTGGTTTCGGAAACATAAATTTTACACATTCCGACCAAATGCCCTTCCCTTAAATTCGGGTTTTTCAACATTTCCTCTTTCATCTTGGCGAAAAGTTCTTTTTTGCGCTCAGGAGCAAAAGAATCAACCTCTTTTTGCGAGCCTAAACAAACAACCGGAATATCTTTTTGAAAACCAAGCTGCTCACTTTTAGCTTTAAGTTCTGCGCTTTTGTCATTAACATAACGCTGAAATTTCGTCTGCTCATCGGCAAGTTCTGTTTTTGCTTTTTCTACGTTTTTATGTTCTTCTTTTAATTGCGTATTTTCAGCACTCAACTTCTCGTTTTCACGACGATATTGCGTGATTTTATAATCTTCAACTGCTTGCTCAAATTCTTCTTTGGTAAAAACTCGAGAAATCGGAAAACTGTAAGCAACATCCCCCTTGCACGAGTCTATATATTCTTTGGCAATATCTTTACGAATTTCTTTATGCTCAACACAACGAAGTAATACCTTTAGTTTTTCACCGGATTGTGCTTTAAAATCATACACCTTAGCAACAGCCTCAAGGGTTTTATCTGACTCACTCCATTTTAATATAAATTCTTTATCTTCATCTGAAAGTTTTTCCGGTTTTTCCGCTCTTGCAAAAAGAATTTCTGCCTTTAAAACCGGATTATCCCAATTATCCAGAACTTCATTACTCACTGTTTTGCCAACTGCAATAGCTCTATCTGCGTTTTCGGTATTTTCTAATATAAATTTCTTTTCTTCGTCTGAAAGCGTAGCTATATTTCCTTGTTTGAAAGTTTCATTTTCAGCCTCCGTATATATTTCACGCCATTTTTGTTTTCCCCATTCTTCATACCTTTTTTCTATATTATCCCAATATTCTGTTGGGTTATATACAAAGATACCTCTATTACAATAATTATTTACCGCATCTTTGTTTTTAACTAATTCTGGTATTGTTTTGCATTGTGCAGCATCTTGCGTAACACTATCATAATCATCTCGGAAAATTCCTTTAACATAATCTTCCAAAAACGGATATTTATCAAAAGTATCCGGTCTGAAAATTTCTTTTCCCTGTTTTTCTAATGTATCTTTAAGATAGCGATAATTATTCAAAAAGAATACTAATTCACGAGTTCCATCAAACTCGGCTGAATCATTATACTTTTTTATCCTTTTTAAGTCTCTTGAAACTTCTATTCCCCAACTCATCTGTTCTGTAACTGCCATATCATAATAACCTTTAATATACGGATGAAAATCTACATTATTTTCGGTTGGATAAATTCTTTCATCTATATAGTAAGCTTTTCCATAGGTGTGATATTGAGCATCAGGACTATAACATTCCGGCATTTTGCATACGGCTTTATATGCTTCTTCAATATCTTGATAATTCTGCTCTCTGACACAATTAAAAAACTTTTCCAAAGTTTCTCTATCTTCTTCTCTACTCATCGTCGTTCTCCTTTTCGCCATAAACAAAAAAAACTAGTCGCTTAATGAAAAGCGACCGGCGGTTGGAAACTATTTGAGAGAATAGTGCGACATATTGGCCTAAACAGCCATATATTTGTCTAGAATATTTATATGATGTCTTTGTAAAACGGCTTATTTTGCCGCCCACCGATCATCACATAAAGATAACCATCGGGCCTGCAAAATTTAACGTCTTGCATTGACGCTCTCAAAGAGGTTTCCACACCTCGGGCAAGTCTTTTCACCTTGCTTAAGTCCAAATTAGCAAAAATTTCCCATTTTGTCAAGTGGTTTTTTGTAAGTTTTTTACATAAAAGAATACGGATCGATATCAATTTCCACTTTCACCGTTGACGGCACACGCACCATTTGCCGCCATTTAGCCAACACTTGCTGAATATTTATATTGCGCGAAGTTTTCAGCATCAGACGATAGCGATATTTGTCACGCAACAAAAACAACGGAGCCGGTGCCGGACCTAAAACCTCAATATCATTCGTCTGCGGCGCAGTTTTACCGAAAGCCGCCGCCACCTGCCCCGTCTGCACCTGATTAGCACCGGAAATGATAATCGCCGCCAATTTTCCGTATGGCGGATAATGCAGCATTTGCCGACTCGATTTTTCTAAATTTAAAAATGTATTTCTATCGCCGTTAAGAAGCGCCTTTAACACATTGTTTTCCGGATATAAAGTTTGCACCATTACCGTTCCTTTTTTATCGCCGCGCCCTGCTCGTCCCGCTACTTGGCTCAATAACTGATACGTTTGTTCCGAGGCTCTTAAATCGCTTCCCATCAAGCCTAAATCAGCATCAACAATTCCCACCAATGTCAAATCAGGGAAATGGTGCCCTTTGGCGATAATCTGCGTACCGACCAAAATATCTATCTCGCGGCGTTGCATTTTATTGATAATATCGGAAACGGCAGTAAAAGAACCGGCATTATCACTCGATAATATAGCAATTTTAGCGTTTTTAAACCGGTGCGTCGCCTCCTCTGCCACGCGCTCCACCCCGGGACCGCAAGCCGTTAATCCATCGGTTGAACCACAATGCGGACATGCTTGCGGGATTTCATCAACATAGCCGCAATGGTGGCACATCAACTTTTGCGCCGCACGGTGTTCTGTCAGCCACGCACTGCAACTCGGACATTGCATCCGATGCCCGCATTCGCGGCAAATAAGCAGAGGTGCATAACCGCGGCGATTAAGAAACAGCACCGACTGTTCCCCCTTCTCTAAATTTTTCTGCAACGCCTGCACCAAACTCGGCGCCAACCACGAAACACCCCACTCGCCTTTTTGCGGCCGGTCTTTCTTCAAATCGACAATTTTAACTTCCGGTAGTTCGGCGTCGGCATAGCGGCTCTGCAATTTTACGCAGTCGTACTTACCGTTTTCTACGTTAACTATGGTTTCCAAATCAGGCGTTGCAGTTGAAAGAATAACCGGCAAATGCTCAATATTGGCACGCACTATCGCCATATCGCGCCCTTGATAATTAACGGCATCCTCTTGCTTGAACGAATGGTCGTGACTCTCATCAATCACTATCAACCCCAAATTGGTATATGGCAAGAACAGTGCCGACCGCGCACCGACCAAAACCTTAACCCGCCCTTCAATCACGGCTTTCCACGTATCGGTACGTTCTTTGGCGCTCAAACCGGAATGCCAACTTGCCGGACGCACGCCAAACCGCTTTTGAAAGCGCTCCAACCATTGAGAAGTCAGCGAAATTTCCGGCACCAAAATTAGTACCTGCTTTCCTTCATCTAACGTTTTCGCCACGGCTTCAAAATAAACTTCAGTCTTACCGGAACCGGTTATACCATCCAAAAGCGTAACCGAAAAACCGCTGCCGACCTTTTGGCACAATACATCTGCGGCATTTTGTTGCTCCGGCATCAATTCTACTTTAGCAAAATCTCCTACCGGCTCTAAAAATTCGCGCTTATTTTCCACATAAATCGGTGCCAATACACCGGCATCTATAAGTGTCTTAATCACACTGTCACTTACACCTGCTCCGGCAGCAATTTCCGGCCTGGTATAAGGCGCATGCTTTAACAAATCCATGACATGCCAACGGGCGTCGGAATTCTTCAATTTAGCTTCAGCTAAGGTTTTGCCCGACAAGGTATAAAGCACGGTCATCGGCGACGGTTCAAACACCGAACGCACGCTGATAACCATTTTAAACACCGCTCCTAACGGCGCCATATTGTAATTTGCCACCCATTTAATAAATTGTAACAGGCTTTCTTTAAGAGGTTCAAATTCAAAAATTTTTGAGATTTTTTTTATTTTTTCTGCTGTAATATCAGTATCTTGTTTGGTTTCCCAGACCACACCGATTTGCTTTTCTTTGCCAAACGGGACTTCCACCAACTGCCCGATTTTAAGCGAAGTTTCAGTTATATAATCAAACGGTTTATCAAACGGAAGCGGTAGCAAAACACCGACAATTTCAGCCATCTACGCCCCTTTCTTCTGCTGCAGATAGCTACTGGAAAAACCATTGGGATGACGAGCTTTGAGCTTTTCAATATTACGATTGATAATTTCATCAAAAGGAATGTCAAGCGCTGTGGCGGCACTCATCAAATACCAACACACATCTCCCAACTCTTTAATCATTTTTTCTCTGGTTTCGGCATTATATTCCAACCCCATATATTTAACCTTTTTCCACACGTCAGCCACCTCGCCAGCTTCACCGGTAAGTCCGGTAATAGCATGGTCAAGACGCGCATAGTTACCGTTCAATAATTTTGAAAGTTCGGTAAGATGCTTGGAAAACAACTCATCACTAAGAGCGGTTTCAGAGGTTACGGAAGCCACATATTGCTTATATTCTTCAAAAAAATCTTCAACTTTCATTTTAGTCTTCTTTCAATAGTTCTTTCAGTTCATAGATTTTATCCAATGCCTCACGGGCGCTCAAATTATCCGGATTGATATTCTTTAATGCCTCTTCCACAGCCGAAGGTTTCGTTACTTCAAACATCGGCGGTTGATAGTCAAATAACGGCAATTCGTTGGCTAAATCTAGGGCGTTATTTTGCTGATTTTCCTTTTCCAACTTTTTCAAAACCTGATCGGCACGACGGATAACTTCTTTCGGTAATCCGGCTAAATTTGCCACATGAATACCGTAAGACCTATCGGCTGAGCCTTTAATCACCTCGTGTAAAAACACTACCTGATTATTAAACTCTTTAATTTTCATACAATGTAAAGACAAAGCCGGCAACCTGTCTGCTAAATTTGTCAGCTCATGATAATGGGTGGCAAAAAGTGTTCGACAGCGATTTACATTGTGCAAATATTCCGCCACGGCCCAAGCAATAGACAACCCGTCAAACGTAGCCGTACCACGCCCGATTTCATCGATAATCACAAAAGAATGTTCGTCGGCACGGTTCAAAATAGAGGCAGTTTCCACCATTTCTACCATAAATGTCGAACGCCCGCGCGATAAATCATCAGATGCCCCCACTCTTGAAAATACCTTATTGACAATACCGATATGAGCGGCCTTTGCCGGAACGTATGAGCCCATTTGCGCCATAATGGCAATAATGGCATTTTGCCGTAAAAACGTTGATTTTCCCGCCATATTCGGTCCGGTAATCAGCCACAGACGATTATTTTCGGCATTAACCGAACAATTATTACTGACAAAGACATCATTACCGTCTTTTTTAAGTGCGGCTTCAACCATCGGATGCCGCCCTTCTGTAATTTCAAATTCCAAACCATTATCCAAAATCGGACGACAATAATTATTTTCCAATGCCAAATCAGCCAAAGCAGCGGCAACGTCCAATGACGCAACCGCATTAACCGCACGAATAATATCATCTGCCGCTAACAAAACATCGCGCACTAATCCATCATACAGTTGCATCTCCATGGCCAGAGCTCTCTCTGCGGCACCACGACATTCATTTTCAAGCTCCGTTAATTCCACGGTAGTAAAACGAGTGGCATTCAAAACCGATTGCCGATGAATAAAACGCGGATTATCAAGCAGTTTTGTAGTAAAATTATTCGGAACTTCAATAAAATAGCCGATAATATTATTGTATTTGATTTTAAGTTTATCAATGCCGGTCTCTGCTACATATTTGTCTTGCATGCCTAAGATATTTTGCCCGCCTTTATCGCGCATATCACACACAGCATCAAAATTGGCGCTGAAACCGCGTTTAATAAATCCACCTTCTCGAGCCAGTGCCGGTAAGACAAAAGGATTACCTTCTTCATCAACATCTTTTAAAGCGGTAGCCAAAGTATTTATAAGTTGATAATGCTCACCGAAATTTTGTAATATTTCGTTGATTGCATCAGGCATATTATTTGCCACTATGTCAGCATTTCTGAATGCTTCAATACTTTTACGAATTTTTGGTAATAATGATAAAGCGATTAAAACAGCTTTAAGGTCGCGCGGTCCTCCTCGCCCCACTCCCAAACGCCCCAACGAACGTTCCGCATCAGGCATACATTTTAGTATCTCTCGTATATTTTCCCGCACATCAGCATATTGCATGAAAAAATCTATCGCATCAAGTCGCTTATTTATCTCCGTTACATCCAACAACGGATTTATGAGGCGATTGGCAAGCATACGCGCACCGGTACCCGATAATGTGCGATCAATTACCGATAATAAATTTGTTCCTTTCGGACCCTCGATTAAATCCAAATTATGTTGTGTTGCCGCATCTATCTCCATGTATTGATTACTGACAATCTTTATTGGACGACTAATATGCGGCATTTGTTGTTTTTGGGTAGTTTGAATATAGTCCAAAACCACACCGGCGGCCATAATTTCGGCTCTGCCGAAAGCCCCGAAAGCCTCCAAAGTGTTAACGTTATAAAAATCTAAGATGCGTTTTTTCGCTCCGTCAAAATTAAAACGTGCCTGTGGTAATATCGATAACTTATCCCGATATTCATTCAACAAACGGAACAAATCCGCTTTTTCGAGGATACTGTCGGCAACCAAAATTTCTTCAGGTTGTAAACGAGAAAACACACTATACAATTCGGTAGCCTCATTTTGTTCCGTTACGCTGATTTCCTGAGTATAAAAAACTCCGGTAGATAAATCCACCCAAGCTAAACCGAAACCGTTGTTAACCTTAACCACACCGAGCAAAAAATTATTCTTGCGCGAATCAAGTAATGTTTCCTCGGTAATGGTTCCGCCGGTAACAAGCCGTATCACATCACGTTGAACAACTGATTTAGAACCGCGTTTTTTTGCCTCTTTAGGATCTTCCATCTGTTCACATATAGCAACCTTGAAGCCCTGTTTTATAAGTTTGGCCAAATATCCCTCATAGGCATGAAACGGCACTCCGCATAAAGGCACATCTTCGCCAAAAGCTTTTCCCCGCTTTGTGAGAGCAATATCCAAGGCCTTGGCTGCTTTTTTGGCATCATCAAAAAACATTTCATAAAAATCACCCATACGATAAAAAAGCAAATAATCCGGATATTGCTCTTTTATAGCCAAATATTGCACCATTCCGGGAGATAAATCGTTTTCTTTCGTCATATCTTGCCACTAAAAATTAAATCTATTTAAACTTATTACATATTACAATATTTTTAAGCTTAGTCTAGTATTTTTACAAATTTTACCAAGAGGAATAATAAAGTTATGCAACATCATTTAAAATCTATCATGGGAATAGACCGAGATTCACAGTTTTCAACCAGAGTAATTATTTTATCTCTCCCCTCTGCTCTGCTTTTTCTTACATTAACTTTATTAAACTTTCTTACTCCTCTGACCAGTCTTATATGCTACATTATCATCATTATTTTCAATATGTTTTCTCTATTTCCGATCAGTTATGAGATGCAGGCTTTGCGTAAATATGTATATTCATTGACATCGGAGCAAAATACTATCAATGATATTCAACTTTCGGAAAAAGATACGCAAGAACTGGCTAATGCCATTAACTCTATTCATCGTTTCTGGGTTTCTAAAAACGATACTTTGGAAGCGCAAACCGTTTCGGATGCAGCCGTTCTAGATACCCTGCCCGACCCGATTTTGATGCTTGATGGTGAAGGAAATATTACCGGTAGTAATTTAGCTGCACGAAACTTCTTAGGGGAAGATATTGTAAGTAAACGTATAGATAATGTATTTTCAACCAACATATTTATCTCAACCGTTGATAAAATTTTGAAAGGAAAATCAACATCTGAACGTTTGGTATTTCACGCTCCGGAACACAATAATCTGCAGATATACGCTCATATAAACAAATTACCGTGGTTTTCCAAAGGACGCGCCGTGGCGGTAGTTTCATTGTATGATATCAGTAAATCTTTAAGTGTTGAAAAAATGCACTCTGATTTTGTAGCTAATGCAAGTCATGAACTACGTACACCTCTGTCGGTTATTTCCGGTTTCATAGAAACTTTGCAAACCACTGCCAAAGATGACAGCGATGCCAGAGAGGCGTTTTTAAGTATTATGCGCGAACAAACAGATTATATGTCTACGCTAATAGAAGATTTATTATCATTATCACGTTTGGAAATGGCACAAAACAAAGAGCTTAAAGATAAAGTAGATTTAACAGAAGTGGTTGATGATGTTGTTCAAGCGCTAAAAATAAAAGCATTTAACCGTTCATTGAATATCAAAATGGTAGAACAAAACCGAATTCCTAAAATTATCGGGGATAATCAGCAGATTCATCAGATATTGCAAAATATTGTTGATAATGCCGTTAAATATGCTACTGAAAATACCGAAATTGTTATTGAGATGAAAACTGTACCTGAAATTCCTGCCGGAGCCGGATTAAATGTGTCTGCCGGAAAAGCCGTAAGTATTGCCGTTAATAATAAAGGCCCGAAAATAGATAAGGAAAATTTGGCGCGCTTAACCGAAAAATTTTACCGTATGCAAATTCATAAGGATATGAAGATAAAAGGCACCGGATTGGGGCTTTCTATCGCCAAACAAATAATCTTACATCATCATGGTAATCTGACCGTAAATTCTACAAGCTACAACGGCACGACATTTACGATTTATCTCCCAATTAAACAGAAATAAAAAAATGACTCCGCTTCTTCAAAAAGCAGAGTCATTAAAAAGATGAGTGAAAAAATCATAAAACTTAGCGCTTATACGTTTTAAAACAAGTTTCGGCATACTTACTGGTGGTTACCTCCGCCAAATAAGCAAGTTGCGGAAAATGATACGCTACATAAGCACACATACATGGTTTAAACGTATTTAACAGCGGTTGTATGTAAGTTTCTTCAAAATTTTCTATATCTTCAAGCGGTGTTGTAATATGCTTACAGATAATGTTATATTCTCTCGGCGTTAGGCTCAAAGCACCAAGAAAAACATTATGTTTTTGCTCCAAAAGATATATTTCTCTGCGATAACGAGAAATACTTAGAGCAGACTTAAGATGAGGATAAACCTTTTCCAAACGCAACAACATCAGCGAATAATCAGGTAAATAACTCTCACATAAGAGTAATCTTAAGGCTTTTTCTTTTCCTTGCTCAATCAAATACCAAAGACAGGTGTCCGGTAAAAAATTATCAGCAATAGAGCATTGTTTTATCAACTTTTCAATCAAATTATTATCATTAGATTTTAGAATCACCAAAGTAATATCTGATGTAGAAAAGTGTTTTTTATTCATTCTATATCCATCAAGATAAACCTCCAAAGCTTCAGCCCATCCATTGAGCTCAGATTGCGTAAATCGACGGTAAGTCATTTTTTGATCAGGTTGAGATAAGCTTTTTTGATACTCTTCAAGCAAAATCTTTTCAAATTTTTCCGACAAAGAATACTTACGACAATATGCTACAATTTTGTAAGGATTGCGTTCGGCAAACAAAACGGTTAAATAATGATCAGATAATGCTTGCGGAAAAATTCTTACAGTATTCCACGGCATCTGACGCACAAGCATATCTTCTTCCGCTTCGGTTAAAGACTTTTTCAGCCTGGCTGTTTCAAGCCATATTTCTTGTGCTTGGTAATATCGTCGATTACATAAAATTTTCATTTCATCATCACACAAGACGGTGTGAGTAAAATAGAATTTTAGTATTTTTTGTATCACCTTCGCATCTGTCTTTTCTTTTGAAAACAATGAAGTTTCAGCTGAATTGACCAAAAAAGAAAACTCCTCTATCGATAAAGTTCTCCGCCATACTTTCCAATATAGGCAAATTTTTTTAATAATATTCATATACTTATATAATTAGTTAATAATAAATTTTATTGCTTCTTAACTAACATAAATTTTGTAATTATTCAAGAAAAAAAACAAGCACCCAACAACAAAACAAACTCGGAGAACGAGGAAAATAGAACGAGGCTAATAGAAAAAGGTTTTTCCAAACAGGAAAAACCTTCTTTAACAAAACATTTACGTCAAGCAAAAGTTCGAAGAATGAGTTTAGTGCGAAGTGATTTTTGAGCGCAGTGTAGAAAATGCTACATAAGCGAAAAAATTACAAGCAATGAACCATTATGCGAACTTTCGTCCAAGATTACTTAAGAATCTTAGAAACAACGCCGGCGCCAACAGTTCTACCACCTTCACGAATAGCGAAGCGCAAACCTTCGTCCATCGCAATCGGGTGCAACAATTGAACCGTAATCGTGACATTATCACCAGGCATAACCATTTCCGTGCCTTCCGGTAAAGTAATCGTACCGGTAATATCGGTGGTGCGGAAATAGAATTGCGGACGATAGTTCGAGAAGAACGGCGTATGACGACCGCCTTCTTCCTTCGTCAAAATGTAGCATTCACTGGTGAAGTCTGTGTGCGGGTTAATTGAACCTGGAGCAGCCAATACTTGACCGCGTTCAACTTCTTCACGCTTGGTACCGCGCAACAACACACCAATGTTATCGCCGGCTTCACCTTCATCCAAAAGCTTGCGGAACATTTCTACGCCGGTGCAAGTTGTCTTTTGAGTAGGCTTAATACCAACAATTTCAATTTCATCACCAACGTGAATAACACCACGTTCAACACGACCGGTTACAACAGTACCACGACCGGAAATCGAAAATACGTCTTCAATCGGCATCAAGAAAGGTTGATCCAACGGACGAACAGGTTCCGGAATGTAAGAATCTACAGCTTCCATCAATTCAATAATCGAATCATGACCGATCTTCTTATCGCTGTCTTCCAATACTGCCAAAGCAGAACCTTTAATAATCGGAATTTCATCACCAGGGAAACCGTAAGAACTTAACAAATCACGAATTTCCATTTCTACCAATTCCAACAATTCAGGATCATCTACTTGGTCAACTTTGTTCATGTAAACAACAATAGCCGGAACGCCTACTTGACGTGCGAGCAAAATGTGTTCACGAGTTTGCGGCATCGGACCATCTGCAGCACTAACTACCAAGATTGCGCCATCCATTTGTGCCGCACCGGTAATCATGTTCTTAACATAGTCAGCGTGGCCCGGGCAGTCTACGTGTGCATAGTGACGATTCTTTGTTTCATATTCTACGTGAGCTGTCGAAATGGTAATACCGCGAGCGCGTTCTTCAGGGGCTTTATCAATTTGATCATAAGCTGTGAAGCTTGCACCACCTTCTTCTGCCAA
>CACWQS010000006.1 GCA_902763155.1 uncultured Pseudomonadota bacterium | reverse complement strand
GAGAGGCAGACTTTAAGTATGCCGGTGAGCGGTAGCGAACGAATGAGGAGAGCGAAGCTTAAGCTGAGCAATCTCGCCTTTTTGCGGCACGCAAAAAAAACGGAGCGCAAAGCCCCGTTTTTTTATTAAGACTGATGTTCTATCAGGTGCGCTATATTAATAGAACTTCCAGTGCATATTGATTACGCCTGTTGAGTTACCATTGGCAGAACACAACACTGCAGCATCAGCCGGATTCATCGGTACACGACCACTTTGTTTGGTGGCATTGGCACATACCAACTTACTGTCTTGCGGCTTCTCGTTAGTTAAGCAGCTAACTGTTGTTGCAGCTTTAATAGCCGTATCACCCAGCGTAGCACCATTACCATCAACACTAAAAGCAACCAAACCGGAACCAGAAGAAGAACCCCAGTCCATAACTGCCAATTCTAAGCACGCTTCGATAGGTACATCGGTATAAGTAATCACAAAGGCCTTCCCATCACCATCTACTTTATCATCACCTTCTCCGGATTCGGCTCGAACTTTAGGTTGTCCGCCAACTACCAATACCGGCATACCCCAAGCATTTTCATAATACGGTTTAGCATAAGTTCCTGCTGCAGAAATATTCGTTGCTGTCGTGGCTGCCGTCATCATTTCATCCGGCATCAACAAACCTTTAATAATAACCTGGTCAGTTAACTTCGAATAGTCACGCTGTCCGCCAAACAATGTTCTGATATTGGTAGCAATTTGCGTTACCTGATCAACCGTTTTATTAACCTTAAATTTCATCATAGCTTTTGAATAGCCGGCAATACCGCCTACCGAAAGCACGCCGATAATGGCCAAAACGCCGAGCATTTCGATCATCGAACGACCGGATTGTGTATTTTTATTTTCAATCATTTTAGTCTCCTTGTAAAAATAATTCACATTCAGTAATTTTAGTCTACCTTGTTTTTACACAATTTGCAATAACAAGATAGATATATAACTCTTGATATAGTTCACGCTTTCATTCTATTAGCGAGGTGTTTAAATTCGATTAATTTTCCGGAAAGTTACAATTATATCCTTGTATCATCAGTAGCCACTTTAATTTCGTAAAATAACGATTATCTATTTTGAGCAATATTTTAAGATTAGATAAGGAGAAGAAAATGCCTCGTGAAAATGAACCTGAAAATGAAAATATGGAACCTAAAGAACATCGTCCGCATCCGCCACGTCCCGAGGAAATTGAAAAAGACGGCTGTATCTGTGGCAAAAATTGTCTGTGTCGTCACAAACACATGGGAGCAAAACTGGTTGCGGCTCTTTTAATCTTTTTAGCCGGATTCGGTAGCGCCATGATGTGTAAATGTATGTCGCATCGCGGTTGTTCGTATCATCACATGCACGGAAAACACATGGCTATGAATTTGGCTGACGGTGCCGGTAATACCATTATTATCAATACCGACGGTACTTGCAGTATGAAACATCAACGTCCGATGCCGCAAAAAATGAAAAAACAGCCGCCGCAAATGATACCAATGCAACAAATGCCGATGCAAAATATGGCAACCATAAATTCCGATGAGGAAGATGAAGAATAAATTAAGAAAAACGGCGGGGTTTTACTCCGCTGTTTTTTAATATTTTGCATATAAATAAAAACTTAAAATTTTGGTGCTAAACCGACATATATAAATTAAGTGAAAGGAAAAATTTATGTCGATTTCAGCAGCCGTGGCGGTACCGCATCCGCCGATTATTTTGCCGGAAGTGGGTAAAGGAGAAGAGCAAAAAATTATCAATACCATTAGCGCCTATTGGCAAGCTATGAATTTTCTGAAAGATTATGCGCCGGAAACGATAATTATTATCAGCCCGCACACTACTGTTTATGCCGACTATTTTCATATATCTCCTGGGACTGTTGCACACGGCGATTTTGCACGTTTTAATGCCCCGCAAGTGACAGAAACGGTCGAATATGATACCGAATTTGTGCAAACACTGGAACAAGTTTGCGTTGAACAAAACTTTCCGTGCGGCACTAAAGGGGAACAAATGCCAGAACTTGATCATGGCACGCTTATTCCTTTGCATTTTTGGCATCAAGCCGGCGGTAAGTGCAAAATTGTCCGTATCGGGCTTTCCGGACTTAGCTTATTACATCACTATAAATTAGGACAGCTACTGAATGAAGTGGCAGAAAAATTAAATCGGCGCACGGTAATAATTGCCAGTGGTGACTTATCGCATAAATTGCTGGCGGAAGGTCCATACGGTTTTGCCGCCGAGGGACCTGAGTTTGATAAAAAAATTACGCAAATGTTGGGTAATGCTGATTTTAGTGCTATGCTCGAGATGTCGCCACGGCTATGCGATGCTGCCGGAGAATGTGGGCATCGCTCGTTTGTTATTATGTCCGGTGCACTAGATTGTAAAGCAGTAAAAGCAGATTTACTCTCTTATGAAGGACCATTCGGAGTCGGTTATGGTGTGGCAACATTTAAAATTACCGGTGAAGATACTACGCGCAATTTTGGAGTTCAACTTGCAGCAAAACAACAAAAACAGCGTGAAAGTGAAGATATTTACGTGCAGTTGGCAAGGCGCACGGTAGAATATTTTGTACAAACCGGCTTAACACCGCCCGATGTTCCGCCATTACCGCAAGAGATGTTGCTTGAGCGTGCCGGTGCTTTTGTTTCGCTCAAAAAACGAGGGCAACTACGAGGATGTATCGGCACCATTGCACCAGTGCAAGCATCTCTGGCCTTAGAAATTATGCGCAACGCCGTATCAGCCTGCTCGCAAGATCCGCGCTTTTTACCGGTGCGTGTTGATGAATTAAGCGAATTGGTATATAGTGTAGATGTGCTAAAACCAGCCGAACCCGTCAATTCGATAGAGGAACTTGATGCCAAAAAATATGGAGTGATTGTGGAAAACGGCGGCCGTCGTGGTTTACTTTTACCTGATATTGAAGGCGTAGAAACACCGGAGGAACAAATTGCCATCGCCAAACAAAAGGGCGGAATTTTACCACACGAAGAAGTGCAATTATTCCGCTTTGAGGTAATTCGTCACAAATAAAAACAGTGTTATTAGTAGTATTTTACTACCATAACACAGGTATTGCCGGTGCAGTTGCAACCGACCATGGCTTTATCTACCGGCAGAGGTAATTCGTCGGCGCAACCGATAACGTATGAAGATGTTCCAGAAGAAACTGCATTTGTGGTACAGCCTAAATACAGATTATCAGCAACGGTAGACTTAACACTTTCCTGTGAGGCAAAACCTACACCGATTAGGGAACCGCTATTACCACTCTTCCACTCTTGAGCAGCCATACGCAGGCAATCTGCCGATGAAAGTCCGGTATAAGTAATGGTAAAAGCTAAATTTTTACTGTTATCATCAGAGGTGCCGGATAACAGATTTGATGCCCCAATAGTAACATCTCCTTCAAACATCCCCTCTAAATCAGTGCTACCGGCGGTAATCATATCGCCCGGAACGGCTTTCATTTTAATCGCCACGTTATTGCTCAAACCTTCATAAGAAGATGTCTGCTCGCCAATGAGAGAAATGCGAGAGGCAATCTCCATAATCTGCTCCATCGTCCGATTAGCACGATATTGCATCATCGCTTTTGTGTATCCGGCTAATCCGCCAACCGAAAGCACACCGATAACAGCCAGCACGCCAATCATCTCGATCATTGAACGCCCGATTTGAGAGTTTTTCATCAAATGCTCCGTTAAATTATTACTTTTTTTCGTCCGGATCACGCAATACATAACCGCGTCCCCAAACGGTTTCAATATAATTCTTGCCGCCTGAAGCTTTTTCTAACTTTTTACGCAGTTTGCAAATAAACACATCAATAATTTTCAACTCCGGCTCATCAATACCGCCGTAAAGATGGTTCAGAAATTGATCCTTATTAAGGGTAGCGCCTTTGCGTAACGAGAGCAACTCCATAATGCCGTATTCTTTACCGGTCAGATGCAAAGTTTTGCCTTTAACGGTAACGGTCTGCGTATCTAAATCAATCGCCACATCACCGGTCTTAATTACCGAATTGGAATGTCCTTTGGAACGGCGTACCACAGCTTGGATACGAGCCAGCAATTCGGCACGGTCAAACGGCTTCGTCAGATAGTCATCGGCACCATAGCCTAAACCCTTAACTTTTTTATCTGGTTCGGAAAGACCCGAAAGAATCAGTACCGGTGTATTTACCTTAGAATTACGCAGGTTTTTCAATACTTCGTAACCGTTCATATCCGGCAACATCAAATCCAAGATAATGATATCGTAGTCATAAAACTTTGCAATATCCAAACCTTCTTCGCCGTATTCGCTCGAATCTACCACCATACCTTCTTTTTTCAGCATATTTTCAATACTTTGCGATACAGCGTAATCATCTTCAACCAAAAGCACTCTCATCTTGTTCTCGCCTTTCCAAAAAATTGCACCTATATTGCGAATTTTAATCATTTTACGGCAAATGAAAAGCACTTGTTAATAATTATTAACAGGCTAATTAAAAAAATATTGCATTTTGCGGAGAAATATGAAAAAAAGACTTGCTTTTTTAGGTAAATTCAGCTAACAATAACGAAAAATTTTGATAAGGTCCCATCGTCTAGAGGCCTAGGACGCGGCCCTCTCAAGGCTGCAACACGGGTTCGACTCCCGTTGGGATCACCAACAACATAAAAGCACCTTGAACGGTGCTTTTTTTTTGATGGTGATACACAACAGCATGTTTGATAATAAAACCGAAATTTTTTTATCTTAATCTTTACTTTCTTAATGTTTTTTAGCTATATCCCTTAATTAAAAATAAATCATTTGGTAATACAATGTTATAGAATGGAGTAATTTGGTGAAAAAGCTGTTAGGTATCATATTTTTGGCTTTGAGCTTAAGTGCTTGTGCCTCAATGAATTGGTGGGGTGGCTGGGGTTCAAACGCAGTTACGGTTAGCAAAGGCGATACGTTGTATAGTATTTCGCGCCGTTATGGTGTGCCGATAAAAGATATGATAAATGCCAATCATTTAGTGCCGCCATATACATTATATGTGGGACAAAAGCTGAAATTACCGAGCAAGCATTACCATATTGTGAAAAGAGGCGAAAGTTTATATAGTATTTCGCGCCTATATAATGTGGATATTACCAGTTTGAGCAAGGTTAATAATTTACAGACACCATATGCACTTTCGGTGGGACAAAAGTTGTTACTACCGGCTTCGGTTTCGTCGTATTCAGCACCGGCGCGAACAAGCGCGACAAAACCATCTGCTGAAGTTCAGACAAAAGTTGCATCAGCACCTGCAACAATGGCGCAGAAACAAGATACTTATACGCCGCCGGCGACCAATCGTAAAACCAAATTTATGTGGCCGGTGCGTGGAACTGTTATTTCCGGTTTCGGCAATTTAGGTAACGGACGTAAAAATGACGGTATCAATATTAAAGCTCCTCTCGGAACGGCAGTACAAGCGGCTGATGCCGGAACAGTGGCTTATGCCGGCAGCGAGCTCAAAGGCTTTGGCAATTTGATTTTGGTTAAGCATTCCGATGGCTGGATTACTGCATATGCTCACAATGATAAACTTTTGGTGCGCAAGGGGCAGAAGGTAGCACGCGGCGAAAAAATCGCCACCGTCGGCAGCACCGGTAGTGTAACCACGCCGCAGTTACACTTTGAGGTACGCGCCGGCAAAAAAGCAGTTAATCCGCGCTCCTATTTACCGTAAAATCTATTTTAAAAGTTGTTGACATGGAGTAAATTTGTGTTATAACGCATTCGAAAACACAATTACTTTATATATTCACCAATATTTTATAATTATGGCAGAGAAATCATTTAAGCATTCACGCAATGCAAAGAAACAAAAGGGTTTTCACAAAAAGAACCATCAGCCGACAGACTACCAGAGAGAACGTGATTCTCAGGCTGGTCGGCGCCGCCGCAAGGGATTTGCCGCGGAAAGTCAGAAAGGACTTGTATGATTCTTACCTTTTAGGTTTGAATAGAGCTTTTTAAAATTTGAAAACAGCCCGAAGACGTATGAGCTTCGAGCTGTTTTTTATTGAGCTGAAATTTAAGATTGAAAAAAGTTCATTTGTATGTTAAAAATGCGGAAAAATAAGGAGGATAATATGAAGAAAATATTGTTTTTAATAGTTATGTTTATGTCTTGCGCGGCTTGGGCCGAAGATGATGTGGTAGGGTATTGGACCACAATTGATGATGAAACAAATACCGCTAAAAGCGTTGTTCAAATTTATGAATATGATGGAAAAGTTTACGGACGCGTGGTAGAGTTATTTCAAAACAAGCAAGCAGTGGCAAAATTACCTAACGAACCGTTAATTAAAGGGTTAGACATTATTTGGGATATGGAAAAGAAGGAAAACAAATATACTAACGGAGAAATTTTGGATCCGAAAAAAGGTAAAGTTTACGACTGCGATCTGTGGCGCGACGGAGATAAGCTGATTGTTCGTGGAAAAATAGCTTTCTTAGGACGCAACCAGACTTGGGAACAAAATACAACTTTTAAACCCGAAACCACCGAAAAACCGATTCCCAATAAACCTCGTTTGAAGTAAAAAATTAATATTGATTAACGGGGCAGCCATTGAACGGCATCGGCGCACTGCTCCTGTGTCATTCCTTTTACGCGGCAACGATTAACCTCAATAGTAGGGGTTTTATCCATGCGCAAACATCCGTCACCAAGAAGCATCAAGTCAGTGTAGGTTTTAACGCCATGTTTTACTTGCCGCATTTCCACCGCCGTGGCAATTTCCGGCCATTTTAATCTGAAACCGAGAGAGGTAATATTTTCATTCAGATCATTGATTACATACACTCTGATACTGCATTTCAGTAACTTATCAAAACCGCGATGGAGTTTATAATTATCGTAATAAACAAGTATTTTGCGGTTTTCCGGATCTTCTACCGAAATTTTACCATTAACAACCTTAAAATGCAAAACCTGCGGATCATTTTCCGGAGCTGAAAATTTCACACTATCGGGATCAAAATTTGTTTGCGTTTTCGGCAACAAAGAAGTTTCACCATTTTGGGAAGATGATGCAGAAACATTTTTGGTATTTGCAGTTGAAGATGTCGCGCCGGAAAGCACTTGGGCATGAGATGTTCCGCACAGCAACATCACAACAACAAAACACAGAAACTTTTTAGTTGAAATGCGCATTATAAATGTGCCTTATTTAATTTTTTCCAACTCTTTTTCAGTAGCATCCATTGCTTCCATAATAGAATTTACCGTTTCGGTAACTTTAGAAAGTTCACGTTCTTTTTCTTCTTCTACTTGTTTAGCTAACACGCTTTCCGGAACATCTTTAAACTCGGAATAATACTCCGGATTTTTTGAATCGATATAGTTAAATTTATTATCACACGAAGCATTTTTGTCCCCATCCATACGGCAGGAAGAAACCTTAAATTCAACATTATCAAGCAATAAGAAACACTTGTCAGTCATAACTTTTTGTTCAAAGCTCTTCTGAGTATGAGGAGCTATATTTTCTATGGTTACTTGACTGGTGATGACCTCAGTTGCGTCTTTCTCGGCAACTACTTGTATCGCTCCGTCTTTTACTTGATATTTACCGGAGATATTATCTTTCCAACTCAAAACCACATCCGCACTTTTAACCGCTTGATTCATACGGTTAAACACTGTCATAATATAAGAACATTTGTCGGTCAAACCATCTTTGTTGGCAATCGGGGTAATATTTTCAATACGAAAGATGATTGCCCCTTCTTCTGAGGTTGCTTGTGTTTGATTGTCATCGGCAACTTCTGTTCCTTGGGCTTTTGCGCCGAAAGAAACTAACAAACTCAAAGCCATACCGGCAATAAATATTTTACGATTTAAACTCATTTTCTCTACTCCAAAGTATTAAAATCTGCATTTAGCATACTGCCTTATTATTTAATTTTTCTTAATTTTTTTGCAAAATTTTATATTTCTGCCAATTTTTGTGCCAAGCGTAACATATCTCCCCACACCTTACCCTTTTGTGCAGGTGTGCGTAATAAATATGCCGGATGATAACTTGACAGTGTTGGAAAAACTTTGCCGTTTGCCGATGTCCATTCTACCACGCGACCGCGTAGTTGCGAAATGGAATCGCCGGTATTTAACAGAGCTTTAGCTGCACTACCACCTAACAATAATATGATTTTGGGGTTAACCAACTCTATTTGCCGGTGCAAAAATGGTAAACAAACCGCTACTTCGCTATCGGTCGGAGTTCTGTTTCCGGGCGGGCGCCACGGCAAAACATTGGTAATATAGCAGTCATCACGATTTAAACCGACGGCTTGTAAAATTTTATCCAAAAGATGACCACTGCGCCCGACAAACGGTTCCCCTATTCTATCTTCGTCTGCACCGGGAGCTTCACCGATAATCATAACTTCGGCTTTAGGATTGCCATAACCGAATACAGTCGAATTGGCCGAAAATTTTAAAGAACAGCCTTCAAAACTCTCCATTAAGGCACGTAAATCATCAAGTGTTTGCGCCTTAGCACAAATATCTTGGGCATTTATATATGCAGAATCCGGAGTTTGCGCCAACAAGGTAGTTGCCGGTCGAAAATTGGTTTGTTGTAAGACAGGTTCTTCCTTGTCGTGCAATGCACTTTCTTTCGGTTGCAAAAAATTCTGCGTGGTTTCAGCACACAATGCATCAACACCGGCGGCTATATACCAATTTAAAATTTCTTTAGTATCTTCCATTTTTGCCTCTTGTCATTTATATATATCAGGAATTACTTTTTTTGCAATATAAACAGCATATTTACACATTGATAATATTTATCTGTTATCATCGGCAATATGTAATGATATTTTATGGGAAAGAATTATGAAAAGTGCAGTCGTAAAATTGGTAGGGAAAACAGC
This sequence comes from uncultured Pseudomonadota bacterium, assembly GCA_902763155.1. Classification (GTDB taxonomy): domain Bacteria; phylum Pseudomonadota; class Alphaproteobacteria; order RF32; family CAG-239; genus RUG410. Next base: position 67,406 of record CACWQS010000006.1, on the reverse strand, counting down.
TGTTATTGCTACGCTGGCTCTGGCCGGATGGTACAATTTGGTTACCAAAGGAGCATATGATCCGAGCGTATATCATGGGCACTTGCCTAAGTTTTTTGCCGATAACTGTAGTTATAATGATACTGAAATTTATGGTAAAGAATCGGCATACGGCGCTTATCTGGCAGCGCGTGTTGCTCACATGCGTCAAGATTTTTCCGAAGCGGCGGAATATTATAAAATTGTTTTGGAAAAAGATGCCGAAAACAGCAAAGTTAATCATTCCCTGTATGCAATTTTAGCATCTCTGGGACATATTGATGAAGCTGCTCCTTTTGCACAAAAAGAAATTGACAACAAAGCTCCGAAAACTATGGCTCCATTAGTGCTGGCGGTGCAAGATTTTGCCAATGACGATTACGCCGAAGCACGAGAGCACATGAATTTGCTTAAAGATGAAATATATACCACAATTGTTGCGCCTTTGTTCAATGCTTGGACCTATGCCGCCGAAGGAAATGAAGCTGAAGCAATCAAAAGCTTGAATAAATTGATGAATGATCCGCAACTCTTGACTACAAAAATGTTTCATGGTGCAATGATTTATGATTATTTGGGTAATGTTGATGCCGCGCACGAATTATATTCGCAGATTGTGGTTAATCATCCGGCTGACGTCACTTATAGGGTATTGGAAGTTATCACTAATTTTTATGTGCGCACAGGGAATGTCAATTTAGCACGACAAATATCACGGCGCTACCAAGACAACAGTATGCTTTCAATGTTGCTCACGGATATCGACAAGAAAATAGATAATGCCAAACCTGATGAACCGGCAGTTATCGACACACCGCAAAAAGGGCTGGCGGAGGCTATGTTTAATGTGGGAAATATTTTTCGTAGCACCAATGGAGGAGCTCAGTTAGCACAAATATATATTGCCGCAGCTTATTATTTAAATCCCGATTACGAGGTTGCAAAATTAGCCTTAGCAAATATCTTGGAGGAACTAGGATTGTTGAAAGAAGCGAACCGTTACTATGAACAAATCGGTAAAGATTCCGCCTCTTATTTTATTTCACGCATGAAAATGATTGAAAATTTAAATAACTTGAAAGAATACGCAAAGGCTGAAACCATTTTGCGTCAATTACTCAATGATTATCCTAATAATGCTCAACTATTGGGAGATTTGGGTGGTATTGCCGCCAGTATGGATAAACATCGCGAAGCGGTAGAGATATATAAGAAGGCCATTAAGGCATTGCCTAACGAAAGTAACGAAAATTGGCCGATATTTTATTCTATTGCCATATCTTACGATAAAATAGGCCAGAAAGAAGCCGCCGAAGAAAATTTATTAACGGCTTTGCGGCTGAGTAATCGCAATTCCAGTGTTTTGAACTATCTCGGCTATACATGGCTGGTTGAAGGTAAAAATCCGGAAAGAGCAGTGCGTATGATTATGGACGCTTATCGTAAATCTCCTTTTGAGGGACATATTATTGATAGCTTAGGCTGGGCATATTTCAGATTGGGAATTTATGATAAGGCCTTGGAATATTTGGAACAAGCATCGGATATGAATCCGGGCAATGCGGTTATCAGCGACCACTTGGGTGATGTTTACTGGTTCAGCGGACGCAAAAATGAGGCTGTGTTCCAATGGAAACATGCTTTGGTCTTAAAGGAAGATAATGAGAGCTTAGATAAAAGAGCTGTTAAGCATAAGATTGAAAACGGCTTAAGTAAAAATGATATTCTGCCGATTGAAGATGAAAAGCTCTGGGACGAACTTAAGGATTTGAAAGTATCGCAAGAATAATTTCCGTATAATAAAAAATATCCGCCGATTTTGCAACCGGCGGATATTTTTTGTTTCAGCCAAAGGCTTATACATTACCAAACGGATTGACGTCTTTTTCCGCATCAGCCGCGGCTTTACGCAAATCAAACCAGTTCAAAATCGCTACCGATACATAAATCGATGAATAGGTACCGATAATTACACCGGCAGTAATCACAAAGGCAAAACTACGCAGTGCATCGCCACCAAACACCAACAAAGCAATTGACGCAAACATGGTCGTCAAGCTGGTCAAAATGGTGCGTGAGAAAATGTCGTTAATACTTTTGTTTAATAAATCGTATTGCGGCATCTTTTTGAACTTTTGCAAGTTTTCTCTGATGCGATCATACGTCACCACCGTATCGTTCACCGAATAGCCGGCTAAGGTTAAAATAGCGGCAATAGTTGTCAAACTAAATTCAAAATGCATCATTGAAAGCAAGCCGACAACAATGAAAATGTCGTGGAATAAACCCAACAAAGCCCCCACGGCAAAACGCCATTCGAAACGAATCCATACATACAAACTGATGGCAACGCAAGCAAAAATTGATGCCAAAATACCAGACATCTTCAATTCATCACCCACTTGCGGACCAACTGATTCAACGCGTTCGAAGGTATAGTCCTGTCCTAAAATTTCTTTGATTTGGTTGACGGCAATACGCTGGCTTTCTTCGTTAGCATTATCGGCTTGCGCTCTTATCATCAGCTGATCGCCGTTTTGCCCGACTGCTTGTAAGGTCAATTCGTCAAGGTTCAAAGGTTTCAGCATATCGCGCACTTCATCAACATTGACCACTCCGGCCTTACTTTTAACATCAATCAGCACACCGCCGGAAAAATCAATTCCGAAGTTAAAACCTTTAAGGGTAATGCTTGCAAGCGATGCGGCAATCAGCAACACCGAAATCACATAACCGAGTTTGCGTAATTTCAAAAAATCAAAAGTTGTGTCTTTAATAATCCAACTAAATATTTTCATTTTTTCTTTCCTTTCATTACAGCGGCAACTTTGTCGGTTTGAACTTAGCCAACCAACCTTCAACCATTAGGCGGCTAACAGTAACCGAGGTGAACATTGATGTTAAAATACCAATAGTCAGGGTAACGGCAAAACCGCGAACCGGACCGCTGCCGAAATAGAACAACACTGCACCGGCAACCAAAGTCGTTAAGTTTGAATCGACAATCGTGCGATAAGCCTCGGTAAAGCCCACCGTAATGGCATCGCGAATCGAACGACCGTGATTAACTTCTTCTCTGATACGTTCAAAAATCAAAATGTTTGCATCTACCGCCATACCGATAGTCAAGATAATTCCGGCGATACCCGGTAAGGTTAATGTGGTACCGATAAAGCTCATGGCGCCAAGCATAATTGCCAAGTTCAAGAACAAAGTAATATCTACCATTAAGCCAAACAGACCGTAAGCCAAAATCATAAAGAGAATAACTGCAGTAAAGCCCACAATGGAAGCTACCACACCATCGTGAATGGAATCGGCTCCTAAACCCGCTCCTACCGTGCGCTCTTCCAACACCTCTAATGGAGCAGGCAACGCACCGGAACGCAACAACAACGCCAAATCGTTTGCCGATTTTGTGGTAAAATTGCCGGTAATCACACCGCTACCGCCGGTAATGGCGGTTTGAATGTTTGGCGCCGAGATAACCTCATTATCCAAAACAATAGCCAATCTTTCGCCAACATGGGCGCTGGTCACTTCGGCAAATTTGCGTCCGCCGATAGTGTTAAAGCGGAAGCTGACAACAGGTGCACCTTCTTGGAACGAAACACGAGCGTCGGTTAAATTTTCACCACCGACTACCGGTTTGCGGATAACTACATATTGTTCGCCTTCCGAACCGCTCATCACGCGTGATGTCTTGCTGATTTTACCGCGTTTGGCTTGTGCTAATGTGGTGCTTTCATCAACCAGATGAAAAGACATTTTTGCGGTTTTACCCAAGAGAATTTTCACACTTTCCGGATTTTGCACCCCCGGCAATTGAACAAGCACGCGGTCCGAACCTTGACCTTGCACAATCGGCTCTTTGGTGCCGAGTTCATCAATGCGGCGACGCACAATGCTGACCGATTGGTCAATCACGCGACTTTGCAACTGGGCTAAAGCTTGTTCGTTGTAGCGAATGGTTACAATCCCCTCGCCGTTCTCGTCTTCTTCCACAATTAAACCTTCATCAAGCTTGCGGAAAGCCTCTTTAGCTTTATCGCGCGCTTTAAAATCGGTGATTTTAACAGTCACCCCGTCTTTATCCGATTGCAGATTTTGGTAGCGAGTGCGGCGCAAAGATTGGCGAACCGAATCTTCCAATGTGGACATCTTGTCTTTTAACACATCGTCCATTTTTACCTGCAAAAGCAAGCTTGAACCACCTTGCAGGTCCAACCCTAAATTAACCGGTTGCCACCACTTCGGCAGATTGGTTTTATCCGTCATTACATTTGGAACGGCGAAAAAAACGCCAACCAAACAAATGGCGATAATGATTAAAATTCTCTGTAACGATAATTTATACATTATTCTTTCCTCTTATTTTGTTTTTTTAGATTTTTTTACTGTTTTTTCAGGCTTTTTATCAGCTGTTATCACATTGCTGATAGCCATACGCTCAATAGTAATGTTCACATCAGGAGCAATTTCAAGCAACAATTCCGTGCCGTTAACCTTACGCACCGTACCATAAATACCGCCACCGGTCATAACTCTGTCGCCTACTTTGAGCGCCTCGACCATTTCTTCATGAGCCTTATTGCGTTTTTGTTGCGGACGAATCAGTAGAAAATAAAAAATCAGCAGAATGAGCGCCAACTGAATCAGTGTGCCACTTAAAGCGCTGCCTTCTGCCGCAACCTCTGCGGCTGCATAAGCATTACTAATAAACATGTTTTTCTCCCCTAATAAATAACACTTATTTATTTAGGTATTTGTATAACATCTTTGCAAGATAACAAACTATTTTTTCGTTGTTATTAACGATTTTTATTTAAGGAGTTAGGATTTTTTGTATTTATTTTTAAGTAACTTCGGTAATGGCGCGTTGATTGCCGATACGTTGAATCTGCACCACATGCAGTTTGCGACGCATCTCATCAAGAGTTTGTTCTACATTAACCGCTCCTTTGGTAGATGCCATAATACGTTTAATGAATTGCAAATACGCTTCTTGCGAGCTTTCGGCGTGGATAGTAGAAAAACAATTATCGTGTCCGGAACCCATAAGTTGCCAAATACCGCTGGCATTACTGGTAGAAATTTCGCCGCCGATAATGGCATCGGGAGTAAAACGCACAACAAGATCGATAATGCCGGAATAGTCAATTTCGTTAGTTTGATTGGTACGGGACATAACAAGGTGAACACGATTGGGATGCGGCACAATTAACTCCCGAGTATCCTCTACTGTAATTATGCGTTTATGAATATCCAAAATTTTCAGTAAATTATTTAAAAATGTGGTTTTACCGGTTGAAGTTGCACCACTTACCAATATATGTTCACCTCGTTTAATGTATAGAAGCAACCTTTCATAAGCATCATCCGGAACTTTAATATCTTTCAGCGGATTAAGCTTTTTCAAGGCCTGTCCCTGCTTCATTCCGTAATCTTCCAGCCCGAATGCAACATCATCGGAATGAAGACGAATTGTTAGGGCGACACCGCCGGTTAAATCTTCTTCATCATACATAACATTGCGGCCACAGATTGCGGAAAAACGGTGATCCCCCGGAATTGTGGCATACACAAACGGGGTTCCTTGAATCGGATCAAACGGCATTTCATAAGTATTAGCTATGATATACAGTAAGTCCGTCAAATATGCTTTCGATAATTTTTCATCTTTATACATAACCCAAGGATAAGCCCGTTTACCACGCATACGGAGCCAAATTTGTCCGGCGCGGTTGATAGCCACCTCCTCCAAGTTATCTTGATTATACCAATAAGACAGAGGTCGTAAAACAGATTCTAAAACCGAGAAATCACTCATACGTCCTCCTTTCTATATCCCTAAATCCGGCACATCATCGTCATTATTCGAGTTATTGGAATTATTCGAAGACGATTTTGCCGGTTGCTGAATAGTTGCAGGCGGAACTTGACGATTTGATGAGTTTCTACTTTCTTCAACCAGAGTATTTCCGGTTTGGCGTGGAGCTCGTTTGGCAGCAGATACCGGCTGAACATTCTCTCGATAATTTCCGCTATATGTTACTTCATTATTAGGATTACTTCCGTTATACTCATTAACCAGAGGCGCATTTATTTCCGTCCGTTTATTAGAAATAGTTATCTCTCTTTCTTTAGCACGCTTATCATCATTAAGCCACATATCTTCGTTAGGGAAGATAATGATACGTGTTCCGGCCGGAACATAGGTCACAGAACGTATATTGGCCTTACGCTGCATAATATCCTCAAAAATGGTATTCATTTGCGAAATAAAGTTTTGACGAGCATCTTCGGCGGCTTGCGTGCGCGCGCCGGTAGTTGTTGATGTATCTGTTGATGTTGAACCTTTACCGGAAGCCATTACATAAGCAATACCGCTTTCAAGACCTGTCGATAATAACGGCATAGCATAGCGTTTAAGTAACTGTTCATCCAAATAACCGATAGCGCCGGCACGACCTTGAGCGTCAGCAGTATTAGCATTGGAAAAGATAAACTGCGAACCGTCTGGACGAATCAGACGTTTCCAAGAAATTCCGATTTTAACGGCTCCACCGCTGTTACCGCCTGTTGCACCGCCACCTAAACGGCCAATAACACGGGAGCCGGCAGGAATAATAATGTTGCGTCCTTCTTCAGCATAAATATTACGCTCTACAATAGCGGTAATCGGAATATTATCACTAAAGCCTTCCGAAGCATACACAGAACGCGCCAAAACTGCCGGAATAGGCTTATCTTCTAATATCATTTGGCTCATATCAACACGCCAACTAGAAATATTGCGTCTTACACCAGGCCAACCATCTTCTTCGTAGCCAGTAAAGGTTGATACGCTGATTCCGGACTCGATTTTACCAACCGCAATATCGCCACGACGACGGGCTTGAAGTTGTGCCAAGGCCTGTTCGCGAACCGGATCATAGCGTTCGCCTTGTCCGTAACCGCCCCCCGGTCCCAAATTAGACGGCTGTGAACCAATACCATAGGCATTTCCTTTACCAAAAGCGTTAGCCGGAACAAACATATTATTTGTAGCCGAGCGTTTAACTTCTTCAACACCTATCGGATCGTAGTTCATATCTACAACTATACCATCAGGAGTTCTGTAACCGATTTGCACACCATTCTCATCTTTTACCGTATCGTCGTCATAAATATTACCGATAATATCACCATCAGGACTGAGAGCAATACCAACTATACGACGTCCGTAACCTTCTTGAGGCTCACCGTCATCTAAGACACTTGATGGTGCTTTCGGTTTTGGAGCAGTCAAGTCTTTTTGTACACGACCGGTATCTGCCCAATCGGCAGTTTTTTCAGATTGTTCATTTGGTGCAATATAATATTGCAGTGGTGTGGCTCGGGCTATCTCTTCTCCCGCTTCATCTCTGATACTTCCGGTATCCTTTTCAAGTGTTCCGATATTTCTACCTTCAAAGTTGAAAACTTGTCCATCTGCATGCAATTCTCCGACCGGAGCATCATTTATATCTCGAACAATATAATCACGATTACCTCGCGCCACAATATTTTGATTGCGGTCAAGAACAAAACCTCTATCAATTTTACCTAAACGGCTACCCACCGGACTTAAGACCGTGCCGTCTTTGGTTAAATATCCGTAAGTGGCAAAATTTTCGTCATATACATAAAAATCATACAGAGCATAGCCGATATTCTCATCATCAAAAATGACACTACCGTCAAATCTGACTTCACCTACAACAGCACCTTCCGAATTCAAAACCTGACCGGAATCTTGAACCATACCTAAAAATTTATTATTATTGTCATAGGCAACTGCATATTTGAACACATGTCCTAAATCCTTTTTGGATTTGGATACTACGTTACCATTAGGCTGTATATATCCCAAAAACTTGCTTTGCGAATCCACCACCTGTCCGTTTGCCATAACATGACCGATAATTGCGCTTTCAAAATTCATTACCGGATTAAGAGTAATAACACCATAGCGTATTTTATTTTCTGCATCATTGATTTGACCGTAGCGATTGACACAACCTAAAATGCGACCTTCAAAATCTACACCTTGACCGGAATTAACCGTGCCGACAAAATGACCGTTAAAGTCAACTAAGCCTTTTTGAAACGTAGAATAACCGACATAGCTACCGACATCAGAAATAGCTTGACCATTCGGTAATAACCGTCCGATTAAAACATCTCGATTGTTAATAATATCACCGCGGCCGTTAACTGCACCGATGATACCGCATTTATCATTATTGACGACAGCATAAGAGATTTGTTGTCCGTTTATAATCCCATTATTATCCAAAATATAATCACGATAGATTGTGCGACCAACGGTTTTACCATTTAAATCACGCACCAAACCATCGGCTGAAGCATAACCGATTAAATCTCCGCTGATACTTAGAGCAATATTCTTATGGTTGCTGAAACCGCTTATCGGAGCAATGGAAGCATTAACATCTGCCGAGCTGTTAATAACATAATTTCCGGGAACTATTTTATGAGTAATATTACCATCTTTATTTTGCAGTAAATTGCTTTGTGTAAAAATACCCAGCGGATTACCGTTGAAACTAAGCGCATATAACGGATTGATAATTTCACCGAGCCAACCGTCTTTACTGAATAATGTGCCATTAGGAGCAAGGAGAGCATCGCTGCCGGAACGATCCAAATTGCCGTTAACACCTATATATGAGTATAACATGCCTTCCAACCCATACACGGCTGACATATTTAAGCTACTGCCTACAATCTTATTTTCATTGTTCAGAAGATACCCGAACGGAGAAACTTTTTGCACTTCCCCGCTATTTCTGACAGTGGCATCAAACTCTACGGCACCTAATGCTCGATTATTATTATCTACGGCAATCATCTTTTGCGCGGTAGCGCCGATTAAAGTACCGTTTGAATCATATGCTTCTCGTCCTCTGGCATAACCTATTTGATTACCACCCAATGAAACAAGCGAACCATTTGGCATTAACTGGCCTTTTAAATTACCCAAAACATCAAAAACCGGACCGGTTTCGATCAGCCTACCGATAATGGCGTCATTATCATCATAAACATAGCCTCTGGCACCAAGATGACCTACTGACTTTCCGCCATGGGTAATATTGCCGCCGGCAACCAAACGTCCCAAATAGCGGCCGCGCTCATCTGTGGCTGTGGCATTCATGGCCACGGCATAACCTATTACCTCATTTTTATCATTAACAATATTACCGTCAGGACGATAATATCCCATGATTCTGTCACCATGCATCAAAACGCCGTTATAAGAAACAATCCCCATATATTGTCCGTTCATATCAAAGGCATAGCCACTACTTACCAAACCGCCGATAATTGAACCGGAAGCGTCATATACGTAGCCATTAGCATGGATGGTGCCTACATCTTTTCCCTCAAAGTCGGCAACTTTACCGGAAGGAGATAAACTGCCGATAAATCTGCCGTCTAAAGCCACTACCATCTTAGCCGAAAGCAGACGACCATCTAAAACGTAACTGTCGCCGGATTTGCGATAAGCATAACCATTGGCTGAAACAAATCCGACTTCTTGACCTTCCAAATTGGTATAAACACCGGCACCGGTTAAACGGCCGATTGTGCGACCGTCTGAAGAGTAAACTAATCCAGGATAGAGAACAGCACCAATAACTTCTGAGCCGGAATTGATAACCAAACCACTCGGCAAAACGGAACCAATTTCGTTACCGTTAAGGCTTCGAACTTTGCCGTCATTATGAATTTTTCCTAAGAGACGATTATCAAGTCCAATGGCAATTCCTTGTGGCACAACCCCGCCTATGACGTTATTTTCTTCGTCCATAATTAAACTATCTGCCGTGATATAACCAATGTTTTCGCCATCGGCATTGATAACCAAACCGGTAGAGATTACTTGTCCGATAGGAGAGCCTTCGAAATTTACCGCAGCAATTTCTGCTGCAAAAGCAGGTGAAAAACCGGCAAATAACAATATTGTCAGTGAAAATTGACTCAGATATCTTATGAATTGCCCCATCTCTAATTCCTCCGATTTTTAGCAACTTCAGGCAAGCTGTAACCCGAAACATTTTTGTCTGCGTCAACATAGGAGCCATTGCTCTTAATGTAACCAACTTCGCGATTGATATTTTCTATTACTCTACCATTTGCCGCTACTCGGCCAATTAAATCGCCGTTATTTGAAAGCACGGTATGACCAATATTATGGACATGTCCTAAGACGTTATTATGTTTATCTATTGCCAATAAATCAGTAACAATGTGTCCGACTAAATCACCGTTTTGATATACACTGCCGTCAAAACCGACAATACCCTTTACTTTATCATCATTGCCGATAACAATATCTCCGCTGACAACTTCGCCTAAAATTTTTCCTTCAGCATTTATTACTTTACCATCTGCCAATACGCGGCCGGAAATAATTTTACGGTCATCGACAAATTCTCCGGTTGGAAGCACCACACCGATAACATTACCGGAAAAGTTAATAACAAATCCCTGTGGCATAGGAGTAATATTGGTAGAAGTGGCACCGCCCGGCAACAGAGCCGCCATCGGAGTGCCATCTTTATACATAACTACACCATGTTCATTGGAAAAGCCTACATAATTGCCCATAATATCAACCATTACGGTTTGAGGCAAAACTTCACCGATAACCTGACGTTCTTTTACAACATGACCATCGGGAACGACATGACCGGTAATATCGCCGCGACGATATTTATTTTCGCCGGCATCTATATCTTCTTGTTCAACAACATCACCATTTTGTAAAACATAGCCAAGGTATGTTCCATCATAGGCTCGAACACCGCCTTGTTTGACCACACCGCCGATTTGCACGCCTGATGCGCCAAACATTTGACCTTTGGCATTAACTTTACCTGCAACAGTTCCTTTAAAATCAACAACATTCAAATCGTAATTAACTCTTCCTAAAAGACGACCGTCCATATCCACAACCATCGGGGTGCTTAAAAACTTTGCCGCCACATCATTATATAAGCCGTTTTCTCCACCATTTATTTTATCGACAGGCTTACCGGCTTCATCATAAACATAACCGTCCGGGAATAAATGACCAAGAATTTTACCGGTTGCATCAATCAATATTCCTACTTCGGGAGCGGCATAACCGACAATATTTTTATTTCTGTCGGCAATATATTTATTCAAATAGAGTTGAGCCCCGTTAACATCAGGTATATTGATACGGCCATTAATATTAAATCTTCCCAAATACTTGCCATCAAAACTAAACCCATATTTAGCCTTAGAAACTGTGCCGATATAGGCATTATAACGGTCCATAACATCACCGTTGTTATTCATACAACCAAAAACTACTCCGTTTTTATCACGGATTGTCCCGTTGGCCTCTAAAGTGCCTAGATCAGTCCAATTACTTGAATATACAGCTAATTGCTCGACAAGATGCCCTTTTATTCTCGGTTCTTCTAAATCAAGCACCGTGCCGTCGGGATTTAAACAACCGACTTCACGGCCGTTATTATCGCGTACATAACCATCGGCAGATACTTCACCGATATATTGACATTCGTTATCATAAACACTGCCGGTTTTAATGGTTACTCCCATAAATTGACCTTCGGAATTCCAAACCGTGCCATCGGCATAAATTCTATCGGTGGTTTCTATTCCGTCGCGACGCACTATGCCATCTTTATCTAAGCGTGCACTGAAATCGCAACCCCAGTTAACAATAACTCCCAAATGAACACCCTTGGCCAAAATCCTACTACCCGTGATATCGGTTACTAAGCCGCTCGGTTGCATTTTACCTACCACTTGTTGCTGGTTCATTACTTCTCCGCGATTATTTACAGTTCCCAAAACACGACCATCCGGAGTTATCGGAAGTAAATTCTTGTTAATCATTCGTCCGACCACTTGCAGGCCAAAACCGTGAATAACGCCGTTTTTATCACCGACGCCCAATATATTACCACTAAAATCGCGCACCACATTATTTTCATCAACGTATCCCATTATCTGACCGTTGGCATCATAAGCCAGAGCCTTACCGGTGCTGCGATGACCGATAATGTTACCATCGGCATCTATGACATTGCCGTTTTCATCTACCCGACCAATAATCCTACCGTTAGAATCTGTGACATTGCCGTTGGCATCTATATAACCTATAACATTACCATTGGCATCATAAGCCAACTCTGCGCCGGAACCGCGGTGTCCAATAATTTCTCCGTCTTCATCGGCAACATTCCCGTTTTCATCTGTTTTTCCGATGAGTTTACCGTTCGAATTTCGAACATCACCATTTTCATCAATATAGCCGATGACATTACCCTTGCTGTCATAAGCTATATCAGATGATTCTCCGAGATGTCCTATAACACTTTTAGTTTCATCTAAATTACCGATTATTTCGCCTTTATCATTCACATAACCGGTAACCTCATCTTCATTGCGACGAACCAATCCATTCTTATCAATGTAGCCAATGACATTACCGTCTTTATCAAGAGCTAAATCGTTCCAATCATCAGCCACTTTACCGATAATATTACCTTTTTCATCAACAACATTACCATTAGCATCAACTCTACCGATGATATTACCATTAAAATCACGAACATTTCCATCTTCATCAATATAACCAATAGCGTGCCCATCTTTATCATAAGCCATTTTGACACTGGAACCGCGCTTACCAATACTGGTAACAGATACAGCATTACCGTTTTTATCAACCCGGCCGACAATATCTCCGTTTTCGTTAACTATTGTCCCGTTTGGCATTACTACGCCTAAAACATTACCGTTTTCATCAAACATTACCTCACCGGATTTGGCAACCTTGCCGATAACATTACCGCTAAAATCAACAACTTCGCCGTTTTCATTTACACGGCCGATAATATTGCCATCTAAATCAACAACCGAACCATCTGATAAAACTCGTCCGATAATGTTACCTTCGGCATCATAAACATAACCGTAATCAACTGACTTGCCGATTGCCCGACCCTCAGCATCCACAACAGTTCCGTCTGCCAACATTTTGCCTGTTACATTACCATCTGCATCATAAGCAACACCGTTACCGTCAACATAGCCTATTACATTACCGTTGCTATCCATCAGTAATTTTCCGGTTGCCGCAACACCAATTACGTTACCATCGCGATCAACCACCAAACCATCAGCATTAACCCGTCCTATTTCGTTACCATTAGAATCACGTACTATACCATCTTCCCCGATTGTTCCTATAACACGACCATCAGGACCGACGGCATAACGAACATTATTTGAAGAATTAGCATTATTTACATTAACCGAATTTGAATTGCCGGAATTTATACCTGTATCGCAGAAATTGCAATCTTCTTTGGTAACGGCATTACCGAAAACTGCAACTTCGTCATGTTTGGCATCGCGCTCCGAAAGTCTGGTTTCATGCCACACAATTTTGAAATTATTTTGCACGTTAGCAGCAATACTCGGAAGCCAACGCATCAAAACATTACAGGTAATTTTACCTCGCAGTTCCTTACCAGCACAGTTGCTCTCAAATGAAAAACCTTCAAAAGGAGCATCTTCCAAATCTACAGAAACAATTTTAACCGCAAATTTACCGTGAGTTCCTATGGTTAAAACATTGGTAGCTTCATGTCCCAATACCACCTGCCCCATATTGATTGGATTTGGTGTCAATGTAATCGGATGTTCTTCGGTTTCTGCTTCCCCAAATTCGATTTCTGCTTCGGTTGACGAATCATTGCTTAAGCCCAGATTAGTCTCGGCGTCAATTGTCGTTTCAACGTCAAATTTTTCTTCTTCCTCCGGAGCTTCTGCGCCCAAAAGCATAAGTCCGAACACAAATAAGCAAAAGGCAATAATCCCCACTACTAAAATAATGCGGTTGGTTTTGCGAACATATCTGTCAGAATGTGTTAAGACTTCTTTTGCCATTTTTTATTGCACCCTTATTACACTGCAGAAAACACCATTACGGCCTAATTGACTGCACAATGAATCTCCGCTATCTAAATTTTTCACCGGTCCTACCCGCAAGTGGAAAAGCTCTTTACCTTGTCCGTCTGCCGGTGCATCTACCGAATAAAACGGTTCATAATTGCCAAGCAATGACGGATAGCGCTTTGATAAATCTTGCCATGTATGTTCAAGATTATTAACATTGGAATCCGTTCCCAATTCTATTGATAAGCTACCTGCATCATCGCCATTAAAGGCACTTCCGTATTTATATTGCGGATATGGATTTTGCATTGTTCCTCCATGTGAACGATCTATACGAGTCATCTTACTGTAATCAATATTTCCGCAACCGGTTGACATGCAAACACCTCCGGCACTCATCATGCCGTTATTGTTCCCTGCCGAGTTGACACCATTTGCTCCGGAGAAACCGCTTCCTGTGGTAACTTCACCACTATTATTACCTGTGCCGTTAGCACTACCTGAACTATTTCTGCCGTTAGGAATTTTCGGTCCGACGTCCCAAGCATCATTGTCATCAGCGTATGTAACATATTGCAATCCTTCATCATCGGAACGACGCAATTTTAAGCAAACCATACGTTTGCCGTTACGCAATACCATATCACCTATGCCTTCAACAATAATCAAGCGATTATTAGGTCCTTTGGTTCTAAATCCGACAGGAGTTTCAACTCGTTCAACTATCATCGTCACAATCGGACGTTGCACCATATTGAGCGCCTTTTCCCCTAAATCGATATAAGTAAAGATATCATCACGCCATACACGTTCAGGAGCTATAACCACATCATCCGGATTTGGAACATAAGTTTCGATATCAAAACGGAATTTGGCCGGATCTAACGGAATACTTTTCAACCAATCTTCTTTTAAAAAGCGTTTAGTAAATGTCGAATCGACAGATTTTCCACTTTTGCCATAATAGTTATTAGCGTTTATATGTCCCGAACTACCGGAACCTCCTAATAGCCCCGAGCCGCCCCTGGGACTACCTCCCGATGCGCCGGCGCCATCGACGACATCAATATCTATAATGGAGTTTGTCAGGCGCTCCGTATTTACACCTTCGCTCTTAACATAGAAAACATATTTGTTTCCCGAACGACCGAAAACGATAATATTACTGTCAACACCAACATTAGTTCCGGCGCGAGGATACAAAAGCAACGTATTAGGGCCGGAAATTTGACCATCGAATGAGTTAGTATCGCCGATATAAATATTTTCAATTAACTCCCACTCCGGAAAGTTAACCAATGTCATCATGGCTTCGCGCAGACGAATTGGTAGTACCAAATCAGGCGACCAATAATATTTTGAATAAGCAGGTTTGCTTTGCCCCTCGCCTAAGTTTTGTAACGGATCCTGCCATGCGCTTTGCACCATGCCGAGAGAATTAAAACCGGCATAGTTCAAATTCATCGGTTGGTAATTACCTTGCGATTGATCCGCATATTGGTCCATGGTGTCTTCTTCCAGCAATTTTGCCTGCACTTGACTTGCCAGCAAAACGCTCAGAGTAACAAATATCCAATTTTTCAAACCTGTTTTCATTTTGTTATCCTCATTCTTTAATTTGTTTCGTGCCGTATGAGATTACTTTAAATCCGACCGGATTTTTCAGACGCTCTTTATATTGCACGCGGCGAGGCTGATATTGAATCTTCAGACTTGCCCGATATTTAATGGTGCGTGGAGTGTATGAAGACGGTAAATAATAATCCACCACATATTCTACCTGCCATAATGCTTCTCCGACTTCATTAACCGTTAAAATGCGCACATTACTGGTCAAACCGTCTTGGCGCATACGTTGCAATAACTTGCGACCGGTGTTATTTAAGAAATCTTGATACACTAAGTTCGATGACATTTCTTGCAAATCTCCGCCGGTTTGCCAACGAGATTGCATTTCATCCACATCTGATAATAACGTGGTGCGCAACAGCACATATTGACGCACAAAAGTTTCCGTTATGGATTTTTGCGATTCCATTGAGCGTGTATATGGAATAATGTTATATACTTGTTCCTCTTTATTAGAAAGAGTTAGCAAATAAGGTTCCACACGATACAATGGTAAAACATTCGATATGGTTAAAATCAGAATCAAATTGCAACACAGACTGATTGCCGTAACCACGGCAAATGCACGAGCAGTCCACAGATAGCGCTTCTCACTGGCATTTACGACCAAACTGTCTTCATTGCGATTAACATGGTGTGGCGTATTTACAGTAGATCCGGAGCGTTTTTGATTAGAATCGCCCAAAAGCCGCTGTTCCGTATTACCTATCCCCAACTGATCTGCCATCGGTCAAATTCTCCGCTATATTGTTTCCAAGAACCAATCCGGCACACTTTTTATCATCTCAATTTGCATACATGCGCACGGCGAAAGTTTCAGTTCGTTCACATCCTTACCAATTCCGACCGTTTCCGGTTCATAATACGAACCGAACAAACTGCAGGCAGTAAGAGCCAAAATAGTTCCCGCTATCAAAATTTTTTTAAACATTTTTCATCTCTCTACATTTTTCGACGTCAAAGCATAGAATCGACTACACTTAAGGATTTTCCCAACGTTTAAGCTCATCGCAAGACGCAGAGAATACTCCTTTGGATTTTATCATAAGGTAAAAAGATTAAAATAAATTAAACAAATATTATTCGCGAATAACGTCTTGACTGTATTTGACAACAGTAAAGCCTAAAGGATTAACAATACGGGCATAAACAGCTTTGCGCTCCGGATAAAATTTAGGAGTAACCGAGGCCCGAAAACGCACGGTTTTAAGAACTAATGCCCCGTCACCGCCGCGTGTGCGCGATAAATTATATATTGTAAAATTGACATACCATGCCGGGCTATGCTCACTTACCTTTGCAACGCTATCAATACGAACTTCACTTGAATATTCGTTATCAAACATCTTATTTACCGCCAGAGCATTACGTCCTACAAATTCCGAATAAACTGAAGGCGTTGAGAGATAGTGGACAATTCCTCCCGGACCCCAGCGTGTTCTCATTTCATTTTGATCATTTATAACTGTATTACGTAGTATAACATATTGTTTTACATGCATTTCCGTTAATTGATGAATCGACTGCATCTTTTCCATAATCGGCTCTACGCGCACCATATTGTCTGAATCGGTCTGCGTTGTTATTAACAGCGGTTCAACTATAATCTCCGGCGCTAAACGAAAGATTACCAACGTAGAACATAAAAAGAAACCTAATGATAAAATCGCACATAGAGTAACCAAACGGGATAACCAACGAAAATACACTTCTTTAGATGAAGATGTCTGATATTCCGAATCTGTAATGTATTGCGGCTCATACTGCGCATTTTTCCTCTTATGCGCATCGGTAATATATATTTTTTTATTGCCTTGTCCCAGTTGCACCAAATTACACCTCTTTTAATTATTTTGCATATACCGCACAATATGGTTTTTGCAGTCTTCTGATCTGTTTTTCAAATTCTTCTGCACCTTTTTTATTATACTCATCGGCAATACCATTATTGGCTGTTGTTTGTTTAATTTTGAAATCAAGCTCTGCAATACTTTCCGAACCGCTGATCTCAGTTACTTCATCTTCATCGAGCTCAAGAAGATTTATCTTGTTTTCCAATCTATCTGTTGCTTCCTGAATATCATCCATAGTTTGCAAGCTCCTGATTTTATCTAATTTTTCTTTTGTCTGACGCACAAATGCAACTTTATATCCCTCTAAAGAATCTTCAGCCAGAGAATAATCATTTTCATCAGCCAAATCAAAATCTTCGCTTATTGTATCACCAAATTCATTAAAAATATCTTGCAATTTTTGGTGAATGTCTTGCATTTGTTCTTTGTAACGCTCTAACATTTCTTCTGCTTGTGTTTTCATATCAATAAAATCCAAATAGTCCCCGAATTGATTATGTACAAACATAATGCGCATAGCATATTTATATTGTTCGTTGGCGGCATCATCTTCATCTATACCATCAGGATTACTCACATTTTTGATAGCACTCAAAAACACTTGATTAAATGATAGTTTGAATTGCGGCTTTTGCCCGAATATCTTTAATATTTCCGGCATCGGGTCCTCTATATAAGTCAATACCTGCCCCAATTCACTGCTTTCCAAAACATTATTCGCTGAAGCCGGAATTAATTCGGCATAATCTGATTCCGTATCAATCAAACGTCCTTCATATACCCCTAACAGACGGCATGACTGTTCAATTACATTATCTTCGGTTGCCTGCGGATTGTATCCGTATATAACATCGTCTGTTTCTATTTTGATAATCGTACCGATATTCTTATTTTTTAGTGCGGCATCTACATAACCTCCATTATATTTACAAGGGAAAATACCGGAACGAACCAATGCTATTTGCGGATTACCGCGATCAAACAATTTTTCTATATCAAATTCTTTTTCCTCGAAAGAGCGAACTTTTAGTATATATTTCCAAATTTCCGGTATTTCGGCTCCGCTGTTTAAAAAGCCTTCACCGGTTATGGTTATATCTTGGCTTTTACTAGGTTCTTCATCTCCCTCAAAATATCTTTCGACATTTTCATAATCTTGCTCATCAAAATAAAAAATTTCTCTGAGCGGAGGAAAAGCAAAACCCAAAGGAGCAGTCGGTGCTCTAAAATCGCGCGGCTTGCCGTCTAAACTGACGAAATATACCGCGTCTTCGCCATTATCAGATTCCGGAGTAGTGCAGTAATCTCCCTCGCACATAGACATAATAGCATCAACAATCGCACCGATTGTTATATCTGCTAAAATTTCATCTTCCATATTGCCGCAACCGATAACTTCAACACTCTCTCCCAGAGACATTATTTCATCAATCATTTTCTGATGAACGGCTAATATTTTATCCTTGTTTTCCGGATAATAAATGTCATTTGAAGCTTGCATTTGGTGCATTTGTTCTTCTGCCGCTTTTATTTTTTCAATAACTTTTTGACGCACACATTCAACAGTGCCTACGGCCACCCCTACGGCTTCAACTTCTGAAGCCGCGGCAATAATTTTAGATAGTGCGCCGGAAGATTGTTTTTCAGCCAAGGATTGATTAACTTTATCCCGATAAGTACGGATTGTATCGCTTGAAACTTTAACATATCGCTTAATCTCGTTATTGAGTTCAATTTGATAAGTTTTGATATCTTCTTTAAGTTTTTCAATTTGTGCTTCAAGTTCTGCCGTGCTTCCGCTTAATTCTTCCATTATAGCTTCGGCTTCAATGGCATCAGCATTATTTTGCTCAATATTGTCGTTAAACTGTTCTTCATACGGAGATGGAATTTCATCTGAAGTAACTCCTCCTTTTTCACCGCGTTCGGCATACATTTCCTGTTCATAGCGAATATTATCCTCATTTTGCGGAGTGTTAGTTTCAGCATAATCTAAACGCTTATTTTGTTCATTGAATTTCTTATTTGAACTATCAAGTATAATATTGAGTTTTTCTATTTTGGTATTTGCTGCAGATATTTTATCTTGTATCTTTTGCATTTCCGTAACATGAGTTTGACGCAAATTGTTTAGTGCTTCTTTTTCTTCCTGTACTAATTCTGCTAAAGAATTATCATTTTCTTCAGGTAAGCTCTCCTCAAGTTTATCAATCTCTTTGGCTTCCTTTTGGCGTAAATCAACCAACGGATCTTTAGGGTATTCAATCAAAGCATTTGCGGCACGGGCGGCGGCAATAACCAAATCACTGACTGGAATTGAGGCTACATATTGCTGCATATTGGCATATTTACCGTTAATATATTGATCATAAAATTCTTTTTGGTCATTCCACAGCGGATAACGGCTCTTAATGTTACCGAACCCGACGCCGTCTCCATTAATATCTGCCACCATGTCTCGTCCGACACCGGCTCCTATCTTCCAATTCAATCGATTCGCCGCTCGAGTTTCCTCAAGCATTTCTTCTTCAATACTCGGACTTTTAGAATCGCTCTTATCTTTCATTTTTTCGCCACGGCTCTCAAGAGCATCACTGTTAGGAATAGTATTGGAACGTAAATCATCTTTATCACTTCCCGATGAAGAACGAGGAATAACATAATCAGCTCCGGCTTCTTCTCCAGTTTCATAAGTTGCTATTTCTCCGCTGGCGGCCAAAGATTTGCTTTCATTATAACGCTCAAGCAATAGACCGGATAAACCGGAACGATTAGAAATATCGTTTATTTCGGTAACGTAGCACATCTTTGACGAATCTTGCGGACAAGGAATGTCAAATTGACCGGCTCCGGCTTCTACTCCATCGCTATAAGCACAAGCCATTCGTCCTCCGCTATAAATGCTGCAATCATGACCAACCCACGCATTTATACCGTTTTGATAATATTGATTAAGGTAATTGTGAACGCATTCTTCAGACATAGTTAGATGCTCATTGACCTTTTTCAAATAGTCTTGTGCTTGATGATAAAACTCATATACGCGACGAAATGAAGATAATTTATTTTTGACATTATGGGCACGTAGAGCCTTTTCAACTGAGCGATTAGCATCTTCGATTTCAACCATGCTGTCGTAAGATTCTTTTTTACCGGCAACTGCACCTTGGAAACCGCCGGCGCGGTCAATTATATCAAAATCACCTTCCGTAGTAACCTCAGCTTCGGCTCCGGAACCGTCAAACCATTCCAAATCAGCAAAATCTGCCCCCCAATTATAAGATATTTGTGCGGTTTGGTATTGTTCAAATATCTGCAATGATGATGTTTTATTTTTTTCATCTTTATATTCACGAATTTTAACTCCATCTTCAATAGCCATTGCTGCACGATATTGGGCATCAAGCGCTAATAAAAATTCATTATACCACATTATACGATCATAAATCCGGGCAATCAGAAGATTAGCGCGCCACAAACACATTTGGTCTTCCGAATCTTTCGATTCCTGACAATTATAGTCAGGAGTATCCAGTCCTGCCGCATCGCAATCCTCACCGCCAAACAAGCAATTTTCAATTTTATCAAGTTCTTCCAACTTTTTATTCAATTCAATTTCCGTTTCACGAGCAACAATGTAAACTTCCAGTGTGGTATCTATTTTAAATTGCTCGCCGATTTTCTTATAATTAGCTTTGACATCATCTTTTGCACTCGGATATTGTAAAAATCTTTCAACAAACACTTTTTGAATATCGGCTTCATCATCTAATTTTACAGAAGTTTTTTCATCAATAAGGCGTGATGACGATACAACTTTTTTACCGGCAATTTTATTTAGCGTTTTGGCATAAGTGCTGCTGGCCAAATTCGAAGCATAAGATTTAAGATGGTGTTCCAACTCATCTATCTTTAATTTTTTTTTGACGTTATCAATAACGGTTTCAATTGCATTTTCTGATGAAACAAGTTCGATTGAAGAAGCAATTGCTCCCGGAACATCAAACTGCATATTACTGGGGCTTGAATCAAGTGGTGTTAAATCGGGAAACAGTGCTTGCGTTTGTTTGGTATAACCAAAACAAAACAGTGCGCAAATTGCTATATAAATATATTTTTTCAACATTCAGCACCTCCTATTTATCATCGCCGACAGCCTTCTTTACAGCGCTATCTACGACACCCTGCGATTTTTGCACAGCACTCTTCGCAGCATTTTTAGCTTTATTCTTATATTTATTGAGCAAACTTTTTCCCTTAGATTTAAGTTTACCTTTCAGACTCGGATCAAACTTATAATTATCCAAATTAAACGATGTGAAGTCTTGCGAATAATCATTCAACTTGTAAAAATTGGTCCAACTTTGGATATGTTGCAAAGAATCCATCTTTAATTTTGCCAAGAGCATTTTAGTTAACTGTGCCGAACTTCTGATAATCTGAAATTCGACTGACATCTGCATATTTTTGGCTCCGAAATTTGTATCGGCTTCTTCAGTCATAGTTTCACGTGCTGTATCGGCTTCTTCTCTGGTTTGCAAAGATGTGCCGTCGCCTTGTGTGGCTGTAACAAATAAATCTTGTAGTGCATAATAGTATGCTTGCTTGCGTTTTTTGGCAACACGGGTAATATTTTCAGAGTTCACAATCTCGTCTTCATCTAAGAAAAAATCGGTAATAACTTGAGCATAAATGTCTTCAACTTCCTCTTCCTCCTGTTCGCCAAAAATTTTGTTCATATACTCATCGGTTTTTTTCTGCATTTCCTGAAATTTGGCAGAAGTATCTAAGACTTTGGTAAAGTTCTCGTATTCTTCCTGAGCTTTCGCTATTTTTTCCATAGCTTTTGCTTTGGCTTTTTCATATTTTTTGGCAATGGCATTCTTTTTCTTTTTTAATTTTTCCATGGTAGATTCTTTTTTAGGCTCAGGGGTCTGTCCTTCTCCGACAGATAAATCTGTCGCTGTCTGATTATTGCCTTCAGTATTTGTTTCTTCAACGGTAGAATCTTCGTTGGCTTCCAAATCTTCCAGTTCCATACGCAGTTGCACCGCTCTTGGTTCTAGAGTAATTCGAGTCGGACTTTCCGGCGGCAAGGCGGCAAGTGCAGTTTCGCACTCTAACAATTCCGAGCGAATAGCTTTAATCTTATCATTTCGCTCTTGCAATTCGGCATCTTCTATAGATTTCAGCTCTTCTTTGGCTTCTTCCAAATCTTTTTTGGCGCCCTTTTTCTTCTTAACCAAATTCAGTAAATCCGAAGGGCTGAATTGAGAAATATCCGGCATGGCTCCCTCTGCAATACTGCCTGCCATATCTTGAAGATTGAAATTGCCTGATTTTGCTTGTTCCAAAGCGGCTTTACCGGCATTTTCCGCCGATTTCATCGCTGTCTTTTTAACCTTATCCCAGAACAAATGTTTTCCTTCATTACCATCGCTTTGTTGCTGTTTTTCATCGGCTTCATGTAAATTACTGCCAAAAGAAATATTATTTTCTTTTAATAATTGTTCAATTTCATAAACGGCAGCCGATCCCAGCTCCGGAACATCGAGCTCGTTCAGAGCCAACGCAGGATATGTAACCATAAGCATCGGCAACAGAGATAACAGCAAATTTTTGAACAACTTATTCATTATCTTTCTCCTCACTTTGCCTCATCTTCCGAGCCTGACTGCTCTTCCTTGTCTTCTATTTGCTTTAGAGCCTGCATCTGAATCGTTGCCTCGTTATTTTGGTGTCCGGCCATTGAAATTAAGATGTTTATCCAACGCTTATTGGCGCGCATTTTAACATTTTTAACCTCATTAATCATACTCGTTTCGTCATTAATCTGCTTTTTCTCTTCTTCCAGTAATTCTTTCCCTTCTTTTTGTAATGCATATCTTTTAGCTAAGGACTGCGCATACATGGCACTGATATTGTTAATGAGAACCTCGTTGATGTTTTCGTCATACTTTACTTGGGCTTCAACATCATTTTTAACATCAGATTTGAAAACATACTTATCCTTATAAGCATCGCGAGCAGCTGCAGTAGCAAAATCGCCAAACTTCATTTTATCGGCAATACCGGAAAGGGTTTTGTTTTTTGCCACCGCCTTTTGGGCTTTTTCCAACGCATAGGCTGATGCCTTCTTCATGGCTTCTTCTTTGAGGTTATTAAGTTCATCACGTGCAGAATTAACCATCATTTGCACATCGGTAACAACTTCCATATTATCATTAAACTTTTCAATTTCTTTCTGAGCCTCTTCAACGGAGTTGGTAACAACGGTAATCGGTGCCGTTTTAGCAGAGGCTAAACACGGGAAAAGAGCCAGACTTAAACTGAATATGAGGTATGCTACATTTTTCATATTTTCACTCCCCATTATTGCTCCGAGTTATTATCAATCATATCACTTACGGAAGGTTCATCTCCTGATGAAGTACTTCCACCGTCATCATAACCGATTTCAGCCTTATCTTCATCTGCTGTTTCCGGATCTACTTCTTCTACTTCTCCCGGATCGACTGTTACCTTAACCTCTTCAACCTGATTTTGAGCGTCAAAATCTTCAACTTTAACATCTTTGTTAACATCGTTTTCCATATTTTCGATAACTGCAGCGGCATCTACATCGGCTAAATTTTTAAGTGCCGTAAATTTCATTCCTGAAGCAAAGAAAGTGCGAAAATCGTTAATGCCTTGTAATTGCAATGTGCTGACAAAAGCGTGTGATGTTGTGGTTTCAAAATCAGTCTGGGTTTGTGAATTTGCCGTTGCCTGTGCCTTACGGGCTTTGTCATATTCTACATTACCGGCACTTTTGTTAACGGCCTGCATCATCAGGGTTTGTGCTTGTTCAGCCATTATAACCGAATAATCATCATTAGCTTGTTTACTTTCTTCGGAAGATTTATCGTTCATTTTGGCGAGCAAAGTATCTAAACACTTTTTTACCAAATCTTTTTTCTCAACATCTGTAAAATCTTCTCCGTTTAGTTCACAATATATGGCGAGTGCATTCGGCACAACCTGAATATCTTCCTTTGCACCATTGTAATCGACATTTTCCTTTTGTCCCGAAGCGGGAGTTACATATAAGATATCAGGATCGACATTTGGTAAATTGCCGAGCGCTTCTGCTTTTAACTTTTCTGCATGCATTGCCAAGAGAGATAAGAACGGTGACATTTGCTTTTCGGTTGCATTGGCCATGGCTGCCTGGTCAGCATGTTGATCTCCTGTTTTTTCTGTGCTTTGCCAGAGAGAATTATAATCATCTTCATAATTTTTTTTGTTATCGCGCACCGCTCCGGCTTGAGTAAGAGCCATATTCCAAGTGTCTGCCAATGCAAATCCCCAATCTTTTTTACCTTCTTCGGCAATTTGGGCGCTTTGGCTACGCATTTTGGCCGCCAACTTATCCATACAGTTTTTTAATACATCAATTTTACCGACAATAACATCATCAGGTATTTCGCAAAAATTGGCCAGATATTTAGATATAACGTAACGTCCCATATATGTGCCGTTATAATCGGCAGAGGCAGATTCGGAAGAGGCGGCAGAAGCATTGTGGCCTATTACCACAGTCAGCAATAGGACAGTTCCTAGTTTAAATATATTTTTCAACTGTTTCATCTGCTATTCCTCGCCTTGTGTACCTTCTTTGTCTTTATCTTTCTTTTTCCAATTAAAAGTGTTTTTGACTTTATCGGT
Organism: uncultured Pseudomonadota bacterium; assembly: GCA_902763155.1. Classification (GTDB taxonomy): domain Bacteria; phylum Pseudomonadota; class Alphaproteobacteria; order RF32; family CAG-239; genus RUG410. Next base: position 42,186 of record CACWQS010000006.1, on the reverse strand, counting down.
TGCAGAATTGACTTTTGTCTTGGTGTTCTCATAGTCTTTTTTCATAGAGTCACCCATGTCTTTGGCCTGTTGCTTAGCCGCCGCAGAAATTTCGGCTGTCTTTTTATTAAGTTCGGCTTTGCAAATGGCTAAAGCATCTTTTTCGATTTTTTTCACTCTGTCTTTGGCGTCTTCAATACATTTTTTTTCTTCGACCTCATCTTCCTTATTATTTTCTTTACATTCTTTTTTGTATTTTTTTATGGCTTCCATACGTGCTTTCTTAGCATCCAGTGCGCATTTTCCGGCTGATTTTGCTGTGTCTTTAGCCATGTCTTCAAGACTGCCTAAACTACTTTGTAATTGCTGCATATACGGATTATTTTCAAGCATTGGTCCCAAAACCGGACCAAAAACTTCTCCGGCCATTTCACCAAAACCTAAGTCGGTGAGTTTTTTAGATAGTATTTGATTACCTTGTGATTCCAGTTCTGACATCGCTGTCTCTTGCAGAGTCTGTAAGGCTTTCTGAGCTAAATCCGGCCCATCAAATACCGGTAGAGGGACAAGGGCAGATGCATTATGCAATCCGAAAGTTATTACCGCTACAATTATCAAACCTGTTTCTTTTAGGCGTTTATATAATCTCTTCATGATAACGACCTCCGTTCATATTCGCTCTTATTTTAGTCTAACACGGCTTTTTGCAAAAGAAAATACTTTTCAGAAAACCTAGGCAATATTTAAATATTTTGTAACAAAACCATCTTCGCCGTATTCTTCTATTAATTGCTGAACTAATAAAACATTTTTACGACCGGAGTTGTAAATGCGTAAATAACGTCCCAAACCGCTCAAGTCCACGTCCAAAATAACCGATTCGCCGGTGGCAGGGCGCGAAAGCAAGATAGCATACGGATAATCACGATATGTTTTACCGAAAATAAAGTCCATTTCGCTCTTGTTTAAATTCCATGTAGCATAATCTTCCATTTGCGCTTGCGGGTTACGGAAGAAAATAATGGTTTGACATTGGCCGCGAATAACCTCTCCTACTCCTAGTTTATCCACAATATTCGGTTGTTGGAAAGCGCACAGATATGCCTGACGTTTCTTACGTCCTTCTTGCAAACCTATAATAAACGAATCACGGAACATCGGGTGCTTAAGCATTGGTGCCGTTTCATCAATCATAATCAATGACGGAACACCGGTTTCGCCGGTTTCGGTTTGGATACGATGCATAATGTAGCTGATAACAGCCGGAGCCAAAGTATCGTCGTCAAAAATATGAGTAAAGTCAAATGCCATAAAACGACGACTTTTCAAGTCCAAACTATCGTTCACGCCATTAAAAATACGCCCATATTGGTCCGGGTTAATCCAGCGGAATAACTCGCGACGCATTTTACCGGTTGGGGAAAAACAGCTTTTATGCAGGTTTTTCAAAAGTCTTTCTTCCGGTCGCAGATAATCAAACGCCGTAGTAACAGCACGTGCCACTTCACGGTCGGCCAAAGCATCATTGTCAACCATGGCAATACTCTTCATCCATTGACGCAAAAAGTTGCGGTTGTTTGGTGTATTGGCGCAATCAAACGGATTAAGCGATACGGTTTTATCATCTCCATCAAAACCGACATAAGCACCATGAATGGCACGGGTAAAGATTTGCGCACCAAGATAACGATCGAAGAAGAATACTCGTAAATCAGGATGCCGCATAGCTTGTCCCGCCAAAAACGTCAGCAAAGTTGTTTTACCTTGACCGGTCGGTCCGATAATACAACAGTGAGCCACCGCCGAATCTTCGCTGGATACGTGGAATTGGAAACGATAAGCCGAACCGGACATAGTGCGGAAGACCGTGATTGCTCCCGGCCCCCAGTCGCTCTTATCAAAGCCTTCAGACGGGTGATCCATGGTAATACCCATGGCTATTACGCGCGATAAATAGCGATAAGTTCTCGGGTATGTATCATAAGTCGGAAATTGGGTAAAGAACACTGCCTGAGTAACCCAGCCTTCGCGAACCGGAGTAACCCCGAAAGAACGGCAAATACGCTGAACTTCAGATTCTCCGAAATCAATCTCTTCTTTTGAACGCCCCTTTAAGATAATCGTCATAGCATATTCGCACAAAGACTGGTAGTCGCTGTCGCTATCATCAATAGCAGCCAAAGCCTCAGAATACTGTTGGGTTACATTGCTGGAAAAACTGGTTACCATAGCCATACGCTGTTGTTGCGCCAATAGCAAACGGGCTTGCGCACGAAATATAGGACGGATATTGTGCAAAATAACAAGTTCGCAATCAATCGCGTTCAATGAATAAATCATACTTTCATCCATTGCCTCGCCGCTAACTCTGATACCGATTGCTGCTTCGTAAAGTTCATGATCTCCTGAGAAAAATTTAATAATTCCTTCTTCTTGCGTAAAATGAATATGGTCGGCGGTCAGCATTTCACATAAACGAGCACCTTCGGTATTGCGCACTTTAGGCTGAGGTTTACTTACCGGACTGCATAAATGAGCAAACAAATAAAACGGGCTGTCGGTAGCCGCACTGGTATCTGTTTCATACATCGGACTGACACCGTAATCGCCTAACGTAGAAATAAGGCTTTGCGATGCATAATTCAGGTCTTTAAGAGCATCTTTTCGATCAATTACCGAAAGCACAACATAGTGTTTGTTGCTATAAATTCTATTCATATTACGAAACCAAATTTCCGATATGGTTTCCAGTAGCGGATTATTAAATTCACGGCGTTCGCTTTCCAGTTCTACCCTGTCTCGAGTAGTAATCACCCGGCATACAACCTGCATATTTGCCATATCGTCTATCCAAGATTTACGCGCCATCATCATGGAAAAAACTTTTTCCGGTGTTGCCGATGCCAAATCCACACCATCAAGTCTGAAAACACGAGCATAAGAATTATTACTGCATAAAATTGTAACTCCGTCACTCATCAGTTTCATAAACGGCAAAAAGTCAGAAACACGAGATTCTCGCGGTTGCGGTAAAATCCAGTTACCAAACTTTGTAGAGAGTAAAACCGCAAAGGAGGCAGCAGACAAAATACCGATTACAGCCACTGCAATCTCCATATTACTTAAACCTTCTATAAAGATACTTGCAAAATCATACTCATTCATGGTGCAAATTTACTCCCTTTTACCGAATACAAATTTTTACTGCTTTTATGTGTCTGCCCATACGCCTGCAACATAGTTGACATGTGCGGCTCTTTTACACCATAGGCCGTTATTATGGCATGCGAAATTAAAATACTGGTTACAAAAAACAACGGGTTCATATCAGCCACACCGATACCGATAAACAGCATCGGAAACTGAATTCCTAAATTTACCAATGCCGGCACAAACGGGGCAAACAAAAATTTAGGCGGTTGAGCTACCGCTTTTAATATTTCTTCTCTCATGGTTTCCTCCGCGAAAGAGTTTGCAACAAATCTGCCGCCATTTCAGAATCACGCGATTGCAAAGAAGAAACGCTGATAATCATTTGCACGGCTTGCCTGTTATTCTTTTGCTGCAATGCTGATTTATTTTGCAAAAGATTAGCGGTTTGGCGCGCCTGTTCGGCAGCGGCACGCACTGTGGCGTCATTTTGTTCATCTACAATCTGAGTCACTTCTTGCACATTTTTAGCGCTCCCATCCCCCGCAGCATAACCTCTTGCCATTATCTCATCAATTTGCTTGAGTTTTTTTAAGGCTATCTTACCTTTAGATGTCATACGATACATATTGGTATTTTGCTCGCCGGCAGAAAGCTTGGTACTGCCGTCATCTGTTTCTTCCAAATAAGCATAAGAAGGAAAAGTTATGAAAAATGAGAAAAAAAGCAAAAACAAAAACTTCACAAATTGCAAAAGATTATATTGCCCTTTGCTGTTGCGATATGCATTCATCATATTGAACCCCGTTTCAAATGTGATGCGATGTTGTTTTTTCTTCTTTGTATTTTTTATAATAATATTCATTTTAGCAGTTTGTCCTTTTTAAGAATTTTGCTGAGAAACCTCGTTAGCATCAATGTTGCCCTTTGGTTGAGCCGTAGAACTGGCACTTATACTGCCTGCTTTAACACCGCCAATCCAACTGGCATCACCCTCTTTCGTCATCATATTTACAACAAATATCGTAGCCGAAAGTAAAAAACAACAAAACATAATGGTAGCAAATACAGGCCATTTAACCTTGCCGAAAATCGCCATAAATGAAAACACTATCAAACCAAAACCGGCAATCATATAACCAACAGTTTTCAAACCGCTACCAATTAAACCGGCACGGCAGGCAAGTTGTTGGAAGATATTCCCCCCGCCACAACTTTCAGTTCCATAATCGCTACTTAAACTGGTAGAGCCGGTAAATTCTACATTACCGCTGGTGGAAGAGCCGGATGTTGTTGTTTCGGTTGTTTTAACCGGAATATTTCCCAACGTTTTTGCCTGATTTGCCACACTCAAAGAATCTGGCACTTGAATTGTCGGGTCCTTAACTAATTTGGTCGGATCAGTACCTTGCGCCCAAGCACTGTCGGTAAGTACAAAACTCACCGTGCAAAACATTAAAGAAGCTAGTATTAAAGTCAAACATCTTTTCATCATAGATCTCCTTTAACTATTAGTCGGCACCGGCTAAATCTGCACCAGCAAGGCTTGCCGTTTCTGTCGCATACGAAATGACGAATATACCGATAAGAATGGCAATCAACCACTTCCAGTTAAAACTACCAAACATCCCTGCAATACAAACGCAAGCAATACCGATGGTAGCGGCAGGGTAAATAATAGTCTTTAAACCTTGAAAAATAGTATTTCCGGCACCTTGCAGTGCTTCAAAAACCGCAAAAGCATCGGTTGCATATAAAAATAAAGACAACACAAGCCCGATTGTCCACTTGTTACTACTGATAAAATTCTTTATTTTAATACACAACATTTTTTCCTCCCTATAATTTTTAGCGAATATGCTTTGATGATTCTATGTCATTCTCGAGCGAGCCTAGTTCTTTTCGCTGTCATCCTCGAATGAGCGAAGCGAATGAGGGGATCTCCGGCAACGAGTAGTGTATTTGCAGTATAAACAAGAATTTCTTATTTAAACTTCTACTTCACGTTCTATGTCCTGAGATTCCCTCGCTACGCTCGAGAATGACAGGGAAAGGACGCTAGAGAATGACACTACTATATAATCGACTTATATAAATCTTCCCAAGTAGGATTCATTTTTTCAATTAGTTCTATTTTTTGCATTCTTTTAAAACGCTTCATTCGCTTCTCGCGCAAAATAGCATTTTCCTCATCTATAAATACTTCGTAATAGACTAACTTGTCCAAATTATATCGTGATGTAAAACCTTTATAAATTTTGTTTTTATGTTACCATACACGTTTAACCAAATCAGATGTAACACCAATATATAATGTTCCATACTTTTCATTAGTCATCATATACACATACATTGTTTTCATAAAAACTTTACCCTATTCATCAAAGCATATTTACGATGTTTAATTATAACTGTTCAGCTAACTGATTGCTTAGAAGTCGGCCGCATTTGCGCCAAGCGTATCACCCATTGTCGAACCCATACCGCTTTGCGATACGTAGTCAATAATCTGACCGGCTGCCGCAACTGCTGCCAAGCCGAATGCTAAGGCGCATACCCAGCCCCAACGAACTTTGCCAAAGATTGCCATAAAGGCAAATCCTACTAAGCCGAAAGCGGCAATCACATATAGCAATAATTTCACATTGCCAAACAGGTTTAGCATTTTATTGATAGCGGTGCTGAAAATACCCGAGCCTCCACCAAAGCTCAAATTAGGCATTGCTATTCCACCACCGTAGCCGCCACCGCCAACAGTGCCGACATTAGCTGCACCACCATTTGATTGAGTAATCAAAGTGCCAGCATTAGCAGTATATGCTCCTGCATTACTGTGATTCTTTCCACTGTTTCCTCCAATACCTGAGCCACTCAACAACTTTTCGACAAAGGTTTTACCACCATCTTTATCATAGCCAATGTTCCAATTTAGTGTATGCCCACCGGAAGTACTATCTTTTGTTTGTTCTTTATTTGCATTGCTGTTAATGCTTGTTTGCGGATCTGTAGTCCCTCTGCTACCACCATATTTTTTAGACGGATCTGCCACTGTCGACGCTGATAATGATGCCCCAAATGGATTGCTACTATCTGCAGCCCATGCTTTGCCTGCAACGGTAAAACTCATTGCACAGAGCATTAGGGCAGCTAACATTATTGTTAAATATTTTTTCATCATAAGTCTCCTTTGTTACAAATTCTTCCTTACCTATTGTTTATCCTGCCCATTGTGAATATGTTTTAATGATTTTTATTGCTATTATCATCAAAGCATATTCACAATGGTATACTCCTGTTCCAAAGGGGGACGGAGGAGCGAAGAGTTCCGCCCTCCGTTCCCTAAAGGAACTGAAAAGTTTATTAATTTTGACTATCGCTAGCACCTAACAAACTATCACCATAGTCAGCACTGGAATTAACCTTAGAGTCGTCTGTTGCGTAGTTAACGATAGAACCGGCAGCTGCAACAACAGCCAAACCAAATGCTAAAGCTGCAAACCACGGCCATTTTACCTTACCGAAAATAGCTTGGAAAGCCAAGGCAATCAAACCAAAACCGCCGATTACGAACAAAACGGTCTTAGCGTTTTTAAACAAATCAGACAATTTGCTCTTAGCTTGCGTAAAAACGGAATCAGCCGATGCCGGATCTACAGCGACTACACAAAACAAAAACAGTAATGCTGTTAGAGTCCAAATATTATTCTTCAAAAATTTCATTTCAGTTCTCCTAAAAAAGTTAGTTTTCTCTTTACACTTTCATAATAGCGCAATTTTTGCAAAAACTCCAGTTTTTTCAGTTTAGTGTAACACATTGATTTTACAAAATAAACTAATGTGTAACAAAAAATTCACAATTACAAAAGTGCTCTTACGAGGGGAATTTTAGCAGTAAAAAGTAAAGAAAAGGTTATTGAGAAAAAACGCCAAAACACGCCTTTCAGGGCGTGTTTTGAGGGTGAAAAATTAAGTCATTTTCGTTCTCTTACTGTCATTCTCGAGCGATAGCGAGGGAATCTGAATCTACAAAACGGGAAGTAGCAACAAAGTTAAGAAATTCTTGCTTACTCTGCAAATTCATTAGCCGTTGTCTGAGATCCCCTCATTCGCTCCTCTTATTTGAGGATGACAAGGGAAAGGGCTACACTCATTCGAGCGTTGACAGATAAATTCCTACTTATGTGATTCAATCCATGAGATAATTGATGATTCGGTATTTAAGCCGACTTTCATATCTACCTGCTTGCCATCTTTGAACAAAAACATGGTCGGAATGCTGCGAATACCGAATTGGCTCGCAACTTGCGGCGAATCATCAACATTCATCTTATAGATGGTTACGTCGCTTAACTGGCCGTCTATCGACTCTAAAATTGGTCCCAACTGGCGGCACGGCCCACACCATTCCGCCCAAAAATCGACCAATACAAGACCTTTGGAATTTAATACATTTTCTGAAAATTGGCTATCTGTTAACGGTTGCGTCATTTCTTTCTCCTTAATAAATTTGGTTATATGTGTGCGTTTATATATATATGCGCGTTTTTTGCCATATTAAAGGTTATATGAAAAAAATACAACAGATTTTTACACTACTCGCATCAGACGGGGAACATTGGTCCATAAAATGTATGCTTCTACCGGTAGATTTGGATAAATATGGCGCACCAGTTCAACATAAGCCGTCAGTTGTTTAATGTAGGCCGATGGTGTGGTTTCAAGTGTTGGTGCGGCCGGACGATTGGTTTTGAAATCGACAATTATTACTTTGTTCGGCAAAATAACAAGTCTGTCTAGCTGAGCTGAAATAATTTTACCGTCCACTACTCCCATTACCGGCACTTCGGCACGCGATGAAGCACCAAAAATATCGGCATATTCGGAAATATTCAGCAGATTAAGGACCTCGTTTATGATTTGCTTATGTTGGGAAATAGTCATATCCGGTGCATGATGCGCCAAAAATTCCGCCGCCACAACGGCCTTATCACCACTCGTTTGCGGCAAAAATTGCAGCAGCTTATGGATAATGGTGCCGCGGCGATAATAATTACCGGTTTCGGCCAAAGGCGATACCGAATCCAGTTCATCTTCATCGAGCATTTTTGACGGAGTATATGGCTTTGCCAATGTTTCAACTTCCGCCACCGACTCCGTAATCCAGTCTTCCGAAGGTTGACGCGAAAGTTGTAACCTTTTGTTATTTTTCGCTTTTTTAGCGACATATTCCGGTGTGCTATATTCCCAAATTCCGCTATCTTCGTCTGTCTTACCAAAATCTTTCGGCAGATGTGAGCGGCACATATTATACCACGAATCTTCAGGTATATTTTGCCCATTACCACTCTGAAAACCGCAGACATAAAGCCGGTCTTCCGCACGGGTAAGCGCCACATAAAGCAAACGTTTACTCTCGTTTAAGGCTAACTCTTTTTCATGATTTAATATCTGTTCGCAATTAGAATCGTAATAGTCCTTATTTAGCGGATAAAATACCGCATTCTCATCAAGAAGCAAACGCTGTCCTTGAGTGATGCTTTTTACAAGACCGGCATCAGCAAGAAAAACTATCGGCGCTTGCAAACCTTTGGAGTGATGAACTGTCATTAGGCGCACGGCATCGACATCGGCGCGATCAACTTCGCGCTTTATTTCCACATCGGACTGCAACATCCAATCAACAAAACCTTGCAAAGTTGGGATATTTTCTTTTTCGAAAGAGAGCGTGAGACTCATAAATTCGTCCAAAGCATCTTCCACTTCCACTCCCATGCGCTCGGTCATCAGATATCGGCCGTTTAAGATGGTCATAACCTCATTATACAGCTCGTAGGGACGCACATAATCGACTTTATGCAACAAATTTTGCAACATTGTGCAAGCGTTTTGATATTTTTCGTTTGCAGTAGCGTTTTTAAGCAGTTTCTGCCACAAAGAATCCAGAGCGCGGTTGTAACACAACGTGGTTAGATCATCATCATTAAAATCACATAAAGGAGATTTCAGCACTTCTGCCAGCGACAAATCATCTTCCGGTAACAGTAAAAATTTGCCGAGTGAAAGCAAATCTTGCACCGCAATTTCTTTGCTTAAGACCAATTTATCGGCACCGGTTATCGGAATGCCCTGACTTTTACAACTACGGATAAATTCATTTACAATAGAGCTACGTCGTTGCACCAAAACCATAAAATCACTATAGTGCAGAGGTTGAGGTGTTTTCGAACTCTCGCTCATCAAGCGCTTTATTTCGGCAACAATACTCTCTGCCATCTGCTTTTTAAGCGTGGCAGTCCCTTGCAGTTGCAATAATGGTAATTTTTCTTTATCTTCCGGAATTTCGCTTTTGGGTTTAACCAAAAACGGCCATATTTGCACGGAGCCAAATTCGCCGGCGCGGTAAGCAATGTGGTTCACATTTTCCCCTCGGCTTACCACACCAGCTGTCATATCAGGCGCGGCAAAAATGCGATTTACCACATCTAAAACCGCCGGCACCGAGCGGAAAGATACTTCCAAATCCACTTTATGAAAATGGCTTTCCGCACTTTGGGTATCTTGCGACATAGCATCATAGCGTTTGGGATCGGCACCTTGAAAGCTGAAAATAGATTGTTTGCGATCGCCTACAACAAAAACGGTAGAATTTTGTTTTAGCCCCTCACCGGACCAAAATTCGGCACACAGAGCCTGAATAATATCCCATTGAACCGGAGAAGTGTCTTGCGCCTCGTCTATCAAAATATGGTCTATTCCGCCGTCGAGCTTAAACAGCACCCAGTCGGCCATTGCCGAATGTTGCAATAATTGGCGAGTAATTAAAACCAAATCGGTATAGTCCATTTTGCCGGTGGCATATTTATAATCTTCGTAGCGACGGATAAATTCGCCGGCCACAATCAAAACATTTATGGTAGCGGCATATAATTTTTGTCTTAGTATTTGTTGCATACACTCGGTAACGCGTTTTTTTTCAGCATCTATCCAAGCACCAAACTCAGGTTCGGATTTTTGTAAATCGGCATTTGCCACGCTGCGAGAAGTAAAAATTTGGCAATACTCATCAAAGTATTGTGGCGGGAATTTTTTTTGCAACATATTTTCCATAGCCGTTGCATTTGTTTTATCACTCTTATTCTTACCGGCTTTCCATTGCGGCAAATAGCGTTTGATAATATCGCAATCAATGTTTGCCATAAAAGCATAAATCAGGCTTTCCGGCGTATCATCGGCAGATATATGTAGACGCTGTTGAATGGTAGTTGCCAAAGATAAAGAATTTTGATAACGATTCAGCAAATCGGCAATTTCCGTGCGCTTTTCGGCAATAGACTTCATCACCAAAGGAAAAGTTCTTTCATCAAGGCGGGCATTCAAATATTGCAAAGCCTGACTGATAGGAGTATCCGGTGCCATTTCGGCCTCGTATTGCATTTTATTTTGCAAAGTATGGATTATTTCTTCCGCTTCACGGTCTTCCATAATGTTAAAATAAGGCAATATTTCCGCTTCTAAAGGGAAGCGTTTCAAAATTTCTTGGCAAAAACTGTGGATGGTCTGGATTTTAATACCACCCGGAGTATCCAATAGTTCCGCAAAACAAGTGCGCGCGGTCTTTTTATTTGTTTCCAAATCTTGATTGTTTTTAATCTCACTTCCCAATAGATTATGCAAACTTTTTTCCAGATCAGCATCACTCATTATTGCCCATTCGCTTAAACGCTCGAATATACGGCTTTTCATTTCGGCTGCGGCAGCTTTGGTATAAGTTAAACAAAGGATTTTTCCGGCATCTACTTTTTGCAGTAACATCCGCAGCACCCTATCCGAGAGAACTCGAGTTTTACCGGTACCGGCCGAAGCACTCACCCAGACGGAAAGATGCGGATTTGCTGCTTCGCGTTGTTGGCGAGCGGCTTCTTGCAAACGCTGTTTACGCTCATTTTCATAATCAGCATTTATCATTTTATGCCTCTCCTTCATCTTTAACCGACCATTCCAAATAGCGCGACAAATGTTCATAATCAGAATACTTCGGAGCGCTTGCCGGATCCGGCTTATATACATAAGAAGCCGGAGGATTTTGTTCGTAAAATTCTTGCAAGCGCTGTTTGATATTACTTAATGTCAGTTCAATGGTTTTAGCACTATCAGCTTCGTTTAAGCTCATAGTTTCTTTACCTAATCTCCAGTAGTGCATTGCCCCAATATGCACCGGTAAAGTAACTTTTTCATACCCACCGTTTAGGGCTATCAAGGCCTCAACCGGAAGTTGCGGCTCATAGCCGACCTTAAAGGTTTGTAGCGATTTAGGATACCCCGATGAACCGGTTTTATAGTCTATAATATTGATTGCTCCGCTATCGGTTATATCTATGCGGTCGGCTTTACCGCTAATGATGAAATTACGACCATCAGACAATGGTAATTGAATTTTTCCTTCAACTTCGCTCAAGATTTCCTTGATACCTACACGGTATTGTTCTTCGGTTTTTAACAGCCAATCGACTGCTTGTTCAAACTTCGGCCACCAAAAAACACGAATTTCCGTCGGCACTTTCGCCTTATCAAATTGCTCGGCACCAAGGCGTAATAATTCTTCTTTGGCATTTAGCGGCATTTCTGCGCCATAAAGGTTGTTAAACAATTCTATGGTTTTATGCACCATATTGCCATAATCTCGGCTTTCAAACTTGCGGTCTAATTCATCTAACGGATAAAGTTGCAGAATATATTTGGCAAAAATAGTATATGGATCACGCAATAAGTAATTGATATTTGACGCCGAAAGTTTGAGTGGACGCATATCCAAAGGCGGACATGGCATTGGTGGTGTTATTGTTTTTATTTCTTCGGCGCGCTCGGCAAACCTTGCCAAAGCGGCATATTTTTTATCGTAATAATCGTATTTTTTTTCTTCTTTACCCAACAGGGCAACCATTACCGTTTCCAAACGCAATAACCAACGCGATTTGGTAGTAGGAGTGCCGTCCAAACGTTCGGCACGGGTAATATAAACCTGCGGCGCATTCAACAAATGGGCAAAATCGGCGGCACCGACCCCTACCGAGCGCTCGACTTCCGGCAAGCCGAAATTTACCCGCATCTGCCGCGACATCCACATATCGGTCGACGGTTGTTGCGGCCAAAATCCCTCATTAGCTTCACCGATAATTGTTACATCAAATTGGGTTAAGCGTGCTTCTATCGGACCTAAAATTTTAACTCTCGGGTGCATCCCGTATTGGACGCGAACATTTTGCATTTGCAACATTTTAGTCAGCAAATTGCCGTATTCGCGCGGAGATATCGAAGTTAAAATACTACCATTGATCAGTTGTTCGTTCAAAAAATCGGCGGCCATACGCCCGTCATCCTTGCGCCAGATAATTTTATCGCCGCTTTTTTCATCAGTATCGGCAAGACTCTCCGCCACCGTGATATGCGCCGCTAACAAATCTTGCAGACCGACTTTGTTTTTAGCATACAGTTCAGTGAGCGGTTGCATACGAAGATGCAATTCTTCAAGTAATTTTTTATCATCTTCTCCTAATCCTTCAGACATTTTGCGACTTTTGCGCCAATAAAGTTCTATGCGGCGCATCAGCTTATTACAATGCAACTTTTCCATACCGCATGCCGTGAACGGATGCTTGAGTAAAGTTAATATACTCTTTTCGGAAAAGCCGTTTTCCAGCACTTCAACAATCAAGCGTAAATATATGCCGATGGGAGTGAGGCTTAAGGGTTGACCGGCCGAATCGTCGGCAACTATATTCCAGCGCTTAAGTTCCGAAACTACTCGCCGTGCCAGATTGCGATCAGGCGTAATCAGAGCCGCAGTTTTTTCCGGCTGTTCCAATGTATGACGGATAATCAGTGCAATAGCAGTAGCTTCTTGGCGCATATCTTCAGCCGATACTATTTTTATATTTGATAAAGCCGACAATAAATCAGTATTTTGTTTTAAGTTGCGCCAGGCATCAGTGCTCGATGCCGGACGCATACATTCCGCCACAAAATTTTCACGCGATGTTGCAGCACTTATATTTTGCACTTGTTCTCGTGATACATGCAAAAAATCAAGCAATTCTTTTAATTCGTATTGCGGATGAGTAATATTTATCTGTTGCCAGTCGGCATCAGTTAAATATGTATCAAGACCATATAACCAAACTTCGCCGTTAGGTAAATCTGCCACCGTTTGCACCAATTCTTTCAAAAGCGGAAAAGCCGCGGTAGTGCCGGCAACCACAATGCGTTGGTTGGTTTGGGTTGAGCGCCAATAATCAAGTTCGGCACTTAAAAGCAAATTGCGTCTGACCAGTGCATCAACTTTATTTTGTTTTTTTAGAGTTTCAGGCCAAATCTCGCGAATAACGGTAAGCAACTTTAAGGTTCGTTGCCAATGTTCGGCATAAGAAAGCGAATCTTCAAGCAGAGCATCAAGCTTATCCAAACTTAAATTATGTTGGTAGGTCGAATCTAAAAGCTGAGCCAAATTTTGCGCTAATTCATAAGCCTGAGCCGGAGAAATATTTTTTACGCCTAAATTTTCATCATGTTGCAAAATTTGCTTAGTGAGGTAAAGCAATCTTTCTTGCGAGCCTACTACCGGCGGTAATCGGCGAGCTAAATCACCGTTAGCGGTAAGTAAAATTTCATCTTCTTCAACATCTGCTATCGGCATCATCTGCGGCAAAATGGTCGGTACCATACCGTTAGCCCGCACAAAAGCATCAGCCAGTTCTCGACACGCGCGCCTGTTCGGTAGCAAAAATAGAACTTGCGACAGTTCATCGGCATTGCTCGCAGAATATTCCCGCAAAAAATGTCGAGCCAAAACATCAACAAACGAATCGGCGGCTCGGACATTATATATTTTGCGCAAATTCATATTTAACCCTGTAATTTTTGCAAATATGCCACAAATTTTTGCATGGCACGTCCGCGGTGCGACATACTGTTTTTGGCTTCATGGCTCATTTGTGCAAAGCTGCAATCATACCCTTCGGGAACAAATAACGGGTCATAACCGAAGCCTTCATTACCGTGCATTTTTTGCTCGGCAATATGCCCGTCAACACGCCCCTCAAACAGCTCATATCTTCCGTTCGGATAGGCAAGCGATACCACACAACTGAAATGGGCGGCACGACTTTTATTTGCGCTTTGTGCCATCTCGGCAAGTAATTTATCCATACCTTTTTCAAAATCACGGTCGGGAGCATAGCGCGCGGAATATACACCGGGAGCGCCGTTCAAAGCATCAACGCACAAACCTGAATCGTCGGCAATACAAGGAATACCTGTAGCTTTAGCAATGGTTTGCGATTTAAGAAGTGAATTTTCGGCAAAGGTTTTACCGGTTTCTTCCACATCGGGTAAATCCATATCTTGAGCCGATTTTACATTGATGCCAAATGGGGCCAACATCTCTTTGATTTCAGTAATTTTACCGGCATTGTGGCTGGCAAACAAAAGTTCTTTAATCATTGTTTTCTCCGAGTTTTTACGGCGATTTTGCTTATAGTAGGCATTGATGGCGGAAAGCACGCGTCTGACCGTATTTTCTACCCGCTCGTTACGAGTTTCCACCACGATATCGGCTTCGGAATAAAACGGATATTCCTCGGTAATATATTCGCGTAATTTTTCTTTTACCGTATCATTATCCCCCAACAAAAAAGGACGACGAGTGCGGCCGGCAGTGCGTTGATAGAGGGTGTTTATATCGGCTTTGAGCCAAATTGTCAGCGCATATTGCTTAGCTAATTTTCTGGTTTGTTCCGCCACGAAGGAACCGCCGCCCGAAGCCAAAACACAAGGTGCACCTTGAAGCAAGCGCTTCATCACTCTTTCTTCGCCGGCACGGTACTCTTTTTCACCAAAACATTTAAGCACATCAACCAAAGACAAACCGGCAGCCTTCTCAATTTCCTGATCGCCGTCAACAAACGGTAATGACAGCTTACGAGCCAAGCGTTTCCCGACACTTGTTTTACCGCTTCCCATCAGTCCTACTAATAAAATTATCTTATCTTTTGGCATTTTCTTACAAATTATTGTTTATTATCGTTCTTCCTGTTTGACCTTACAATATAACCTTGTTAGTATATAATCAACAGATTTTTAACAGATAATAAGGATTTTTCAAATGCGCAATCAGTTCAAACGTCAAACAAATTCCAAGATTTACATTTATGCTGTGGTTATTGCGTTGCTATTGGGGGTATGTGCCGTGGTAATGCAGGAAATTAAAGTGCCGACCGAGCACGTTGTTCAAGAAATTGAGGTTGACTTGGATAAATAAATGATCGGGCAACAGGTCGAAAATTTTTTGGCGATGATGGTGGCGGAAAAAGGCGCTTCGCAACGAACCGTAGAAGCCTATGAGCGAGATTTAAGGCAATTTCTGACTTTTTGCGATTTCGGTGATTTACGGAATTTAACCAAAAAACGAATCGAGGATTTTATAAAATATCTCAGCGATTGTAGCTATGCTCCCAAAAGTTTGGCGCGCAAGCTTTCGACTGTAAGGGAATTTTGTAAGTTTTTGTATTCCGAGCATTTGCTTAAAACGAATCCGGCGCAAAATATCTTGACGCCCAAACAGGAGAAACCACTGCCGAAGTTTTTGACATTCAACGAAATAAATATGCTTATTGAGACTGCCAACAACAAAAACGATTATCGTTGGCACAGGGTAGCAATAATGATTGAGTTGATGTATGCTACCGGTTTAAGGGTTTCGGAATTGGTTGCATTGCCTTTAAATGCTATAAATTACGATAAAGGAATTATAAGTATATCAGGAAAAGGCAATAAAGAACGGCTTGTACCGATTGCCGCACGCACTCTGCAAGCAGTCGGCGAATATTTGCCGCGACGGAGCGAATTTACCAGCAAAAATTCAAAATCAAATTGGCTGTTTCCGTCTTTATATGCAACCGACGGCCATTTTACCCGTGATGCTTTTTACAAAGACCTAAAAGCTCTGGCGGTGGAATGCGGAATCAGTCCGACTACGGTATCTCCGCACGTGTTGCGTCACTCTTTTGCCACACATTTATTAAGTAACAACGCAGATTTACGCTCGGTGCAAAAAATGCTCGGTCATACCAATATTACGACAACGGAAATATACACTCATATTACCACGCAAAAATTGCAGGAAACCGTGCAAAAAAAGCATCCGCTTGCCGACTATCAACCGGATAGGGAACAATAGTTATGGAAGATAAAATAAAAATTCGCTCCGAGCATACTTTGCACGATTTAACCGGCGTGGCGCAGGCTTCGATGCCGATTGTCAAACAACTGCTTGGCAAGCAAGGTTTTCAACTGATAGAATTATTAAGTAGTTGGCGAAATATTGTCGGAACAAACTTGGCTCAATATACATTGCCTTACAAACTGAGTTTCAAAAATGGAGAACGCACTGACGGTTGTTTGACTTTAATAACAATCAGCGGTGCTTTTGCCTTAGAAATGAAGCAAAAACAACAGAGCATTATAAATAAAGTAAACTCTTATTTCGGCTACGATGCCGTCAGTTCAATTAAAATTTTGCAAACCGGAAATCCGGAGGTTTTTGCGCCTAACAAAAAACCCCTTGAAAATATGAAAAAAAATGTTGTATCTGTTCAAGAAGAAAATTATATTACCGAAATAACAAAAGACATTACTTCTCCTGAGTTGCGAGAAATATTGGTTAGTTTGGGGAAGTTTGTGGCTATTGAAAATAAAGCGGGAGATTAAAATTGGAAAAAATAATTAAAAAAATCAGTCATATTATTTCATTTGTTGCAGTGTTTTTTCTTTCTGCCGTATTTTATTTCAATTTTAAGGGCTTTACCTATGTTGATGGCGAATTTGTATTAGTTAAGCAGATTGCTGAAGCAGCCCCGCAAAACGGTATTGCTGTTATCGGGCCGCGAAATATTCGTATTACCGCCAGCGATAAATATGCCATAGGTTCTTCTTTGGCACCGTGGACACTTTATGAATATTCTTCATTGGGTTGTCCGCATTGTGCCGATTTTCATCTTGAAGTGTTACCAAAACTGATTCATGACTATGTTGATTCCGGCTATATACGGGTTATATTTGTGCATTTTCCGCTGGATAAAAAATCAATGAAAGCGGCTCTTTTGGCACGTTGTATGAGTTATGAAGATTATCACGCTTTTGTGGAAAAGCTGTTTGATTATCAACGTTCTTGGTGGCTTGATGAAGATGATGATCGCTTATTGCAATATGCGGCGGAGTTCGGGCTCGGTTATGACGAAGCGCAGATGTGTATGCATAATGATAATGCTGCACAAGAGATTGTAACTGACAGGCAACAAGCTCTTACTCAATTTCATATTAACGGCACTCCGGCGTTGGTATTAAGCGGGCCGGACGGAAATGAAATTATCAACGGAATACATGGATACAATAAACTAAAACAATATATCGACCAAAGATTGGGGCTTAGTCAGACAGAGGCAGAGTAATGAACGAATCGGAAAAAGATATTGCCGATATTGATGCGCGAATTAAAAAACTAAGACAAAAACATAAAAAAAGCGAGCACAAAAAATCAAAAACAGCTAAACTATGGGAAAATGCTGTGCGGATTGCGGCAGAATTTGTGGCACCTGTTTTTGTGGGAATAAGTATTGGGTATCTTTTAGATAAATGTTTTGACACGCGTATATTTTTTATGCTAATACTAGCTATCTTCGGGTTAGCGGCCGGTATGCTTAACGTTTATCGTGCTGCCAAACAAATAGAAAAGGATATCGATAGGAGCGAACAATAATGGAAAATCCTTTGGAACAGTTTGCAATTAAGAAACTTTTTCCGTGGCAGGTAAATGGTGTTGATTTATCTTTTACCAATTCTTCGTTGTGTATGATTGTTACCATAGCTGTAATTGTGTTTTCGCTCTTGTTGGCATTGCGCAAAAGCGCAATAGTTCCGACCAAAGGACAGGCCTTTGCCGAATCGATATATGATTTTATTCAGGGTATGATTGGTGAAACATTAGGGCATGAAGGTGTAAAATTTGTTTCTTTAATTTTTACGCTGTTTACATTTATTGCAGTAGGTAACATGCTCGGACTTTTACCATATAGCTTTACATTTACTTCGCATATAGCCGCGGTTGGGACACTCTCTGTTTTTTGCCTGATTTTAAACATATATTTTGGCATAAAGCATCGCGGACTGAGATTTTTTCGTACCTTTTTTCCGGAAGGATTACCGATTTTTATGGCTCCACTGATTATACCGGTAGAGACATTATCCTTGCTTGCCAAGCCGTTCAGTCTGACTATTCGTTTGGCGGTCAATATGTCGGTGGGACATATTATGTTGGAAGTTTTGGGCACATTTATTATGGCAATGGGTCTGTTCGGATTTATTCCACTGGTTGCTGATATGTGCATCATCATGTTTGAATTGTTCGTCACTTTGTTGCAAGCCTACATATACACAACATTGAGCTGTGTATATTTAAGCCAAGCCATCAGCGACGAAGAATAAAAAATTTTTTTTGAACTAACTTTTTAAAATATAGAAAGGAAATAACAATGGAAAACGAAATTTTACAAGATAAATCAATGGCCTTTATTGCTGCCGGCATTTGCGCTATTGCAATGAGTGCCGCTGCTTGGGGTTTGACAAAGCTTTGGACGTCTTTGATTGAGACTGTTGGCCGCAACCCGCAAGTAAAAAAAGATGTTACCTTGTTCGGATTCATCGGTATGGGTTCAATCGAATCTATCGCTTTGTATATCTTGGTTATCGCCATTTTGATGATTTTGTAATTTGTTTTTGATTGTTTAGAGAGGACGTTATGCCGCAGTTAGATTGGTCGACGTTTATATCGCAGGCATTTTGGTTGCTGGTGTGTTTTTGCACACTTTGGTTTTTGCTATCAAAATTGGTAACACCAAAGTTGGCAGACGTGATTGAGCAGCGCAAACGTAAGATTGACGATTATGTGCAGAAAGCTGATGCTTTGAGCACTGCGGCAAAAACCTCTTTAAATAAATACAACGAAACTCTGGCTTCAGCAAAAGCCGATGCTGAAGAAAAGCTTAATAACGGCAAAGTTGAGCTTAAAAATCAGCTTTCGGAAACTGAACGAAAGATGACGGCAGAACTTAATCAGAAAATTGCCGATAATGAATTTTTACTGGCCTCGGAAAAAAAGGATACTATGCTGCAAATCGAAAATATTGCTCAAGATTTGGCATATAACATTTTGCAGAAGCTCGGATTTACCAATATCAGCCATCAAGATGTGGCGGTGATTGCCCAAAAGGAGAAAGATAATGGTTGAAATAAATGCAAATCCGGTCGATGAGCAAGCAATCGATATGTTGCCGATAGATGAAGGTGGTATTATTGATTCTACACAAAATGCCATTATCGGAGCGGCAGAAAACGTTTCGCAAGTGCTTGACGCCGGCAAATCTGCCATGCAGATACATATCAACGAAATGCCGTTTTATACCGAGGTTCATTTTTGGATTGGCGTAGCATTTGTTTTGGCTATGTTGCTTTTGCTCAAGCCGGCTTATAAATTTATAAAGAGCGCATTGCAAAGACGTATTAATCGGGTGATTAATGATATTGAAGAAGCCGTCAAACTCCGTGATGATGCACAAGCATTATTAGCAGACTATGAACGCAAATTTGTAAACGTAGAACAAGAAGCAAAGCAAATTTTAGAGCAAGGTGCGCAAAGTTTAAAGCGTTTGCAAGAAGCGGAAACGGCACGGATGAAATCAGATTTAATGAATAAAGAAAAAGAAGCTGAACGCAGAATAAAATCTTCAACCGAAAAAGCAAAATCAGAAATTAATCTCTCAGCAAGCCGTTTATCGGTTAATTTAGCAAGAAAAGCAATTGATAAATATTTGCAAGAAAACGATAAGAGTAAACTGATAGATGATGCCATAGATGAATTGGATAAATTTATCAAAGCTTCGTAGTTTTTTGTTGCCTATAATATCTAAGGGTGCGCCGACCAGCGGGGCACCCTTTTTTGACATTTTGCAATTATATTCTGTTGGTATCAAAGCCGAGAACCCAACAGTAGCACCAAAACAACACATACGCCAACATCAATAGCAAGAAACCGAGTATCCGAACTATTTGCATCCACAAATAGACGGCTACAGCACACTCAAACAGCACATAGCTATAGGCAAACGGAGCTTTTAAACTTTGATGCAGCTCATCATACAGCGGGCCGGCAGAAATAATCAATATCAAGATAACACTGACAGCCATACACAAGCGCGCTATAATCTGCACCCAACGATGTTTGTATTGGAACCGTGCCGGTATCCAAAAATCAAAAACATCATCAGATAGCGACGGATTGGCAATAGCACGGTCTACATATTCGCAGATAATCACCACAAGAGTCAGCATCATTATTGCGATACCGACAAAACCAAAATAATTCCAAAACTGTTCCATAATCATATTTTTTTAGTTCATAATAGTAATTTAATCAGCGCATAAAATAACACACTTTCCGGCTATGTCAAGCAACAAACGGAAAGTGCATTATTGATTGTTTTTTTATATTAAATAATTAGGCTTTATCTTCAGATTCGGCCGCCTTCTTATCGCGCAAAAAGCGGACTATCGTTAGCGGAATGGTGCAAACGTAACACAGCGTAAACAAACCCATAGTCAACCATGGTTTAGTCAGCAAACAACTGATTAAAAGCACAAACAGCACCATCAGCGGTAAAAACCACTCGGCGCTGATTTTGGTCTTTTTAAGCGACAGAGTCGGGATGCGGCTTACCATTAAAAATGCTACTGTCAGCATCAGCCCGCTGCAGAAAAAGCGATTACGCAAAATATATTCGAGTTCTTCATTATCAAACCATATCAGTATCGGCATTACCGCCATTGCAGCAGCCATAGGAGCAGGAACCCCTACGAAATAATGCGACCAATACTCCGGAACATTGGCATCTTCGAGCATAGTATTAAATCTGGCCAAACGCATTGACATGGCAGCGGCAAACATCAAAGAAAAAATCCACCCCCAATGCGGTAATGTGTTTAAGCTCCATTGATACATCAATATTGCCGGTGCTACTCCGAAACTTACAAAATCGGAGAGCGAATCGAGCTCAGCTCCGAATTTTGATGAGGCTTTCAATTTACGAGCCACACGCCCGTCTAAGCCATCAAATATCGAAGCTAAAAAGATGCAGCCTATCGCATACATCCAATTACCTATAATTGCATAGCGAATAGTGGTAACTCCGGCACAAAGTGCCATTAAGGTAACAATATTCGGCGCCATTTTGCGAAACGGTACTTCTTTTAATTTACCGATTGCTTTACGCTTAATCATATGGTGCGCAATCGGCATTGTTCTTTTGGTCATTATCTAATTTCTCCTTCAATTCTTGGAGCATCTGATTTGACGTTAGCTACAATAGTTTCACCGGCAACCATTCGTTGACCGACACAAACTTGCGGTTCGATTTTATCGGAAAGATAAAGATCAACATAACCGCCGAAACGTATGTGTCCGAAACGTTGACCGGTAAGGTATTCCTCGCCGGTTTTTAGTTTGTTTACGATTCTCTTACTGCAGATGGTAGCGGTTTGCCCCAATGCAAAATCGTAAACACTGTTGCGCAAGGCAAACAACATTTTTTCGTTTCTGATGCTGTTCTTGTCTTTTAAGCCGGAAAAACTTTTGCCGGTATCATAAAATACTTTAGTTATTTTACCTTTAATCGGTATGCGGCATATTTGAACATCAAACGGACCGGTATATATACAAACACGGGTAAAATTTTTATTACCCAATCCCAAAGCATCGGGTCCCTTTTCTCGAGTAATAGAAACTACCATTCCGTCTGCCGGAGCAACAACTGCATCAGAAAGAATCGGAGTTATGCGAGCCGGATCACGAAAACTGTAAAAACTAAAAATCGTGATACCGAAAAAAACACACCCCAAAGGAAACCATAGCATAGTCATCACTAAAGAAAGCAGTGCCAAAACACTGACAAACTTCCAGCCATCTTCATTTATATTAGGAAAAAGGTAGGTGCGTAGTGATGTATCAACAGACTTCATCTCAGATCTCCTTAAAGAATACCGAAACGCTGTTTCTGACGTATTCTCAAGTTATTTAGAGGGAGGCATTCCCTCTTTCCGAGATAGGATTTAAGCATATTTTAAAAAAAAACACAAGTTTTATGTTGCATTTATAAAAAATATTATGTATAAGACATTTTAGCAAATGCGCTTGTGGCGGAATCGGTAGACGCTGCAGACTTAAAATCTGTTGGGATTTATCCCGTGCCAGTTCAAGTCTGGCCTAGCGCACCAAATATAAAAACGTCGGCTTATGCCGGCGTTTTTGTTTTATGGTATTTTTTTGTTGACTTATATAATTTATGTCGCTATAAAGGCAGAGAAATTTACCGAGAGTTCGCATAGGGCGAGCTTTAAATAACTAATAACAAACCGGAGATTGTAAAATGAAAAGAACATATCAACCAAGCAAATTGGTTCGCACACGCCGCCACGGCTTCAGAACACGTATGGCTACCGTTAACGGTCGCAAAATTTTATCGGCACGCAGAGCCAGAGGACGTAAAAGAATTTCTGCTTAATTGAAAAAATGAGCAAGTTTCTAATTATAAAAAAAAGAAAAGATTTTTTAAGAGCCGCTAAAGATATTACGATGATGTCGCATCACGTTATGTTACAAGCGGCTCGTCCGTTATTGGGAGAAGATGAACGTCCGGCAAGAATTGGTTTTACGGCAACCAAAAGGCTGGGCAAAGCGAATTATCGCAACCGGACCAAGCGTCGCCTGCGAGCTGTAGTGCGTGAAATTTATGATAAATTGGCGCTGAATAATGTTGACTATGTTTTGGTCGGGCGTTTTGATACCGCCACCTGCCCTTTTGCCGAATTGCGTCGTGATGTAATTTATACTTTCAAAAAAGCCAATAAAGAAATTTCACAGCCGAGCTCATCGGAGGAAGAAAAAAGTGTTGAAGAAGATTCTGGTTCTGCCGATTAGATTTTATCAATATTTTATTTCGCCGCTTTGTCCGGGAGTATGTCGGTTTCGTCCGACTTGTTCGCAATATATGATTGAGGCTATTGAGATTCACGGCATTGTGAAGGGTTTATATTTGGGATTTAGAAGGATTTTGCGTTGTCATCCTTGGGGAGGTTCGGGATATGATCCGGTGCCGCCTAGGCAACAAAAAAGTATAAGTAGGGATAAACACTTGCATTAAGGCGCAAAATATTTTAGAAGAATGATACTTATGTATCTTTGAGGAGCAATTTATGAATAAAGAAGATTTAAAAGGTTTTTATATGGCAATCATTTTATCGGCAATGGTTGTTTTGGGGGTTAATTACTTTTTTCCGCAAGAAAAACCGAAACCTGCGGAACAAAAAGAAGTGGTTATATCTGCCGCAGATGATCCGATAGCTGTTGAAGATAATGACAAAGATGCTCCGGTCTTTGCCGATGTGGCACAAACCTTGCAACAAGATGCGCGTCTGCCGATACAAAATGACAGTGTTAAAGGGAGTATTCGCCTTAAAGGTGCGCGTTTTGACGAGATTTTGCTCACTAAATATAAGCAAACAATTGAAGAAAATAGTCCGGCAGTGGAACTTTTTGCACCGGCCAAAACAGCCGAAGCCTTTTTTGCCGAATACGGCTGGCTCTCAAGTGACGAAAAATTGCGCTTACCGAGCAAAGATACACAGTGGCAGGTTATTGAAGGAAAAGAGCTGACACCGCAAACACCGGTAACATTGGTGTGGTATAATGGTCAGGGATTAACATTCAAATATGTAATCAGTATGGACGAGCACTATTTGTTTAATGTGCAGCAAAGTGTTGAAAACCACAGCGGTCATGCCGTAACTTTGGTGCCATACGGGATTTTGAGCAAGCATGCCACGGAAGAAAATATGCAACGCGGTATTGCTCACCAAGGATTTACCGCAATTTTAGATGATAATCTCAAAGAGATAATTTATTCCAAGATTACCGAAGAAGGAGAGAATTTCGAAACAACCGGCGGATGGATTTCTTTTTCCGATAAATACTGGTTCGGAGCGTTTGTGTTTAATGATGATTTTGAGGCTAAAATCAATTTGCGCCAAGTTGCAGAAAATACCTATCAATTGGATTATAAAGGGCAAGCCGTAGAAATTCAATCAGGGTCAAGCGCCAGTGTGGATATGCGTTTGTATGCCGGCGCCAAAGAAATAAAACTTTTGGATAAATATGCCGAATCGATTAAAAAATTTGATTTGACGGTAGATTTCGGTTGGTATTATTTCTTAACCAAGCCGTTTTTCTACATTTTGGATTATTTGTATCAGCTTTTGGGCAATATGGGTTGGGCAATTCTGCTGTTTGCGGCAATATTGCGTTTAGCGTTGTTCCCGATTGCCAATAAATCGTTTGAAAGTATGTCAAAGATGCGCAAAGTGCAGCCGAAAATTATGGCGATTCAAGCGATGTATAAAGATAATAAAATGGCGCAACAACGAGCCACAATGGAGCTTTATAAAAAAGAGAAAATTAATCCGGCGGCGGGATGTTTACCAATGCTGATTCAAATTCCGGTATTTTTCTCGCTGTATAAGGTTTTGGTGATTTCGCTCGAAATTCGCCATGCACCGTTTATCGGCTGGATTAAGGATTTGTCGGCTCCGGACCCGCTGACTATTTCCGAATGGGCGCATATTTGGGTGCCGGCAGCGCTTGATATCGGCGTTTGGCCGCTGATTTACGGTTTGACGATGTATCTGCAAAACAAACTTAATCCGAAGCCGACCAACAAAGATCAGGCACGTATGTTTGCGTTAATGCCGCTGTTGTTTATGTTTATGTTTGCACATTTTGCCGTGGGTTTGATTATTTATTGGACCTTGAGCAACATTTTATCGATGATTCAGCAACGCGTTATTATGTATAAGAACGGGGTTAAATAATGACTGAAAAGTGGACGAGCGAGCAACTGTCTGCAGCCGATGCGCAATTTGCGCGACCATGCGATTTTATGCTTAGTGTGGCGCAACTGGTGCAACTGCCGGAAGCGGATTTAGATGAGGTTGCTTTTGCTGGACGTTCCAATGTGGGAAAATCGAGCCTGATTAACGCATTATTTAATCAAACAAAATTGGCCAAGACATCATCAACGCCGGGGCGCACGCAACAGCTTAACTTTTTTAATTTTGACGGTAAGTTATATTTGGTGGATTTGCCGGGGTATGGTTATGCCAAAGCCCCAGAAAAACTAGTCAAACAATGGCAAAATGTGTTGAAAGATTATTTGCGCGGACGGCCTAATTTGCGTAGAGTGTTTTTGCTGATTGATTCGCGGCACGGGATAAAGACGGAAGATTTGGAAATTATGAAGCTTCTCGACGAATCGGCTGTGGTGTATCAGATTATTTTAACCAAAATCGATAAAATTTCGGCGACAGAGTTGCAAAAAACGCAGGAAAAAATTTGGGAAGAATTGAAAAAGCACGCAGCGGCGATGAATGAAATTATCGCCACAAGTGCAGAGAAAAAAATCGGATTAAACCTTTGCCGAGCCGAAATTTGCAGTTTGATGGCATAAAAAAACGATATTTTTTGCAAAAAACAGAAAATTTTTGTTGCTTTAAATTTTTTTTGTATTAAAAGGTAAGCACTAACGGAGTGTAGCTCAGCCTGGTAGAGCGCTACGTTCGGGACGTAGAAGTCGCTGGTCCGAATCCAGTCACTCCGACCAATAAAGAAATGCCACCCTTGCGGTGGTATTTCTTATTGGTTTGGAAGTGGCTGATGAGGAACAGCGGAGAGCTGGTCCGACTACGAGCGAAAGGCGGGCGGTAGAACGCCGGTGAGCATAAGCGAATGAGCGCAGTGAAACGAGCGTAGCGAGGATAATCCAGGAACGTTGACCAATAAAGAAATGCCACCCTTGCGGTGGTATTTTTTTATTGGTTTGGAAGTGGCTGATGAGGAACAGCGGAGAGCTGATCCGACTACGAGCGAAAGGCGGGCGGTAGAACGCCGGTGAACGTAAGCGAATGAGCGTAGTGAAACGAGCGTAGCGAGGATAATCCAGGAACGTTGACCAACTATATAACATAGAAAGTGTATACCTTCTATGTTATTTTTTTATTCAGAATAATTTAATTATATTTTTCAATAAGTTAATAATGATTTCTCTTTGAGTACAAAGAGGGCTGACTTTCCGTTTATGGAACTTCATAAGCGTGTAAAAGTATACCTTTGGCAAAAAAGTATACCATGCCTAAAAAAGTATGAACAAGTGGCAGCTTCGTATAACTCATTGAAATACATATATTTTTATCTAGTTGTCGCTAGTTAAAATCCACTCAAGAGAGGGGGATCTCGGGTTGAGAACTCCTAAAAATTTTTGCGTATAATCAGTAGGATGATCAGACAAACAAAAAATGTCTTATTTTATGAAAATTATTTTCCAAACTTTTCTTTTAATTTTTGTAAAAACAGGTTGGCGGCGGTGGAGCGAACTTGAAATTTATTCCAAACAACATCTAATTTTGCTTCTAATTTAGGTTCAAATGGTCGAAAACATAATTCGCTTTCGCTTGATGTGTCTGCTAATTTATCCAAAGCAATAGCATATCCGATGCCGGATTTAACAAGTAGTGCTGCATTATAAATTAGATTATAAGTAGCAACAATGTTAAATGTTTCAAACTGTCCTTGAAACCAGTTTGAATAATCGTTGTTTTGTGATTTCTTGACAACTCTACGTGATGTAATTAAAGGAAGACCTTTAAAATTCTCAAGTTTGACGGACTTATACTTGGCAAGAGGAGAATCTTTACGCATCAGAACACCCCAAGTATCTGTTGTCGGCAAAGTAATATTATTATATTTTGTAATATCTACCGGCTGAATTAAAACACCGAAATCGAGCAGTTTTTTATCTAACCTTTCCATAACTTCTTCGGCATTACCGGAATGGATATGAAATGTTATATTCGGATAAGAATCTTGGACTTCTTTGATGACTTTTGCGACATATTTCATCGCTTCTGTTTCTCCGCAACCGATATATATATTTCCTTTGACATCTTCGCCTGAAGATAAAATATCACTTTTTGTTTTATTAACCATTTCAATGATTTCTTCGGCACGGTCTTTAAGGAGCATTCCCTCATTGGTTAGAGTGATATTATGCTTGCCACGGATAAATAGTTTTTGCTTGAGTTCGTATTCCAAGTCTTGTAATTGACGTGTTAAAGTTGGTTGTGTTAAGTGTAAAACATTTGCCGCGGCGGTTATACTTCCCTCGTGCGCAACAGCCAAAAAGTATTTTAGAACTCTTATTTCCATGATATAAAGATATACTGCTTAAATATGCTTGTCAAGCATATTTAAGTATTAATAATAAGTATTTGCTATATTAAAACAAACGCTGTATATTGATATTAAAATAATTGAGTATAACAGAAAGAAACTGATATGAGTAAAACATACTATTACCATTTTAACAAGTTTGATACAATATTCTGGGCTATGTTGATTGTCTTTATTATGGCTTTAGGATGTTCTTGGTGTTATTGCTACGGATTTTGTTGTTTATATGTGTGGCTGATATTCGGAATGATGGCACTTTTATGGTGCTATAAGCACATCAAACACAAAGCTGTTGTTATAACCGATGAAAGTATCAAAATTGACCATTGTAATCCTTTAGCTTGGAAAGATATTAAATCTGCGGAAGTTAAAACTGTTCGTATGGGGGTCAGAGATTATAAAATATTGTCGCTGGAACCAAAAGAAAATATAGAATATCGCTATAATTGGCTACAAAATCATAATTGTTGCTTTGGTCCGTTTACCATTCCTTTGTATGGAATTCTAACAAATGAAGATGAAAAAGAAATCGAGAAAATTGTGATGGAAAAAGTGAAATGAAACGATTTTTAACAGTTTGTTTAACAGTAGTTACATTAAATTTATTGGCATTTAAGGCAGAGGCAAAAGATATGAATTTAACCTTAAACATTTATTATACCGGTGAAAACGGTAATGCACGTAAGTTTGCCGAAGAAATGGAGAAAAGTGGAACAGCGGCGGCCATAAGGGCTGAAAAAGGCAATTTAAAATACGAATACTTTTTCCCTGTTAATGATAAGGAAACAGTGCTTTTGATTGATAGCTGGGAAAATCAGGATGCCATAGATGCTCATCACGCCACACCGATGATGAATAAAATCACCGAATTGCGTAACAAGTATGACTTACATATGCGTGTTGAACGCTATGTACCCGATGAACATGGTATTCCAAATCAAGACAACAGATTTATAAGAAAATAACCATGAAGAAGCATTTAGGATTTATAATTTTATTTGAAAGGAAAAATAAATGAAGAAGAATCTCGGCTCTGTGCTAGCCTTATACCCGACACCACTGGTTATTATCGGAGTAATGAATGCAAATAAACCGACATGGATGCTTGCCGGACACATTGGTATTATCGGTCATGACCGCATAATGATAAGTATGCACAAAATTCACTATACAAATCAGTTTATCAAAGAAACAAAACATTTATCTGTTGCTCTGGTTGATGAAGAATTATTACCGCAAGCAGATTATGTCGGCATGGTCAGCGGAAAGAAAGTAGATAAAAGTAATATATTTGATTATATATTAAGCAAAAATAATATCCCGGTTATTACCGATAGTCCGTTGGTGATGGAGTGTGAAGTTGTTGACAACTATGAAACCGAAACATTTGATAACTTTATATGTAGAATTTTAAATACTTGTGCGGAAGAAAAGGTTGTTGATGAAAATAATAAAATCAATTATGCCGAATTAAAGCCCATTTTGTTTGAGATGCCGACATATTCTTATCTGAAGACAGGTGAATTACTCGGGCAAGGCACAAGTTTTGGAAAAGATTGGCAAGAAAAGAAGAATGGAGAATAAATTATGCCTGTAATGACATTAGATATAGCAAAAGCAACCAAAGAACAAAAAGAGGCTTTAGTAAAAGAATTGGTGCCGATTTTCGCTAAAATAATCAATATGCCGGAAGAAACAATTTATGTATTCATTAATGAATATGATACTGATAATGTTGGTGTCGGTAAAAAACTGTTATCTGAATTGAAAAAGGAGAAAGCATGAAAAAACTTATTGTAACACTGTTAGCATCAATAGCAATTTTAATCGGAGAAAATGCAATAGCAAATGAAAATGGAGGGGAAAATAAGACAATGACGAAAATTGTTCAAACAGCAGGAAGAAATCAACTGGGAGAGTTTGCTCCTGATTTTGCTCATTACAATGATGATGTGCTTTTTGGTGAAAATTGGAATAATCAAGATATATCGGTCAAAACTCGGAGCATTATAACGGTTGTTGCATTGATGTCACAGGGAATAACTGATTCATCAATTAAATACCATTTGCAAAATGCCAAGAACCATGGTGTCAGCAAAGAAGAAATAGCGGCTGTTATTACGCATACGGCTTTTTATGCCGGATGGCCGAAGGCGTGGGCAACCTTTAATATTGCCAAAGAGGTGTGGAATGATAATGCTCCGGCATTGTCTGAAAAAGATAAATATGCACAGACCATCATGTTTCCGATTGGTGAGCCGAATACGGCTTATGCAAAATATTTTATCGGACAAAGTTATCTTGCTCCTGTTTCAAAGCAGCAAGTTAAAATATTCAATGTGACTTTTGAACCGAAGTGCCGCAACAACTGGCACATTCATAAGGCTCAAAAAGGCGGCGGTCAAATGTTAATAGCCGTGGGTGGCAGGGGATATTATCAAGAAGAAGGAAAAGCCCCGATTGAGATGAAACCGGGAGATGTTGTGAATATTCCGGCGAATGTAAAACATTGGCATGGTGCCGCACCGGATAGTTGGTTTTCGCATTTAGCTGTTGAGATAGAAGGTGAAGCGACCGAAAATGTTTGGTTAGAACCGGTCACGGATGAAGAATATAACAAATTAAAGTAAAGGAGAAATAAAATATACGAAATTTTAAGAACAATCAATTTTCCGGAAGATATGGAAAAAACGGCAAAATAGCGAGGTTGTGCTGTATTACAAAACGTAACAGATTTTTAGGAAAACTTTAATAATGTATGGTTTGAGGCAAACATTAAGTCTGTTGGTGTCGGGATTTATTTTCTCGGCATCAACAGCCCTTGCTTTGGAGACAGAAACAATGCAAATGAAAATCGGAGATAAGATATATTCGGTGGTTTTACAAGATAATAACACAACAAAAGCCTTGCAGGAAATTTTACCAATGACAGTTAAAATGTCTGAATTTAACGGCAATGAAAAGTATTACCATTTCCGTGAAACACTGCCAAGCAAGCCGGAGCGTGTAGAGCAAATTAAAACGGGGGATATTATGCTTTTTGGTGATGATTGTCTGGTTGTATTTTATAAAGATTTTAAGACCACATATTCATATACACGCATTGGACATATAGAAAATGCGGCAGATTTGGAACAAACGCTCGGTCGTGGCAGTGTAACCGTAACTTTTGAATAGAAAGGAAATTAAAATGAAGAATGTATTGATAGTTTCATCAAGTTTAAGAGGTGGAAGTAATTCCGAGATTTTGGCTTTTGAGGCTGAAAAAGGTGCCAAAGATGCCGGCAACAATGTGGAATTCTTATCTCTTAAAGGGAAAGATATTAAATTCTGCATCGGTTGTTTGGCTTGTCAAAAAACAGGTAAATGCGTGCAAAAAGATGATATGGCTGAAATGATTGCCAAGGTGCAAAATGCCGATGTCTTGATATTTACTACACCGATTTATTACTATGAAATGAGCGGACAACTCAAGACTTTTTTAGACCGTTGCAATCCGTTGTATGGACAAGATAATAAATTCAAAGATGTGTATTTGATAACATCTTCCTATGATGATGCGAAAAACGCTTCTGATATAGCGGCAAACGGTTTGGGCGGTTGGGTTGCTTGTTTTGAACAATCACGTTTGGCAGGAGTTCTTGCCGGTGGCGGTTTAAATGAGCCGAAAGACGCAACAGCAAACGAGGATTTATTACATAAAGCCTACGAATTAGGGAAAAACGTGTAAATTTTAACAAAATTTATAATTAAGCAAGCCGAGTTTGAATGCTCGGCTTTGATTTTTTCTTCAAAACGTTATTGCCTTCACATTCTTTTTGAATAAATGTATTATTTTTCTCTATTCTTTTTTCAATAATCTCCCCACTTTCTACCATTTCAAGGTATCTGAGTAAATCAGGCATGATTATTTTAACTAATTTTTCTACTTGGGTCATTTTGACCTCCTTTCGAAAGGTAAATCCCCCTGAGATCAAAAAATCCGCCTCCTCGAAATAAAAAATTTTTTTAATTATCCCTGTCTGTCGGTATATCTCACTGTAATTAAACGAAAAATAAAACATCACACCAAGCGGACAATAAACAAGTATCTGCCCCATCAGTGCCGATTGTAAAGTCGGTTCACTTGATATATTTTTTTCTTATAAAAATAAAAAAATCCCTTGTAATTTCAGGGATTATTTGCTATAAGCATGTTTAATGGAATTGGAGAGGGCATAAATTTCCTAGTTTGGAGTAGCTCAATCCGACCAAACTTAACAAATCGTCTAAAATGGGTTCATCGTTTTGTAACAAATAAGGGTAGAAAATTTTTATTTGCACTTAATAAAATAGAAAGGACTAATTTTATTCGCTATGTCGAAGCCTAAAATATCTGTTATAATCACTGTTTACAATACGAAGAAAAATTTTTTTCGTGGAGAAGTTTTAGGTAGTCTCTCACAAACATATGCAGATTTTGAAAAACACTTTAAATTCAAGAGCAATGAAGCTCTTGAGCTTAGTGTTACGTAAGTTTTTGTTTTATAACAAGGGGTATTTTATGAAAACGATAGGAATTATCGGCACAGGATATGTGGGGTTGCCAACCGGAGTTGGTTTAGCAGAACTGGGAAACGAGGTTATTTGTATAGACCGTGAACCAAAGAAAATTGAAGCATTAAAAGCCGGTAAATTAACAATTTATGAAGATGGCTTGGAAGAACTTTTCCATAAAAACGTAAAAGCCGGACGTATTAAATTTACCACCTCAATGAAAGAAGGTGTTGAAAATGCTGATTTAGTCATTATTGCCGTCGGTACACCACCGCATCCGGTAACAAAGGAAGCGGATATGAAATATATACATGCGGCAGCCACAGAGTTGGCTGAATATTTGCAAGGATATACGGTAATTGCTACAAAATCGACCGTTCCTGTTGGCACCGGAGACGATATCGAAGCCTTAATTTCCAAGAAGAATCCGTCTGCAGATTTTGATGTGATTTCACTGCCGGAATTCTTACGTGAAGGCTTTGCGGTGCATGATTTCTTTAATCCGGATAGAATTGTTGTGGGAGCAAATACAGAAAAAGCTCGTAATGTTATAAGAGAATTATACAAGCCGTTTGCGGGCAAAACAAATATGTTGTTTGTTAAGCGTCGGTCTAGCGAAACAATTAAATATGCCTCAAATGCCTTTTTAGCAATTAAAATTCATTATATTAACGAAATGGCTGATTTTTGTGAAAAAACCGGTGCTGATATTACAGAAGTTGCCAAAGGTATGGGTTTGGATAGTCGTATTGGTCCGCGTTTCTTAAATCCGGGACCGGGATATGGCGGCAGTTGTTTTCCTAAAGACACAATGGCAATGGCCTATATGGCACGACAAAACGATGTTGATATGACTTTAATTAAGGCGGCTATTGATGGAAATACAA
This sequence comes from uncultured Pseudomonadota bacterium, assembly GCA_902763155.1. GTDB lineage: Bacteria > Pseudomonadota > Alphaproteobacteria > RF32 > CAG-239 > RUG410. The sequence continues at coordinate 9,198 of CACWQS010000006.1, read as the reverse complement.
AGCGCAAGCAGCAAATGGCCGAACGTATTCTAACAGCTGTCAAGGGAATAGAAAATCCGAAGATTGCGGTTTTGGGCTTGGCTTTTAAGGACGGAACTGACGATTGCCGCGAAAGTCCGGCAATGGAAATTGTATATAATTTGCTTAAGCATAAAGCAAACATAACAGCCTATGACCCGAAGGCAATGGGAACAGCTTGTCAGTTGCTGAGCGATAAAATCAGCTATGCTGATGATATGTATGTCTGTTTGAAGGATGCAGATGTTTTGGCGATTTTGACTGAATGGAATGAATTTAAGACATTGGACTTAGAAAAAGCGGCAAAATTAATGCGTCATAAAAATATTGTCGATTGTCGTAATTTGATAGATGCCGAGCAGGCTCTTGCTAATGGTTTTAGGTATCAGGGGATTGGCAAAAAAGCGGAAATCAAAGAAAATTGCTTGCAGGGGGTAGCATGATATTGGTGATGGGAGGAGCCGGATATATCGGCTCGCATACAGTCAGACACTTACTTGATAATGACTATGATGTTATCGTGGCAGATAACTTAATTTATGGGCATCGTGAAGCTGTTGACGAACGAGCAAAGTTTGTGCTCGCCGATTTGCTCGATGTGCACTCTTTAGATAATCTTTTCAAAAACAATAAGATAGATGCCGTGATTCATTTTGCCGCATTTGCTTATGTAGGCGAGAGTGTTAATGAGCCGGAGAAATATTACTACAACAATGTAATTGGAACGGTTAACTTATTGCATGCTATGTTGGCGCATGGGGTAAAGAAAATTGTCTTTTCCAGCACTTGTGCCACATACGGTGAACCGCAATATACCCCGATTGATGAACAGCATAATCAAGCCCCGATTAACCCTTACGGGCGGACAAAATTGATGATTGAGCAAATATTTGCCGATTATGAAAAGGCCTATGGGCTGCAACATATTGCTTTGCGCTATTTTAATGCAGCGGGGTGTTCGGCTGATGGCAAGATTGGCGAAAGTCATACACCGGAAACGCATTTGATACCTTTGGTTTTGAAGGCTATTAGCGGTGAACGAAAAGATATTAAAGTGTTCGGAACAGATTACGACACTCCGGACGGAACCTGTATCCGTGATTATATTCACGTTGAGGATTTGGCGTTGGCACATCGCTTAGCAGTAGAAAAATTAGGAACATACAATGGTTGTATTAACCTTGGAACGGGTATCGGGACTTCGGTAAAAGAAGTTATTTTTGCAGCGGAAGAAGTATCGGGCAAAAAATGCCCTGTGGAATATGCGGCGCGACGTGCCGGTGATCCGGCAAGATTGTTTGCCGATAATAAAAAAGCCAAAGAGATTCTTGGTTGGCAACCGAAATATACAAATATTAAAAGTATTATCCAAACCGCTTGGAACTGGGAACTAAACAAGAGATACTAAATGCGTAAAGTAAAGAAAGCAATCAAGATTTTAATTTCTTACTGCTGGACGTTAAATTCCATCCTCTGCAGTATAAACTAAAAAAGCTTCTTTATAAATTTAAAATGAAATTTTATAAAAATAGCAAAAAAGAAAAATACATAAAAAAATACAATCAAATAAAATTTTTGATAAAGAGTGCAAAGAACCGAAAAGGAATATAACAACACTTACACAAAAGTTAAAAACGGCACCAACCAGATTATAGAATGCGCCGATTTTGCGCTATCAAAAATGGTTGTTTTATTTGTTTTTTAAATGGATTCCATAAAGTTATTATTCCATTATCTTTTGCCATATCTTCAGTTTGTTGAAAGTATTTTCCAAGTTGGGCGGCGGCATGGGCATCGTCACTTATTAAAACGGGAACATCGGTAATTGCCAACATTTTCATCATCCGAGGGCTGACATACGGTTCATTGCCAAACTTAAAATAGCTGGTATTTAATTCTACTTTAGCACCATATTTTTGTATGGTTTCAATAGTTTTTTGTTCTTCTTCAATCCATTCATCACCCTGCCCCAAACCAACTTTTTTCATTAAATCGAGGTGCGCCAAAAAGGTAAATAATCCGGACTGTGCTGCAGCACGTTCATTCTGCCAATAGCGATGCAATAATTGCCTTTGCTCTATAGGTGATGCCGCTTTTACGTCATGAGAATTATATAAAATACCGTTATGCTCCACAAAATGCGCCGAACCGATTAAATAATCCGGTTTTAATATTTCTAAAGCCTTGCTAAATCCGTCATACCATTCTGAAGATGCAAAAAAATCCACCTCCATGCCTTTTAATATTTTAATATCGGTTTCTTGCCGCAATTTATCTATTTTTTGGTAGTGAGGCAGAAATCTCTCAACCGCTTCATCGAAGGTCGATGAATATATACCATGATATCCGCCTTTAAGGGCATATTTATACATCGGCGCATTTTTTATGGTAGGATGCACAATAAAGTGGTTGGAAAATCCGATATGTGTCCAGCCAAGTTCTTTAGCTTTGACCAGCATTTCTTTTTCGGTATTTCGACCATCAAAACCGATGGTATGTGTATGTAGTGAAAATTTTTGCACAGTATCATTCCTTTCTGAGAGATTTAATCAATTATAAATGAAGTTAATTTAAAAATAAACATATTATTTAACAAAGGAAAACTATTTATGAGAAAATTCGGATTTAAACGGCGATCTTATGCATGGAAATACGGCGGCGGAAATAAAATATATTATGGATGAGAGCGGTTGCGGATTTTGTTTCGATTTTTCGCATGCAATTTGTGCCGCCTTGAGTTTGAAAAAAGATGTCGAAACGCAGTTGCATGACTTTTTTACCCTAAAACCGACGGTATATCATATGTGCGATGGAGATATAACCAAAGCAACAGATGAACATCAGCATTTCGGAAAAGGAAATTATCCGCTAAAACATTTCTTAAAAGATTTGACTGATGAAAATGCCTACATCACCATGGAAACCGGTAAGGGAGTCGAACAACATGCCGATTTGCGGATTAGAGATTATGCTTATTTGCAAAACATGACATAGAAAAATATACCTTGCGTATTGTTATCGGATTTTTAATGCTTTGTATGTATATTTAAGTTAAAATATTCTAAAGGAGCAGACTATGACTACGTTAAAAACATCGGTTTTGGGTATTGATTTCGAAAATCCGTTTATTTTGGCCTCTGCGCCGCCAACAGCAAAAATAGAGAGTATTGATAAGGCCTTTACTCTTGGCTGGGGTGGTGCTGTTTTGAAGACCATTACACCGGATAATTTGGAGATGATAGAAGCATCGCAACGTTATGCCACTTGGAAAGTTGGCAATAAAGTATGTGGCCTTGAAAATATTGAGCTGCTCAGTCATTTAACCATTCAACAATGGCTCGATGGAATTAAGTATCTGAAACAAAAACACCCGACAAAAGTGATAATTGCCAGTATAATGGCACCGGTAAAAAAAGAAGAATGGCAAAATTTGGTGCAAACATTCAATGCTGCAGAAATTGACGCGTTTGAGCTGAATTTTTCTTGCCCGCACGGAATGCCGGAAAAAGGGATAGGTATGGCTATCGGCACCAGTTCGGAAATATCGGCAATGATAACCAAATGGGTGATGGAAGTGGCAAAAAAGCCGGTTTTTGTTAAACTTTCTCCAAATGTTGCAAATATTGTAAAAATTGCCAAAGCTGTGGAAGATGCCGGAGCAAACGGACTTGCCGCAATCAATACCGTTCAATCACTGATGGGAGTGGATTTAGATACCTTTGAGCCGATGCCTAACGTTAACGGAAAGACGACATTTGGCGGATATTCGGGAATTTCGGTTAAGCCGATAGGACTACGCTGTGTGGCGCAAATTCGCCAGACCAGTGATTTACCGATTTTGGGTATCGGCGGTATTGCAAATTGGCATGATGCGGCGGAATATATGTGTGTGGGTGCCGATGTGGTTCAGGTTTGCACCGAAGTTATGGTCAACGGCTATGCAATTATTAACGCTATGAAACAGGGATTGTTGAACTATTTGGAAAGTAAAGGATTTAACAGTCCGGCTGACATAAAAAATCGGGCAATTGCTAATTTGTCCGCACATGAAACACTAAATAAGCAAAAACAGGTTTATCCGGTTATTGATGATGCGTTATGCGTAAAATGCGGAAAATGCGTAACAATTTGTGATGAATCCGAGCATAGTGCATTATCGCTAATTAACGGGCATATCGTAGTTGATAAAGAGGCTTGCGTAGGTTGTTCGCTTTGTTCGCACATTTGTCCTAAATCGGCAATAAAGATGAAATAAGCGCTAGAAAAAAAATATAAATTTTACTGATGCAAACTAAACCATAGGCAATAAAACACTACTTGCTAAATTTGCAAAATAATGCTATAATATTGGTAATTAAAATTAAGGATTATGGAAGGTTTATGGTTATCATTAGGTGATTCGCGATGGTTTATACTTATCATCGCTTTAGCCATAGCGGGAGCTGTGGAGAGTAAAAAATTCTCAGGGGCATTTTTGTGGTTTGTGATTGGCATCTTTTTGATGTATGCGAGCTACATTATGCCTTATGTGCCTTTTTTGCCGAATTACACGGCAGAAATTTTGGCATGTTTGGGAATTTTTTTACTTCTAGATTTCCCCAAATGGCTCCTCTACTCGGTTATCGCCATTGGCGTAATCGGACTGGGGGTAAAATTATTTACAGTAGTAAGCGCTGCAATAAGTTTGATTATCATTGCTGTTATAGCAGTGGGGGGCATCTTGTTTCTGGGCAAGAGGAGCATTAAAAGCTATCTTCTATACAGAAAACATCGCTTCAGCTACTGATCTCTTCGACACCTTGGCAATATGGAAGTTTGCGGATTTATCCTCAAACTTTTCGCCAAGGTGTTTTTTTTGCACATTTTCTTGGCATTATTGCAATAATTTAATTGCCTGTTAATTATTTTGTGCTAAGTTGCGCATAAACTAGTGTGAATTGCAATTTATAAAGGTTATAAAAAATGACAACAGAAGCTTTATCAGAAGTGGCACAAACTGCCGCAGAACAAATGTCTTTATGGGATATGGTTTGGTCGTCCGACACCATTACCAAAGTAGTGATGATCGGTTTAATTGCCGCCTCGGTGTGGTCGTGGGCGATTATTTTGGAAAAATTTGCCACCTTGCGCCAAGTGCGTAATTTATCGAAAAAATTTGAAGAAGCCTTTTGGTCCGGCGGCTCGCTTGATCGCTTATATGAGGCTATCGGCAATCGTCCGCGCGACCCAATGAGCGCTATTTTTGTGGCGGCCATGCGCGAATGGAAGCGCAATACCCTGCTTAAAGGCAAGACCGACCGCAGTATCCGCGGTGTTTCATTGCAACAACGCATTGAGCGCGCCATGAGTGTTTCAATAGATAAAGAGCTCGACAGTTTAGATACCCATTTGGGCTTTTTGGCAACCACCGGTTCGGTAGCACCGCTTATCGGTTTGTTCGGGACGGTATGGGGTATCATTAACAGCTTTAATGCCATTGCAGTAACTCAAAGCAACTCGCTTTCTGCCATGGCTCCGGGTATTGCCGAAGCATTGTTCACCACAGCATTCGGCTTAATTGCCGCCATTCCGGCAGTGGTGGCATATAATGCCATTACCTCGGCGATTGACCGTTATGCTAAAACGCTTGATAACTTTATGGCTGAGTTTTCAACCATTTTATCGCGTGAAATTGATGAAACTACTTTGAAAGCCGATATGGCGGGAGAATAATATGCCTTCTTTGCTGCAAAATTCGTCATACAGTCGTCGCCAAAGCCGCCGTAAGGCAGACGTGAATATCACCAACTTAATGGACGTTATGATGGTTCTGTTGGTGGTGTTTATGGTGGCCGCACCGTTGATGACTTCGGGTATTCAGCTTAATTTGCCGAAAGTAGGCGGCAAGCAACTGACCGGTAATGAAACTTCCATAAATATCAGTGTGGACCGTGAAGGTAATTACTATATCGGTAAGTCGGTAGTAGCTGACGATGAAATCTTAGATAAAATTAACGCCATTAAGGGCGAAAATTCTGAGCTGAGCGTAACTATTTCCGGCGATACCGCCGTGCATTACGGACGTGTTATCGGTTTGATGGCGCTTTTGAAAGAAGCCGGATACCAACGTGTGGGGCTTAAAACCGAATCGAAACTCGGTGTAAAACCGGAACCGCAAAAGGATAATAACAAGAAATAGGCCGCTTTTATGGACAACAAGTATCTGAAACAATCGCTGATTTTGCATGGTGTCGTCGCTTTGATGATATTTATTGATATGCCGCATTGGTGGCATAGAAATGATATATCTATCGGGCAAACGCCGATTATTGTTGATTTGTCGGAAGTGCGTATTGATGAAATGACCAATTTACCGTCAAAAGCCGAATTTGGGCCGGAAGACCGCGAAGCTACGGTAGAAGAACATCACGAGGTGCAGCAATATACCAGTGATGCCGAGGCTGGTGCTTCGGCACAACAAGATACTAATGACAGCACAGAGGCAGAGGAAGAAGAAATTAAAGAAGATTTCTTAGAACCGCCGGTGCCGGATAAAAAACCGGAGCCGAAGAAAGAACCAAAACCTGATGCTAAACCGACCAGAAAAGCACCACCGCGTCCGAGCGCCAAGCCGAAAGCTAAACCAAGACCGAATCCACAGCCGACAGACGGCAAGGATAAAAAGCAAGAGCAGGCAAATGTTCGCTCTAATGCCTTGAAGAGCCTGATGCAGGAAATCGATAACAGTAAGAATTTGGAAACCGGTGAAAAAACGCAAAGCGCTATGGTTAAGAACGGCACGCAGGTTAAGCACATGGGAGTGGAAGGCGGTAATACCAAAGGTTCGTATTTGAATGATTTGACCATTTCAGAAGCTGATGCTTTGGCAAGTTTGTTAAGACAGAATTGGAATTTGGATCCGGGGGCTATGGGCTTGGAAAATCTGCAGGTGGAGATTATCGTTCGTTTGACACCTGACGGCTTCATTCAAAAGATTGAATATGCCGACCCGCATCGTGTGAATACCGATCCGGCGTATCGTTCAGTAGCAGAGAGCGCGCATAGAGCGGTAATAGCTACACAACAAGCGTTCCGCGAAGTGTTCGGGGTTAAATATGCTAACCGTTACGATTCGTGGAAGGTGTTACGACTGCACTTCGATCCGGCCAACAAAGGAATTCACTAAAAGTAAAGGAGGCTCTACGGCCTCTTTTTTTCACACATAAAAACTCATCATTTGAAGCATATATCGCATCACTCTTTACATCTACCTTATCATTTTCGGCATATTGCGGCAGGCCGGAAAGGTCAAACTTCGGGGTGATGTTAAACTGCTCCGCCATCTCCGTCCGATATGGCTCCGCCCAGCACCGGCAGTTATGGTCTTCGCCAGGATGCCCTCCGGTTCTTTATTGTATTTTAACCAAACTACGCTATATTAACTCCAGAGGTGTAAAAATGAAAAAGTTGGTGTTGATTTTAGGGCTTTGTTTGTGGGGTTTGGCGGCAGCTGCTGAAAAAATTACTATTACTGAAATAAGTGATGTAGAATATTCTGAGCATATAAAAAAATCGGTCAAAAAATTTAAGGACTTAATTAAAACCAATAATCCTCAACTGATTGCTCAAAATGTTGTTTATCCATATTCGCTTGGATGGGGTGTGCCGAGTGTTAACAACGAGCAGGAATTTATTGAAAAATATGACCTTATTTTGCCGGAACATTTGCGTGAATATTTAATAAATTCTCCTATGGATGATTGGGGATCGGGAGAAAACCTCGGCGGTATTTGCTTAAATGATTGTCCGGATGCACATTTAACCGATGACGGAAAAATACTATCAATTAAAAAAAGCGAAGAATTAAAGCGATATCGGGAAGAATATATCGCAAAAGAAAAACAGACAATTCATCCAAGCTTAAAAAATTATAACTACAATTTATACACTATGGAAACCAAAGATTGGCTGATTCGTATTGACGATATGGAAGGGCTGTATGAAGCTTATTCTGAATATGAAAAACAACAACACTATAGATTAGTATTATGGAAAAAAGGTAAGACTATATCCGATGAACCGGATATAGTCTTTGGTCAAGGATATTTATGGCTTCCTGAAGAAAAAAACGCAGATTATATTTACGATTTTGCTAATGAAAATTATTTTTGTCGTTTCATTAGCCATACAATCGGTCCTATTGACCAACCACGTTACGATATTACCTTATATAAAATGCAATTTTCTGAATATCCTAAAGTTTATGAATAACAACTTGATTATTCATAGAATTTACCTTGTAAAGCAAACATAATTTTTGCATCATTACGAAATTGATTGTTATCCCTCATATGTACATTATTTGCAATACCATTTATATCCTTATTAGCAGCGCTAAGCCATAAATTTTTCCACGCATATTTCCCAAAAGGATGATTTTTATCAATTTTATCAGCCTTTTTAATTATATTATTTTGATAATGCACATCAAAAATTGCACGTTGCAAATTCCAATCCATAATGGTAAAGTTCGGAAACTGTTCCACGAGTTCATTCCATTTTGCTTCTATAATTCTGCGGTCTATGGCATCACATTGAGCATCGGTCAAGCGTAATTTTGTTACATTTTCAAAAAATGTATGTCCTAGCGCATCTTTTCCTTTGGCATGTTTTTGATATTCCGTATATTTATGTAGTTTATCCATTTCTTTTTTAATTTCCGCTTTGGTCGCCGGTTTGCCGGTGTCTGCCATATAATATGGCAAACTATACTGTTCTTTGTCGGTAATCAGATGTCCTGTGCAAACCGTGTCTTTACCAACACTATCAAGATATGGAAAATTTGCAAATCCCTCAATACGATCTTTACGTAAAAAAGTAATTATGTCACGGAATTTCTCTTCCGTTAGAACACTGTTATCATATTTTTTATACACTGCATCACTCTTTACATCTACTTTATCATTTTCTGCATATTGCGGCAGGCCGGAAAGGTCGAACTTCGGCGTTATGTTAAATTGCTCCGCCATCTCCGTCCGATATGGCTCCGCCCAGCACCTGCAATTATAATCCTCCCCCGGATGTCCGCCGGTTGGTGGCACATGCCAGTTAAAAACTTTTCCTTCGCGCTCCTTATGTCGGTCGCGCACCTTTTCGTCTTTTCGCGTGCGCCAAATATAGTATTCTTGCTCGTTTTTCTTG
>CACWQS010000005.1 GCA_902763155.1 uncultured Pseudomonadota bacterium | reverse complement strand
CCAAGTGCATAGGTGTTTGCATTGCGCCAATAAATTCGGATGCACCATAAATAAACGGATGTTGCTGCTGTAAATCATTTTGCCATTTTCTGGTACCATCGCGTCCTAAAGTATAATTATTCGGATTTGCGGTAACTATAGCGGTTGCTACTCCCATACCTTCATCAAAATTTCCTAAAGTTGAACCGGCAGTGTAGCCGGCTACAGCCGCTTCTGTTCCGGTAGCAAAATTATTCGCCATAGATTTAACCTCGTTCCATGAAGATTGCAATTTATCGCCCCAACTAGGTTGCAAATCCGATTTTGGCATATCCCAAGCATAATTTTTATCATCACGGATATAATATTGTGGTGTTGACTGCGTGGTTTTAAACTGCTGAGATTTTTGCACCAAAGGCGAATCATCTCGCTCATATCTCGCTCATAAAAAGTTCGACTGCCTATCGGTGTATTTATCGTCAGCGGATTATTAAAATTCCCTTGCTCACGCATTACACGTTCTATTGTTTCTCTAACTGTTTCTACCATATTACTTTTCCTTTTCCATAAAAAAACGCAAAAACCGCACGCTTTAAAAAACGCACGGTCTTCGCTTATTGATTAAAATTTAATTTTACTTAAAACACCTCTATTCCCGCATAATAATTAACTGTTGCTGTTGCAGTAATAGCCAACGCCCAGCATATCGCCGTATATAAAAGCGGATATTTTAACAACGGACTTTGCAAATTCATATCCGCAAACCGACAATATATTTCAACAAATACCCGAACAACCTATGCAGTAATAGGCCAATTAAGAGCATTATACAAAAAATTGATTTCTTCCTATCTTTCCCTGACATGACAAAAAAGACAACAATGTATTAGCCTCAGATACTTTTTCTAAAACCTTATTGGCAAAAGTGATTCAAATAATGTCTTCCAACGCCACAATCACAACGCTTTTCGCTTTCAAGCCATTTTCCGCCATCTTCAACGCAAAGATAACGCTGATTATTCCATTCTTCTGAAGAAAATAATACATCTCCGACAAACAAAGAAATCAATAAAATAAGAACAAATATCGCTCCTGTAAAAATTCCGAAATATAACATAAAATCTTTATAGGCTATCATTTTCTCCACTCATTTTTCTCAAAATCAAGATTATCTAACCAAGTTTTACAATTATTAAACGGATGTGTCAAGCCATATTGCAAACCTTCAATATTATTAGACATATCTTTTATACTGTCTTTACTGGTGATACAATTCCTTGTTGAGGGATTTTTTTATGAAGATCATAAGCCTCTTTTATTATTCCTCCCCCGAAAGATATAACAGCATCTAATGGGCCATTTTGTGCATTTTCACACATAGCCAACCTGTGCGCATAATTATCATACCCAAATTGGTTAGCTTTCTCCATTTCCTTTTTCTTACTATATAAATTCATGGCATCCGAAACTACCGTTCCTACAACCACCGGTAATTGACTTATCAGAGGCCCCTTTTCTTCATCTTCGTCGGGGATATCTGTTGTTTCGAGCTCGCTGAAGCGTTTGCCCTCCTGTCCGGGGTTGATGAGATAATACTTGCTCTCCCCCGGCTTGCGCTCCTGCCGTTCTATCGGTGTCTCTCCGTTGAATATGCCTTTTATTGTATCAAACAAATCACTCATATCTTTTCTCCTTTTTTTCACTAAAAGCAACAGCCGCCGGATTTTACTCCCGCGGCCATCGCATAAAATTAATCATAATACTATTTTTTTCCGTTTATCAGAGAACCTGCTGTCTTAACAACTCCCATCATATTATCCCAGCCTTGCTGCTTTGCGGAATCAATCCGATTTTGCACCGCCGCATTGGCATTATAGAGCTGTTGCTGATTTTGGTATCCTGAAACCGAATTTTGCAACAACGACAAAATCTGGTCAATATAATTCTGTCGCGCCTTGTTACTAAAATCGGTTGCCGAAATGTTGTTTTCAAGCGACTGTCTGAACGCATCTTGTCCGGCACTCACACTCTGATACGCCGCCTGTTGCAAGGCACTGTTTTGCGATGCCTGCAAACCGCCCATTGCCCGCTGATACGCCTCACTGCCAATACCAATTCCCTGATTGATAAGGTTTGTTTGCATATCGGCCGTTTGCTGGGCAAATTGGGGCACCAACTGGTCGGCATAGGCATTAAATGTTGCCTGCTCAACGCGCTGTTGCGCCGCATCTGAACCATCAACCGTGAATTGATACGCCGGCAATACGGTTCCCAAATTTTGACTCATATTAAGCGCTTGCGAAGTTAAATTATTCAGCGTGCTGTCATAATTTTTTGTATCATAATTACGCAAATAATTTGTATAGTTCGTTTCATACCCGTATGGGCTTGTCGAACCCGTTCCAAATACTTTTCCTATAGATTTACTCATTTTTTTCTCCTATTAAAAAATTAAAATTAAAGCCAAGAACACTCATCTTTAAGCATCCCGAAAAAATAACAGTCTTCACCGTTATCTCTGAATTTGCGCAACAGACCTTCCGTTTTGAACCCCAGCCTTTGCACAAACTTCAAACTGACGACATTACTCGCGCTGACCAACAAATTTATCCGCTGACACTCCAGTCCGGTAAATGCTGTCTGAAACATCTGCTTCAAAATCCGTTTTTGGCACCACCTTTTATCCGGTGCATATATGGTCCACCAAACCGAATGATGCGGAGTGTAATTATGAAAAATCAATCCTCCGAGCATTTTAGAACCATCGGAAAAACCGTATGTTAAATTATCGCCGAGCCAATTTGCCGGCTCACACAAACCATTGCAAATCCAACGCGCAATATGCCCGTCAATATCACGCACAATTTCGTATGCCATATTTATAACACTCCGTTACCTATCTCATAACGTATTCCCGTCTCAAACCACTCGATAAGATTGCCGCGTGTCTTAGTTTTAAAAACAATGCTCAATTTATATCCGGTGGCCGAAACGGAAATCCACTGACTCTGCATAACTTTACTGCCGGAAATTGCCCATTTACTACCTATCGGGCGCTCTATACTAGACCATTTTGTCGTGTTCCATTTTGTATTTCCGCCATATCCGACACTTTCGCTATAATCAAGATTCTGCGCTTCCATATCCATATTGGTATATATAACCAAACTGTATTTTGTGCTGGCTTTGGTTCTGGGGTTTAATAATTGAATCTTTTTCAAATTATGTGTTCCCAAATCTGTATAAGCCTGCTCCACAATACCGATTATCGGCTGTCCGTTATCGCTGTATCCGTCATCATAAAGATAAACGCCGTTTTCAGCACCAAAATATAAACGCCCGTCAAATATCTTCCAACACAGTGCCCTGATATTGGTCCATCTGCACCACGCACCGGTATTTAAATTTATAACATGCTGTTCAAACTGGTTAGCCACCGGAACATTAAAAATTGCAATACCCCCGCGATTATAAATAATCCCCTGCCAGCCTTTTTGTTTGCCATTTTGCGCCGTGCGCAATAACACCAAGCCGCGTATAGCATCACTGAATGCCAAAGATGAAGCATTTACCTGCTCTAACGGTAATGCCTTAGAAAGCGGAATATATCCATCTTCGCTAATCACCACCACATCGCCCAAATACGGCACCAAACACCGATACCCGAGCGGCGGACTGATTTTATATGAACCGCGCAATTTCCAATCTGTTGCATTGTTGACATTACTTCCCGAATACACCAAAGCTTCTCCTTCTGAAGTAATGAACACCGTCAAATCATCAATTCCTTGCCCGCCATCTTGCGTCCAGTTGGCTACTGCAACCAAATGTCCGCCAAATCGACAAACTTGCGCCAAATCAAAACATTGCAAAGCCCCGCTAATATTACCTGCAACTTCCGGATACCAAACTCTAAGTGAATTTTTCTCCACAAACCATAAACGTTGCTTTGAAACTCCGATGCTCACAATTGAAGCAGCTTCCAAACCCGATGCACTAAATCCCCAATTTTCAAAATGTTCTTCGTCTTGGTCATCAACATAATATACTTTCGGCTCATCTAGTCCGTTCACAAAATACAAATAATTTTTGTATTGCATACTCTGACAATACGCCGATGAAAAATAAACATCGTTATACTCATCTTTTTGCCCGCGTGAACTTATGTTATAAGCACTATGTCCGGATACGGCAATAAATGTCAAATCATTACCGCTTTGATAACTTGCCAATGTTTCAACCGCATCATCAAATTTCACATATTCAGAGTATCCGGCGCGTAATTTCACTTTTGTATCCATCGGCACATAGTTATCCATAACAATGGCGTATCCGGAATCCATATCTGCCAAACTGTCCCTGGCGTTTAAGCCTTTTAACGGCGCCGGCAAAGCAACACTTACAGATTTATTACTGCGTATCGGTGATTTTAATAACATGAACCGCCCCTCCTTCTTCTATACCGTTACATGAAGCCAAACAAATATCTTTTGTTGCCAACTCGGAGCCGTATCGCTTTTTCAGCTCCCGCTCATATTCGTTATATTCTTCGCCGTAATCCAAACCGCTACGCTTCAGCCAACGCCACAAAATACCCAATTTTACCAGATATTCATCAAAAATCGGCACATCGGTATTTGCCGTTAAAACATTTTTTTCCGCCAAAGTTTTATAGTCCCAAACAATATTATCGGAACGATATTGAAATACTATTTTTACCCGTTTTTCCGGCGGATATAAAAACATAAAACGACCATTTTGAATTTTGAATTTTATATCGTTGCTCGGACTTGAAAAATACTTTTCTTTCATCCATTGTGCCGGTGTAATTGCCCCTACAATTTTCTCCTGCATATCTTTTATGTAAATTGTGTTATTCAGCAAACAATAAAAATCCGGCGCAAAATCGGCAATAGCATAATCACTTTTTCCGCAAACGGTGGTTAAACACCCTTCCTTGGTTAAAGCCTGCCAATCTCCGTAACGCAGCAAACTGTCTAAAGCCGATTTGGCAATACTCAAAAAAATATTCTCTTGTTGGCTGACCGTATTAAATAAATCTTCCGGTCGTTTAACAGCGGCTAAATCTGCCACTTCTCTGCATATTTCCAATATTGTTTTCATTTTTTCTCTCCTTTAAATGACCATGCGTGCTTCTTCGCCGCTTGTTGCAAACTTTGCATCTGATATTTTAAATCGGCAATTTGTCGCAAATATTCTCTTTCTTTTGCCGTCATTTCCGCCATGGTTTTATTATCTTTGGCGTTTTGCATAAATTTCTTTGCCAGCTCATTTTCATTCTGCAAACCCAAAAACTTTACTTTTTCATTATCCAATGCTGCTAAATCTTCTACCGTAAAAATTCCACGGCTCTGACAAGTTTCAATTTCTGCCGCTGTTAAAAACGCAAATTGCTCCAGCGGCGTTCCGTCTTTTTTCTTTTCTTTAGCCAATTTATACAAAGCATATTCGCGCGGAAAACGTCTAATTTTTTCTTCTGTTGCCGGTTGATTAAAAACTTCGGTGCTGTTATCTTTTATGCGGATTTCGATATAGGTTACATCTTCAAAAATCGGCATACCATTATCAGCCACCTTAGAAGTTTTCACTGCCTTATCATAAAAACGCGCCGCCACATTTCTTTCATCATTGCTATTTGCCGCCACTTGCTGAAACAACGAAAAATCCATATCCATAGTCAAATTCCTTTCATATTACCTTTAAAAATTAAAAGGCATTGTCGTCTGCCTTAAGCAAACGACAACACCCTTATTGCTCAGCGTTAAACTATTCGCCTGTTCCGCTGCTTGCTTGCTGGTGAATCAAAACACCTTGCAATGCCGCATTGCTCATGGTCATATTACCGGCCCAACCGATAATCTTATAAAATGCATCTTGATTAATTGCCATTCTCTCACCGCCGATTACCTTCATATCGCGATCTTTATGCGTGCGCAGATAAATGTAATTGGTGTTTAAGAAATACATATGGTTAGCCGGACAATACCCGCCCTGACCCCCATCATAAATCACATCAGCACCTTTGAACTTTAAGCTCACAAAACCGGCATCTGCCAATTTCGGATCCGAAAAACGTTGCAAATCCATCAATGCTGAATCATAAACGCCATATAAAGTATCATCACAAACAATCAAATCCGGTTTATCGGTGGCACGAGTGCACCTATTATATAATGCACTCATTTCTTGAGTGATGTTATCTTTCGTAATTGTCGCCGTAGCCGATTTATTACGCCAAAATTCGTTACCGGTAGTGGCACGGTTAATATTGCCCACGGTTCCGCTGGTCGGGTCATCTGCTACTAACAGAGCCAATCCGCCGATTTCTTTACCTGAAGAACCGGTTCCGTCGCTGTAAATAGATTGCGAAATTTTATTGCAAAGCGTTTTTTCCGCATTGCTCACACGCTTTTCCAATAAATCCATCATTTGCTCCGGACCGCTGTTTTTCAACATTTCTTCACCGGAAATTGCTACCGGAACAGCACAAAGTTTGAGTGCATATTCCGCCGCCGTGAACAGTTGTTTCGGCGAATAGCTGATGGTGTCATAACCGGAATACCAAACCATATCTCCTTCACCATATTCCAACTCTTCCAAAATTTTTGAACCGCCGGTAATCGGACGCTGATTACCTTTTTCCTTCAAACGACTCAAAAGCGCATTATTTTTGGAAACGCTGTCGCGTAAGGTACGCGAGCGGCTTTCTAAAGTAGCGGTTAATACATCATTAAAATTAGAATTACTCATTTTTTATATCCTTTTCTGTTATTTAAAAATTAATCCATGAAAGCAGCCATATTTTTTTCGATTTCTTCACGCAAAGTGAGTTCTCTCTGAGGTGCTTCCGCTTTGCCTTTCGGTGCAAAAGAAGCCTGTTTGGCTTTTTGCGCATCTTCGGCAGCCGTGCTGATTTTTTGTTCAATCAGCTTTTCACGCACAACCGGATGCAACCACAAAGCCTTTTCATAAGCTTCGGCGACATCTCCGGCGGTGCCATTCAGCAACAAATCAAAAATCTGCTGCTTAACTTCTTCAAAATAAGGGTGCAACAAATGTCCTCCGGCATCAGTCTGATTACCGAACATCCCGATAAGTTCACCTAAACGTTGATACTTTTCCTGTTGCAAATGCTCTTGCATACTGCGGTAATTACGCTCCAAATCACACAACCGCCCTATAACTTCTTGCGTAATTGCATTGTTTTCAGGCGTATCTGTGTTTTTAAGCGGTTTAACCCCGTAGCAAACGGCAATGGCATTCAAGGTTTCAACCGGCTTTTGCTGCAACAAAGCATCAATCGTGGCCAAACCTTCCAACCATTGTTCCATTTTTTGAATTCCTTGCAAATGCAAGCGCTCTTTGTTGGCGGCAAAAATTCTTTCTACCCAACCATAGCTTTGCAATTTTGCTACACAGGCATTCATCGCTTGATTAAATTGTTCTTCGTGAACACACAAAAAACGTTGCCATTCCGGTGACAAATTTTTGAACTCAATCGCAAATTTTGCCTCAAAACTCTGCGGAGCTTCAAATACCTCCACCGTTTCGGTAATATCTTTTTCAGTGTTTTCCGAAGATTTATTCTGTTTTGTCTCATCAGTTTTCGGCTTATCGGCCAAAAGACCTTTTTGTGCAAACTGACGTTCAATTTCTTCTCTTAATTCACTCATTTCCATATTATCCTTTTATAGTTGTAAAGAAAATCGGCCCAAATTTCTTTGCGCCGATCTTGTTTTTGTTTATATCGAATATTTTTAATATATTCGGGTGAAAAGTCGCCGGCTCGGGCTACCCCGTTTGCCTTCAAATACTTATCGACATCTGCGACCGAAGATGCGACAGATCCGTCCGGAAGAACAAATTCTTCCGCGAATTGCTTGCTAAAATAAACCATTTTTCCTCCGCTGCTATAAACTCACCAACCGGTGTTTGCTTTTTCGACCTTAAATAAACCTTCTAAACTGTTTTGTGTTTTATCATTTTCATCTCGCCCCTCAATATCATACACCGGCTCGGCAAAGGTAAGAGCCAAAGCGTCTGCCATATCGGGAGAGCGTCCTAGTTTGCTTTTAATTTCGGCTTTTTCTTCTAGCTGTAAGCGCCCTCGACTGTCGTATTTTTTATTGACAGCACACAATTCCGCCATCAGCATCTCATCTTTAGGCAACTGTGCGCCGCCTTCATCTTCCAACCATTGGCGCAGTTCGTCCCACATTTCGGCTCGCCGATTATGATATCTCTCATCAAGAATGGCACTGCCGCCAAACATAACAGGCCGCACTACTCGTTTGAAGCCTCTGTCAAGCAAAATATCCACCACACCGCCGCCGACACCGCCGGCATCAATAAATACTCGTGCCGGACGATATTGACGAATAAAAAAAGTGGCCTGATTTGCCACTGCTACATTATCCAAATGCTTAAAAGTCTTAAACTCCAAACACACTCGCCCTCGCCTGAAACACATTACCGTAGCATCGTCGCCGAACCGTGCTACATCAATGCCGATTATCAACATTGATGTCGATTTTCGCCATTGAGTTTCCATAGCTTTTCGCACTGATTTATAGCTGATAAGTTTATATGCCCCGACACTGGCCGGCGCTCCCAGCCAAATATGTTCATAATCATCAGGATTTTCTTTCTGACACTTTTGCGCTAAATATTTAACCTCTTCCGGACAAAATGGGTTATCGTTATAATTAACCTTAACCACCAAAGTCCTTTCATCGGGATGCGCCCCTACCGCCATCCACACCGGATCATTCTCTTGTTCTCGGTTCATCGAAATCCAAATTTCCGAACCGGCTTTGCGAATGGTCGGATTTAGTATATCCCAACTTTTTTTACTGATTTTTTGTGCTTCTTCCAACCAAACAATATCTACCCCTTCAAGAGATTTGATATTTTCGGCATATTGTTCCTGTAACCCTTTGAAAATAAACGTTGTTCCGGTAACTTTATTAACGATTTGCGTTGCCGTAATATTATAGTCTGTTAAATTATATTCATTGATTCTGTCCGATAGTAATTTATATACGGAATCTTTTATACTTTCTTGCACTTCCCGCATACAAGCTATCCGCAATTTTTTCATTCGTCCCAATAACAACAAACTATCGGCAAAAGCGTAGCTTTTACCACCGGCTCTTCCGCCATAAAATAATTTATATCGCTTATTCGTCGTCAACAGGGGCGCGAATATTTTCGGTATCTTTACTGTTGTGTTGCTCGTCATTGATAAAATCCACCAAAATTTTTGTTAATTCCTCATTATTTTTCTGACTTTTAACATCGGTAAAATTAGAAGCAATTTTACACTTCAATTCTTCAGCTTTTAAAGCCAGATTTATATCGCCGTTTTCAATCGCCATTTGTTGTAATTTTACCAACATTTCCAAACTTTCGGTATATGAATATGTTATTGTTTTCTTTTTCCTTGCCATATTTCCTCCTCTCTATTATTTAACTTCTCTGTTTATCTCCAATTCCAAACGCAGTTTATTAAGACGTGCCAACCATTCCCACAAATAGGGATATTCTTCCGCACTCAAATTTTGCAGTTCTTCGGCAACTTTTATTCCCCCTTTTGGAAAAACAGGCAATTCAGATTGCTCACAGTTCACCTGCGCGCAACAACTTAAGCAACTCATCACGAGAAGCATGGGGACGAGCCTGTATTTGTGAACGTTTTTGCGCCACATATTTTATTACCTCCACCTGTTTTTCCACTATCTTTGTTTGAACTTGGCTCTTACCGTATATATAACCGCCAAAGGCACTGAATATACACATCAATCCTGCCAAAATAATGATTTTCATTGACCAATCTTACCTAATAACGCCGTAATATCAGCTCTGAAAAAGGCAACAATGAACAAAATCACTATTCCCCACGCCAAAAAATAAAGCCTCTTAATGCGCGCTATTGTTAAAATCAACCAGCGCCAAAAATTATATTTTTGTTTTTTACGTTGTTTCATTTTTTCCTCCATCTATATCATTATAAAACACGTGATTCCTAAACTTATAACAAGGGGTGTGGTCCATAGCCCACACCGGTTTAATTTGCCTTGTATGATAATAAGTTGCACCATTTGTTATATCTTTAAGTTCTCCGCTGACGGCACGCTGAGCAATATCCCTGCATTGGCGAAATGTACTATCTAAAGTTGTAACATTATATATCTTCACATAGTTCGGATCATTTTTGTTCCAACAACTGAACTGCCAACGCTTCAGGCATGTCTGCGCCACACTTGGAATTCGCTTGCCTTGATAAATTCGATAACCGGTAAACCATTTGCCGGCTTTGTACCGATTCATCACTACACAGGCTACAGCTATCATACCTTCCGTTCCTTCGCTTCGAGCTTCACCATAAATGGTGCGAGCTAAGATATCCACATCATCAACCATCTGCCTTCTTCCTTTTAGTTTTTGCTTCAATTAAAAATTCCAGTCGCGTCTTAATTTCGGTTAAAACCAAATTTTGTTGCGATTGCAAAACAGCGATGGCTTCCATTTTACCATCGCTGCTGTCAATCCGCTTTGCCAAATTTTCCAACTGCACTTCGTTTCGCGCTTTCCACTCCCCTACTTTTATCAGAGTGGCAATTAAACCTATAAGAGAAGTACAGCCGCTAAGCAGCCCCCAGTCCATCTTTTTCACCCCCTTCCAATTCGTTAATTTCCGCACGCCACGCCTGCCTTTGAGCTATCACGTCAGCGTATTCTTCCGGTGTTGCTGCACCCTCGGCAATTTTAATTACCGCATAATCTGTTGATGCTAAAAGTGCTTTCAGTTCGGCAATTCGTGCCGCTTTAATTTCTTCTTCTGTCGGCTCCGGTTTAATTGGTGCAAAACCTGCCACATACCACTTGCTGTTATAGGCTTGTTCTACTTCCATTAAGCTCATACCGATTTCCACATAATACTCATCAAGGCAACCAACCCCGACTTGCACTTCTTTAGTCGTTTCATTGATTATTTTTGCATATTTTTCCATATTATCCTCCTTTTTAAGCTGTTCTGCGCCAAATATTAACTACATACGCCGGCGGCTGAACTGTATTACTATTGCCGTAAATTGATGATGAACGTGAAGCATCGAAAGAATGCATATTTACCGTGCCGGGTGTAGAAACAATACTGACATTACTCTCTGCAATACCTGAACTAAAAGCTCCTGTATTTCCTGCAAATCCGGCAGCTACATCGCCACCTAACGTGCCTGTAATATTTGGCAAACCTGCCGCAATGGTTGTTCCGGCTGTGTGGTCATTATCTGCCCCTTGTAATACTCTACCGCTTGAAACTAATTCCCAAGTTGAGCCGGAAATAAGTGTTGCCAAAGGGCAAGTGCTTTGTGTGCCGATATATATTGAACCGACAGGATAAAGAGCTTTTAACAAATCATCGGTTGTCATATAGTCTGTCATATCCGGTGTTCCGGCTATAAATTGTGTTCCTTTATATAAACTCATTTATCCCTCCTTATGCTGTTCTTTGCCAAATATTTACTGTTAATTTAGTTGCCGATATATCGGCTGTTCCAACCAAACCTGATTTTTCACTATCTGCGACAACCCCCAAACACCCGAATATCGCACTATTTGGTGCAGTCGCTCCAACATTTACAGGCAAACTCTGCTTCTGCACATCGGAATACGTAGCATTACTTGGTCTGCCTAAAATTGCTTCATTAGTTCCATTAGTTAAACCAAGTGCTTTTCCATTACCATATACACTTACTGATGCCGTATTATTAACATCAATTACTACCTCACTCGCCACCTTAGTCCAAGTGCCAATTCCTAACAACGTTGCCGGATTATCATTACTTACCGTCAAATAAATACTGCCGATAGGATAAATATTGTTCAGCATCGTATTTATTTGCGTCTGTGTTGTTTGTAACAGTGTATTTAATGCCGTAGCAATCGTGCTTTCATCATCGGTAATATTATAAAGTGTATTGCTGTCTTTGCTGACAATGGCGTCATACTGCGCTTTAGTTCCGCTCCAACTCTTCAATGCCGTAGATGTGTTATTTTGATTGATAACACCTACGGTCTGTAATTTATCTGAAGCATTTTTAACAATGCTGATATTATCTTCATCACTGGTTGAAATCATCAAATCGCCACTACCTAAAACCGAACTGCCGTTTATGGTCTTAATATTACTGCCACTCACCAACGCATCTTGCTTGGCGGTAAATTTTGCCACACCGGCAGCAGATAAATTAGATAAGTCTTTATTTGCCATACTTGCCGCACTTTCCGCTGACTGAAAAGCGTAATATTTACTGGAGTATTCGATACCATCAACGGTTCCGCTTACCTTTGTTGCCCAATCTTTGGCGAGGTTAACCTTCGCTTCTGCATTAGCATCAAAATCAATCGTCTTTTCTGCCGCATGAGAATCAAATGCGGCAGTTCCATTTGTTACTGCCGCATTTATCTCCGCTTTACCTGATTTTATGTAATCAATAGCTGCTCCAGCCTCTATTTTGGCGTTTTCTCCGATTGTAATACTGAAATTATCTGCCGCTTTAATATTTGCTGTTATCTCACCGCCATCAATATCCACAATTACCGGCTGCGCTTTTTCTTCTATCTCAATCATACCGTCACCTGTGTTGTTATTCTAAAAGTTGCTACTCTGTTCACATCTGCCGGATAAATTGTATGCACCTCACCGGTCGGCGATGTTATCTGCATATCGCACACATAATCGCCCACATCGACACTGGTCATCGCCGGAGTTAAAACAAATGCTATTTTACCATGCAAGACATCTACCGGCTCAGCAGCACAACTAAACACAATTGCATTGTTCTCTTTATCACGCACCTGCATCAATCCTGCATACCCTGTTAAATCCATTTGTTGACACCCGCTATTCAGGGCAAGGTTAATCGTAAAACTATCCCCCTGTCGCACACAGATTAAATTTCCATTTATTATACCTGTCATCATATCCTCCCTTACCTGTTAAGCATTTTTAGCTCTGATAAACCAATTAACAGCTTGGTTAACCGGTGTTACGTGATTACTGGCACCGTAAATTGAACTGGAACGCGAAGCGTCAAAATTAACCGAACAATTGGTTCCGCTACCGTTTGATGCTCCAATAGCATTGCCACCATTGTAAAAAGCTCCTGAACTTGTAGTTCCGCCGTCTGTTCGCAAACCACCAAAATATCCTGTAATATTCGGCAAACCTTCGCTTTGCGTGGTTTCAAAATTTTGTGCCGCATCACCACCAAAACCACGTAAAAATTTTCCCCTGTAGTCCGGTACATTAAATGTAGTTGTTCCATCACCGACACCAAACTTTGTCCCTATTAATTCAAATAGTTCTGAATAAGTCGTTCTGCTCACGGCTTGTCCGTTACAGAGCAACCAATTTCCGTGATTAGATGTTTGTAAAGAAGCCTTAATATCCCCGATTACTGTCATTTCATTGAGCTCGGTTTTCATATCTTCCGTTAAACTATCTTCCAGATCATCTAATTGCTTTCTATTGACCGCATCACCGTTAGATTGCCCTCTGCCGACATTTTTGATTTGAAAATTTCCCATATTCAAATCACCATTCATAACGCATCTGCCATCACGCAACATACATTCGTTCAAACCTGTCGCAAAGTTATCATCTTCTTCATCATGACGCTCACTCACAATGTCTATATCATTTATTCTGTCTTGTTCCCAATTATGTATTCGGGAAAATTTTCCCTGACTGTCAAATGGCATAATAGCCTCCTTTTTTATTATGTTGAATTTATGCGCCTCAATACCATATAAAAAAAGACAAACAGGACGCATTTAACTGTTTATCTTTTTTTCAAAATTTAATTATTGTTTTTTAATGTCTTATTGATTTCAACCGCTTTCTTCAAATTCAGCTCTTCACGTTTCAAATCATTTTGTTCTTTCTTGATAGCATAATCCTGACTGAGTTTTTGGCGTTCCAAATCAACCACCGGATTAGAAACTGCGGTTTTAACCGGCTCAGGTTTATTAAGTTCTGCTTCAATCTTATTAAACACTTGCTCCATAATTGCATCAAACTGCCGTGCATTCGGCATTGTTGCCACTGCACTTTCTATCATCTGCCGATACAATGGTAACAACGCCGGTTGTTTGCTGACCATATTCATTGCTTCACCAATCATCGTATTCAAATCGTTCAGAGTATCTAATATTTTTTGCCCTGCAGCTTCTTGACTGTATTGCCCATCGGTTTCCAAATCGATAATCATATCGCGCAATTTATCATGCCGCAAAATATGCACTGCTTTTACCATAGTTTCATGATTCTGCCGTTCTTCCGCAGTTAAAAATGACAACAAAAATTCCGGCGAAAAATGCTCACAAATAATTTCTGCTTTTATTTGCAATAAATCTTTCAAAAATCTCTGCATATCATTCTGTCTGTCCTGATTACGCAAAGTCCCGAAATGTGTTTTTTGCGTTACTGCGGTTGCAGTTTCTACCCGTTGCGAAGTTCCGCGCATAATATCGCTCACGCCGGTGACTTCATAAATCGAATCAATTAAAACTTGCCGTCTTTGCGCCAAAATTTGCAATGCTTCCACATATTGTCCTATCGGTGCAAAATCTATTACTCCCTTAATTCCACCGGCATCTTTGAGTTTATCAAAATCGGTAAGCGAAATCAGGGTTATATCTTTATCCAATATATTAGCCAACTCCGGAAAACTGTTATCATAGCAGCCTGAAACTTTGAGTGCTTGCATAGTCAAACGCATCCGATTATTTACTCCGTCCAGCTCTTCCAATAGGCTCTTAATCTCCACATAATCCGGCACCGGTATAATCCCGTCGTTGGTCATGGTTGCCATAATCGGCTTTGGGCAAGGAAAAAAGCCGCTAAGATGCAAAACATCGGGCTGTATATGCAAAAAATCTGCCCCGTATTGCGGACTTAAGTAATACACGTTTCTTGTCGGTTTATCCCAAATTTCATATACCGTCAAAACTCCATCTTCGCCACATATTGAAAGCACTTGCTGTGCGACTTCCGGTGCAAAATTTTCTTTTATCTCTGACACGCTCATATACATACGTCTGGCCACCCACTCCACATCTTCCCAAACATTAACTTTGTCGGTATCTGCCAAAAACGTATTCGGATTTACATAGATTGTATCTACCTGTTCTTTATCTTTAATCAGATCTTGCCCGATTTTCTTAAACGAAGAATGATATTGCTCCCATAAAATTCCCATTCCGGAAAGCAAAAAATCATTACGGGCATATTTTACTGCACTATCAAAATCAAATTGCTTCATATCCCAAGCTAAGGCTCGCTCCAAAATTTTACATGCTAACGATTCAGCCTCATTGGCATCTTTATTCACTCGCACTATAAACGGTTGTGGTTGCCTAAAATATATAAACGGCTTCAGCGTTTCTACCGATGCCCAAAATATATTTTGTTTATTACGTTGCCGCTCATTGCGATAATATTGTCTTATCTCATCAATCAAATTATAATATTCGGCATATTTTTTCTCTGCCGCGCTAATCTTTTGCATCCACAAATCTCTTTGCTTCTGGTGACTTGCATATTCAGTCATATTCTCTCCTTTCATTTTTAATAAATTAAAATATCGGCGCTTTTATAAAAGCGGCGATACACAAAAAGCCACCCTTTAGCGTTCAGAGCAGCTTGATCAGTCTTTTTCGACTATTTATTTTCCAATTTAGTCTTTATATATTGCCAATACGCTTTTTTCGCGCACTGCCACCAAATTTTTTTCCGGCAGCACCAATTCATCAAAAGGATGAAACACAATATGATCTCCTATTTTGATTGATGTTACCAGTGGTCCCACACTCAATACTTCCCCTTTGTTCGTATGAATATTTTCACTATCAGGCAATAAAATCTTCGATTCGTCTGCCGAATCGGGACGCACAATAATTCTATCTGCTATTGCTATAAGCATTTTACCTCCTTTCTTTTAGCAAAAAAGAGACTTATCATAGGATAAATCTCTTCTTAAATTAAGCTTTAAATTATTACACTTTCTCACTCTAATAATTTTCTTAACACGAATGGCGCATAGATGTCAAGAACTTTTTTTAAAAAAAATTATTTTTTTTATAATAAAAACAAATTAGTCTGTCTAATCCGTAGTTTAGCAAAATTTTTTGATGATAGATATCATACTTACGCATTGTTCCTGATGCTTCATCACTAGAAATCGGCAGATCTTCCACACAAACTCTTCTCACAATCGTCCAAAACTCTATCGGTAGCGTTTTTATTGCCCGCAAATACCTTTCCTTAAAAAACAAAGATTTTTCTCGTGTCCAATCCCCGATTGTATGAATATTTATCGGCATAAAACGAGATTTTTGCAAACTATTATAGTTTCCCAAATAGTAATCTTGCGCCAACATTTCCCCAGCTCTTTTACGATCTTCCGGCGAGAACTTACTATTTATTATTCCCAAGTAACCGGCTTCAAAATATATTTGTAAAATCGGCTTCTTGCGGCACTCGTCTATATTTTTGATTTTCTCATCTACCACCTTATTTTTTACATTATTTTTAATTATTTTCCTCATCATGCACCTTAGTAATTATAGTTAATAACAAAGCAACGTTATAAGAATAATATTAGTAAGTCAATAATAAAAATATCGTTTTACATTCTAAGATATATATTATATAATCTGATGCAAGGAGAAGGAACATGGAAAATACCGATGAAATCAGAAAAAAAATCAAAAGATTAATTAATGAACGCGGACTGAATTATGCACAGCTTTCCCTTGCCATAGGTAAAAATATTGCCTATTTGCAACAATTCATCAAAAACGGCTCACCGCGTCGTCTCGGTGAGGTAGAGCGCCATCGATTAGCACAAATTTTACGTGTTGATGAGCAAGAGTTAACAGATTTAACTCTCCCTGTATGTAATGGAGCTGCCGCCATAAATCCGGATTTGCTTACCATTATTATTGAAAGCGTTGAACAATGGCTTCTCGAGCATAAACGCACATATACCGCTCGCAACAAAGCCGAACTTATCCGCTTTTTATACATGAAATTACAAAGCGACCCACTGGATGTTGCATCAGGAAAAATACTCGAATATATCGAGATATATGACGAGCTGAAAAAATCTAACTAAGTAACATAAATTCGCCATACAAAAAAAGAACTGCAATATTTGCAGTTCTTTTTTTTGATATCTTCCAAGTGTCCGATATTAACGTTTGCTGAATTGGTAAGAACGACGAGCTTTTGCTTTACCATACTTCTTGCGTTCAACCACACGATCATCGCGAACCAATAATCCGGCTTGCTTCAATGTCGATCTCAACTCCGGCTCATAATCATTCAAAGCCTTAGAAATACCATGACGGATAGCACCGGCTTGACCTGACAAACCACCACCTTTTACCGTGCATACAACATCAAACTCATTTTCCCGATTCGTAATAACAAACGGTTGATTGATAACCATTTTCAAAACCGGACGAGCAAAATACTGATCCAAAGAACGACCGTTAATAGTCATATTACCATGTCCAGGCATAATCCAAACGCGAGCCACAGCATCTTTTCTCTTACCCGTAGCATAAGAGCGACCTTGCTTATCTTTAACAGCCTTTTTTGTTGCCTTAACTTCGGTTTCAGCAGTTGTTGCCGAAACAGCCTCTTTGATATCTTGTAAAGATTCAATCTTCTTTCTAGCCATTATAAAGCACTCCTTTTATTCTTCGGGTTTTGAGAAGCAATATCCAAAACAATCGGATTTTGCGCAGTATGCGGATGATTTTCACCGGCATAAACTTTCAACTTTGTCATCATTTGACGACCAAGCGGATTACGTGAAATCATGCGTTCAACAGCTTTTTGAATCACGCGTTCCGGGAAACGACCTTCCAAAATTTTTCCGGCTGTGGTATCTTTTACGCTGCCAACATAACCGGTATGTTTATAATAGTGCTTATTTGCCAATTTTTTACCGGTCAATTTAACCTTTTCAGCATTAATAACCACTACATAATCGCCGCAATCCAAATTCGGAGCAAAATACGGCTTATTCTTCCCGCGCAAAATTTTTGCAATTTCGGCAGAAAGACGACCTAAAATAACACCGCTGGCATCGACAACATACCATTTTCTTTCGATATCAGCCGGTTTCGTTGCATGTGTAGAAATCATTTTATATCTCTTTCTTGTTAAAATGTTACAATTCGATGCCAATATACACAATAATTTTGCTTTGTCAACACAAAAAATGTGCTTTTTTCAATATTTTATCTATACGGTATTATTATACCTCTAAATATTTACTTGTTTTTACAAAAAAAATATGCATTTACCGCATGTTATAAGTTATACATACCCAAAAAACAAAAAAATAATAGCCAATAAATAAAATTTATGCTACATATGAATCAGTTAAGAGAAAGAAAGGAAAAATGATGAAAAAATTACTCACGGTTTTCACCGTTTTTGCCATAAGCGGGTGCTATTCTACCGTTCCGCCGGCACAAGATACTTATGTTGAACCATATGTTGCTCCAACGGTATATTATACCCAACCGGCGACCTATACAACACCGAGTGTTGTCTATGTTGAGCAAAGTTCCCCTGTGGTTTATGTAGAAGATGTCGCTCCTACTTATGTATATCTGCCTAACCCTCTGATATATGGACGTCCGCATCACCATCATCACTATAGTTATGCACCACGCCCATCTCATCACCATAGCGGTCACCACTTTGATGGCGGCCACCACAATCGCCCGGCACACAAAAACAAGATTACCCACACCGGCGCTACCAAACCGCATCAAGGTAATCACCATCACAAATAAGGAGAAAATGATGGAAGAAGAATACATTGCCACCCTTTCAGAAAATGAAAAATTAGCTTTTCTGAAAATTTTTTGCAAACTAATCCGAGTCGATGGTAATATTGATAGCGAAGAGGTTAGCTTTCTAAAAATGATTGCCACTCGTTATGGTGTCAATAATGCTAAAATGGTTGAAATAATTAAAGGTGCCGATACAATCGACTACTTAACCGAAGCCCATAATATATCATCACGCCAACATGCTTTGGAACTGATAAAAGAACTATGCGTCTTAGCTAATATTGATGAAGATTTACACGATAAAGAACTAGATATCATCATTGATGTCGCTCGTGTTTTGGGTATAGAAGACGAAAAAGTGATACTCATTAACCGTTGGGTTTTAGATAGTCTTATTTTGAATAAAACCGGTCGCATTATTATGGAAAAAGACAATGGATAGAAACGTTTTGAAAAGAACTTTGCAAAAACAAATTGTACCGATGAGCGAGGCCGTCAGTCGCAAGCTCGCTTATTTAAAAGGAGACGAGGTGTTTGCGATAGAAGATGAAGAAAACACTCAAACCTTTACCAATTTACTCATTGAAGAAGGGAAAACAACAAAACCGCAACCACATATCGAACCGACCGAAATTACAGACAAAATTGCCATTCATAAACAAACCGTAGCCGAAAAAATTGCTGCTCTGCGCGGCATTTCCACTATGCCCGAGCAATATCTTAACCGCAGATATTAAGACTGCATATTATCGGCATATTGCTTTTGAGCGGTCAAATAATCAAATTTTCCACTACCTAAAATAGGCGGGTTTTTAATATAAACAATCTCCTTTGGCACCCAAAGTTCACTCATTCCTTTATCTTTGAAATATTGCGCTATTTGAGAACAATTTGCATTTTCTGCTGATGTAACCAGCACCAGTTTTTCGCCTTTTTTCTCATCGCTTACGGCAATTATCCCCTGCTTGGCGTCACTGTATAAATCATCAATTAACTGCTCAACCGCACTAAGCGAAACCATTTCGCCGCCTATTTTTGCAAAACGTTTCACACGTCCGCAAATTTGCACAAAACCATCGTTATCAACCGATACAATATCTCCGGTATCATACCATTCGTCGGCTTTTTGCAACTTATTTGGTAATGACGGCAAAATATATCCCTGCATCACACTATCTGCTTTGACCAATAGCTGCCCGCCTTCATCAATACCTTTAACCGGAACAAGCCGATATTCGATTCGCGACAGAAATCTCCCGACTGTCCCTTGCTTATAAAACATCGGCGTATTTACCGACAAAACCGGAGAAGTTTCGGTCGTGCCATAACCTTCAAAAATCCGCACTCCAAATTTTTGTATCCACAATTCTGCCGTCCGTTCTTTAAGTTTTTCTCCTCCAACCACGGCAAAGCGTATCGGGAAAAAGTCGTATGGATTTGCCATCCTTCCATATCCGTACAAAAACGTATCCGTTCCTAAAATAGCCGTCGCTTGCACGTCATAAGCCACCTCCGGAATAATCCGATAATGCAGCGGTGACGGATAAAAATACGTCTTTACACCGTTAAGCATAGGCAAAATTGTCCCCACCGTAAGCCCGAACGAATGGAACATCGGTAGCGCATTAAGCAAAACATCTCTGGCATTAAACGGCACCGCCAAATGAATTTGCAACGCATTGGCCAATAAATTTTTATGCGATAATAACACAGCTTTCGGCAATCCTTCTGAGCCTGAGGTGAATAATATAACCGCCGTTTTATCAGCATTTATAGCCAAGGTCTGACGCATGAAATACCTTTTCATACCCACCAATTTATCGATAAAAGATAATTGCTTCGCCACATCTTCCAAATACACTAAGCGAACATTATTATCCTTGGCAATTTCTTCTAATTTTTCCAAATGTCCTTGTTCAATAAACTGATGCGCCGTTATAATCGTGTTTAATTCCACTGTTTGCAAACACGAAGCAAATTGTCTTTTTCCTAGAGAAAAATTCAGCATTACCGGTACCTTTGCCACCGCTTGCAAAGCAAAGAAGCTAACTACTCCTGCCAAACTGTTCGGTAGCAATACCCCTACTCTTTCTTCTTTTGCACACACTTTTTTATAAAACGAGCCTAAGACATAACTCTTAAGCAAAAACTGCCCGTAAGTCAGCGTATTTTTATTTATATCAAGCGCAATTCTATGCTCGCTTCCATAAAGTTTTTCAGCCTTTAACAATGCTTGAAAGACAGATCTATTTTTATCTTCGGTATCATATATCATATCAGCCATAATGTCGTGCAACTTCAGCGAAGTCAGGCGTCTCCGCTCACGTGCGCTCAAATCTTCCGGTAAATTAATTTCGCATGCCGGTAAAATATGCAGTTTAATCTTCGGAAATACTTGTGTTTTAATTAAATCACCAATATATGAAAAACGCGAATATTGTGCTCCGTCTATGCGTAGCGGAATCAATTTTGCACCACTCTTTTCCGCTACCACACCGGCACCTTCATACACCTTCATCAATGAGCCGGTTACACTAATTCTCCCTTCCGGAAAAATCATTACCGTTTTTCCTTTATTTACCACTTCAATCAGCGAACGTATCGCCAACGGATTAGTCGGATTAAGCGGATAAAAATCAACCAGCCCGCTAAACATTTTCACATACCATTTGCTTCCCCAACCGCTATCTATGGCAAAAGTAATTTTACGCGGCAAATAAGCAGCTATCAACACTCCATCTAAAAGCGAAACATGGTTGGCAATAATCAAAGCTTTTGAGCCGGCTTTGCGCAAATTTTGCACTCCTTCAATTTTTACTCTGAAAAACAAGTCCAAAATCGAGCAAAAAATTGAGCGCACTAAAGCATCCGGCAACAATTTGCAAATATAAAATGCCACACCGGAGCTGATAACTGCCACAAACAAAAACAAATCGGTAATCTTAAATCCTAAAGCGATAAGCAACATCGCAAAGACCGAAATAGCCACCATACCCAGCGAATTTATAATATTGTTACCGGCAATTACCGAAGCCACGCTGTCTTTCGGCGCTTTTTTTTGCATCAATGCATTAAGCGGAACCACATAAAGCCCACCCATAAAGGCAAAACCGAACAAACATATCGCCAGAAAAATTCCTCGCGGCTGACTTAAAAAATGCCACACCGAAATCGGATTTTCCGGTGCCGCAAAACCAACAGAAAGCAGATAAATACAAAAGGCAAAAATACTTAAGCCCACCGCACTGAGCGGCACATAAACCACCGAAACTTCGCCTTTAAGAAGCCTATTGCAAAAATAAGAGCCAGCACCGACACCTAATGAAAACAACACCAAAAACAGTGTAACAACTTCTTTTTCGGTATTAAAAACCTTACTGCATAGCGGGAACAGTTGCGTTAAGAAAAACGCCCCCAAAATCCAAAACCACGTCGCCCCGATAATACACCGAAAAACAATAACGTGCGACTTTATCAAACGAATATTATCCCGAATTTGCCCGATAATATTGAAATTTAATTTTAACAATGGTTGCAACCCGTGCGTTTGTGGAATTTTCCACGCCGCACCAATACCGATAATCGCACAAAATATCAATAACCCCAGACTGACTGAAACCGGCAATACTGTTCCCATAATCGAGCCCAAAATAATTGATATATAAGTGCTCCCCTCTACTGCTGCATTACCGGCAATCAGTTCATCTTGCCGTAACAGCTGCGGTAGCAACGCATATTTTATCGGTCCGAAAAACGTTGACTGCAACCCCATCAAAAACAGCACAACCATCAAAAGAGCCGGACTGGGAATAGCAAAAAACGCTACCGCCAAAATCATCAACACCAATTCGACAATTTTCAAAATTCGCACAATTTTGGCTCTGTTATATTTATCTGCCAATAATCCCGCAAATGCCGAAAACAAAAAATAAGGAAGTATAAACAAACCGGCAGCAAGATTAGCATATAAACTGACTGTTTGCTGTTCGGCAAACATCTTATATGCCACAAACGTCATAAACGAATTTTTGAACAAATTATCATTAAACGCACCCAAAAACTGCGTCACTAGAAGCGGCAAAAAACGTTGACCGCGCCATAAATCATTTTTCATAATTTCCTCTGTCTTTAATTGAACGTCCAACTCAATCCCAGCAAAGCGCGATAATCATTCGCAGCATTTTGGTGTTCAGGATTAAAGCGCACTCCGCTTTCTGTCCGCAAACTGATTTTATCACTTATCTTTTTCTGCCAATATGCCGCAAGCTTATACTCACGCTTACTCGGTTTCAAACCTGCCGCATAAGTATTCCTATAAACCGTATCCGAAAAATTATCACGTCCACTCGGGAAATCTACAAACAAACGCCCCTTTTCCACTCTGAGTGGTGAAGAAAAGCGCAATCCGTAATGCATTGTTTTATCGGCTTCGTAATCCACTTCAAGAGCAAAACTGCTACTCTCTATCTTTGAAGTTCTTAACAAATCTGTTTCAAAAGATTGTGCCGCCGTATATCCGCGATAATAACTGCCGTTTAAGGTAAATTTATCTACCGGTCTCCAAGATGCATGAACCCCAACGGTATAAGTATTACCACCATTTAAGGAAAAAGCTCCCTTACCATTGGCACCTAATAAAGCATCTTCTTCATAAAGTATCCCTGAAGAAAGCGCCAGCGAATATTTCTTATCCTGGTGCAACTGCACTCCCATATTTACGGCATAAGCTCTTCTCTTAAATGTGTTATCATTAAAATCTTTATCCCCGTCATAAAGACCGTTTTCTCCGCTCATCGCCTCAAATTTGAAACGCATTTTTTTGCTGAAGTCATAATCATGACGCACTCCATATGCATTATTCATTGCCATAAACGGATTTTTCATTTCACGTGCCGCATTTTCTGCCGATTTATAAGCCGTATTTTCACTGAAATAAAAACTGCTCGAATGTTTTTCACTCTTGTAGCTTATATTGAAATATCCCTTTTCACCTTGCCCGTTTTTACGCATACTCTCTGCGTATTGAAAACTCAAATTTCCTTCTTTATAAACAGGCATTTCTTGCGGCATAGCTATATTCTGCACGTCATTTTTCAAAGTTTTATACCCACCGTGCGTAGTATGCACAAAGTTTGCCGTAGATTTATCAAACGGACGATTATAGCGGTCAAACGTGGTAATACTTGCCGGCAATGCCCTCTGTACTGCTTCCTGTAAAGCCGTCGGCACTACCAAACTTGCTCCATCTAAATTAACCGGCATAGACTGAACCGAGTTGCCGCTGAAAGTTGCTGTTTGCATATCTTGGCTATAAGGAATATACGTGGTAACCGCCGCTCCTAAATCGAGCATACCGGCACCATATTTTTCTTCGCTATAATCAGGTGCAATATTCTTATTTCTATTAGCAGTCGCCAACACCAACTCTATTATTTCCTGCGAAGACATATACGGGAAAGCCCCTTCCAAAAAGGCTAAAGCACCACTGACAATCGGTGTTGCTTGCGATGTCCCTATTGTTGCATAATAGTTTTGTGATCCACCAATCTGTCCGCTACTGTATATTCCTTTAGAACCACCGCTATTACTCCCCCCAGGTGCCGCTAAACAATACCCTTTGGTGACACCACATTGGTTAGAATATGAGGATAAACTGTAACTTTGTAATTTACCGGTTGAAGAATCAACTGCAACATCTGCCGCCACCACCACCAACATTTGCAAATTTTTGTAGGCATCTAAGTTTTTGATACCCGATTGCAAATCCGGATTAGAAACACCTTCATTACCGGCAGCTTTTACCACAATAACTCCATCAACTTTGCCGTTTTTGTTGCTATTTTTCGCAAGAACCGCCTGCATACTGTTTCTAAAACCGGAACTCAAATCATTATCTGAGGACAAATGACTGGCATTTTCGCTCTCACTTGTGCTGGACATTCCCATACTTAAGTTTATTATACGCGCTCCGTTTTTTAACAAATAATTGACTGGATTTAATAGTGTAGATTGAAAATCCCATCGTGTTGCTATGATTTTAGCATTAGCAAAAGCTACCCCCATCATACCTTTATCATCCATATTAGCCGCAATTAAGCCGGAAACATGCGTCCCATGCATATTGTTTGGCTCATAAGCTCCGGTTGAAGAAATATATAAATTCGGCTCAATATTCGTCTTCAACTTATCCCAATCATAGTTATCTGGATAAAACGATGACCATTTTTCAAATTCAGCTACCTCTGCGGAAGTAAGATACCAGTCATAGCTCGTATATTTGTTACTATCAATATAAAACACAAGTTTTTTTGATAAACCTTCTGATTTTATTCCCCAGCAGTGGGTAGTATCTCCGTTTCGGCATGGTCCAAAATCATAATTATAACCACTTACTTTGCTACTGCCGTCATCAAGTTTAAATTCAGAGTGTGTCAGCCAAACCCCGGTATCAACTACACCAACTTTAACATCTTGCAAATTGGTAGCCAATTTACCATCAGCACCTTCGCCGATAAAATAAGAATACGCCTTTGCCGCATTAATTGCCCCCAAATAATTAACCGATTGTTTATTTCCGCTACCAAAACTTTGACCGGTATACTCGCTCTTATTCAAATAATATGATTCCGGATAAAATGTAGCCACATTTCCATTCAATATCGGTGTTGGATCATCATCGCCGCCAATTACCACTTCATCTCCAATAGAAATACCAGAACCACCGGTATTACCGGAATCTCCACCGCCGGTATTACCGGAATCTCCACCGCCGGTATTACCGGAATCTCCGCCGCCGGTATTACCGGAATCTCCACCGCCGGTATTACCGGAATCTCCACCGCCGGTATTACCGGAATTTCCACCGCCGGTATTACCGGAATCTCCACCGCCAATTACAACTTCATCACCAATAGTAATACCGGAACCACCGGTGTTATCTCCTCCACTGATAATTTCCTCATCACCTATAATAACCCCATAGTTATACCCACCTCCCGGAGTTCCTCCGATAATAGCCTCATCGCCAACCTCTACAGAACCACCATCGATGTTACTTCCGCTACTATTATTGTCAGAATTATTTTCTGATGAATCACTGTTATTGCTTGAATTATTTGAATGATTTGAATCACTGGAATTAGATGACGAAGCACCACCGCTTCCGCCACTGCCGCCACCACCGCCACCACCTCCGGCGGCGGCTGCTATTCCTGCACCTGCAAGAACAACACCTCCGACAACATATGCTGTCGGAGATATTCTGTTTATACCTGAACTTCTCAAACTTTCTACTCTGAACATACATGGTGCTGACGGATTTGCTCCATATTGCAATAAAAGATTATAAGCTCTCGTATTACCTTCGGCATAGGCCTTGCACAACGCTGTTGTACCATTACTATTTGTTGCATCTAAATTACCACGATTCGCATAAGTCTCAAGTTGCTTAATGTTACCGCGTCGAGCGGCATTGTATATATCATCAGTCATTGAGCCCCAAGCCGAAACTTGTGTCGTATATAAACTAAGTAAAACAGACAGAGAAACAGTAATATTAAAATTTTTCATCAGCAAGTCCTTTTGTCTTCATCCTAACTTGCCCACACTTTAGCACACATCTTAAATTGTTGCAAGAAAATATCATTATTGACTCATTATAAAATAAAAGCTATGAATAGTAAAAAAGGAGTAAAAAAATGAATTTTGATAATCTTAAAGTTTACGCTCAATATTTTTTACCTAAGCATCTGTTAACCATAATTGTCGGTTTTTTTGCCGATTTAAAACTAGGTTCACTGACTACATTAGCCATCAAACAGTTTGCCAGATTCTATCATATAAACACAGCAGAAATGTCAGGAAAAATAGAAGATTTCAAAACTTTTAACGATTTTTTTTCCCGCCCGCTCAAAGCAGGGGCGCGCCCGATAAATTCAGATGATAAAAGCCTTGTCTTTCCGGCTGACGGCCGCATAAGTGCTTTCGGAAATTTAAAAGATAATCTGCAATTACAGGCCAAAAATCACTATTTTACCATAGATGCTCTCTTAGCTTCTGAACAAGACAGCCAAACCTTTAAAAATGGTTCATATATAACCGTTTATCTGTCTCCGAGCGATTACCATCGTGTCCACATTCCTCTTGCAGGCAAACTCTTAAAAATGACCTATGTGCCTGGTGAACTTTTTTCGGTTAATCCTCTTTATACTAAAAATATTCCGGAACTTTTTTCACGCAACGAAAGAGTCGTTTGCCTTTTTGAAACCGAAATCGGTAAGATGGCTGTTATTTTGGTTGGCGCCGCAATCGTTCGCAGTATTGCAATGAATTGGTGTGGTATCGTAGCTCCTCAAAAAAGTAAAATACCTGTTGTAATCCAATACAATAATCAAAATATTAACTTTAATAAAGGTGATGAAATCGGCAAATTTATGATGGGAAGCACCGTCATTTGCTTGTTTGAAAAAGATAAAATCAAATTCGAAAATTCACTAGTCGAGGAACGACATGTTAATATGGGAACCAAAATGGCGGAAATCATCTAACCTATAATACCCTAAATGTAAAACCGCTGAAACATCTGTTTCAGCGGTTTTTAGTATTACATGAGTGGCAAAATCTTTGCATTCACATTTTCATTTTGGCGCTCGGAACGCAACTTCCGTTCATCAAAGAGCATTGTAATTTTGCGTGCTTTGTCGCTCAAAAATTCAGCTGATACCTCAGCCAAATGTAATTTTTTTTCTTTATCCAAAACCACCTGATAGTTTCTGCCATTCTGAACAAATGTTTCGCCAACACGTATCCGCTCTTCTAAATACAGCGAGGTGTCAAGCAATTCACACATTTCACAGCCATCCGCATCTACCACCGGAATATGGAAGTTAACGGACGGATATTCAACCACCCAAGCAGCATAAGCAAATTCCTTACCATGGCCGATTCTGTATATATTCACAAGATAAATCTCACTTACAGTCTCGGGCAGATAATTGTAATAAGAGATTTGCTCAATCAGTTTTTGTGAGCAATAAATATCCACCTGACGAATAGAAAACGTTTTCGCCTCATTTTCCGCCAAATAATAGCAACGACCATTGAAACAAAAAGCCTCATCAGGTGCAACCGGATGCACATTTTTGAACGCGTCAATCGGCTCGGTCTCTTCAAAACAAAAAGCCCGAACAAACTCCGGAAATTCAAACGATGTGGCCGAATTATGCCAAACAAATTGCGGATTTGCCGCCGACACCTCAATCCTTAGCAGCTGCGAATTTTCGCATTGCATATGCAGATTCGCCTGCCGGTTGCAAAACACAACATGCCCACCATCCTCTGGATGCGAACATTTCTTTAATGTTAATAATTTATTCATACGCAATAATTTTAGTTCAAGCGTATTATAGTCTTTTTTGCCAATTTGTCAAGAATTAAATTGACCGCGATATTTAAAAATTTGCACTTAATACGAAGAAGGATTTTTCATCAAGAAAAATCCTTCAAATAGCACTTGAGCCTAAAAGCTCAGAGAATGAGGCTTAAATAACACAGCTGGCGTGTAAATACGCCGTTTGCTTCTTTGCGCGGTGTAGAAATACTACATAAGCAAAGAAGCAAACAAGTAGTTACTAGCTAGATGCGTTATTTCTTGTTGATAACGCCGCTGTTCACATCCTTAACCGACACCGACAAGTCATCGGCAATACGGGCAGAACGACCACGCAAAGCACGCAAGAAATACAGCTTTGCACGACGAACTTTACCAACGCGTGAAACTTCAATTTTTGCTACATTCGGAGAATACAGCGGGAATACACGTTCTACACCCTCACCAAACGAAATTTTACGTACCGTGAAAGATGAATTCAAACCGTCATTTTTGCGGGCAATGCAAACACCTTCATAAACTTGGATACGTTCACGATCGCCTTCTTTAACTTTGGTATGCACACGCAAAGTATCACCCGGCTTGAAAATCGGCATATTTTTGCCTTCCATCAACTTTTCAATTTGCTCTTTTTCAATATTTTCAATAATGTTCATTTTTTTAACCTTTACTTTTAATTTGTTATTCTCTATACACCGGAATCTATTGTAAATCAAGTATTTTTTTCTAATAGATCCGGCCGACGTTGTTTTGTTATTTGAAGAGCCTGCTCCTTTTGCCATTTAGCCACATTTTCATGATGACCACTTAAGAGAATTTCCGGTACTTTCCGCCCCTTCCATTCTATCGGGCGTGTATATTGCGGATATTCCAACAGCTGTGCTTCAAAGCTTTCGTTTTCGGTTGATGCCGCATTACCGAGCACCCCCGGTAACAAACGAACAACTGCATCAAGCATAATCATCGCCGCCTGCTCACCGCCTGTCAAAATATAATCACCGATACTTATTTCCTCGATGTCATATTCTTCCAGTACGCGTTCATCAATCCCCTCAAAGCGTCCGCAAATAATCGTCAGCTCATCGAGTTTGCTCATCTCACGCACCTTAGCTTGCGTCAAAGGCTTGCCTTTCGGACTCATATAGATGATTTTGCCTTTTGTATAATTATGCTCAATAGCTTCTCCCAACACATCGGGACGCATAATCATTCCGGCACCGCCGCCGCAAGGTGTATCATCAACCGAACCGTGCTTATCAAAAGCATAATCCCTGATATTAACTGTCTTAAGCGACCAAATACCTTCTTTTAAGGCTTTTCCGGTCAGCGACGTTCCCAAAAACCCCGGGAAAATCTCCGGAAAAATCGTCAAGATTTTAGCCTTAAAACTCATCTACTTAATGTCCTCATCGTCATCTTCAGCAAAAATCATCGTTGCTGAAGAAACGATAATATACCCGCTCTCAAGATTTATTACTGGAACATATTGTCTGGTAAACGGTAAAAGTTCCGTTTCCTTCTGCCCTTTGAGTTTAATTTCAATAATCTCTCCGGCACCGAAATTTGCAAACCCAACAACTGTTCCAATCTCATTATCCGGTGTTCTAAGACAAACTTTCAAGCCGACAATATCGCCCTTATAAAATTCATCTTCCGCTAATTCCGGCAATGCACTGCGCGCCACATAAAGCTCTGTTCCGATTAAGGCTTCGGCATCATTACGAGTGTCAACACCTTTTATCTTCACACGCACATTACTTGAGATCATACCTAAAACTTTAATACTGAACTTACGGCTGGCATCCTTGTTTTCCACATCACCGAATTTATCCAAATCGGTAGGGGTTTGGGTTTGGCTCTGCACCTTCACTTCCCCTCTAATTCCGTGGGCAGCCACAATTTTACCTATACAAATCCGCTCGTTCATTACTTAAAGTCCTTTTTAGGCTCAAAATAACCACTTAATTTTTACGTTACTGAAAATTATTCAGCTTCTGCAGCCGGTTCGGCTTCAGTTGCAGCGGCAGCAGCGGCTTCTGCAGCAGCGGCAGCTTTTGCTTCTTTTTCCTTCAATCTTTCCAAAGCTTTGGCTTTAGGAGCAGATTTCTTCGGTTGTTCACCCAAAACAGGCGCAGCACACAAACCTAAATTAGCAAAAATCTTTTGCAATCTTTCGGTCGGTTGAGCACCTTTAGACAACCAAGCGCTTACTTTTTCTTTATCAACAACTACTCTGTTTTCGTTGTCTTGAGGCAACAACGGATTGTATGCACCCAATTTTTCAATATATCTACCATCACGCGGTGCTCTTGCATCAGCCGCCACAATATGATAATACGGACGTTTTTTTGAACCGCCGCGAGATAATCTGATACGAACTGCCATTTTTATTTCCTTTCAATATATTAGCGTTTATTTTCCTAAAACGGAAAATTATTTTTCATTCCGCCCGGCATTTTACCGAACGGATTACCTTTTAACAATTTGGCCATCGACGCCAATCCGCCGAATTTGCCCATTTTTTTCATCATTGTCGCCATTTGCTCATAAGATTTAAGCAAAACATTGACATCATGAACTTCCACACCGGCGCCCGCCGCAATCCGCCGTTTGCGCGATGCTTTGATGATATCCGGATGCAACCGTTCTTCTTTAGTCATCGAAAGAATAATTGCCTCCTGAGATTTCATCAGTTTATCGCCTGCGCCGGATTCCTCAATCTGCGCCTGAAATTTAGACAACCCCGGAAGCATACCTATAATACTCCCTATACTGCCCAATTTTTTCATTTGTTGCATCTGGCTCAACATGTCGTTCAAATCAAACGAACCTTTGAACATTTTTTTTGCCATCTGCTCAGCGGTTTCCCGATTAACATTTTCCATCGCCTTTTCTACAAGGCTTACCACATCACCCTGTCCTAAAATTCTGCCGGCAACACGGTCTGCATGAAATTCCTCAATATCATCAAGTTTTTCACCCGTGCCCAGAAACTTAATCGGTGCGCCTGCCACCATTTTCATTGACAAGGCTGCTCCGGCACGCGAGGTGCCATCCATACGTGTCAGCACCAGCCCGCTCACACCAACTTTGTCATTAAATTCTTTTGCCACATTGCAAGCTTCTTGCCCGATAAGAGCATCAGCCACCAACAATGTTTCTGTTGGATTCGCCATTTTTTTAACTTCCGCCGCTTCCTTCATCAAATCTTCATCGATTTGCAATCTGCCGGCTGAATCTAAAATCAACAAATCATACACACCGTTTTTCGCCGCCGTCAAAGCCCGTTTGGTAATCTCCAACGGCTTTTCTCCGGCCACAATCGGCAATACATCAACTTCAATTTGTTTGCCAAGCTGTGCCAGTTGTTCTTGCGCCGCCGGACGATAAATATCCAAAGACGCCAGTAAAATCCGCTTATTTTTCTTTAATTTTTTAGCGATTTTTGCCGCTGTTGTGGTTTTACCCGAACCTTGCAGACCAACCAGCAAAAACACCACCGGTGCCGGCGCATTAAAATTAAGCTCCGTATTTTCGGCACCCAGTAATTTAACCAGTTCATCGTGCACAATTTTAATAACCATTTGCCCCGGCTGAACTGATTTAACCACCTTCTCACCCAAAGCTTCGGTTTTAACATTAGCAATAAAGTCTTTAACCACCGAAAGGGATACATCGGCTTCCAAAAGCGCCACGCGAATTTCGCGCATGGCATCGTCAATATCTTTTTCCGAGAGAACACCGCGTGATGTTATCTTCGCAAAAGCTTGGCTGAGCCGATTTGTTAAACTTTCAAACATTAAAGTCGTTTTCCTTTATTGCCATAACAAACAAATTTACGCCAGTGTGCGAACCCTCGCTGACTGACGGAACTCCTTAGAGTCGATATTTTTACAACATTTTCAATGGTAAAAATTCTCTAAATTCGCTTT
Organism: uncultured Pseudomonadota bacterium; assembly: GCA_902763155.1. Taxonomy (GTDB): domain Bacteria; phylum Pseudomonadota; class Alphaproteobacteria; order RF32; family CAG-239; genus RUG410. The sequence continues at coordinate 46,031 of CACWQS010000005.1, read as the reverse complement.
CTTATACGCTACAAAATCCCTCTTGTCAAGCACTTTTTCCTAATTTTTTAAAACTAAAACGGCAGACATTTTCACATCTGCCGTCGAAGTGTAGAAAACTTTTTTATTATAATTTACAGGCTCAAAAGCGGCGACCAAGCCGGATCTGAAGCGTCAGATGGCGTTACGATACGACGTTCATTATAACCGGTCATATCAATGGTATATAAACGCACCGGCCCGCCTCTATCCTGACGGAAGAACATCAGCACACGACCATTCGGCGACCAAGTCGGTCCTTCTACCAAAAATCCGTCAGCCAAAATGCGTTCCCCGGTACCATCCGGCGCCATCACTCCGATATAAAACGCCCCGTTTGCCATTTTGGTAAAGGCAATATAATCACCGCGCGGCGACCATACCGGCGTAGCATAACGTCCCTTACCAAAACTGATACGTTCCGGATTACTACCATCGGCATTCATCACATAAAGTTGCTGATTACCGCCTCTATCCGAATTGAACACAATCTTCGAACCATCAGGCGAGTAGCTCGGTGAGGTTGAAATCGTGCCTTTTTCGTGCGTTAATTGCTTAATGGAGCGGCTACTCAAGTTCATTTCATAAATATTAGTTGCCCCGTTATTGGCATAGCTCATCAACACCTTATCCCCTTTCGGAGAAAACACCGGAGCAAATGTCATGCCTGGGAAATTACCCAAAACCTGACGACTGCCGCTGTTCAAATCCATAATGTAAACACGCGGGCTTTGACGAACATATTCCAAATAAGTAATACGTTGCATATTCGGTGAAAAACGCGGAGTCAAAACCAAATTACGCCCATCGGTCAAAAAGCGATGATTTTCGCCATCTTGATCCATAATAGCCAAACGTTTTACTCTACGGGTAGCCATACCACCTTCCGAAACATAAACTACGCGAGTATTAAAATATCCCTTATCACCGGTCAAACGCTCATAAATGGCATCTGCTACCACATGCGCTAACCGACGCCAGTTACTTTTTGTGGTTGTAAATGTTTTGCCGGTCAATTCCTGTTCGGTAACAGTATCCCACAAACGAAAATCTACTTTCAGTTTATCCCCCGGCAATTCCTGAATACGACTCTGCACCAAAGCCTGTGCTCTGATTGCCTGCCAATCCACAAAACTCGGATGATAATCAAGTGACGGAATCTTTTCAATATAGCTACGCGGCGAAATCACTTCAAATAAACCGCTGCGTTCCAAATCAGCAACAACCACATCACGCACTTTATCGCCATAGTCGTTGCCGACGATTTTAGCAAAAATATTTGAATTAGCACCAAGCATTTCCGGAATGGCGATTTTCATTGCTTTACGTTGCGCACCGCTCACGTTAATTTCCACTTCTGCCTGCGCCGGCAAAGCAAAAATCATCGTCAACAATACCGCTAAAAGATATTTTATTTTCATAGCATTACACCTTATCAAAAATTTTGTTTTTCTCAACATATACCGAAAATTAAAAATAGTAAAGTAAAAATAATGATTATAGACAAGTCTATAAATAGTTTGACTTTTCACAAAAAACAATGCTAATGTCAGCATAGCAACGGAGACAAAATGGAACTAAACGAATTAAAAAAAATATTGCCACCATACAAGGCATTGATGGGCATAGATTACGGTAGCAAACGTATGGGAATAGCCGTTTCCGACTTGTTGCGCGGTATTGCTACATCATACAAAATAATCTACCGCTCGTCGTGGCAAAAAGATGTAGCTGAAATTAAACGTATTGTTACTGAAAAAGAAATCGGAGGTATCGTTTATGGTTTGCCACTACAAATGAATGGCGAAGAGGGCGAAATCGCCCATGAAGTCCGCGCATTTGCTGAAAAATTGGCTAAAGAATTGCTTTTACCATACATTTTTTGGGATGAACGCCTATCCTCATCAGCGGTAGAAAATTTCTTAATCAAAGAAGTTGACTTATCGCGGCAAAAGCGCCAAAAAGTGCTAGACTCTTCTGCCGCCGCATATATCCTCCAAGGCGCTCTTGACGCCCTTAATTACCAACGATAAATAATCAGATTTTTTTAACCAGTTCATTAAGAAGCATTACCCCAAAACCGCTTGCTCCCTTAGGATAAAGCACTTTTTTACCGTCAGTGGCATCCATACCGGCAATATCAATATGCGCCCAACTGCGATTTTTATCCACAAAACGTTGCAGGAAACAAGCCGCCGTAGATGAACCTGCCGCTCGTCCGCCGGTGTTTCTCATGTCGGCAATCGCAGAATCCATCATTTTATCAAATTCTTCATCAATCGGCATCCGCCATACTCTTTCGCCACAAGTATTACCTGCCGTAATAATGTTAGCGGCTAAATTTTCATTATTGCTGAACAAACCGGCAAACGTATGCCCTAAAGCAACAACTATCGCCCCTGTCAAAGTTGCCATATCAACCACATTTTTCGGACTAAAACGTTTTTGAATATACGTCAAACAATCCGCCAAAACCAAACGCCCTTCAGCGTCGGTATTATCCACTTCTACCGTCTGACCGGACATCGAACGAATAATATCTCCCGGACGATAAGCACTGCCGGACGGCATATTTTCTACCAAACCAACCACCGCAACAATGTTCTTTTCTATTTTTTGCAGCGCCGCAGCTTTCATTGCCGCTACCACCGCAGCTGCTCCGGCCATATCCTGCTTCATTTCTCCCATATTAGCCGCCGGTTTAATAGAAATACCGCCACTATCAAAAGTAACACCTTTTCCAACTAAACCAAGTGTAATTTCATCACTTTCAGGCTGACCTAGCCACTGTAAAACCGCTACTTTAGGCCGGTTTTGCGAGCCTTGTGCCACGGCTAAAGCCAAATTAAAGTCTTCGGATTTCATCTGTGCTTCGTCCAAAATATTCACCTTTAATCCTAAATATTCCAATCTCTTAATATCAGCGGCGAAAATTTCCGGCGTTAAAGCATTTGCCGGTTCGTTTATCATATCGCGCGCATAACGCACGGCATTTGCCAAGCCGGCATAAGGCTTGTATTCATCTAAATTTTTGTAACCGCTGTTGGTCAACACGATTTTTTCCAACTTTGGTAAATCATCAGCCTTTAATTTTGTATGATATTTATCAAAACGATAAGACGCCAACTCCACCCCGAAAGCAAAATCAAAGACATAATGTTTAGCTGTTGCAAGACAAACTTTAATTGCCGGTAAATGCTTAACAGCTTTATACACTTTACCGCCAAGTTGTTGCCATACAAGTGCCGGTTGTTTTTCCTTTACGCGCACAGCAAAAACCGAATAAGAACCCAAATTATATTCCTTAATGCCGTCTTTTACAGTCTGTTTTTTAATCGCCGGCAACAAATTTTGTTCTGATTTGGAGAAAATTTTTTCAAATTCTGAATTTGATGCCGCCACAATTACTTTGTTATGCGCACCTAAGATATTTTTTCCCAACGTGATTTCAACCATTTTTCAACTCCTTGTTGCAAATTAACCTGGGACACATTTTAATCATTAAAAAAATTTTTGCAAGATTTAATGTTTTGTGCCGAAAGCTAAAAAAATAAGTAGACTTTTATAAATTATATGCTATACTTGGACAAAATACGAAAAAGGTGAGACATGGCAAAAGGCAGTTACAAAAATAAACATCAAGATAAAGTTCAAGAAAATAACTCGCAAGTGCCGGTGTATGAACATTTGCTGCCTCCTAAGCGGACTAAATCTCCGTATGAAGCAAAGTTGATGGATATTTTGCTGGAGCCGACAAATTTTAAGAAAAAATTTATGGAATTAAAGCTCGACGAGCAGTTGGCGATGAATCAGTTGTTGGCTGAAACTATTGAATACGGTAAAAATAACAACTTAAAAGGTTTTGTTAAAGATTTTGCCGAAGGCGCCGAATATTTGCTTGATAATATTCACGAAATTGCGGGAACCGAATATGACAAAGGTGTTTTTACTAAAATTAACCGTGATGAAAAACGCCTTATTCGTATGGAATGTCATGGCACGATTAACTTACGTACTCCTCATCAGCTAAGTGTTTTTTATAAATTTTTCAATAAGCCTGAAAATAAAGGTAAGTGGAATTTACGCGCTTATGATATGAAAAAATCACCGATGTGGCGTGTGTTTATGCAGTTTGAAAGCTTTCGTAAAATTACACCGGAAATTCGCAAATATATGCAGAAAAAAGGAATTAACCCTGACGCTTTAAAAGTAATGACGGTTAGTGATTTCTGCGATGTGATTTTTAATGCATACCAAAAGTCATTTAAAGAAACAAAGGTTTCTTTTTTACCTGAAGGGGAAAGCATCAAAGCTAAATATGTAAAAGAATTTATGCGACGCTGTGGCGAGCAATATAAAAAAATAAAACTGGAAGATGCCGAGCAGCGGGGCATTAGGCCGGAGGCGGTAGAATCGCTATGTAATGCAATGCGTTTATGGGGAATAACCGACCCAAACAAAATTACGGTCACATCTTTTGTTTATACGCCGCATATTTTGAAAGATTTGAAAAAAGCCGGATACGATGTTCAAGACATTGCGGTAGGTTCGCCGATTCCTCAAGAATTTACCGACTATTTGGTAATGCATCATCAGGAAAGATTGATACAAGCACGTGACGAAAATGATAAGGTAATAACCACTGAGGGTTTGGAAGGTGAAGAGTTACACCATATCGGCGCAGTGTTAATTGCGGCAAGCAACGGATATTTGGCTCGAACCAATTATCCTGATATGTTTGTTTTGGTTGGTCAGCGCTATCATAAAAAATATATCCATTATTATGACCGCATTTTAAAGCATAATGACGAAGAAGAATTTTATCAGCGCTTAATCATTAAAAACAAAAGAACGCGAGCAATGCTCGGTTTTGGTAAAAACAAGTGGATTTTAGCCGATTTTGAAAATAATGGAGAATTTAAAAAACGCGAAGAAGAAGATAAGCTTTATATTGTTAATTATAACAAAATGACTGCGGAAAGATTGAAAAACGAGGTTGAGACTGCCACAAAATATAATATCAACTATACCAAGGTTGTCATTACACAAAAATTGGAAGAAATTAAGAGTATTAGAGAAAATCCGAAAATTGATATACAAGGGTTTGAAGGTGAATATATCAAGTGGTTAAAAGGACAAAAGAAAAGCCGCCGCCAGAAAAAAGATGAGAGCCGCAAAGAAAAGAAACAGATGGGGCAGAAAAACAAAAATGTTAAGCAAAAAAAACGGCATTTGAGTGATGAAGAATTAATGCAAATTGCCGTTGCAAAAATGAAGAAAGGAATGCGGAAAAGATGAAAAACTTTTTACAATATTTAGAAGGGAAGTCTTTTCGAGCAGGTGAACCTTTGGAAAAGGAAGCCGTTATTGTGGCCCAAAAAGTTTTGTATAATATGGGTATGGATTTTATTCCGCAAACCTATGTGGCGTTTTTAAAACATTATAACGGCATTAAGGCCAATGGTAGCTATCTGTTTGGCGCAACTGTCGATGATGATTTAGATATCATTGACCAAAATGAACAACTGCCTCGCCCCGAAAATGTTATCTTATTGGGATGTAATGAATTTGATTATCTGGTTTATAACTACGTCTTAAAAGAATATCAAATTATTGATCGTGAAGATTTTGAAGTATTGGAAAAATATGAAGAAAAAGAACTTGGCAATGCTTTAAACGAAATTTTTAATGTGTAAAAGATGAGTAATATATACAGCAATACCGAAGAAAATATAAAGAAGGCAGCGCAAGTTATTTTAGACGGTGGACTTGTTGCTTTTCCGACCGAAACAGTATATGGTTTGGGGGCAGATGTATATAATGCAAAGGCGGTAGCAAACATTTTTGCCGCTAAACAACGTCCGCATTTTGACCCGCTGATTTCGCATATTGCCGAAGTAGATTTTCTGCGTGAATATGCCGCTACCGATGAGCGAGTTTTTGCTCTGGCCAAGCGTTTTTGGCCCGGACCGCTGACAATGGTATTAAATCGTATAGAAGAAAACCCTAGTATAGATTTGGCTTGTTCCGGTTTGCGCACCTTAACCGTGCGAATGCCAAACCATCCGACTGCCTTAGCTTTAATTAAAGCCGCCGGCGTGCCGATTGTGGCTCCATCAGCCAACAAGTACCAGTCGATTAGCCCTACTACTGCTCAACATGTGGCAGACGGCCTAGGAGATAAAGTAGATATGATTTTAGATGGCGGAGCTTGCGCGGTAGGAGTAGAATCCACAATCATTGATTTGACCGGCAAAAACGCGGTATTGTTACGTGCCGGCGGAACCGCCAAGGAAGATATTGAAGAATTTTTAGGCGAGAAAATAATAGTCTCAAGCGGTAATCCTGACTTACCTACTGCCCCGGGACAACTTCTACGCCATTACGCACCTAAAAATACGTTACGCATCAATATTCAAAATCCTGATAATGATGAATTTTATATTGGCTTTGGTAAATACGACGGTAATTTGAATTTAAGCAAAAGCGGAAATTTAGCTGAAGCGGCAAGCAACTTGTTTGCCTTTTTACGCATTGCTGATGAAAAAGCCATATACGGCAAAATAGCCATTGCCCCGATACCTACCACCGGCTTAGGCTTAGCAATAAACGACCGCATCAAACGCGCCTCTTATCAAAAATAACAATTTCAGACTTCACATTGTCTTTATTCTCGTCATAGCGAACTTTTTTCCACGTCATTATGAGCTATTGAAAATGTAAGCCTATGCAATAGGCTGATTTTTCCAAGCCTAAAGCGCAAGAGAAATCCATTTTCAATTCGCGTGATAATCCAGTATGGTATAGCAAATTTATTCTGGATTACCACGTGAATACTGAACAAGCTCGCGATACATACCTTATACTGCTACTTCGACAATCCTAAACTTTCCTTGACCATAGCGACCACTTTAGCGCCTTTACTCATCTTCGGCAAACGAGTCTTGACGCCGGTTTCGGCCTCAATGGCTTTTTCTTTATCAATCCGCTTAGAGGCGATTTTCTTTAGCTTATTATAACGCTCGGTTACATCTTTATCATTTTCAAAACGGCGCATTTCAATTAAATCACCATTATCAACATAAGTTTTCCAAAAACCATTTTTTTCACCATTGCTATATGAACCTTCACATTTTGGCTTTCCATTTCTGAAATATTCTTTATATGGTCCATCAAGCACATCATCTTTATATGTACTTTCAACTGTTTTGAAACCGTACTCATCATATTCAATGCATATTCCGTTTAATTTTCCATCTTTATATTCTTTTTCTGTTTCTTTTTGATTATTTTTAGATGAAAACTTTACATATTTTCCATCTAATTTACCTTCTTTATAATGAGTAGATACTCTTTCTTCTTCATTTATATAAACGCCATCTAAAACACCATCCTTATATTCAAAAGTATTTTTATACTTATACCTATATTGATATGCTACATCTTCTGCTGGTTGCTTTACTTCTTCGTATATGCCATCTAATTCACCATTTTTATATTGGCATTTAATTTCTATTTTTTCTTTTATACCATTTCTATATGCTTCATGAGGTATAATTCTTTCTCTTGTTTCTGTATAATCTCCATCAAGTACTCCATCTTTATAAGAGCATTCTTTTTTGAAAGAGCAATCACCATCAAGCACTTTATCTCCGAATGCTTTATATAAACCATTCAGTTTTCCATCTTTAATTTCACAATCTATGACTATGCCATAATTTTCAAGATGTGCATTACCATTTAGTGGTATATCATATTCCTCTTTTGCTGTTTTAATTTTGTAACCACTTACTTTATCGGCATGAATAATTTTTGATGCATTCTTAATGCCTTTATTTTCTATCGTCCATTGGTTTGTAAAATTTTTCAAATCTTCAATATTATTACCTAATGGTGTATCTGTTATAGATATTGTTTCTTCTCCAGAAAATTTACCATCCCAATAGCTTCCTACTCTATTCTCGAGCCAGAAACTACCATTAAGTTTTCCTTCTTTTAATGAATAATGTTCTTGATCTCTAATATGGTGATATCTATAGTCGCCATCATACTCCTTTCCATCTTTGAACTTCATCGCATAGTGAAAACCTGTATATTCGTGAACATAATGTCTTGCTGGTTTATTCATTTCAATGTATAAAATTTCATTTTTTATACCGTCTTTTTTAATATAAATGCTTTCAGGATTAGATAACCAAGGAGCACGCACATCTTTTAAAAATTGTTCTATTTCAGGAGTCAGTTTATACAAATATTGGATATTCTTAATTTGTTGCCCATTATTATATTCACTTCTTGCAGTCAGATTTTTTCCCAAATCTGTTATAATTTCTTCCCCATGTTTTATATCATCTTTCCAGTTAGTTACATAAAGGAAAGAAATATAAGCATAATCACCTTTATTACATCTACTTTTTGTTTCTTCTAAATCTTCAATAGAAATTCCTGTATTAAAACAAATTTCAATACCATCTTTTTTGCCATTTTTCCAATCAGTAACCCTATGGACTTTACCTGTATAATTGAATTCTAGTTCTTCACCATCTTTTTTGCCATTTTGGTTTTCATACCAACGATGTGTTAATTTTTGTGTTTCGGTATCATATGAACTAACTTGATAGTGTCCATCTTCCTGTAATTCTCTTTTTTGAACAATTTTGCTCATTTTCTTTACTCCCGCGCAAAATTAAAACCACCTATTGCGGTGGTCTGAGAGTTCAGAAATCACATTACACTAAATGACTCTTTTAGCCTTTCAAGTTGCTTTTTGTCCAGAGATAAATTAAGCAACTCTTGGACATCCGCTAAAAGCTCCCAGACCATTTTTATAGTCTGGGAAATCGGTCAGGCAATAAGCCTTATAACCTAACGATAAATCCCTTTACCGAGTGTAATATGAGAGCTTCTGACAGCTCCGAACCACCTCTGATTCTAAACAAGCACCGCCCTTTCTACCGAAAAGAACTCCGCTTATCTATTATTCATATTACCTTATTTATAACGATTTTGCAACAAAAAAATTATACAAATTTTGTTTTTTTGTTTAGAAATTTACTTTTACCCTTGAACAATATATCAAAAATCACAAAAAGTACTAAAAAATAATTCTTCAGCCTGAATATTCAAAAATTACAGTGAAAACACAAACGTCATTATGAGCTATTGAAAATGTAAGCCTATGCAATAGGCTGATTTTTCCAAGCCTAAAGCGCAAGAAAAATCCATTTTCAATTCGCGTGATAATCTAGGATAAATAAGCTATATAGATTCTGGATAGCTTTGTAGAAGAAAGATTACATATTTTGGTCGCTTTAGCTCACAAATATGGCGCCTTTCTGGCGAAATCCACACTAATCTTTCAAACTAGCTATGACGTAGAAAGAAACCGCCCTTCGCGACAACATTTTAAATATATACTTTTAACACTCCTTATTCCTTCGGTGCCGGTCTGGTCCACGGCTTACCGTTCAAGAGAAAGTCCGGCAATTTATCAAGCGACGAAGCCCCCGCCGCTTTGGCATGACCTCCGCCACCGAATTCTGCCGCAATTTTTGACACATCAACATCGTCTTTGTATGTATAAAACGTTACATTCCACTTATTACGCTTGTTCATAAAGAAATTAGCCATAAAATCATAACTGCGCAAATTTTCAAGCGAATCAAAAAACTCCGACTGTCCTTGTGCCATATTCGAACAAATGCATTTCAACCCTTTATACTCGCTCTCAAAAGCCATGCCACGCACCAAACGATAATTTTTCTGACGCACCCAACCTAAAATGGAATTACCCTTTTCTACCACAGCTTTGATGTCCAGTTCACCATTGATAATTTGCTGCCATACCTTATCTGTCGGTCGGTTAACGCCATAAGACTGAATAGCCAGTTCAAACGGGCGCACCCGTCTATCGCGCAAATCATAAATATCGTTCAACCCCAACAAACGCAGACCTTCCGGAAGTTCTTCGTTCGGATGAAAATATTGCCAAGTCAACACCAGTGCCGCCGTTCCCACTTTGCGCAAACCTTTAATCGGCTCATATTCTCCGCTTGCCATCAGTTCGTCATATTCCTTAATCACCGAAATATGATGATCAATCCACGTTAAATCAATTTTTTTATTCAGCTCCAACATGTATTTTATCGGCAAGGCGATATCGCAAATCACTATTTTATCGTGCTTTTCAATTTCTTCATACGGCACTTCCATATCATGATTTAAACCCATCAACTCCGTCTCAGGAAACATCAATTTTACAATCGCCGCCGAGCCTTTTCCGTCATGATCGGCAATATGATAAATACACAGCATCATCCACCTCTTAAAGTTCAATTACCAAATTATCATAAGCCGGCTCAATGCCTTTAGGACACATCTTCAGCACCGTTTCATAATCGCATTCCGGCCCCAGATGAGTAAAAAACACCCGTTTCGGCTTAATTTTTTTGATATAATCCAAATCAATATCCATACCGGCATGATAAATACATTCTCTGATATTCGTCAAGGGCATAATTAAAACATTAACATCAATATTTTGCAAATACTCCAGTGTTTGCGACGGTATAATCTTATAATCCGGCACCACTACCAACTGCCCTTCATTGAAAACATAGCCCGTTGTCGGCACCGGATGCCCCGCAAATGCCAGTGGCATAATTCTCATTTTTCCAATTAATATTTCCGTTCCATATTCAACTTCATAAGAAACTAATTGCGGACGATGCGTAATTTCCGGAGATTTTTCATCTGCCAATACATACCCAAATCTATGGCGAATTTCATCAAGATGTTCCTTAATGGCGTAAATACTCAATCTTTTCCCTTTGATATTTTTTCCACCTCCAAACAATTCATTAACCGTATAATTCATTGCCCGCAAATCATCTATTCCCATAAGATGATCAGCATGAACATGAGTATAAAGAACAGCATCGACTTTACGAATATTATTTTCAATCAATTGGTTACGTAAATCAGCTGATGTATCGATTAAAACTTTATTTTCGCCGATTTGCACATAAACGCCGGCACGACTGCGCCGATTTTTACTGTTTTTAGCATCGCATTTTCCCCAACCGTTAGATATGGTCGGCACTCCAGATGCTGCTCCGCTTCCTAATATAATAACCTTATCCATTTTGCTTCACCTTACCAAAAAGCGTCAAAAAGTTCTGCGTAGTCTGTAACGCCAATTCTTCAATTGTCACACCTTTAACCTCTGCCAACACTTCTGCCGTATGCACTACAAAAGCCGGTTCATTACGCTTACCGCGATATGGCGTTGGTGCCAAAAACGGCGCATCGGTTTCCACCAGCAAGCGCTCCGGTGGAACTTTAGCAAAAATCTGCCGCAATTCCTCGCTTTTTTTAAATGTAATAATTCCCGAAGCTGAAATATAAAATCCCATTTCAAGCGCAGTCCGACAAAGTCTTTCTGATGATGAAAAACAATGTAGTTCCCCTTTAAACGGCTTTTTTGCATAGGCTTCGGTCAAAAGCCTTATCATATCAGTATCGGCATCACGATTATGCACAATCAACGGTAATCCGGTTTCCTGTGCCGCCACAATATGCTCTCTAAATATCTTAAGCTGAAAATCCTTAATATCGGCATTGTAATAATAGTCCAATCCGCATTCGCCAATCCCCACCACATAAGGTGAATTTGTTTGTTCAATCAGTTGTTCTGCGCATAAATCAGCATATTTATCGGCAATTTCCGGATGCACTCCAACCGTGGTATATATCCCTTCATTTTTCTTGCAAAACTCGACAATTTCCGCTGTTTTTGCAATATCATCGCTCACATCTAAAATATACTTCACACCGTTTTGGCGCGCTCTTTTTACCGCCTCATCGCGGTCATCATCAAACTCCTCGGCATTTGTATGACAATGACTATCCGCCCACATCACATCACCTGACAAATCTCGGTCAACAAATTAATCAGCATCAATCGCTTATCCATATTAACACTTACGCAATCATCAAACATTCTGACGGCTTCCTCTTTACATTGATAAAATGCTTCTACATCTTGGCAAGACGACATATTATCCTTGAAAAACTTCATCAATAGTTCTTCCAGAAGTGCAAATTTATCGGCATCTGCTGCCATTTTTGCACAAAAATCCAGCATATCACTTAGTTTAAATTTTTGCCGCGCATACAAAATACCGCAAAGCTCTTCATATATAGCAAATGCCTGCATATCCGCATATATAATCGCCTTACCGATACTACCTCCGGACATTTCCACCAGTTTGGCTATCGTTTTTTCTTCCAAATTCGGGCGGTATCTCCTCAACAAACTTGCAACTTCATTATTTTGCAAGGTCTTTAACGGTAATTTAGCACAACGCGACCTGATTGTTGGCAACAACAATCCGGCATTATGGCTTATAAGTAGCAATATAGTCTTTGCCGGCGGTTCTTCAAGAATTTTCAAAAGTGCATTTGCCGCATTTTTATTCATATCATCGGCACTATCAATAATTACCACCCGCCAACCGTCATTAAAAGATGTCTTGCTCAAAAATTCGCTAATCTTACGCACATCATCTACTCGAATGAATGCCGATTTTTTCAGCCCGGCAAGTTCAGCTTCATCCATAGCTTCACCTTTTTTAATGGCACTTAATATCTTCTTTTTATCTGTTTCGATATAATCGCGCTCCACCACCATTAAATCCGGATTTGAACCACTTGCCACCTGCTGAAATACCGCCGAATTTTCCGCCACTTGTAAACTTTTATAATTATTTTTGTTATGGGCATCAGCACTCAGCAGAAAACGAGCAATTCGATAAGCAAGAGTTGCCTTACCAATCCCTTTCGGACCGCTCAGTATCCATGCATGATGCATATTATCGTTTTGCCAAGCCTGCAGAAAAACTTTTTCGGCCTCCTCTTGCCCAATTAAAAAACTGTTGGCACGTGGCGTTACTTCTACTACCTCATCCATCAAATACCGAACCTTTCTGCCACAACCGCCACAATTTGCTTATGTAACGTTTCAATATCCGTATCGGCATTAACCACCACACATCTGTTCGGTTCACGCTTGGCTATTTCTAAAAATCCACGCCGCAAATTATTATGAAATTCCATTTGTCTGTTTTCAAAACGCAACTCTTTATTTTCCATATTGGCAGCTTTAGCAAACGAGCGTTTCATTCCCACTTCCGGCGGCATATCCAAAATAAGTGTCAAGTCCGGCTTAAAATCTCCGGCAACAATCTTATACATATTTTGTAGCGTATTATAATCAATCCGTTTATCATAACCATAATACTGATACGCTTCGGTAGAATCTGCATACCTATCGCTGATTACCCATTTGCCCTGTTCCATTGCCGGCCACACTACCTTGGTCAAATGATTACGTCTGTCGGCATAGTAAAGCAAACATTCGGTTACGGCATCAAACTTATCTTTATCCCCCGTTACCAAAAGTTGGCGCAAGACCAAACCTTCCGGCGTTCCGCCCGGTTCTTTGGAAAGCACTGTTTCTATTCCTTTAGACTGCAAATAAGAAGATAACAACTTTGCCTGTGTTGACTTACCGCAACCTTCTCCGCCTTCTAAAGTAATAAACCGCCCGTTCATCTTATTTAGCTCCGAAAACAAAATATTTTACATTAGCCCAAAACCGCCCGAACAAACCTAATTTTTCAACTTCATTTGCAGCAATCAGTGGCACAAATACGGCATCTTGTCCTTTAACTTTTATTTTTAATTGCCCCACTTGTTGCCCTTTTACCACCGGAGCTGTTACCGGTTCATCAAACTCGGCTTTGACCTTTACTTTATCAACTTTACTTAAGTGCATGGTCTTAATCACATCATCTGCCACCGTCAACTCAACTTCTGGCATTTTTCCGTACCAAACCTTGGCTTTAGCTATATTTTGCCCTTTCGTAAGCAACTTAAAATTATCAAACTCTCTAAAACCCCAACTCATCAAGCGCTCAGCTTCTTCCGAACGTTCTTTGTTACTGCTCATTCCGCTCATCACTTCAATCAGACGACGATTACCTTTTACTGCCGAAGCATTAAGACAAAATCCGGCTTCCTCCGTGTGTCCGGTTTTTAGCCCATCTGCTCCTTTCATCGAATACAAAAGCGGATTTCGATTGCCTTGCTTAATATTATTATAAGTAAATTCCTTCTCGCTGAAATAGTGATACAATTCCGGAAATTCTTTGATAATATGTTGCGAAAGTTTTGCCAAATCTTCCATTGACATCTTTTGATCCGGATGCGGCAAACCGGTAGAATTGGCAAAACTACTGTTATTTAATCCTAAATCTTGCGCCGTCTTATTCATCAAAACGGCAAAATCTTCTTCCGAACCGGAGATATTCTCTGCCACCACAATACAAGCATCATTACCCGACTGAATAACAATACCTTTAATCAGATCCTCCACACTTACTTCATCCCCAATGGCTAAAAACATCGTTGAACCGCCGGTTGCAGCTCCGCCTTTGCGCCACGCATTCTCGCTTGTCGTAAATGTATCGGTCAGTTTAATACTGCCGTCTTTAATTTTATTCATCAAAATATACACGGTCATCAACTTACTCATTGAGGCCGGTGGTACCGGTTCGGTAATGTTTTTTGTAAATAAATATTCTCCGGTATCAAAATCCATCAATATCGCATTTTTCGCCGTTGTTTCATAAGCGCAAACTTGCGTTGCCATAAACAATCCGCTCAATACCAATACGAAACATATTTTATATAGCTTCATCGCTCCCTCCTATTTTTGCAAAATCGTTGTATCCCTAATTCCGTAATATTTCATTTTTGCTTGCGCCACTACCGCTTCTTCTTTTTTGCTGTATGGTCCCATTACCACTCGGTAATAAGATTTACCATTGACATTAACATTTGTAATATGCGCACTGCCATATTCTTTCAAACGCACCAGTTGTTGATGCGCATAGTCATAACGTGAAAAAGAACCGGCATGAATATAATAATATCCTGAAATGTATTGAAAACCTTTATTTGTCTGCGCTTTACCAGTATCAATATTCGGATTAGTTGCCGCAGTTCCATATATACCGGAATTATCAGTCAAATTTCCCTTTCCACTTATTTGACCATAAGAACCACTTTTCTGGCTTCCATCTGCCGCTGCGGCCGAACCATACGCCACCGGTTCCCCTTCCGCAGCTTTAGCTTCATAACTCCCGACCTTTAACGTTTTTCCACCGGCACTGGCATAAATTGCCGCCATTTTTTCTTCTTCCTTAGCACTAACTTTCCTTCTTTCTTCCGAAGATTCATACAACGAAGCAGCCGGTCTTGCACTCTCTGCCGCTGCCAAAGCTGCTTCTTTATCAGCATCTGGTTCATTAAGCATTGCCGCCTTCAGAGCCTTACTTTCTTTAGCTAGAATTTCAACCTTTACCTTGGTTGTCCCTTGCCCCATATACCCTAAAAGTTGTGCTCCATGCTTCGATAAATCAATAATTCTGTCTTTTACATACGGACCTCTGTCATTTACCCTAGCCACAATCGAACGCCCGTTTTGTAAATTGGTCACTTTCACAATGCACGGCAATGGCAATGTTCGATGTGCTGCTGTCAAAGTATTCATGTTATAACGCTCGCCGTTCGCCGTAACTTTACCGTTAAAATCTTCCCCATACCAAGAAGCCATGCCTGTTTCCGAATAATTATAATCCTCCTTCGGATAATACCACCGACCGGCAATTTGGTAAGGTTTTCCCACTTTATATATACCACCATAGTTTTTGATAATCTCGGCTTGTGCCTGCGGCGAAAGACCCGCCAATTCAGGAGTTCCCGTGGCACACCCGGCTAACCATGACATCATCACAAATACGCTTAAAAATTTTATATAGTCCTTTTTTTTCATCTGTTTTTTTCTCTGCTAATATAGTTATTTTATTTTCTCTTCTGCGGTTTTTTGCTCGGAATTGCCGTTGCCAACCCTTGTTTTGATGAATAATTTTGCACTTTTTGCAATAATCTGTAATCCGGATACCCGTCCTGCGGCAATTTTGCCGCTTTTTGTAAAGCCTTTATCGCTTCACGAGTTTGTGAACCGAGTTTACCGTCCTCTTTAATATTTTTTCTGAAATACTTGTTATAAAATTTCTGAATTTGCAAAATTTCTTCATTATTCATCGTATATTGTTGCGTAGCCTCTAACGGCACCCACTTTTTATCCGGATTTGCCGCATAATCGGCCAAAATTACCACTGCTAAAGCATAGTTATCCGAATGATTCCAAATCATCACCCGATTAAAATTGCTTGTTACCAAATATGCCGGACCTTTATAACCATCAGGTAACATTATTGCCGCTTTTAAATCATCGGCAAACGGCAAGGCATTTCCGGCATAAGTCTTCACGCCTGCTTGCTTCCATTCGGCCACGGTTTTATAATTTTTACGTCCTGCATCTTTAAGTTCAAAGTCCCAAGGCAACTGCACCCGCACTCCCCACGGTTCATCTTTCTTCCACCCCAGTTCGGTTAAATAATTTTCTGCCGAAGCCAAAGCATCAGGAAAAGAATTCCAAATATCCGGCACTGTATCCCCGTCAAAATCCACCGCATAGTGCCGATACGTCGACGGCATAAACTGGAAATGTCCCATTGCTCCCGCCCATGAACCGCGGATTTTTTCACCGGTTAAGTTATGTTTTTCCATAATTTTCAGCACATTATACAGCTCATTTTTGAAAAATTCCGACCGTCTGTTTTTGTAACTCAAATTAGTCAGACTATCAATCAAGTTAAACTTACCTTTGTTTTGCCCAAAATTGGTTTCCACGCCCCAAAATGCCACCATATAATTCAACGGCACATTGTATTTATCTTCTATATTGGCATATTTTTTCTTTAAAATCGCATACTGCTTACGCGCCTCTTTTACACGCTCTTTACTTACCAATCGATTCACATAGGCACAGGTCGTAAGCACAAATTCAGTCTGTTTTTTATCGTGTTGCACCACCTTTGGCGCCGGATGGTAATAGTTTTTGCCTTTATAAGCCACATCAAGCGTCTTTTGGCTGATTCCGCGTTTCAGCATTTCTTTCTGCAAATCGTTCAACCACTTGGTCCACTCTTGCGGCGGAGTTACATTCTGTAATTGTTCTGTTTCTACTGTTTCCGCTTGCGCCGTTGGCACACTCTCACACCCGTTAACCAACAAAACCACCAAAAGCAAACAAATCGTGCGCAACATTTTCTACTAAACCCTCAAAAAGCACTAAATCCAGTTTAGTATAAACATTTTTTTGTGCTCGTTAACCAAAAAGCATCAACAATCCACAAGCGTATTTTTCCTGCTCGCAAAAGCACACGAATCTTTTAAAAACACTTGCATGCCAAAAGCAAAAATGTTAGCATATAGTCAGGTTGTGGAAAACATACAGTGTTTTCTGCAAAATGATATAATTAAACAAGGATAATGAACAATGAAAAAATTTTTACTTTTTATCGCCGTTGTTGCTTTGGTGCATCCGCTTTTTGCTTCAAACGCTGCGGCACTTTATTGCACTGCTAAAGAAATGTCTTCTGTGCTAGAAGGATGTAACAGCACCTGCCGTTCGGGTTCATGTTTTCCAAACTATAAAAATTGTACCGCATCTTGTGTTACGCAAGAACAGGAAAAAGGCTTGAAAGAATATTACAAAAACCACCCATCAGAGTATTCAGGATCACCTGCAGATGAAAAGTATGATTCATATAATGAAAGTAAGAACAATTTAAAAGAACAGATCAATAACAGTAAAAATGATGCTAGTAATAATCCAACACCGGCTCCGCAAAACAATAGTAGCAACAATAACTCCGTTGATGCTAACTTTTTAAGCAGTATTGCTTTTAATCCGCCGGAAATTGAACGCGACAGCTCCTCAAGCAAAACTTCTTCAAACAGTACAAATGCGCTGGGAATTGATTTTTCGCAAAATTCTCCGGAAGTTGAACGCGCTAAAGAATTAATCGGCGGCGCGGTGCCGAACGCCGGCGATTTGCTTGGCGGTGGTTCTTCCAATTCGCCTGTAAATTTGGCTAACCAAAGTGTTGAGGGTGGACAATCCGGCGGAGGTAACAAAGGTGGAGCAACACAGCCTGCCGGTTCTTCCGTCAGCGGCAAGGTGGAACAATCAAGCTTCACCGGAGCCTCCTCGCTTAACGAAGACTATGGTATGGGGTCTTGTAGTTCAGGTAATATATTCCAACAACTAGCCTGCCGCGCCGGTACCATTGGCAGTGGTTTAAAGAGCGTAGCCTATATGATTGCCGGTTTTGGTCTCATCGTCTTTTCGTTTGCCGCCATTTTTGGTAAGGTCAAGTGGCCTTTGTTCGCAACCATTATGTTCAGTTGTTTCTTACTTTCGGCAACTGTTTTCGTAATCAATATGATGACCAAAAGCGGCGATGCCAGTTGGATTGGCGGCATAAAAAGCAACGGCAGTAGCTATTCAGCTTCAACAGCACCTGCCGGCAACATTGATAGTAATGAAGTCAGCAAAACAGATTCTTAAATGTAATATATTCTCATATTAAAAATCCTCGATTTAGATTTTCCAAATCGAGGATTTTTATAATAAACAATAAATCTAGTCGTCAAGCGGAACCGAATTGTTACCTTCAACTACGTCTTCAACCACCGTGGCGCCGGTACCGTCATCGCCCTTCGGCATAATATCCGGCAATGCCCCAATGGCTTGTTTACGTTTCAATTTATTAACAAACTTAATTGAACGCTGTGCATCCCACTTGCGCTTTCCTTCTTCGCTCTGATAAATTACTTTATAGACTTCAATAGCCTGATCAAATTCCGAAAGTTTGGTTAAACACGAAGCCAAACCATCATACAGCTTATGCGTGTAGCGTCCGTTAACCACCGCTTGCGCTTTCTTATAGCACTTCAAAGCGTCCTTAAACTTAAACATTTTCTGATACACATAGCCAATACTAACCCATGCTTGCAAATCTTGGCTATTGATATTCAAAATTTTGGTAAAACACTTAAGAGCCGAATCATTATCGCCCATTAACTGATAAGTTACCCCGATACCGTTCCATGCTTTAGTATTATATTTATCACCGGAAAGTACTTTTTTGAAAAACGAAATTGAGCGATCATACTGCTTCAATTTTTGCAAAGTTACGGCAATACTGAGCAAAGTCTGCGGATGCTTCGGATCAACCTTCATAGCTTCTTCCAAAACATCTAATGCCTCTTTATATGAGAACATATGCTGCAATGCTATTGCCTTACCGTTCAGAGCTTCTAATGAGGTTCTATCATTACCGAACGCTTCATCAAAACAAGATATAGCTTCCTTATATAAACCACGCATCGACAAAGTAACGCCTTTGTTGTTCAACACCTCAACCGACTTCGGGTTAATTGCCAAAGCCTTATCGAAGCATTCCACAGCATCGGTATATTTACTCATTTTTTGAAATGCAAAACCTTGCGAATTAAGCGCCTTCCAAGCACGCGGATTATCACTGATTACTTCTGAAAACTTAGCCACGGCTTCTTCATAATGCCCGGCATCAAGTAACTCCTGTCCTCTTTTATAGGACGTATTTTCATTTAATTTTACCATTTTGACCTCTTCTTTTACAAAATAATTAAACCATTTATAGCACACAAATATTATTATGTCAAGTTATTTATAGCCTGACTAACTGTTTGAAAATAGGGCTATCTGTCCTAATTTCCAAATATCTGCAGAAAAATTTTTGACAATTTATTTGAAAATTTTGCCTTTGCAGAGCGAAATGCTGCCGATATTCTGTCTTAAAAGCCTCTACAGAGGTATCAAAAACCACCTTTTGCTCACCATTTTGCGCCGCATATACTCCATCAAACGGAGCAATATCTTCCAAAATATCAAAAATGCGCCAACAATAAACGCAATGTTGCCTCGATAAAGCGGCAATATTCTTAAAAAATTTATCGGAAATATTGTAAAAATCGCTCAAAACAAAAAATGTCCCCTGCCCCTTATGACTTAATTCAAACATTTTCAATGCCGCCGATAAATCACCATCGTAATTTTCCCGCAAAATCTGCTTGCTTTTATCTGCAATCACCTGAAATAACATCATTAGCGATTTTTGATTATTTTGCGGTTTATAATAAGTGGTATCTTTACCGTCAAATAATAATAAACCGAAGCGATCCTTATTTTTTAATGTCATCCAACCGATAAGCGCAGCTAACTTTGCCGCTGCCACCGATTTTAATTCTCCTTTGGTTCCGAAAACCATTGAAGATGATAAATCTAACAATACCACAATTTCTCGATCTTTTTCTTCACGAAATAATTTGGTATAAGGCTCGGCTTTACGAGCTGTTACTCGCCAATCAATATCCCGTATATCATCTCCGAAATTATAAGTTCGCACTTCTTCAAATTCCATACCGCGACCTTTAAACACCGACTTCACATCACCGGCTCTGTCCGAGGTCATCATATTTTCCGACATTGATAAATACGGAACATACCGTTGTTGCTCAATCAGTTCATTCACACTCACAGCTAATCCTTTGAGCTCATCTTGTTTTTTAGTTGCTTGCAAATTCCAACCGAAAAATTGCATCTCAAAACCCTCACATTACGGCAACGGCACCACTTGCAACAGCTTACTTATTACAGCATCGGCCGTCAAACCGCCGGCTTGCGCTTCAAAACTCAAAATCAAACGATGCCGTAAGATATCAAACACCACAGCGTGAATATCCTCAGGTGTTACAAAATCACGTCCCTCCAGCCATGCGTGAATCCGTGCACATTTATCAAGTGCAATCGTTGCACGCGGGCTGGCGCCAAAAGCAATACTACCGCGCAAACTATCATCATATTTTTCCGGATGTCTTGTTGCCATAATCAACTGCACCAAATATTCTTCTACCGCATTTGAACAATGTATATGGTGAGCTTCCGCGCGTGCCGTCATAATATCTTCTTGGCGCACCGAACACGCCTTTTCACGCGCCTCAATATCTTCATCAATTTCCTCTTGGCGCACAAGGCGCAAAATTTTATGCTCGGTTGCCGCATTCGGTTGATCAATTTTAATAAACATCAAAAAACGATCAAGTTGTGCTTCCGGCAGATTATATGTTCCTTCGTGCTCTATCGGGTTTTGTGTGGCCATAACCATAAACAACGCCGGCAATTTATATTGCTTTCCGCCCACACTGACTTGCCTTTCAGCCATAGCCTCCAAGAGCGCCGCCTGCACTTTCGCCGGCGCACGGTTAATTTCATCAGCCAATACCAAATTGGCAAACACCGGTCCGGGACGAAATTCAAATTTTCCCGTTGATGCTACATAGATTTCGCTTCCGGTAATATCTGACGGCAATAAATCAGGCGTAAACTGAATACGATTATAATCCGCCTCTATACACTGTGACATAGTCTTAATCGCCTTCGTTTTAGCTAACCCCGGTGCCCCTTCTACCAAAGCATGACCATCGGCAATCAGCGTAATTACCAATTTTTTCACCAAATCTTCCTGCCCTAAAATCCGGCTTTCCATATATTTTTGCAATGCCACAATTTTTTCCCGCACGTCCGACATCTTCAAATTCTCCTCACAAAAAATTGCTTAAAAGTCGATAAATCGCTTTTATTTATTTTCAACTTATTATAATTGTATATATAAGTTTTAAAAAGATTAAAGACAAGCAAAATATATAAGAAGAAAACAATGAATGACGATATTTTTGATTTGGACGAAGATAATACCGCACCGCAAATATACGATAATATCAGCGCCTTAAAACCGCAAACGCCATGGCTTGATGAGCTTAATCCGGAACAACGTCAAGCAGTGGAAAACACCGAAGGTCCTCTTTTGGTGCTTTCCGGCGCCGGCACCGGTAAAACCAAAGTTTTAACCACAAGATTGGCTTATATTTTAACAAAAAACTTGGCTAACCCATGGAATTGCTTGGTCGTCACATTTACCAATCGTGCCGCCAAAGAAATGCGCGCACGCGTCCAAAATCTGATTGGCGATATGGTGAATAATGTCTGGCTTGGCACTTTTCACAGCATATGCGTAAAAATCTTGCGCGTTAATGCCGAATTAGTAGGCTTAAAGCCAAATTTTACAATTTTAGGCGAAGATGACCAAAAACGGTTGATTAAACAAATTTTAGAAGCCGAAGGTATTGATGATAAAAAATACCCGCCGCAAAGTCTTGTTGAAAGAATCTCACGCCTTAAAGATAAGGGTATCACCGTTGATAAAGCCGCTTCCGATTTTCGCTCCAATGTGCTGATTACGGTCTATCAAAAATATCAGGCTCGTTTGCTGGAATTAAACTGTGTTGATTTTGGCGATATTCTTCTTTATACGCTCATTATTTTGATGTCAAATGCCGATATTTTGCAAAAATATCAAGATAAATTTCGCTATATTATGGTTGATGAGTATCAAGATACCAATGTTACTCAATATCTGTTTTTGCGCTTACTCTCGCAAAAAAGCCGTAATTTGTGTTGTGTCGGAGATGATGATCAATCCATATATTCTTGGCGTGGTGCCGAAATAGAAAATATAATGCGCTTCCAAAAAGATTTTGAAGATGCTAAGGTTATTCGTCTGGAACGCAATTATCGTTCCACGGCTAATATTTTGAACGCCGCCAGCAGTTTGATTGCTCACAACGCCACCCGTTTAGGCAAAACATTACGCGTCGCTGAAAATAGTCCGGCCACAAAAGAAAATAACGAAAAAATTCGCCTGATTGCCATGACAGACGGTAGTGAAGAAGCCGAATGGATTGCCGCCGAAATTGAACGTTTGCATCGCACCGGCAAAGACTATGCCAATATGGCGGTTTTGGTGCGCACAGCCTTCCAAACCCGCGAATTCGAAGAAAAATTTGTGCGAGAAGCGGTTCCCTACCAAGTTATCGGTGGTCCGAAGTTCTACGAACGTGCTGAAATTCGTGATGCTTTGGCCTATTATCGAGTTATTCTTCAACCTTCTGACGACTTGGCTTTTGAACGCATTATTAACAAACCGACGCGCGGTGTTGGTGCCAAAACCATAGAAAAACTGCAACAAATTGCCCGAGATCAACACATATCTCTCTACGCCGCCGTCAATTTAGCGATTGAACAAAACATCATCAGCGGCAAAGTCAAAAACAATTTAAGTGAGCTGATGCAACATTTTGCCGAATGGGATAAAATGGAACAAGCCATTCCGCTTGGAGAGTTGGCAGAACAGGTTTTAACCGAGTCCGGCTATTGGGATATGCTTAAAAATGACACTTCGGTTGAGGCTCCGGGGCGTCTTGATAACCTCCGCGAGCTGATAAATGTTATGGGTGATGAAGCTAATTACCCTAATTTGAGTGAATTTATGGAACATGTCAGTTTAGTTATGGATAACGATAGTGTTACCGATTCGAACAAAGTGATGCTGATGACGCTTCACTCTGCCAAAGGTTTGGAATTTGATACGGTTTTTTTGCCGGGGTGGGAAGAAACACTGTTTCCTCATCAAAAAAGTTTGGAAGAAGGCGGG
This sequence comes from uncultured Pseudomonadota bacterium, assembly GCA_902763155.1. Taxonomy (GTDB): domain Bacteria; phylum Pseudomonadota; class Alphaproteobacteria; order RF32; family CAG-239; genus RUG410. The sequence continues at coordinate 22,443 of CACWQS010000005.1, read as the reverse complement.
TCCGATTCTTTGGAAGAAGAACGTAGATTGGCATACGTTGCAATTACCCGAGCCAAACAAAACCTCTACATTACTTTGGCGCACAGTCGGCGTTTATATGGTCAATGGCAAAATAATGAACCATCGCGTTTTATTAACGAAATTCCAACAGATTGCCTTACTATCAGCAACCAAATGAGTCAGTGTTACAGTGGCGGTTCATCTTACGGAAATTACGGGCGTTCATATAATGGATATCGGCAAAACTATAACCGACGCAAACCGGCGTTTTCAACAAAACCGAGCTACCAAAGATATGAACCTCAAGAGGAACATGAATATTCATACGAACCGGACGATTATGCCGACTACAATTCCTATCAAAGTGGGCGAACATCCAGCCTGATTGGAATTAAAGTTTTTCACGAAAGCTTCGGATATGGTAAAATTGTTGCAGTTTCAGGTCAATCTTGTGAGGTCCAGTTTGAAAAATTCGGACGCAAAAAAGTGATGGGTTCTTATTTGCACCGCGCTTAATTTTATCTATCTAAACAAAAAATCCCCGCCATTGTAGCGAGGACTTTTTTGTAATCAACGAATATTGATTATTTTACAATTTTAGCAACATCTTCGGTAATATCTTTACCACCGTCAATAACAACTTCTTTAACTACAACCATCTTATAGCCCTTATCTTTAGCTACTTCAACAATTGTTTGTCTGATGCTGTTGTCAACTTCTTGCAATCTTGCGGCATATTGTTGTGCAGCGGCATCTCTCTTTTGAGCAAATTCTGCATTATATTTTTGCAATAATTCATCTCTTTTCTTTGTATCTGTCTGCTTTTCAACTTCGTCTTGAGCAGCCTGCAACCACTGCGTTAAGGCCTGAGCCTGAGCAGCTTGCTCATTCTTCAAAGCTTGAACTTGTTCAGATTGGCTGACAATAGCAGCAATATCAACTACAGCAATTTTAGATTTGCCGCAGCAACCTAAGCAGCAAGCAACAGCACCTAATACAAATGCAATAATCGCAATTAATACAACAACTTGTTTTTTCATTTTTGTTCCTTTCAATTATAATTGATCGCAAATATAAATATTCGCTATTTCACAGTGTGCCCATAAAAATATTTGCCCACTTGTCTGCTTATATTATATTATAAAATACAAAAATCAAGTGTTTTATATATCGTTTTGCAAAATTTTGTAAATTAAACCGGTATGTAAAACAAAAAAGGTGCCAGATCGGCACCCCGTTTGGTAAAATTTTACAATTTCTGCAACTTATATCTTCAAGAGAAGTCCGCTCCTAATCGCCTTATACCAAGCTCTGTCATCTTTACTCATCTTGGCTTCGGCGGCGTCCAAAATCGACCGCACATAAACTTTAAGCTCGTCTGGGAGGTCGTCTTTCACGCATACGCAGTTCATAATTGCCATATAGTCGCCCACCGAGGCCAAATATTCGTAGCCTGCCTTGTAGCGCAGAGCTTTCCAGCACGCGTTTTTACGCAAATATTCGAATTGCCCTTGCTGACTCAGGAAGTATTCGCAATATTCTAGCTTACTTCTGGCTTCGTCAGAGAGCGGATTAGCCTTTGATGCCTCACGCAGTTCGTCGCACCAGTTGAACATCCACTTCATACCGAAGTGCTTGTGCAGAATTTCACATGAGGTAAAACTGCAATTATCCTTCAGCGCCTCCCAAAATTCGTTTTCTTCACACTCCTCCGGAGTAAAATATTCGGCAGCGATGCGCTGCAGACGATATTCAACCACCTCTTTTTTCCAACCTGCCCCGAAAAACGCCTTGAACCAACCACAGAGCCTCTCTACATTATAGCGCTCCACCGCGGCTGCTGCCTTAAGAACCTTGTTCAGCACCTTGGTGTCCTCAAAAGCTGCCAGCAAATTCAAAATTTCGGGATACACACCCCAGCCGTCTGCCACCAGCTCTGCCACTTTCTCAGCATCTCCCTTGATAATCAGATGCATCATCACAGTCCTTTCCCATTCGGGCGACTGCATCTTGTAAATCTCACTGTTCATAATTGTAAATGTTTAGAATGACTTATATAAATTATAATATTTTCATCGTATCATTAGCATATTTTCGTCTAAAAGTCAAGTCCATAAAACAAAAGCCGACAGCCCAAAATCCGAGCCATCGGCAATTAAGTTAACTTGCTTATAAAATTATCTCATCTGATAAGCCATAACCGGACGTTGCGGTGCCATACATCCACCTGTAGGGCAACCTACATAAGGACGTTCCTCATACGAAGTTGTTGTGAACGTCTTCGGTTCATAAACTGTGCGATATGTGGTATTTTGGTAAATTACCTTAACCGGTGTTCTAACCGTATATTCCTGAGCAGGGCAACCACAAGTTGGCGCAGCTGCAGGGCAAGGACAAGCTTGTGCAATCGGTGCCGGTTGCATAACCGGTGCCGGAGCAGGCTTAATCAATGTATCACTACATCCGGTACGACCGTTATATTGATAACCGTTCGTATCATTTATTTCGTCGCTGGCACAAGCTGACAAACCGGCAGCCAAAACCAGAACAGATAAATAAAATAAATTTTTCATAAAATCCTCCAGTTAATTTTCTGAAAACTTTGCATATTCATACTACCTTTAGTGTTAACAGAAAATTAATCATTTGTTAAGTATTTTTTTACTATTTTTTAAAAAATGTCTAAATTATAAGATAAATATTTCAAATTTAGCAAATTATATGATATAAATCTTATTTTATTACATTTATCGAAAAAAATCGATTTTGCCTGTTTATATTCTATAATAAAAATTAACACATTGAATTTACATAATTTTTATAAAATATCCCGATTCGTTTTTTTATATATAATATTTACTGTTGCCAATTAAACCCCGTGCCCGTATATTCCCTATGTCAATTCTTGCACTTGACTCAGCCATTTCCGTCGTCATTCTCAAATGAATGAAGCGAATGAGGGAATCTCAGAAAACAGGTAAGGTATTCGCAATATAAACAAGAAATTTAACTTTACTTCTTCCTGTTTTGTAACCTTATATTCCCACTCTAAATCCCGAAAATACTTAAATACTATCATCTTTGGCAAAATGCAATGAAGGCGAGGATTTCCGCACTTTAGTGTGATAAATTTAACGAAACTGAAGTCACTATATCCCAGCGTCGTTTTTTTTCATAAAAAATTTGACAAATATTTTTTCTTATGCTAGATTACTGTCAATTCAATCATTATTAATTTTTTTAATTATTAACCAAAACAAAACGCTTATGAAGAAAGTTTTTGTTCAAAAATTGCCACAGTTCAACGGCTATGGCATTGCAGACGCCGAATGGCGTAAGTATCGTAACGTGCAGAACCTCTCATTCTGGCTTAAGCCGGAGGACTACACCAAGCTTGGTTGCCACACCCCGAAAAAAGATGCTCCTGTTATAGGAATCCTCTTCGGACGCGAAAAAGAGCACTATTGCATTGGTAAAAACTATCTGCAGGCAGTAGCTGCAACCGGTGCACAGATTATGTTACTGGATCATGTGAACTACCGCGACCAAATAATTGGTTGCGATGCTCTAGTTCTTCCCGGTGGCGCTTTTGCCTCGCCGGAAAAGTATTACACCGACGCCAAAACCACTGAACTTAAGCACCCCAGCGATCGTTCAGAGGTGTATTTCTGGTGCATTAAGGACGCACTGAAATATGGTATACCTACCTTAGGCATCTGCGCCGGAATGCAGATGATGGCCGGCTTTGCAGGCATGAAGCTGTTCCGTTCGAAAGATTATTTCGAGAGCCCGCTGGAGCACAAATCTGACAAAGATGACGCGCACGCGGTTTGGCTGAAGCCGAACACGCCGTTCGCCAAACTGGCCGGTGGTGCGGAAAAACTTTCCGTGAACTCGCGCCACACCGAATTTGTTGCGCCGGAGCGTGTTCAGCGTGAGGAGCTGCAGCTGGTTGATGGCGATATCCTGCCACTGGAGGTTTACGCCACCGCCACTGACGGCATCCCCGAAGCAATCGGCGATATGGCACGCGGCATTCTCTGTGTTCAGTGGCATCCGGAAGATTTATCTGTTAAGGGTGATACCACGCAGCAAAAAATCTTTAGCTGGCTGTATGACGAGGCTATTGCCATGAACCGTTAATTCTAAACGCTGTTCATAAGCTAATAAAAAAAGAGCTTCCTTAATCGGAAGCTCTTTTTTTATTGGCTATTTCCACTCCACTACCGGATAATTCTGCCAACCGATAATGTTGTAGTGCCACCACTCATGTGGTATGGCCTCGAAACCGTGGCTTGTCATCAGTTTGCGCAAAAATTCGCGATTACCGATTTCTTCAACCGTAGCACCGGCATAGTCGTGCCTTGCTTTTCTCAAGTGTTCCTGAAACGGCGCAAAATTACCCATCGCCACTTGCCTTTGGAACTGTGGTTCATAGGCGTCAACCTCGCACGGATAAGCCAAGTTATTGCCCTCTAAATCGGTTAAACACACATCAACTGCCGTTCCGTGACAATGGTTGCTTGTACGATAATCGGCCTTAAAAAAGCCCGGAATTGGGATAATTTCCACCATCTTCTGATGTGCCAAAGGCGGACGATACGCATCACAAATGCGCATTTTCCAACCTTTTTCTTCCAATACCGACACCATAGAGAGCAATGCTTTTCGCACATCTTCGTGCATATAAGCCTTGTTGCCAAAGCCAATACTACCATAAACATCTTGCCCGAGCATATTGTCTTTGCGGGCATACATCAAATCCTCAATAAAATGAGGATCATCAATTCTAACCAAATTATTCATACACAAAATCTCTATTTAGATAAGTTAAACAATGATTATTTTATATATCATAAATCGATTTTTAGCAAGAAAAAAAACACACCGCAAACATTGATTTGAGGTGCGTTTAAAACATCATTAAATATACTGTATTATCTTAAGCCAAATCTGCTTGAACTTTCGGATCATTCATCAGCTTGTTGACACGATCAATTTCATCGAATGTATCGTCAACACGGAAATTTATATCAGGGGTGTAGCGCAATTTTAATTTCGCCGCCACCAATTTCTTAAACAGCCACTTTTCAGCTTGCAACTGCTCCAAAACCACCCCCAAATTTTTGCCGTTTAATGTCATAAGATAAACAGTAGCATACTTCAAATCCGGCGACATAATTACTTGAGTTATGGTAATAAAAGCCTCTGAAATTTCGGGAGAACGCACTTCACCCTGCTCTATTGCTTCGGCAATTACCTTACGCACTTCCTGCCCTACACGTAATTGTCTTTGTGATAATTCCTGTGCCATTTACCTTCTCCTTTTTACAACAAAATTACAGTGTCTTGGCGATTTCTTCTACTTCATAACATTCAATATTATCATTAACTTGAATATCATTATAGTTTTCAAAACTCATACCGCACTCGTAACCTTCTTTAACCTCTTTGACGTCATCTTTATAACGCTTAAGCTGTCCTAAATTACCATCATGAATCACCACGTTATCACGCAATAACCGAATCTTCGCACCACGCTTAACCATACCTTCGGTAACCATACAACCGGCAACTTTACCAACACCGGTAATATTGAACACATTCCTGATTTGCGCATAGCCTAAAATCTTTTCACGCAATTCCGGTGTTAACATACCCTCAAGCGCTTTCTTCACATCGTCAACCACATCATAAATAATCGAATAATAGCGAATATCAATACCGTCGCGATGCGCCATATCACGCGCTTGCGCATTGGCACGAACATTAAATCCAATAACAAACGCATCAGATGCCTTAGCCAGCGTAATATCCGATTCGGAAATACCACCCACGGCCGAGTGTAACACCTGCACACTCACTTCATCATTCGAAAGTTTCTTCAAGCTGCCTTCCAGCGCTTCGATCGAACCTTGAACATCGGCCTTGATAATCACCGCCAAATGCTTAGATTCACCGGATTTAATCTTATCCATCATCTGTTCCATCGCCGATTTTGCGCTCTTCACCAACTTGGCATCACGCTCTTTTCTGATACGATATCCGGTTACTTCACGCGCCTGAGTCTCATCTTTTGCAACCACAAAGTTATCACCGGCCATCGGAGTTCCTTGTAAACCGATAACTTCTACTGGAGTAGCCGGTCCCGCAGACACAACTTTTTTACCATGTTCATTAAACATTGCACGCACACGCCCCCATTCCTTACCGGCAATTAAAATATCTCCGACATTGAGTGTTCCGCGCTGCACTAATACGGTTGCCACCGAACCGCGCCCTTTTTCCATCTTAGCTTCAACCACCGCACCTTCGGCCACACGATTTGGATTTGCCTTCAAATCAAGCATTTCCGCCTGCAACAAAATAGCCTCAACCAGTTTATCAATATTGATGCGCTTTTTAGCAGAAATCTCGGCACAAAGCGACTCACCGCCCATTTCTTCGACACCAATGCCATATTGCAACAATTCGGTTTTAATATGCATCGGGTCAGCCCCCGGTAAGTCAATCTTATTGATTGCTACCACAATCGGCACTTCGGCAGCTTGAGCGTGACGAATAGCCTCAACTGTTTGCGGCATTACACCGTCATTAGCGGCCACTACCAATACCACAATATCCGTAACTTTGGCACCGCGTGCACGCATCTCCGAAAAGGCTTCATGGCCCGGCGTATCAATAAACGTAATTTTTTGCCCGTTAGCAACGGTAATTTGATAAGCACCGATATGTTGGGTAATACCGCCAGCCTCTTTAGCCACCACATTGGTTTCGCGCAAAGCATCAAGCAATGATGTTTTACCGTGGTCAACGTGTCCCATCACCGTCACAATCGGAGCACGCGGCAACAAATCTTCCGCCGCATCTTCGGCACCGCCTAGACCTTCTTCCACATCGCTGTCGGCAACACGCTTATATTTATGTCCCATATCTTCAACAATAATCTGCGCCGTATCTGCGTCAATGGCTTGGTTAATGGTTGCCATAACCCCCATTGACATCAAGCGCTTAATCACATCAGCACTTTTTTCCGCCATACGATTAGCTAATTCCTGCACCGTAATCGTTTCCGGAATAACAACCTCATGCACCACCTTTTCAGCCGGAGAAACCTGTGTTACTATCGGTTTTGGTTGTTTTTTCTTAAATCTGCGTTGCGGCATATACCCGTAATCGTCGTCATCATCGTTACTACCCATATAATTATTGATACTAATCTTATTATTGCGACGTTGCGGTTCAAAACTGCGTTTCTGAATTTTCTTACGTTCCTGTTCAAACGTTTCTTCTTTGGTCATCACATGTTTTTCAACTACCGAAGATGTTTTTTTTGCTTTTCTATAATAAGAACTGTCCTCATCATCTTCATCATCATCGTCATAATCTTTATTTTTCTTAGACTTATAATCAACAACACTATCAACCTTAGTCGATGCTTTAGGCTCTTCCTTTACTACACGGGATTCCTGTTCTTTCTTACGTTCTTCTTCCGCAGCTTCTCTAGCTTTTTGGGCTTCCAACTCTTCTTCTATACGCGCCTCTTCTGCTGCTTTTTCGGCCTGCTGTTGCAAACGCACGGCTTCCTTGGCCTCCTCTTCCTGCCGACGTTTAGCCTCATGGACTTTTGCCTCTGCCAAAAGCTTTAATTTTTGCGCCGTAGCCTCGTCAATTTCTTCTTTTTTGACTGCCGGTTTAGCTTGAGTAATCACTCTTTTTTTGCGCACCTCAACTTGCACCACTTTCTTACCGTCATTAAGAGGTGCTTTAGCCGGTTTCTTTAATGTTAGTGTTGATTTACCGGATAATGTCAATTTTCCCTTTGTGCTTTCTTCAGTCATTAATACTTATCTCCGTTATGCATTCAAAAATGTCTGATATCGATAGAAGGCCTGCCGAACCATATTGCCCATCGGACCTTTTTTTACCACCAAATAAACCGTATTCTCACGATTTAACGTCTGACTCAATGTATCAATATCAAACAATGACCATTGCTCTAAGTCCTTAGCCGCTTCCGCAATCTTATGTTGCCCGTCGGCACCGGCATCAGACGCTTTTATTACAAAAGCCGCCGTATTTTTACCAATACTTTCTTTAACCTTTTCGAACCCTAAGACCAAATCTCCGGATTTTCGCGCCAGATTTATCGCATCCAGGGCTTTTTTTTGCAAAATTTGTTCTACAATTTGCGGCATATCTTCTGCCATAATTACATCTTTATGCAAAATTTTATTCAAAGGCTTTTTCTTTTCTATCAACTCTTGTAACAACTTTTTAGAGTTAGAAAGATAAAAGCCGCGTTCGTCCAACTTCTTATTGAAGTCAGGCAAGCATGTACCGTTTTTCAGTACCACGAAACGTAACAAATCAACTTTGTTTCTGATTTGCCCCGTCCATACGCATTTTCTCGTTTCTAACTCTACAGTCATCAACTACCTTCCTTACCGGATTAGTCCTTCTTTTCTTCTTCGGTAAACCAGTGTTCGCGCGCCGACATAATTATGTCGTTTGCTTCCGTTTCCGAAAGAGAATTTTCACCCAGCATCTCAATTAATTCATCAGCAGCTAGGTCAGCCAAATCATCAATATTTTTAACACCATTTTCAGCCAAGGTTAAAATCATATCTTGATCAAGACCTGCCACAGTCTTCAAACTGTCATCAATCTTCAATTTCTTACTCTTAACTGCGAATTCTTCATTGCGCTTAGCCACAAATTCTTGAGCACGGCTTTGCAACTCTTGAGCAATATCTTCATCAAAACCTTCGATTTCAGCCAACTCTTTCAAATCAACCAAAGCTACTTCATCTACTGTCGAGAACCCTTCTGCCACTAACAAATGTGCAATCATATCATCAACGTCCAAAGCTTCAATAAAGCGTTGGGTGCGAACCTTATTTTCATTAGAGCGACGTTCCTGTTCCTGTTCCTCGGTCAAAACATCGATTTGCGAACCGACTAATTGTGAAGCCAATTTCACATTCTGTCCTCTGCGTCCGATAGCAATAGAAAATTGATCATCGGCAACCACAACTTCGATACGATTATTTTCTTCATCTAACACTACTTTGGTTACTTCTGCCGGAGCCAAAGCACTGACGATAAACTGTGCTTTGTCTTCCGAATACGGCACAATATCAATCTTTTCGCCTTGTAATTCGGTTACCACAGCTTGAACACGAATACCGCGCAAACCTACGCATGCACCTACCGGATCCACAGTCTTATCATTAGCACGTACGGCTATCTTTGCTTTAGACCCCGGATCACGAGCCACACCCATAATTTGCACCACCCCATCATAAATTTCCGGCACTTCTTGGGTGAACAATTTGGCCATAAATTCCGGACAAGTGCGCGACAAGAAAATTTGCGGTCCTTTAACTTCACGACGAACATCTAAAACATAAGCACGAACTCTGTCGCCGCTCTTGAAGTGTTCTCTAGGGATAATTTCATCATAGCGCAAAATAGCTTCGGTCTTACCGATATCTAAAATCACACTGCTGATAAAACCGCGGCTGTTGAGTTCAACACGCTTAACCGTACCGTTAATAATTGTACCAACTTTTTCTTTATATTCTTCATACTGCTTATTACGTTCTGCTTCACGCACCTTTTGCATAATCACTTGCTTGGCGGTTTGTGCCGCAATACGCCCGAAATCAATCGGCGGTAACGGATCAATGATAAAATCGCCAACTTTATATTTTTTATCATAATCATGCGCATCAATAAGACGAATTTGTGCCGCTTCATTTTCAATCAAGGCATCATCAGCCACCACTTCACGATAACGTGACAAAGCAATAGCACCTGTTCTTCTGTCAATCTTGGCCCTGATATCGTGTTCTACACCATATTTGGTACGTCCCGCCTTTTGAATAGCAATTTCCATCGCCGTAAAAACATCTTCACGATCAATACTTTTCTCTTGTGCTACTGCATCGGCAACAGCTACAATTTCCGGTCTTGGCATATTTTCAAAATTTTCCATTTTTTCCTCGTTATATAAAGTTAAAACTCTTCAGCAGTATGTGCTGCCTGATATTCTTCCCATAATTCATCTGTAATCACCAATTTCGCCTTGCTTATGGTAGCAAACGGAATGGTATATTCTGCATCTTCGGCCGACAATATTACATTTTGGTCGGCAACTTTAGCTATTTTTCCTTTGAAACGCTTTCTGTTTTCCACTTTTTCTTCGGTTTCTAATTTTATATCATAGCCTAAAAAACGTTCAAAATGCTCTAACTTAGTCAGCGGTCTGTCCAACCCCGGAGAACTGACTTCCAAAGAATAACGATTCTCAATTGGGTCTTTTTCATCCAGTATATCCGAAAGTACATGACTGACTTTGGCGCAATCATCAACTGTTACATCACGACCGTCTAACGTATCAATCATCACTTGCAACGTAGGATTAGCCTGTCCGATGGTCATTACGCGCACCAGTTCATAACCTTCTTTTTTCACCACCGGTTCAATTAAATCTTGTAAATAATGTTTTTGCATTACCTTTCCTTTTAATAAAAAAGCGGAGCTTGCGGCCCCGACTTTGATAATATATTATGTTGACACCCTTATATCATAAAAAAATTAAATGTCCAGCACTTTTTTTTATTTTTTAAACACTTTATAGCATTCGCTTGACATTTTAGCCATTTTGCAATAGTTTGACCAACAAGATACACAAAAAGGATATTCATGCATGAAAAAACAAGAACTCTTGGCTCCGGCCGGCGACATCGAAGCCGGTTATGCGGCACTTTACTATGGGGCAGACGCCATATATTTGGGATTATCTAAATTTTCGGCTCGCGCCACGGCTACGAACTTTGATGAAACGGCCTTAGACGAATTTACCGCCTATGCCCATCACCTTAATCGTAAAGTCTATGTGGCAATCAACACCGTTTTGCAAGAAAGCGAATTGCCTGATTTAATCGAGAGCCTTGATATTTGCACCCGTTGCCGGGTTGACGGCATCATTATCCAAGATTTGGGTGTTGCCAATGTCATCAAAGAGCAATATCCGTGGTTTGAAATGCACGCTAGCACTCAAATGGCCGTCCATAACAAAGAAGGCGCCTTGTTTTTGCAAAAAATGGGCTTCAAACGGGTGGTTTTGGCGCGCGAACTCACGTTAGCCGAAATCAAAGAAATCGCCGCCATTCCCAATCTCGAAACCGAAGCCTTTATCCATGGTGCCTTATGCTATTCCTACAGCGGCTTATGCCAATTTTCCGCCATTGAAAACGGCCGTAGCGCCAATCGCGGCAAATGCACCTATCCATGCCGTGCTCGCTTTATTTGTAACGGTCGCGAGAGCAACATTTTTTCCATGAAAGATATGGCTTTACAAGAAGATATTTTAAAAATGCCTGTTGATTCGCTGAAAATTGAGGGGCGCAAAAAATCAGCCCTCTATGTTGCCGCCGTTACCGATTATTACCGACAAATCCTTGATGGCAAAGGTGCAGACAGCCGCCGTGAAGAACATATTAAGCAAATTTTCTCGCGTCCGTGGTGCAAATTTCACTTTGCCGGCAAGGATAAAAATGTGATTGACCGTAATTTCGTCGGTCATCGTGGTCTTTTCGTCGGCGAAGTTGAAAAAATAGCCCATGGCAAACTGATTTTCAAAACCAACCATAAAATTGCCCGTTTTGATGGTTTGCAAATTGATGCCGCCGGCGATGATAAACCTTTCGGTTTTTCGGTGCAAAAACTGTCAGTTAATCACAAAAATTGCTTCGAAGCCAAAACCGGTGATACGGTGGAAATTGATTTACCACCGAATTACCCGCATTTGAAAACCGGTGATAAAATATACCTTGCTTCTTCGAGCGAAGTAAAAGGTGCTTACCATTATGAAAAGCCTAAGGCAAATTTATATCGCAATACCAATGACATATCGGTAGAAGTAAAGGTTGAGAAAAACACCATAACCGCCAGATGTAACCAATTTGAAGCACAAATTACCGGCGATTTTACCCCTACGGATAATCCGCAAAAGAGTACGGAGGCCATTCAAAAAGCCTTTGCCAAGACCGGTGAAACAAAATTCAACTTAAAAGAGTTACGCATTGAAAATAAAGAAAATTTATTCACACCGGCTTCGCTTTTGAACGAATTGCGCCGTCAGTTATATGCCAAAATACAAATCGAGCAACCTAAAGGGAAATTACCGCAAATATCAGCACCTCAAAATATCCAAAAAACACGACAATTCAAGATCAAAGTTGATAATCTTGATTCTTTACGTTTGCTGAATTTGGATAATTTTGCAGAAATAATTTATTTGTTAAATCCGCAGAGTAACATAGATGAAATCGCGAAATTACCGAAAAATAAGGTTCGGTTGGCACTACCTGCCGTTTGTCGCCGCCCTATTCTTTTTACCGATTTAATTGATAAATTGCTGTCAATGGAATACTCCAAGTGGCAGGTTGCCAACTACTGGGCTTTACAAATTTTGCCGCCGGACCGCTTAGATATCAGTTTTGACAGCTCTTTATATATGCTCAACACTCAAGCCATCTCAATGGCACAAAAAATCGGCGCTTCATCAATTACATTATCACTTGAAGATACAAAGACAAATATTTGTTCTTTAATAAAAAAACCTCAACTTTCTACCGACTTAATAATCTATACAGATATCCCGCTTTTTATCAGTGTCGGCTGTATCCGTAATAACGATTGCCAAGTTTGCCCGCGGGGCGAAATGTGGTCAGACCTTTCACTCAGCGGCAAAACTTATAAAGCTTTATCACGCGATTGCCAAATGATGGTTTTTGATAGCCTTCCATTCTGCATATCTTCAGAAGCGGCAGATTTAGAGCCAAACTATTTCCGAATGGACTTCTTATACCGCCCATATACTGCCGAAAAAATACTGGAAATATCTAATAAACTGCTTAAATTTGAAAATATATCTGATTGTATTAAAAGCAACTTTTTGAATAACAATATTTAGATAATGATAAATTTACCCCGCTTTATAGGTTCTAATCATCTCGTCGCGCTCGAACAAATATAACAGCGTGCGCAAAGCCTCTCCGCGCGCGCTTTGCAAGTTCGGATCTTGATTCAAAATCAGTGCCGCATCTTTGGTCGCGGTTAACAATAAATCCGTATGTTGGCTCATATCTGCCAAACGAAAACTGTTAAAACCGGATTGCCTTGTTCCCAAAATCTCGCCACCACCGCGCAACTTCAAATCTTCTTCGGCAATCAAAAATCCATCTTCGGTCTGCCGCATAATATTCAACCTCGCCCGCGCAACTTCGCTGAGCGGAAAACCATACATCAAAATGCAACTCGATGCCTCTTGCCCGCGCTTAATCCGCCCGCGCAACTGGTGCAGTTGTGCCAAACCAAACCGCTCTGCATGTTCCACAATCATTACCGTCGCTGCCGGCACATTTACGCCGACTTCAATCACTGTTGTCGAAACCAAAAGCCTTATCTTTCCGCTTTTGAAATCTTCCATAACGGCATTTTTTTCACTTTCTTTCATTTTACCGTGAACCAATCCGACTATGTTACCAAAAATTTTTTGCAAACTTTCATAACGTTCGGTAGCGGCAGATAAATCTATCTTTTCAGATTCTTCGACCAACGGGCAAACCCAATAAGCCTGTGTACCGGTTTGCAATTTACGTTGCAGAGCTTCGACCACAGCATGAATCTTAGTCAGTGGCATCACTGTTGTCATTACCGGCTTTCTCCCTGCCGGTAATTCATCAATCTTGGAATATTCCATATCGCCGTATTGAGTTAGCACCAAAGTGCGCGGAATTGGCGTTGCCGTCATCACTAAAACATCTACATTTTGCCCTTTTTCCGACAAATTCAGTCTTTGCCGCACCCCAAAACGATGCTGTTCATCCACCACAATATAAGCCAAATCCTTAAATTTGACATTTTCCGTAAATAAGGCATGAGTCCCGATAAGAATATCAATTTCTCCCTTTTCAAGCCTTTCTAAAAGTTGGACGCGCGCCTTACCTTTAACGCTACCGGTCAATAATGCGATACGCACTCCTATCTCATCGCACAATTCACTCATTGTTTCCGCATGTTGCTGTGCTAAAATCTCCGTCGGCGCCATAATGGCCGCCTGCGCACCGCATTCCACCGCATTCAGCATCGTCATTAAAGCCACAATGGTCTTGCCGCTTCCCACATCGCCTTGCAACAAACGCGACATCCGATATGGCGCCAACAAATCGCTTTCAATCTCGGCAATCACTCGTTTTTGCGCATTGGTTAAAGCAAAAGGCAACATATTTTGCAATTTTTCTTTCAAACGCCCGTCGCCCTGTAACATTCGTCCTTGTTGTTTTTTCAAGCGCCCGCGCACAATCGCCAGAGAGAGTTGGTTTGCCAATAACTCATCGTATGCCAAACGCCGCCGTGCCGATGAATTTGGCTGTAAATCAGCATAACTTTGCGGCTGATGTACCTGACACAAAGCTGTGTTAAAATCACTCCAACCTTGCGCCTTGAGCAAATTTTCATCGAGCCACTCCGGCATTTTCGGCACACAATGTAGTGCCTGCTTTTGCAATTTATTCATCATTTTATTGGTCACACCGGCTGTGAGCGGATAGACCGGTTCAACTTGTGGCATTTGCTCCGGTGTGGTTGCATCAACTACATATTCCGGATGCGCCATTTGTAATGAACCGTTGAAAATTTCTATTTTACCGCTGATAATCTTCTCGCCACCCACTGGAAATTGCTTAGTCAAACTATCGCCATACGTCTTAAAAAACGTCAGTATCAACTGTTCCGAGCCATCTTCAACCACAATGCGATATGGATGTTTTTTTGTTTTAGGCGGCACATGTTCTATTACCCGCACTTTACCGGTCCATAATTGTCCGTTCTGCGCTTGGCTCAGCGACACTCCGCAACGCCTGTCGATAATATTAACTGGCAGATGCCATAACAAGTCAATAATCTTCGAACCGCACAAATTTTCTACTAATTTAGCATAGCGCGGCCCTACCCCGCTAAGGGTACTTATCGGCGAAAACATGGCATATAAAATACTCGGACGCATTGTTAATTTATCTTCTTTTTTGTTGCGATATTTCCTATATTGTATATATTCTAACTTAGTTTGTAAATACGAAAGCTTTAATTATGCCAAAAGATGTTAATGACTGGAAAAATAAAACTCTGACCAATGTTTGCGATGGCTATGATGCGTTTGTTCTGCGACAGATGATGCAAAATCAAAAACATATTTTATACATTGCCAGTGACGGCATCACTTTGGCACAAACCGCTACTCTTTTGCGTACCATAGAACCCAAAGCAAAAATTTTGGAATTTCCGGCATGGGATACGGTACCTTATGACCGCGTTTCGCCAAACAGCGCCATTACCGCCAAACGCATTGAAACGCTGTCGGAAATCGTTTTTACCGAGTCTGAAACTCCTTATGTTGTCATCACCAGTGTCGGAGCAATTTTGCAAAAAGTGGCACCGGCAAAAATCTTTCGCAATGCCAAAAAGCAAATTAAAGTCGGTAGCAAACTTAATTTCGATAATTTCTTGCATTATGCCGCCATTAACGGTTATACCCGTGTGGAACAGGTGATGGAGGCCGGAGAATATGCCGTGCGCGGTGATATTATCGATATTTTTCCGAGCGGTATGGAAAACCCTATCCGTATTGACTTGTTTGATGATGAAGTGGAGCGTATTCGCATCTTTGATGCTATTTCCCAACGCACCATCGGCAATTTGGAACAATACAGCTTTCAAGTGGCAAATGAAGTAATTTTAGACGCCAATACCATTCGCCATTTTCGCGAAAATTACCGTGAAACATTCGGTGCCGGAGGTATGCGCGACGAACTCTACGAGGCTGTTTCGGCCGGTAGAAAATACATTGGGTTGGAAAATTGGCTACCATTATTTTATGATGAAAACTTGCCGACATTATTCGACTATATGCCCGATGCGTTGGTCGTTGCCGGTAAAAATGTCGAAGATGCCGCCAAGGTCAAAACCGATGGCATTTATGACTATTACGAAGCGCGTTTGGAAGCCTTAAATATCAGTAAAAAAGCCCCTGAAGAAGAAATCTACCGTCCTCTGCCGCCGGAAAAAATGTATTTGAATGCCGATCAGTTTATTGCCAAATTAAACGAACGCCAAACCGCTCATCTCAACTCTCTTTCGTTGCCGCAAGCATCGGATATTATTGATATGCACACCATACCGGGACGCAATTTTGCTCATAACAAGCATATCAGCGTTGCTTCTTTATACGAAGAGTTACAAAATTACCTCATTGAAAACGGACTGCTGAAGCGCATTATTTGTTGCTACGCCGAAGGCTCGCGTGAACGCCTGATGGCTATGTTGCAAGAATACGGCATTAAAGATGTGATTGTCGCTACCGACTGGAAAACAGCCGAAAAACTTTGCACACAGAAGAAAATTGCACTTCTTATCGCCGACTTACCGCACGGCTTTCGCGATCGCGAATATTGCCTAATTTCAGAACAGGATATTTTGGGCGAACGTCAGCACCGTAAAGCCCGTAAGGTTACATCTAAAGACTTTATTGCCGACGTTTCTTCGCTTTCGGTGGGCGAATTGGTGGTGCATATAGAGCACGGTATCGGGCGTTTTATGGGGCTGGAAAACATTATGGCCGGCGGTGCACCGCACGACTGCATCAAGCTCTTATACGCCCACGATGATAAATTATTCGTGCCGGTCGAAAACATTGATGTTATCTCGCGCTACGGTTCCGATGATGCCAATATTCAGCTTGATACTCTCGGCGGACAGGCTTGGCAGGCTAAAAAAGCCAAAGTTAAAGAAAAAATCAAAGATATTGCCGAAAAATTGATACGCGTTGCCGCCGAAAGACACTTAAAATCAGCCGACAGTTACATTGCTCCGAGCGGCGCTTATGACGAATTTTGCGCCCGTTTTCCGTTTAGCGAAACCGACGACCAATTACACGCCATTCATGATGTCTTACAAGACTTAAACGCCGGTGAACCGATGGATAGACTGGTTTGCGGCGATGTCGGTTTCGGCAAAACCGAAGTTGCTTTGCGTGCCGCTTTCACGGTAGCTATGAGCGGCGCACAGGTGGCGCTGATTGTGCCGACCACTCTGCTCGCTCGCCAACACTACCTCAATTTCATTGAGCGTATGCAAGGATTTCCGCTCACCATTAAGATGCTTTCGCGCCTTTCTACGGCTAAAGAAGTCCGCCAAACCAAAGAAGGGCTGACCGCCGGTTCGGTTGATATCGTTATCGGTACCCACGCCCTGCTATCCAAAGACGTTCAATTCTGCAATTTAGGGCTGTTAATTGTTGATGAAGAACAGCATTTCGGCGTTGCGCATAAAGAGAAGCTCAAAGCCTTAAAATCGGACGTACATGTCCTGACTTTGAGCGCCACCCCAATCCCGCGCACTTTGGAACTTTCGCTCACCGGCGTTAAGCAGCTGAGCATTATCGCCACTCCGCCGATTGATCGCTTGGCAGCGCGTACTTTTGTGATGCCGTTTGACCGTGTGATGATTAAAGAGGCCATCTATCGCGAAAAATTCCGCGGCGGTCAAACCTTTTTCGTCTGCCCGCGTGTGTCTGATATTGCCGAAATAGAAAAGATTTTGCACGCTCTGGTGCCGGATATTAAAATCGCCGTCGCTCACGGTCAAATGCCACCGTCACAGTTGGAAGATATTGTCGGTGCTTTTGCTGACGGCCAATATGATGTCTTGCTTTCTACCACCATTATTGAGTCGGGGATTGATATGCCGCGCGTTAATACCATGATTATTCATCGTGCCGATATGTTTGGTTTAGCACAGCTATATCAATTACGCGGGCGCATCGGGCGTTCTAAAATTCGCGGCTATTGCTATTTTACGGTGCCACCAAAGAAAAAACTCAATCAGATAGCTGAGAAAAGATTGGCGATTTTGCAGGCCTTAGATACCCTCGGCGCCGGTTTTTCGCTCGCCAGTCACGACATGGATATCCGCGGTTCCGGTAATGTGCTGGGTACCGAACAGTCCGGACATATAAAAGATGTTGGTATGGCGCTTTATCACCACATGTTAGAAGAAGAAATCATGCGCCAAAAAGCCGGACAAACTGCACAAATTCAAGCCGCCGGCAATACTGATTGGGCTCCGCAAATCACCACCGGCATTCCGCTTTTAATTCCGGAAAATTATGTAAAAGACTTGGGAGTTCGTTTAGGTTTATATCGCCGCATCGGTGCCTTAAAAGACGAAACCGAACTTGCCGATATGCGAGAAGAATTAATTGACCGCTTCGGCGCCATTCCGCAAGAGGTTGAAAACTTGTTGCAGACAATCGAAATTAAGCAACTTTGCTATAAAGCCAATATCGCTAAAATCGATGCCGGTGCGAAGGGTATTTTACTCGCGTTTCATAACAACAAATTTGCCGCCGCCGATAAACTTTTTGAATTGGTGATGCGCTCTTTCGGCACCCTTAAAATCCGCCCTGACCAAAAGCTGTTTTTTGAACGTGATTTATCCGATTATACCACCCGCATTACCATGATTAAAAAACTCATCAAACAACTACTGGATTTGCTGTAATCATTTATTTATCAACTAAACCGGATTGCGTTGATAACCGTCTTCTAATTCTTGACGAACGGCATAGCAATATCTACAACAGATCATTATTACAGTCCCCAATTATACACTACACCAATCCGTCTCGGCACAGCTTTGCATAAACCGGCCTATTTAAGCCTAACTTTTTAATCAAAACCGACGGACGCAATTCCCCGACCGGCAAGACTTCTTCGCCATATTTTTCGCCTTTGCGCCACTTCAAAGTCGCACTCGGCAGACATGCCTGCCCGATACACGACGACAAATATACCCACACTTCATCATAATCTCTCAGATTATCCAGAGCCAATTTTCGGGCATACAAATTGAGCGTCAAATCCGCCTTGGTCGCATCTTTAGTCCATGGCGAACCGCCACCGATCGGCGCCGCGGCTTCATAAAAATCACAAGCTAATTTCCGCCCCGTAATGCCGCAATCGGCAATACTCGAATGCGCCACATAATTACCGGTGCCGTTAATAATCAACCGCTCAGGTTTTTGCCCTAAAACTTCCGCTACAAAAGTGCTTAAGTCTTCATCTTTAAGCATCGGTATCGCCACAATTGCCGTCTTAATACCATCTTCATCAAGCGTGATTTGCGTCTTGATATCAAGCCCTAAATTATCGCTTTTGCGTGATTTTTCATACAATACCCGATTAAGTTTGCGTGCCAAATAAAGCTCACGACTGATATTTTCTTCGCCTTGGCAAGCATAACCGACAAACACACCTTGGTCGCCCCAACCGTCTTGCAAAACGCCTTGCGCAATTTGCTCCGACTGATGACTGATTAAATTTATCACTTTCAGCTTACGCACATTAAGAGCATTTTCGCCCCAAATATCGGCGTAGTGCTCGTCATAACCAATCTCACGCAGCGCTTCTGCCACATATTTTTCATACGGCGCCTCAACGAATGTGCTACTCACTTCGCCGCCCAAAACCACCGTATTACCTTTAATCATCACTTCAACAGCATAACGAACATTTTCGTCCTGCTCCAAAAATCTATCCAAAATGTAGCTTGAAATATAGTCTGCCGTTTTATCCGGATGCCCCAAAGACACCGCTTCTGCTGTTTTTATCATCTTAAAATCTCCTGTTTAGTCCATTTATATGCTGGACAATTCGGTTAAATCCACATTGCGATTACTCGCGACAAGTTGATATATACACCTCATCTTTTGTAACTGTCAATAATTTATATTGCCTTTTATCGATTTTAAAGTAAAATAACCTCAATCAAGCTAAGGAGAAGACAAATGAAAATCGGTGTTATTATTGCTATGGAAAAAGAATTGGAACTTTTTGCAAAAAATCTGCACAATTTCTCCAAGTCCGTCATTGCCGGAAAAACTTTTTTACAAGGTCAGCTTAACGACAAAGAAATTATTGCCGTTGTCGCCGGTATAGGTAAAACTAACGCCGCTATCTGTGCTACCTACCTGATAAACAATTTTAATGTTGATCTCATAGTTAACATCGGTATATCCGGCGGTTTAGCCTCTTCTCTGCAAATAGGTGATTTCGTCGTGGGAACGGATATCGTTTATCATGATGTTTTTTGCGGCGAACCCGACCAATACGGGCAAATCAGCAACTTGCCGCTTTATTTTCACTCGGATTCTGAATTGGCGGCAAAATTGTCGGAATATAAACACGGATTGCTCTGCTGTGGAGATAAATTTATTATAAAACCTGAAGAAACACTCCCTATCAAAGAAAATTTCCCATCGGCTTTGGCAGTAGATATGGAAAGTGCGGCTATTGCTCAAACTTGCTATCTACACAATATACCGTTTTTGTGCGTGCGCCAAATCAGTGACACACCGGGAATTAAGCATCATGCCGAACAATACGATGAATTCTGGCGCAATGCCCCGCAAAATTCATTTGCCATATTTCAAAAAATTTTATCTGTTTTATAAGCTACATCTGCCGTTGTGAGCGTTCTACCAAAGCTGCAATATTTTGCTCTCGCTTTTTATCCGTTATTTCAGCTTCTTCTCGCACTTTTTCAACATTTGATCGGATAGTCATTTTCAACTGTTCCTTATCTTTTTGAGAGCGTTGCTGTCTATCTGTATCTTGAAAACCGCGTTGTGTTTTGTCGCGCACAATCTCTTGGAATTTAACTTTCTGCACATCATCGGCATATATCCGATTTTTCAATTTATCTTCAGCCTGCGAACGCTGTACCCTTAAATTATTTTCTTCCACTTGCTTCTTAGGCACTTTCGGGTAAATCGTCCTCAAGTTATGGTGCCATTGGAAATACACCAAAAACACCGAAGGGAAAGCAGCAATCAATGTCTGATCCATCGTCCGTGGCTGAGTCAATTCATAGGCTCGTTTCATTAAAATTCGCCGCGTTTCTTCTATAAACTGCTCCATTTTTTCTTTTGATTTATCCGGTCTCCCCAAACGATATTCACACATCTCAATCAGTTGACTGATGATCGGATCACTATTATCCATAGCCAAACGCCGCAAAATTTTAAGCATACTTTGCATATTCGCACTCTTATTCCAAAAAGATTGAATAGCTCTTGCTTCAATGCTGTCAAAACCGAAATAACGCAATTTATCGGTATTTCCCACATTTTTAATAGCATCCATTACAAAGGCATACAAGGCATCCCAGTTAATAGCACCATCGTCATACATCAGCTTTTTATAATCGCCTTCTTTCAAACGATCCAGCGCATATTTTACCACCGGATAATCAATATTTTGTATAGACTCACCTTGTAATAAAAGATATATCTGCGAAGTGCAACTATCTAAAATAAATTGCTCTGCCGTCAGTACCTCTCGCGTTTGCACCGATTTCAAATACAAATAAACATAAGCAAATACACTGGAATGAATAGCTCGCAAAGTCCCTACATTTTGCATGGTTAACTTGTATTTATCTCTGTAATGAATCAGTCTTTTTAGACGTTCTTCTCCCGTAAAATTAGCTTTAATCATTTGATAACGATACCCGAATTTACGCATAGCCTCCGGATACATATACTTAAAATGCAGAGCCATTGCCCATTCACGCACCATAGAATATATTGAAAAAAGCGGATTTCGGGCATAACCGGTAATTACCGTCGCCACCACCGCATCTGTCCCTACAAAATACGGTTCCATATGCGAGCAAAATGCGTTTTTACGAAACTCGGCATCAAGCGCAAAAACGTAGCGTTCTACATCTTCCTCATCTACATCAAACGGGCGAAAAACATTATCAATATACGCCGTCAAACGCTTAAAATCGGCGCGCGGGGCCACGTTATCACCATCGGTAACATACCCTTTTTGAAACTCATCGGAGTATACGCTACAAAAAGCATAATTTTCATCATTATAGTAGGTGGTAAAATCGGCTAAATCATCATCAATAAATTCTTTCACACTTTCAACATACGACGGTTCATACACCGCAGTTTCCAAAAAGTGTATGGCATCTTGCGTCAAATCGTCTTCAGAATACGCCAAGTCAGCAAGCTTAATCATCATCTGCTCCGTTCGTGATGTGCACATTTTAGCGCTAAATAAAACAGACTGTCAACAAAAATTTTGCGCCACAACAATACTTAAAAGGCGGATAATTCCACCGCCTTTTAATTTTATATATTTACATATTGTTTATTCGCAATGTCCCCAAGTAACAGGAGGCTCGGAATTATCTTGGCATTCCGCAACAAATGTCTTTCCATCCGGACAATGCTTATCAGCATATCTGCTATCTTCTGTATAGTTACCATTACATACAACTCTTTCTTTAGCACCTACACAC
>CACWQS010000004.1 GCA_902763155.1 uncultured Pseudomonadota bacterium | reverse complement strand
GAAATATTTTATATAAATCATCTGATGTCTTACTCATTTTAATATCCCTCCATTAAATTTATTATTAAATTCTTATAAAATAACCAATTTCTTATTATACACTAACGCATAATCAAATTGCAGAAGTGTTAAAACCGTTGCAATTTGTTATAAGAAACAATTATTTTATGTTGTTTGTTATAAAATAAAGTGCTTTGAATGTAAAGTTTAAAATAATAAAAATATTATAAGTGTGTATAAAAATATTATAGCTATATATAATTAGAATAAAAATATTATATAATAACAAAAAACAGCATACGGGGATATGCTGTCAAGTTAAAATTAAAAAATTACCGTTATGAAGTCTGTTTTTACTTATTCTATCATTCGGTTTACAGCTTAAAATTGCGCTTGTTATTCCGCCATCATTTTATCAATATCAAGTGGTTCGCCTAAATCAAATTGTTCCAAATCAGTATCTGCCTCGGCTTCATCTTCGATACTGTTAAATTCTTCAGGTGCCGCCTCCGTATCTTCAATATCTGCATTTCCCGCATCATCAGCATCAACCGAAGTACCGACTTTATCATCTTCCTGCAAAATTTTCTGCAAATCGAGCTCTATCGGTTCACCGATCTTTTTGCCGTTGACAAAAATTCCTTTATCCGTAAATTTGATTTTGATGGTTTGATTATTACTACTTATGTCAATAATCCCTCCCCCCATAAGAACAGCCGGGTTTTGCGTGCATTGCGGAGATTTTGGATTTTTCTGACATTCTTCAAGTTCCGGAAAAACATTATAAAGATTTTTTATATTTATTTCCCCATCACCTTGCATAAAATTATTTTTACGTTGCAAATTAAGCTCTACCGAAACCTCGGCATCAACAAACTTAATTGCTATAGTTTCTTGCAATTTTGCCGTATCTAAAACATCGTCAAGCCCATCAATCATTTCTTTTTCATCGATTTCGAAATCATCACCTTTATCCAAAGCCTGAACTTGCATCTCGGCTAATTTTGCCAGCGTTTGCATTTTAATATCATTCAAACTGAAGGTCATTGAAATTGATTGAGGTTGTTGATGTTTTTCAATAAAATCACCATCATAATGTAAGTTATTGATAACCATATTGCCAGTAGAATCCATATTTCCATTATCTTTCAAATCGGCATGGCTTTTCATTTCCGCATCAAAGACAATCCCCATATTAAACATATCTGATTTAAGTTTAATCCCCTTAATCACGGCACGAGTGCGAGATGAGTTGAGCGAAAGAAAATTATACAACAAATTAGTATAATCAAAATTATTTGCATCTGTTACATTATACACTACTTCTGCTGCCTGATGCTCAGAATTTATTTGCACTGACATCATCGGTAGAGATATATTTAAATTATTAAATTGCGTATCAGTCAGATATTTTAATTTATCACCGGCTTGAGTAACAGAAGTATCTATGCTTAAATCTTTCAGATTACCGATTTCGCTTTTCAATCCGGTAGTTTCATCTTTTTCGGTATATGAAGCATCTTCAAGGTGCATTTTATAAGCACTGACCAATCCTATTTGCGGCACGACATTCATTTCTTCGGTAAATGTTTTTATATTTATATCTTTTACGAAAGACAAGGTAGATTGGTTATATATTTGCGCCAATATTTTATCTGCAGAATGATGGACTATGGTGTATTGCGGCATATCGGCAAAAGCATCTGCCGGCTTGCATTCAGCAATAGTTTCCCCTACTGTACCGATAATTTTTTCCTCGGTCGTAACCGTATCTTTGTCATTTTCATCTTCTTCATAGACAATTTCTTTAATATTAGTCTTAGGAAAGGTAACTTGACAATTTTGTTCATCAATCTTCACTTCTACTGGCGCGCCGTAAATCTGCGACAAAGCCTGCACCAACAAATCGTTTTCGTTATTTTCTTCGGCAATAACCGTTTCGTTTATTTCTTCAACTTCTTGCGCCGAAACATATTTACTTTGGAGTGTAAAAGCAGTCAAAACTAAACAAAATAAATACAATTTTTTCATTATTTTACCTTTCATAAAAATAAACGCCATACACCGCGAAGTATATAACGTTTATTCTCACGATGCAATATTTTTCTGTTTATGAATTGGGGTTTTTGCTTGTTATTCTGGGGTAAATAGGCTATTTTTACATCAATTTTGAAATGTTTTGAGGCAGCTATGGCAGAAGATTTATTTGAACCTGTGGAAACTTCATCGGCAACTATGGCAAAAGCCGAATATTCGGCGCGCGATATTGAAGTGCTTGAAGGCTTGGAACCGGTGCGTCATCGTCCGGGAATGTATATCGGCGGTACCGATATTCAAGCCATGCACCACTTGGTGGCAGAAATTTTAGATAACTCCATGGATGAAGCGGTTGCCGGTTATGCCAACCATATCGATGTGACCATGAATGCCGACGGCACGGTAACCATTACCGATAACGGGCGCGGCATCCCGATTGACGAACACCCGAAATATCCGGGGACTTCTGCTCTTGAAGTAATTTTGACGACGCTTCACTCCGGAGGCAAATTCGGCGGCGGTGCTTATAAAGTTTCCGGCGGATTACATGGTGTTGGGCTTTCGGTGGTTAATGCCTTGGCCGAAAGGTTAACCGTAGAAGTAGCGCGCGATAAAAAGCTATATCGTCAAGAGTATGCACGCGGCAAACCGCTGACAAAGCTGGAATTTGTAGCAAATTGCCCAAACCGCCGCGGTACTTCAATAACTTTTAAGCCAGATGCTGAAATTTTTGAGGGAAACAACACATTTATTCCAAATCGGATTTATCGTATGGCACGCTCCAAAGCCTTTTTATTTAAGGGGGTAAAAATAAATTGGAACTGTGCGCCTGAGCTGATAGCCGAAGGTGATACCACACCTTTAAGCGATGAGCTGAATTTTCCAAACGGTGTGGCGGACTTTTTGAACTTGCAACTTGGTGAACGCGGCACCATTAACCGCACAGCATTTACCGGCGAACAGGAAATGGCCAACAACGAGGGGCGCGTGGAATGGGCAATCACGTGGCCGATTGATGAAAACGGATTTTCTTATTCTTACTGCAACACCGTACTAACTCCGGCAGGCGGAACGCACGAAACCGGTTTTCGCTCGGCGTTATTGCGAGGGCTGAAAGAATACGGCGATATGGCCGGATATAAAAAGATTACCAACGCCACCGCCGAAGATTTTTTAAGTGATGCTTGTTTGATGCTTTCGGTATTTATTACCGACCCGCAATTTCAGGGACAAACCAAAGATAAGCTGACCTCAACCAAGGCTATCAAATTGGTGGAAACAGCAGTGAAAGATTCGTTTGATCACTGGCTATCCAGTGATGTAGAAAACGCCAAAGCGTTGATAGAATATGTAATTGACCGCGCCGAAGCACGCAAAAAGAAAAAAGAAGAAAAAGCCCAAGCCCGCAAAAGCCCGACCAAGCGTTTGCGCCTGCCGGGGAAATTAGCCGATTGTTCGCAAGCTGCGGCCGAAGATACGGAAATATTTATCGTTGAGGGTGATTCTGCCGGCGGTTCAGCCAAGCAAGGACGTGATCGCGTAACGCAGGCTATTTTGCCTTTGCGTGGCAAAATTTTGAATGTGGCCAGTGCTTCGGTGGAGCGTATCGGGCAAAATCAGGAAATCAAAGACATGATAGAGGCGCTCGGTTGCGGTGTTAAAGACGACTATAAGGAAGATAATCTGCGCTATGAAAAAATCATTATCATGACCGATGCCGATGTGGACGGCGCGCATATTACTTCACTTTTAATGACGTTTTTCTACCAACACATGCCGAAGCTGATTGAAAACGGGCATTTATATATTGCCACACCGCCGCTGTATAAGATTGTGGCGGGAGGTAAGAACTATTATGCGCTTGATGACGAAGAAAAAGACAAGATTTTAGCCAAAGTAACCAAGGGTAATACCAAACCGGACATCAGCCGCTTCAAAGGTTTGGGAGAAATGAGTCCGACACAACTCAAGGAAACGACAATGGATAAGAATAACCGCATTTTGCTGCGGGTAATGATTCCGAACACCTCGACCGATGAAGGCAGAGCAGAAGATTTTGAAACCCGCCGACAAGTTGAGCGCCTAATGGGTAAAGATCCGGAACAGCGCTTTAAGTTCATCATCGAACGCGCCAAATTCGTCGATAATCTGGATATTTAAGGCAATATTCTCACGCAAAAAGGGTGATGCTTTCGCACCACCCTCTTTTTTTATGATTAAATCTCGTTATCTGCCTATTCTTTTACAGAATCGCGATTTTTATTACCGGCTAATTTAACATTTATACTACCAATAACATTTCTGGCTCGAACTAATGTATTTTCGCTGTTTTGCGGCAATTTCATCATTTTTCCTACCAGTTCTTTTACTTTATTCGGTTCTTTATCGGCAAAAGCGGAAATTGTAATATAAAAATCCATAACAGATTCTTCTGTGTGTTTATGGGCATTTTTCTCATCGGCAACTGCCGCAAAAACTTCCATTGCCCCATCTATATCAATTTGCGGTTGATCAGGATAGAGTTTTTTATGAACATCATGATTACCACGCAAATGATCCATTTTCCAAATTGCGGCAATCAAATCACCATCATTGGCGTTTTTACTATTCACCCCTTCAATAAAAGCGTTAAAAACATCAGCATTGTTTCCTTCAACATTTTCGGCAATATGATATAATGCATTATAAATCTGTCCTCTGGTCTGAGAACTATTTTTAGGAGATTTCAATATTTCCTTTAGCAAAGAAACAGCTTCCGGTTTGTAATTATCAATATCTTCCAATTGTTTGCCATTATTGAAACGATAACTGTTCGGAGATACGCTTAGGTAATGTATTTCATCCGAATATAAATCCTTCTCCGGCTTTTTAAAACCAAATTCAATATCTTGAATCATGTACTTAAATATCTCAGGTGTGGCATGTTCCGATTTTGCAATCGCTCTGTAAATAATTCCTCTGTACCCGTGATACATAAAACCTATAGAACTTGCTTCTTCTAAAGCCTTCGGTGTGTCTTGTGCTAAAAGCAGTAAGGCGCGTTTATAATCTTCTTTTGCTTTTGCGTCATCTTTCATTTTTTTCTCCTCTCAGATGTCTTATTTATGAAATTATTTACCCTATTTTAGGACTGGATATAATTTTCTCTACCGTTTTGGCTTTTACTGTCCTAATCTGAGCAATGGCATAATTACACGATTCCGATAACGTGTATAAATCATTCTTCTTTATATCTAAAATCGGGATATAGCTGTGCATTTGTTCAACTTCAACAATTTCCTTCGAACCGTTTTCCACTCTTTTATGAAATTGTTCCACAAGTGCTTCATCTTGCAATACCGTTGCCAAAATTTGCCCGTTTTTCTTAATGGCATCATCTTCGTCTTTCGGTTTCGTTTGCTTATATTTATTGTAAAATTCCATGGCACGATCGCTTCTGGTAGCCCGATATAGCACTGCTTCATCGGCATCATACCCCATAGCATCTGCCGCTTCCACCCCATATTTCCACGTGGCCATCAACAGTGTAGCACCATAATGCGCCGCATATTTACCATAAATGTTTGCTCTTTTTTGCGCATCTTCCACTAATTGCCAAGTTGGAACTGACAGGCCTTGTCTTTTCATTTCAGCCTGCATTAGTTTCCCCCAACGTAGGGCATAAGCTACGCTGCTTGTATTAAATTCTTCCGCACTTTTCGCTACTTCTTGGTCGAAATAAAGCTTGTGTCCGTCCGCATTATATTCCTCACCTTCAATTAGTTTATCATCAGCCACTTTCTTAAGTTTTTTTGCCAACTCATCAGATTTGATTTTTTCATTATTCATGGCTTTTTCCTTTTCTCAAAAAGTTACCGCTTTAGCCCAAAATAGCAAAAATTTTATATTTTGTCAAATATTATTTCAATTAAAAAATACATACCTCGAATCCTGTCATCGAGGTATGTATAAATTTGTTTTTATATAAAGTTATTTAGGCGGCTTTGGCGGTCTTAGATTTTTTTTCCGCTGTTTGCGATATAAAACCCAGCTTTTCTTCAATTTCCCAAATTACCCGCAAAGCATCAAGAGCCTGTTCGCCATTCACACGCGGAGTTGCTTCACCATTCACACATTTTACAAAATGCGCCAATTCTGCCTGAAGCGGCTGATTGGTCGGAATAAATAACTGTTCCACACTGCCTTTTAAGCCATAATTCATCCACTCCGGAATTTCTTCCTGATTAACGTATGGCATACGGCCTTGAGCATGAACATTGATGCTTTGGTTGATAAAGTCCAAATCAATATAGTTGGTATCGGTTGTGACCGCTAGTGTGCGCACGCGTGATTGGGTAATCCGGCTGGCGGTGATATTTGCCGTCGCTCCGTTTTCAAATTCCAAAAGTGCTGAAATATAATCTTTTCCTTCCGGACTCTCCTTGGTTTTCACCGAAGCGGCTTGAACATTTATAACCGGTGATTTTACGAGAGATTGAATAACCTCCACGTCATGAATCATCAAATCCATTGCTACGTCAACATCGGTAATACGTCCGCTGGCCGCCGACATACGTTGCGCCGTCAAAGAACGGATTTTACTGGTATCGGAGAGCAATTTTCCCATTTGCTCCACTGCCGGATTAAAGCGTTCAATATGTCCGACCATCAGTACCACATTGTTCTTCTTGGCGGCGTTAATCAGGCGCATACAGCCATCTTCGGTAGTGGCGAGCGGTTTTTCCATCATACAATGAATACCGTGATTCATAAAAAATTCACCAACATCGGCGTGAGTAATCGATGTTGTTACCACACTGACTGCATCAACCTTTTTAGCTACTTCTTCCATTGAAGAAAATGCTTTAATGCCGAAAGTTTCAGCCGCGTTTTTTGTGGCTTCGGTGCATACGTCATAAACGCCGACCAGTTCCACTCCTTGCATATTTTTATAAGTTTTAATGTGGTTTTTACCCATCATTCCGGCGCCGATAACGGCAACTTTAATAGCTTTAGTCATAAAAAATCCTCTAACATGTTAAATCTGCTAATTATATAACATAATTTGCTTATGAATGCTCTTAACATTATGTTACAAATTGTTACATGGGGATAACTGCAATAATTTTGATTTAAAACGAAAAAGAAAGCGCCCTAAAGGACGCCTTTATTTGTCGTCTGTATAAATGCTTAATAGTAAGCAATAATGCGGGACGGATTGCCGTTAATCAGCAAGCAACGTTGACCGGCCGCCACCAAATTATCCGTGCCTTGAGTAACGCTATAAATTTGTCCGCTGTCGGTGCGAACCACATATTCATAACCACTCTGTTTCATCATCTGGTCTTGCGCCAGATTACCGAGCAACATGCCGGCTGCAGCACCGCCGATAGCACCTAGGGCGTGTGAACTTCTGCCATGACCGATAGTCGAACCGGCAACACCGCCGGCAACACCGCCGAGCATAGTTCCGGCTGTGTTATCATCACTGCTAACATTCACCGAACGGACCGATAACACCGTGCATGGAAATGTATTTGCTGCTTGTCCTACCGAAGAATAGCTGTAATCACTGCTGCCAATACGCGGAGCACAAGCACCCAAAATCATCAAAGCCGAAATTACCGGAATTACGTAATATATTTTCTTCATCATAAAGTCTCCCCTAATGTGTGATGTATTACCATTATAATTATCCGTATAAAAAATAATTGTCAAGACTGGACATTTGAAATTGTTTGATATATAGTGCATAAGATTTAAAATTTATAACGTTAATTTAGAGGGTGAAATGTTAAAAAGAACAAAGATTGCAAAATTGCTCGAAAGTGAGCAAACGATTGACCAAGTATTGGTTAAAGGCTGGGTAAAAACCAAGCGTGATGCTAAGGATTTTTCGTTTATCGAAGTTAATGATGGCTCCGGCTTAAAAAATATTCAGGTTATCGCTAACAATACCCTCAATAATTACGGCGAAATCAGAAAGCTTACCACCGGTTCTTCGGTAGCCGTTACCGGTGCACTTATCGAATCTGCCGGCGGCAAACAAAAGTATGAAATAAAGGCCGAAAATATAGAAATTTACGGCTTTGCGCCTGATGATTATCCGTTGCAGAAAAAAGGTATGAGCGACGAATTTTTGCGCACCGTGGCTCACCTGCGCCCGCGCACTAACAAATACGGTGCCGCATTCAGAGTACGTTCGCGCCTCTCGTATGCCATTCATAACTTTTTCCAAAGCCGCGGTTTTGCCTATGTACATACTCCACTGATTACGGCTTCGGACTGCGAGGGTGCCGGCGAGATGTTTCAAGTAACCACTTTAGATTTGAAAAATCCGCCTTTAATGCCGAACGGCGAAATCGATTATTCTAAAGACTTTTTCGGCAAAGAAGCACGTTTAACGGTTTCAGGACAATTAAACGGCGAAATGTATGCTTGCGGCTTGGGCGATATTTATACTTTTGGTCCGACTTTCAGAGCCGAAAATTCCAACACGCAACGCCACGCGGCCGAATTTTGGATGATTGAGCCGGAAATGGCGTTTGCTGACATTCACGACGATATGGATTTGGCTGAAGATATGGTGCGCTATTTGGTAAAAGACATCATGGAAAATTGCGCCGACGATATTGAATTGTTCGCCAAGTTTGTTGACCCGACATTAAAAGAAACTTTGCAGAATATTGTTGATAACGGTTTTGCGCGCATTACCTATACCGAAGCGATTGAGATTATGCAAAAATCGGGCAAAAAGTTTGAATACACGCCGGAATACGGCATAGATTTACAAACCGAACACGAGCGCTTTTTAGCAGAAGAACACTTTAAGCGTCCGGTGATTGTGCGTGATTATCCGAAAGAAATTAAAGCCTTTTATATGCGCTTAAATGATGATGGTAAAACCGTGGCGGCAATGGACGTTTTAGTACCTAGAATTGGCGAACTTATCGGTGGTTCGCAACGTGAAGAGCGCTATGATTTGTTGAAAAAACGCATTGTTGAAAGCGGTATGGATTTGCAAAACTATGATTGGTATTTGGACTCGCGCAAATACGGCACCGTTCCACACGCCGGTTTCGGTTTGGGTTTTGAGCGGATGATGATGCTCGTTACCGGCATTGCCAACATTCGCGATACGATTCCGTTCCCACGCACACCTAAATCTATTGCATTTTAAGGAGAGAAAATGAATATCAGGCTGTTTATAACGGGACTGGCGTCGGTAATGTTTGTTTCTGCGGCTTTTGCGCAACAATATTTTGTTGATGAAGGAGAAATAAGAAAGCCGAAGATTATAGAATTACCGGCAGAAGAAGATGATTTATACGGCGGTACTGATGTTATCCCTCTCGCCAAAGAACTTTCGACTAATGAAAGCAGTCAGGAAAACAGTTCAGATGTGGCGGTAATAGATGATTCCGATATGCCGGAAGAGCTTGATTGCAATGATGAGCGGCTTAAGCAACAAATGGCTCATTTTATATATAAAAATATCAGCAAAGAACAAACAAATTCCATACCGGAAAAACGTCGACGTTTACTTTTGGCGCGAAATATGTCGGACTTTGTTGAGGTGAGCGAAGATGATGCTGATTTACGCAAAAATATCAATACCGCCTCAGCTTTGGCTTATTTAAAAATCAATCAACGGCGTAAAGTTTATAAAGTTTGCAAAAGCGAACACAATAAAGCCGCTGATTTAGAAGATATTTACGCCATAATTTATCCGTTTGCCGGTTACTATAAAGTTGTGGCCGGAAATCTGGTTTCGGTGCCGGAAAAAATGGACGAAGCAACCTTTATTTTCAGTTGGTAGGGATAGATGGCAAACAAAACCGATTTAGTTGTTTATGAGCCGAAAAGCAATTTACCCGTCGTTATTGCCGATGACGGGTTACATGCTTATTTGGAACAAATTAAGCAATTTCCGGTTTTGAGCGAAGAACAGGAAACTGAGCTTTTGCGTGATTTTAAGGAAAAAGGCGATTTGCAAGCGGCGCAAACACTGATTACTTCGCACTTGCGTTTGGCAGTAAAAATTGCCCTCACCTATCGGCGTTACGGACTGCCGACAGCAGATTTGATTTCGGAAGCTAATTTGGGATTGATGCAGGCGGTTAAAAAGTTTGATATGGATAAAAAAGTCCGGCTTTCGACGTATGCCATGCTGTGGATTAAAGCGGCTCTCAATGATTTTGTTTTGCGTTCATGGTCGCTCGTGAAAATCGGCACGGTAGCGGCACAAAAAAAGCTGTTTTATAATCTTGGACGCATCAAAGCGCGGCTCGGACTTTATGATAACAAGGAATTGGCACCGGCAGAAGTCAAACAGATTGCTCACGAATTGGTGGTTGATGAACAAGAAGTGGTGGATATGAACCGGCGTATCGGCGGCGACAGTTCGTTAAATACGACAGTAGGACACGACGAAGATGCGGTTGAAGCGATTGATTTATTGGCGGATAAATCGCAAAATATCGAAGGCAAACTGGCGCAAAAGCAAGAAGCGGAATTTAAGCGCAAAATTTTAATGCAGGCGCTGAATACGCTAAATGAGCGTGAGCAATATATCGTAAAAAATCGGATGCTGACCGAAACCCCGCAAACGCTTGATGAAATCGGCAACAAGTTTAATATCAGTCGCGAACGGGTGCGGCAAATCGAAAAACGTGCGTTTGAAAAACTTTCAGCCGAAGTTAAAAATGCGATGGCGGCGACAGAATAGATGGCAAATATTTTTGATAATTTGGTGCAACAGTTGGCGAATTCAGGTACGGAAAGTCCGCGCTTGGAAGCTCGTCTGCTGTTGGCAGAAGTGTTAAACAAAGAACCAAGTGAAATTTTTGCCGATATTGAACTAGCACCCGCGCAAGATAAGAGTTTGCAAAATTTGTTACAACGAAGATTGTCTCATGAACCGCTTGATAAGATTTTAGGCAAACGCGATTTTTATAGGGCCACTTTCAAGGTTTCAGATAAAGTTCTATCGCCCCGACCGGATACAGAAACATTGGTGGAAGCGGCATTACGGCTTTTGCCAAGCGATAATCCGACAACAATTTTGGATTTAGGCACCGGTAGCGGTTGCATTATCGAATCGTTGCTTTTGGAACGCCCGTCGGCGCAGGGTGTAGCGATTGATATTTCGCCGGAAGCATTACAAATTGCCGCTGATAATGCCGTGAATTTGGGTGTGGCGAATCGGCTTAAATTTATTCAGGCAAGTTGGTTTTATGCCGATTTTGCAACCCGTTTGGCGCAAAAGTTTGATCTGATTGTAACCAATCCGCCGTATATTCCGACAAAAGATATTGCAACTCTGATGCCGGAAGTGCAAAAATATGACCCCTTGTTGGCTCTGGATGGCGGAACCGATGGTTTTGACAGCTATAAGAGAATTGCCGAACTGGCACCGATATTGCTAAAAGACGGAGGATATATTCTACTTGAAGCAGGTATCGGACAAGCCGAACAAATTGCCGAGATTTTTGCCAAGCAAGGATTGCAACACATCGCCACCGAAAAAGACCTCGCCGGTATAAAAAGATGCGTGGTGATGAGAAAATAACCGGTTCTTATACCTTTATTTTCTTCCCCCAAAATGCAAAAAATGCTTGCACCGGCGGAAAAAAGGTGTATATACAATACACAGAGCAAGTTTTTGTCGCTCAGTTTTTTGTTTTAATTTGATATGCCTTAAAGGCTGATTTTTGTAAGTAGGTTTTTGATGAAAAAAATTAATAACGGTAAATTTCGTAATAATAACAGCAGTAGCAGTAATACTATATACTCTCTGAACTATAAATTCGACAGTGTTTGTTCGGCCGGCAAATTTTGCGGCACGGCGCTGGATTTGATTAAGAAATATAACGAGCTGGCCAAAGAGGCGCACAGCAACGGCGATTATGTGGAGATGGAAGTGTTCCGTCAATATGCCGAACACTATCGCAAAATCGTAACCGAAATTAACGAACGCAAAAACCAACAGCGCGAAAATAATCAACCGGCAAAAAATACCGAAGAAGTTCCGGCGGAAAATGCTCCGGTTGCCGATAACGGTCTGGTGGAAACCGAGGCTGCCCCGCAAGAAGCCCCGGCTCCACAGAAGGAAGAAGTTGCTACTGCAGATAAACCGCTCAGACGGCGCCGCAGTTTTAAGATTGTAACCGTAGGAGAAGAAAAAAACTCCGAAGCAACAGGGGAAGAAATACCAACCGCACCGCTGGCAGAAGAAAAACCGGCAAAGCGTCGCATAATTCACCGCAAGCCTCGAGCTCCGAAAGAGCCGGAAAATGAGCAATAAGCTTGAATTAGCACGGCAAATTGCCGCAACGGCAGATGTTTCAACGCCTGAAAATTCGGTAGTATTATACAGCATAAGCTATTTGCCGAGCGATGCTAATAAACGTCAAGCACACGCTTACTTAAAGGCTAATCCGTCGGCGATGATGCTTGATAACACCGCCTGCGGCAAAGAGCTTATTGCATTGGGGTTGGAAACCGGCAGCGGCATACCACCAACTGAAATTATGCAAATTTGGGCGATTGCATCGAAACGTTTTATCATGGCGGCATCGGGAAATGTGATGGCTTTTGTGCAAGACGCCGACCCGCGCAGCACCTTTGTTTCAGTCGAATTACCGCTGATTTTGCAAAATCCGAATATTCAAAAAATTAACGGCATTGATAAACATATTTTTGCAAGTCAATGGAATATTGAAGCTAAATAAGAAAAAATCGCCAAACGGCTTAAAATCATACTTGACGTTTGGTGCAATATGATATAAATTGAGCGAAGTTTTATAAATAAGGAAAGAAAATGACTGCTTTTATGATACATTCCATTTTGAATATTATCCCTTAGGGGATGCGCGCAGTTTTATATAAAAAATCTTTCAAATTTAATAAGTTATTTCATAAATTTAAACAATCAGATTAGGATATTAAGATGACAAAGTATTACGCTGAAGTAAAGGCGAAGCCTGATTTTGTGGCTTTAGAAAAAGAAGTTTTGGAGTTTTGGGAAAAAGATAAAACCTTTGAAAAATCGGTACATAATCGTGATGGTGCCGCCGAGTTTGTATTTTATGACGGCCCTCCATTTGCTAATGGTACCCCGCACTACGGGCACATTATGGTAAGCTACGTTAAAGATGTGGTAGCACGTTTCCAAACCATGAACGGCAAAAAGGTAGAGCGCCGCTTGGGGTGGGACTGCCACGGATTACCGGCGGAAATGTCGGCCGAAAAACAACTTGGCGTTTCCGGACGCAAACAAATTGAGGCTTACGGCATAGAAAAGTTCAATAATTTCTGCCGTACCGATGTATTAAAATATTCCGGCATTTGGGTTGATATGTTTAAGCGTATCGGCCGTTGGGTAGATTTTGAGCACGACTACAAAACCATGAATTTGCCGTTTATGGAGAGCGTTATCCATAATTTTAAGGCGCTTTATGATAAAGGTTTGGTTTATGAAGATTATCGCGTATTGCCGTATTCTTGGGCGGCGGAAACTCCGCTTTCCAACTTTGAAGTCAACCTCGGCTATCGTGATAAAACCGACAACGCCATTACCGTGATGTTTAAGCTTGAAACCGGTCAAAAAATTTTGGTATGGACCACTACCCCGTGGACTTTGCCGTCTAACCTGATGTTGGCGGTCGGTAAAGATATTGATTATGCCGTAATGGAAGAAGACGGGCAGCAATATATTATCGCAGTTGCACGTTTAGGAAGCTACAAAAAGCAGCTTGAACATGCCACTCAGGTCGGCACAATTAAAGGGGCTGATTTGTTGGGCATGAGTTATGAACCGATGTTCCCGTATTTTGCCAATTTGAAGGAAAAAGGCGCATTTAAGGTACTTTCTGGCGAATTTGTTTCCACCGAAGACGGAACCGGCGTGGTGCATATTGCACCGGGGTTTGGTCAAGACGACTTTGAGGCTTGCCGCGCTTATGACGAGAACTTCCCTGTGGTTTGTCCGGTAGATGAAGCCGGAAAATTCACCAATGAAGTTGCTGATTACGCCGGTCAACAAGTGTTTGATACCAATGAGCCGATTATGCAATGGCTGAAAACAAACGGTTTGCTCGTCAAAAAAGAACAATATACCCACACCTATCCGTATTGTTGGCGCACCGATACACCGCTGATTTATAAGGCGATGAGTTCGTGGTTTGTAAAGGTTACGGATTTCCGCGATGAAATGGTGGCCAACAACCAGCAAATCAACTGGATTCCTTCGCATATTAAAGACGGGCGTTTCGGTAAATGGCTGGAAGGCGCACGCGACTGGTCAATTTCGCGTAATCGTTTTTGGGGAACGCCTATTCCGGTATGGAAGTCGGATAATCCGAAATTTCCGCGGATTGATGTGTTCGGTTCAACGGCAGAGATTAAGGCCGCAACCGGTATAACGGTAGATAATTTGCATAAGCCGTATATTGACGATGTGGTTTATCCGAACCCTGATGATCCGAGCGGCAAAACCATGATGCGCCGCGTCAGCGATGTGTTCGACTGCTGGTTTGAATCCGGCTCGATGCCATACGGACAGATTCACTATCCGTTTGAAAACAAAGAATGGTTTGAAAACCACTTCCCGGCAGACTTTATTGTGGAAGCAATTGACCAGACGCGCGGTTGGTTCTATACACTGACGGTGCTTTCAACCGCTTTGCACCATCGTCCGGCATTCAAAAATTGTATTTGTACCGGTTTATTGATGGCAGAGGGCGGACAGAAACTCTCGAAACGTTTGAAAAACTATCCGGATCCGAACGATATTTTGGAAACGGTCGGTTCAGAAGCACTCCGTTGGTTCTTGGTTTCTTCTCCGGTATTGAAAGGCGGTAATGTGGCAGTAGATAAAGAAGGTAAAGAAATTGCCAAAGCATCGCGTGCGGCAATGATTCCTTTGTGGAATGCATTTTATTTCTTCACTCTCTATGCTAATGCCGAAGATTATAAAGCGAAAGAAATTTCATCTTCAAGCGAAGCCATGGATAACTACATTTTATCCAAACTGAAACTTTTGGCCGATAAAGTTAAGCATGGTTTTGAAACCTATGAAATTGCAGAAACCTGCAGTGAGACAACGGCATTTATGGAGATTTTGAACAACTGGTATATTCGTCGTACCCGCGATCGTTTCTGGGCCGGTGATGCACAGGCGTTCGATACCCTTTATACGGTATTGGTCAATGTAGCAAAAATCACGGCACCGCTGATGCCGTTTATCAGCGAATATATCTACAAGAATCTGACCGGTGCGGAATCGGTCCATTTGTGCGATTATCCGACGCTAAGCAACATCAAAGCTGATGAAAAATTGATGAGCGATATGGATTTCGTGCAAGATTTATGTTCAACCGGTAAAAACATTCGCGAAGAAAAGAATTTGCGCAATCGTTTGCCACTTGCAGAATTAACTATTGTCGGCGCAAAACTCTCGCCGGAATATCAGGAAATCGTTAAAGATGAACTGAATGTGAAACAGGTTAATTTTGATGATAATTTGAGCAATTATGCCACCAAGAGCATCTATCTTTATACACCGCTGTTGGGCAAAACGCTCGGCAAAGATATGGGTGCGGTGATGGCGGCATATAAGCAAGGCAACTGGACACTAAATGCCGACGGCACGCTCGAAATTGGCGGCAAAACGCTGACAAATGACTTGTTTGAAGTGCGTTTGGATATGAAAGACGGCGTGGCCGGACATGCTTTTGCCGACAACAAAGCAGTGCTGTTACTCGATACAAACGTAACTCCGGCGTTGAGCCGTGAAGGTATGGCACGCGACTTTGTGCGTTTGGTGCAGACTTTGCGTAAGGATAAAGATTTCAACATTTCCGACCGCATTGAACTGTGCTACTCAACCAGTAACGGAGAGTTGGCTCAGGCTTTGGCTGAAAATGAAAAATATATTGCCGAGCAAGTATTGGCAGTAAAGGTTTTGCCTAATTGCCAGAGCGGAACGCAAGGCGAAATTGAAGGCGCCGAAGTCATCTTTGATGCCAAAGTAGCGGCATAAGATTTTTTTATGTCATTCTTGAGCGTTTTTCTTTGTCATTCTCGAGCGGTAGCGAGGGAATCTCAAGCAACATAACGAGGAGTGTAATTTAAGTAAAATATTCTTATTTACATTGCAAATTCACTACCAATTGCCTGAGATCCCCTCATTCGCTTTGCTCACTCGAGGATGACACGTTTCTGTCATAGAATTTACTGGCATGTAAAAGAATTATCACGTCTTTTATTTAATTGTGATTTTTTAGCAATACATTTTTACGATTTTACTGGACATGAATCATTTTCTATATTAGCATTTTAGCAGAAATGCGAAAAGAGCATTTTCAG
Source organism: uncultured Pseudomonadota bacterium (assembly GCA_902763155.1). GTDB lineage: Bacteria > Pseudomonadota > Alphaproteobacteria > RF32 > CAG-239 > RUG410. The sequence continues at coordinate 146,686 of CACWQS010000004.1, read as the reverse complement.
GGCGTCGAAAACCCTTTTAATCATCAGAATTCGCTATATTTTTAATAAAGCGAATAATTTTACCGACTTCTGTCTTGGACGGATGTCGGCTAAATAAGGCTATATAAGGCTCAATAAGCCGAGCCGTTTTTACTGATGATTTACGGTTTTCGAACATCCGCCCGCTCAAGTCAGCGGGTATTTTTTTATTTAGAACTAAGGAGATGCGATGAAAAAACGCCGTTTTGATGTTGGACAACCGCTCGAAAATGTCGGGCTTGTGTCTATTATCGTGCCGGTCTATAATGCCGGAAAGTTCTTGCAATACAGCTTGGAAAGCTTGCAAAATCAAACATATCCGTTTTGGGAAGCTGTTTTGATTAACGACGGCTCAACCGATAATTCTTTAGAGATAATGAGCCAATACGCAACCACTGATTTGCGCTTTAAATTAATAAACAAGCCCAACGGCGGGGTTGCCTCGGCACGAAATGCCGGACTTAACGTTGCCAGCGGAGATTACATCGCCTTTTTAGACCCTGATGATATGCTCTGCCCGCAGTTTTTGGATATCATGCTTAAAGCTATATTACAAAGCGAATCGGATATGGTTTGGTGCAAACGTAAGAATTGTATTGAAGAAGCAGGATTTGAAGTGTTGGAAAAATACGAATATTATAAGACTATAAGAACAGGATTTGCCCTGAAATCTTTTTTAAAACATCAAAAGCCAAGATTACCAATTTCTTTATTTGGAAAACTTTATAAAGCGAATCTATTGAAAAATTTGCGCTTTAATACCGACTTCCAAGTCTTGGCGGAAGATTTCGAGTTTTCACTACGAGCATTTGAACTTTGCACCAAAACCACCTGTGTTCAGCGTAAATTAGTCGTATATCGCCAGAACAGCGCCAGTCTAACGCACCGTCCGTTATCTTTTGCGGCAATAGATGACCACATTCGCCTTTTGCGTTACGCTGTTTGGCATTTTAAAGATTCTCTCGACCGCCCTATCCGCCATAAACTGTGGCATTTATTATCGCGCATGGTATTGCTTTATACGTGTATTTTTCCGTATCAACAAGCCGGAAACTATACCGATTTTTGGGATAAATATCGTCCACTCTGCTTAACTCTGCACCAAAACGGCGAATTTTTCCCTAATCGCCTGTCTTTGATTCATCAGTTGATATATTTTCTGTTTGCTCGGCAACAATATACGGCTTTACAATTTGTCCTGTCGATTTATCTAAAATTCCGCCAACAAACGTAATTAAAACGTGTAGCCGCGTAAGAGTTCTGCCACCGCCATCGGCTTTTTACCTTGACGTTGAATATCCAAAATTTGCAAAGCCCCTACCCCACAACCAACAAAAAGCGAATCGCCGTCTTGCTTAAACTTACCTGCCGGCAATATTATATTTTCGGCAACCGAAGCACGCAAAACCTTAAACCGCTCGCCGTTATGCTCAAAAAACATTGCCGGAAACGGACTAAATGCACGAATTTTATTATATAAATCAGCCGCTTTCATCTGCCAATCTATCAAACATTCGGCTTTATCAATTTTGGCGGCATAGCAAGTCTGTGCCTCGTCTTGTTTTTGTGGCGGATATTTCTGCGGCTCTTTCAGCACAGCCGAGATTAAATCAGCCCCGATAACCGCCAACTTATCGTGTAAATCTTCGCCATTCATGGTCGGTGTAATTGCCACCTCACCTTTTAATAACATATCGCCGGTATCTAAGCCTTCCGCCACCTGCATAATGGTAACGCCGCTTTTGTCATCTCCGGCTTCAATTGCGCGTTGAATCGGTGCTGCCCCGCGCCACCGCGGCAACAGCGAAGCGTGGATATTTAAGCACCCCAAAGGATAAGCCTCTAAAACCGGCTTTGGCAAAATAAGTCCGTAAGCCGCCACCACCGCCACATCGGCTTGCAAAGCGGCAAATTTTTGTTGTTCTTCGGGGATACGCAAAGTTTTCGGTGTGCGCACTTCTATACCATGTGCTTCAGCCACCAAATGCACCGGCATTTTATTCAGTTTATTACCGCGACCGGCAGGTTTCGGCTCGCGAGTATAAACGCAAACCACTTCATGCTCTTTAATCAGGCGTTCCAACGCCGGCACGGCAAAGTCCGGCGTTCCCATAAAAACTACTCTCATTCTTCGCCTAAACCCATACGATTTTCATTGACTTCAATTTCGTATTTTGAAGCAAAATCTTTTAACAATGCTTCCGACATCTCTTGGCTCATTTCTGCACGCAAAGACTGCAATAAAAGGTTTTTATCGGCTTGTGTTAAAGCACTGCTGTTATCATAAATGTGCGAGGTAGCAACAATTAAAAAGTCGTCTCCGCGCGGGAAAGTTACAGCCTCATCAATACCGGCACCAAAAAGCGTCAACATCTCTGCTTGCGACAAATCTGCCATCGTCTCAGTGCGGCTTATCGGCATCGATTTCATCATGCGCAAACCGTAGCGAGCGGCAACTTTAGCAAACGAATCGCCATTTTCCAAATCATGCGCCACATTATCGGCGGTTTCTTGAGTAACCGATGCACGCTCACGTTCTTGCCAAATTTGCTTCAAACGGGTATCAGCATCTTCACGCGGCATCTGGTGCGCCGAAATAATCTCATCAACCCGCAACAATAAAATACCATTATCATCTTCCACCGTTTGGGTAATTTCTCCCTCGTTGTAAGTGAAAGCCGAATCGATGGCATCTTTGTTATTTTGTAAAATCTGCGCTAACATTTTATTGTCGGTTTCGGCATTACCCTCTTCATCCAAGTTTTTAACTGAAATCAGAGCAGCATTGTAATCTTTGGCAATATCTTCTATTGTTGCACCGGCACCGATTTTATCTTCTATGGCGTTAATAACATCTTCGCTACCGCCATAAGCGCGGTCTTGGCGAATTTGTTCAGCAATTTCCGCTTCGGCCACAGCTTTATCCTTTTTGCTGGCGGCTTTAATGCCTGTTACTTTTAAAATCTGCCAACTGTCGGCAATTTCGACCACTTTTGAAGTCTGTCCTTTTGCCAAATCGAACACAACTTCGGCTAATTCATCAGACAAATCAGCTTTAGATACAAAACCCAGAGCCACTTCTTCAGCCGGTTGATTATATTCGGCTGCAACGCTCATAAAATCCTTACCTTGAGCTAAATCGGCAGCGGCGTTTTGCGCATCTTCTTTGCTTTCAAATACCATCTGCAACACTTCGCGTTGTTCCGGCTGTTCAAATTCATCAATATTTTCCTTGTAATAAGAGGCTATTTCTTCCGGCGTTACTTTAATATTTTTTTCTATCTCCTCCATGGAAAGGAATAGTGCCGTAACATTACGTTTTTCCGGAATTTCAAACTCCTCTGCAAAATCTTCATAAATCGTATCAAGTTCTTCTTCGTCCGGTTGACGAGTGATTTTGGCATCGGCTTGCGAAACTTTGATATAGTTAAAGGTGCGCCGCTGTCCGATAACTTTTTGCATTTGTTCAACCATCACTTCCGGCACTTTGGCATAAGATACTTGCGAATCGACAAGCACCTTGCGGGCAATGTTGTGCTTAATTTCCTTAATCAAATCTTGTTCGCTTTGACCGGTGCGCCCTAAATACCATTTGAATACTTCGCGATCAAACTCACCTCTGGCATTCAAAAATTGCGGCGAACTCATAATCACATTGCGCACCAAGGCATCGGTAAAATCAACATCATGGTCTTGCATCAGATTTTGCAAAACGGCATCTTCCAACATTGATTGCGCCAAAGTATGTGCCACTTGCGCTTTCAGCTTGCCATCTTCGTCAGCTTCTATACCTACGGCACGCATTTTTGCCAATTCTTTTTGCAAAGCATAAACAAATTCACTTTGCGAAATTTCAATATTTCCAACCTTAATTACCGCTTTATTTCTACCGGCGCTGTTAATATATCCCGAAACCCCGAAAAGCGACATAAAACTCAATGCCGTTACCGTTAAAATGATTTTTGTGAACCAACTGTCACGCATACTTGCAAACTTACTGATCATATTTTTTCCTTATATATTAAAGTTATTTTTGCTTATTATAAAAATATAAATAATTTATGCAATTCTTAAATTAAATTATGCAACGCAATAAAATGTGGCTAAACTTTTTTTTTAGTAGAAAAATAAAAATCGATATGCTAAGAGTATGGTAGTTTTGTATGTTTAACATAAGGATAGATAATATGGCTCGTAAAAAATTGATTGCCGGCAACTGGAAGATGAATTGTCTGTCGGCAGATGGTGTGGCTTTAGCGAAAGCCGTGGCTGAAAAAGTAAAAGCTGGAAAATATGACTGCGATTTTTTGGTTTGCCCGCCGTTCACATTGTTGGGATTGGTTAAAAAATGTCTGCGCGGCACAAAAATTGCTCTCGGTGCCCAAGATGTGCATTTTGCCGAATTCGGTGCGCACACCGGCGATATCAGTCCATTGATGCTGAAAGATTTAGGTTGCACTTATACCATTATCGGCCATTCGGAAAGACGTGTTGACCATAAAGAATCGAACGCTTTAATTAACAAAAAAGCCGTTGCCGCACATCAGGCCGGCTTGAATACGGTGATTTGTATCGGTGAAACGGGGGCTGAACGTGATGCCGGAAAAACCATAAAAGTTTGCCAAGATGAGATTAACGGCTCGGTACCGAGTGATGCCACCGCTAAAAATACGGTCATTGCTTATGAACCGATTTGGGCAATTGGTACGGGAAAGACTCCGACAGCTAACGATGTCGAAGAAGTACATGCGGCAATTCGCGCAGCGCTGGCTAAAAAACTCGGTAAAGCAACAGCCAATAAAATGCGCATTCTCTACGGTGGTTCGGTCAAGCCGGGGAATGCGGCAGAATTGCTTAAATTACCTGATGTTGACGGTGCTTTAATCGGCGGTGCCAGCTTGAAGGCTGATGATTTTGTGGCCATTGCGGCAAATGCTTTGAAGTAAGAAAGGAAAAAATAATGGAGTCTTTAGGTTCTGTTTTACTCGTTTTACAATTGATCGTCGCTATTTTTTTGGTGGCTGTGATTTTGATGCAACGTTCTAACGGCGGCGCTTTAAGCGGTTTAGGCGGCGATAGCGGTATCGGTGGATTGCTCAGCGCACGCGGGAAAGGAAATGTCTTAACTCGCACGACAGCCATTTTGGCTACTCTGTTCTTTGTTTTGAGTATGGCGTTGTCAATTTATTACAGTCATGTTCAAATTCATCACACATCTATTGTCGATGGTGGGGCTTCGGCACCGGTTACTACTGAAGAACAAGCACCGGATGTTCCGCTTGAGCCGGAAGTTCCGGTAGCGGAGTAAGGCTTTTGAAAAATTTGAATTGACATAGGAGGCACTTAAAAAAGTTAAGTGCCTTTGTCGCTTTTTAATAAGAGATTTTTATAAGGAAAAAAATATGTCTGAACTAAACTTAAATCCTAATTCTAAATTCATTTTTATTACCGGCGGCGTGGTTTCGTCTTTGGGTAAAGGCTTGGCTTCGGCATCTTTGGCGGCCATTTTGCAAGCGCGCGGTTATAAGGTGCGTCTGCGTAAACTGGATCCGTATTTGAATGTTGATCCGGGAACAATGAATCCGTGCCAACATGGTGAAGTGTTTGTGACTGATGACGGCACCGAAGCGGATTTGGATTTGGGGCACTATGAGCGTTTTTCCGGCGTGCCGGCCAAGCGAACCGATAGCGTTACCACCGGTAAGATTTATCAGCGTGTTTTGGAAAAGGAACGCCATGGCAGTTATTTAGGTTCGACAATTCAGGTAATTCCACATGTTACCAACGAAATCAAAGAATTTATATTATCGGATATTCATGATGAAGATTTTGTGTTGTGTGAAATCGGTGGCACGGTTGGCGATATTGAAGGACAGCCGTATTTGGAAACGATTCGTCAGATTGCCTATGAATTGGGACGCGACCGCACAATGTTTGTGCATGTAACGTTATTGCCGTTTATTCCGACGGCCGGCGAATTGAAGACCAAACCGACGCAGCATTCGGTGAAAAAATTGCAAGAATACGGAATTCAACCGGATATGCTTTTGTGTCGTGCGCAAATGGCAATTCCGGAAAATGAAAAGCGCAAATTGGCACTGTTTTGTAATGTTCGCGAGGAAAATGTGATTACCGCGCTTGACGCGGCAAGTATTTATCAGGTGCCGTTGGCTTATTCTGCGGAAGGTATGGACCGGCAAGTATGCAAACATTTCAATTTGCCATATGATAAGCCGACCGATTTGAGCAAATGGGAAAATATAGTCGATATTCTGCGCCATCCGGAAGGGGAAGTACGAATTGCCGTAGTCGGTAAATATATGATGCTTTTGGAAGCCTATAAGTCGTTGCATGAAGCACTTATCCACGGTGGTATTGCCAATAAGTATAAAGTCAAAATCAAATGGGTGGATTCGGAAACGCTGGAAACGCAATCGGCTGATGAAATTTTGAACGATGTCAGCGCCATTTTGGTACCGGGCGGTTTTGGTCTGCGCGGCACACAAGGTATGATTAACGCCGTTCAATATGCTCGAGAACACAAAGTGCCGTTTTTGGGAATTTGCTTCGGTATGCAAATGGCGGTGATTGAAACCATGCGCAACTTGTGTGGCATCAAAAATGCCAATACCACCGAATTAGATGAAAATTGCGAACCGGTTATCGGGTTGATGACCGAATGGGATAAAGACGGCGCCAAACAGATTCGCCACAAAGACGGAGATTTAGGGGGGACAATGCGTTTAGGGGCTTATGAGTGTGTTTTGAAACCGAATTCTAAAACGGCAGAAATTTACGGCGCCGAAAAAATTTCGGAACGCCATCGCCACCGCTACGAGGTGAATATTAAATATAAAGATATGTTACAAAAAGCCGGTATGGCGATTGTCGGCACCTCGCCGGACGGCGGATTGCCGGAGATTGTGGAACGTCCGGACCATCCGTGGTTTATCGGTGTGCAATTCCATCCGGAATTGAAGTCGAAACCGTTTGCGCCGGCACCATTGTTTGTGTCGTTTATCAAGGCGGCAATAGACAATTCGCGTCTGGTTTAGGTTTGTGTAGATGATTCAAAAACATAAAAGGCACTGTATCTGACGGCGCCTTTTATGTTTTTAATTATTTTAGCTACCTTATTGCAAACTGTTTTGATTTTCCTGTAAGCGCTTCAGATCTTCCTGCAGACTCTTTATGGCGCTTTCTAAATCTTCGGTTGTTTCGACCTCGACTTCGATTTCTTTTTCGTCTTCTTTAATTTCTTCTGAGTTGTTTTCCGCATCATTAGTCGCCGGCAAAATTACCACATTAGCAGATGATGCAATTTCTCCTGCTTCGGCTGCTGCTTTTTCTGCAGCCAAACGAGCTTCTTCCTCTGCTCGTAATCTGGCTTCTTCTTCCTCTTTTTTGACTTTTTCATGTTTTTCGGCCAATGCTTGCTTTTGTTCAGCTACTCTTTTGCGTAGTGCGGATTTGCGTTCGGCATTAGATAATATAACTTTTTCATTGGTAACGTTATCACTTTTAGGCATTTGGGCTTGCACAGCTTCGGCACCGAACAATACAAGCACCAATATCAGTAATATCTTTTTCATTTTATTCTCCTTGCTGTTTATGCTGAAATATAAATTTGCAAAATAAAAAAAGCACCAAGTAATTCAGCTTGGCGCTTTCATCCTTAATGGTAGGGCCGGGGAGAATCGAACTCCCACTCCCGAGGGAACCAGATTTTGAGTCTGGCGCGTCTACCAGTTCCGCCACAACCCCATTTACCTTCAGCAAGTAAGTTGATACACTATTTATTTTTCTTCGTCAACAGTTTTTTTGGAAAATTGCATTTTTTCTTACTAAAAAGTCTTTTACTTTGCTTTATTTTATGTTATAATGCCGCCAGTTTGAATAGATTTGAGGTAAATGTGGAAAATTTAGAGCATCAGGCATCTATTTTGTTTGGCGAAAAAGAATACGCCAAAGCTTTGGAGTTGTACCAACTTTTATTGCAAAACAAACCAAAAAGCGAAAAATATCTCATTGCTTGCGGAAATTGTTTTGACGGTATGGGTAATAAAGATAAAGCAATCGAGATGTATTTTGAGGCCTTGAAAATCAATAAAAATTCCGAAGCCGGATTGCTTAATTTATCTACTATATTTTATGAGCTTAAAGATTATCGTCAAGCCGCTAACTATGCCGGTCAAGTGCTCAATATAAACGCCAACAATGTTGCGGCATGGCAGAATCTGGCTAATGTGGGATTTTGCACTGCTGATTATGAAACCGCTCTGCATTATTATCAGAAAATGTATGAGTATAATAATAACAGCTATATCGCAATGATTAACATTGCCAACACTTATTATTGTATGGGGAAATACGTGCTGGCTCTTGAATTTGCTAAAAAATCTTTGCATAAACATCCGTCGAGTATTACGGCGCATATTCTGGCTGGCAATTCACTCAGTGCCATGAATAAACCTGAAAAAGCTGTTGCAATGTTTACGCGTGCCTATGAATTAGATCAAACCAGATTAGAAGTGCTTAATGCATTAAGCGATGCTTATCGTGCGATGAACGACTGGGAAAACTGTGTGCTGTTTGCATGGCGCTATGTTAAGAACTCTCCAAATCCTCAAGCTTCAATCCAGCTTAATTTCGGTTATTTGCTTTATGAGTGTTATTCCGAAAAAAGTCCGGAATTAGCGGAAAAATTTGCCGCTAAATGGCTCAAATTTTTTCCTGAAAATAAAATTGTCGAGCACATGGCTAATGCCATTATCAATGGTAGTAACTTACAAAATTCCGATGCTGAGTTTATTAAGGCAACTTTCAATGCCTTTGCGCCGGATTTTGACCAAACTTTGGCCGATTTGGACTATCAGGCGCCTAATCTGATTTATGAAGCGCTATCTCGCCACTTAAAGACATCTTTATTTACCAAACATCATATCGCTGATTTAGGTTGCGGAACCGGTTTGTGCGGAGTGAAAATAAAGAAATTTGCTTCGTTTAAAGGTTTAATAGGGATTGACTTATCCGAAAAAATGATTGAAGAAGCATCTAAAAAACGGGTATATTCGCAACTTATATGCGATGATATATGCCACTATTTGGAAAATACTTCATATTTTTTCAATGTTATTGTCGCTTCTGATGTATGGACCTATTTCGGGGATTTAGCAAAAGCGTTTGTGCGTGTTTCACGCAGTTTAACACCCGATGGATTGTTTGTTTTCACTTTTTCCGAAAATACATTTAATAAAGACGACTTCTTCCTAACGCCAAGTGGTCGATTCGTTCATTCTCCGTCTTATGTTGAAAGAGTGCTGAAAAGTGCCGGTTTGAGACAGATTTCACAAGAACGCCACATTTTACGTAATGAAGCCGAACGTCCGGTTTATGGCTATGTGGTGGTAGCGCAAAAACCAAATTTAGCTAAGCAACCGATAGGTTAAAAATGCTGAAATACATAGTAGTTGCATTGGAGATGTTTACGGCAACGATTTGCTATGCGCAAACTTATGAAGATAATGATTATTACTTGCCGGCAACAGATTACAGTATTGAGCAACGAGCTTTTAATGCTCCGGATCATATTTCCGCCAATAAATACCAACTAACTCAATATCTGATCCGTCCTTATCCTAACGATTATGACAAATTGCGGGTAATAGCGTATTGGATTGCCTCGCATATTGCTTACGATAACTATAAATATGACAATGGTCGTGTTAACATTAAGGAAATGCGTGTTAATTATGATATTTTACGAACCAAAGCCGGTATTTGTAGTGATTTTGCTCAGCTTTTTGCCGATATGGCCAATATTGCCAATATACGTGGAGTTGAGGTGGTTTCCGGTTATGTATTGCAAAACGCTAAAGCTGTCAAGCAGTGGTATCGCGCTTCTGAAATGCCCGCAGAAGGACATGCTTGGAATAAAGTTACTTTATATGACGGGCGCAAATTTTTTGTTGATACTACCTACATGAGCCGTAATCGTATCGGCGCCGGACGCAAATATAAAAGCTCACTCAAACATAAACTGGAGTTGCAAAAGCGTATGCACACTAAAGAAAAAATCAATAAAAATATCGATTCGTTTTATTTTGACTTTACTCCGAGGCAAGAGCTGAAACATTCCCGCCAAATTCATGTGCAGAAAAAGTTTGTGCGCTAAAATATTTATCGCAAGGAATAAACAAAAATAAGAGTGCTTTTAATAAAAGAAGCAAGATGCAATTACCTCTCCCAATAATCGGCAGCGGTTTTGCGATACTGGTCTTTTATTGCCAAATCTGCTCCTAATTTTTGCAACAAGGCTTCGATTTCTCTCCGATGCGGCACTTTTTTCTTTGCCAAACGGATAGCCAAAGTTTCGCCGTTACCATTCTGCTCGTTAATATTTAAACCACTATCTGTTAATACTCGCAAACATTTTTCTATATTTGACAGTAGTTTATCCTCCGATAAATTTGCATATTTTTCTGCGCCCGATGCCAAATAGTGCAAGGCATTATTACCTAAATTATCTCGGGCAAAAATATTATCCTTATATTGAGAAATATATGCCTCAATCAGCGGCAAATTAAGTTGTGCCACGGCCAGCATCAAAACCGTTTGCTTTTCCGGATTAACATATTGCAAGTCGGCATTAGCACCAAGCAAAAGTTTTGTTACCTCATCCTGTTCTATTGTCAAAGTGCTGATCAAAAGATTATCGTCAACTTTAATGTTCACGTCTGCCCCTTGTTGCAGTAAAAATTTCACCGCTACCGAATCGTTATTTTTTGTAGCGATTTCCAAAGGTAATTCTCCGCTTGCATCTGGTGTATTTACTTCCAAAGATGGAGATACCAAGGCTTGTAATAATTTTTTATCGGTCTTATTTTGCAAAATCCATTCCAAAAGCGAAACACCTTGCTCATTCTTAGCATTAACATCTCCCCCTTTGGTAACTAATTTCTGCAACGTTTCAGCATCATTATTTCGCACAGTCAGCCAAAGCAACTCATCATCTATTGCTGAAATATGTTTTAAGGCAATATCAATCAGTTCCGGATTGTCGTTTTTTTGCAATAAATAATTTTGCGGCACCGTTCCGTTAATATCGGTTTTATCCATGTTGCTATCTTCCAGAACGGCATCTAACATATCCAAAAGATTTTCATCAGCCAAAACTTGCCACAACGGGCGGTTAAATTGCGGCAAATTATGTCCTCTATTCCCTTGTAAAATGATTTTTTTCTCTATATCGGAATCATTAAAGTGATGCAAAACATAGACAATCGCACTAATCCCTTTAGAATCTGTTTTGTTAACATCAGCGCCTGCCTTCAGCAGATGCTCAACCAACTTCTCATCACCATTTTCCAAAGCCGTAATAAGCAACAAACGTCCTTCCGCATCAGGCTCATTTACGTCAATACCGGCAGAAATAATCGCAGATAATATTTCATAAGGTGCATTATGCTTATAAGCATAAAAAAGCATATTTTCGCCATTTGCCGCTTTGCCTTTCAAATCAATATTATACTGTAAAAGCAAAGACAATATCTCAACATCATTTCTCTGTAGTGCCAATAGTAGCGTGGTGTTTCCTCTGTCATCTTTTTTGTTAACGTCAGCACCGGCTTTAAGCAGTTCTTCAATAATTGATAGTTGAGCATCTTCTTTAATGGCATCTGCTAAAATTTGTCCTTTTGATGCATCGGCTCCGCGTAACAGTAAATATTTTACCATATCAATATTATTGAGCCGCACCGCCTCTTGCAAAGGCGAAGTTCCCCGTTCGTTCAAAGCATTAACGCTTTCCGCAGAATTGGCAAAAAGTTGTAAAATTTCTACCGGAGAGGCTAAATTTACGGCATAACTCAGCGGCGTCAAACCGAAGAATAATTGCCGATTTTCATCATTATAAAAATGCCCGCTTTCCTTTTGATAAGCCTGTATATCGGCAATATTATAGCCATACATTTTCATCTGATTTGATAATTCTTGCAAAATTTTTATATCTCCGGTGCTGATACCCAGCCACAAAATCTTATACCAATTTGTTTTTTGCCCGCTGTATTCATTCAGTACCCCTTGTAAATATGCAATATAAATTTCTTTCAAATCGTCATGTTGCAAAATATCAACGTTGGCCAAAACAGTATCTTTGACCGTGTAATGCACTTGGGTTAACAACCCTTGTTCATCAAAAACACGACCTATGCCGTCTTTCATATCATTTTTGTAGTTTTCGCTTTCGCGCAAAACTCCCTGTTCATCCCATTTTTCGGCCACACCGTTACGCTTATCGTTTATATAACTAACGCGTCGTGCCAATTTTCCGGTAGGATAATAAGCCGAAGCTATGCCGGACTTTTTATCATGATGATATGGAACTTCTCGTTTTCCGCCTTTTGAGGAATAGGTTGTATGTAGCCCTTCTTTTTCGCCGTTTTGGTAAGATATCTCATCGGTTAAATATTTCGCATCATACTTTTTGGTTATGCCATGCAAAACACCCTCTTTATATACATTTTCTTCCACAAGTATATTGTTCTCTATAATTCTTTCAACGCCGTCTTTGTTGCCGTTTTTATAGTGAATAATCTTTTTAATATTACCATTCTCATCAAAAAGCATACTTTCGCCACTGAGCAAACCCGCAGAATACATATCTTTTTGCTTAGGCTTGCCGTTAGCATAAAAAACAATATATTCCCCGTCTAAAACATTATTCTTGTATGTTTTCTTATATTGAGGAATTTGGTTCGCCGAAAAAAGTAACTCCTCTCCGTTTTTGACACCGTCGGCATAAGTGGTTTCAAACTCAACTTTGCCATCAGCATAGCGTGAAACTGCCACCCCGTTTTTTTGCCCGTTTTTGTAAATATAGGTTATTTTTCTACCCTCATCATCAGGCAACACCACCGCTCCGTTAAAGAGCTCGTCCGACTGATCGTAAACAATTTCGCGTCCGTCTTGGTTTTCAAACCGTAGTTCTTCAGTCTTATAAAGCGCTATCCCCTCAGCCGATGCTGGTCTTATAAAACTTATTATTGCCAATAATCCCAATACAAAATGATATGTCTTCATCTCTATTATCCCTAACTGAAACAAGTAAACTTTAGCCAAGGTTAACATATATGTTTTGAGAAATCAACGAGTTAAAATTTAATACATCTAAAATATTATCAATACAGATATTACGAGCTGTTTTAATTTATCTATTTCAGACTATTTATAATATATGAGGAGATAAAAATGCGCTTTATAAAACCCGTCAGTTTGCAGCAAGATTCTTTTATTTTAGATGTGCGTTCTTTAGAAGAATATCAACTCGAAGAACTGAAATTACCGCATATCCATAAAAGTTTAAGCGAACTGGATCCTCTGCAATTTATACAAGAAAATCAAATAACAAAAAATAAAACCATTAACATTATTTGTGCTTCCGGAGCTAGAGCTTCGCAGGCCGCGGAAATGTTTGAAAAAGCCGGTTTTGATAATGTGGCGGTTGTCATCGGCGGCATGGTGGAAGCCGAATATGAAGGAATAGAAATTATCCGCCGTTAAAAGATAAAATATTTGCAATTTTTTGTGTTCGGACTAAAATACATTCCAAGTTTTAGGAGATAAAAATGCCGACATGGGAAATTGAAAACACTTATAATGGTATTGTCTGCGGAATAGATGAAGCCGGACGCGGCCCTTGGGTTGGACCGGTAGTAGCGGGAGCCGTCGTTTTTTTAAATAAGAATATAGAGCCTGAATTGTTACAAAATTTGAACGATTCCAAAAAGCTTTCCGCCGCCAAGCGTGAAAAACTGTATGATTTGTTGCTTTCGGAAGAGAAAAAAGGCAAAATATGTTGCGGTATCGGTATGGCAAGCGCTCAAGAAATTGATGAGCTAAATATTTTGCAAGCCACATTTTTGGCTATGTCGCGCGCGGCAGAAAAATTATCAATTAAACCGCAATTTGCCCTGATTGACGGTAATCGCCTACCCAAGCAATTTCTTTGCCAAACCGCTTGCTACATCAGCGGCGACGCACGCTCATACTCCATAGCCGCCGCCAGTATTTTAGCTAAAGTTTATCGTGACAGATTACTCAAAGAATTGGCGCAAAAATATCCTTTTTACGGCTTTGAAAAAAATGCCGGATACGGCACTAAAGACCATATTGCCGGCATTAGAGAACATGGCTTAATTTCAGAGCATCGCAAAAGCTATAAGCCGATTAAAAACTTTATGGAAACCGGACAAATTTAGGCCGATGGCAAAAGCGGGAAAATTTACTTGCGTTTTAACTAATTTCAAGCTATATAAACTCTTGGCGCAGGCGTAGCTCATTAGGATAGAGCGACTTCCTCCTAAGAAGTAGGCAGGCGGTTCGAATCCGCCCGCTTGCACCATTTTTAAAGCCTTGTTTTTAGTTACCCAACATTTGTTCAAAATCTTCGCTCAAACCATAGGTGCGGTTTTTCTTGGCGGTATTTACAATTTGCAAAAAGCCTTCATCAACCCACTTATTAAGCAACAGCCGCGCTGATTGCGATGATAAATTTAAATAATCTCCGGCTTGAGCTGATGTTATTGCCTCAAATTCCGTAAATAATTCCAAAATTTTGCGTTGTTTAATATCGAGCTTGCGTAAAAGCGGCGATTTATCGGCAGTTAAGCCTTTGTTTTGCTCTTTTTCGGCTTTAACTTCAACATTTGTAAACGCCTCAGCCACGCCTTTGATAAAATACTCAAGCCACGAGGTCAAATCCGCTTCGTTTCGACCAAAGTAGTAGTTATGATGCGGATGCGTCATCAATGCTTGGTAATAATCCGGCAGATTTTTAGCATAATATTCTTCCAGCGAATAAATGCCTTTCAAGCCGTAGCCGAACTTGCGCATAATAAATGATGTTATCAGGCGAGCGGTGCGTCCGTTGCCGTCAAAATGCGGGTGAATGGTTACAAATTGATAATGAAACAGTCCGGCAATAATCGGCGTTGGCAGTTTATCAATATTATCCTGCACCCAAGCAACCAATTCTTGCATCATTGTCGGCACATCTTTAGCTTCCGGCGGCAAATAAACAAGCGAACCGTCCGAACTGTCATAAATGGCATTTTGCACATCACGATACGGAATATTTTTTTTGCTTCCTTCAACAAGGCTGTGTATTTTTTGCACGAAGTCTAAAGAAAATGCCGAATC
Organism: uncultured Pseudomonadota bacterium; assembly: GCA_902763155.1. Lineage (GTDB taxonomy): Bacteria > Pseudomonadota > Alphaproteobacteria > RF32 > CAG-239 > RUG410. The sequence continues at coordinate 131,470 of CACWQS010000004.1, read as the reverse complement.
GCTGTCTAAATATTTTTCCATATAGTTGATGGCGTCATAATAGGCTTTGACCTCTTTTTCATCATGACCTTGATAATTTTTAGCTGTTTTATTTGCCGAATACAGCGCATTTTCAACCTGTTTTAGCGTAAGTCGATTCCCTTCAATCTGCGTTGAATAATGCGTCTGCGATATTTTCGCCGTTTTATGAAGAGAGGAAAGCAAAACCGGTGACAAAGGCCTGTCATTGAACGAATTTTTAACCGCTTCAATCTTCGTTAAATCAGTTAAAATACCTTTGGTAATCGTATATTTCGGCGCCCAACTCATAATTTTCTCCTTTATTTTATGATTATTTTATGATTAAATTATGAATAAATCAATAATAAAATAAACCTATAGACAAATATCTCTTACAGTTGAGCAGCGTAAATCAAGTTAGTCATACCGCGTACCCCAATCGGATAACCGGCAGTAATTACCAAATATTCACCCTCTTTACCTATCTTGGCTTGTCTGGCAATCGCCAGAGCGGTGTCTTGCAGCTTGGTAATATCGTTAAACACCTCCGGATTAGCAAAAGCTCTTACCCCCCAAACAATCCCCAAACGACGCGCTACTTCGGTTGAAAGTGTTATCGCCAAAATAGGGCGAGCCGGACGCTCACGAGCCATGGAAAGTGTGGTAAATCCGCTGGCGGAATAGGTTATTAAGCCCGCCATATTCGGCAAAATATTACTCATTTCACTGGCGGCATAAGTAATAGCATCGGCCATATCATCGCAATCCGACAAGTCTTTGTCCAGTTGTACCCGTGAATAATAAGAGGCATCTTCTTCTACTTCGTTAATAATTTGGTGCATCATGGCAACCGCTTCTGCCGGATAGCTGCCCGCGGCAGTTTCCGCCGACAACATTACTGCATCGGCACCGTCAAATACGGCATTAGCCACATCAGAAACTTCAGCTCTGGTTGGCGTAGGATTCACAATCATCGATTCCAGCATTTGCGTCGCCACAATTACCGGACGTCCGTATTTACGACATGTCTTTACAATGCGCTTTTGTAATACCGGCACCGTTTGAATCGGGCATTCTACCCCTAAATCGCCGCGCGCCACCATAATCCCGTCAGATTCCTTAACAACATCTTCAAGTTCATCGATAGCACTTGGTTTTTCCAGTTTGGAAATTATCCATGCTTTATCGCCAATCAAATTGCGCGCCATACGCACATCTTCCACACTTTGCACAAACGACAAACAAACCCAATCTACCCCCAGATTAAGCGCAAACTCCAAATCCTTTTTATCTTTCTGCGTAATGGCAGAAATCGGCAATTTGACATTAGGTAAATTAACTCCTTTGTGCGCCGACAGACAGCCCCCCACTTTAACCAAAGTTTCGGCAACATAATTATCATTTTTCAGCACCTCAAGTTCAATATTACCATCGTTGAGCAACAGTTTATCGCCCACTTTCAATGCATCAAAAATTTCTTTATGCGGCAGTTGAACTCTAGTTTCATCGCCGTTTTCATCAAGCATATCCAAGGTAAATTTTTGCCCTTTTTCAAGCATAACTTTATCGGTTTTAAACGTGCCGATTCGTAATTTCGGACCTTGTAAATCAGCTACAACCGTCAGATGGCGCCCGTATTTTTCACTCATATCGCGAACAATTTTCAAGCGCTCGGCGTGTTCGGCGTGAGTACCATGACTAAAATTAAAACGAAAGGCATCTACCCCCGAAAGCACCAGTTTTTCTATCATTTCCGGTGTTGCCGTAGAAGGACCGATGGTGGCTAAAATTTTGGTATGCGTATTTATCGGCATTGTCTTTTCCTCATTTGTAAAAAAATCTTTTCATACTGAAGTATGTAAGTTAAAACCATTTATATTTAAATGGTCTTTTCACAAAAATTTACCAAAGTCAAACAGAAAATGCAAATAAAACTTTTGGAGCAAAATTATTGATCGATTTTTTTAGCAAATACTTCTTGTAAAACGGCGAAAACTTTGTTAAGACTGTATAGAATTTATTTTTTAGGAGAACAAAAATGGTGAATGAAGAGCAGGTAAAGGCCGAAGTCGGCGGGATTGATGCCAAACGTTTGGTTTCATTGGTAGAGAGAATTGAACGCTTGGAAGAAGAAAAGAAAGAATTGCAAAGTGATATCCGCGATATTTTTGCCGAGGCCAAAAGTGCGGGTTTTGATGTAAAAGCTCTGCGCACGGTGTTGAAATTGCGCAAAATGAATGCGGCCGACCGTGATGAACAAGAAGGCTGGGTGGCAGTGTTCCGTCAGGCTTTGGATTTTTAAGAACAAACACTTTACAATTTATAAAAGCCTGCCGATAAGCAGGCTTTTTTTATGTGGTACAGCGATTGATTTATTGAGGGTGAGCAGCCGGCGGATTAGACGTAGGAGCACCGTCATCTCCGCTCACGGCATCACTCACATCGCTCCCTACTTTTTTAGCACCGTCCCATATATCGCTACTAACATCTTTTGTGCCTTGCCAAACATCACTACCAACCTCTTTGGTTCCCTGCCAAACATCACTACTGACTTCTTTGGTTTTATCCCAAACACCGGAAGTATCGGTCGAAGCTTGCGGCATAGTGCCTTGGGTGTGCATTCCCCCTTGCGCCGTGGGCACGGTTTGCTCTGTCGTATGCTTCATGTGTACGGATGAACGCGCCTCAGCACCTAATGACACCAAACAAAAAACGGCAGCTAAAGCAACTGCTGAAATATATTTCATTTTCTTTTGCATCAATATTATCTCCTTTTTATTCTTACATAACCGGAGATAAGCATTATAATAAAATTTTCAACATAACTTATGTATTGGTTATTATTTTAATTTTAGTTTAATTTCTTCGGCATCATTATTGATTTGTTTGCGAATTTGTTCCAACGCTTGTTTAATATTATCCGCAGCAACTTTACGATATACATCTGCTTCATCATATCCCCAATACATTGCAATATATTCAACGTTTAAAGCATTGGCAGTGTATCTTCTGACAATTTCTTTTTTCTTGTTCCAAATTTCTACTTCAACTTCAAGAGATTGTTTTGCCTCATTAGCAGGAAATCCTAAAAGATTTACAGACCAAAGAGATAGCGCTGAAACTAAAGAATAAAAAATTGAATCATTTTCTCCTCTATACCCTAATTTCAACGATATATAGCCTTTCCTTTCGCCATAAGGGTCTGTTATATTTTCTTTGACCTCTTTATTAAAAATATTTATTACATCATTAACACGAGCATCTTTATATTGCGTGCCGGAAACAGATGTTGTCTGTACCCAGTTGCCCCACCCGTTATTAACATAGCCAATACCATAATTATCGGCAGTTCCGGTATAACCGCCACCGGTATATACAGCCTCCAAATTATACATATCAACCATCGGTTCCATTGCCGGTAATTTATTAGCATTAGGACTTATCATCGGGTTGACATCTTGATATTTAATAGATTGACATGCTGAAAGCATGAGTATAAGCAGAAAATATCTTTTCATCATTACTTCCTAAAAAAATAAAAATCGCTTGATGAGAGCGACCGGAAGTTGATAGCTATTCTAGTTAAATAGTATGACATATTGACCATAAAAATGACTTATTCTGCCATCTTCCGGTCTTACCGGAAGATACGATTTTAAGTCTTGTATCAGACTAACTAGAAGAGGCTATCATACCTCACGCAAGTAATCATCCTACGCAATAGTAAGGCTAACGAAATTTTTCGGGTTTGTAAAGTGTTTTATAAAAAATATTTACTTTCGAGCCTCACGCACGCACAAAAAAAGGCCGCCATAAAGGCGACCTCTTTTTTTGGCGGAGCGTAGAGGACTACGTTTTTTATAAAAAAACTCTATCTCATAAAAACCTAATTGCGCTGCAAGGTGTTTGCACACCTCTGGCTTAATAATGTTTTTATGCTCTTGCAGACCAAAACAACCGGAGCAACGGTTGTTTTGGCTTAGCGAGCCTCTCGGTTCGAGCCTCACGCACGCACAAAAAAAGGCCGCCATAAAGGCGACCTCTTTTTTTTTGGCGGAGCGTAGAGGACTCGAACCTCTGCATCGTTATTCGCGATGACGGATTAGCAATCCGCTGTATTACCACTCTACCAACGCTCCGTTTCGGCTGATATATTTAGCTTATATTTTATGATGCGTCAACATATTTTTTCAAATTTATGCAATTTTATTTCCATATTGCTTGAATTTTAACAAACCGCACATATTTTTAAGCTTAAATCAAAGGAGAAAAAAATGGAAATTTACGTCTTAACCGCACTTATTTTGGTTTACGTCATTACTGCCCTGCTTGTGGATAGTTTATTGTTACGACGCATTTGGACATTGGCATTTATCGGTGCTTCGCTTCTTACGGCAATTTCTTTAGCTTGTCTGCGATTTTATCACCAAGAAGTTTTGCTCAATGCCGGCAACATAAATTGGTATTATATGATTTACCTTTTCGGCTCGATTGCTGCGGTTGTCGGCTTGATAAACCTTTGGATATATCGCAAACCTTTGTGGCAAATTATGCGTCCTCAACCTCAAAATAGCGAAACTGTTAATCTGCCGAAAGAATAGTTGCTAAATTCTATTTTTGGTATATGATAATCTCCATATTTAGGGGAATATCTGATGTTACGCTTAAACAATTTGCAAATGCCGCTTAATGCAACGGTTGAAGATATAAAAAAAGCCGCCGCCAAACAATTTGGCTGTGCGTCTGACTGTCTGCAAAATTTCAGAATCGCGAAAAAATCGGTGGATGCGCGGCATAAAAACAATGTACATTTTGTTTACAGCGTAGATTGCGATATTTCCTCCCCTGCTCCTGAAAATAAAGATATCGAACTTTTAGTGCCGGAAGAAGAACTGTATTTTAATATTAAAAATGACGGCGTGCGCCCGATTGTGGTCGGTTGCGGTCCGGCCGGTATGTTCGCGGCTCTGGCCTTAGCCGAAGCCGGATTGCAACCGATTATTTTGGAACGCGGCGATGATGTCGATACCCGACGACAGAAAGTAAATGCTTTTTGGAACGGCGGAGTTTTGGATACCGAATCAAATGTGCAATTCGGCGAAGGCGGTGCCGGAACTTTTTCGGACGGTAAATTGATGACCGGTATTAAAAAAGATAAATTCACTCGCAAGATGATGCGCGAATTTTACGCCGCCGGTGCACCCGAAGAAATTCTCTATTTGGCAAAGCCGCATATCGGCACCGATAAGTTGCGGCAAGTGGTGAGAAATATGCGCCGAAAAATTATCAATCTCGGTGGAGAATATCGCTTCAATCATAAACTTGACGGCTTAATAATCAAAAATGACCGACTTGAGGGAATTATTGTAAAACACGAAAACGAAACTTATGAATTGCCGACCGATAAGCTGTTTTTAGCCATAGGACACAGTGCTAGAGATACGTTTGAAATGCTGCACAGTAGCGGAATATATATGGAGCCAAAACCGTTTGCCGTCGGTGCACGTATTGAACATCCGCAAGCAATGATTAACCTTGCGCAATACGGTAAAGAAGCGTCAAACAGTCCGTATCTGGAAGCGGCAGATTATAAATTGGCAGTGCATTTGCCGAACGGTCGTGCGGCTTATACATTTTGTATGTGTCCCGGGGGAACGGTGGTGGCCGCGGCTTCGGAAAAGGGGCGTCTCGTTACTAACGGTATGAGTGAATTTGCCCGCGATAAAGCTAATGCCAATGCGGCACTTTTGGTGGGAGTTGATAAGCGAGATTTTGGCAGTGATGATGTTTTAGCCGGTATGTATTTTCAACGCCGTTTGGAAGAATTGGCATTTCGCTTTGGTGGCGAAAATTATCATGCTCCTGCACAACTGGTTGGAGATTTTTTACATGCTCACTCCAGCCGACATGGAGGTGATGTGGAACCGTCATATCTGCCGGGGGTGACATGGAGCGATTTAGGTCTGATTTTACCGACAACAGTTGCCGAAACAATGCGCGCCGGTATTGTGGAAATAGGTAAAAAATTGCACGGATTTGACCGTTACGATGCGGTATTGACCGGTGTGGAAACGCGTTCATCATCTCCGATACGAATTGTGCGCGATGCAACGATGCAATGCAATATCCGCGGCATTTTCCCGTGCGGCGAAGGAGCCGGATATGCCGGAGGTATCACATCTTCGGCCGCCGATGGTTTAAAAGTGGTTTTCAGCCTGAATTCATGACATTTTTTGCACAAGCTTTTCAACAGTTTATTCACAGACTTATTCATAAGTTATAAACAACTAATCCACATACTTATAAACAAAATATCCTCAGGATTATAAATAGGTTATCAACAATTTATCCACCAACTTATACACAGAATCTTTTTTGTGTATTTCTTGCCTTACACGTATAAAAAAGGCAAACTAATATGTTCGATAACTGTAAACCACAGCCCGCAAAATCGGCAATACTTCCGCAGGAAGCACAAAATCTGCCGGATAGACGTTTTCTATAAGGTGAGAAATACTATCACACCTTACCACATATTTTGGGGCGAAATGACGGCAAAAGGCGTATGCCGCCGCCGGTAGATTGCTTGTATCATAACCGATTTCTGATAATAACACCGCTACATTAGTTTCTTTAATCTTTGTGGCGTTTGCCAGATCATACCACAAACCGATACCTTTTTCAGCCAATTCTTGCCACGGGAAAGCTATGCCGGGATCAGGCTTACGAGTAGGAGCCACATCAGAATGGGCAACAATATTTTGCGCTTTGATTGCCGGATGGCGCCGCAAAATATCTTTGCACAAGCGCTCTAAACTTTGGATTTGTTTTGCCGGATAAGTCTCTTGTCCCATGCTCGGTGAACTTAACTCTATCCCGATGGAACGTTGATTCAGACTTTCTTCTCCGCGCCAAAAACTTTTACCGGCGTGCCAGGCACGTTTTTCTTCCGGCACCAGTTGAAAAACTTGCCCGTCTGCGCCGATAATATAATGCGAACTCAGTTTCTCGGCAAACAGAACTTTAATCATGTCTTCCGGATTATGAGCACTGCAGTGTAAGACCAGCGAATCGATGGCTCGCGGACGTTCTTCCCAAAAAGGTAACGGATGTTGGATAATTTTCATTTTTTATAACCTTATACAAGAAAATTGAGTCGGATAATCACGCGGAATTTCAATCAAATGCATATTGGTATAGCGACGAAAACTGAAATAATCATCATTTGCCGTATATGTATCGATACCCGAATCGGTAATATTTTCCACCCCGAACTTATGTATTTTATTAATCAAATACCTGCTTAAATCGAAATAATATTTTTGCTCATCTTTTCTGAAATAACGCATATTTTCCGGAGATTGTTCCAAAAAAATGTTTATCATATCTTCGCGCACTTCAAAAGAATTTTGTTGCATGCACGGACCGATGGCAACCGCAATATCCTGTTTTTGCGCTCCATGCGCCACCATTAAACTCAACACATTTTCGACCACACCTTTATAAGCGCCGCGCCAACCGGCATGAGCGGCGCCGATAATACCATGCTTGTAATCGGCCATCAATACCGGAGCGCAATCGGCAGTTTTGATGCCGAGTAAAATATCGGGATCATCTGTTACCATACCATCGGCGGCAATAGAAAACCAAGATGGAGCATCTGCCCAAACCACGTCGGCAGATACACTTTGCCGCAAGGTGAACATCTGTTTTTTAGGTAAATTAAAATATTTTGCAATAATCTCAAAATTACGCTCAATACTAAGACGAGCATCTTGGCTGCTTAAGTTGGTATTAAGCGAAGCATATTTGCCCGTTGAAACACCTCCTTCAGCCCCAAAAAAACAATGTTTTTCTTCTCTTAAATTTTCAGCCTTATAACTCATAATGGTATCCTATGTTTTGCTGTATATACCATAAAATTTAATATTTTGTTTAATAAGGGGGGGGATGCAATGATTTTTCTTTACTATTTATCAAGAATTTTGCATTACTGTTAGCAATATATAAGGTATTTATTTAAGGATATGAAAATGAGCAATATTAAAGATATTATTCCTGCTACAAAGGCGGTATTTGAGGGTTTAAAGCAAGTTTTTCAACTGCTGACCAAGAAGCAATATTTTGCAGCCTTAAAAGAATTTTTGAATATATTTAGAACTACTTATACCGGTTATATCAAAGGGCGTTTTATTACGGTTAAAGGCAAGAAAGTACCTTTGGCGGCGGTGTTGACGGTTGCCGTTATCTTGCTTTACATTATTTATCCGAGCAGTGAAGAAGCAAAACCGGTAAATAATCCCTCTATTTCGCAAGCTGAGATGCTGGCACAATCAAACTATTATAACAGAGATGGAGTTATAATAGATAAAATGCATAAGTGTGATGCGGCCGTTTGCGGTAATTTAGAAAATACAAATGATGAAGATATCAGCTCAATTACTATTCCGGTGGCTTTTTTTGATAGGGAAGGTATCTTAGTCTATGAAGGTAGAATTAAGGCAACCAACGTTCCGGTAAAAGAAAATAAAGAATTTCAAATTCCCTCAGAAGTTCCTTTCGACTTTTTCAAACTCGGTGTAGTAATTGTTGAAAAATAAACTAATCTAAGATGTAAATAAAAGAGAACGCAGTTTTACTTTTGCGTTCTTTTTTTGAAGTTTTTGAAAAAAATGCTTGCAAATAACAAAGGTTTGAGTTATAAACATGTCGTTTGAGTTCATCGGGCGAAATTGGCATGCCTGACAACTCGTTGTGTAATTCCAAAAAAAGAAAGGGAATAAAATGCCTAAATTGAAAACAAAGAAAGCCGCCGCTAAGCGCTTCAGCGTTACCGGAACCGGCAAAATAAAAAGAAATCACTCGTTTAAGAGACACTTGCTCTTTAACAAGCCGACAAAACAAAAAAGACAAGCCAGAGGCACTCGTTTGATTGACATTGCCAACAAGTTTGTTAAGAAGTTTTTACCGTTTATTTAAGAGGGAGGATAAGATATGTCTCGTGTTAAAAGAGGTTTAACGGCTCACGCTCGTCATAAAAAAATTTTGAATATGGCGAAAGGTTACAGAGGTCGTAATAAAAATGTATTCAGAGTAGCTGTTGAAAAAGTTGAAAAAGGTTTGCAATATGCATACCGTGACAGAAAAGCGAAGAAAAGAAGTTTTCGTTCGTTGTGGATTCAACGTATCAACGCTGCAACTCGTATCAATGATATGACTTATTCTCGATTTATCAGCGGGCTCAATAAAGCAGGTATTGAGCTTGACCGTAAAGTTTTGGCTGATATCGCTTTGAAAGAGCCCCAAGCATTTGCTAAGCTGGTAGAAACTGCCAAAGCGGCTCTTAAGTAATATAAAAAGATACAAACAAAATAAAATGGAAAAGAGTTGGCTTGAGGCATTACCGGCTGACTCTTTTTTTATTTTGAACGAACAAAAGGTTGCTGATTATGGAAAATTTAGAAGATTTAAAAAATGAAATTATAGCAAAAATCAACACATGCACTGAATTAAAACAATTAGATGATGTACGTGTTGCAGTTTTAGGTAAAAAAGGCAAAATTACCGAAATGATGAAAGGTTTGGGAGCTTTACCGCAGGAAGAAAAAATTGCTTTCGGTAAAGGTCTTAATATCTTAAAAAATGATATTGAAGCGGCTTTAGAAAAGCAAAAAAAGATTTTGGAAGAAAAAGCATTAAACGAAAAACTCAAAAATGAAACTATTGATGTTACCTTGCCGGTTCGTCCGGAAACCCAAGGTCGAATCCATCCGGTTTCCAAAATTTATGAAGAAGTGGCGGCTATTTTCGGACAAATGGGTTTCGATATTGCCGAAGGTCCGGATATTGAAGACCAATTTCATAACTTTAATGCACTTAATATGCCGGTGAATCACCCTGCCCGCCAAATGCAAGATACGTTTTATTTGAATAATGATCCGACAAAACAGTTTGATATGGAAACAGCGTATGTTATCAGAACCCATACTTCGGGGGTACAAATCCGCACTATGGAAAAACAGCAACCGCCTATTCGGATTATTGCTCCGGGTAGAACATATCGCTCCGATTATGATGCAACACATACTCCGATGTTCCACCAGCTTGAGGGTTTGGTTATTGATAAAAATATTACGCTGGCCCATCTTAAAGGCTGCCTCTATGATTTTATGAAAGCGTTTTTTGAGCTTGATGAATTGCCGGTGCGTTATCGCCCGTCATATTTCCCGTTCACCGAACCTTCGGCAGAAATGGATATCGGCTGTCTTAAAACCAAGACCGAATTAAAAATCGGTGCCGGTACCGACTGGATGGAAGTTTTAGGTTGCGGCATGGTGCACCCGAATGTATTGCGTGCCGGTGGTATTGATCCTGATGAATATCAAGGTTTTGCTTTCGGATTAGGTATTGACCGCTTGGCGATGCTTAAATACGGCATTCCGGATTTACGCACATTCTTCGAATCTGATGTGCGTTGGCTCAAACATTACGGATTTACGCCGCTTGATTTTTCTTCAATGACCGGCGGATTAAGCAATAACGGAGGATTAGCACGATGAAATTCACATTATCTTGGCTCAAAGAGCATTTGGAAACCACGGCAAATATTGATGAAATCAGTGAAACACTGACGCGCATCGGTTTGGAGGTTGAAGAAATTACCGATCCGTCGGCCGGTTTAAAAGAATTTATAACCGCTCGTATCGATAGTGTAGAAAATCATCCAGATGCCGATAAGTTGCATATTTTACGTGTTAATGACGGTAAAGATATCTACCAAGTTGTTTGCGGCGCACCTAATGTTCGCGAAGGTCTTATTGGTATTTTTGCTCGCGAAGGAACTCTCATTCCGCTTTATAACGAACGCTTAAAACGCGCCACCATTCGCGGTGTGGAAAGTTGCGGTATGATGTGTGCCGTTGATGAAATCGGAATCGGTACATCCCATGACGCAATTATCGAATTACCTTCCGATACACCGCTCGGTTTGTCGGCAGCAGAGGCCTTGGAAATTGATCCGGTAATTGAAGTTTCCATTACGCCGAATCGTGCCGAATGCTTGGGTGTACGTGGTATTGCGCGCGACTTGGCGGCAGCCGGATTAGGCACACTTAAGCCGCTTAATATCGTAAAAACTCCGGCAAAATTCGCCAACCCGATTAAAATTACGGTCCAATGCCCGAATGAATGTCCAACATATACCGGACGTTATATCAAAGGCGTGAATAACCATGTCGAAACACCTAAATGGATGAAAGACCGTCTGAATGCCATTGGTATTCACTCTATTTCTCCGTTGGTAGATATAACGAACTATCTCAACTATGACTTAGCGCGGCCGTTACACGTGTTTGATGCCGATAAACTCAAAGGAGATTTGACAATTCGCATGGCTAAGAACGGCGAAAAATTCGTCGCTCTTAACGAAAAAGAATATGAGTTGGCAGATTTTGCTTTAGGTATTTGCGACGAAGAAGGTGTGCAATGTCTCGGTGGTATCATGGGAGGCTTAGAAAAAGGTTGTTCGGCAGATACAGTCAACGTTTTGCTTGAATGTGCATTGTTTAAGTCGGAATGCATCGCCAAAACCGGTCGTAAACTGCAAATAGATTCGGATTCCCGCTATCGCTATGAACGTTGGGTTGACCCGAAGTCAAATATCAGCGGCTCCGATTATGCCACTGCTTTGATTATTTCAATTTGCGGCGGCGAGGCATCGGAACTGACGGTCGTCGGTTCGGAAGAAAATTACCAACCGCAAGTGGCATATTTGCGTCCTGAACGCATGGAAACATTGGTCGGTTTGCCGGTAAGCGCCGAAAAATCTATGGAAATCTTGCAAAAACTCGGATTTGCAGTATCGCTCGAGAACGGTAAAATTAAGGCTGTTTCGCCAAGTTGGCGCGGCGATATCGAATATGAGCAGGATTTGGTTGAAGAAGTGGTACGCATGATCGGACTGGACGAGATTCCGGCTGTATCTTTGCCGCATGACAAACTGCCGAAGCCGATTTTGACGCCGGCTCAGCATAATGCGATGATGGCAAGACACGAATTGGCATCTCGCGGTATGTATGAAACGGTTACATGGAGCTTCGCCGATAGCGATATTGCGCAATATTTCCGCAACGGACACGAAGCAATTTTGTTGCAAAATCCGATTGTCAAGGAATTAAACGAGATGCGTCCGTCGATTTTACCTAATCTGCTGACAGCGGTAAAGAATAATATTGCACGCGGTTATGCAAACTTGGCTCTGTTCGAAATCGGTCCGGAATTTGACGGTAGAAATCCGACGGAACAACATATGTCTGCCAGCGGAATACGTTGCGGACAAACCGCTAAAAAAGATTGGTCTCACGCCGCACGCGATTATGATATTTTTGATGCTAAAGCTGATGCTCTCGCAGTTATTGCTGCGGCTAAAGGCCCATATGAAAATCCGCAGATTACGACCGATGCGCCGGGTTATTATCATCCGGGACGTTCCGGCGTTATTCGCTTGGGCAAAAACGTGTTGGCTTACTTCGGTGAGATACATCCGGCAGTGCTGAAAGCGCTCGATATTAAGACGCGTGTAGTGGCGTTTGAAGTGAATTTGAATAATATTCCTTTGCCACGCCAATCCGCCGGTAAAGCACGCAAAAAACTCGAACTTTTGCCGTTCCAACCGGTAGATAAAGACTTGGCATTTGTGGTTGATAAAACCGTAACGGCTGCGGCAATAACTGCGGCGGCTAAAAATGCTGACAGGAATCATATAACCGATGTTCGTATTTTTGACATCTTTGAAGGCGGTAATTTGCCGGAAGATAAAAAATCGGTGGCCATCAGCCTGACCTTCCAACCGATAGAACAAACTTTTACCGATAAAGATATCGAAAATCTGATGAATAAAGTTATTGTTGAAGTCGGTAAGAAAACCGGCGGAACACTCAGATAGGAGAATAAAAAAATGGCTATGAAAACAACTCGCAAACAAAATTACCCGCAATGGTATCAAGAAGTGGTATCCGAGGCAGATATGGCGGAAAATTCCGTATCTCCGGGGTGCATGGTAATGAAGGCATGGGGGTATGGTTTATGGGAGCGTATCCAACGTGTTTTAGATGAAAAAATCAAAGAAACCGGACATGAAAACTATTATTTTCCGATGTTTATTCCCCTCTCCTTCTTCCAAAAAGAAGCCGACCATGTTGAGGGTTTTGCTAAAGAAATGGCAGTGGTAACGCACTCACGCTTAGTAAATGAAGAGGGCAAATTGAAGCCGGCATCTCCGCTGGAAGAACCGCTGATTGTGCGTCCGACCAGCGAAACGATTATTGCCGATTCATTTGCCAAATGGGTAAATTCATATCGCGATTTGCCGATATTGTTGAACCAATGGGCAAATGTGGTACGTTGGGAAATGCGCCCGCGTCTGTTTTTGCGCACCAGAGAATTCTTGTGGCAAGAAGGTCATACCGTGCATGCCACCCCTAAAGAAGCAGAAGATGAAACCAAGAAAATGCTTGAAGTTTATCGTGATTTCAGCGAAAACGCATTGGCAATGCCGGTGCTTGTCGGTCGCAAGCCGGAACATGAAAAATTCCCTGGGGCTATTGATACTTATTGTATTGAAGCCATGATGCAGGACGGCAAAGCCCTGCAAGCCGGAACTTCACACTTTTTGGGGCAAAATTTTGCTAAGTCGGCAGATATTAAATTTACTAATCAAAACAACGAGTTAGAGTATGCTTATACTACATCTTGGGGCGTTTCCACGCGGCTTATCGGCGGAACAATTATGTGCCACGCCGATGATGACGGAATGGTAGTTCCGCCGCATGTGGCGCCGTATCAGGTGGTAATTGTGCCGATTATCAAGAAGCCAGAAGATGCCGAAAAAGTAATGAGTTATATTGATAACTTAAAGCAACAAATTAAATTACAAACAGCATTTGGAGAAAAAATCCGCCTTAAAGTTGATACACGCGATAAGCCGAGTGTCGATAAGTCTTGGGAGTGGATTAGAAAAGGTGCGCCGATTGTATGCGAAATCGGGCCGAGAGATGCCGACAGTAAAGGTTTAATGGTTAAAGAACGCATCTATATCGGACAGCCGGAAGGCAAGAAAATTATGCCGGCCGATGAGTTTGTTACACAGCTTGGCGCACGGTTAGAAATGTTGCAAAATCAGATGTTTAGCAAAGCTAAAACACGTCTTGAAGCCAACATCAGAACCGATATTACGACACCGAAAGAATTCGCCGCTTATTTTGCCAATTCCAACGAATGGATAGAGGACGGAAAGGCCGGAAAAGTGGCATTTGTGCGCGGTAAATGGTGCGCAGAACCGGAAACGGAAGAGATTTTAAAGGCGATGAAAATTACTATTCGCTGTATTCCGTTTGATCAAAGCGGGACAAGCGGAAAGTGCTTACTTACAGGCAAAGATGCCACGATGGATGTGATTTATGCCCGCTCTTATTAAAACCGCTTTTTAGGTATTTTTGGGGGCATTTTAGGTGCAAAATGGTACCAAAAAATGACCTTAAAAGGTGCAAAAAAGTGCATTTTTATACATACTTTTAAGAATGTAAGTTTTATAGCAAAAAAAATATCTCACGACGAATCGAGAGATATTTTTTTTATTTTTATTGCATACGGCGATGCACAAGATATGGCAATAAATTGGTGTAAATTTTGCCATTTTCAACTTCTTTATTAACCACCGCATACTCAGTTAGCATCGACAGACCGTTCCAGACATCAGAGAGACTACTCTTCTCGCCCAGCTGAAACCACGAATCTTTCAGATGAATTTTCATCTGCAGATCGTAAAGACCGTCCATAAAGACAACTCCGGAACTGAAAGCGCGCTCCAATGTAATCTGCACAAAGCCGAACTTCTGGGTATATGTACGACTGTTCTGAGAGGCTTCTGTCTTCGGTGCCCAGTCGCGGATACCAATGGCGCGATTTAAGCGTTCAATGAGCGGCATATATGGCTCAACGTTAAACTCAGGGCCGACCGGATAGCGGAAATCAAGGTCGATTTGCGTTACATCGGCTCCGACCACTCTGAGAATTCGCTCAGCCTGCTCGACCATAAGTACCTTATTTACCGACAGTTTTGGCGAAACAATCAATATTGGAGCAATCGTTCGCGCAGAGCGAATATGCTTCAAGGTATCCAGCATCTCCTCGTCCAATCCGGCTGTTACCAAAATAGCGGGAACATGGTAATCAAGGTACGCTTTGGCATTTTCGTAAGCTCCCTTGGCATCTTCGGTGAAGTCGATAACCAACGTGGCAGATAGCATCAGCAAAGCCATATCGACATTGGCATACTTAGCCTCAGCTTTGTCTTCTTTGTAACTGGCATCAACCTTAAAGCAGATGCGATACTCCTCACTGTGTTGAGCAATTTGCTCAATCATGGCCTTAGCCATTGGGATTTCAGCCCCGACAATTCCTAGAAAAATCATACTCTTAATTTTTAAAAAGTTAATAATTTCAAATTGGTTCTATTGAAGCACATTTGAGTATTTTTGTCAAGATTATAATTTGGTCGATAAAATAAGTAATCTTTGTTCAGTGAAGCTACCTGTTAGAATATGGCTTTATAAATTCTGGATTACTTTGCCGAAGTTTGGTGCATTTTTTCTTATCGCCACAGCTCCGAAAAAATGGATTGCTTTGCAATCTATTGCACCAAACAAGCTCGTAATGACGTGGGGGAAAGTGAAAAGCTAGTAATGATTTGGAAAAATAAAAAAAACCGCGGTGTTGCCAATTCAAAAGGCTAACACAGCGGCTAAAAAGTTTTAGGATTGAACTGTTGTTGTCGTTTCAGGAATATTTTGCAATTTCTGCCAAGCGATCATAACATCTTCCGATAGAGATTTAGGCATATAAGCCTGCGTCAATTCCAAGACATATTCATCGGTTTCCGTCAGTTTTCCGACTCTCAGATTATGTAACGTTGTTTGCAAATATCTTTGTAGCGGAGTTTCCAAAAGCGGCATCATATTCAGTCCACAAATTACCGGCTTAAGTTTTAAGAGTAAGTCGCGACTGATAGACGATACAAACCCGCGGTCAAAGATAAAAGATACCATAAGTGGAGAAATATAACCAACGCTAGGCACGATTTCTGACACAAAATCACAAATTTCGGGATAGATAGTTTTGCGTTCATCTTCGCTTTCCAGTTGATTAAAGATGGCAATGATATCTTCTTCCACCATTTTTTGCAACTTTTGACGACGACAGCCATCTTTGTGGTAGAGCAAAAGGTGAATCTCCGCAATTCCAAGTTTACACTGGCTTTCTTGTAAAGTGTCTATATGGTGCAGAGTCTGCTTAAGAAACTGTTTATTTTCCTCAAACAGACGATCATTCATTAATGCCTGGTTTTTCCACAAATTCAGGTTGGGAACCTCTCCTTGCAGTAACAGCTCATAGCCTTTATTGCCTAAATCACGCATTTTCCTGAGAAATTCATTGATCTTAGCAATCAAATACTCAAAATCATCGCTTTCACGCTTCAGATTTGCCAACTCAAGCTCTCTTCTGCGTCTCAGTTCATAATCACTTGTTGTTTCAAGTTGTTTTTTCAACTTTTCAATGTTACGCGAATTATGGGCGAAAGCTTTACGAATTTTGCGCAAAACAGCCTCGTACTCATGAAAATTAAAATCATTCACATTTTCAAACATACGCATAAATTCAAGTCCTCTGGCGTCTAAACCATGTCTTCCGATATGGTTTATTAAGTTGTGCCGAAGACCTTCATAAAGAGAATTCTCTATAAAATGAATTTCGAAAAACATATCTTCAATTTCGGCAAAATTGAGGTGTTCTTCTTTCATTAGATAGTGAGCCCAGCGTTTTGCTACCGGAGTGGTTTTTTTCAAAGCATCAGCCGTCCAAAACTTCTTGTCCTGTTCAGAAATTCTTTCCAAGAACTTCTCGGGGGTAACAAGGTGTTCAGCCCCGTTTTCCTGTTTTTCCTTTTCCTGTTTCATAATTCTTATTTAACTTATAAATTTTAACGCCGTTTTATGTAACACTTTTCAACCCTACTGTCAAGTAATTACTTAAATATGATGTTTTAAATTAATAATGATAAAAATATTATTGACATAGATTATAATAATAAATATATCATATTGCAGTAGGAGAAAAATTATGGATAAAAAGCAGATAGAGAGAATAAATAGCCTATATTTATATTTTATGGCTACGCACCCGCAAGCTGAAGACGGTGAATATTTGTCTGCTGATACAAACTGCATTTTAGCTTTTGCCGAATATGTCGAAAATGCTGATTATAATGAGCTTAAAAAAGCAATTCCGGAACTGCGACACAGCCAATTGGCGAGTTTAAAACAACATATTAGTGCCGCGGTTGAAGACTATTTATTACGCCACGCTAAAGTATTGGCTGTTAGTTAATAAAATAAATTTGGGGAAAATAACTCTTGTTACTTGTCGAAGCACAAAACCTAACCTATATATTAGAAAGGTATTTTTAACGGAGTAGTCTTACAGATGGCAAAAGTTGTTGAAAAAATTAAGAAAAAAATCAAAAAAGAAGATAATATGTTTGTATTACCGGTGTTACCGTTGCGAGATGTCGTTGTTTATCCGAAAATGATTATCCCTATTTTCGTCGGGCGTGATATGTCAATTGAAGCGGTGCAAAAAGCCAATGACAAGGGCTCGCAGATTATTTTGGCAATGCAGAAAAAGGCCGAAACCGAAATACCGGAATTAAAAGACTTATACACTGTGGGAACTCTCGGCAATATTTTGCAAATGCTGAAATTGCCGGACGGAACGATAAAGATTTTAGTTGAAGGCTTGGAACGCTTAAAAATTAAAAAATATATAAATGACGGGAGTTTTATTTCGGCTGAAGCAACCAGTTATCCACAAACTTCAGAGGACGGAGATGAGCTGGAATCGTGGGCACGCGCCGTGGTCAGTCAATTTGAAGAATATGTTAAATCTAATAAGAAAATTCCTCTTGATGTGGTGCAATCCGTAAAGCAAATTGATGAATATGATAAGCTGGCTGATACTATTGCTTCGCACCTTTCACTGAAGACACAGGATAAGCAGTTTTTGCTGGAGGCTGATACTCTCAAAGAGCGTTTGAATAAGCTGTTGGAGCTGATAGATACCGAAATGATGGTGGCGGAAGTTGAAGATCGCATCAAAACTCGCGTTAAAAAACAAATGGAAAAAAGCCAGAAGGAATA
Source organism: uncultured Pseudomonadota bacterium (assembly GCA_902763155.1). Classification (GTDB taxonomy): domain Bacteria; phylum Pseudomonadota; class Alphaproteobacteria; order RF32; family CAG-239; genus RUG410. Next base: position 113,219 of record CACWQS010000004.1, on the reverse strand, counting down.
CTACTTGAACGAGCAAATGAAGGCTATTCAAAAGGAATTGAATCAAGGCGAGGAAGACGAATACAGCGGTTATTTGAAGCGTATCAATAATACAAAATTTTCTAAAGAAGCACGCGAAAAATCCTTAGCTGAGTTGAAAAAACTGCGTTCGATGAGCCAAAGTTCGCCGGAAAGTTCGGTTATTCGCAACTATCTCGACTGGCTTTTGGACTTACCGTGGGATAAGCGCACCAAACTCAACAAAGATTTGCAAACAGCCATAGATATTTTGGAAGAAGACCATTACGGCTTGGAAAAGGTTAAAGAGAGGATTGTTGAATATTTGGCCGTGCAGGCGCGTTCCAAACGTTTGAAAGCACCGATTTTGTGTTTGGTCGGTCCTCCGGGAGTGGGCAAAACTTCGCTCGGACGGTCGATTGCTCGTGCTACGAATCGACATTTTGTGCGCGCATCATTGGGGGGCATGAAAGACGAAGCTGAAATTCGTGGGCATAGGCGCACCTATGTGGGGGCTATGCCGGGGAAAATTTTGCAATCGATGAAAAAAGCCGCGACAACCAATCCGCTGTTTTTACTTGATGAAATTGACAAGCTGGGTTCAGATTGGCGCGGAGACCCGAGTTCGGCACTTTTGGAAGTGTTGGATCCGGAGCAAAATAATACCTTTGAGGACCATTATTTGGAAGTGGATTATGATTTGTCGGATGTGATGTTTGTTACCACGGCAAATTCGCTCGATATGCCGCGACCACTGTTGGATCGTATGGAAATTATTCGCTTGGACGGTTACACCGAAGATGAAAAGGTGGAAATTGCCAAACGGCATTTGATTAAAAAAGTGTTTGATGAAAATGCCGTGCAGTGTTCGGAACTAGTAGTAACAGATGATGCAATTCGCGATATTATTCGCTACTATACGCGTGAAGCAGGGGTGCGAAATTTGGAACGCGAGCTGGCAACCATTGCCCGTAAGGCCACCAAAGAGATTTTGATGGATAAGGAAAAATGTGTAACAATAGAGGTAACGCCGGATAATTTGGAAAAATATCTGGGAGTAAAGCGCTTTAGTTACGGAGTGGCGGATACTGCTGACCATATCGGAGTTACCACCGGTTTGGCATGGACGGAAGTGGGCGGAGATATTTTATTCATCGAAGCCGTAGATATGCCGGGTAAAGGTAAAGTTACACAGACAGGAAAGCTGGGAGATGTGATGAAAGAATCCATCGAAACGGCATATTCGGTGGTGCGCTCACATTCAGCAGATTTGGGTATTGCGCCGGAAGTGTTTGACAAGACCGATGTGCACGTCCATGTGCCGGAAGGTGCAACGCCGAAAGACGGGCCTTCGGCAGGTATCGCTATGTACACAACTTTGGTTTCGGTATTTACCAAAACGCCGGTAAGGAGCGATGTGGCTATGACGGGAGAGATTACCTTGCAAGGACGAGTGTTGCCGATTGGCGGCTTAAAAGAAAAGTTGCTGGCGGCGCTGCGGGGTGGAATTAAGACCGTGATTATTCCGCAAGAGAATGTCAAAGATTTGGCGGAAATTCCGGATAACGTGAAGCAGGGAATTGAAATTATTCCGGTGACAAATGCAACCGAAGTGCTAAAAATTGCGCTGAGAAAATAAGAACAGACTTTTGCAGAAAAACTCTGTCTTTGAACAAGAATGACAAGAATTATTTTACCGCACTTTGTGCGGAGATCTTGACGTCGTGCTTCGCACTCCTCAAGATGACGTCTCTATGTTATCTTTTTATGAACCTTTGAGTGCTGTTTTCTTTAATTTAATCAATAAATTAGCCAATTTTATCTGGTCAATTTAAACGTACGTTTTTGTCAACCACTTTTTTTTCTAAAAATCTAAAAATTTTTATTATGCAAAATCAATAAGTTACAAATTTTCATTTTTAAAATTTGTAGTTGGGCAAAAACGTACGTTTTGTGCCATAATGAGAGCATAGAAATAAAACAGTTACTAAGGGATAAAGCTATGGAAAACAAAACAAGAAATATTCTGAATTTTTTGGAAAAACATCAGTCCGAAGAATTGCAATCTACTTATATTGATTCATTGTTTAATAAGAAAACTTCGGCAAGAGAAACTCTGTTTGATGATATTGATAGAAATAGAAATGTAATCAGGGATATTATGTATAATGCCATTTCTGAAAGCAAACAAGAATTATTGTACTGTGAGGCAAAAGATAAAATAGGAAAAAGTCTCAGTAAACATGATGAAAATCGTCGAGCATGGAGTGAAACAAATTACGCAAAAGAAGAAGTTTTTGCAAAAAATCTCCTTGACGATATTTTGCAAGCTGCTGAAAAAAATGGTGTCAGTTGGTGTAAAGAATTTGTTGATGCTGAGAAGAAAAGTCCGTTTTATGAAATGAATGAAGCGTTATCTGTAGGCAATCGTTATGTTTATTATGTAGAAGGTAAAGATTTGAAGAATGATTTATATGCTATAAGAAGGTATAGAGAGTATGGTCCTTATGAAGATTTTGAAGTATATCAAGCTTATGCGGATGAACGTGATGAAATGCGGGCGAAGTTATTTGGAATGATTGCCGACGGAAAAACAAAATATAAACTTTCGGAATTAGCAGAATTCTATTTTAGTTCAAAAGAAGGTAAAGGAGGTTATTTCCATCTTTCTGGCGAATGGACTGATAAAACAAGCATTTTTGAAAATGAAGATAAATATCCGGAATATTTGCGCGGAATGGCGGCTATTGAAAAAAAAATTGAGACACATATTAAAGATTTAACGTTCGAACAAAAGAAACTTATGCTTGGGCAAACGAGAAGTGAAGATGTTTTAAAATCTTTGATGAAAGAAGGTTTGACAATATCATTGGAAGATTTAAAAGGAAGATTTTCTCCGGAATTTATTGATAAAGCTATTGCTGAAAATAAAATTTTACAAGATCAAGCCAAAAATGAAGAGATTTCTAAAAAATTAGAGGACGTGAAAAGCAGATTAGAGCAAAAAGAACAAGAATTGAATAATAAAGAAAGATATTTAGGCTATAAGGAACAAGCCGTGGCTTCCGAACGTGCAACAAGTGTTAATGCCAATGAGGATTTTAAAGGTCTGTCAGATGCGGAGTTGAAAGATAAATTTGAGCTTAAGAAAAAATTGATGAAAGAACATCCGATTATGCTTGAACCATGCTTAAATTCGATGTGCAATGCTTATGTTTTAACCAAAGATGAGGCAATGAAAAAAGAGATGCTTGGCGAGTTGTATGCAATTCGTAAAGGCGGCAAAACCGATGCCGAAAAGCGTGAAATGGCTAAAACATTTAAGCGCGTTTTAGATAAGAATCCGAACTTGAAAAATGATGAAAATCTCGTGGCTTTAAGTAAAATTGATACGGTTATTTCGCAGCCGACAAAGAGTGTGAAAAAACAGGTTGAGCATTCAAAATAGCCGTCAGTTGGGTTTCTCGACCTCGCCACGTCGCTGACGCTCCTCGCGATGATGTTCTTTATTCTGCTCGAACTTGCCACGCTCCCGATGGTCGCTCGCAATGACGTGAAAAAAATCCAAACAGTATCTTAAAAAACTCGGAGAACGGAGCTTATAGAAAAAGGTTTTTTGTCGCGGTGTACAAAGTAGTACACATAAAAACCTGCAAAGTCGAAGAATGTGACAGATAGAAAAAGAGTGCTTTGCGACGTGTACGAAAAATGTACACAAGAAAAGCACTTTGGAAAAACATAAAACACACTAAAAACTCGGAGAACGGAGCTTATAGAGAAAGGTTTTTTGTCGCGGTGTACAAAGTAGTACATAAGACAAAAAACCTTTGATTAGAAGCCCGTTATACGAGTTTTTATTTCTTCATGATGATGACGCCAGGCAATTCCTTACCTTCCATCCATTCAAGGAAGGCACCGCCGGCTGTTGAGATATAGCTGAATTTATCAGCCACACCGGCATTTGCCAAAGCTGAAACGGTATCACCACCGCCGGCAACCGTGGTTAATTTACCGGCAACCGTTAATTCTGCAGCATGTTGAGCCACTTTGTTCGTTGCATTATCAAACGGTTTTAATTCAAACGCACCGAGCGGACCGTTCCAAACAACAGTTTTGCATTCATCTAATTTAGCGTTAATATGAGCAATTGTTTTTTCACCCACATCAAGCAAAGTTCCGCCGGACGGAACATTATCAGGATCAACCGTTTGATGTTCGGCATGAGCGGCAAATTCTTTAGCCCAAACCAAGTCAAGCGGTAACAAAACTTCGCAGTTATTGGCTTTTGCCGTTTCCAAAATTTGTTTAGCAGTATCAAGCATATCCATCTGTACCAACGAATTTTCGGTGTTGATACCTGCCGCACCCTTAACTTTTAAGAAAGTGTGAGCCATACCGCCGGCAATAACCAATTTATCAACCTTTTTGACTAAATTGTTCAATAAATCGAGCTTGGTGGAAACTTTAGAACCGCCGACAACAGCCATTAACGGACGTTTCGGATCATTCAAACCGGTTGTTAAAGCATTAACTTCTTCGGCCATCAATAACCCCATAGCCGAAGGAAGTAACTTCGGAGCAGCCACCATAGAGGCATGAGCGCGGTGAGCGGTTGAAAATGCATCGGAAACATAAACATCAGCCGGTTTAACCAGTTCGGCAGCCCAAGCTTCATTTCCTTTCTTTTCTTCATCATAATAACGAAGATTTTCGAGAAGCAAAACTTCATCAGCTTTCATATTTTTAACGGCATCAGCCACTTTCGGACCGATACAATCATCAACAAACACAACCTTGTAGCCCAAAGCCTTTTCCAATTCCGGAGCAACGTGGCTCAAAGAATTTTTGACATCGCCCTTGCCTTCCGGACGACCGAAGTGGGAAATAACCACCACTTTAGCACCTTTGTTCATCAAAGTTTTGATGGTCGGTACGGTGCGGTCAATACGTGCAGTATTGGTTACATGAAAATTTTCATCCATCGGCACGTTCAAATCGGCACGAAGCATAGCGACTTTGCCGTTAAGATTGCCTAAATCTTCTATTGTTCTGTATTCCATTTATTTTATTCCTTTTTATTAAACAATGTTCCCCGTCAATCCCAGTATAAGCATACTGTTTTGGCGGGGAATTTCAATTTTTATTATTAGCCGTTAACTTTAGCCATGTGAGCGATTAAATCTAACACTTTGTTAGAATAACCCCATTCATTATCGTACCAGCTGATAACTTTAACGAAAGTATCGGTCAGTTGGATACCGGCCTTGGCATCAAAAATAGAGGTGTGAGCATCGCCCAAGAAATCGGACGAAACAACTGCATCTTCGGTGTAACCCAAAATGCCTTTCAATTCGCCTTCAGAAGCCTTCTTCATAGCGGCACAAATTTCTTCATAAGTAGCAGGCTTAATCAAGTTAGCGGTCAAGTCAACTACCGAAACATCCAAAGTCGGAACACGCATCGACATACCGGTCAACTTGCCGTTCAAAGTCGGGATAACTTTACCCACAGCTTTAGCCGCACCGGTAGAAGACGGAATAATGTTGCCGGAAGCGGCACGACCACCGCGCCAATCTTTAACCGACGGACCGTCAACCGTTTTTTGAGTAGCGGTTGTGGAGTGAACAGTAGTCATCAAGCCTTCTTTAATACCAAAAGTATCATTCAAAACTTTAGCAATCGGCGCCAAGCAGTTGGTGGTGCAAGATGCGTTAGAAACAAACTGTGTGCCTTTAACGTAAGAATCGGTATTAACACCGCAAACAAACATCGGGGTATCGTCTTTAGACGGAGCCGACATAACCACATATTTGGCACCGGCGTCAATATGACCTTGAGCCTTTTCTTTAGTGAGGAACAAGCCGGTTGATTCTACAACATAATCAGCACCGATTTCGTTCCACTTCAAATCTGCCGGGTTCTTTTCGGCTGTAACGCGAATAGCTTTGCCGTTCACAACCAATTTACCGTCTTTTACTTCAACAGTGCCGTTAAAGCGACCATGCATTGTGTCATATTTGAGCATATAAGCCATATAATCAACATCAATTAAGTCATTGATGCCAACGATTTCAATATCATTTCTTTGTTGAGCGGCACGGAAAACCAAGCGACCGATACGACCAAATCCGTTAATACCTACGCGAACAACCATTTATTATTCTCCTTAAAATTCTATATTTGATGTGCGGACAGCCCCGCACGGGCATAAAGTTTCAAAAAAACTGGTGACAATTTAGCACCAAAGATAAAATTTTCAAGTAAAATTTTCATAATGAGGTAAAAAAGGTTATAAGAAGGATTTTTTTGGTATTGCTGTTTTTTTTGAATATAGCGCTTCGCAAAGATAAGATCTCTTGACAGCCTGACGCACCGCGCAGACTGAGGGATGACATTATTAATTGATGCACCGCACACCGCGAGGGCTGAGAGATGGCATTTTGTAATACTAAAAAGAAAAAGTCTTGCACCCGCGGTGGGGGACAAGACTTTGATAGTTTTACAGATTTCGAAGGATTAGAGATAGCCGAGCAGGCGCACCTTGGCCTTGTGCTTCTCGTCGAGGTAGGTGGTATCCACCTTGTTCTTGTGCACCTTGCCAACCCAGTAGCCGATACCGGACCACTCATGGCCGTTGAGCCAGTATGTCCCTTCGAACTCGGGCTGATGGAGCTCTCTGAGTTTGGCGTTGAGTTCCGGCATGATGTCACCGAGACGGGCGAACGAATTGGCGCCGGGCAGTTGCTCTTTCAGCTTAACAGGGTAATCCTGCGGCTCGGTCTCCTTGAACTCCATATAGAACGGGGCTCCCTTGAATGGGAAGATGCCGGTAGGCTCCATATCCTTACCCTCCTCAAAGGGAACGCGCTGAGCCACGCCGTCTTCTACGACCAGGAGGTCGAAGTTCTCTGTGCACTTAGGACGAAGAGCGGCAAGACGTGCTTCCTTCAGTTCCTCAAACGTAACCTCACCTTTGCGCATCTCATCGAGAATCTGCGCAATCAATTTCTGTTTTTGTTCCATAATGCTTAATGAATTAGGATTAATAACTTATAAATTGTAAATAAAACACAAGAGTTATTTTTATGTCTTTTTTGACAAAAGTCAAGAGCTTTTTTTAAAAATTTTTATTTTTTTGCAACTGCTCAATCTGATATTCACGCCACTTGGCGGCAAAAGCGGCATCTTTGGGTAACTTGTCAAAATTCGGAATATCGGTAGCTTTGAGTGGAGAGAGAATGACAAAAACCTGCCGGCAGAGTTCAACCGCCTTTTTGTAGCGCGCCTGTTCTTCGGCATTCGGTTCTAAAGCGCGACCGCACATATCACACCGACAGACTTCAAACAGCAGATTGAGTAAATTTTCATTGCGAAAATTATCGGTTACATCGGCCACGAAATCGCGCAACTTGCCGAGGCGCATATCCGGAACTCTGAAAAAGCGCATGTGGTAAAGTGCCGCCGTATAAGCCGCATGCGTGAATGCTTTAGGCACTTTCAGACGTTTGCCGATCTTTTGCACTAAAGAAATGCCGTTAATATCGTGCATATAATGGTGCGGCAAGATATCGGGTTTGGTTATTGTTTTGCCGATGTCGTGCAATAGCAAAGCATACTTTGCAAGCGGCGGCAAATCAGCACCTTTTTCCAGCGTCAAAATGGTATGCGCGCCGCTGTTGCCTTCGGGATGATACTCTAAAATCTCCGGCATTTGCCACAGCTCTTCCACTTCCGGTAAAATTTCTTGTAAAGCACCGCATTCGCGCATCACTAAAATAAATTTGCTGAAATGCGATGTACACAAGGCCTTATAAAATTCCTGCCAAACTCTTTCTTTAGTCAAATGTTGCAACATACCCTCGCCGACCATTTTCTGTGCCAATACCATCGTTTCCGGCGCTATGGTAAAATCGAGTTGAGCGGCAAAACGGCACATTCTCAACACCCGAAGCGGATCTTCAACAAAATGTTCGGCATTTATATGACGAATGATTTTATTTGCAATATCTTGTTTGCCACCGACAAAATCAATAACTTCATCGGTTTCGGGATTATAAACCAAAGCGTTGCAGGTAAAATCGCGGCGTTCAACATCTTCTTCCAATGTGACATCGGCATCAAAAATAAACTCAAAATCCGTATGCTTATCGCCGGTTTTAATTTCTTTACGCGCCAAAGCATATTCTTCTTTGGTTTCTGGATGTAAAAATACCGGAAAATCTTTGCCGACACGCTCAAATCCTAGGCTTAACATCTGTTCCGGTGTGGCGCCGACTACCACAAAATCGCGGTCTTGCGCCTCCATACCGCGTAACATATCGCGCACCGCACCGCCCACCATGTATATTTGCATTTTTTTATTCATTTATTTTTTCTGTAGGACATTCAGATAAATATAGGCTTCTTTGCCATTGATAACGGCTTGGCAACGGCTACCGATGATTTTTACACACTCAACACCGGTGCCTTTACCGAGTTGTCCTAAAATATCGCCTTGTTCGTTGCGATAATTTACCAATTCCGGCGCCACATAGTGCGTCGGTTGCGGCAAGGCATAACGACGAAGCAACATAGCACTCACTCCGATGGCAATAAGCACAAACAGGATAATTATTACCCATTTTTCGGTATTTGAAATAGCTAAATGATGCGGATAAATCTTCATTTCATAAGCGGCAGATTCTTCCGTGAGGATATTCCAAGAATCGACATTCGTTTCTGCGCGCAGACGCTCTATTTCCGCCTTAGCATCACTGATAAGCTGGTGTGGTTTTGCTTGAATTTCGCCGTTTATTTTAATGTAATACATCAATCTTCCTCATTGAGGTTGTGTTATAGCACAATTTTACAAAATTGCAACAGATAAAAAAACTCCCGCCATACACAGTTTGTATGACGGGGAATTTATCAGAGTGTCCAAATATTTTTCTTTTTGTAATGATACTTCATAAAATGACGTTGCAACACTTCATCTTTATTGAAGAAAAAGCACCACAAGAAGCAGATTACATAAATTGTTATCCAAGCCGCTGTAAAGCTGCCGAAAACACATGTCAACCGAGCCAGCGCCTGCCAGAAAAGCCAGTGTTCCGGAGGATTTTGGAGATAATAATCTACAAAAGGTTGAACCCACCATAGAGCTAATCCCATATAAACCAAGCCCACAAAAAAGACCGGAATGATTATGAAAGCATCTTTCATATACCAACGAGCATAAGCCCACTTTTGGCGTTTTGTTAAAGTTAATTTCTGTTTCATAACATAAATATTTTAGTTGAACAATAATATTCTTGATAATTAATTTTCACTTTTCAAAATACAGATTTGTAAAAAAAATGTCAAGTGCGTTATAAATAAACATAATTTTAACATTTTTCGGTTATTTTGGTGACAGATTGTAGTATTTGGCGAGGCAAAATGAAGAAAATATACAAATTTGCAGTATTGGCAGCAGTTGTTTTAGTCAGCGGCTGTATGGGGCGTGCGCAATATGATGTAGAAGACATGTATGGAATTTCGCCGCGCTGCAGAAAAGAAACGACAGTGGCGATTTATGATAAAGACGGTATGCATACTTTTCCGGGATGTGCCGATTATGAATATGAATATGATTATGTTACGGTTGACCGCGGATATCCTGAAGTACCGGATAATAAACATTATCAACCTCAAGTAATCATGGAAAATTTGAATACTCGTGTTTTGGCATATTGTCGCGGTAGTGAGGAAGAAATCGAGGAATGTGTTTCGATGCTCGAAAATTCGTGTTATACTCGAATTTCGGAAATTCCGCACCTGGCTGCAAAATATGATACTTTGAAAACCGGAACTTACCCAACCAGACGTTGGCGTGAGGGAGAAGTTGTCCCAAGGTGGTAGACTATGTTGGCTCACGTTAAAACAATCGCTTTCAACGGCTTAAATACTCTGGACGTAGATTTGCAATTGCAGATTACGTCCGGTATGCCGATGTTTGCTATTGTCGGATTGCCGGATAAGACTATCGCCGAGAGCAAAGAACGAGTGCGCGCGGCACTGAACACCATGGGGATTGAATTGCCGGCGAAACGAATTATTATTAACTTAGCGCCGGCTGATTTATTAAAAGAAGGTTCGCATTTTGATTTGCCGATTGCTTTGGCTTTGCTTGCCGGACTTGGTGTAGTTCCGGCAGAAGAAATAAGCGATTATATTGCTATCGGCGAGCTTGGATTAGACGGACAGATTTTGCCGGTTAACGGGGTATTACCGGTTGCCATTCATGCACATCGGCAAAATTTGGGGCTGATTTGTCCGCAATCGCAAGGAAGCGAAGCCGTATGGGCGGGGTTAGAAGATATTGTTGCCGCGCCAAGCTTGCTGTCGTTGGTTAACCACCTAAAGGGAGTTCAGCAACTGCCGAAACCGGAGGCCAAGCAGAAGAAAAATCGCACGTCAGATTTGGATATGGCAGATGTTAAAGGGCAGGAAACCGCTAAACGGGCATTAGAAATTGCTGCTGCCGGAGGACATAATCTGTTGATGGTCGGCACACCGGGAGCGGGAAAGTCTATGTTGGCGGCACGTATGGTAACGATTTTGCCGCCGCTGACAACCGAAGAAGCGCTTGAGACATGTATGATTCACTCGGTTGCCGGCGAACTTAAAGATGGGGCAATCAGTTTTGACAGACCTTATCGCGACCCGCATCATAATGCCTCAACGCCGGCCTTAATCGGTGGTGGGCGCAAAGGCATACCGGGGGAGATTTCGCTTGCTCATAACGGGGTTTTGTTCCTTGATGAATTACCGGAATTTAATCGTGCTACCTTAGAGGCCTTACGTCAACCTTTAGAAACCGGTTATGTTTCAATTTCTCGGGTTAATTGTCATACGCAATATCCGGCAAATTTCCAACTGATTGCGGCAATGAACCCTTGTCGATGCGGATATTTGGGAGTTGATGGACAAGAATGTACCAGAGCGCCGAAATGTGCCGAAGAATATCAGTCGCGCATATCGGGACCGCTGATGGACAGGTTTGATATGCACATCCAAGTACCGCCGGTCAGTCCGTGGGATATGTCGGAGATTAAAACAGGTGAAAGTTCTGCCGTTATTCGTGAGCGTGTGATTGCGGCACGAAAAATTCAGCGTGAGCGCTTTATAAAAATGGGGTATTCCGATTTATATACCAACTCTCAACTACGAGGCGATGCTTTGGAACAGGTAACGCAGCTTGATGAGGAATCAAAGAAAATATTGGTAGCTTTTGCCGATAAGATGAAACTTTCGGCTCGAGCATATCATCGCACTTTAAAGCTCGCAAGAACAATTGCGGACTTGCAAAATGAAAAAAATGTGTCTAAAATGCACATAGCAGAGGCGTTGTCATACCGTTATGTGATGCCGTCTAAACAGGTTTAGGAGAAAAAACAGATGAACACACAAAAACATATATTATACGCATTAGCCGCTTTTTTAAGCACCGGTGCCATGGTTGGTTCAGCCGGAGCGCAAGGCTATTATGCAGCAAACGGGGCTTATCGTGATGCGAACAGTTATTCGCAAAAAATCGCCGGTCCTCGTAGTGATGTGCAGCCAAATGTGCCGCAAGTGCAAAGTTTGCCTGCCGGAATGGTTGTTTATGAAACAGTTCCATATCAGCCACAATACGGTATGGCGCCAATGGCTCAGCCTGAACAAACGGCACAAGAGCCAAAAGAAGATAGGGACGGCAGCCTTTTCGGTGGCAGACCATGCGTCAGTTGTTCGAAAGACGGAAGTTTGTTTGGCGGAGCGCCTTGTGTGAATTGCTCAAAAGACGGAAGTCTGCTGGGCGGTGATCCTTGTGTAAATTGTTCGAAAGACGGAAGTTTATTCCCCGGACCTTGCAAAAAATGCGAAGAGCGTAAGATTGAATATGTTCAAACTCCGCTTATCAAAAATTATGTGCCGTATCAGCCGGCTATATATGCGGCAATGCAGCATAATTGTTGCGCTTTAGCACCTCTGGCGCTTGACCATGTTGATTTTCGCATTAAAAATAACGGCATTGACGGTCCATACAGCAGTCGTTTAGGTAACTATCGTTTCCGTATTTTCGGTTGTCGCCGTTTCAACAAAGAAGCAAATTTAAACAGCGGCCGCATTATGGAGAAGAACATCAAATTTACATCTGTATTTGAAGAAGTTACCGGTGATTGCTACAAGGTTTTGCCGATGCCGCAAGATTTGTGTTTGCAAACTGTGCCGACCGAATTGCCGGAGTATGTGTTGACGGCGGAAATTACCGATTATTTCATGAATGTGTGTGATGAATATGATTGGGACAGAGCTTCTAAAAATGACCAACGTAACGGCACTTCCGAAATGACAGTGGTATGGCGTTTGATGGATTTAACTAAAAATACCGTATATTGGAAGGGTGAAAGTACCGGTTATGGCGAACTTTACCAAGGTGAGGTTAACGGCGAAGTTAAGTTAATTGAACGTGCGTTTGCCGATGCCGTAAGTAATTTGCGTGCATTACCTGGGTTTGAAGACCAGCTGGCCATGCGAGTAGATCCGGTTAGCTTGGCAGCGCAACGTTATGCTTTGATTGAAGAAGAGCGTGCATTAAACCCGATGAAATGCGGTTATTTAAAAGAATATGAATGTGCAAAGAGTTGTGAAATCAGCCGTCCGGGGATTGATATTGCGCAATGTCAGCCTACATGCGGTTGCGCACCAGAACCGGCGGTAATAGAAACCGGTAATGTTGTTACCAGCCACGAGGTTGTAGATATTTGCATTGATGAAAACGGTAATGTCCGTGAAGACGGGCAATGCCAAGTGGTTGATGATACATGGATTGACACCGGCGATGTTACTGCTTTGGAAAACTTATGTGTTGTTACCTCCAACCCTTGTCAAAACCTAACGCCGGAAACAGTTTATCGTATGCGCTCATCAGTTGTGCAAATTGATAGTCCGAACGGCCGCAAAGGTGCAGGTTTGCTGATTTCGGATCGCTTTATTTTAACTTCGGGCGATTTGATTGATACGAACAGCAATAATTACACTGTTAAGACAATACAAAATATTATGCTGAATGCACGTGCGGTTCGGGTTAATCCGAGCAAAAATACCGCGCTTTTGATGCTCGATCAGCCTACTGAATACACTCCGCTGGCACTTAATTTGAATTTGCCGGAAGTTGGGCGTAACGGTTATTTGACTTTAGGCTTGCTTGATGTTAAAGACTTCAAAGATGGAGAAAATTATCTTGAAAACAGTGCCAAAATTGAAGGATATCGTTACACCGAAGAAAAAGGTGCAGAAATCCTAGCCAATACATTTGTGCAAAATGTAACGGTTGGCGGTGCTTTGTTCTACAAAGATTGCACCGTTAACGGCATGGCACATTCGGGAATTCGCACTAATGACGGCTTAGATGCGTTTATCCCTACGGAAACAGCTTTACGCAGTTTGGGTATTTGTATTTGCGGGCAAGAATATGTTGAAGAAAGCCCGTGGCAACAAACGATTTATAAACCTGTAACCGAGCAGATTAAGGTGGTGCAGAAAGCACCGGAAGAAATGCCGGCAAAGGAACGTAAATAATATAATAAACCGGCCCCCGTGCAGGGGGCCTTTTTTGAAAACAGATAAAAGAAAGGTAAAACTATGGACCGCAGGAATCAATGTGGACGTTCGATGATTGAAATGATTGGTGTATTGGCCATTATCGGAGTTTTATCAGTTGGTGGATTTGGTATTGTGGCTAAGGCCATGAAAAGTCAAAGATATACTCAGATAATGTCTAACGTAGCAGAGTTAGCGGCATCGGCAAAAAAAATGTCTTGCCAATTTTTAGATGATGACGGGTATTCTGATTATGGTTTGTTTTTATATAAGTCAGGTAAATATCCGGACAATCTGACTTATATAACAACCGGAACAGATGCCGGAAAATATACAGGCGTTTTAGATGTTACCTATAAATTTGAAGCAGGGGGTAATGGTAGCAGTTCATTTAAAATCACTTTAGAAAATGTTCCGCAAGATTTATGTATGCGCATGGCTTCAGATAATTGGGGATCGGTGCATTCAACCGGTTTTAAGGAATTAACTGTGGGAACAGTAACTAAAATGACATTAAATATGGATGCTGCGGCAACGGCTTGTTCAAGCGTAGATAATAACAAAATTACGTTGTCGTATTATGGTTGCAGACAAGGACAATAGAGAAAAGGAGGACAGAATATGAAGAAGAAATGTATGCAAAACGGACGTTCAATGATTGAAATGCTGGGAGTTTTAGCAATTATCGGTATTTTGACGGTAGGTGGTTTCAATTTGGTAATGAAGGCACAGACGCATCAAAAAATCAACGAAGTAACCGACAATTTAACCACCTTGGCACGCAAAGTGCGAGTGGTAGCCAGAGATTATACCGGTGCGGCCGGTAGTTTGAACAGCTACGTTAATACTGGCAGAGCATTTCCAGATAGTTTGGAATATAGCTCCAGCGGTTTTACCGATCGTAATGATATTACTTATGATATTCAATACATCAGCGAAGGCGGGGCTATTCTGTTTGTTATCGGAGTTTCGGGGCTGACAACCGAAATGTGTATGAATATGGTCAATGCTAACTATGGTAACAAAGCTACCAGCGGATTTGTCGGAATGTCGATAGGTGATGCCGATATTACTGCTGCAGCCACGGCAATTCAAGCTGGCACGGCAAATAATGTGGCAATTCCTCCGGCGACGATAACCTTGGATAAAGCGGCAACACTATGCACAGATGGTGTTGCGATGTATTTTGCCTTCAGATAAAAGAATATTTTACCTGATTTCAACTCCCTCGCCGACGCGGGGGATTTTTTTGAATAATTTTGCCGAATTTTGTTGACAAAATGTATTTCTTACACTAATATCAGAATCAAGAAAGAATTATTAATTTAAAAATTAGAAACTATGAACGAAAAAGAAAAAAGACAGGTTATGAAGCTGTTTAATTGGCTTCTGTTTGGCTTGAGTGTTGTTTATGCCATTCAGGTAATCGGACAGTTAATCCTGACGGTTATACACCGTACCGCCGGTTGGTTTGAGTGGACTTTGGTGCTAGCCGCCGGGGTCGGAGTTATAAGTTCCTTCTTGGCACCGATTTTATGGCGCTGCAAAGAAATCAGTACCAAGCAATACAACTACTGGGAAGTAATCAATTTCAGCCTTTGGCTGGTGTGGATTATTACCTCTGCTGTTTGGGTGTATTTTAGTTAAATCTTTAAGCCTCCTTGCACGGGGGCTTTTTTTTTATTTATTAGTGTGCGTCGTGCCAGTTATCGCCAACGCCGACATCAACCACCATAGGAACCGATGTTTCGGCTACGTTTTCCATAATTTGTTTCAAAAGCGCCCTCACCTCATCTACCGCATCTTCGCGCACTTCCAAAACAAGTTCGTCATGCACTTGCAACAGCATGCGCGCCGGTATATTTTGCTCCTTTATCGCCCAAGCCACTCGTTGCATCGCCAGTTTTACAATATCGGCCGCACCGCCCTGAATAGGCGCATTTATCGCCGCACGCTCAGCAAAAGACATCACTCGCCCGTTTGGAGAATTGATACCGAAAATATAACATTTGCGTCCCATCGGAGTTGCAACGAATCCGTGTTCACGCGCAAATTCGATAGTTTCGCTCATATAACGGCGCACTTCCGGCATAATGCGGAAATACGAATCGATATATTGTTGAGCCTCGTTACGCGGTATCCCCAGTTGACGTGCCAGACCGAATTGTGAAATGCCATAAACAATACCAAAGTTAATGGCCTTGGCGCGGCGGCGATGTTCCTTGTCCACCGCTTCATAAGGCAGACCAAATACTCTAGCCGCTGTTGCCGCGTGAATATCAACTCCCTGGGCAAACGCCTCTTTTAATGCCTTTACATCGGCAACCGAAGCAAGCAAGCGCAGTTCCATTTGACTATAATCCGCCGCCACGATTTTATAGCCTTTTTGCGCCACAAAACATTCGCGAATTTTTTGCCCCAAACCGGTGCGGTTCGGAATATTTTGTAAATTCGGATCCGATGATGCCAAGCGACCGGTATTAACCACCGTTTGCGAAAAAGTGGTGTGGACACGGCTGTTTTTATCACGCGCCACCAGCAAAGCTGTGGTGTAAGTCGATTTGAGCTTGGCATAGGTGCGATATTCCAAAATTTTGGCGGCGATTTCATTTTCTTCGGCCAGTTGTTCCAAAACTTGGGCGCTGGTATTATAATTTCCCGACGCTGTTTTTTTACCTTTCAAGCCCATTTTACCGTATAACAGAGCCCCGATTTGTTGCGGAGAACTGATGTTAAATTCTTCGCCGGCCAAAGCATAGATTTCCTTTTCTAAAGCAGACAATTGAGTTTTAAATTCCTCATCGAGCTCTTGCAAAGACTTTTCATTGACAATTATCCCCGTTTCTTCCATATCAAACAGAACTTGCAACAGGCGGCGGTCTAATGCTTCATAAACATAGTTTTTATGTTCGGCAAAAAGGCGCTTTTTGAAGAAAGTGTGCAAACGCATTGTGTAATCAGCGGTTTTGAAAGCATAATCCATAACTTCAGGCGAGGTATAATCTATAGCTTTATCACGTCCTGCCGGTTTGGGCTCGGTTAATGGAAGTTGCAAAAATATCTCACTTAATGTCGACAACGCGTGCTCGTGCTCTGAACTGTCCAAACAATAAGACATCAGCGCTACATCATCATACGGAAAAAGATTAAGTTCGGTCTTGAGAAGTTTACGTAATTGATGCCATTGGGCCTTTAGACCGTGCGCAATTTTCAGCAGCGAATCATTATTCAGAATAGCCTGTAAAAATTTTGAAACCGTTGTTAAATCGAGCTCAGTTTGCGGTGCATCGAAACTGAACAAATCGGCTCCGGCAATTTGTTGCGGCCAAGACAGATAATACGCCGAATTACCAGCCGTGCTGAAACTGATACCGGCTATATCTTCGCCGTTTGATAAAATATGCAAGGCAAATTTTTGTGCTTGTAAAATCTCGCGATATAATGTTTCAAGCTCGGCACGAGTGGTAATTTTTACATAAGTCGGAGCAGTCGAATATTTTTCCGGTTCGAGTTTATCCTCTTTTTCTTCGTTTATTTGCTCATCTCCGGTCGAGCAACGGTCTTTTACCCATTGTTCCATTTTCGGGCGGATACTCTTAAAGCCTAAGCGGTCGATAAAGTGCATTACCTCATCAAGTTTCGGCGGCATACAGTGGAATTCTTTTAAGTCATGCTCCACCGGCACATCGTCTTTAAGTTTGACCAGTTGGTAAGAAATGCGAGCGGCATCTATGTTATCCAGCATAGTTTGGCGGCGTTTGTTCTGCGGAATTTTATCGGCATTGGCAAGCAATTCTTCCAATGAACCAAAAGTATTTATCAGTTCCGCCGCAGTTTTCGGGCCAATCCCCGGCACACCGGGAACATTATCAATACTATCGCCGGAAAGTGCCTGCACGTCAATCACCCGCTCCGGATAAACGCCAAACTTTTCCTTAACATCTTCTTTGCTGAAATATTTGTCTTTCATGCCGTCATAATAACTGACATGCTCGTTAATCAGTTGCATTAAGTCTTTATCGCCGGAAACAACCGTTACTTCATAACCGGCATCGGTAGCTTGTTTGGCATAAGTAGCGATAAGGTCATCAGCTTCATAACCTTCTTGCAACACATAAGGAAGATTAAGCACTTTGACCGCTTCATGAATAAGGTCAAATTGCGGAATAAGAAGTTCGGGAATTTCGGCACGAGTGGCTTTGTATTCGCTGAAAATTTCGTTGCGAAAATTTTGCCGTTTGGCATCAAACAGCACCACACAATAGTCGCACGGAATATTTTTCAAAAGCCGCATAAACATAGTGATAAAACCATAAACCGCGTTAACCGGTGTGCCGTCGGGTGCAGTCATATTAGGCAGTGCGTAAAAAGCTCTGAAGATATAACCGGAACCGTCTATTAAACAAACTTTCGTCATTTTTAATTTTCTCCCTGCCTTCAATATAAACAATATTTTTTATAGCGCCAAGCATTTATCCGTTTTGCTCCCAAACTTTATCACTTGTTAACTGTTAAGAGCTATAATGCAGAAAAAGTTTTGTAACGGAAAGAAACAGCTATGGCAAAAACGGTGAAGAAAAAAACAACGAACCAAAAAACATCGGCTCGCAAAAAGAAAAACAGCAGAAGTAAAAAATCAAGCACTTGGAAGTGGACTTTATTTAAATGGGCGGTTTATGGCGCATTTTTACTGTTTGTATTGCTTGCCGGATACATTGGATATTGTTATTTAACGCTACCGGATATGCAAAAGGCAATCAGCCGCACGCGCGAGCCCTCAACGGTAATTATGGCGGAGAATGGCAGCGATATTACCAAATTCGGCAATGTTTATGCTCAAGTAATTGCGCCGGATAATCTACCTAAAAATTTGACCGACGCCATTATTTCTACCGAAGATAGGCGCTTCTATAAGCATAACGGATTTGATGCATGGGGATTTTCGCGGGCGATTGTAATGAATATTTTTAAGAAACGCTATGCGCAAGGGGCTTCAACCATTACTCAACAGGTGGCAAAAAATATTTTCTTAACTCCGAACAAAACCATCAAACGCAAGGTGCAAGAGCTGTTGTTGGCATTTTGGCTCGAAAAAAAGCTAAATAAAAAGCAAATTATGGCACTGTATCTCAACCGCGTTTATTTCGGTTCCGGATTGTATGGTGCAGAAGCGGCGGCAAATTGGTATTTCAACAAAAGCGTGTATGATTTGAATTTGCACGAAGCGGCGATTTTGGCAGGTTTGTTAAAAGCACCATCTCGCTATAATCCGATTTGGCATCGTGAGCAGGCATTGGCGAGGGCTAAAGTCGTGTTGGAAGCAATGAAAAATCACGGGTTTATCAATGATGCACAATATAAAGAAGCGCTGGCGCAACCTATCAGTGACGGGCAAAAATATCGGGTGGCCGGCGGCAAACACTTTGCGCAATATGCCTATGATATGGTCAATGAAATTGTCGGTGAGCGTAATGATGACGTGTTGGTTTCAACTACGTTGGACCAAAAATTACAAGAAACGGCAGAACGCATTTTACGGCAAAAAATTGCCGGCGCCAAAGGGCTAAATGTGAGTGAAGGTGCGGTGGTGATTTTAGATAAAAACGGCGCGATTAAGGCTATGGTCGGCGGGGTGGATTATAACCAAAGCCAGTTTAATCGGGCGGTGCAAGCCAAGCGGCAGTCCGGCTCGGCGTTTAAGCCTTTTGTATATCTGACGGCGTTGCAATACGGTTTCAGCCCGAACAGCACCATTAACGATGCACCGATAACCATCGGCAAATGGAAGCCGGAAAACTACACCAAACGCTATTATGGTAATGTTTCGTTGACCTTTGCGCTAGCTAACTCGCTTAATGTTGCCACAGTTAATCTTTCGCGCGAGTTATATTTAAAAGATATTGCCGCCAATGCGCAAAGAATGGGAATTACCACACATTTGAACACTACACCGTCAATGGTTTTGGGTACCAATAATGTGCGGCTGCTAGATATGGCGACAGCTTATGCAGTGATGGCTAACGGCGGTAAATCGGTTTATCCGTATGCTATTAACGAAGTGGCAACGCACGACGGACGTCAACTCTACGTTCGTCAAGAACAGCCACAAGAGCAAGTTATTGCCCCGACTACGGCGCGAGATATGGCGTTAATGCTTGAAGCGGTAATTAACCAAGGCACCGGAAGACGAGCAAAATTGCCGATATTTGCCGCCGGAAAAACCGGCACCACGCAAAACTATCGCGATGCCTGGTTTATCGGTTGGACCAATAAATATATTGCCGCAGTATGGGTAGGAAACGATAACGAAAAACCGATGAATAAGGTCGGCGGCGGTAGTTTGCCGGCGGAAATTTGGCACGATATTATGATTACCACAGTTAAGGATACACCGACCGGTAACGGTTATGAAAATATATCGGCAGATTCACCGGAAAATGATGAAATCGGGGACTTGATTGAGCAGACAGAAGAGGAAGATCCCGACACAATCGGAAATCTGATAGAGGAAATCCAATAAAAAAATGCCGGACATTGCTGTTCGGCATTTTTTCGTTTCAAGAACAGAATTATTCTTGATTATAAGCTTTAGCTTGTTTCTTAGCTTCTTCAGCACTACGAGCCACATTTACCAAAATGGTTTGTGTAACTTCCGGATGCAAATTCAGCTTAACTTGATATACGCCCAAGTCCTTAATCGGCTTTTCAAGATATACATAGCGGCGAGCCACGTCAAAACCGGCTTCTTTAATAGCAGCGGCAATATCACGGATGGTAACCGAACCGTATAATTGACCGGTTTCAGCAGCTTGACGAATCAGAACAGCCTTGAAGCCGTTCAAAGATTCGGCAATCTTGGTTGCGTTATCAAACAATTCTTTGTTATGAGCTTCTAAAGCAGCTTTTTGCGCTTCAAAATAAGCCATATTGCTTTCGGTAGCGCGCAAAGCCTTTTGTTGCGGCAACAAGTAGTTACGAGCATAGCCGTTCTTAACATTTACTTTATCGCCCATTTTGCCCAATTTTTCAATGTGTTCGAGTAAAATTACTTCCATTTTCCCCTCCTACATAGCAACATACGGTAACAAAGCGATGTAGCGAGCGCGTTTGATGGCACGAGCCAATTCTCTTTGCTTTTTAGCTGAAACAGATGTAATACGAGACGGAATAATTTTACCTTTCTCCGAAATATAACGAGAAAGCAATTTCACATCTTTATAATCAATCTTGAGTGCGTTTTCACCGGAAAACGGACAAGACTTTCTTTTGAAAAATGATTGTTTTGTAGCCATTGTCTTTCTCCTTTTTATGCTTCAACAGCTTCGGCAACTTCTTCATCGGAAGCTACTTCATTGTTAAATTCTTCTACTCTAACCGTCATATAACGAATAACGTCTTCGTTCAAACGAACACGTCTTTCGTATTCGGTAATAGCTTGCGCCGGAGCAACAATGTCTAATAAAACGTAGTAACCTTTGCGGTTTTTCTTAATACGATAAGCGAGATTCTTCAAACCCCAATTATCAATTTTAACAACCTCACCGCCTTCGGCTTTGATAACGCCGGTCAATTCTTCAACCAAAGCATTAACTTGCGAGGCACCGAGATCTTGACGTGCAATTAACACGCTTTCATAATTTGCCATATTTTTAATATCTCCTTATGGATAACTCAACAAATGGTCAGCAACGCATAAATACGCCACAGACCGCCTAATGTATAGCCGAATCAATTATGAATCCGGCAAGGGACAAGCGCTAATATACACAAAATCAAGCGAATTGCAAGTGTTTTTTTAAAGAAATATAAATGCCGATGAGTCGTGGAATTTTATGTTTTATGAGAAATTTGCTTGCTTTTTACTAAGACAAGTGTAATATAAACTTTGTCGGTAAGAGTTTTACCGATGGAGTGTCGAAACTCCTTCTCTTGAAACAACTCCTCCGTTAGGGGAGATGGTTGAATATATTGAATAAACCATACTGACAAGAGCAGTTTCGAACTCCCCTGCCTGTTTTAGGCAGGTTTTTGTTTTAATAATTACAAAAACTTTTGGGAGAGAAAACTATGGGAAGAAGAAGTTATTTTAACAGAGCAATAATTGAAGAAATCGGACCGCAGTTAAAGCAAATGCGCTTGGAAAAAGGCTTAACACCGGAACAAGTGCAAGAACAAATCCACCTTTCGGCTAAATTGCTTCAACGTATGGAAGAAGGTAAATGTATTCCGTATATTCCGTTAAAGCGCTTATCGGAACTTTACGGTAAAAAAATGAAAATTGTGTTTGAGTAGATTCTTCGCCTGTCGGCTCAGAATGGCGTAGGGAAAATAGAAATTCGAAGATCCCTTGAATTTTTTCGCAAAACGCGAAAAAATAGGGATGACTTTTTATTTTAGAAAAATAAAGCAACTAAAAATCCGGAGAGCGTGTGTAAATGCGAAGAGGTTTTTCGACGACGTGTACAAAGATAGTACACGAGGAGAAAAACCTCAAGCAAAGTACACGAGGAGAAAAACCTCAAGCAACAGACAAAATTTAGTTGGCGTGTGTGATTGCGACGTGTAATTTTTGACGACGTGTAGATAGAGCTACACGAGGAAAATATCAACTAAAAATCCGGAGAATTAGGTTAATACGAAGGGAAATTTTTCTTGCTCCGTAAGTTTCGCGTTTAATCAACGCTCAACAACTGCGCTTCGGTCACTTGTCTGCTAAATTCGCCATCACTGCCGTTCCGGCTCATTAAGCTGACTACGCCTGTCGTCACAAAACAAGCATTTAAGGCTTGTTTTGTTTTCTCCAGCGACGTGTACAAAGATAGTACACGAGGAAAAATTCCCCTAACAACGGATAAAATTTAGTTGGCGTGTGTGATTGCGACGCGTAATTTTTGACGACGTGTAGATAGAGCTACACGAGGAAAAAATTTCCAAGCAAGCACCCGCCAAATAAATTTTAAATCATGGCCATGCCGCCATTAACGTGAATAGTCTGTCCCGTGATGTATTGTGCTTCATCGGAAGCCAAGAATGCAACAACATTGGCAATATCTTGAGCTTCGCCCAATTTTTGTTCCGGAATTTTAGCAAGCAAAGCAGCCTTTACATCTTCCGGTAAAACATCGGTCATCGGAGTGCGGATAAAGCCCGGTGCAATCGAGTTAACGGTAACACCGCGCGAGCCGACTTCTTGAGCCAAGCACTTATTCATGGCAATCATACCTGCCTTAGAAGCTGAATAGTTAGCTTGTCCCGGATTTCCCATAACACCAACCACCGAGGCAATACCGATAATGCGACCGAAACGACGTTTAATCATGCCGCGAACTGCCGCACGAGCCAATTTGAAGCCGGCGGAAAGGTTAACATCTAAAACCAGTTGCCAATCTTCATCACTCATACGCATAAACAAATTGTCGCGCGTTAAACCGGCATTGTTAACCAAAATATCAATGCGCCCCATTTTTTCTTCAACTTCGGCAACCAGATTTTTAACAGCTTCGGCATCGGTCAAATTCGCCACAAAACATTCGGAATTACCGCCCAGTTCGTCTTTCAGAGCCTGCAGGCGTTCGGCGTTCATATCGGTCAGAGCCAAGATAGCGCCTTGGTCGTGCAAAGTATGGGCAATTTTATGCCCCAAGCCACCGGCGGCACCGGTAATTAAAGCTACTTTTCCGTCTAATCTAAACATTTGATTTTCCTTTCATTATAAATTTTTCGCCAGTTCTTCAATTTCAGCGATTGAACCGACAGAAAATGAGTTAATGTCTTTATAACCGCGTTTGGCAATCCCCGAAAGCACCTTACCGGCTCCCAGTTCCACCAAATCGGTTACTCCCTGTTCGTTCATAAAGTTCATGGTTTCGCGCCAACGCACCGTGCCGGTTACTTGGGCGATAAGTTGTTTAATAATTTCTTTGTGATCGGTTAAAGGTTTAACTAAAACATTAGATATAAGCGCAATTTGTGCATCGTGTGCTTCCACTTTCATAAAAGCACGTGCCATTACATCGGCGGCCGGCGCCATATATGGACTATGAAACGGAGCGCTCACCGCCAATTTTACACACTTACGCGCGCCAAACTCCTGTGCAATTTCAATAGCACGGTCGATGGCCGTCATGGAGCCGGATAGCACCACTTGTCCGTCGGAATTATCATTGGCAGCCACGCAAATATCTTTATCGTTAGAACATGCTTCTACCAAAGCTCCAACGTCTTTATATGACAGTCCTAAAACTGCCGCCATGCCGCCAACCCCGAACGGAACGGCGCTTTGCATGGCTTGTCCGCGCAAGCGTAACAATTTGGCTGTATCGGTTAATGAAAATACGCCCGCCGTGCATGCCGCAGAATATTCACCGAGCGAGTGACCGGCTACAAAAGCGGCCTTGTCTTTTAAGCAAACACCGAATTCTTGTTCTAAAACCCGCACCACCGCCATTGAAAAAGCCATTAGCGCCGGTTGAGTGTTTGCCGTCATGGTCAGCTCGGTATCCGGACCCTCGGTCATCACTTTATATAGATTCTGTCCGAGTGCTTCATTAACCTCATTAAAAACATCGCGCGCGGCAGTAAAATTTTCCGCCAGTTCTTTTCCCATGCCCACAAATTGAGAACCTTGGCCGGGAAACACAAAAGCATACTTCATTTAATTATATCCTCCACTTGTTCGCAAGTGTATAAACCATTGGCTCAAAATGTCAAGTCAATGCGTATTTTTTATTAACAAAACGAAAGCTAAAATTAACATTTTCTTGAATATTTTGCACTATAATGTTGTTGTTTATGATTATAAGTTATCGGGGAAGATTATGGCAAACAGAAAGATGAAAAAAGAAAAGAAAAAAACTTGGTGGCAAATTATGATTTGTTATTTGTTCGGTTTAAGCTTTGTAGTTTTGCCGATTTTGTTGTTTATCAGCCTGTTTTCTTATCATGCCGAAGATCCTTCTTTTAATAAAGTAACCGAGGGAGAAGTGCAAAATGTGCTGGGAACTTTCGGTTCATACAGTGCTGATTTTATTTTTCAATCTTTCGGTTTGGCTCTGATTATTTTCCTTTTGGTGCCTCTCTTTTGGGGATATACTTTATTAAGGTATCAAACTTTGGCTGAGTGGAAAACACGGGCGTTTGCTTGGCTTGTGGGTATGCTTTGCTTGGCGTGTTTTTTTGATTTAACTTGCCGCGGGTATTTGGGAGGTTTTAGTGTGCCGAACTTAGCCGGAGAATGGAGTCGCTCGTTAAGTCGTCCGCTGAATACGGCGATAAATCAGCTCAATATGCCGTATAATACGCTTTTGCTGGAGGGGATTATCCTGTTTGTGGCTGTGTTGTCATTCAATTTTGCGGCGGGAATTACCATTAAATTGTGGGGGGCGTTTATCAGAAGAATGTATAGTCTGTTCGGCTATGTGTGGCAAAAATTTGTCAGCGGCGGCAAAAAACTGGCAAAAGTTCGCAACTTTGCTGAATTTAAAGAGTTAAATCCAAGCTATTTGCAATCTAAAATGCCGGAGATGAATAAACCAAAATTGAGAATCCGCCAAGAGCCGGCCTTTGAACATGGGGCATCGGTGGTGCAGGCGCGCGGTTCAAGCGTAACTACAAATACTCAAACAGATAATAATTTTGCGGTTGTGGCAAAAAATAATAATGAACCGGAAATAGAAATACCGCAGACATCTGTGGGTAATTTGGCGATTAAAGAAGAAGTAGTGCCGGTTGCCAAGCAATCTAATAACAGTTTTAATCCGACTTTTGATTTTGTGGCGGAAGGCGATATTGCCAACCAGAATGTAAAAAAGCCGAGTAAAAAAATTTCACCGGAAGATATTTATAAGACCGAAGGGAAAGCCGCGGCTTCAGCGCGTAAAAAAGTAGAGCAAGTAAAAACTGACACTCCGGCAGCTGAGCCGAAACCTGCCGCAAAAGAATATGCTTTACCGGATATAAATTTGCTTTCAGTGCCGCAGAATAAGGCTGTGGTTTATGATGAAGCCACACTAAAGGCTAATGCGGTAAAACTAGAAAGCGTTTTGAATGATTTTGGTATTCACGGCAAAATTGTTAAGGTGCGCCCGGGACCGGTGGTAACGTTATATGAACTGGAGCCGGCACCGGGGACCAGAACGGCACGGGTTATCGGTCTTTCGGACGATATTGCCCGTTCGATGGCGGTGGCTTCGGTGCGTATGGCGGTGGTGGCCGGCGCCAATACCATCGGTATTGAACTGCCGAATGCCAAGCGCGAGACGGTATGGTTACGCGAATTGTTTGAAGATGAAACATTTAAAAACAGTAAGAATATTTTGAATGTGGCTTTGGGTAAAGATATTGGTGGACAACACGTTTATGCCGATTTGGCGAAAATGCCGCACTTGTTGGTGGCCGGTACTACCGGTTCGGGTAAGTCGGTCGGGGTTAATTCAATGATTTTATCA
Source organism: uncultured Pseudomonadota bacterium (assembly GCA_902763155.1). GTDB lineage: Bacteria > Pseudomonadota > Alphaproteobacteria > RF32 > CAG-239 > RUG410. Next base: position 87,171 of record CACWQS010000004.1, on the reverse strand, counting down.
CTGTTGTATCGAATGACACCGGAGCAGTGCAAATTTATTATGATAGACCCGAAGCAATTGGAATTTTCGATGTATAACGGCATTCCGCATTTGTTAACACCGGTAATTACCGATCCGGCAAAGGCAGTTGTCGGCTTAAAGTGGGCGGTGCGCGAAATGGAAGATCGTTATCGGGCAATGGCGCTCATCAATGTTCGTAATATTGCCGGTTATAACCAAAAAGTGGCCGATATGGTAAAATCGGGTAAAGAAATGAAAAAGACCATTCAGACCGGCTTTGATAAAGAAACCGGAAAGCCGATTTATGAGGAGCAGATTATCGACACCTCGCCGATGCCGTATATCGTGATTGTGGTTGATGAAATGGCCGATTTAATGTTAGTTGCCGGTAAGGAAGTAGAGGCGGCTATTCAACGTTTGGCGCAAATGGCGCGTGCCGCCGGTATTCACCTCATTATGTCCACCCAACGTCCGTCGGTTGACGTGATTACCGGAACGATTAAATCAAACTTCCCGAGTCGTATCAGTTTCCATGTAACGACTAAAATCGACAGCCGCACCATTTTAGGCGAACAAGGTGCCGAGCAGCTCCTCGGTATGGGTGATATGCTCTATATGCCGTCAGGTATGCGGCCGGTGCGGGTTCACGGCTGTTTTGTAAAAGATGAGGAAGTTGAGGGCGTGGTCGAATTTGTGAAATCGCAAGGAGAACCGCAGTATGTGGCTACCGTTACCGAAGGTGAGCTGAACACCAAAGATACGCCAGTGTTTGATAAGGGAGAAATGGGCGCCGGCGGAGATAGTGATGATGAGTTGTATCGCCAGGCAGTGCAAATTGTGCGCACCGATAAAAAGGCTTCGACCAGCTATATTCAGCGCAAGTTGCGTTTGGGATACAATCGTGCCGCTATGCTGATTGAACGTATGGAAGATGAAGGTGTGGTAACGCCGCCGGATAGAGTGGGACGCCGTGCGGTTATCGGGGTTGAGGAATAAGATTCTATAATGCGCGTAACAATTCATCGCGGGTTGAAGTAAATCCGCTATCTATCCATTGTTGTTCAAGCTTGGCAAGCACACGACCGACCTGTTCGCCGTTACCGATGCGACCGATTAAATCGCGACCACGCAGCGGGAAAATGGGAACAACGGTGTTTTCAATTTCTTTCAAAACCGCCGGTAATACGGTTATATTTACTTGATGGATTGCCGCAAAAAGCAAGATTTTATCAATGGTAAATTGTTTGCCATAGCGGTATATAAACTTCAGCCGCTCATGTTTTGATGCCGCCATATCAACATCAAGCGAGATTTTTGCCCAACTTATAAATACTTCTTTTTGCTTTTTGGTAAAACGAAGATTGTTGGCTATATTTTCGGCTTGAGCAACATTCGGTTGATACAGCACAAACAAACGGCGCAAAAAATTGCCCTCATATTGCGCATCTGCCACTACCTTTGTCAGTTGCTCCAACTCGTCAAGGTGTTTCGACTGCGGCAAGAAATAACCGAGAATATCATTATCGTAAATCAGGCGCATAGTGGCGGTAACATTAGGGGTAACCAACAGCTTAAAGAGTTCATCGCGCACCTGCTCTATCGCCACCTTGCGCAACTCATCTTTCAATTTGATACAAGCATCAAAACTTTCTTTATCAATAGGAGCTTTGCCGAATTTGGAATAGAAACGGAAAAAACGCATAATCCGCAGCGGATCTTCTTTAATCCGTTCTTCGGCATTACCGATAAAGCGCACCACACCATGCTCCAAGTCATCAATACCGTTATAATAGTCAAACACATTGCCTTTGCTGTCGGCATAAACAGCGTTAATGGTCAGGTCGCGAGTGGCGGCATCGGCGCTCCAGTCATCGGTAAAAACTTCTTCTTGATGGCGACCTTTTTTAATGCGACGTTTGAGAGAGGAAACCTGTAAGACTTGGTTATCTATTACGACACCGGTGGTGCCGAACTTTAGGCCTACCGGCACTGTTTTTAAGCGAAAATCTTGGCATGCTTCCACCAATTCATCAGGTGTCAGATCGGTTGCCAAGTCCAGATCAAATCCGCTTAATCCGGCCAATGTATCACGCACGGCACCGCCGACAAAGCGCAACGTGCCACCGTGTTCTTCTACGGCTGAAAACAATTTAAGAATATTTTTTGAACGCAAAATCGGCGTCATATCCAAATATTCAGATCTCATCATCTTTAAAAAACTTCCTTATTTTAAATTTTATTAACTGTTTATATATAATTTTTTAGTAAAATCCAAGTAAATTAATTTAAAAGGGGACAGAAATGTTTAAATTTTTAAGCTTAATCGGGGTTTTGACTATCGCAACGGTTTCTGCTGCAGAAGCTGCGCAACCGCAGGTTTTGGGCGAATACGGCGATTGGACCGCTTGGACATATAATGAAAGCGGCAATTTGATTTGCTATATGTCATCAACGCCGAAAAAAGATGAAGGAAAATATACCAAACGCGGTGATATTTTCGTTATCATTACCCACAGACCGGCAGAAAAATCGTTTGATGAAGTCAGCTTTATGGCAGGATATACCTTCAAATCGGGCGCACCGATGACGGTTAAAATCGGGAATAAGACATTTAAGAACACCTTTACCGAAGGGGATAAGGCTTGGATGGTCAGCAATACCGAAGATAAGAACTTAATCGCCGAAATGAAACGCGGAAGCCGTATGATTGTTGACGGAACATCGAGCCGCGGTACTGTTACTAAAGATACTTATTCCTTAAAAGGATTCACTTCGGCGTATAATGCCATTACGGCAAAATGCAAAAGATAATCTATGGATAAAATTGAGTTAATCGGTCTTTCTAAAGACGAGTTGCAAAAGGCTTTAACCGATATCGGTGAAAAGCCTTTTCGCGCTAAACAGCTCTGGCAATGGCTCTATTATTTTGGAGAAACCGATTTTGAAAAAATGAGCAACCTGTCAAAAGTTTTGCGGGAAAAGTTAAAGGAAAACTTTACGATTACACGTCCGAAAATCGTTACCGAACAACTCTCGAGTGATAAAACGCGCAAATGGCTCTTGGAATTTGCCGATGGTCAGAGGGTGGAAATGGTTTATATTCCGGAGAGCGACCGCGGTGCGGTGTGTATTTCTACCCAAGTAGGATGTGCCGTAGGGTGTAAGTTTTGCCATACCGGCAGTCAAAAATTAACCCGTAATTTGACCGCCGGAGAAATTGTCAGCCAGTTTATGGTGGCGCGCGATACTTATGGCGAGTGGCCGAGTCCCACCAATGAAACACGCTATCTTTCCAACATTGTGGTGATGGGAATGGGAGAGCCGCTACATAATATGGAAAATGTGATAAAAGCACTCAATATTTTAACCGATGGCGACGGCATTGCCATTTCGCGCCGACGTATAACGATGTCCACATCGGGGATTGCGCCGCGCATTGTAGAGGCATTGCAAAAAACCGGTGTGCGGTTAGCGATATCTTTGCATGCACCTAACAATGAATTGCGTTCACAGATTATGCCGATTAACAATCGCTACCCGTTGGAAGAAGTGTTGAAAGCTTGTCAGGAATATCAGGAAGAAGACGGCAGCCGCTATATTACTTTTGAATATTTGCTTTTAGATAAAGTAAATGATTCGCTTGATTGTGCGCATCAGTTGATTACGCTGATGAAGAAATATGGACTTCGCGCCAGTTTTAATCTGATTCCGTTTAATCCGTGGCCGGGGTGCGCTTTTAAGCCGAGCGGTAATGCTCAAGTGAAAGCCTTTGCACGCGAATTGGAAAATGCCGGTTTTGCCGCACCGGTGCGCGTGGCCAGAGGGCAAGATATTCTTGCCGCCTGCGGACAGCTTAAATCTAAAAAAGATAGCGAAGATAAAAAATAGTCGATACGCTAGCTATTACCAACCGCGAGCAGCGGCACTCAAAAAATCATCAACTGCACCGGTGAACGGAAAACGAGCATTTCCGAGCACTAGCTCTTTTCCTTTTAACTCCGGTAATTCCCAAGTTTTTTGTTCTATAAAATAACGTGCCAGATCGGCCATCAGGCGAGCTTCCATATAGTTACCGAATTCGGAATATTTTATCTCCGGCTTTTTGCCTAAGCGTTGGCGTAAAGCCGCAAATATTTCCTCATGTTCAGGCAAAACATTAACTTCTTTGCTAAGCAAATCTTTAAAACTTTTCATTACCACCGGATTTTTCCAACCACCGCCAAACAAAATAAAACGAGGTGTTAATTCAATATTTTCCGGCGTTTGTGCCAAACCGTAAGCCGCAACATAAGCCGCAAAATATTCAAGCGTATGCACCACATCGTTAAATTTTTCTTCTTTATAATTTTGCTTAATATGGTTTAGCAATTCAGGAGTGTGATAATAACTCGGATCGCCCGATTTAGGCGGTAATAATTCGTAATATTCACGGCATAAATCAAAGGATTTTTGTAATAGTTCCGGCAATAGTTTGCCCTTTTTGCCGTGAGCTCCGTCAATATCCATCGCCTCGCCTTTAACCTGCAAAATATATTGGTCGATATATTCATTGAATGGGCCGACATCGTAACTGATTTGCAAAATACCATCTTTTATCCATGCCAAATTACCGGTATTACCGGCGTTAAAATAGCATCCGTCGCCCTCGGTAAGTGCCACATGAGCATTATGCGGACCGGCCAGCGGTGCTCCCTCAAAACCATGTTGCACCAAAGCCGAGCGAAAATCGTTAATTACCGGAATGCCGGTCAAATTCGCCAACAGTTGCGCCGACCCCATCTGAGTGGTAAAAGGTTTATCGCCGTGAATTTTTGCCATAGACGGCGGATAGTGGTCAAGGGTTTTACCATGAAAACCGATGGCGTCAATCTTCTTTTTTTGCAGTCCGAATTTATCACACATTGTGTTAACGGCATTGGCAATTCCCTCAATATATTGCCAATGAATTGCAATAAATTTGCGGTCATTTACCAACTGCCGTTTGGTCAGTTTTTGCTCAGCCGCACGATGTCTTAAATCATCTATTTGTTGTTTTTGCGCCACACTGTATGGTTCGCTATAGGCACAAATATCGCGCATTTTATCGCCCTCAAATTCGGTTAAAACCAAGTCTATGGCGTCCATCGAATTGCCGGTCATAATCCCGATAATGCGCAACTTAACCATTATTTTTTGCTCCACAATAAAGCGGCACCGATCAAACAGGCATCGGAACCGGTTTGTGCCGGCAAAATCCGAACTTTAGGCTGCCATATCTTCTGACGCACGGCATTTTCCACTACCGAATAATCAACAATTTTTGCCAGACTGCCGGAAAGCGCAAACGCCTCCAAATCCAAAATTTCTTGCATTGATACCAAGGCTTTAGCCAGCTCATCTTGCCACAGTTGCAACGACTGTTTGGCAGAAACATCGCCCTCATCAGCTTTGGCTTTGATTTTGAAACAATCACTCTCAAAGCAACCGCTTTTTTGTGCCAATTCAGCCAAATCTCCGCCGGCCACTTTAAAGCGCACTTCGCCCGATGCACCGGTGGCACCGCGATATACTTCACCGTTTATTATCAAACCGCAACCGACACCTGTACCAAGAGTCAGCATGGCGCAATTATTACACCCTTGCAAAGCTCCGACTTTATACTCCGCCCAAGCCGCGGCATTGGCATCGTTTTCCATTATGCACGGCAGACCGCTTATGGCATTAAAATCAATATTTTCGTAACCTTCCGGCAGATTTATCGGCTTACCTGTCAGCCTGTTATCCTTAACCACGCCGGCGGTGGCAACAGCCAACTTATCAACTTCATAAGACGCAGCAACTTCTGCTACCAGACAAGCAATATCAAAACTGCTGTGCGGTGTCGGCTTGGTTATTATTTCGGTTTGCAATACGCCATTTTCATCAACTACTGCATAAGCAATTTTGGTGCCGCCGATGTCAAATGCTAATATTTTCATTTTACTTTACCTTTATAACGAATAATCTGATAAATAATTATCAGGGCAAAAAACAGTGCCGGAGTATTAAATATAATCATAGGCAAGGCAGTCAGATGTAAGCCGTAAAGAATCCAACAAAGCATACCGAGGGCATAGATACTGTAGCTCAGCAAAGATAATCCGTTAACATTGTGTGAGCGTATGGTGCTTATGGTTTGCGGTAAAAAGCATATTGCGGTGCAAATACCGGCCATATAGCCTAAAATATCTCCTAGAAAATCCATCAGACCTCCTTAATTTATCTGCTTGATTTATCTGCTTGTTATGTATATAAAAAAAAAGGTTTGCCGTCAAGGCAAACCAAAATTTAATTCAATCTTTCCATCGCAGAAACGAATTTTTCCGTGAGGAAGAGTGGTCCATAGCTCGCATAAAGGGACAAACACGTTAATACCGTATTCATAATCGCTCTGGCGATGAAACTTTCCGACACTTAAAGAAAGATAACCAAGCACTTTGTCTGTAATTGCATCACGAAATTGCCAACCGGCACCAACATGACCGCTACCATACATACCGGCAATCGCCGTTACTTTTTTGCCAAAGTGTTTTTCAGCCTTCTTCTCCACTTCTGCTTTTTCAAGCATCCATAAATCAATGCGAACGGTGTCGCCGACCGTGGTAATAAACTTTACTTTGTTCATTTTCTTGTTATTTAGAAGTTACTTTTCTCATGCAATTCTTTTAATACCTGATAAAACAGAGCTTGCACTTCGTTATTGGCATGGATAAGGTGGGCAATTTCTTCGTTGATAAAACCGTTTTCCGGCTCGTTAACAAAAATTTTGCGACATATATCAATATTGCCTTTGCGAATAAAATATGCAATCGCTTCAGCCTGCAAAATATGCCCCGTGCTATGATACACATCATACTGCTTTAAGCTCATACGCATTTGTGCTTCAACGCATATCTCAGGTGTGTTTTGGCAGAATGTTTGCCATTCTTCAAGCCGTTCATCATCTTGATGCGATGAGGTAAAGACGCACTGTTCATGCACTTTCAATGCCGAACTTAACGCCTGTCTAACATCATATACTCTTTCACCTGCCGAAAAACCATCAACGTAGGCAAAAATTTCTGTTTTGACGCCGTGTCGTTTCACGTAATTTATCAGAATTTCCAGAAATATCTGCTGATCGGCTTGGTAACTGCGCTCAATCGCACGAATTTCCGCCTCGGTGTAGGAATGAGCAGTACCGCTTTCAAGACCGCCATCACCAACCTGCGGCTTGTAGAGCGGCAATGTCGGGTGAGCATAAACTGCAGCATGAACCAGCATCTTGACCTGTTCGTAACGAATGGCTCCTCTGCTCAAATACTGTTGAAAAACTTCAAATTTTTTATTTTCCAACAGATATTTAACCTGTTCGTCTTTCAGTTTGACCGGAGCTTTGGCAAAAATAGGAAGCACATCAGAAGAATTGAAAAGCATTCTGTTCTTACACCATACTGTGTCAGCGGTATTCTGACGCGAATAAGTTCCTCTGGTTTTTGGATAAGCAGTAATCACAGACCACAAGATGTCTTGCGCCTTTTCAGACATTTTACCCAACGTTTCGGGAGTTTTAGAACATTCCAGAAAATAGCGGCACTGGTCTTCGACGGGATAATCAGCCAATACCTCATACGCTATCCAATGTTTTTTCCAGTGCCATGGTAACCAGTAGCTCCAAAATCCGTAGACATCAGCCATCAGCGGAGAAAACTCTTTTTTGTGAGCAAACGCCGCTGCTTTTGCCGGAGCAACAAGATTAAATAAACACATTGAGAAGGGATTGCAGATAAAAATAATCTGCAGAGCAATCTTAAGCTCTTTAAGTTTTTTGTTTGTAGCCATATTATTATTTCTTTAATGGCCCGCCGGTTCTCCGTCGGCGTCAAATTGTTAAAGTTATCAGGGGAACAAGAAACAGATAACCTGGTCGCTTTCAATATTTCATTCTTCCGCTAATTTTCGTATTAACAACTTTGAACAAACGCTCAATTTGCTAACCAATAATCAACATCATAATTACTATAATTGTAGGCAATCGTAAGCAATCTAATCTTTTTTCGCCAATTTGTCAAGTAAGGATTTACAAAAAAACGCCAACATTGCTGTCAGCGTTTTTCTTTGTTTATTTATGGGTTTTAATAGAAATAGTATCTGGCACCTAAACTGAACTCCTTGGCATTAGGAAAATTATCGCCACTGGCTAAAGAATAGCGGAACATGGCACGCAAGCCCCATTCCGGCGTAGGATTGAGCTCGCCGCCCATACCCAAGCGCAAAGCATTTGCCGTATCTTTTTCCGTCACACCATTATGCTTTAATTTGGTTGAAATACGTCCATAGCCGACTGAGCCTAAAATAGCACCTTCATTAAAATTCCAACCGTTAATCAACACATCGGCACCATAACCGTAAAGGCGTCCGCGAGCTATGCCGGAAGCTCCGTTTTTCTTTTCGCGCATGGAACGCTCGGCAAACAATTCCAACGCACCTAAGTCCGTCAATTTAACACCGGCATTGATATTACCGATATCGTAATTATCCGGATAGTTATCGCCAACATTAGGCGTCATATTAACATAATCAAACCCCACATAAGGCATATATTCGCCGGCATTTGCCGCACCGGCGGAAACAACCAAAGCGCTAACGGCGCACAACAGATATTTTTTCATTTTGTTTTACTCCTCAAACAGATTTGATTTTAAGGTATATTAAAATATCTAATTTTTCGTTAAATCTGTTTGAGAAATAAAGAAGTGATGCTTGTGCCACTATTGTTTATTTCAAATAATTCCTAATTTTTGTGCTGTTACCACCGCTTGAGTGCGATTGCTGACGTGAAGCGAGCGCAATAAAGCGTTTATGTGCAACTTTACCGTTGATTCCGAAACCCCCATATCGTAAGCGATTTGCTTATTCGATTTACCTTGAGCAATTAAATCCAGAACTTGCGACTGACGATTGGTCAGAGTTTTCAGACCAGTGCTTTTGGTGCTTAAATTGTTAATCGGCGGATTGTTTATCAAAATCGGGGGAACGTAGGTGCCGCCATCCAAAATTAACTTCAACGCATTGTCAAAAACTTTGATATCCGAACGTTTGGGAATATATCCTTTAACGCCGGTTGACATCACCGTGCGAATCGTGCGTCCGTCTTCGGAAGCCGAAACTACCACTATCGCTGTCTTAGGTAATAATTTTCGCATATCCTGTAAGGCCTCAAGCCACGGCATATCTTGCATTTCAATATCTAAAATGATGATGGCGATATCGGTATCGTTTTTGATTATTTTGAAAATTTGCGCATAGTTAGAGGCTTGTAAAATAATCGCATCGGGCGCTATTTGTTCCAATCTCAGCGCCAAACCGTCTCTGAAAAGTGCATGATCGTCCGCAATGAGAATTTTCATTCCTAAATCTCCTAAAACTATATACCAACCGGTAATTGCCAGTTATATATACTTTGTTGGTTGAATTTAAAGTCCCAAAAACGTATTTATTTAAGTCTTATTTTTTAGGTAGCGTAATGTAGGTAACGCCGGCTTCTTTAAACATCTCTGCCGAATAGTTCAGTTTGTCTCGCCAAGTGTTTTTCGGATCGTTATCACTTATTTTATATTCATAAGTAACAACTTCTTTAATGCCGGCTTGAATAATGGCTCTGGCACAATCGGTGCAAGGTGTCAGAGTGCAAAAAATGGTGCAACCTTTCAACTTGGTACCGGTCAGGCAAGCATTAAAAATAGCGTTGCGCTCGGCGTGCTCAAAAAAATCGTATTTAGTCGGGCGTTCCATGCGTTCTGCCACGTCATCGTTCACACCACGCACCAAGCCGTTATAACCGGTGGCACGAATTTCCTTATCCGGTCCCACCACAACGGCTCCGGTTTTGGTTGACGGGTCTTTCGACCAAGTGGCGACCAATTCCGCCAACTCCATGAAACGATAATTCCATTTTTCCGAAAACATCTTAAACTTTCCTATTTGTTATTTTATATCTTTAATCAGATTGGTAATCTTGGCGGTTTGGGCATCAATACTTTGCGCCAAGGCGGCATCGTCTTTAGCAATATCTTCAGGACGAATACAAAACAGACCATCTTTGATATCTTGCAGTTCATCGGCCAAAGTTAAGCCCACCAAAGCCAACATCAAATTCTCATTTATCGACCTTGAACCGCCGGTTACCTGCTGCGCGCGCTCATCTAAAATTTTGGAAAGCTTAACGATATGCTCTTCTTGTCCGTCTTCGCAAACAATGGCATATTCGCGCTTATCAATCGTTATTGTTACTTGCCCCATTTTCTTGCAATACCTTTTCTAATCTGGCGACAACATTGTCAATGTCGTCGGTTGTTTGTGTAATGGTTTGTTGCATTTGTTCTATCTTTTGAGCCAACTCATTTTTTTCATTTGCAACCGCATTCAGACGATTTTGCAAATCCGCAGTTGCCGAACTATCGGACGCCTTAGCCTGCTCTAATGCTACAACCTTATTATTTGCTTCAGCTAATTGTTGTTCAAGTGCATTTTTCTGTTTTTCGCTTTCTTCCAGTTGCGTTTTCCGATTTGCCAGTGCCGTATTTAAATTTTGCACTTCGGTTTGCAAACCGTTTATTTTTTCAGCACGCGAATCGGCCAAACTTTGCAATTCTTTGATTTTTTCTTCGCTTGTGGTATCATTCTGAGCCGCATTTAAATCGGCCGCCAACTTTTCTTTAGCGCTTTGCAACTCTTGAACTTGTTGCTCTAAAGTTGCAACTTTTTGATTTGCGGCAGAAGTATTATTTTTTTCAGCATCTAGTGCAGCCTGAAATTCATGCCGTTGTTTATGTATAACCCCAATCAACTCATCGACAGCTTGGCTTAAGCGATTCAATGATTCTGTGCTTTTTTCTAATTTTTGCGCATCCATAATAAAAAAACTTCCTTTTATCAAAAATTGTTGTATAATCGTCCTATTAAATATAGTGGTAACATAAAGATATTCAAAATGCAAAACTTTATCATCAGAATTACGCAAGAAAATTTTAAATTGCTCGCTAACGAGCGATTTTCGTGCTTTTTGCTGTCGGAAAATGTGCGGGATAACTTTGCCGCGGAATTTATAGAAAAGGCGCATCAACAAGAAAAATTGGTGCTGTTTGAAGGCGAAAGTGCTCTGCAATTATATACTCAATATCAGGCGGACGGTATCATTACTGATGCATCTAAAGATGAAAAACCGCAAAAAATTATAAAAGAAGTGCAGAAAAAAGCACCAAAGGCCGTTTTGGGTGTGGTTAGTCGTAATCGGCGGCATGAGGCGATGCTGATTAGTGAATGTGAGCCGGATTTTGTGGTTTTCAAAGTGTGGAAAGACGGATTGGAAAAAAGTAAGGAACTGCTTGCGTGGTATAGCGAATTTTTCCTTATTCAATGTGCGGCACAAATTGAAGATGATATTGATTATGCTGATTTGGCGGCTGATTTGGTAATTTTAGATGATGTTAAAGTGAACGGAAAGTAAAAAATGCGCTACAAAATTACGGTAGAATATGACGGAACAAATTTGGTCGGTTGGCAAAAGCAAAAAGACGGACCGAGCGTGCAGGAATTTTTAGAAAAAGCCATAGAGGGCTTTTCGCACCGGCAAGCCGAAGTTTTCGGAGCCGGCAGAACCGACGCCGGTGTGCATGCTTTGGGGCAAGTGGCGCATTTTGATTTGGAAACCGATTTGTCGGCTTTCAAAATGCAAGAAAGTTTGAATGCTTTGTTGCGAGAATTGCAGGCACCGGTCGGAGTGCTCGACTGCGAATGTGTTGATGAGAATTTTCACGCTCGTTTTTCTGCAAAAGGACGGGGATATATTTATCGGTTGCTAAATCGGCGCGGGCCGACACCCTTAAGAGTAAATCGGGTGTGGCGTTTGCCGTTTCCGGCACTTGATGTTGAAGCAATGCGGCAAGGGGCGCAATATTTGCTCGGTAATCATGATTTCAGCTCGTTTCGCGGGGCAGGGTGTCAGGCGCTGTCGCCGATTAAGACACTCGATAAGCTCGATATAGCTGTGGTTGGAGATGAGATTATTTTCACCGTTGAGGCGCGCTCGTTTATTTACCATCAGGTGCGCAATATGGTCGGCACGCTGGCGGAAGTGGGAAGCGGTAAGTTGCAACCGGAAGATGTAAAGCGCATTTTGGAAGCCAAAGACCGCACAAAAGCCGGCATCAGTGCGCCGGCCTGCGGGTTGTATTTGAGCAAAGTGATGTATTAGCTTGCATAAGCCACATAAAACACTTGCGCCAATGCTTATATTTGTGTAATTTTAAGCTAACAAAGGATATAAAATGATAGCAAAATTACGGGGAATTATAGATACGCTGGGCGAAGATTATTGCATCATCGATGTCGGCGGTGTGGGTTATTTAGTATCGGCTTCGGCTAAAACTTTGGGCAAATTAGCTGTGGGCAGTGAAGCATCGCTATTGACGGAGATGATTGTGCGCGAAGACAGTATGGCGCTGTTCGGTTTTGCCGACGTTTGGGAAAAGGAGTGGTTCAATACCTTGACCAAAGTGCAAGGTGTGGGTGCAAAAGTGGGGTTGAGCATTCTTTCGGTGCTGACACCAAGCCAACTTTCGCAAGCCATCGGTGCGCAGGACAGTGCCTCGTTTTGCCGCGCTTCCGGTGTGGGACCGAAGTTAGCGGCGCGCATCGTAGCGGAGCTAAAGAACAAGATTGTAACCATTCCAGCGGGAAATATTACCGGCAGTGCTGCCGAAGCGGTTGCCGCCGCACCTGCTATGCCGGCGGCAAGTGCCGATTATTCTAAAAGCGAAGATGTGATTTCGGCATTGGTCAATTTGGGCTATCAGCGCTTGGAAGCGTATCGCGCCGTGAGCAAAGTTATGGCGGAAAATGCCGATGCCAATGTGCCAACGCTCATTCGTTTGGCGCTCAAAGAATTTGCCAATAAGGATTACTGAAAATGAAAGAAGATGCACGTATAGTAAGTCCGCAGACACAACCGGAAGATGAGAATAATCAGGCTAATCCTATCAATTTGCGCCCGAATTCGCTGGCCGACTTTGTGGGACAACGCGAAGTTTGCGACAATTTGAAGGTGTTTATCGAAGCGGCTAAACAAAGGGGAGAAGCGCTTGACCATGTGTTGTTGTTTGGTCCTCCGGGGTTGGGCAAAACAACGCTTGCTTCCATTGTGGCGAAAGAGTTAGGTGTTGGGTTTCGGGCAACTTCGGCGCCGATGATTTCAAAGTCGGGAGATTTGGCGGCGATTTTGACTAATTTGGAGCGCAACGATGTGCTGTTTATTGATGAAATTCACCGCTTGAATCCGGCAATTGAAGAAGTGTTGTATTCGGCAATGGAAGATTTTCAGTTGGATTTAATTATTGGCGAAGGTCCGTCGGCGCGCTCGGTGCGAATCGATTTACAACCGTTCACTTTGATTGGAGCGACCACCCGTTCGGGGTTGCTGTCTAATCCGCTCCGTGATCGCTTTGGGATTCCGCTTCGATTAGATTTTTACAGCGATGAAGAACTCAAGAAAATCGTATTGCGCGGTGCCAAATTGCTCGACTTGAATATCTCCGAAGACGGAGCGATGGAGATTGCCAAACGCAGTCGCGGTACGCCGCGAATCGCCGGCAGGCTGTTACGCAGAGTACGCGATTTCGGTGCCGTTTCGGCGGAAAAAATCATCAATTCCCAACTTTCGGATATGGCGTTAAAGCGTCTTGATGTTGACGGTTTCGGCTTGGATAATTTTGACCGACGCTACTTAACCTGCATTGCTAAAAATTACGGCGGCGGTCCGGTGGGGGCTGATACCCTGGCGGCGGCGCTGTCGGAAGAGCGCGATACCATTGAGGAAGTGGTGGAGCCGTTTTTACTCAAACTCGGTTTTTTGCAACGTACCCCGCGCGGGCGTATTATTTCGCAACTCGGCTATAAATATCTGGGTATGAAAATGCCGGCAAAGCAAGTGAAGCAGTATGAATTGTTAGACGCTTTGGGAGATGAGTAATGGCAAATATTTTACCGGCAAAAGGAATTTTAGAAGACGGCGTTTTTTACTTTCCGGTGCGAGTGTATTATGAAGATACCGATGCCGGAGGGATTGTTTATTACGCTAATTACCTGAAATTTGCCGAGCGGGCGCGGAGCGAGTTTTTGCGCGCTTTGGGTATCAATCAGCAAAAAATTTTAGCTGAGCAACAGGCCGGATTTGTGGTGCGTTCGTGCCACATTGAATATTTGAAATCGGCCGTTTTGGACGATGCTTTGGTTGTTGCCTGCAAAGTAACGGAAATGGGGAGTGCCAGCGCGGTAATGAAGCAACGGATTTGCCGTGGCGATGAAATATTGGCCGAGATTGAAGTTAAGCTGATTTTTTTGAGTTTGGCTACCCATCGTCCGACACGAATTTGTGCCGAAATAACTTCCAAAATGCCGGTCGGATAATCTTATTTTTTCGCCGTGTTTCTTTTGCGTGTCGGTGTTTTTTTCTTTGCTTTTCCGAATTTACGAACCGGCTTGCTTGTTGTCTTGCTTTTCTTTACCGGTTTAGGTTGAGGACTGTATTTGGCTATTTTTTTGCTCATATACATTTTCAGTTTTAACTGATGACATTTATTTATCAGCCAAGCAATAAACATTAAGCTGAATGCCATCATAATCGGAATTGCATTACCGTATTCTCCAAACAAAGTGCGATGCGCCAAGCTGAGTTTGACTGCCACATCTTCAAATCCGCGTTCGCCAAGAGCAATTTTAGCCGGCATTTCGCCGTAAGGAGTAATAACGGCACTGATACCGCTGTTGGCACTACGCACAACGGTCATCCCTTCTTCCACCGCTCGCATTTGTGCCGCTACCAAATGTTGATACGGACCGGCGCTCATACCGTACCAACCGTCGTTGGTAAGCACTACAGCCCATAGCGGTTTATCGCCTTTGCGCACCACATCATCGGAAAAAATTACCTCATAACAAATAAGCGGGGCAAATTCCGGATAGCCGTCAATGGTAATGGTTTTGAACTGCCTTCCCTGACCAAATTCAGCGATAGTGTTGGTAAGCGGATGAACCCAATCCGGCAAATATTCGCGGAACGGGATATACTCCCCGAACGGGACTAAGTGCGCTTTATCATATAAATTAAGAACTTGAGTGCGGCGGTTGATTACCGCTAGGGAGTTGTATGGAATATAGCCATCAGGAGTAATATCGTAGCGCAATAAGCCGGTAATCAGATATCCGTGTTTCGGCACGGCGCGCCAGAGTTTACCACGGTGGATTTCATCGTGGGTTAAATCAAACGGAGAAGCTGTTTCGCCCCAAAAGGTAAAATCTATGTGGTGATTATCTTTTTCGGTGCTTAAGTCCATATAACTTTTAAGGTTATCTTCAGCAGCCTCCCTGCTCCATTTCAAACTCTGCGGAATGGAAGGTTGCACCAAACGAACCATTATTTCATCACCGTCGGTATTTTGGTCTATATGTGCCAGAACATAAGCGCCGTATTCCCAAAGAAACCCGAAAATACCGAAAGATGCCGCTATCCATATCAAACGCTTTTTACTCGGATTTAAGAGCCACATTACCGGTAAAAATGCCACCAATATCACGACCATTGACAACCCGTAAGTTCCCCACCAAGCCAAAGTTTGCAACAATGCCGGTCGGAAAGCCAAGACCGAACTGACGGGATTCCACGGAAAACCGGTAAAGATGAAACTGCGCAACCATTCGGTGCAGAAAAACCACATGGCCGTAAACAGAACCATTTTAGCCGCCAAATTGCGACCGCGACGGGTAATCATAAACGGCAAAATGGTAAATAAGCCGAAAACAGCACCATTTAAAAATAATACTAAAGGATATAAAATTCCCGTCGTTGCAATATCTATCAGTAAAGCATTGCCAATCCAATAAAATCCGGCGGCAAAATAACCGAAGCCGAACCAATAACCTATGCCGGCCAAATGGCGCGCTCTTTGCGTTTGCATACACAACCACATGGCAAGCGAAAAAGCAACCGGAACCGCCCAAAACTGGTAAAACGGTGGCAGAGCTGTTGCAAGCAATAAACCGGAAATAAGCGCCAATGTTTTACGTTTGGTGCTGAAAAAATCAAATATTTTTTGTGTTTTTCTACTCAACTTCATCTTCCGCATAAGGATTGGCAATTTGCATGGTTTGCAAAATTGCCACCTCCAAACCTTCCATTTGCTCTGCTTCATCTTCTTTGATATGGTCATAACCTATAATGTGCAAAAATCCGTGAGTCAGCAGATGACAAAAATGGGCTTCCAAGCTGATGTTTTCAATGTCTGCCTCACGCGTCATTGTTTCGTAAGCCAAAATAATGCTTCCTAAATCTATTTCATCAAAGCAATCATCGGCCAAGGTAAAACTATCGGAATCTATGTTAGCAAAAGTCAGCACGTTAGTCGGTTTGTCCATACCGCGAAAATCTCGGTTTAACTCGTGAACCGTAGCATTATCACTGAGACACAGGCTGATAACAAGCGGTTTATCGGTTTGCAAAATCGGTAAATTTTCATGCTCTGCCACATACGCAAAGGTCGCGTTTTTTACTTTTTCGATTACCTCGGTAATATTAGCGATACTGCTTTGCCAACGCTCATCAGTAATATCCGTATTTACTTCAATTTTAGTCATTTTCCGACCGTTGTTTGTTTCTTTCTTCATAAGCTTGAACGATTTTTGCTACCAAACCGTGGCGAACCACATCGTTGGCACCAAAGGTAACTGATGAGATATTATCAACGTTTTTCAATGTATCCAAAGCATCGCGCAAACCGGAAACAACACCGCGCGGTAAATCTACCTGACTTAAATCGCCATTAACTACCATACGCGAATTTTCGCCCAAACGGGTTAAAAACATTTTCATCTGCATCGGGGTAGTATTTTGCGCTTCGTCCAAAATGATAAACGAATTAGCAAGTGTGCGCCCGCGCATAAAAGCTAACGGAGCAATCTCTATTTCGCCGAGCGCCAGTTTTTTATCAACCATTTCTGCCGGTAGCATCTCGTAAAGCGCATCATAAAGCGGGCGCAGATACGGATCGACTTTTTCCTTCAAATCGCCGGGTAAGAAGCCTAAGTTTTCACCGGCTTCCACCGCCGGACGTGATAAAATAATCTTATCAATCGCCCCCTCAAGCATCATCGCCACTGCCAATGCCACTGCCAAATAGGTTTTACCGGTTCCGGCCGGTCCTAAGCCGAATACCAATTCATTTTTCATCATTTCTTGGATATATTTGGCTTGCATGGCTGAACGCGGATAAATGTAGCGTTTCTTGGTCTTGAGCACAATATCGTTCATTTCTTGCTTTTCGCTTTCGCTATGGTGATTATCACCGCTCATTCGTACTGCCGCTTTGACCTCTTGTTCACCAATATTCAAGCCTTTGCTGGCCTTATTATATAAAATCTCAATCGCCGCCTTTGCATTTTCCACATCACTTGTTGCCCCTTTAATGGTCATCTGGTTACCAAAGCTCAAAATTTCGACATTGAGCATTTTTTCAATCAGCCGCAAATTTGCATCGGCTTCGCCCACCAACTGTTGCATCAATTGATTATTAAAAAGTTCAAACCCGACTTCTGCCATTTTTACAACTCCTTTCCGCTTAACGAATTTGTTGTTGCCTCACAAACAACCACATCTACAATTTTGTTCATGTTATCATCTTTTGTTTCAATATGCAAGTTTTGCATATACGGAGTGCGCCCGATTAGCTGTCCTTTATGCCGTCCTTTTTGCTCAAACAGCACCGGCATTGTTTTGCCAACGCACGATTCGTTGAATTTGGTCTGATAGTCAAACAGCAACGTCTGTAAAATTTCCAAGCGCTCTTTTTTGACTTTTTCCTCCACCTGATTTTCCATAACGGCGGCAGGAGTCCCCGGGCGGCGACTGTATTTGAAAGAAAATGCCTGAATATATTTTACCTTGTTAACAACATCAAGCGTTTGGGCAAAATCTTCGTCGGTTTCGCCCGGAAAACCGACAATAAAATCGGACGACATTTTCAGCTTGGAATTTGCCGCGTAAAGTTTTTCGATTATCCGTAAATAATCGGAACGGCTGTGGCGGCGGTTCATCGCTTTTAAAATTTTATCGGAACCGGATTGTACCGGAAGATGCAAATACGGCATTAAAATATCGATATCTTTATGGCAGGTAATCAAGTCATCGGTCATATCTGCCGGATAAGAAGTGGTGTAACGCAATCTTTTCAACCCGTCAAGTTCAGCCATTTTATGCAATAAATAGGCTAAATCACGTTCCTTTCCGCTTTCATCTTCGCCATGATAAGAATTAACGTTTTGCCCCAATAAATTAATTTCCAATGTGCCGCCGGCAATCAGCCGTTTGGCTTCGGTCAACACATCGGCGACCGAGCGCGAATATTCCGCACCGCGGGTATATGGCACCACGCAATAAGTGCAGAAATTGTTACACCCTTCTTGCACCGCCAAATAGGAGCAAGCGCCCTGAGATTTGTTTTCCGGCAGAAAGTCAAACTTATTTATCGCCGGAAAATCGGTATCTATAACACTTTCATAATCTTTTTTCTTTTCAATTTGGCGCAAAATTTCCGGAATGCGAAAATACATTTGCGGCCCCACGGCAAAATCGACATACGGTGCGCGTTTGATAATTTGTTCATCTTCGGCTTGCACCACACAACCGACAACACCGATAATGGTGCGCTTGCCGTTCTCGAAACGCTCGTCGGCAATCAACTTTGCCCGCCCCAAATCAGAAAACAATTTTTCTGCCGCTTTTTCTCTGATATGGCAGGTATTAAACAGCACAATGTCTGCTTCAGCCTGCTTAAGAGTTTCTGCGTATCCTTCTTTTTTCAGCATATCGGCAATTCGTGATGAATCATACACATTCATCTGGCAACCGAAAGTTTTGATATAATATTTCTTCGTCAACTTATGTTTTTCCTTAAATCTTGATAATATTTATCATTACGCTATCGTACAAGATTTTTCAATTATTTTTTCCGCTTTACAAACCAAAAAAGAAGCCAAAGGCAAAACCTATGGCTTCAAGTTGGTTTGATTTTTAGAAAAGAAAATTATTCTTCAACAATCATGGCGGTTAAATCTGCTTCCGACACCACTTGGTCATCAACTTTACCTACACCATGGAATACGAAAATATTGCGATGCATTTTGATTTTCTCAACATACATCTTCAGTTGGTCGCCCGGACGAACCGGCTTGCGAAACTTAACGCCGTCAACTGCCATAAACAGAACACTGCACTTTTTATCGGCGTAATTTTCGTTAGCACTCATCACTACGCAACCGGCGGTTTGTGCCATTGCCTCAATCTGCAACACCCCCGGCATAATCGGATTACCCGGAAAATGCCCTTGGAAAAATAACTCGTTCATGGTCAAATTTTTCAAGCCAACACCCTTTTCGCCCGGCACTTCCACTTCCAATCTGTCCACCAGCAAAAACGGATAGCGGTGCGGCAACATCTTCATAATTTCATCAATGTTATAAATTTTATTTTCTGCCATCTTTTCCTCTATTTTTTAGAATTTTTTTGCAAAAACGATACTTGGCGCATAAAGTCTTTGAACGGCACACACGGACTACCCATGACTACCGCTCCGGCTTCAACATCACGCATCACGCCGGATTGCGCGGCAATTTGAGCACCGCTGCCAACATTTAAGTGGTCGGCTAAACCGACCTGACCGCCGAGCACAACATAGTCACCCAGTGTGCAACTGCCGGCAATACCGACTTGAGCCACTACCACGCAACCGCGACCAAGTTTGTCATTATGCGCAATCTGCACCAGATTATCAATCCGCGAACCATCGCCGATAACCGTATCATCAAGCGCACCGCGGTCAATACACGCATTAGCCCCGACTTCAACATCATTACCGATAATCACGCGTCCTAACTGAGGAATGCGATGATGTTGACCGTTCATAAATTGGAAGCCGAACCCGTCATGACCGATGCGCGCACCGCTATAAATATAGCAACCGTTACCGATGTGTGCATACGAAATTGACGCACCGCTACCGATACGGCACTTGGCACCGATTTTACAATCGTGATTTATCACAACGTGTGGTTCAATAATACAACCGTCGCCAATTTCGACATTGTCGCCAATCACAACATAAGCACCGATATGGCACCCCTGCCCGATTTTAGCACTGGCAGCAATTTTAGCGGTCGAATCTATACCGGCTTGCAGTTGATATTCGGCATACATGTATTCGTTGAGCGCTAAAAATGCCAACTTCGGATTTTCGGCAATAAGCAAAATAACCCCTTGCGGCACAAATTGCGCCAAATCGCTAGTTGTCACACAGGCCTTAGCTTTAATATTCGCTGCTTTTTCCTTGCTTTTGCGGTCATAAAAAAAGCAAATATCGTCAGCTGTGGCGTTTGCCATGGTAGCGATATCGGCAATTTTTTCACCACCTTTGCTCTCATCGGTTAAAACGGCAGATGTAACCTTAGCCACATCGGCCAAGGTTACATTTTCTTTTCTATAATAAAAAGTTGTATCTACCATTTTTTTATATCCTTACAAGCTGGTACCGAAGTTCAAACGGAACACTTCTTTTTCATCATAGCGTTCTTTAACAATCGGGAAACCGAAGTCAAGGTCAATTTTACCCATCGGCGACATCCAGTCAAAACCAAAACCGACAGACTGTCTGATTTTATCCGAATAAAGTACCGGATGATACGGATCATCCATATTGTCAGGCTTACCTAAAGCACCGATATCCCAGAACAAACGACCTTTAACACCAAGTTCATCCAAACCGATCGGGAACAAGGTTTCAACGCCTGAATACATCATCCAGTTACCACCTAAAGCATCGTTTGTTTGCGCATCTCTGGCACCGATACCGGCAAATTCGAAACCGCGCATATTCTGTCCACCTAAGTAAAAACGGTCAAACAAGCGAACATCTTTGCCACCGTAACCGGCAATATAGCCACCGGTTGCAAACACTTTAACGGTTAAGAAGTCGGCAATAGTATGGAACTTATAGGCCTTAACTTCAAACTTATTATACTTATTATCTCCGCCAATACCGGCAATATCGTGCCCCAGTGACAAGAAATATCCTTCCTTGGTATTATATGCATTATCACGTTTATCATAAACCAAGGTTTGACCAAATGCCGAGGTGGTAGATTTGCCTTCTTCATTTTTAATGAAGTATGAAGCATTTTCTTTAACTTTACGAATTTCGTTTTCACTTAAAGTATAGCGAACATAATGCCCGAAGTCATCGGTATAGTTCCACCCCATACGCAAGCGTCCGCCATAAGTTGAAGTATCATAAGAAGCTTCATCTTCATAGTCTTGTTCCTGCATAAAGAGATCGGCTCCGGCAGACAAACGACGATCTAAGAAATACGGTTCCGTAAAGCTCAAGTTAACATCTTTGGTTCTTTGCGAAATACCAAAGTTAGCACCTAATTGTTGTCCCTTGCCGCGGAAGTTATTTTCCGTAACACCGACACGGAACAAAGCACCGTTGGTGGTAGAATAACCAACCCCGACATTGAAGTAACCGGTTGATTTTTCCTCTACTTTAACATCCAAATTAGCCTTATCCGGTGCAGTTTGCGTGGTTTCAATATCAACCTTGCTGAAATAATTTAAGTTTTCAACATTGCGGCGCGAATCGCGGATTTTCGAGAAGTTCATCGCATCGCCTTCTGACACGCGGAATTCGCGGCGAATAACTTCGTCAAGCGTGCGGTCATTGCCGGTAATGTTAATACGATCAATAAAGATGCGGTCACCTTCATAAACATTGAAGATTACGTCAACTTTATTATTCTCGGCATCACGTACCAATTCAGGCTCAATATTTACGAATGCCACACCGCGTTTGCCCAAATAATCGGTCATTTGCGCAACCGTCTTTTCAACATCGCTTTGCTTATACCATTCATCTTCTTCAAGCTCGATTTCGTCATATAAATCTTCAGCGTTAACATTTGGCATGTGCGATTTTACGCTAACTTTATTTACTTCATAGCGCGGCCCTTCATCGAGAGAATAGGTCAAAATAAACGACTTTTTATCGGCACTTAATTCTGCAACGGCCGATTTTACCGCAAAATCGGCATAACCGCGGTCTGTATAAAAACGGCGCAATAACTCTTTATCGTATTCCATCTTCTCGGTATCATACGTATCTTTCGAGCTGAAAATACGATACCAACGACTTTCTTTACTCATAATTTCTTCTTGCAAATCAGAGCTGGAATAGTGGGTATTGCCCAAAAAGTTAATCTTATCAATTTTAGCTGTCGCACCTTCGTCGATTTCATAAATCAAATCAACGCGGTTTTCATCACGCTCAATAATTTTCGGTTCAACCGTTACCGTATAGCGGCCGGTCTTACGATATACATCTAAAATGCGCTGAACATCTTGTTGCACTTTAGCCTTTTCGTAAATCGAGCGAGGACCTAACTGCACTTCTTTTTCCAAAATTTTATCATCAATTTTATCATTACCGTCAAATGCACGTTTGCCGATAATAGGGTTCTCAACCACATTGATTTTCAGCGAATTACCGGTGGTATCAAAGTTAATATCACTGAATAAACCCGTTTCGTATAAACTTTTGAATGCATTATCCAACATATCTTGCGAAACATTGCTGTTTTCCTGCAAGTTCAAATAGGAAAGCACCGTGGCTTTTTCAACACGTTGCAATCCGTTGACTTCTATGTTCTTTACATACGTGCCTTGAGCATTCGCCTGCAAAGCCATAAAGCCGGATAATATGCCAATATATAGTATTTTTTTCATATTTTCTTCCTTTTTTAGTCAAACCAACGACTTATTAAATGCACAACATCGTTCCATGTTGCTAAGACCATAATGGCCAAAATTATAAAAATCCCAAACTTAAAAATATAGTCTTTAACTTTCGGATTAAGTTCACGGCGAATGATCATTTCAATAAAGAAAATCACGAAATTTCCGCCATCCAGCACCGGTATCGGCAACAAGTTAATTAAACCCAAATTTACCGATAACAATGCCATAAAATACAAAAAGCTGACCAGACCGCCGGTCTTGGTTACATCGCCCGACATTTCGGCAATGCGAATAATCCCGCCGACCTCGCCGCCGCCACGCTGACCGGTTATCATTTGCCCGACCGCGCGTAACGTATTTGCCGTCAAATCATAAGCCTCAACAAAGCCGGCTTTTACCGCGTTCATAAAAGGCATATTTTCTTCGGCAAAACTCAATTCGTGCGAAGAAATCACCCCCAGCATCCGGCGCTTAACTTTGTTGCCGTTCTCCGGTTCGTAGTCTGTTTCTCGCAACTTAACATCAAATACCAGCGGACGCCGATATTCAATGATAAACTCATCATCAATGTGTTCACTCACATAATCTTTTAAATCATCAAACGTTTGCAATTCCATACCGTTGATGCTGACCAAGATGTCCCCTTTTTGCAAGCCGGCTTTCTGTGCTGCGCTACCGTCATAAACATCACCTACAACTGCCGGCGCGCTTATTAATTCCCCTTTTTCATCTTTATCCATCGGCAAAGACTGCACACCTATAACTTTACGATGCTCAGGCTCTTTGGCGCAACGAGGAATAAAATCCAGTTCTTCAGCATGAAAATTCACGCTCATCGGGCGTTCAATATCGACTTTAATATTATCTTGTTCAGCCAGCATAACTTCATTACTGATATCCTTAAAATCGGACACTTCATGATTGTTAACTCGCACAATTTTATCACCGATGGCAATACCTGCTTCAACTGCGGCACCATTTTCCATTAAGGCACCGACAACCGGCGGATATATCATACGTCCTAAAGAATAAAACATACCGATAAAAATAACAATGGCAAACAGATAGTTAAACAATGGACCTGCCGCAACAATGGCTAATTTTTTCCATGGTCTTTGCAACGAAAACGCACCTTTTTGTTGTTCTTTAGGCAATGCAGATACATCTTTAACTGTTGAAGACGAAGCATCGCCATCTCCTAAAAACTGGCAATATCCGCCCAACGGAATCGCCGAAAGTTTCCACTTCGTGCCATGCTTATCGGTTCTGCTCCACAGCTCTTTGCCAAAGCCGATGGAAAAATCGGTAACCGTAACTCCGAGTAAGCGTGCAATGATAAAATGCCCGAACTCATGCACAAAAACCAAAATGCCCAGAAGAACTATAAACGGAACAATGTAGTATATGATATTAAGTAATGTTTCCATTATCTTCACCTTACAGTAAATATATGAAAAACATATACACAAACGGAGCGGCAAAAATCAAACCATCGACACGATCAAACACACCACCATGTCCGGGAATGAGTTTTGACGAATCCTTCACTCCGGCAATACGTTTAATTGCCGACTCAATCAAATCTCCTATCTGTGCCAATATGGCAATAATCGCTGCCGTAATTGCATAAAACAGTTGACTATTTACAGTCCATTCATGGTGTATCTGCAACGGTTTATATGAAAATGATATATAGCGGAATTTGCTAAAATCATAAAACGGCATATCAAACACTTCAACGCAGATATACATAAAGATTATGCTGACCGAAACAGCTAACAAAACACCCCCGGCAAAACCGGACCATGTTTTATTCGGACTAATATTCGGTGCCAATTTAGGACCGCGCAGATTGCAACCGACCACCAAACCACCGATATCCATACTCCAAACCACCAAAAAGAACCACATTACCATCATAAAACTGTAATTGTAACGCGGATCAAAATTGCCCTCACTCGGGTCAAACGACAAATACATCCACACCAAGGCACCGATACCGGTCGAAATATAAGGAACCCCGAGAGTCAACAATTTGCGGTGCTTCTCTTCATAAGCAATAAACCATACGAAAAATGACACAATCGCCATCATCGGTAAAGCCAAATCGGAACTCCAAATCGAAACTGCCAAACTGATAACGTAAGCAGTTACATAATACGAAGCCGTGGTCGGCTTGGAAAGCATGGTCGCCCATTCCCAAGCAAGCAATCCGCCAACCACTACGGCCAGAACCTCAACAAACGGGCTCCCCAAATACAACGCTTCCAAGGCAATCGGAATCATCACAATTGCCGCTAAAATACGTTTTGTTATAGCTCCAAACTTACGACTTACCATATCTTCTCTCCCTTGTATGATATTCTTCAATAATTTGTTTTAATTCTTCTTTAGAAAAGTCAGGCCACAGTGTCGATGAAAAATATAATTCAGTATATGCCGACTGCCACAAAAGATAATTACTGAGGCGCTGTTCTCCGCTGGTACGCACCAGTAAATCCGGATCCGGAATACCTGCCGTGTATAAAGCATCGGCAAAAATTTGCGCATTGATTTGCTCCGGTTTTAAAGCGCCTTTTTGCACTTGCTGCGCCAATTTTTGCGCCGCCGCGACAATCTCCTGTCTGCCACCGTAACTCAGCGCCACACATAATGTAACATCTGAATTTTGTTCCGTATCTTTTTCAATTT
This sequence comes from uncultured Pseudomonadota bacterium, assembly GCA_902763155.1. Lineage (GTDB taxonomy): Bacteria > Pseudomonadota > Alphaproteobacteria > RF32 > CAG-239 > RUG410. The sequence goes on along the minus strand of CACWQS010000004.1, from coordinate 61,589 downwards.
TGGCCATTTTTTTCAAGATATCCTGAGCCAGCATATAACGCTCGCCGATAAAAATAATCCGAGCGTTATTTTCTTGCAACTCCTTAAAACCGGTATCAAGATAATGGCGGAGTAAATCCATTAAAGCATTAACTTCTGCCGGTTCGCGCTGCCAATTTTCGGTAGAAAAAGCATACACGGTCATATACTTAATCCCCATATTTTTGGCGGCTTTAGCTATTTCCACCAATGTTTCGGTACCTTTACGATGTCCAGCAGCTATCGGCAAGCCGCGTTTTTTGGCCCAACGCCGGTTGCCGTCCATAATAAATGCAATATGTGTCAAACTTTTCGTTTCCACTTTCTTAAGTCCTAAACCTGCATAATATCCTTTTCTTTGGCGGCATACAAATCATCCGCTTTTTTAATGGCGTCATCCGTCCACTTCTGAATGTCGTTGTTATAACGCTTTTCTTCATCTTCGGAAATGAGCGCATCTTTCTTCATTTTTTTGACTTCATCCATAGCATCACGACGGATATTACGAATGGCGATTTTACCCTGTTCGGCATATTTGCCGGCAATTTTAACCAGTTCTTTACGGCGCTCTTCACTAAGCGGAGGAATCGGAATGCGAATCGTCTGCCCGTCGTTCATCGGATTCAAGCCTAAATCACTCTCACGCAAAGCCTTTTCAACGGATTTAAGCAAACTTTTATCCCATACGCTGACTGACAAGGTGCGCGGATCTGGAACACCAATTGTGCCGATTTGACTGAGCGGTGCCGGACTGCCATAGGCTTCAACCATAATTCCGTCAAGCAGACTGGCATGCGCCCGACCGGCTCGAAGACCGGCCAAATCATTTTTCATGGCATCCAAAGTTTTTTCCATTCGTCCGGTTGTATCTGTTTTTAATGTATTATAATCCATGTTTTACCTCATACTATTTTATAATCGTCCGTTTGTTTTTACCGCATACAGCTTTAATTAACGCATCTTCTTCATTAAGCGCAAAAACCATTATCGGCAAATGATTATCTCCGGCTAAAGCTACTGCAGTTAAATCCATAACATTTAAATGCTTTTCCAAAACCTCGGTGTAGCTGATTTCATCATAACGCTTGGCATTAGGATTATAGCGCGGATCAGAATCATACACACCGTCAACCTGAGTGGCTTTCATCAAAACATCGCAATGCATTTCCACAGCTCGTAATGCCGCGCCGGAATCGGTAGTAAAATACGGACTGCCCGTGCCGCCGGCAAAAATAACCACTTCACCGTTTTCCAGTGATTGTATGGCTTTTGCAAATTGATAAGTTTGGCAAGCCTGCGGTACCGGAAATCCGGAATACACTACTGCTCTTGCGCCAAGTTTTTGTAGAGATGAGCGCAACGCCAAGGCATTCATAACCGTGGCCATCATACCGATTTGGTCGGCCACACTGCGATCCATAGACGAGGTGGCATTCTTAGCCCCGCGGAAAAAGTTACCACCACCTACTACCACACACACCTGAACCCCAAGCTCGGCAACACGCAAAATATCGGCGGCAAGTTTATCAACCAAAGCCGCGTCTATCCCAGTCTGTCCCTTGCCGGCGAGACCTTCACCGGAGAGTTTGAGTAAAACTCTTTTATATTCAGGTTTCATTCTTTCCTCTTTTTTTGCAAAAAAAAATCTAGTAGTATGTTAGCCGATTTATTTACATTGTCATCATTATTTTTTACGTTTTCAGCAGAATATTTTTAAAGTGTTAAATTTAGGTTGAAATTTTATTTAATTTTGTTACAAATAAAACAAATTTAATTCCGGAGGACTAAAAAATGATTTTATTGTTATTGATTTGCGCAATCGGCGGTTATTTGGCGGGTTCCATACCTTTTGGCTTGGTTTTGTGCTATTTGGCCGGTTACGGTGATATCCGCAAAATCGGCTCCGGCAACATCGGTGCAACCAATGTTTTGCGCACCGGTAATAAATGGCTGGCGCTTTTAACGGTTATTTTAGACGCTTTCAAAGCCGGTTTAGCGGCTTATGCGGCATACAAATTTTCTCCAAATCTTGAAATTACCCAGTTTGACGGAGAACCGCTTAATCTTAAAGATTTAGCTTCGGTAATTGCCGGAACCTGCGGTGTTTTGGGACACAATTTTCCGATTTGGCTTAAGTTTAAGGGTGGCAAAGGCGTGGCTTCGGCTTTCGGTTTTATTTTAATGACACAACCGATTGTAGCACTTATTGCTTTCGGTATATGGATTGTAATGGCATTTACTTTCCGCTATTCTTCGCTTGCTGCCTTGACTGCGGCAGCAGCAATGCCATTAATTGCCTATTTTATGTGTCCGCCGATATATGCCGTTTTTTACAGTGCTTTGGCAATTTTGGTAATTGTGCGGCATCATGCCAATATCGGGCGTCTGCTCAAAGGACAGGAAAGTAAGATAAGTTTCAAAAAAAAGGCGAAATAATTGTCTGATTTAATCAAAATTTTGCAGATTATAAATACCGAAGGCATCGGTCCGGTTACTTTTTATAAATTGATGCAAAAATCTGCCGATGATATTGATGCGGCTCTGGATTTGTTGGCAACAAAGAAAAAAGTTTTCAGTCGCGATGAGGCTGAAAGTATTGTGGAAAAAGCGCAAAAAATCGGTGCTAGAATTATAACTTATCAAGACAATGAATACCCAGAATCTTTGCGACAACTTAATGATGCGCCGCCGGTTATTTACGCTTTAGGTAATGTTAACCTGCTTAAACATCCGGCGACTATGGCTATTGTCGGGGCGCGCAATGCTTCCATCGGCGGGCGCAAGATGGCTTCACGCATTGCTTATGATTTAACCGAAAACGATGTGTTGGTTATTTCCGGTATGGCGCGCGGAATAGATTGTGCGGCACACAAAGGAGCACTCTATGCCAAAGACAAACAAGGTCCGACTATTGCTGTTTTAGGCACCGGTGTTGACGAGATTTATCCTCCGGAAAACAAAGATGTTTATCATCAAATTGTCGAACAAGGTTTACTGGTTTCCGAATTTCCGCTCGGCACAGCAGCGCAAATTTCCAATTTTCCGCGCCGTAATCGCATTATTGCGGCTTTAAGTGCCGGAACTTTGGTAGTGGAAGCAGGAATCCATTCCGGTTCGCTAATTACGGCGCAACAGGCATTGGAACAAGGTAAAGAAGTATTTGCCGTTCCCGGTTCGCCGATAGAAAGTCGCTCGGCCGGACCGAACCATTTAATCAAGCAAGGGGCAATATTAACAGAAAATGCCGACGATATACTTAATGTATTAAGTATCACCCAAAACAAGCAAATAAAAAATTATCAGCTTGAATTGAAGGGGCTTGACAAACCAGAAAATAAGGCAAATATTTCAGAGCATAAAATTGAAAAGCAAATGACGGTGGAAACACCGGCTGAAAAAGTGCCGCTTTTGGAACTGATCAGTTATGAAGGGGTTGACATTGATGAGCTTTTGCGCAACAGCGGCTATGAGCAGGCGGACTTTTTTATGCAAATTTTAGATTTGGAATTTGCGGGAAAAATTGAGCGACAAGTCGGCAATAAAGTGGCGCGAATTAAGTAAGGAATAAAGAAAATATGAAGTTAGTGGTTGTAGAATCTCCGGCAAAAGCCAAAACAATTAACAAATATTTGGGAAGCGATTATAAAGTGCTCGCCAGCTACGGACATATTCGTGATTTGCCGAGCAAAGACGGTTCGGTCGATCCGGATCATGATTTTGCCATGCGTTGGGAATTCAGCGGCATGGGACGCAAGCGCTTAAATGATATTGTTGCCGCATTGAAAGATTGCGACACGCTTATTCTCGCCTCCGACCCGGATAGAGAAGGAGAAGCCATTGCTTGGCATATTTTAGAAGAATTAAAAGCTAAAAAACAACTGACCGGCAAGAAAATTCAACGCGTGGTGTTTCACGAAATTACCAAATCTGCGGTTAAAGAAGGAATTGAAAATCCGCGCCAAATTGACCAAGATTTGGTTTCGGCCTATATGGCACGACGGGCGCTTGACTATTTGGTGGGCTTTACGCTCTCGCCGGTGTTGTGGCGCAAATTGCCGGGGTCGAAATCGGCAGGACGTGTGCAGTCGGTAGCATTACGTTTGATTTGCGAGCGTGAAAACGAAATCGAAAAATTCAAACCGGAAGAATATTGGACCGTAGATGTTGATTTGCTGACTAAATCTAATGCCTTGATGACCACACACCTCATCAATTTGGATGGGAAAAAACTGGCAAAATTTACTCTTAACACCGAAGAAAAAGCACTTGATGCCAAGGCTAAAATCGAGGCGCAGGACTTCCATATTGCCGAGGTGGAGCGTAAAAAAGCCAGCCGTTATCCGGCACCGCCGTTCACCACCTCAACCTTGCAACAAGAAGCTTCACGCAAATTGCGTTTTTCGGCTAAAAAGACCATGCAGGTGGCGCAAAAACTTTATGAAGACGGTTTGATAACCTATATGCGAACTGATGCGGTTAATCTTTCAAAAGACGCCATTAAGGCCTGTCGCGAGGCAATTAGTAAATATTTCGGCGATGCTTATGTGCCAAAGACACCGAAAGAATATAAAAATAAGACCAAAAATGCTCAAGAAGCGCACGAGGCTATTCGTCCGTCAGATGTTTTAAACACACCGAAAAAGCTGGAAACTAAGCTTGATAATGACGCTCATCGCTTGTATGAACTGATCTGGAAACGCACGGTTGCCTGCCAGATGAATCCGGCCATTTTAGATAAGGTGGTGGTTGATGCCGTTTCGGCAGATGATAAAATTTTGCTCCGTGCCACCGGTCAGGTTATCCAATTTGACGGATTTTTGAAATTGTATCAGGAAAGCAAAGATGACTCTGACGAAGACGATGATAATGTTATTTTGCCGAATGTCGAAGCCGGCGAAAATGTAAGCAAAGAAGAAATCAGGCCGGCGCAACACTTTACCACTCCGCCGCCGCGCTTTACGGAAGCAAGTTTGGTGAAAAAGCTTGAAGAACTGGGCATTGGCCGACCTTCAACTTATGCTAATATTATTGCTGTTTTGCAAGAACGCAAATACGTTAAAGTGGAAAAATTACGTTTTATTCCGGAAGATCGCGGACGTATAGTTACCGTATTTTTGGAAAATTTCTTCAAAAAATATGTGGAATACGATTTTACGGCGCAATTAGAGGAACATCTTGATGATATTTCTGCCGGTCAGATGGATTGGAAAAAATTGCTTGGCGGTTTTTGGGCTAAATTTATCAAAACGGTTGAAGATGTGCAACCTTTGCAAGTTGCCGAGGTAATTGACCGTATTGATGCAGCGCTTTCAGCACACCTGTTTCCGCCGCGCGAAGATGGTTCAGACCCGCGCAGTTGTCCGGTTTGCGGCAAAGGACATTTGAGCATCAAGTTTGGTCGCTATGGCGCGTTTATCGGCTGTTCGAACTATCCGGAATGTTCTTATACGCACCCGATTACCGATACCAAAGAGGAAGAAGATGCCGATTCTGCCAAAGCCGTGCAACGCCAACAAAATGGTGAAGATAAATTACTCGGGCAAATGGATAGCACTAATATCTATTTGAAAAAAGGTCCATACGGATATTACGTTCAACTTGGTGAAGATGCGACAGCAACCACCGAAAAACCAAAGCGTTCGTCGTTACCAAAATTTGCCAAACCGGAGGAATTGACTTTGGAACAGGCACAGATTTTACTGACTTTGCCGCGTCAATTGGGTAACGGTATTGAGGCCAATTTAGGTAAATTCGGGCAATATTTGAAGCAAGGAACCAAAACGCAGTCGCTTACCGGCGCCGATAATATTTTTAACATCACGCTTGAGCGCGCCGAAGAATTACTCAAAAATGCCGTGGCTAAACCGGAACCGAAAGTTTTGGGTAAGCATCCCGAAACCAAGGAAGATATTTTCTTAAACAAAGGGAAATACGGCATGTATCTGAAATGCGGTAAAAATAATTATGCCATTCCAAAGGGTTATGCGCCAAGCAGTTTGACTGAAGAAGATGCAATAAAGATCGTAACGGCAAAAAAATAAGCATTTTTTGCATAATTTTCTTGCAAAATGTGCAATATGTGTTTATACCTTGGGCAAAAGATGACAAATTTGAGGATTTTGTATGAGTAAGGAAGAATTGCTGGAATTGACCGGCGAAGTTATTGAAAAGTTACCGAACGCAATGTTTCGGGTAAAGTTGGAAAACGGGGTGGAAATTTTAGCGCACACCGCAGGTAAGATGCGTAAATTTCGTATTCGTGTGATGGTGGGAGATAAGGTAGATATTGAAATGACACCTTATGACTTGACCAAAGGACGCATTACTTTCCGCCACAAAGATTAGATTTTTTAGTGTATTTGCTAAAGCTCTCCGTTCATGGAGAGTTTTTTTTGCTATAAAAACAAACTTGACAAAAACTGAATAATCCGCTATTTTTAAGGCAAATAAAATTTTTATGTATAACCCTTAAAACACAAAAGTATGGAAGAAAAAGGTATTATTAGAATCTGCGGAACAGTTCAAGAAGTAAACTTCTACGAATTTTTCGGTAAACAGTATGTAAACATCATGCTTGAGTATAAAGAGGTCTACGGAAAGCTGCTTAACGAACCGGAATATCGACTTGTGAAAAATGAAAATGAAAAGAAATGTATGGAACTTTCTTACCAAGGCCAAGTTGAGCTCAGTAGCGATCAGGTTGAGAAAATTGAGTTTCCGGAGAATTGCGACGTTGATGTTCTCGGCTATGGAACGGCAATGAACAACATTCATCTCGGCAACAAGATTACTGCCTACATCTTATACCACATGGTAGAGCGTGATGGAGTGCGCAAGAGCGTGTCAGATAAAACAATTGTGTTTAATCACTCACTGTTGCCGGAAACAATGCGTCATTTTATTGAGCGTGTGAGCAAAGCTATACACCCTTAAGAAGATGATGAAACCAAACAAGAGCAAATCAGACGGGCGGCCACCGAGCTGCCCCTTCTTTTTTTTTGGTATTACAATTCGCGAATCGCCTCTAGGGCGGCTCTGGCTCCGCAACCGGCGGCGATAATCGCTTGGCGATACGGATTGCACACATCGCCGGCGGCATACACACCTTTAATATCAGTTGCGTTACTCTTAGGTTTGGTAATAATATAGCCGCCCGCATCTAGTTGAAGATAACGGCGAAACATTTCGGTATTGGGGTGATGGCCGATGGCAACGAACACTCCGGCAACATCCAAAAATTTTTTCTTATCGCTTTTAACGTTGCGAATCCGAATACCGGTAACTTCCAACGGCTCTTCAGTGCCGACAATTTCATCAACTACGTTATTCCAAAAAATAGTGATTTTGCGATTTTCAAACAGGCGTTTTTGTAAAGCATGTTCGGCATTAAACGAATGACGGCGATGGATAAGGTACACCTTCTCCACATAGTTGGTAAGATATAATGCCTGTTCCAATGCCGAATTACCACCGCCGACGACCGCCACCTCTTTGCCTTTATAAAAAAATCCGTCGCAAGTGGCGCATGAAGATACGCCGTGTCCGATGTATTTGCGCTCACTCGGCAGACCGAGCCAATTTACTGATGCACCGGTGGCAATAATAATCGACTTTGACATAAACGAATTGCCGCTCGCCGAACTGCAAACAAACGGGTGATCATAAAAATCGACTTCGGTAATTTCGTCATCTATCAGATGCACACCCAAATTCATGGCTTGCTTGTGAATACGATGCATCAGATCATATCCGCTGATAACTTCGGTAAAGCCGGGAAAATTTTCCACTTCGCTGGATTTTATAAGCTGACCACCCTTCTGCGCACCGGCGACAATCAGCGATTTTACCCCTGCCCGTGCCGCGTATATGCCTGCCGTGTATCCGGCCGGACCGGAACCGATGATGAGCAAGTCCGATTTGTATTCTGCCATTATTTTCTCCTTTGAGCATAAAATAATGGGTAAGCGACATATTTCAAGCACGGCAAAGAAAAAACACTTGCATTTCGTTTTTAAATGAGTAGATTAAGGGGTAGTTCAAATTTTTAATTAGGAGATTTATTATGCCTTCAGTAATTGATAATACATGTATTAAATGTGGTGCTTGTGCCGCTGTTTGTCCGGTTAGCGCTATGCACTTGTGCGACAGCCAGATGGTGATTGATCCGGATACCTGCATTGATTGCGGTGTTTGCATTGCCGAATGCCCGGTAGGTGCTATCGCCAATGATTCCGAAGCTAATCCGGAAGCAATCAAATTTAATGCAGAACAAGCAAAAATTTGCCCTAATGCAAATGACTAATCGGTAAGTTAAGGTATAAAACTCAGGTTGTTTGCCTGAGTTTTTTTGTTTTTGAGAGATGATATGCCGGAAGATTACAGTAACGACTATTTGCTGGATAAACAGGTAAAGATTTTTCAGCCGCTTGACGGATACAGAGCCTCAAGCGATGCGGTGCTTTTGGCTGCATTTGTTTCCGGCAATCTTAAAGGTGTTAGGATTTTGGACGTTGGTGCCGGAACAGGTGCCGTTTCGCTTTGTTTGGCGCAACGTTTGCAAAGTCAAAATGTGGAAATTCACGGATTGGAAATTCAGCCGAAATTAGCCGAACTTGCCGAAATGAGCGCTAAAGCCAACGGTTTTGATTTTTTGCATTATCATCAGGCTGATATTTGTGAAAAAATCAACGACGAAGATTTGAAACCGTGCAGTTTTGATGTGGTAATTTCTAACCCGCCTTATAGCGAAAGCGACATGCCGTCACCGAATATAAGTAAAGCCACTGCCCATAATTTGAATGATGGCGGATTGGCGGGGTGGCTTATGTTTTGCCTAAAAATGACTAAGCCGTTCGGTAAAATTTATATAATAAATCGCGCCGAAGCTCTGCCGCATATTTGTGCTGTTTTATACGGCAAAGCCGGTGGTATGACGATGTTGCCAGTATATTCAAAAAAAGGACAGGAAGCTAAACGGGTGATTGTTTGCGCGCAAAAAGATTCTAAAGCACCGGCACGAATTTTACCGCCGTTTGCGGTGCATAATGAGGCAGGAGAATATACTGCGGAAGCACAACGTATTTTGCGCCAAGGTATAGGGTTTTCTGAACTTTAATCTTGTTTTTACTTTTCAAAAGTATTATGCTCTTTATAAAATAAATAAAGAGGGTGGTATGAAAAATTTTGGGTTAGTTTTGTTGGCTGTTTTTTGTTTTTCGAATTTTGCTCAAGCTACAATGCCGGAATATGAGGACGATGCCGAATTTAAACACTGTATGCGTTTTGCCAGCGATATAGATGATTGCGTAAAAGAAGAAACCAGAAGAGTGTTGAATAATGTAAAAGAGGATTATCGGAAAATTTTAGGCGATGTGCAACTGATGTCTTGGAACGGCAGTCAGCAGGCTAACGCTGCAATGCTGCGTGATATGTATTCGGCATGGACGGCGTATCGTAATCGTCTTTGTTCGCTCTCTGAAGCATCTTCCAAATATTTGGAGCCGCTTATCACCGAAAAATATTCATGCACATTGTATCATACATTTCATCACAGAGCGCATTTGGACAGCATTGTTGAATTGATGAACTATCGTGGAAAAGAACGAAATGACAAATTCAGTCTGTTTAAGGTTTATGAGCATGACAATGAATATACGCATTGCCGAGAGCAAGCTAAAAAAGCCAAGAATGAATGTTTAAATGTGGAATTGGAGCGTAAGACAAAGCGTGTTAAGGATATGTATAATACTTTGCTGCATGACGATTTTGTCGGCAAGTGGAATAATGCTCCGGACTTAAGAAGCGGTAATTATCGCGACATGTTTGACAGTTGGATAGCTTATCGCAATCGTTTATGTTCATTAAGCGCATGGGCTTATGCCAATGCCAAAATTCAGCCGAAAGTGGGGCAAGCCGAATGTATTTTATTCTTAACCAATGAACATCTGGAAGTGTTGGGAAATTTGTTATTTGCGGCAAATTCTTCTCTTGATTCCGGTTTTGAAGACGAGCATGAAGAAAATGAAGTCGATGAAAACGAAGAATGGAGTGATGACGGAGGATTGGCAGAGGGACAGACAATTACTCCGTTACAAAACAAAATTGAAACCAAGACTTATCTGACAGGTGAAGATAATGCCTCGCAACCGGCTAAAAATGACACGCCGAAAAGCGGGCCGGCATGGGCAAACTGATACGAATTTCGATTGTTTTTGACGTATAGTTATTAAACATACATACCTGAATGTATAAAAAAATGTTGCATTTTGAAATTTATGATATATACATACCAACAAGTATGGATTACATAGAGAGGTAAATAATGCGTCGAACCAAAGAAGATGCCTTGCAGACCAGAGAGGCGATTTTGTCATCGGCAATGGATATGTTCTGCGAAAAGGGATATTCAAAAACCACTTTTGATGAAATTGCCAAGCGTATCAATTTGACTAAAGGGGCGGTTTATTGGAATTTCAGAAACAAACCGGATATTGTGGCGGCGTTAATCAATGATTTTGCCGAACGGCACATGGTGTTGATAAATGAGTTTTTAGCTCAGCGTGGAGCGCTTGACTTTGATGATATTATCGAAATGGAATTATTGATAAATAAGCATATAAGAGAAGATGAAAAATTCTCAAAATTCCTGTTTTTCGTTACCAGCCAAATGGAGTGGAGCGAAAGCATTATCAGCAAGGTGCGGCCTTCTATCGAAAAAACGCAGAATATCGGGCGTAAGCTGATGTTTGAAAGTCTGAAAAGTTTGCAGGAACGCGGCAAAATTCGTCCTGAAGTTGATGTGGTAATGATTGCCGAAATACTGCGTATGATGTATAGCGGGCTTTTAGACGGATACTTTACCAAACGCTTAATTCATGATTTTGATGATGCCGTAAAAACCGGCTTTAACCTTATTTTTAACAGTATAAAGACAGTGAGTGAGAACAATGAAAATTAATTATCCTGATTTATTAAATATTTCAAAACGAATCGGTATATTTGTGCTATGTGTGGCTATCGGCTGGTATTTGAAAGGACGCTTGTCGCCGGCTCCGAACATGATGGGTATGGGCGGTGAAGTATATGTGGTGGCGCAAAACACCAAAGAAAAAGATGTTTTATCGATGGTTGATAAAATTTCGTATATCGAAGCAATTAACGAGGTTAATGTGTTACCGCAAGTTACCGGAACGGTGGAAAAAGTATTGTTCACCGAAGGCAGCATTGTTAAGGAAGGTGATGTGCTGTTTGAAATTGATTCGGTGAAATATCAGGCCGCTTATGAGCTGGCAAAAGCTAAACTTGATAGTGCTCAAGCTAATCTGGTTAAAGCCGAGCGCGATTATAACCGTCAGGTAAAATTAAGTAATGAAAAATTTGCCTCAAAAGCAACATTTGATACTTCGGAAAGTGCATATTTACAAGCTAAAGCGGCGGTTGAAGAAGCGCATGCGAATCTTGATGTGGCGAAAAAAGATTTAGATGAAACAAAAGTTACGGCGCCGATTGGTGGAAAAATAGGTAAAGCTCTGGTTACAAAAGGTAATTATGTAGTGGCATCGAGTATGGTGCTTGCCAAGATTGTGCAAGTAGATCCGGTGCGTATCAGTTTTTCGCTGACCGATAAAGAAGTGGCTTCGTTGCAGCAAAAAGACTATGCGGACAAAGACTTGCAAATGCACATTACGCTGGCTACCGGCGAAACAATTACCGAAGATGTAGTAAATAAATTTATTGATAACTCGGTTAATACCAATACGGCAACCATCACGGTTTATGCCGATGTGGCAAACAAAGCCGGAAGGCTCATTCCGGGTAATTATGTGCAGACTGCAATTACCGACAATGAGCCGGATTTAAGAGTGGTAGTGCCGCAGACCGCTATAAACTATGATAAAGACGGGGCTTATGTTTATGTGGCAAAAATCAATCAGGAAGCCAGCAAAGAAAACGATTGGCACGGTATGGCAGAGCAACGTCGGGTGGTTTTAGGTGATGTTGTTAACGGTATTGAGCAAGTGGTATTAAGCGGTTTGGATAAAGATGAAAAAATCATTGTTCAGGGGACTGTTAAAATTCAAAACGGTTCGCCGATTAAAGTAGGTATTTTAGCAGATAAATAAGAGGATTAGGGCAAGATGTTTTCAAAGTTTTTTATTGACAGACCGCGTTTTGCAGTAGTGATTGCCATTGTGATGGCGTTAGCCGGTATTGTTTCGGTAATGACGATGCCGATTGGTATGTATCCGGAAATTGCGCCTCCGGAGATTATGGTTTCCACCAACTATCCTGGGGCAAGTGCCGAAACGGTGGCTAACAATGTGGGTATTCCGCTTGAAAAAGCCATCAATGGTATTGAAAATATGCTTTATATGTCGTCAAATTCATATAACTCAGGCGCATACCAACTTTCAGTAGTTTTTGAAACAGGTACCGATCCGGATATCGACCAAGTTAAGGTGCAAAACCGTATTCAGCAAGTGGTGGCAACCTTGCCGACCGAAGTGCAAAGCATCGGTGTGACCGTGCGCCGCCGTTCATCGGATATTTTGGCGTTTTTGCAGGTAACATCGCCAAACGGGACTTATGACAGTAACTTCTTAAATAACTACGTTGAAAACAATATTAAAGTTGCCCTCAGCCGCGCATATGGTGTAGGTGAAGTGAACGTTATGGGTGCTGCTACCAGTATGCGAGTGTGGATAGATGCAGACAAAGTAACGGCACTCAATATTCCTCTTGATACAATTAAAAACGCTATTCGCAGTCAAAACGTGCAACCGTCGCTCGGTTCTATCGGTTCGGCACCGGGAGATGGTAATCAGGTATTGGTATATTCTTTGGAAACGCAAGGACGTTTGAATGACCCGAAAGATTTTGAAAACATCATTGTTCGTACCGCTGAAGAAGGCGGATTGGTGCGTTTAAAAGATATTGCAAGAGTAGAATTGGGATCGGAAAACTATTTGCTTAATTCAACTGTGGACGGAAAACCTTCGGTGGCTATTCTTATCAATAAATCATCGGGAGCCAACGCCGTGAACGCCATGAAAGCAGTTAAAGCCGAATTGGCAAAATTGGAACGCTTTTATCCTGAGGATTTGGAAGTTAAAATCTTTGTTGATACCACCGATTTTATTATCGCTTCCATTGAAGAAGTGTTTTTCACACTTTTTCTGACCTTCGGTTTGGTGGTGTTTGTATGCTATATCTTTTTACAAGATTGGCGGGCAACTTTGGTGCCGGCTATCGCCATTCCGGTATCTATTTTGGCCACGTTTGCGGTAATGAAAGCGCTCGGTTTTAACTTAAACATTTTAACCTTGTTCGGTTTGGTGTTGGCGATTGGTTTGGTGGTAGATGATGCTATTGTGGTGGTGGAGCGTTCGCTGTTTTTGATGCAGTCTGAAAATCTTTCACCAAAAGCTGCCGCGACCAAAGCTATGGAACAGGTATCGAGTGCCGTGGTAGCCACCACGTTGGTATTGTTGGCTATTTTTGTACCGATTGCTTTTATGGGCGGTATTACCGGTAAAATTTATCAACAATTTGCCATAACCATCAGCTTTGCTGTTACGTTTTCTTCGATCAATGCTTTAACTTTGTCGCCGGCTTTGGCTGCTACATTTTTGCGACCTTTTGATGAGAAGCACAGTGGTCCGCTCGGTTGGTTTAATCGCTTTGTATCGGGATTGACAAGCAAATATTTGATTGTGGTCGGATATCTGGGACGCAAAATCAGCATTATCGCTTTTATTTTAGGCATATTGGCATTATGTATAGGCTTCTTTTTGAAAGTTACCGCAACATCATTTTTACCACCTGAAGATCAAGGGGTGATTATGATTAACGTGCAGTTGCCGGAAGGCGCTTCAAATGTGAGAACCAAGGCAGTTAATCAAAAGATTTTAGAAACATCTAAAACTGAACCGACGGTAAAGTCTGTGTTGAATTTGGAGGGTTTCAGCATTATGGCCGGTCAGGGCGAAAATGTCGGCTTTGGCGTGTTGGCATTGGAAAACTGGAAAGACCGCAAAGATGACAAGGATTATTCAACCAATATCTTACAACGTTTGCAGATGATTATGAGCCAGTTTTCAGAAGCTAAAATTCAATTATTTGAGCTACCGGCTATTCCGGGGTTGGGGGCGACTAACGCCATGGATTTCAAGATTCAGGCGGTAGAATCGACAGATATGAATGAATTGGAAATGGTGGTTAATAACTTTACGCGTGCCGCCATGGGATTGCCGCAGATTATGCTCGCTTATTCGACTTATAATGCGCAAACACCGCACGCTTATATTGAAATTGACCGCGAGAAAGCCGAATCTATCGGTGTGCCTATCGGAACAATTTATTCGTCGTTACAAACCTACGTCGGATCAAGCTATATCAATGATATTAACATCGGGACGCAGGTTAATAAGGTTAAGGTTCAGGCCGATTGGAAATATCGTAAAGATTTGAGCAGTCTGGATAAAATTTATGTGCCGAGCAGTAAAGGGACGATGGTGCCTCTGGGCAGTTTGATTAAGATTAAAACTGTGTTGTTGCCGCGCGGTATCGAACGCTATAACCAATATCCGAGTGCCACGGTAAATGCTTTGGCGCGTGCCGGTTTCAGTACCGGAGATGCAATGAATGCATTGGAAGATTTGGCGGTGAAAATATTACCGCGCGGTTATACTTATGCTTGGTCGGGTGCCAGTTTGCAGGAGAAAAATAACCAAGGGCAGATTTTCTACATTATCGCGTTTGCCATTTTGTTTGCTTATCTGTTCATGGTGGCGCAATATGAAAGTTGGATGATTCCGCTGGCGGTTATGCTCTCAGTAACGGGGGCAATGCTGGGAGCTTTAATCGGGTTGTTTTTAACACGAATGTCGCTAAGTATATACGCCCAACTCGGCTTGGTATTGTTGGTAGGTTTAGCGGCGAAAAATGCCATTTTAATTGTGGAATTTGCCAGTGAAGCGCATAAAGACGGAAATTCGATTTTACACGCAGCACTTTATGGCACCAAAGAACGTTTCAGAGCCGTTTTAATGACTGCTATGACGTTTATTTTGGGTGTGGCACCGCTGGTATGGGCAACGGGTGCTTCGGCCGGAAGCCGTGTGGCCGTGGGTGTGCCGGTATTTTCGGGGATGATTATCGGAACATTTGCCGGTTTGGTATTGATTCCGCTGATGTATATTCTGATTCAGACAATTACGGACTATAAGAAAGAACCTCATGGCAAACGTAAGAATTAAGTGTGCGCAGACGATACAAACCATTATAGAGGACAAAGTCTTTTTCGCCGAACTTAAAAATGATTTCGGCGAAAAAGATTTGCCGTTTGCCAATATGCTGATTCTTACCGCGCTACGCCATTGGACGGGGCTGAACGAAATTTTGCGCACATTCTTGAAAAAGAAGATTCCGCATAAGCATCGGACAGCGCAGTATTTATTACTTTTGGCTATTGCCGAGCTGGTATTTATGGAAACCGCTCCTTATGCGGTAATTAACGAAACGGTGAAAAATGTACGTGCGGTCAGCGATAAGTTTTTGAGCGGAATGGCAAACGCCGTTTTGCGTAAAATTACCGGAGATATTGATTTTTGGCGCGAAAAATTGCAGATAATAAATCCCCTGCCCGCTTCGTTTTTGCCGCTATTAAAAGGCTATGATACCGCGCAGATTGAACAGATTGCACAAAGTGTGTTTGAACAGCCGAGAACAGATATCAGTGTAAAATCGAATCCAGAACAATGGGCTAAAAAACTGAACGCCGAGATTTTGCCTAACGGAAGTTTGCGTTTACATGATGCCGCCAAAATATCTTCAATGGAAGGCTATGAAAACGGAGATTGGTGGGTGCAAGATGTGGCTGCATCACTACCGGTGATGGCGATGGGTGACGTTAAAGGCAAAAAGGTGGTTGATTTGTGTGCTGCTCCAGGAGGAAAAACCGCGCAGTTGCTTGCCGGCGGGGCTGAAGTAATCGCTGTGGATATTTCTGCTGACAGATTAGAAAAATTAAGGCAAAATATGCAGCGAATCGGCTTCGAAGAAAAAGTGCAAATAATATGTGACGATGCGCTTGATTTCTTGCATACCACAGAAGATGAGGCTTTTGATGCCGTGCTTTTAGATGCGCCGTGTTCGGCTACCGGAACTTTTCGCCGGCATCCTGAAGTATTACATATCAAAACGACCGATGATGTAATTCAACAGGCAAAGATTCAACAACAACTGCTTGAGAATAGCGCGCGAATCGTCAAAAAGAACGGAATTATCCTATATAGTGTTTGTTCGATTGCTCAGGCCGAAGGTGAATTGCAGATAGATAATTTTTTGAATCAGCATAAAAATTTCAAGATATTGCCCATAACCGATGCCGATATTAAAATCAGCGGTTTAATTCAAAACAAAGGTTGGGTGCGCACTCTGCCGTATCATCTGCAGCAAGATGGCGGAATGGATGCTTTCTTTATTTGCAAATTGCAAAGAATAATTTAATAAATTTGCGATAAGGTATATTTTAAACAATTAAAGGAGATGACGATGAGTTCGGCTTTGCTAATGTTTTTTCTGCTGTTTTGTTGCGGTTTCGGAGCGATGTATATCTCTTTTGCTCCGCAGGCGCGCAAATATTTGCAAACTCTGCAACTGAAATTTTATATGCTGCCGATTATCTATATTTGGTTGTTTTACTCCGTCGGTTGTTTGGGAGTTTATTTTATAACCGACAATCACGATTTTATCGAATCTCTGACATTAACTCGTTTGCTGTTGCCACTCGGGCTTTCGGCACTTATTTATGCGGCGTCTTTGTTGTTTGCTGATTTAGGTTTTGTAATTACTTTAAGTATTGCTGTTGTCATTTTGGTTTTGGCGCAACCGCTCGGGGAAGGTTCGTCTTTTCCGGAATTGCCGAATTGGAGTGTGCAAGCCGGCACTATAATTTTCGGCATTTTGTTCTGCTCATTTTATAGGTTGATGAACAGTACGGCACAATCTTTTATTATTCCGCTTTTGGCGATTTTGTTCGGAGTTAGTGTGTTAAGCTCGCTTGGGGCAGCACCGATGTTTTGCGCCCTCTGTGCTGCAGTATTTATGGGGCTTTTGACGGCGTATTTAAGCGTAAATTTTTATGGTGAAAAAATCGATTTGGACAGCGGCTCTTGTGCCGTTATCGCCTTTTTGACATTCAGCCTTTTGGTTATGAATATCGGTGAATTTTGTTTTGTGCCGTGTTTGATTTTCACTACCGTTTTTTGGGTGGAATTGCTCGCCGCACTGTGGCACAGATATTTGGTAAAGCATGAAGGAAGCTTGATGGAAAACAGCAATTATTATTTGGCGGCCACCAAGTATTCGCACAATGTTTTGGCGATGAATATTTTTAAGATTTGTGCAATTTGTGTATTTTTAGGGTGGTTCCAACTGTTTTCGATAAATACCTTTTCGTTGCCTTTAGTGGCTTTGCTGATTATCATGTGGCTGAACAGCTCATTCGGGCGCGGCAGTGCCGATGAACCGAAAAATTTGAAAGAAATTAACCAAGCATTTGTGCAAGATTTAAAACAAAATATTCAGACTGCCAAAGATGCTTTGAACATAAAACAGAAGGATAAGTAATATGACTTTAGGCGGTTTATTCAAATCGACTCATCAATCTGCCCCTCTCGAAGGTTTGTTCAGAGTTACCGTGGTTGCCTTTGAAGATAAATGTAATTTGAATTGCGGTCTGCGGTTCGCCGAACTTTTGCAACGTAATCGTTTGTTTGACGTAAACTTTTTTAATGAGCCTTTTGCCAAGGGGTTCCTTAATTTGCAGGGACGTAATTTTTTTGATTTCATCGACCGCGGCAGTAAAATTTTAAGCGGAACCCGCTCCGATATTTTGATTTGGGGATATGAAGAAGACGGAAAAATTCGCCTTAATTTTCAGGTTAAAAATCAATATTTGATTCCAAGTGATTTGTCTTTTTCACTTTTAGACAGTTTGTTTGTTCCTTTAAGTTACTTCTCCAATCCGGATAATTTTAACGAATCGTTTTTGATGCTGATTTTCGGGGTGATAATTGCCGCCATTAAACCGGCAACCGAAGAGCAAAGATTGCATCAACCGAAAATTTTGCAAGAGATTATTGAAATACTGGCTAACGGTTCTGCGCCTAAAGATATCGGACGGGAATTTATGCCTTACATAATGAATATGCTCGGTAAAATTTATTTATGCGGACGTTCCGAAGTTTTGCGCACTCAAGATATTAAAATCGTTAAAAATTTATTTGATGATGCGCTTAATAACCGACAGTATATGCGGTTGCCGATTTATTACGGCTGTATATATAATAATATCGGGCAACTGTATGAAGCGGCGTATAATGCCAACAAAACCGAAAGTTTCGATTATTTGAAACAGGCGATTGCGGCGTATCAGGATGCGCATAAATACCTAAATCGCAACTACCCTTACGACTATGGTTTGATTTCGTATCATCTGGCATTGTTGCATTTTGAGCTGTGGAAGCACACGCTTGATTTGCAGGCCTTGCGTGATGCCGTTTCGCAATTAAGAGAGGCCGAAAAGGTTTATTCTTTGGCGCAATTTCCGCAATCTTGGTGCCATATTGAAGGGTTGCTCGGTTATTATTTGTCGTCGCTCGGTTTAAGCACCAAAAGTGCAACCATTATGCAACTGGCGATTGATTGCTACAAAAATCAGCAGAAAATTTTCGAGCAATATACATATCCGGCAGAATGGGCGCAAATTCAGGAAAAAATCGGCAAAATTTATTATTTGCTCGGTAAGCAGGACGAGGACGAAAAGTTTATGCAGGAAGCTAAGAATTATTACACTTCCGCCATTGATATATATAGCAATTTGAACATGAAAGCGGCAATGAACGAGGCCAAAAAGCTACTCAATAAAGTGAAAGATTACACGGATTAGGTTGATTTTTAAAACTCTCGAATTATTTAAACCCCATCTGAAAAATTACCAAAGGAGAGGAATATGTTAGAAGATGATTTGGAGATGCGGCGCTCGGTTTATGCCTTGAACGACAGTCTTCCGATAAGTGATGACAAGTTAACGGAATTGGTGGAAAAATGTTTGCTGAATTGCCCGACGGCGTTTAATTCGCAATCGGCACGATTGGTAATTTTGCTCGGCGATAAGCATAAGGCATATTGGCAAATGGTAGCTGAAGGGTTGGCAAAAGCGGCGGCACCGGAAAAACGCGATGCGGCTTTGGCGCGGCTGGAGCAATTTGCCAAGGCGTACGGCACGATTGTTTTTTATGAAGATACCGATGTGGCCGAGGCGATGGTAGAAAAATATGCCGATTATGCCAAGGCAATGGAAAATTGGATGCAGCAGAGCAATGCCATTTTGGAATATATGATTTGGCAATGTTTGGCGGAAAATAAAGTGGGAGCATCGTTGCAACACTACGGTAATTTGGCGGAAGCGGCGGTTAAAAAGAGTTTTGAATTGCCGTCACGTTGGCAATGGGTGGCGGAAATGCCGTTCGGCGAGATTGCAGCTCCGGCCGGAGAAAAAACTTTCGAACCGGTAGAAAAGAGATTGAAGGTGCTACGCTAGTTTTAGGCTAACACTTCGTTCAACAATAATGTTTTATGTTTCAATGCCACAGGGTTTGCATCGTCAGGGCATCTTCCATGCTTATAAATAAGGCGCTTCGCAAAGATTAGATCCCTTGACGCGGTGATGCACCGCACACCGCGAGGGATGACATAAAATGAGGTTGGAAACGGTGATGCACCGCACACCGCGAGGGATGACATTTCCTTGTCATCATGAGGGCTTTACGCCCGTCAAGATCTATGATACAAGAACAAAGTTTGTTCTCTTCGAGCTCAGATCCTGACGCCCACTCGCTATCACTCGGGGGTCAGGATGACTATTTATACATAACAATATGTTTTAAAACAAAAAAATTGTTGATTCTTGAATGAAAATATTTTATACTTCGCGCAGTTTAAAGCGAGGGTTATTTTCGCGTTTAAAAAATTATTTGGCGAATATGGCTGAGTTGGCGCAAATGCCGGGGGTGCGGGCATATTCACTTGAGAACAAATAAAAAAGTTTAACCTTCTGCTGACGGGATTGAATTTTTCATAAGAATTGTCGCAGAATCAATACATTATAAGGATAAAAGCAGATGACAGAGTCTTATACGGGCAAGAAGCGTGTAAGAAGAAATTTCGGCCGAATCGACGCAGTGATGGATATGCCGAATTTAATTGATGTGCAAACCGGCTCATATTCAAGTTTTATCAATAACAAAGATAATAATGGCGAATATTGTGAGTTTGGTTTGGAAGGTGTTTTCAAATCTATTTTCCCAATCAGAGATTTTTCGGGTAACGGTGAGTTGGAATTCGTTGATTATACTTTAGAAGAACCGAAGTATGATGAAGAAGAATGTATCAGACGCGATATGACCTATGCCGCACCGATTAAGGCGACTTTGCGCTTAGTGGTGTTTGATACCGATGACACAACCGGTGCAAAATCGGTTCACGACGTGAAAGAGCAATCGGTTTATATGGGTGACATTCCGCTTATGACCGAAAAGGGAACATTTATTTTCAACGGCACGGAGCGTGTGGTGGTTTCGCAAATGCACCGTTCGCCGGGCGTGTTTTATGACAGCGACGGCGGTAAGACCATTTCGTCGGGTAAAAAGCTGTTTTCGGCCCGCATTATTCCGTATCGCGGTTCGTGGCTCGATTTTGAATTTGATGCTAAAGATGTGATTTATGCGCGTATCGACCGTCGCCGCAAATTGCCGGTAACATCGGTTCTTTACGCTTTATACTCTAAAGAAACCGAAGAAAAAATCAAAAACGGCGAGAATGTAGCTTTGGAAGATGTTAAAGGTATGGATAAAGAAGAAATCTTAAATTACTTCTATGATACCGAAACATATATAGCCGATAAGAAAAACTGGAAAATGAAATTTGAACCGAACAGAATGAATGGTGTGAAATATCCGTTTGCTTTGGTTAATGCCGCAACCGGTGAAACCGTTTGGGATGCCGGCAAAAAACTGACGGTTCGTTCGGCGCAAAAATTGGCTGATGCCGGTTTGGAATATTTCTTGGTTTCCAAAGATCAAATGTTTGGCAAATTCTTGGCTAAAAATATCGTGATTGCCAAGACCGGTGAAGTAATTGCCGAAGCAGGTGATGAAATCAATGAAGAATTGCTGGATAAGTTGGCTGCCAACAAAATCAAATCGGTTGATGTGTTGTATATCGACGGCTTGAATGTTGGTCCGTATTTGCGTAACACATTGGCGATGGATCGTAATAGTACTCGTCAGGAAGCGCTCTTGGATATTTATCGTGTGATGAGACCTGGTGAACCGGCAACTTATGAAGCGGCAGATGTTTTGTTTAAACAATTGTTCTTTGATTCGGAACGCTATGATTTGTCGGCTGTGGGACGCGTAAAGATGAACGCATCACTTGATATTCCGTTTGACGAAGCGCCGGATACCTTGCGTGTATTGCGTAAGGAAGATATTTTGAAAATTATCAAAAAGCTGATTAACATTCGCGATGGTAAAGGCAATGTTGATGATATTGACCACCTCGGTAATCGTCGTGTGCGTTCGGTTGGCGAATTGATGGAGAATCAATATCGTATGGGCTTGCTCAGAATGGAACGCGCCATTAGAGAAAAGATGAGCGCCGAAGTTTTGAACAACGTTAAGCCGCAAGATTTGGTAAATGCTAAGCCGATTGCTTCGGTTATCAGAGAGTTCTTCGGTTCTTCGCAGTTGTCACAATTTATGGATCAAAATAACCCGTTATCGGAAATTACCCATAAGCGTCGTTTATCGGCTTTGGGACCGGGTGGTTTGAGTCGTGATCGCGCCGGTTTTGAAGTGCGCGACGTGCACCCTACTCACTATGGTCGTATCTGCCCGATTGAATCTCCTGAAGGTCCGAACATCGGTTTGATTAACTCACTTTCTACATACGCACGCGTTAATAAATATGGGTTTATTGAGTGCCCGTACCGTAAAGTGGTTAACGGCGTGGTTACCAGCGAAGTGGTTTATTTATCGGCTGATGATGAAGGAAAAGTGGTTATCGCCGAAGCTAATGCTAAAGTAAAAGATGACGGCCATTTTGAAAATGATTTAATTACTTGCCGTCGCGGCGGTGAAGTTGAATTTGACAGACCGGAAGACATTAACTACATTGACGTTTCGCCGAAGCAGTTGGTTTCGGTGGCGGCGGCTTTGATTCCGTTCTTAGAAAACGACGATGCTAACCGTGCGTTGATGGGTTCAAACATGCAACGTCAAGGTGTGCCTTTGCTTCGCAGTGAAGCACCGCTCGTCGGTACCGGTATTGAAGCAACTGTGGCAAAAGATTCCGGTGCAACATTGGTAGCTAAATATGACGGTGTTGTCAGTGCCGTTGATGCACATCGTATCGTTATTCGCTCGGATAAAGACGAAGCTCACAATGTGGGTGTGGAAATTTATAAATTGGCGAAATTCCGCCGTTCTAACCAAAATACCTGCATTAACCAAGTGCCGCTTGTTAAAGTGGGCGACCATATTAAGAAAGGCGATATTATTGCCGATGGTCCTTGCACAAACTTGGGCGAATTGGCTTTAGGTAAAAACTTACTCGTGGCATTTATGCCGTGGAATGGTTTGAACTACGAAGATGCTATTTTGCTTTCGGAACGGATTTCGCGTGATGACGTATTAACATCTTTGCACATAGAAGAATTTGAAGTAATGGCTCGTGATACAAAGCTCGGTCAGGAAGAAATTACGCGTGATATTCCAAACGTTGGTGAAGATGCATTACGCAACCTTGATGAAGCTGGCATCGTTTATGTGGGTGCTCACGTTAAAGCCGGCGATATCTTAGTCGGTAAAGTTACGCCGAAAGGCGAATCTCCGGTAACACCGGAAGAGAAACTTTTGCGTGCCATCTTTGGTGAAAAAGCCAGCGATGTAAGAGATACATCTTTACGCGCGCAACCGGGTGTTGACGGTATTGTGGTTGATGTGCGTATTTTCTCGCGCCGCGGTGTAGAAAAAGACGAACGCGCCTTGGCGATTGAACAGGAAGAAATTTCGGCTTTGGCTAAAGACCGCGATGATGAAATTCAGATTATTCGTCGTAGCTATGAATATCGTTTGCGCGAACTCTTGGACGGTCAGAAGGTGGTTGATGCCCCGAAAGGTATTGCCAAAGGTGCTGTTTTGAATGCCGAAGTTTTGGCCGCTGTTCCGGCTTCGCAATGGAATAAAATCGTCGTTAAAGATGAAGATGTAATGGCTAAGATTGAAGGCTTTACAGCAGACTGTGAAGCACGTATCCAAAAGATACAAGACCATTATGCCAAAAAGGTAGAAAAAGTTCAACGCGGTGATGATTTGTTGCCGGGCGTTTTGAAGTTGGTTAAGGTATTTATTGCCACCAAGAGAAAGATGCAAACCGGTGATAAGATGGCCGGTCGTCACGGTAACAAGGGTACGGTTTCACGCGTGTTACCACTTGCCGATATGCCGTATATGGAAGACGGAACGCCGGTTGATGTGGTGCTAAATCCGCTGGGTGTTCCTTCTCGTATGAACGTGGGACAAATTTTGGAGACCCACCTCGGTTGGGCTGCTAAAGAATTGGGCGCACAATTAAATGAAATGTGCGAACAATATAAGCGCGGTGAAAAGACAATTAAGGAACTTAACGACGAACTAAAAGCCATTTACGGTGAAAAGCAATACAAAAATGAAGTTTCTAAATTAACCGAAGATGAAAAAATGGAGATGATTTCGAACTTGAAGAAGGGTGTGCCGATGGCAACACCGGTATTTGATGGTGCTTCGGGTGATGACATTAACTCTATGCTTTCATTGGCAGGATTACCGACATCGGGACAAATTGACCTGTATGACGGCAGAACCGGTGAAAAGTTTGATCGTAAAGTTACCGTCGGGGTAATGTATATGATTAAATTGCACCACATTGTTGATGAAAAGATGCACGCTCGTTCGGTTGGTCCGTATGGATTGGTAACACAACAACCGCTCGGCGGTAAAGCGCAATTCGGTGGTCAACGCTTCGGTGAAATGGAAGTTTGGGCACTGCAAGCTTATGGTGCGGCTTATACGTTGCAAGAAATGTTAACAATTAAGTCCGATGACGTAGCCGGCAGAACAAAGGTTTATGAAGCTATTGTTCGCGGTGAAGACAGCTTTGATACCGGAATTCCGGAATCCTTCAACGTTTTGGTGAAGGAAATCAAGTCATTGTGCTTGAATGTTGAAATGTTGAACGAAGAATAAGTTTGGGAGAAAACAATAATGAATAATGAAGTGATGAATATGTTTAATCAGCAGCAGGTAGCCAGCGAAGATTTTGACGCTATCAAAATCTCGATTGCCTCTCCTGAACAAATTCGTTCGTGGTCGTATGGTGAAGTTAAAAAGCCGGAAACCATTAACTATCGTACTTTCAAGCCGGAAAAAGACGGTTTGTTCTGCGCGCGCATTTTTGGTCCGATTAAGGATTATGAATGCTTGTGCGGTAAATATAAAAGAATGAAATATCGCGGTATTGTCTGCGAAAAGTGCGGTGTGGAAGTAACGCTTTCCAAAGTGCGTCGTGAACGCATGGGGCACATTGAACTGGCTGCTCCGGTGGCACATATTTGGTTTTTGAAATCGTTACCGTCACGCATTGCCACGTTAACGGATATTGCCGAAAAATCGCTTGAACGCGTGTTGTATTTCGAAAGCTATATTGTGATTGAGCCGGGGTTGACCGATTTGAAAATCAATCAACTGATGAGCGAAGAAGAATATCAAGATGCGATTGATAAATATGGCGAAGATTCCTTTAGAGCCGGCATTGGTGCCGAAGCTTTGCGCGAAATTTTGAGCAATATTGACTTGGAAGCAGAGAAAGCAGCGATGCGCGCCGAGCTCAAAGAAACAACATCGGAAGCTAAGCGCAAAAAGTTGGTTAAACGCTTGAAATTGGTGGAAGCATTTATTGATTCCAACACCAAGCCGGAATGGATGGTCTTAACCGTTTTACCGGTTATTCCGCCTGATTTGCGTCCGTTAGTTCCGTTAGACGGTGGTCGTTTTGCAACCTCTGATTTGAACGATTTGTATCGTCGTGTGATTAACCGTAACAATCGTTTGAAACGCTTAATCGAGTTACACGCTCCGGAAATTATTATCCGCAACGAAAAACGTATGTTACAAGAATCGGTTGATGCGTTGTTTGATAATGGTCGTCGCGGTCGTGCTATTACCGGCACCAACAAGCGTCCGCTGAAATCTTTGGCTGATATGCTCAAAGGTAAGCAAGGTCGTTTCCGTCAAAACTTGTTAGGTAAACGTGTTGACTATTCCGGTCGTTCAGTTATTACGGTAGGTCCGGAACTCAAGATGCAACAATGCGGTTTGCCGAAGAAGATGGCTTTGGAATTGTTCAAGCCGTTCGTATATGCTAAGTTAGAGATGTATGGTATGGCTACAACCATTAAAGCGGCTAAGCGTATGGTGGAAAAAGAACGTCCGGAAGTTTGGGATATTTTGGAAGAAGTTATCCGTGAGCATCCGGTGCTTTTGAACCGTGCGCCGACCTTGCACCGCTTAGGTATTCAAGCCTATGAGCCGGTATTGGTTGAAGGTAAGGCTATTCACTTGCACCCTCTGGCTTGTACGGCATTCAACGCCGACTTCGATGGTGACCAAATGGCTGTTCACGTTCCGCTCTCTATTGAAGCACAACTGGAAGCACGCGTATTGATGATGTCTTCAAATAACGTTTTGTCGCCGGCTTCTGGTAAACCGATTATCGTGCCGTCGCAAGATATGGTATTGGGTATTTATTACCTTACCTACTGCTTGGATGAGATGACCAAAACACAGAAAGCTGAAAATGAATATAAAGTGTATTCAAGTCCGGAAGAATGTATGTTAGCCTTAAACGCCAAAGCGGTTGATTTGCACGAAATGATTAAGTGCCGCATGGAATATATCGGTGATGACGGCAAGTGGACCAAGGGTATTATCAAAACCACGCCGGGACGTATTATCGTTTCTGAAGTGTTACCGAAGCATGAAGGTGTACCATTCTCACTCGTCAATCGTCTGGTGAAGAAAAAGCAAATTTCGCAGATTATTGATGAAGTTTATCGTGTTTGCGGCGGTAAAGAAACTTGTATTATGGCCGACAGAATTATGAGTATGGGCTATAAATATGCTTGTTTGTCAGGCATTTCGTTCGGTAAAGACGATTTGATTGTACCGGAAGCTAAACAGAAGCTGATTGATGAAACTTCGGCTCAAGTTAAAGAATTTGAACAACAGTACCAGAACGGTTTGATTACCAAGGGCGAAAAATACAATAAGGTGGTTGATATTTGGGCATCTTGTACCGATAAAGTGGCAGATGAGATGATGAAAAACATTTCGAAGCCGGTTGACGGTATGCTCAACTCCGTATTCATGATGGCCGATTCCGGCGCCCGCGGTAGTGCGGCACAAATGCGCCAATTGGCAGGTATGCGCGGTTTGATGGCTAAACCGTCGGGTGAAATTATCGAACAACCGATTATCTCGAACTTTAAAGAAGGTTTGACGGTGTCGGAATACTTTAACTCTACCCACGGTGCGCGTAAAGGTTTGGCCGATACGGCTTTGAAGACCGCTAACGCCGGTTACTTGACACGTCGTTTGGTTGACGTCGGACAAGATGTGGTAATTACCGAAACCGACTGCGGTACCGAACGTGGAATTATTGTTCGTCCGGTGGTTGATGGCGGTAACGTAATTGCGACCATTGGTGAACGCATTTTGGGCAGAACCGCGGCTGAGGATATTTTGAACCCTGAAAATACCAATGAAGTTTTGGTAGCTAAAGGTAAGTTGATTGATGAAGCCGATGTTGAAAAGGTAGAAAAAGCCGGTGTTGAACAGGTTAAAATCCGTTCGGTATTAACCTGCGAAAGCGAACATGGTGTTTGCGCGGCCTGCTATGGTCGTGACCTTGCACGCGGTACACCGGTTAGCATCGGAGAAGCTGTGGGCGTGATTGCGGCTCAGTCAATCGGTGAACCGGGTACCCAATTAACTTTGCGTACGTTCCACATCGGTGGTGCAGCATCACAATCGGCTGAACAATCGACGATTGAAGTACCGTTTGCAGGTATTTTGAAGCTCGAAAATACCCACTATGTGACGAACTCTGATGGTCATCTGATTATTTTATCGCGTAACTGCGATATTGTTATCGTTGATGAACAAGGTCGTGAAAAATCACGTCACCACATCCCTTATGGCGCTAAGATTTTGGTCAATGAAGGCACAAATGTTGCCAAAGGACAGAAAGTGGCCGAATGGGATCCGTTCATGGTGCCGGTGATTTCAGAAAAAGCAGGTAAGGCTAAGCTGGTTGATTTGTTCAACAATATTTCAATGAAAGAAAGTATGGACGAGACAACCGGTATCAGCTCTAAGGTGGTTATTGACTGGCAAACCGGTCCGACAGCCAATTCGGGCTTGAAGCCGAGCATTATGCTTGATGATGCTAAAGGTAAGCCGGTAACTTATGAAGGTGGTAAGGAAGTTCGTTATTATCTGTCGGTTGATGCGGTGCTTAATGTTGACAACGGCGATGAAGTCAAAGTTGGTGATATTATTGCGCGTATTCCGAGAGAAAGCACAAAGACCAAAGATATTACCGGTGGTTTGCCGCGTGTGGCCGAATTGTTCGAAGCTCGTCGTCCGAAAGATCCGGCCATTATTGCCGATATTGACGGTATGGTCGAATATGGTAAGGACTATAAGGCTAAACAACGTATTACGGTTGTTCCGCAAGACGGCACTCCGGTTGAATATCTCATTCCGAAGGGACGTCGTTTGGTAGTTCAAGACGGCGACCAAGTCAAAAAAGGTGATTTGCTGGTTGACGGTACCCCTGCTCCACACGATATTTTGCGTGTCTTGGGCGTAGAAAAACTGGCCGAATATTTGGTTCAGGAAGTGCAAGCAGTGTATCGTTTGCAAGGTGTGAACATTAACGATAAACACATTGAAGTTGTGGTTTCGCAAATGTTGAAGAAAGTTGAAATTACCGCTCCGGGTGATACAACATTCTTGGTGGGCGAACAAGTTGACCGCGATGTGTTTGAAGCCGAAAACGAAAAGACTTTCAAAGAAGGCGGACAGCCGGCTCAGGCAACCCCGATTTTGCTCGGTATTACCAAAGCCAGCTTGCAGACCAAGTCGTTTATTTCAGCCGCATCATTCCAAGAGACAACTCGCGTGTTGACCGAAGCTGCGGTTGAGGGTAAAGTTGATGACTTGAGAGGATTAAAAGAAAACGTAATCGTCGGTCGTTTGATTCCGGCCGGAACAGGTAACGTTTTACGCTCGCTCAAGAAAGTTGCCGCTCAGAACGACAAGGAAATTGCCGAAATGAGAGAAGCAGAGGCAGAAGAAACTGCCGCTCTTGAAGCAAAATAATCCTATAACGGATAGCTGATCAGTCCCCCTTTTTGCCTACGGTAAAGAGGGGGATTTTTTTTATAAAATAGCTTGCTGTTTTACATTGAAGTAATGAATTTTTCTACAATCGGGGCATAATCTGTAATAATATCGAAGCATAAATCAGGATATTTTTTCTTTAATTGAATAAGCTTTTGTATATTTTGTTTGGCTATAAGGTCTTTTTCGGGATTTCTCTCCAACAAAGCCCAAGTCCGAATATGGATACCATTATGAAAACAGTAGGCAAGAGCATCATTATCACAGAGTGTACTAATTTCAACATGAGCCGCTTCTATATGAACTTGTTTGTGAATAGATTCAATATTTTTATATGTAAATTGCCAATATCTGTCTGTTCTATTCTCAAAAATATAGGGTTCATTATCTTTTAACTCGCAAAAAAGTTGTGCAACTTTTGCTTTTGGGTTCAACTTTTTAAATTGTGATATCTTTTCTGTAGAAAAAGAAGACCAAATAATGCGATTATTTAATGTTTCCGGAGTGTTTTTAAAAAGTTGCTCTACAATCGATGGACTTTTTTGAGGCGGAAGAGCGTCATCCGGCTCTATTGTGCCTTTGATTTCAATGTTAGCAAAACAATCAGGGTATTGCTGAAGTAAATAAAGAAATCTTTCATATGTGAGAAAAGCTTCTGTTTTTCCTCCGATACCGGTTTCCATCTCAGATATCTCACGAAATGTTTTGGTACTGACGTAATCTGTTTCTAAAGCATTTTTTACATGTACCGGCAGATGATTTGTATGTGTTACAATTAAAAAATTATCTTTTGTCATGCACACATCTAATTCCACATTATATCCGACATCAAATGCGGCCTTAATAGAAGTATATGAATTTTCAGGAGGCAATTTGCTCAAAAGTTCTCCTTTTGCATAAGGCATTTTTAAGAAATTCTGATTGACATCGGTGCATCCGTATAATCCCCTATGGCAAAAAATGCAACTTTTGTTTTGCTCCATGTATCACCTCTATTTATTAAAATGCTACTACTAATGTAGTATGATAAGCTGATTGCGATGTCAACACGTTTATATGTAGGTGAAAAAAATAAATAAAAGCTGTTGCCATTTGCATTTTAGTCTGCTATTATATGCGC
Source organism: uncultured Pseudomonadota bacterium (assembly GCA_902763155.1). Taxonomy (GTDB): domain Bacteria; phylum Pseudomonadota; class Alphaproteobacteria; order RF32; family CAG-239; genus RUG410. The sequence continues at coordinate 31,883 of CACWQS010000004.1, read as the reverse complement.
AGTTAGTTTGTTTTTGAGGTTAGTTCATCTATGGCAGATTTGAAAGAAGCATCAATTGACGATATTTTGAAATCCATTCGCGAGGCGATTGTGGAAAAGGAGCGTCGCCAATATTTTAAATCTTTTTATCCTGCCGGGAGTGCTGTGTTGAAGCCGGAAGATGAGGTATTCGAACTTTCGCGCAATATGTTAGTCAAGCGCGAGGATATTCCTTATGGATTAGGGGTTTGGAACTTTGATGATGTGGCACAAAAAATGATGAAAAAGTACCGCAGTTATTTTAATCGTCGTCCGCAACCGGTCGTTGTCTCGGGTGTTCGAGTGCGCGCAAAGAAAGACGCGTAACCTTGTTTTCAGAGGGTGTTTTTCTTGCTTACGAAATGTTATTGACAACCCGATATTTAATTAAATTTATGGAAAGAGAAAATGTTAGAAAAAAATTATAATCCGAAGGAATTCGAAGAAAAAGTTTATGCCAAATGGGAAAATGACGGTGATTTTAAACCGGATATGCGCTCTGATAAAGATGCTTTTGCTATTGTAATTCCGCCACCGAATGTTACCGGCGTTTTGCACATGGGGCATGCGCTTGATAACACCTTGCAGGATATTTTAATCCGCTATAATCGCATGCAAGGTAAAAAAGTTTTATGGCAACCGGGAACCGACCATGCCGGTATTGCTACCCAAATGGTGGTAGAGCGCAATTTGGCCAAAGAAGGTTTGACTCGCCATGATTTAGGGCGCGAAAAGTTTGTGGAAACGGTTTGGGAATGGAAGAAAAAATCCGGCGGCACTATTTGTAAGCAACTGCGCCGTTTGGGGGCTTCGTGCGATTGGAGCAGAGAGCGTTTCACCATGGACGAAGGTTTATCGCGCGCCGTTCGCAAAATTTTTGTTTCGCTCTACAAAGACGGTTTGATTTATAAAGCCAAAAAATTGGTGAACTGGGATCCGAAACTTGAAACCGCGGTTTCGGATTTGGAAGTGGTACAAAAGGAAACGGTCGGCAAAATGTATTACTATAAATATCCGCTAGAGGATAATCCGAACGAATTTATCCATATTGCCACCACGCGTCCGGAAACTATGTTTGGCGATACGGCAGTTGCGGTTTCGAAAGATAATCCGAAATTGAATCATCTAATCGGTAAAAATTGTATTTTGCCGATTGCCAATCGCGTGATTCCGATTATTGCCGACGACCACGCCGATCCGGAAAAAGGAACCGGTGCAGTGAAGATTACACCGGCGCACGATTTTAACGACTTTGAAGTCGGTAAACGTCATAATTTGCCGATGATTAACATTTTGAATCCGGATGCTACACTGAATGAAAACACGCCGTACGCCGGTATGAGCACGCAAGAAGCTCGCGTAAAGACCATTGAAGAGCTGGAAAAGCTCGGTTTGATGGAAAAAATTGAAGATCACCCGATGGTTATTCCTTACGGCGACAGAAGCGGTGTGGTAATTGAGCCGTATATGACCGATCAATGGTTTGTTGATGCGCCGAAATTGGCCATTGAAGCACGCAGAGCCGTTCACGATAAAGAAATGGAATTTGTGCCGGCAGTGTATGAAAAGACCTATTTTGAATGGATGAACAATATTCAGCCGTGGTGCATTTCGCGTCAACTCTGGTGGGGGCATCAGATGCCGATTTGGTATGGTCCGGATGAAACAATTTTTTGCGAAGAAAATGAAGAAGAAGCGCAGAATGTTGCAGATAAACACTATGGCAAGCATGTTGAATTGCGCCGCGAAACAGATGTTTTAGACACTTGGTTTTCATCGGGCTTATGGGCATTTTCAACACTCGGTTGGCCGGAAAGCACTGAATACTTAAAAACATTTTACCCAACTTCAGTGTTGGTAACCGGTTTTGATATCATCTTTTTCTGGGTTGCCCGAATGATGATGATGAGTATGTATATGATGAAACGCGTGCCGTTTAAGAAATGCTATATTCACGGATTGGTGCGTGATGAACAAGGACGCAAAATGAGCAAGTCTAAAGGCAACACCGTTGACCCGATGGAAACAATCGAAAAATACGGTGCCGATGCGTTGCGTTTCTTTATGGCTTCGTCGGAGACACAAGGACGCGACATTAACCTTTCGGATTCTCGTATTCAAGGCTATCGCAACTTTGCAACCAAACTTTGGAATGCCGCTCGTTTTTGCGAGATGAACGAATGCTATTCGGTTAAAGATTTTGATGTAAAAAATGCCAAGCTTGAAATCAATAAATGGATTATTGCCAAAGCTATTGAAGCCACCAAAGATGTAACCGATAATTTAAATAACTATCGTTTTTCTGATGCGGCAAATGCGGTTTATCAATTTGTTTGGGGTACTTTCTGTGACTGGTATATTGAATTGACCAAGCCGATTTTCTACGGCGAAAACACCGATGATATTAAGGAAACACGCGCCACCGCCGCTTGGGTACTTGACCGAATTTTAGTGATTTTGCATCCGTTTATGCCGTTTGTAACTGCTGAATTGTGGAATAATTTGGCCGTCCGCAACACAAAGCTGATTAAAACTGAATGGCCGTTAAATGAAATCATTAACGAACAAAACAAAGCTGAAATAGACTGGGCGATTGACTTTATTTCGGCAGTGCGTTCGCTGCGCTCGGCAATGAATTTGCCGGCCGGTGCTAAATTGCATGTTTATACCAAAGCTTCTGATGCCGATTTGAAAACCCTTGACAAGCAAAATAAGCTGATTTGTACTTTGGCACGTTTGGAAACGCTGGAACCACTCGGAAATAAGGAAATCAGCAAAGATATGGTGCAAACGGTGTGCCGTGATGCGACGATTTTAATTCCGCTCAAAGGTGTGGTTGATTTTGCTGCCGAGCGCGAACGCTTGAACAAAGAACTTGAAACACTAAATAAGAACTTGGAAAACTATGCGCGCAAATTGAATAACGAAAGCTTTGTAGCCAAGGCACCGGAAAAAGTGGTGGCCGAAGAAAAACGCCGCCAATCCGAAGCTTTGGAAAATAAGGCCAAAGTAGAAGAAGCCTTGGCGCGTATAGCTAATTTTTAATGGAGAAAAATATGAAAAAATTTATTTTATCATTGATGATGGTTAGTTTTTTGGCGGCTTGTGCCACAGACCCTTATACCGGTGAAAGTAAAGTTTCTAAAACCGCGTGGGGAACCGGTATCGGCACGGCTGTTGGTGCCGGCTTGGGCGCTATTATCGGCGGTGAAAAAGGTGCTCTTATCGGTGCCGGTGTTGGTGCGGCAGCCGGTGCGGCAAGTGGCGGTTATATGGATATTCAGGCACGTAAATTGCGTGAGCAATTAGCCGGAACAGGTGTACAAGTTTTGCGTGATGGCGACAATGTCCGCTTAATTATGCCGAACAGCATCACCTTTAATACTAATGAAGCCACCCTGAAAGTAACATCTAACAGAGTTTTAGATTCAGTGGCTTTGGTTGCAAAAGAATATGATAAAACTAAGTTGCAAATTGTCGGCTATACTGATAGCACCGGTAATGATAAAATCAATATTCCGCTGTCGCAAAAACGAGCATTGGCTGTGGCTAACTATTTGGCGTTGCGGGGAGTTGAAGCAGGTCGTTTAAATGCCTATGGTGCCGGTGCGGCTAACCCGATTGCCTCTAACGCCACCGAAGAAGGTAAGGCGCAGAACAGACGTGTGGAGATTATGCTGATTAACGCACAATAATTTGCTTTTGCTAAAGCAACAAAAATGCCGCTCTATTCGGGGCGGTATTTTTGTTATGTTGCTAATATACTGATTTTGATGCGGTTTCTATAACGTTAAGAATGTTTTTTGCCAAGGTTCGGTTATGAATTTTGTAGTAAGCGCGCACCAATTTCAGAGTTTCTTCGCGTTGCATGGGGTCGTTCGTCAATTCTTTTAAATATTCTTCATCATCATTTTTCGGGCGCGGGCTTTGCGCGTCTGTTTCGTCGTCAATCTCTTCATAAAAAAAGCCTACCGGCACACCTAAAACCTTACTGATATCCCACAAACGACTGGCACTGATGCGGTTATCTCCTTTTTCGTATTTTTGTATTTGTTGAAAAGCCAGCCCCAACATCTCGCCAAGTTCTTTTTGTGTAATGCGTAAAATATTGCGCCGTAATCTCACACGTTTGCCAACGTGAATATCAATAGGATTAGGAATCGAATCGGACAATGTAACCTCCATTTTTTAAATTAAAAAAATCGCTTTATAAAAAAGCGACCGGAAGTTCGAAATCTATCCCAAAGCATAGTGTGACATATTGACCGTAAAGGCTTATTCTGCCACCCTCCGGTCAGCTGACCTTTAGGTAGCAAAGAATTACACCTCTTTGCTTAGTGCTTTGGGAAGGAGATTTCGATACTCCACACCGGCCTTTTTCGCCAATGCGTTGTTATAATAAAAAAAAATCGCGCGGATTGTCAAATAAAAAATAGCTTCTGCTATTTTTTTCGTCGTTTTAGGCGGTTGAACATCTCACCATTAGCGCAGTGAATATTGGATTCTTCGGGTAAAACCCTCAGAATGACGTGGAGAATCAAAAATTTTCCTTAAGCCAATTTTGCACGTTGGTATCGGCAATGGTGTTTAGCGCTTCGTTGATGTGGGCTTCTATCAAAATGCGGCGGGCATCGTCTTTGCTGATACCGCGCGCCTGCATATAGAATAGTTGCTCGGCATCTAAATCACCGCAGGTATTACCATGGGCGCACTTCACATCATCGGCAAAAATTTCCAACTCCGGTTTGGCATCAATTTCCGCTTCATCACTAAGCAAAAGCGCACGATGTTGTTGATAGCCCTCGGTTTGCTGAGCATCAGGCGCAATATGAATTCGTCCTTGAAATACCCCTTTAGATTTGCCGTCTGCCACACCTCTGACCAGTTGATTAGAAATAGTATGCGCCGCCAAATGGCAGATATCGGTAGTGATGTCGCTCACTCCGTTTTGCGCCAAACGATAAGCCCCGTTAACCACGGCAGTTGCTCCTTCCTGCTGCAATAAAATGTGGCTTTCATGCCTACTTAAAGCACATTCTCCTTGGGCGATAAAAGATTTATAACTTGCGTTTGCTCGCACATTAACGCTGTTTAAGGCGATATGCCTCGCCCGCCTTGCTTCGTTTGCATAAATATAATGGCAAAGAGTAGCGTCATTTTGCAAATAAATTTCATTGACAACATTATTAAAATAGAGCGCATCAGCTTCGCCCTCAAAATATTCCACGATTGTGGCCTGAGCGCGATTTTCCAACACGATAATATTGCGTATGGAACTTAGTTGCCGGTTATTATTATGTTGATGATAGCAAATAAAAATCGGGCGATCTATAATAGTGCCGCGTTCGATAATCAATACCAATCCTTGTTCCAATAATGCCGTATTCATTGCCGCAAACGGGAAATTTTCCATCTCGAATGATTTATTCAGATATTTTTTAATTTCGCCGTCGTAAATTGCTTCTACCAAAGATTTAGCTTCCACTCCTTGAGGTAAGTCAAAATGTTCGCTTGTCAACCGACCATCGCAAAACTTGATTCCGTAAGCGGCAAACGGTGTCAGCGTTTTTTCATGACAATGGCAATCATGCTCGCATTTATGAGAATAATCCCCCAGCATCAAATTATCAATATCTGCCCGTGGAAAATATGAATATTTCCAAGCCTCGGTTTTAGCGTTCGGCCAACCGATATTATTAAATATTTGCGCACCTTTTTCGCGCAGGCCGGAAAGCCACGGTATATCTTCGCCCCATAAAGGTATTTTTTCAAATTCGATGCTCATATTTATGCTTCCAAGAAAGATTTATAACCGTCTTTTTCCAACGCTTCGGCCAAGCTTTTATCGCCGGAACGAACAATATGACCGTCGGCATAGATATGCACAAAATCCGGCTCTATCAGATTGAGTAAATCCAAATGGTGGGTAATAATCAATAAAGCATTATCTTTATTGTGCAAGCGATTAACCCCCTCTGCCACTATGCGCAAAGCATCAATATCCAAACCCGAATCCGCTTCATCAAGAATTGCCAATTTGGGTTCCAAAAGGCGCATTTGCAAAATTTCCAAGCGCTTTTTTTCTCCACCGGAAAAACCGACGTTAATCTCGCGCTTTAACATTTCGGCACTCACTCCGAGTTCTTTGGCCGCCGTGCGCAAAACTTTCAGAAACTCAGCCGCATCAAGCTCAGGCAAACCGGCATATTTGCGCTTGGCATTAACGGCATGTTTCAAAAAACTGCTGACCGAAACCCCCGGTATTGCCACCGGATATTGCATACTTAAGAAAATACCGGCATTGGCGCGTTCAGAGGTTGTTAACTCGGATAAATCTTTTCCGTCAAAATCAATCTTTCCGCTCGTGATTTCGTAATCACTTTTACCGGCAAGCAAATAAGAAAGGGTTGATTTTCCGGCGCCGTTCGGTCCCATAATAGCGTGCACTTCGCCGGCGTTAATCGTTAAGTTTAAGCCTTTGATAATTTCTTTTTTATTTTCCGCCACACCGGCATAAAGATCTTTTATTTGCAATAATGCTGTCATTTTTACCCCACGCTTCCTTTTTCCACGTCATTCTGAGGGTTTTACCCGAAGAATCCAATCATTCCTGCGGAATGATATGATGCTTTGCATCATTGGATCCTTCACTACGTTCAGGATGACGTTTTGAATAAACTTTCATATAAATCATGCCACTCTTTGTTATCCTGTTCTATTAACATAATTTTTTTATTTCTTTTCCATCCTTTTAATATTTTTTCCCTCTTTATAGCCTCCATTATATCATCAAATACTTCATAATAAACAAGAATTTTTATATTGTATCTCTTTGTAAATCCTTTAAAAACTCCTTGTTTATGTTCATATATTCGCTTCTGAAGATTAGATGTTACTCCCACATATATTGTCCCGTTTTTCTTACTGGCAAGTATATAAACAAACGATTGCTCTTTCATAGTATTTATCCTTTTATGGATTCTTCACTACGCTCAGAATGACGTATAACATTTTTACCCCACGCTTCCTTCCAAGCTTATATTTATCAATTTTGCCGCTTCAATGGCAAATTCCATCGGCAGGTTCTGCATCACTTCTTTACAAAAACCATTGACAATTAACCCTATTGCTTCTTCTTCACCGATTCCGCGTTGCTGACAATAAAACAGTTGTTCGTCGCTGATTTTTGAAGTAGTAGCTTCGTGTTCCAGTATCGCCGATTTGTTACGATTACGGATATACGGCACCGTGTGCGAACCGCACTTATTGCCTATCAGCAAACTGTCGCACTGCGAAAAATTGCGGGCGTTTGACGCCTTTGCTGCCACATCTACCAACCCGCGATATGTTTGGTTTGAATGACCGGCGGAAATGCCTTTGGAGATAATTTTCGAACGCGTATTTTTGCCTATATGAATCATCTTTGTGCCGGTGTCTGCCTGTTGGTGATGGTGTGTTATTGCCACCGAATAAAATTCGCCGATAGAATTGTCGCCTTGCAAAACGCACGACGGGTATTTCCACGTTATTGCCGAACCGGTTTCGACCTGCGTCCACGAAATTTTGGCATTTTGCCCACGGCATGCCGCCCGTTTGGTCACAAAATTATAAACGCCGCCGTTGCCATATTCATCTCCCGGATACCAATTTTGAACGGTGGAATATTTGACTTCGGCATTATTCAGCACCACAATTTCCACAATGGCGGCATGGAGTTGGTTTTCATCGCGTTGCGGCGCGGTGCACCCCTCTAAATATGAAACATAACTGTCATCTTCTGCCACAATCAGCGTGCGCTCAAATTGTCCGGTATTTTTGGCGTTGATGCGAAAATATGTTGAAAGTTCCATCGGGCAACGAACACCTTTAGGAATATACACAAACGAGCCGTCGGTGAACACTGCCGAATTTAGGCAAGCGTAAAAGTTATCGGTGTATGGCACCACCGAACCCAAATATTTTTGCACCAACTCCGGATGCTCTTTAATGGCTTCGGAAATCGAGCAGAAAATAATGCCTTTTTCTGCCAGTTGAGCGCGATAGGTTGTCGCAACCGAAACGCTGTCAAAAACCGCATCAACCGCTACCACGCCGGCAAGTGCCTCTTGTTCTTTGAGAGGAATACCGAGCTTATCATACGTTTCAAGCAAATTTTTATCTACTTCTGCCAAACTTTGCGGTTTAATCTTTTGTTTTGGTGCGGCGTAGTAGAACAAATTTTGATAATTTATCGGTTCAAATTCAAGCTTAGCCCAATGCGGTTCGCTCATTGTTTGCCAATGACGATAGGCCTTCAAGCGCCATTCCAAAAGCCATGCCGGTTCTTGTTTTTTGGCAGAAATCAGGCAAATAATGTCTTCATTTAAGCCGCGCGGAACAGTATCGGCTTCAATATCCGTAACAAAGCCGTATTTATATTTTTGATTTTCCAGTTCTTTTAGGAGTTCCGCTTGTTCGGTCATTTTTTGTCCTCAACTTTTAAAACTCTGCAAAATCCGATATAGCGCCGGACGCATGTGTTTGCCGCGCCAGATACCGCGATGGTGCAGAGCCGCGTCTTCTTCCTCAGCGATAAAGCGCTTACTGCGATATACGCGAGCGTAACCGTCTTTAACCATTGTTCGATTAAGCGAAACACCGCCGGCAAAACATTCGCAAACATGACGTTTATATTTATCAGTCTTTGGCAAACATTCACATCGCACATTATATTCGCCGATTAAATCTTGCAAATGTTGCTTCGCCTCTTGACCGCAATCATAGTTTTCGCCCTCAGCATCTTGGCAAGTTTGGAAAAACTCCGGTGCATCAATCTCATCTAAACGGATACGCATATTGTCTTTTTCCAACGAATCACCATCAACCACGCGCACCTCAGCTAAACAAGGCGATGTTATCAGCAGTAATGTCAGTAATATTTTTTTCATAGGACGCAGTCTACGACAAATAAAAAAAATATGCAATCTTTACTTTTCATTCATACAATATTGTTAAAGTAAAATATAAATAATTGTAACTAATTTTATTTAAAGGTATCGCGATGTTAAAAAAATTAGGTTTTATTTCAGTGATTTGCGGCGCTTTGCTGGGGTGTTATTATTCGTCAACAGACTATCCGCCGGTGCCGCAAGGTGATGTGGTTGACGGACAATATTACGAGAATTCGGCATTTGCAAGTGCACAGCCGCGTCTTAAAATGCCGTCATCTATTGTAGTTTGCCGTTCTAAACAATGTGCGCCGGCGAAACTTTCAATGTCGAAAGAATATATTTACAACACGCTTTTGCATATGTTTGACAGTAATGCACGGCAAAAAGCATTAGTTTGTGCCGCAGATTCTAACACACACGCCTGCACCGAACAATATGTTTCCATTCCGGTTACCATTGGTGTAACGCCGGGGTTTGTATATATTGATGACGTAAAAATCAGCGATGTTTCGATTAACGAGCAAAACACTATGGCAATGAATTTGATGCTGAATTGGGGCGTTACCGATAACGGGCAAACGCCGGTTTGCCGTCCGAGTAAAACCGTATTGTTTGCGAAAAATGTTAACAATGTGATTATGGAAGATAACGGTTATGATTGCAAGATGACTACTATTGGCACCAGCACTATTCGCACTATGTTTGCCATAGATTATATTGATGTTGACTTTGGTTATATCGGAGGTTTCTATTCTATCGGTGTTTCCGGACCGGCATACGGAGGGGGAAATGGTTATATGATGCTTCGCCTGCCGAAGGATATTTCACTTGATCCGCAAGATTTCAATCCTTCCAACCACGCGCAAGAAAAGATGGCATCTGATGCTCAAAAATCAGCTTTGCAACAGGCGGCTAATGGCATGGCACCTAACGTTGATGCGGTGATTAAATATAATCATCCGGCTGCGCAATATGAGAAGAAAAAAGCCGAACAGGCACAACAAGCGTCTGACTTAGGCGGACACTATAAAGGGGTGCAAGTCTTTCCGGTAAGTAAAAAATAAAGTTTATCTTATTATGAAAAATCGCCGAATAAATTCGGCGATTTTTTTGAGTTTAAAGCGAACCGGTTGTGAATAGTTTGAAATATTTATATACCGAACCGTTATCCGGATTTGACCAACTGAAATCATCAGCCATTGCCCGACGTTGCATTTCGTGCAAATCTTGCGGCGCCACATAGAAACAACGCAAAGCCCGCTCTAAAGCATCTTCATAGGCGTTTAAATTATTTTTTAAGTGTTGCGCCATTAAGTTGGTACCATATACACGTTCCCCACCAGAGAAAAATGCCTGTGTTCTGAAACCGTCAACACTGTCATCAATCGTATCGACCAAACCGCCGGTAGATGTGGCAATCGGCAATGTTCCTTTTGCCATAGCCTCCATTTGCGTCAGACCGCACGGCTCAAAATATGACGGCATCATATAAAAATCAGATGCCAGTTGCACCGCATAGGCAAATTCGTCTTTATAACCGTGAAACACAAAAATCCGTTTGGCAAAGTCGCGGAAAATTTGCTTGGTGTTGTCTTTAAGCGTTTTCAAATCGCTATATAAATCTTTATTGCCGGCCCCACCTAACACAAATATCGGAAAATCTTTCGGCGAATTGCGATATTTGAAACTAATTTGCAAAATGGCGTTAATTGCCACATCGTAACCTTTTTGCTCAACCATACGGCTGGTCATGCAAATAAACGGAACTTTTTCGGCATCATGAACCAAAGATGAAATGTCATCAAAATTATACAAATCTATCAGAGGAACCACTTGGTTGCGATATTCCTCATCTTTTGCCAAGCGGGACAAAAGCTTGATACATTCTCGCTTGTTATGTATCTTAACATTGAGTTGCGAACCGTCATAATATTTGAAATTCGTATCTTTGAAATAATTATTGATTTCCGCTATTTTCTTTTCATTCGGTGAAATCAGCTTTTTTTCATAGCCGTTAACAATGCCGAAAAAGTTGCGGTAGTTTTTGCGAATTTTCAGAACATCACGAAAATCAAAACCAAAGCCTTTTTCTTTAGATACTTCCTCCATATAGTTTTTAGAAACGGTAACAATCCGATCCGCTAAATGGATATTTGACGAAGCCTGATTATATGTGTCGGCAACAATCAAGGTATTGGTAGTGCGAGGATTGCCGTTTTTGACAGCCTTGGCGTGCTTAAACACCAAGGTAGCCAAATCTTCATACAGCGAATTTAATATGCGCGAAGTATTTTGATAATCCCACCCTTGATAGCCCATATGATGCACAATATAAACCACCGGAATAGCTGCAATGGAACGTGCCGCATCTTCTGCCAAGCGACCGGCATAAACTTTGGCCAGTGTAAAATATTTTGTAAGCCCCGAAAGTGCACCGCTGTGCCAGTCATTGGCAATCAAAATATTCGGCATCGGTACATTTTTTTCCGGCAATAAAGTCAAACTTTCAAGCAGAACATAAACACATTTTGAGAAGAAAGCAAAGCGCTCAACTTCATCAATCCCAAATTCGTTAAGCACATAGCACCCGCCCTGCCCCGACGGATTGTTCTCCGCCGGATTGATGCTGAAAAAGGTGCTGTTATTGATAAAATAGTAAGTTACACCGTTTAATTCTCCACGGTAGACATCAACATTAAAACGGCGCAACTTATTCAGTTTTCCCAGAAAGGAAACTTGAAATGTCTTGATTTTTTTGACCTTAACACTGCGACCTTCGGCACCGGTATATACTCCGCCGGAAAGTTCGGCTTTTTTCTTACCGGTATCGCCAAGATACATCGGGCAAACAATACTGATATTGTGTCCGTCTTTACCAAACACATTATTGAAATTTTCCGGCAGTTCGGAGGCCACCATACCCAGACCGCCCCACTTCATAAAGGTGGCGGTTTCAGCCGTAATCATCCAAGCATTAACGGTTTTTATCTCCGGCCAATTTTCGTTCAGGCATTGCTTTTTTGCCATATTTTGCATTTGGTTTAAGATGGAATCTTGCGGTATGCCGTAAGCCACGGAAAACTTCTTTTTATTAAAATTAAGCGGCAAAAAATTGAACTTATTGTCTCTGGTATATTTAGTAAATTCAGACATCGGCAAACCTTTAATACAAAATTATTTTATCTTTATGATGAAGTTATTATAGCTTGATATTTTTATATCTTCAACAAAAAAAGAGAAGCATCGCAATTTTAAAAGTTATAGCTCTTGACTTAGGTAAAATTTATCACTAAGTTCTATTATATATAAACGATTGATGAAGCATTTTAAAGAGGATAAAATGACCGATAAAAAGAAAAAACATGAACAGGAAGAATTACCGGAAGAAAAAACGGAATCGTTGAATGAAGTGCCGGAAAATACGGAAGAAACCGTCTCTTTAGCTGCCTTGCAGGAAGAATATAATAAACTGAAAGACTCGTTTTTACGTGCTTATGCCGAGGCAGAAAACACCAAGCGCAGGTGCCAGCAGGAACTGGAAAAAAATTCCAAATATGCTATTTCTTCTTTTGCCAAAGAATTGCTTTCGGTAGCCGATAATTTGCAACGAGCCCTGTCGGCGGTTGATGAGCAAACACGTGAGAATTGCGGAGCTTTTATTGAAGGCGTGGAGATGACGCAAAAAGAATTGTTTCATGTTTTTGAGAAGTTCGGTGTTAAGAAAGTTGATTGTATGGGAAAAGTTTTTGATCCGAATTTAGAGCGCGTGGTGCAAGAAGTTGAAGACACTGAAAAGCCTGCCGGCACTATTGTTGCCGAATTGCAGTCGGCCTATACCATTAACGACCGTATTTTGCGCGAAGCGATGGTGATTGTTACCAAAGGCGGAAAATAAAAATTTGAAAGTAGTTTATATTATGAAGGCGAGTTTTTTATCTCGCCTTTTTCTCATTCAAAAGTAATTTTGATTTTTTTGCCGTAAAAATTCATTATTTTATAAAGCGCGCAAAATTCGAAATGTCTGCCACGCTCAATGTCATCAAGAGTATGTATCGGAATCTTGGTTTTTAAACTCAAACGTTGCAAATTCAAATTTCTTTCGCGACGCAAAAGCCACAAATTATAGCCTATTTCTTGACGAGCTTGTTTGTTGATAAAATGATTTGTACTCATAGTTTTTCACTCCCTAAAAAGTCTTTGTTAAAGTTAAACAAAAACCACCTCAAATTCCTTTAAGGTGGGGAGTTCGAAACTGCATACAATCAGCCTGATTTATTCAATATATTCATCAGCTCCCCAAAGAGGAGAGTTTTGTATGTGGAGTTTCGAGCTCCGTCGGTAAAACTCTTACCGACAGTGATTATATTAAATCAAAATCTGTAAAATGCAAGAAAAAATGATTTTCATTTTTAGAAATATGAAAGCCATTTTTTTAATAAATATTTACGACTTACGCCGTCTTTTTCAAACGTGCCTTAATCAATTTCGGCTTGGCATGTTCGGTTACAACTTTGGCATCTATCACCAGTTCGGAAACATCTTTTTTATCCGGCAATTCATACATCCATTCCATTAAGATTTCTTCCATAATGGCACGCAGACCTCTGGCACCGGTTTTGCGTTCAATTGCCAATTTGGCAATTGCCTGCATGGCCTCAGGCAAAATGGTGAGCTTGACATCATCCATATCAAAAAGCGAAATATATTGGCTCACCAGTGCATTTTTCGGCTCGGTTAATACTTTAATCAAAGCTGTTTCATCAAGCTCATCAAGCGTGGCAATTACCGGCATACGACCGGTAAATTCCGGAATCAAACCATATTTTACCAAGTCTTCAGGCCGCACATCTTTCAAAATCTGTCCGATGTTCTTTTCGTCTTTTTCTACCTTAGCCCCAAAACCGATGGAATTATTATTTTCGCGTCCGTGCTTTTCAATAATTTTCTCCAAACCGGCAAACGCACCACCGCAGATGAACAAAATATTGGTGGTATCAACATGCAAAAATTCTTGTTGCGGGTGTTTGCGCCCACCTTGCGGAGGAACATTGGCCACCGTACCTTCCACTATTTTCAGAAGTGCTTGTTGCACGCCCTCCCCCGAAACATCGCGGGTAATTGACGGACCGTCGGTTTTGCGCGAAATTTTATCAATTTCATCAATATAAATTATCCCGCGCTGGGCTTTTTCGATATCGTAATTAGCGTTTTGCACCAGTTTCAAGATGATATTTTCCACATCTTCGCCAACGTAGCCGGCTTCGGTTAATGTGGTGGCGTCGGCAATGGCAAACGGCACATTCAGCACTCGTGCCAAAGTTTGCGCCAGAAGCGTTTTACCGCAGCCGGTAGAACCGATTAAGATAACGTTAGATTTAGTAATATCAACCTCGTCTTTTTTGGGATTGTTAAGGCGTTTGTAGTGGTTATATACCGCAACCGAAAGCACCTTTTTAGCATAGTCTTGCCCGATAACATATTCATCTAAAAATTTCTTTATGGTTGAAGGTGTCGGCAATTTATCCATTTGCGGTAAATCTCCGGCTAGCACTTTGGCTTCCGTTTCCGCTTCATTGATTTCTTCTTCCATAATGGTATGGCAGACATCAATACATTCATCGCAAATGTAAACACCGCGACCGGCAATCAGTTTTTTTACTTCTTTCTGACTTTTGCCGCAAAACGAGCAATGCAAAATCTCATCTTCTTTTTCGTTGTCTTTTTTGCTCATTTTTCCTCCTACTTAATCTCTGCACGATTAGTAATAATATGATCTATCAAACCAAAATCAAGCGCTTCTTCCGGCGTCATAAAATTATCTCTATCCATGGCTTTTTCAATTACCGAAAGTTTTTGACCGGTATTATCGGCATAGATTTTGTTCAAACGCTTGCGCAAATCCAAAATCAACTTAGCCTGTATTTCAATATCGGTTGCCTGACCTTTAGCTCCACCAGAAGGTTGGTGAATCATAATCTGCGAATTTGGCAATGAGTAGCGTTTCCCTTTCGTTCCGCCGGCCAGCAAAAATGACCCCATCGAGCAAGCCTGACCTATACAAATGGTAGCCACATCGCACGAAATGTATTGCATGGTATCATACATGGCAAAACCGGAAGTTACCACTCCGCCCGGCGAATTGATATATAAGGAAATGTCTTTTTTCGGATTTTCGGCTTCCAAAAACAAAAGCTGTGCGCACACCAAAGATGCAACTTCGTCATTTACTTCACCGGTTAAAAAGATGATGCGTTCCTTTAACAGTCTGGAAAAAATATCAAACGAACGTTCGCCTTTTGGGGTTTGCTCCACCACCATCGGCACCATAGAACTCGCCATAATATCGGTCATAATCATATCCTTTTCAATAATTTAATCGTGTGTATTCTAGTGCATTATACTTAATATTTTCTAAAAGTAAAACTTTTTTATAGCATTACAAGAGGACGACTCTTTTTACTTTACAAACTGCCTAAAATATTTTATATGGTATTCAGGTGCAGAGATGTACTCGAAGGACTCGAAAACCTTCTGTAACTCGTTTGTATAAAACGTATTTATACGCTTTTCGGTTTTGACTGGAAGGCGGCAAAATAAATCGTTTGCGGTGAATATGCCGCGCTATCTGGTTATAATAGTTTTCGAGCTTCCAGTCGCTTTTTTAGCGACTATTTTTCTTATTTGGATGTTAGAAAACCGTCGCCGTCCTCTTAAACCGCGGGCGGTTTATATTCTTAGTCCATTTCGGCCAAACGCTCGGCTTGGTCTTCCATAATCAGCGCATCTATAATTTCGTTTAAGGCCTCTCCGGAAACCACGTCATCGAGTTTATAAAGCGTCAAGTTAATACGGTGGTCGGTAACACGTCCTTGCGGATAATTGTAAGTGCGAATCCGCTCACTGCGGTCACCGCTGCCCACCTGCAACTTGCGCTTTTCCGAGTAGCTGGCATCAATTTTAGCCTTTTGCTCGTCATAAAGTTTGGCGCGCAGGTGGTTCATCGCCTTTTCTTTATTCTTAAATTGCGAACGGTCGTCTTGGCACTGCACCACAATGCCGGTCGGAATATGGGTAATACGCACAGCCGATTCCGTGCGGTTAACGTGCTGTCCGCCGGCACCCGAAGCACGATAGACGTCAATTTTCAAATCGGCAGGATTGATATACATATCCACCTCTTCAATTTCCGGCAATACCGCCACCGTAGCTGCCGAAGTATGAACTCGCCCTTGCGATTCTGTTACCGGCACACGTTGCACCCGATGCGCCCCCGATTCAAACTTGAGCTTGGCAAACACATCTTTGCCGGTAATTTTTGCCGAGGCTTCCTTATAGCCGCCAATACCGTTTTCGTTGGAATCTAAAATTTCAAAACGCCAACCCTGCTTTTGAGCATAGCGCTGATACATTTCAAACAATACCGCCGCAAACAAAGCTGCCTCATCGCCGCCGGTGCCGGCACGCACTTCTAAAATAGCGTTCTTTTCATCATCTGCATCTTTCGGCAACAGTAAAACGCGAATTTCTTTTTCTAATTCCGGCAATTTTTCTTTGGTTTCATAATATTCCGCTTCAGCCATATCGCGCATTTCTTTATCTAACTCGGCATCGTTCATCATTGCTTCGTCATCACGCATGGTCTGCAAGGTATGGTTATAGCTTTGAATGGCATTTACCACCGGCTCGAGCACCGATAACTCTTTATTGAGCTTAACCAGTTCGTCGGAATTGGTCGTTGAAGTCAAAAGCGCTTGCACTTCTTCATAGCGATTAACAACATTAGCCAGTTTTTCTTCAAAATTCATTATTTTAATTCCTCTGTCAATTTATCTAAAGCAACGTTTTTTTGCTCGCCGGTGTCTAAATTTTTGAGCGTTGCCGAACCGTTTGCCAACTCATCAGAACCTAAAATAACGGCATAGGCGGCATTTACCTTGTTAGCTTTCATCAGGCGTTTTTTCATATTACCGCTATAACTTTGCTCCACGCAAAAACCATTTAAGCGTAACTGATGGGCTATTTTCAGTGCTGCATTTTGCGCATCTTCGCCCACCGGAATAACCGCAATCGGGCGTTGTTTATAAGGTGTTTCATCAAGCAACATCGAAAGCCGTTCTACCCCGCAAGCCCAACCAATACCGGCAACATCTCCGCCGCCCATTTGCGCCACCAAACCATTGTAGCGACCGCCGGCTAAAACCGTTCCCTGCGCGCCAAGTTTGTCGGTTGTCAGCTCAAAAACAGTATGCGAATAGTAATCTAGCCCACGCACCAAACGGTCATTGACGCGATATTTGATACCCAGCAAATCAAGCCCGTGTAAAACATCGCCAAAAAATTGCTTTGATGCTTCATTCAAACTGTCGGCATAGCGAGGGGCATTTTCCACCACCGCTTTATCACATTCTTCTTTGGAATCCAAAATGCGCAAAGGATTGCGTTCCAAACGATTTTTACTATCTTCGGAAAGTTCATCAAAATGCTCTTGTAAATAGGCCACTAATTTTTGGCGATAGGCATCGCGGCTCTCTGCATCGCCCAGCGAATTGATTTCGACCGTAACCTGCCCGCTTAAGCCCAGTTTCTCCAAAAATTCATAAGCCATGGCAATCACTTCAATATCGGCTTGCGGCGTTTCTACACCCAACAGCTCAACACCAAACTGAGTGAACTGGCGTTGACGACCTTTCTGCGGACGTTCATAGCGGAACATCGGTCCGTGATAAAAAAACTTAACCGGCAAATTTTGTTGCATACCGTTCGAAACAAAGGCGCGAACCACACCGGCTGTGCCTTCCGGACGCAGGGTCAGACTTTCACCGCCTTTATCTTCAAAACAATACATTTCTTTGGTCACAATATCCGAAGTATCGCCCAAATTGCGTGCAAAAACTTCGGTAAATTCGAAAATCGGCGTTTCAATTTCCTCAAAGCCGTATTTTTCTACTACTGTAGCACCGGTTGCCACTACTTTATTCATTTTCCGCTTAGCGTCACCATACAAATCGTAAGTGCCGCGAACACATTGTACCTTTTCCATCTTTATTCCTGATTTCCCGTTTTAATAAAATCTTTTAACACCACATTTCTACTACGTTGCGCCGTGATAATTTTCACCTCTTTGTCGTTTATAAAAAATTTAACGTTCTGGTAGCGACCAACCGTAATAACAACATTTTGTGCATCTTCGATTATATATTCTTTTCCGCGTTGCATAGTGCGGCTCAAAACCACTTTACCGTCACGCTTCAACTCTACCCAAGACGGACCGGAAAAGACCATTTTTATATTGGTCGATGCAGGCTCGGTTTCGGTTTCGGTTTCTGTTTTTTGTTCTTGAGCTTCCGGTTTAGGTTGCATTTCTGGTGCATTTTGCTCTTGCAAACTATTTTCGGCCTGTTCTATAGCGGCATCTAAAGTTGTTTTTTCCTCAGAAATTGTTTCAAAACTTTGCGGAGTTTCATCAATAATCACCGGTTCCGGAAAAGATGTCGTTTCCAATGTATTTTCAAAATCGGTAACTGTATCTGTGGTTTCGGAGAGCGGAAATTTTGCCCAAGCATACACCAATAAAGCCAAGCCGATGGCACCCCATAAAATATGGTGCCACTTAGGACCTGAAGTTTCTACTTTCTTTTCTTGTGTATTTTTATTTTGTTCTGCAGTTCCATATACGCTTTGCCGATATGACGAGAGGATACGTTCACCATTCAATCCCAAAAAGTCGGCATAACTGCGGATAAAACCGGTACCGTATGGAGCCGGAGGAATATTTTTTATATCCATATTTTCAATAGCTTCCAGATAACTGGTGCGGATGCAAAGAACTTCGGCAGCTTCCTTAAGTTCTTTACCCTGTTTAATTCTGATATTACGCAAAAGTTCGCCAACCGTTTGCGCTTCATTTTCGTCTTTTATTTCTTCTTCCACTGTTTTTCTCCTAATTCGGAAAGCTTATAACATATTTTTTAATCGATTGCAATAGTGTGATCATAGGCATAGGCCATGAGTTGCGGACGTAAGCTGTTTTTCGGTGATTTCAACAAACTTTTCACATAATCGGATACATCTTCGTAGCACATACTCATAATCATTTTTTTGACATTGGCATAAGATGCTCCGGAAACCGATAAATTCTGATATCCTAAGCCAATCAGGCACATCGCTTCCAGAGGATTACTGGCCATTTCTCCGCAAACCGAGCAAGTCACTTTATATTGATTGGCTTTATCGATAATTTTTTTCATCAATTTCAGAAACGGTGCCGATAGAATATCATACCGCCCGGAAAGACGCGGATTACCTCTGTCGCAGGCATAAATAAACTGGTATAAATCATTAGTTCCTACCGAAACAAAATCTACTTCTTGGAACATTTCATCAAGTTGGAATAACACCGACGGCACCTCTACCATAATGCCAACTTTAACGTTTCTGGCTGTCGGTTTGCCGCGTTGTTTTTCATGTTCATATTCCAAAAGCAAAGTTTCTTTAGCATCCAAAAATTCCTGCACGGTAGAAATCATCGGAAACATCACGTTCAGCTCTTTACCGGCGGCCGCACGTAACATAGCTCTGATTTGCTGACGCAGAATCGCTCGCCTGTCCAAAGTAATGCGAATCGCACGCCAACCGATAGCCGGATTATCTTCTTTAACTTCGCCCCAATACGGCAGAAATTTATCCGAACCGACATCAAGACTACGAAAAACTATTCGCTTACTACCCAAAGCGTCAAACAATTTTTTGTATTGACGCTCTTGGCTTTCAACGTCCGGCATTTTATCAGCAGACATAAAAGTAATTTCAGTCCGATATAAACCTATACCATCACAATTACTGGGCGCAATATAGTCAAAATCCAAATCCAGACCGTAGTTCATCGCCAGATTTATCCGCACGCCGTCCTTGGTTTTGGTCGGATTTTTACTGAGTGTCCGCAAATCGGCAAAAACTTTTTTCAGACTTACGGATTTTTTGTTGTATTCGGCAATAAGATGCTCGGACGGATGCGTATAAACCGTTGCCTCGTTTCCGTTAACGGCGATCAGCTCTCCGCTCTTTACCTCTTTTAATATACCATGAATTTTTGCCACTACCGGAATATTTAAGGCTTTTGCTACAATCACCACGTGCATGGTCGGGGTACAATCTTCGATAATAAGTCCGCGAATACGCTCGTAATTATAGTCCATCAAATCTGCCGGTCCCATAGTCTGGGCAATAATGATAATATCTTCATCTGCGGATATCGGTTCAATTTCCCCACCACCGGCAATAAAAGCCCGCAACCTGTCTGAAACATTACGCAAATCATAAAGTCGCTCTTTAAGATAAGCATCGCTGGTAGCGGAAAGTTTGTTCCACATATCTTCATAAACGTGTTCTACTGCCGCCTCGGCCGTATAGCCCTTTTCAATATCAGCGTTGATTTTTTTATACCACCCTTTATCTTGAGCAAACATCATATATGCTTCCATAATTTCGGTAGTATTGCCCAAATAGCTGCCGGCCTGTTGCAGTTTGGTTTCAAAATATTCAATCATTCGGCGTCGGCCTTCAGCTAATTTTGATTTTTCGAGTTCGATATTTTCCGCAAAAATATTGATAAGTTCGCGATGACGATGGTGTAAAACCACCTTACCGACACCATACCCTTTATTCAGACTTGTGCCGTGTAAAACATCACGCACCACAATCCCTTTTTCGCGGATTATGCGATTGCGATGTTCGGTAAATTCACGATTGGAAAATAAGTCAGGCAAAACCAAAACCAAAGTTTCAACCAGTTCTGTCTGTTGTTCACTGAACCCGTCTGTTCCGCTTTTTATCAGCACAATTACGCCGATGGTGTTATTTAATCGTAAAATCGGCACACTTAAAGTTGAAGTATTTTGCTCGAGATTGACTTCGCTCATCAAGCGTTTGGCATTGGCACTCTTGCCGATTATGTCTTCATCAAAGCGGATATTGGTTTTGTAATTTTCGGCATGCCAACTCCCCATATATTCAAGATAATTTTCATTTACCGTAGCATACAGCAGAGCCTCTTTTGCACCGGTAGAATCTATAAACGAATGCAAAATATTTACCAACTTATCCGCCATCGGTGTCGGTTGCGAAAGTTCTGCCATAATTTTGCGCTGCACAGCCAACGCCTCATTAACCACGGTAGATGTTTGCATTGTAAAAAATATCCTAACTTAAAAATAGTGTTGCAACATTATATTTATGGTTTATACTACTTTTCAATCTAAGTAAATAAAAAAAGGAGATATACTATGGCAAATAATTATGCACGCGGACAAAAGGATACCCGTCCGTGGGGAACATGGGAAGTGGTAGATTGCGGAAAAGGTTTTTGCGTTAAGCAAATAAATGTGAATGCCGGAGGTATTTTATCATTACAATTACACCATTTTCGTGCCGAACATTGGATTATTGTGCGCGGAACGGCAACCATTACGCTTGGCAATTTGGAGATAACTAAAAAAGCCGGCGAAAATGTATATATTCCGGTAGAAACCAAGCATCGTATTCAAAATAATACTGACGAAACTCTGACCTTTATCGAAGTTCAGGTCGGTGAAAATTTAGATGAAAACGATATTGTGCGCTACGAAGATAAATACGGAAGGGCGTAGCATAACGAATTAGAAAAGGCTGTGTATTTTCTAGTTTTTTTGGCTCCATCATTGCAAGCTTTTGAGGATAATAAACCTATGTAATAGGCAAGATGTTTCCGAACCTTTAGTGCAGAAAAAATCCACTCTCAATTAGCGAAGTAATCCAGTATAATATAGCCTTATAGATTCTGGATTGCTTCGTGAATTAAGGTGTAATTTTTGTATCGCTAAAGCTCTCAAAAATTGTCTTCGTTCGAAGACATCACACCTTAAAAACTCGCAATGACGTATCTAAAAATTATCTTGTGCATAAGTTGTTGGATAAGTGAAGAATCCGCTTGAAGTTTTTTAAAGGTTAAGGAATCCTTAACATCGGAAAATGTGAAAGGATTTTTTTATGTTGCAAGAAAACTTAGATTATGCCGTGGCACAAACAGGAGATATTATGGTTTCCGCGTATCAGGAGATGCTTGATGCACAGGGAATCGAACGCCGTTTGTGGGCATATTGCTTGCGCATTGAAAACAACTCAAATCAAAAAATCCGTTTATTGAAGAAAGATTTCCGCATTACCGACAGCAATGGCAACAGTTATTTTGAGCAAGGTTACGGTTTTCATAGCGAATTGCCGGATTTGGAAGCCGGAGAGTGTTATGAGTTTGAAGATACCATTACCATAAACGGCGAAGCGGCAGTTTTGTATGGCTATTGCGTAGCGCAGACCGAAAACGGCGATGAATTTAAAATTAAGCTGCCAATTATGCAACTGACAGCTCTAGAAAAGGATAATTTCTCGCTCAATCACTAAAAAGTGGTAATTGAGTTATCGTCTTTGATATACATATTTAAGTAGCGATGAGCATTCAAATCCATGTGTTCGTCAAATGCTTTGAAGAGGTTAACCACCATTTCGTTCCAATATTTTTCTTTATCTTCAATGGTAGTGTCTATCGGCATAGTCAAATCACGATATGCTTCGACCGAAGTTTGTGCTGAAGATTTGTTATCAATCACGCGCAGAACAACAACTAAATTTGCATGATAGTGAAGACCGTCCTTTTGCAAAAGTTGTTCGGCTTTAATTTCATTTTCGGTTACGCTGGCATCTTTGATGATAAATTCTGCCGTGCGATTAGAAGCAAAATCAGCCGCTTCCAAACGTTCTTTAGCCCAAGTTTTAGCAGTGCGCTCTATGGAAACCGGAAACAAATGTTCCACATTAGGACGTGTGAAAGATGGTGTAAATTCTGACTTTACTTCAATAGATTTTACCATCAGCGGAATCGGTGCCTTATTATCAAAATGCAAGTCACTGTAGCGTTCAGGTGCTGCTTCATCATTGTTCACCGTGGCGCAAGCGCTAAACATCAATACTGTTGCCGCCGCGCATATAGCTTTGATAATGTTTTTCATTGTTTTCAACCTTTACTGAAAGTTATATTTGCCCCCAGTTTAAGTAGCAATGTTTAAGATATATTTAATAAGCCGGCGGATTTTTTAGTACCGCCTTTTTCATATTTTTTGTTGATTTATTTAGATTATATGTTTATAGTCCAAGTCAGACACGGGATTTATTCTGTGTTTAGTGCCTGAGAAGGTGCGGAGCTTCTAAAGGCTCTCCTTGTACGGTGAATGGATATACACCGAAAACATTGCCGGCTTGTATAATGGCTGATGATGTATATATC
This sequence comes from uncultured Pseudomonadota bacterium, assembly GCA_902763155.1. GTDB lineage: Bacteria > Pseudomonadota > Alphaproteobacteria > RF32 > CAG-239 > RUG410. The sequence continues at coordinate 8,621 of CACWQS010000004.1, read as the reverse complement.
CCCGACGTCTGGTCGGGGAGCTTGTGACGTATGTTCAGGGATTTATCCCAAAGGTCACAAGAGTCAACTTACAAGGATGATTTTTAGACTCTCCGGCCACCTTAATCAAGAGGTGGTCTTCTTTTTTAGAAAGAGTTGATGAAAAAAACAGTTTTTTACATAATTTTATTGACGATTTTTTTCGTGCAATCTGCATTTGCGCACGAATTTGTTGCAACCATTGTCAAAATAAATGACGGTGATACGTTAACAGCTCTGGTCAATAATGAAACCACCAAAATCCGGTTGCTTGATGTTGATTGTTATGAAACCGGAAAGAATAAACACACAGTATTTCAACATAAATTCTATAATTTATCGTACGATGAAATTTTTAATCGGGGAAAGCAATCACGAAAAAAGCTGAAAAATTTACTTAATGACCACAAATACATAAGAGTTGCATGGAAAAAGAGAGACTCTTTCGGTCGTATTTTAGGCAAAGTGTTTCTCGACGACATAAAATCAGCCGGTGCGATTGATGTTAACAAATATATGCTAGAAAGTGGTGGTTGCAACAAGTATGTGGTTATCAAAAAATGATTAAAGCACTTAATATCGGTTTGAAAGTTCGGACACTGCGCAAAAATGCACACTTAACGCAAGAAGAACTTGCTATGGCTTGTGATGTTTCGTGGCGCACAATTTCTAATTTGGAAAGAGGTGTCGTTATGCCAACAGTGCCGTTGATTTATAGTCTGGCAAAGTATTTTGATATAACTGTTGATGAACTGCTAAGTATTCAAATAACAAAAAACAAATCAATGAAACGTTTCAGGGCTGAAACTAAACTCATAGAAGTTATTTACAAATTGGACGATACACTTCTTGCCCATATAGAAGAATATATTGAACTTCTAAAGAAAAATTTCAGCTAAATATGCACTAACAATCGGGAAATCAGTGCACTGTGCAGAAGAAGAATAGTCCTCCTCATCTTTTGGCTTTAAAAAAATCTTTTAATATTTTCCCGCATTCTGCGGCGCAAATACCGCCTTCCACAACCGGTTTATGGTGGCAGGTAGGCGAATCGTAAAACTTGACACCGCTAATTACCGCTCCGCCTTTTTCATCGGTGGCGCCGAAATACAAATTTTTGATACGGGCAAACGAAATGGCCGCCGCACACATAGTGCATGGTTCAAGCGAAACATACATATCGCAATCCCATAAACGAGTAGTTTTAAGTTTGGCGCAAGCACGTTGAATGGCCAAAATTTCGGCATGGGCGGTAGCATCTCCGCTATGGGCGCTTTGGTTATAGGCTTCGGCAATAATCTTGCCGGCAGAATCTACCACCACCGCCCCTACAGGCACTTCGTCTTCCGCGACCGCTTGTTTAGCTAATTGTATCGCACGTAACATGTAGTCTTGCTTGTTCATAAGTTCACCTTTTTTTCATTATTTAACGATATTATATTGGCAAAGAAATAAAAAGGAAGTAAAAAATGGCAGAAAGACTGGCAAAATTTATGGCTCGCAGCGGAGTTTGTTCGCGTCGTGATGCCGAGGAGCTAATAAAACAACAACGCGTCACGGTTAACGGTGTTACCGTCGAAACGCCGGCGTTTAACGTCAACGGCGATGAAAAAATTTTGCTCGACGGCGAAAAATTGCCGGAAAAAGAAAAAACTCGTTTGTGGCTGTATCATAAACCGGTGGGGCTTTTGACCACGCATAAAGATACTTCTGACCGTGCCACGGTGTTTGATAACTTGCCGGCCGGTATGCCGCGCGTTATCAGCGTCGGGCGCTTGGACTTAAACTCGGAAGGTTTGCTTTTGCTCACCAACAACGGGGAACTTTCCCGCCAATTGGAACTGCCGCAAAATGCGTGGAGCCGTCGTTATAAAGTGCGCGTGCACGGTTTTGTGGATAAGAAAAAATTGGCCGATTTAGCCAAAGGGGCAGTTGTTGACGGAGTGCAATACGGGCCGGTGCAAGTCGAATTGGAGAGCCAAAACGGTACCAATAGTTGGTTGATTGTTACTTTAAGCGAAGGTAAAAACCGTGAAGTGCGCAAGCTGATGAAATCTATCGGCTTGGAAGTGGCACGGCTGATACGTCTTTCTTACGGACCATTCCAACTCGGCAACTTGAAAAAAGGCGAAGTGAAAGAAGTGCCGCAAAAAGTGTTGCGTGAACAGCTGGGGAGTAAATTTGCGCTATGAGAATTATCGGCGGGAAATATCGCGGTAAAAAATTATGGTCGCCGGAAGGGAAAGCTGTTCGCCCTACCGCAGACAGGGCACGCGAGGCGGTGTTTAATATTTTGTATTCGCACTTGGGCGAAGCTTATGAAAATTTGGATATGGCCGATATTTTTGCTGGCACCGGTGCGTTCGGATTGGAAGCGATTTCTCGTGGATTTAAAAGTGTTACACTGGTTGATATGGATATTAAAAACGCCGAACGTAATGCCAAAATGTTCACGGCAGAGCAAGATAAAATTCATCTGGTGCGGGCAGCCGCTGAAAATTTGCCACGCTTGAAGCGTAAATTTCATCTGGTATTTATGGATGCCCCATATAACAAAGGTTTGAGCGACGTAGTTTTAGCTCAGCTTATTAGTAAAGGTTGGTTGCATGATGGTGCGGTGTGTATTGTTGAAATTCGTCACGATGAAAAAATTGATGTGCCGGAAGAATTTGAGGTAGTTGACTCACGGGTTTACGGTTTAGCTCGCATTTTATTTTTGTCAAAAAAATAGGTTGCTATTTATAAAAAAATATGCTACATTAAGGCACAAAGAAAACATCTGTATGGAGATTGGCTATGGATATTGATTTATTTGAAACAACAAATGTTAAGGCTGTTGAAGGCGATAATTCCGTCAATAGTTTGCGTAAAAAATTTCAGATAGATATGGAAGCGGCGCAGGCTCTGCAAAGCAAGATTGAAGAAATGCGCGAAGATAATGCAAATCTGCAAGATGTGATAAATAGCATAGCTGAAATCAGTGCGAAAATAGAAGAGGAAAGCGACACCAAAAATAAGGCTGTTTTAAACAAAATCCAAACTCGTTTGCAGGCGATGGCTACCGGTATGACCGCCAATCAAGAACATGATAAATTAGTAATAGAAAGAGAAAAAGCCGAATTCAAAGATTGGAATCAAACCGTGCAAGATGCACGTAAATGGCTGGATAAAGAACCGTATGCCGAAGCTTTTGCCCAACTCTATTCCATACAACAGCAAGCACATTTAATGGAAGAAAATGCTACAGTAAGATTTATTGAAACCGAAGACACCGTTACATCAGGATATATGTCGCTCGGACAGCACTTGCAAAGCAGTATTACCGAGGAAGAAGGTGGAAGAATTCCGCATATCGGTTTAGAGGTGGATTTGCACAACGGATTACCGTTTAAGCTGATGATGGAACCGTCTGACCGTAATGACACCCGCACCGAAATGAAAGTTTCCATTGATGCTAAGGCGGCTACAGATTTGGAACTTGATAATCCGGAAAAATTGAAATCCAATAAAGAAAAAATTCGGCAAATTATGGAATTTTGCGAACGATATGGATTTTCGACATTTGATTTACACATACCGATGACTTTTGACGGCGAAGTTGATGCTCCGGAGTTTTATAATGCTAATCGCCCGCACCTGACAGCTCATGAAGAACAAATGCAGGAAATGTTGCATGGTATGTTTAATGAAGTGCAAGCGGATAAGCATGCCGAACGAGCAATGGCGGCAGAAAATGAGATGCGCACACTGGAAGCCAACGAAGAAAAAGCTCGCCAAGCCGGCGAAGAAATCGATAATAAAAACATTTCTTATGATGCAGAGCCGACTGTATCGTTTACAGTTTCGGCTCAGTCTTTGGCTATGGAAGGTTCAAGTTATTCCGGAACTGCGTTTGACGGCACACCTGATGACGGAAGCGCACCGGAAGAACCGGAGCAACCGCAAGAAGAACAAATTCAACCGGTTGGAGCGGTAAAATTGCCTAATCCTTCCCTGAAAGAAGCAGAAAAAATAATGGAAGAATTGCTAGAAGGAAAAGGCTTAAACAAAAAGCGTAACGTAACTTATTTCAAAAAAGGCTTTTTCCATTCCAAGTGGACGGAGTATGTAGTTTATGATAACCGCAACGATGAAGAGCACGACGGCAGACGTGATAAAAACGGTGAAGCCAAATTCACTTATGCGTTTAAGCTGTTTGTCAGCGTTGATGATAACGGGCAATTAACCTTCAGTTATCGTTTCAACAAAGGCGATAAAAAAGCGCTTATTAACGCTATGGCCGGAAAGTTTGAAAGTATGGGCTTTACGCATATTAACTTCCCTGAGGGTCTGCCTGATGATGAAAAAGGCTTATGGCGCACCGCTTTGGGCGAAAAAGGTATTGTTTGGGTAGGAATGAAGCTTGATGTTGATAAAGCCGGTGCTATGGTTAAGGCCGCACAAGATAAGCATATGGATGCTGATAAACTTACCCTCTATAAATATCGCATAGCTTTGCAGATGCAAGAGAATAATGCTAAAAAAGGTAAAACCCCGAGCGAAGATGAAGAAGACTTTATTGAAGGGTATATTAAATCTTATGATTATAACAGCTTTAAGAAAGGATATGCTCGCGGGCTAAAAAGCATATTAAGTAAAACTTTAATTGCCGGAGATAAAGAAGAAGGTGCTTTCTACAAAATAGCTGCGTATCGCGCTTTAACTCAGATATTTGAAATTTATAAAGAAACTCTAAATCGTGGTAGCATTTCCGGTTTAAGAACCGGTAGTATTGGGGAGATTATAGGTGATACCTCCAAACCGCACGAAAATGACGTTAGTGCGGTTGTTACACCAAAACAGAAGAAAGCATTGTTGGATTTGGGATTGCCGGCAGATATCCGCGATATTACACCAAACCAGTTGATAAAGGTATATAAGGCATTACTCGATGAACAAGTTGAAGCGGCAAGAAAAGAAGTATATGATATTTTAGATGCAAACCGCTTAAAAGATACGAAAGTTTTGGGAGCACGTGCCCTGCCGGATACATTGGTGCGTAATGTATATCGGGCAGCTGAAAAGAGAGCCTCGGCTATCAATACAGATTTAGCTGCAATGGGTGTTGATGAAATTGCTTTACCAAAAGAAGGACAGGTATCTTTGGGTATAGGTGCTTATGAAAAAAAGGTGGAAGCAGAGCAAAGAGCACGTCGAGAAGCTGAAGAAGCAGCACGCGCTACCGGTGGCACCGGTGGTGGAACGGCATTCCATGGCGGAGCAACACGAAGCCGCGGCAGCATGGAAATGTAAATTTTGAAACCGATAAAAGTTTAAGCGCTATCAAATGAAAGTGTTGTTTTTCACGTCATACTGAGCCGACAGGCGAAGTATCCAACAACACTATTAATGTTGTTTCGTTCTATCAGAACGAAATGGATTCTTCCACTTCATTAACATTCAGTGTCAGAATGACGTTAAAACAATATGCTAACAATGTAAAAAAACAACACTTCTTTAAATTAAGCCAAAATTTTAAGCGCCTGCCTCAATGGCAAGCGCTTTGATTTTTTAACGATGCTTTGGAAAAAGCACATCATTCTCAGTAATCAGATGCACCGGACGCAAAGTATATCGCCCGTTTGGAGCAAGATCATTACTATGCGTCGATACCGGATTGACCAATTTCAGCTGTTCATCTCCGTAGCTACTTACGCACAGAAGATTACCTTCTTTCCAATAATCGGCAATAATACCGTGGCTCTTGAACAGGGTAATCATCTCGTTGAAAGCCATAATCTCGCGATAGCAGTTGAGCAAATCGCTCTCGGACGGCACATGGCAGTCAAGATAAAGCGAACCGGTTGTAGCGAAAAATCCGGATTTACGCCCCTTGCTCAAGCGATAAACCATCTCCTGCATTTGCGTCGCATTCAACGGGGGCAAATGAGAGGGCTGAGATGTTGCATGTAACACCTGTTCTAATGAGGCAACACTACCTTTATCTTCAAGTCGGCACCAGAGAACGTAGTCAACTTTGATACCCCAAACATCTCCGGTGCGGGTAAGGTCCAGATAAGGCATACACTCTACAGCCTTGCCGTCATTAGCCAGATAAACAACATCAAGCGGGGTTTTAATCCGGCTCTCAGTGTTATCTTTTCCCTCTTTTTCCAACCACTCGGCATAAGCCAAAGCGTCTTCTCTGCTCACACCTTGTGCAGACAGAGAAATAAACAAGCTTTTTTGTTCCATAAGCGTTAAATATTTATTTAAGTAATAGATGAATTGCTTATTACTCTACGCTTTTTGTGAAATTTGTCAAGTTATTTTTAGTGTTTGAGCAGTTCGCTTTTATCGAAAGTATAGGTTTGACCGCAGAAATTGCAGGTAGCGGTAATTTTGCCGTTTTCGGCCAGCGCATCAATATCTTCCGGCTTCATATTGCTAAGCGTGGCAAACAGCTTTTCGCGACTGCAACGGCACCCGAAATGATATTCGCTTTCCTTAACTACAGCTACTTTATGCTCGTGATACAAGCGATACAAAATGTCTTCAAGCGGCAAAGAAGAGTCAAAAATCTCACTTTCTTTTAAGCTGTCGGTCAAAATTTTTGCTTCATTCCAAAGTTCTTCCGCATTTTCAGATGAATCGCTTTCCTTACCACCGTTGGCCGGCATTTTTTGAATAAGGATACCGGCAGCCTGCCAAGTATTACCGTTCGGACGGACAAACAAGCGCAGATAAGTATCGATTTGTTCCGATTGCTTGAAGTAGCGCATCGCACATTCGGCCAAATTTTTACCTTTCAAATCGACAATGCCTTGATAAAGTTCGGTGTTTTTGCCTTGGTCGATAGTAAAAATCAAATTCCCCTTGCCTAACCAATGCGGAGTGGCTTCAAGTTCGTCCTCAGTTTTACGCAACTCTTGTGCAGTGGCCATTTTCTTTTCATCAAATTTCGCGGCGGTGCGCACCACACCTTCAGAAGTAACATCGGTTACCAGCACCGAAATCGGGCCGTCGCCCTGCATCTGCAGAGTAAAATATCCGTCATATTTCATTAGGCTGGCAAGCATAATGCCGAGTGCCGTAGTTTCCGACATAGCGGCTTCCACATTTTGCGGATAGCGGCGCGGCGCAAAAATATCGTTCAAAACATGGTCTAATCGGACGATACGCCCACGAAAAGCATTATTATCAAGACTGAAAGAAATACATTTGTCGTTCATCTTTTAAAAACCTCTTTTGCGTTAAACTTAGGCTAAATTTAGTTTATTATGGGAGAAGTTTCAAGTGTTTAACGCAAATAATCCGACAGAGGGCAAAAAATCGTCGACAAGACAGCGCAAACCGCAGAAAAAAATTACGCCGCAACGGCTGAAAAATATCGGTTTGTATTATTTGAAGCGTTTTGAATCGTCGGTGGAAAATCTGCGCAATGTACTGCGGCGGCGAGTAGATGCCTATGCCCGCGAAAATCCGGAATGGAAAAAAGATGAAGCGTATCAGTGGGTGGAAGATGTGTTGGCAGAATTTGAACGGCTACACTATTTGGACGATGCGCGTTTTACCGAAATTAAAGTGAGAAGCTACTTGAATGCGGGCAAACCGGCTCGATATATTCAAAATAAGTTGCGCGAAAAAGGAATTAAAGCGGCGGATATTGAGGAGATTTTGCAAGAGCAGGAATATAATCCGCTGGAGATGGCGTTGCGGTTGGCAAAGCGCAAAAAAATCGGCCCGTATCGGGCGGAAGAGCAAAGGCGAGAATTTAGGCAAAAAGATATGGGAACGTTGGTGCGCGCCGGATTTGATTATGATATCGTCTGTGAAGTGCTGGATTATAGGGTTGAGGAAGAATAACCTCATTTGGTGGTATTTTCTTTTACAGTGATTTTTATCGAGACACCGTAAAAGTCTGCCAGTTTGCGTAGGTATCCGTAACGAGCATATTTGCCGATTTCCATGCCATCAATAACATCTTCGGGAATACCTGTTTGGTGCGCTACATTGCGCAAATATAAATGTTTATTATAGCTAATTTGCCAGAGGGCTTGACCAACCTCACGGATAGTTTGTTTATCAATAAGAAAATGTGTTTTTGGTTTCATCTTTAGAACTCCTTTGTATTTTGTTAAATATAAAACAAAACCACCTCAAATTCCTTTGAAGTGGGGAGCTCAAAACTGCACACGAACAGCCCGACGTATTCAATATATTTCGCCGGCTCCCCTCAAAGGGAGTAATTTTCGCGTGAGGAGTTTTGAGACTCCATCGGCAAAACTCTTACCGACAGGATTATATTATCGTAAATCAAGCAAAATGCAAGGGAATTTTTAACTTCCGGGAATTCAGTATAATATAGCATTACAGATTCTGGATTACAACGCGAAGTTTGGTGAGTTTCTTCTTATCGCTAACGCTCTGAAGAAACCGATTGCTCCGCAATCTGATGCACCAAACAAGCTCGTAATGACGTTTGTGTAGCCATCAAAAAAATCCCAACAACAAAACAAACTCGGAGAACGAGGCTAATAGAAAAAGGTTTTTCCAAACAGGAAAAACCTTCTTTAACAAAACATTTACGTCAAGCAAAAGTTCGAAGAATGAGTTTAGTGCGA
>CACWQS010000003.1 GCA_902763155.1 uncultured Pseudomonadota bacterium | reverse complement strand
GCAATACCGTCGTCGAAACGAAGTTTCGAAATACGGTTTTCATTCTTGAAGTGGAATGAGGACAAATATGGAGAGATGGCAGAGCGGTTTAATGCAGCGGTCTTGAAAACCGTCGAGGGGGCGACCCCTCCAAGAGTTCGAATCTCTTTCTCTCCGCCAATAAAATGAGAGCACCTGCAAAGGTGCTTTTTTTTTATTGCATGTGGAGAGCGAGATTTGAACTCTTGGGGAAAGAGTTTGACGACAAGCGAAAGGCGAACGGGAGTACGCCGGTAAATAATATTCGTTTCATTTATGTGAGGTAAAAATATAAAACAGATAAACCTTTTTCCTCAAAAAAACTTGCTTTTATTTGCTTTATAAATTATAATGACGGAAAAATATACAATTTATAAATTGTTATGCCTATGAAAACAGCTTATTACACAGATCAAGACATTGAAAGATTCATGTTTCGATCAGAGATTAGATTAAGAAATCTGTTTTATGTATTATTGGTATGCTCCATTATCTGTCAGTGTTGCATCTGGTTTGTATTGCTGACAGAAACGTTGGACCACTTCTCTTTTTATTTTTTGCTCATCAGTAGCGTGTTTGTAGTGCTTTGTATGGTTGGTTTGTGGTATTGCTACTACAGTTCCAAACAGGAACATACCAACTATGAAAAGATGCGGAAGGAACAACAAAGAGAAATGAACTCCCTGATTGATGAGATTGAAAAAGAAAGACAGAATAAATAAGTACAAGTTAACCGCCGACCTAGCCGGCGGTTTTATATTTTAATAAAAGCACGTCATTATCGACGAGCTTTTATTAAATACTGAAAAAGTGAACAGATATTACAGCCATTTAACTTCCAAAATTTCATACGTTTTTTTCCCTGACGGTGCCAGATATTCGGCTATATCACCGATTTCTTTACCAATCAATGCTTTAGCTAGCGGTGACGAAAGCGATATTTTATGCTTTTCAATATCTGCCTCATAATCGCCGACAATTTGATACTCGCTCTCTTCGTCGGTATCAACATTGGCCACTAAAACCGTTGCGCCGAAACGCACAATATCGCCGCTCATCTGTGTCGGATCAATAACTTGCGCCCGGCTGATAACAGCTTCCAATTCTTGAATCCGTCCTTCATTGAAACTTTGCTTTTCTTTTGCCGCAGAATATTCGGCATTTTCCGATAAATCACCCTTAGCACGTGCTTCGGCAATTTCGGCAATAATATTCGGGCGTTCTACCCCTTTGCGATTCTTCAATTCCTGTTCCAACAGATCAAAGCCGATTTTAGTCAGCGGAAACTTATCCATTTTTATCTCTCCTTAAAATAAAAAATATTTTAAAAACTAGAAAAATCCGACTGCGAAACATTACATTTCACAGCCCGAGAATTCTTAATATGGGTATATTATACGCCAAAAAATAAAAAAATCAAGCGCATTTTAATTATTTACCACTCAAAAATTACTTCCAAGGCTCAAATTCTCTCTTCAGCGAGCGGTCAAACAAGCTGCGAATAGTATCTTTAATATCTGCCTCTTCAAAAATCACTTTATACAATGCTTGGCTGATAGGCATATCTATCCCCGCCCTGTCGGCCAGAGCTTTTACTGCGCGCAAAGTATCCACTCCCTCGGCCAATTTGCCGTAGCGCTCGCCTTTGGCAAACATTTCGCCAAACATTCGATTATGGCTGTTTTTTGAAAACAGCGTCGCTTCATAATCGCCCAAATGCGCTAAACCATATACCGAAGCCGGATTGCCGCCTTTATATTTAATCAAACGTCCCACTTCAACCGGCGCACGTGCCATCAGAGCGCCTTTCAGGCCATACCAGCCCAAACCGTCCAAAATACCTGCCGCCAGCCCGATGACATTTTTAAGCGCCGCCCCAACTTGGTTGCCGACAATATCGGTGCCGTAATAAAAGCGAATCAAATCGCTTTGCATAAATTTTATCACATAATCAATCGTTTCCGGTTCATAACTGTCTATTACCGCCGCCGACGGTACTTTCCGCACATAATCTTCCACATGCCCAGGACCGCCGAGCGTAGCTACGTGAATCTTCTGCTTAATTTCGCTTAAGAAAACATCGGCCAAAATCTCTGCCGAAGGTTCTTCCAAACCTTTCATCGCCAACAAAAACGTTTTTCCTTCAACATCATAATTATTGATTTGCTTAGCTAATTGGCGCAGATTTTGACAGCTGATAGAAATGATAATAAACTCATTTTTCAATGCTTCGGCAATATCCGAGGTTAAAAGCATATTATCGGTTAGAGCCAAATATTCGTTACGGCGTGTTTCTTTCAATCCCTGATAGGTTCGCGAATTTTCCATACCATAAAGCAATACTGTTTCAACATCGCAATAATTTGCCACATACCAGCCGAGAAAAGTTCCCCAACGTCCGCAACCGATAACCGAAATTTGCTTCATTTTGCACCTCGCCACTCTATTAAATTACCCGTATTTTAACTGACATATTATTTATTGGCAACGGCAAACCTCCCGCAATCCACATAAAACTTGATATATCACCCAAAATCTGCTACTATCAGAAAAGTCGGGAGTAAAAAAATGAAACTTTATCACTATGTAACCAAAGGAAATGATGTATTGCAAAAGGGCTTGCTGTCGTTTGCCAATAATCCGAACGCCGATCTGCACTATTATTTCAACCGAACGGGTGGTAAAACCACGCATAAAGAAATATGCGAGTGGATGGAAAAATGCTACGCCGGTCGCAGTCGGGTTATCCGTGGTTTTACCGAGCCGATAAAATGGACCGAGCGTAGTATTAAATGTCTGAAAAACTTTATTGATAATGCCGATAAGTTTGAAATTGATATTTCCGCCATGGATAAGAATGGTCTGATTGAAGCGGTATACGTCAGTCCGTCGGTCTTGGATATACCAAATATCAAGGAAGAAAAAGATTGCGATGAATTATGGGTAAAACTCGAAAACGGTATTCAAGATATTGATTATTCGCCGATAGATTGGAGTGTATGCGATGATGAATTCGGTCGTCGGTTTGCCTATGTGCGCTATTACTTAATCGTAGTCAAAGGCGGAGTTATTCCACCGGAATACTTGAAATTAAAAAAATAAATAGGAAGTTATCATATATAACTCATCATTCATCTTGACTATGAATATAATATATGGTATTATTTGCCAGTTTGAAACGAATTGATAAAAAGGTTCCCAAAAGTGCAACAAAATAATTACGAAAATCGGATAACCAGAGCGCAAGCAAAACAACTTGCCGGATATTATTTGCAACAACGCATTTACCATGGTTCTAATCCGCGGATTATTTTTGAGCACGGCGTGCATGTTCATAATGTCGCCAAAATTACCGAGGCCATTGCCAAACACACTAACGGGGCATTAAATCCCGATACTGCTTATTCTTTAGGGCTTATTCACGATATCGGCCGTATTAAAGATGAAACGGTTACCGGTGTTCCGCACGGAGTTGAAGGTTATCGCTATTTGAACAAAATCGGTTTTTCAACTGTTGCTCCAATCAGCTTAACCCATTGTTTTATAAATAAAGATTTCCAACCTGCCGATTATCCGATGTATTGCCCCAAACTGTTGGGAAAGGTAAAAGAATATCTTGATACTATCGAATATAATGACTACGACCGTTTGGTGCAAATTGCCGATATGTTTTCGCGCGGCAAAGAAATCTTAAACATTCGCGAGCGTTTGGATAAAAATAAGGCCTTCTACCATACCAAAGACCTTTCTTATGAAAATTCGGTCTTCGCTTTACGCGATTCGCTTAACCAAAAATATAACATTGATATAGAAAAAATAGTCGATGACTTATTCAAACCTAAGGAAGACAACAATGTTATCCTAATGCCAAAAATTTGGAACAAGGTATCTGTTTACGATAAAGCTCTCTAATTTTCAGCAAAATGCTTTTCAGCAATTTCCGTGGCATGAGGATCTCCCACATGAAACCACTGCCCTTTATGAATATAAGCACCTAAACGATGCTCTTTCTCAAGCCTGTCAAAAATACGCACCAAAGAATAGCAACCGCCCGCTTCTGCGGTAAATATGCGCGGATGGCATATCATTACCCCGCCATACAAATACGGAGCCATTGTCTCGGCATCGCGCCGCCGCACCGGCATATTATCGGCATTGAGCAAATAATCACCGTTGGCATGGCACCCGAAAGCCGATTCTATCGGCTGTAACATCAGCAACATATCATGCTCTTGCTCATTCCAAGCCTCAGCCATAGCCTTTAACAAATGTTCATCGGTATCCGTCCACAAAGCATCGCTGTTTATCACAAAAAACGGCTCATTACGCATTAATGGCAGAGCATTTTGAATGCCGCCGCCGGTCTCAAGTGCCTCCTCTTCAACCGAAAAAATAAAATTCATCTGCGGGTAAGTTTTAAGCAAATGCTCCTTAATCATTTCGCCCTTGTAACAAAGGTTAACCACACAATCTTTAATTCCTGCCTTAATCAAATGTTCCACATTATAATCTATCAGACACTTTCCGGCTACTTTTACCAATGGTTTCGGCTTATCATTGGTCAGATGTTGCATACGTTTTCCCCGACCGGCAGCCAAAATAAAACCTTGTGAAATTTGCGTCATTATTCTCTCCTTTATTGTAATTTAGGATAAAAAAACTTAAAAAATGCTAAAAATTATAGCGGAAACCGAATGAAAATTCTTGCCGATTATATCCATGCTCCGGCCTTTCATTTTCATATTTTCCGACAACTGCCAGATTTTTCGATATATCAAATACCGCTTCGGCCTTATACAGCAGACGATTACCAAAATCTTGCGTTGCAATATTTTTTTGCGCGCTTACTTGCCAACGCCAACGTTCAAAATTGCTGAAAATACCTATTTCCGGCTCTAAAGCAACGAATTGATTACGCGGCAGAAAACCACCATATTCTCCGCCCACACTTAAAATACCATAAAGCCATAACCAATCTGCTAGTCCGAGCGTTTTTCCCATTCCAAAATGCGCATCGGCAACAGTTCCTTCGTCCAAAGTTCGCGAATTATAAGTTCGTTTGAGTTCCAGTCCGGAACTGTATGACCAAGGCGAAAACACACTGTCGGTCGGAGTTAAAGCCACAATATCAAGTATAGTAAACTGTTGCAGCACTAAACGATGACGCTGCATATAATAACGCCACTTACTTTCTAAAACTTTCAATCCTGCTCCCTTAATCAGGCCGAAATTATTATCGGTCAGCGCCGTATAGGCCGGACGTAAAGCAATTTCCATATAAGAAAGATGCCGATTTTCTCCGCCGCTAAAAGCTATTTGTCGCGAATCATGTGCGTTAGAAGGTTCTTCTCCTTTCAATTTTTGCTCAGGTAAAGAAGCCAATTTACTACGCCGTCTCAGCACCGCAAAGCTATTCTTGCGATATTCTTTAAGTTCCATCTCACCCGCAGTATATTCGTATTGATAGTACTGATACATAGTTTCTAAAGGTAAAACTTTTTCTTCTTCCGTTAAACCTTCCATTTCATACTGATGCTCTTTTATTCCTTGCTTAAAAGCGCTAAACTGAGCATCACTCATTTCATCTATCTGTGCCTGCAATTTAGTATAACGCGCCGGACGGTAATTTATATCATCAATCAAACAGGGAACATCTTTCACTCTTTTCAGTGTATCAAGCGGAATTGCCCACCAATCAAAGCCTTCGGTCAATTCCAATTCCGGCTTAACCGCTTCCAAAATCTCCAAAATCATATATGAACAATTTTTATTCAAAAAGAAATACTGGATTTGTGCATTACGCAACTCGTATAGATGATTTACAAACTTCTTTTGTTCTTCATCTGTTAAATTAAGATGATATTCCCAAATATCTCTGTTTTCGATATTATTATATGCATTTATAACATCCCAATATGGACTTACACTATAAACCCCCATATAACCGCCGAACAATCCCTTAAAAGCGAAAACAACTCCGTCATCAGCGCCGGAATCGGCCCCGAAATTAACCCCGTGAGCCAACATTTGCGTACCTTTACGCGCCGTATCTATACGTATCAACGTATGTCCAAACAACGATGCCGGATTACGCATATACGAATCGGTAAACAAAAGGGTAACACCATTTGGCTGAATATCTTTCATAACATTTTGATATTCGCTGCAATTATCTAAATTTCCTGTAACCAAATTTTGCGCTTTCAGCCACTCAAACCGTGCCGGAAACGAACACTTAAGATCATTTTCGGCATCTGAAAAAAAACTAATCTCCGCTTCCAATTCAGCTTTGGGATTATACCTCCCATCTTCACTTACGTAAAAATCATCATTATCTACCAAACCGACATAATCATCACCATCTTTTTGGTAATGTAACAGCTTAATCCACTCCGGAGATATCGCGTAAGCAGAATAATCTATCACTTTAGCTTGTAGTGATAAACTATTAAATAAAAAAATAAATGTTAGAAAAAATAAACGTTTCATAAAAAAAGAAAGCGGCAGCTTACGCCACCGCTTATTTTCCCTTATACGTGAGCGATTTCCATCACTTTCAACGTTACATCGGCAACTTCAACATTGTCATTATCAAAGATGTAAGCAAAGTTATTTTGTAAATCTTTACCCAATGTTTCGCTGTCTACATTCATCATGCCGGCCAAGGTTTCAATCGTTTCACCCTTACCTGCCGCCGCATCCATGGCAAATTGTTCCATATTGTCTTCCAAGAATGCCAACATCATACGACCGGTACCGCCGGTAATACGTCCGTTCGGATCACATCCCGATGTTCCGATAGTAACACCTATCGTATGCGAAGCCATTTCATTAGTGGTCATAGCCAAAACTTGCGGGATAATACCCGATTGACCGCGCCAAGCCATAGACCCCAAACCGCAACCGCCGGTTGAATCTACGGCATGAGCCGATGTTGCTAAATTCATAACTGCTGTTAATACCACAGCACCTAAAATTTTTTTCATAGTTTTCTCCTATTTACAATAAATCGCATAGCTTTCTGGTGCATATATTCCCCATGTAATACCACCCAACAGGCCATCTAAAAATGAGTGATGCGTATCAATTGCACTTACACCTCTATTGGAACAAATCTCACGTGGATTATAATCTTTTTCCTGTCCTATTCCCCAAAAAACAAAATGGCTAGTCCCTTCGTAAGTTGGAATTGTTGCATGATGTCCATCTAAATCAAATCTTTGTGTACTACAAGCCGATAAAGCTAAAGCTAATCCTATACATATAAAAATTTTTTTCATAGTTTTCTCCTTATGTTACGTTCACAATTAAACATATAAAACTTTATAGATTTTGTATAGAGCCGCAACAACTTTTGCACAATTTAATATTTAAAAAGAAAAAAATTCTCTTAACATAGCTAAGAGAACACAAACAACAATTACAACACTATGCCGTTTTACGGCATTGTCTTGCATATTTTACTTGTCAATACCAATTATACGTGTTGCCAAATAAAAAACAAAATCGCAAAAACAACAAATCCCACAACGTACCAAAACATAACATACTCCTTTTTCTTACATCTGCCTAAATCATATCATAAATTGCAGCTTAGTCAAGAATTAAAGACAATCATCACCGCTAAAATTAAAATCCGTTACCACATCATTTTTTAATACAAAAGATGTCGAACAATAATAAAGCGGTGATGAGGCCATTATCCCGTAACTCGGCGTAGACAATGCTTCATAATTAAGTTCATCGGCATAAGGTTCAAAATCTCCGTCTATCGGTGAATTTGTTACCTGATTATATGTTACCATAATGGTATTATTATCAATCGGAGTTGTTTGTGCCGGTGTTCCCCACGAATCATACAATTGCTCGGCACTTTTACCTATCCACGTCTGCAATTTTTGTTCATACGCTACTGAAGGCGACATACAAGCACACAACTCTAAAAAAGCCACTATTATTGTCCCGAATTTTGCTTTTCGCATGATGTTTTCCTTATATCTATACCATTTTGTTGCCCCAAATGTTGCAGACGAGCAACTTTGTCCGCACTCATACTAACGGTATAAATATTCACGTCTTCTCTGTTTTCAAGATTTTTAACACTGCCGTTATCATATAACCATGCAGCAATTTTTCCTTCCGTAACCGGTAAAGTAACGGTATATATATCATTCGCCGCACTTAATTGATTTTCAATGGCTCGCAAAAGTTCATCACATCTTTCTCCGGTTTGAGCAGAAATCAAAATTTGCCTTTCATGGCGCTCCGTTTTTTCTTGCCAATGCAAAAGCTCTTCAACAGATAATAAATCTGCTTTGTTGAAAACCTCAAAATAATTATCGGCATATTTTATCTCTTTTAACCCCAAACTTTCCAAAACATCTAAAACATCACGCCGTTGCGTGGTATGATCAGGATTAGAAACATCGCGCACATGAAGGATAATATCTGCTTCCAATACCTCTTCCAAAGTAGCACGAAAAGCCATTATCAACTCATGCGGTAAATCTGAAATAAATCCCACCGTATCAGAAAAAATAACCTCCATTCCATTTGGTAACAGCACCTTACGCATAGTCGGATCAAGCGTAGCAAACAACATATCTGCCGCCATCACATTACTTTGCGTCAGACGATTAAAAAGTGTTGATTTACCGGCATTTGTATATCCCACCAACGCCACTACCGGATATGGCACCTTACGCCTTGCTCCTCGTTGAATACTGCGAGTTTGCTTTACTTTTTCCAAGTCTTTTTTAATCCGCACGATTTTATCGTCAATAATACGCCTATCCAATTCAATCTGCGTTTCCCCCGGACCACCGAGAAATCCGGCACCACCGCGTTGACGTTCCAAGTGCGTCCAACTGCGCACCAAACGTGAGCGCTGATAGGTCAAATGCGCCAATTCCACTTGCAAAGCACCCTCTTTGGTCTGCGCCCGCTCGCCGAAAATTTCCAAAATCAGTGCCGTTCGATCAATTACCTTAACCTTTAGGGCTTTTTCCAAATTACGTTGCTGAATTGGCGATATTTTAGTATCTACAATTAAAAGTTCAACTTCATTTTCGGCAAATATCGGTTGTAACCGCTCTATTACCCCGCGACTGAAATAAGTTGCCGGTTTAATTGCTTTAATATGAATTATTTCTGCATAAACAATATCCAAATTAACCGCTAAAGCCAGTCCTTTAGCTTCAGCAAGACGGCCTTCTTCGGTTAATTCTTGAGTTTCACCAACCAAAATCGGGCTCAAAACACAAGTTTTAGTTTTTTTATTTTGTTCTATTTCTATCAAATGTTATTCTTCCGCAACATCCACGGCTACACTCGGCATCACGGTAGAAACTGCATGCTTATATACCAGTTGCGTATGTCCGTCACGGCGTAACAACAAACTCCCCTCGTCCTGTTTGGTAATAATACCCTGCAGTTTAACTCCGTTAATCAAAAAAACTGTCACCGAAATTTTTTCGTTAATTAAATCATCAAAAAATTCACTTTGCACTTTATTCATTTTTTATTATTCCTTTTTTATTAAAGTGAGAAACCTTTTATAATGTAACGCTTTTTTTATTAAAATCCACCATATAATTATTTTTTGCACTTACATTTTGTGTATATTTTATTAAATTACTCATCTCTACACCTTGTGCTATCAATATATACAAGACGGATAATTATATCCTTCTTTTCACAGATGTGTACCAAATTACTCCTTGACAAATCTACTAATTTTGCTACACTCCGCTCCAACAACACTTATTATGACTATTATTCACCTAAAATAAAACATTATGGAGAGTTACTTATTTTCCGCAGTTGCCTGCGTTATGATGATTTTCATCATCGGCGGGTTTTGGTTTGCCATTCATGACAACGAAAAGCTGCAACCGGCTTTTCATCCCTCTCGTGTTCCGAAATTTTCGCCGGAAGATCTTGATGCTATGATGGTTCAACACTACTATTACACTGATAATCTGACACCACTGCGCAAAAAATTAGCACTGGTTGATACCTTAGATCCCAAGCAACGTGCCATAAACAAGATGGACCACTGGTTCAGGCGTAATACCGCTCAAATATGTCACAATGCAGAATGTTTGGCTTATATCAATCACTATGGATATCTTGAAGATGCCTTCTGGAAAAACATTGAAGATTTGGGTTTGAAAATCGAAGAAGATGAAGTGTTCCAGCGCCTACTGATTAGTGTTATGTACAGCAAACACGGTGGAATTTATTTCACAAACTTCAATAATCTGCTATACCGTTTCGGTAATCATTACAGTTTAATGCCCAAGATATTACACATCTTAGGAAGTGATGAGCGTTTTGACGCCGCTAAACAAATCTACGAAAGAGGCCGTGCACACTCCGCTTGGTCCTAACTTTCCAGCTTAAATTTAAACTTAAAGCCGCCGAACTTCACTGTTCCGCGGCTTCATTTTTTTCGCTTTTACATTACTTCTTTTATTTTCGCTACTTGCTCGCGCGCCAAAGCATCGCAACGCTCGTTTTCGGCATGTCCGGCATGTCCTTTTACCCATATCCAGCGAATTTCATGTTGCTCGGTCAGCTCATCTAGGCGCTGCCATAAATCAATATTTTTTACACCTTTGCTTTTATTGGCGGTGCGCCAACCGTTCTCTTTCCATTTCGGCATCCATTCGGTAATTCCGCACATCACATATTTACTGTCGGTATAAAGCGAAATATTGCATTGTTTCTTCAAAGCGCTCAATGCCTCGATTACCGCCATCAGTTCCATACGATTATTGGTGGTTTCTTTCTCTCCTCCGCTCAGTTCTTTTTCTATATCCTTATAGCGCAAAATCGCGCCCCAGCCCCCTACTCCGGGATTACCTGAGCAGGCACCGTCAGTAAATATTTCAACTCTTGCCGTCATTCTACTTCTTTCACAAAATCAATGAAAAACTCATTAACCAACAAATCCATATTATCATCAGCGCGCAAAACTTTAGCCACAAACGAGCGCAGAGCATTTTTACCGGCCTCGATACGGAACGCCTTCGGCATAGCACCATCAGCACCGATAACCCCGTTAATCAGTAAATCATCTTCCACAAATTCGGAAAGCATAATCTCCAAACGCGTAAATTTCAACATTCCGCGCGGCGGCAAACGCAAATCCGGCTTGGTAATCAGATTCAAGTGATTTTCGATATTTTGCATTCCGAACATCTGATTATAGTCGGTAAAACGCACGCGATTATATTCTCCGCCGGCACTTTCGGTAGTGCAAGTCAGATATAACTCTCGAGCAATTACATTACTATTGTTTTCGCACACAATATCAAACGATATGCGCACATAACGTTGCGGTGGCGTATCTATCGTCTTAGGATACAAAATATCTTCATCTGCTTCTTCTTGCAGTTCCAAGGTTCGCTTATCTAAGTGTAACGCCACATTCGGCTGCGGCCGCCGCCCGAACATACCGGCTATAACGGCATACGGCGCCGGCACATTATTGGAACCGGAGCGGATAAAAATATGGTTACCGATGGTTGTCATCAGCGGCGCTACTTCCGAACGCGGAATATAGGTCGCCAAATAGCCGTTGCCGTCTTTATCGCAACTGATAATATGGTTACGCACTTTGTTGTGGCTAGGAATGGTGCAGCCGGAAATGGCATTTTCTACCCAACTCATAAAACGATGCACATTTTCCACCTTGATTTTGGCCTGCGCCACATCACCGACATCGGTATCGCGCGAACATTCCACACCCCAAACAATCACTCCACCTTCGGAATTGCCGAAACCGGAGATACACTTTGCCAGATTGCGCCTGTCATCATTACACAGCGCCCAACCGTGCTTACCGGTTGAATCGGCACGCTTAAAATCCATAAACAACTCTTCTGTTTGCCGATTACGGATAAATTCATCAAGCGCATCTTCGCCGAAATATATCAGCTTTTGGAAAATATCTTCTGCTCTGGACATTTGGCGCCTCCGTTCATTGTTTTGCTACATTATACAGCATCAGAGGTAAAAATACAATTAAATTTATTGAATATATAAAGTCATCCTTGACTATCTTTTTATATCCCTATAAAAATTTTCGTGGGTACCGAGAGCAATAAATGTCAAAATTATTTTTTCATCATCGTAACTATATGCTAGTAAAGTAAGCTGATTAAGCATTTTGAATTTATAGACCATAATTTCAGCCAAGTCGCCTTTCTTTTGCTCGCCGATTTGCGGATTTTCGATAATTTCTTTAATGGCTCGATTAACGTCGCTCAACTGATTTTTATGTAATTTTTTATACACACGCTCAAAACGTTTGGTTTGGATAATTTGCATTATTCTTCATTCCTAAATTCAAAAGCACTTACTTCGCCTTGTTTTACTTCTTCCTTTGCCAACAAACATTCCTTAATAAAATCCAGCGGTAAATCCGGATTATCTTCGGCGCAACGCCCTAACATTGCCCAATATTCTATTTGTTTCGGCACCGTACGCAAATTAACATCGGCATAATGTGTTGCCTGTTTAACCAGCCAAGCCGGTAATCTAATCGCTATTGTATTCATTTTGCAAGCCTTTCTCTAGTTTATAAATACAATATAATGCAATTTGTAGCAAATTGCAACAATTAAATACAAAATAAAACAAATTAAGGTATCTTTCCCCTACCCGAGCATTTTTTGCATCTCATCATAGTTCGGATATTCGCACAAATTTCCCAAAAGCGTATAAGTCAGCTTACCGCCGAAAATTTGTTGTGCCATTGCTAAAATATCATCTTTACTCACGCTGTCTATGCGTTCTACAATCTCCTCGATCGGCAGATTACGATTATGTATCAACTGTTGCCGCGCAATTACTTCCGCTGTTGATGATGAGCTTTCTAACGCCATCAACACACTGGCTTTGAGCTGAACTTTTACCCGATTCAGCTCCTTATCGCTGACCGGTTCATTACAAATTTTCTTAATTTCATCTGCCACCACCGGCAAATAATTTTTTATCTGTTCGACATCCAAACCGGCATAAATCCCAAACAATCCGGTTTCGGAATGCGCATTGGTAAAGCTATACACCGTATATACCAATCCACGCTTTTCCCTGATTTCTTGGAATAAACGAGATGACATACTGCCGCCCAAAATAGTCGATAAAATCGAAGCATGATAATATTTTTTGCTATGGTGGTCAATACTCGGAAAACCAAGCAAAACCTGTGCTTGCTCAATATCGCGTTTTTTGGCAAAGCACCCGCCGGTATAAACCTGCATTTCCGGCACAAAATGTTTCTTGGGTTGTAAACTGCTCATACGTTCTTGAACCATTTTAACAAAATTTTCGTGCTTTATATTACCGACTGCCGAAACCACAATATTTTCGGCGGCATAGTTGCGCCCCATATACGCCCTCAATTTTTCCGCATTAAACGAACGCACTTTTTCCGCCGGCCCTAAAATACTGCGCCCCAACGCCTGCTTGGCATAGGCTGTTTCTTGGAAATAATCATGCACAATATCGCTCGGATCGTCAAAAGTTTGCTTAATTTCCTGCACCACCACTTCTTTTTCTTTGGTCATTTCCGCTTCGTCAAAAGTCGGAGCCATCACAAAATCGGCCAGCACATCAATCGCCAACTCCACGTCATTTTTCAGCATTTTAGCGTAAAAAACCGTCCATTCGCGCGAAGTATAGGCATTGGTTTGCCCGCCCACATTTTCAATATCTTCGGAAATCTGCAAAGCATTACGTTTGGCTGTTCCTTTGAAAACCATGTGCTCGACAAAGTGCGAAATCCCGTTAACTTCTTCCGGCTCGTGGGCACTGCCGGTATTTACCCAAATCCCCAGCGAAACCGTCTCCGTTTGCGGGCGTTCCACCGTAACAATACGTAATCCGTTTGCCAATTTGCTCAAATTAACTTGCATAAAATATTTCCTTTATTCTAAAAAAATCTGTTTGACAGTATTATATTGTCAGATTAGGATAAATCAATATAAATCTTTATATAAAGGAGTATAAAAATGCAAAAAAATCCTCGTTTTGCGGTGGTACTTTCCGGCTGCGGTCGGGCTGACGGTTCGGAAATTCACGAAGCGGTGTTTGCCCTTTTGTGCGTGCAAAATATGGGCTGCACCTTTCAATGTTTCGCCCCGAATATCGAACAAGCTGCGGTTATAAATCATTTAGATAATCAGCCGATGAACGAAACGCGTAATGTTTTGATTGAATCGGCACGAATTGCCCGTGGCAACATCTTACCGCTTGATGATTTTCATGCCGAAGATTTTGATGGTATTATTTTCCCCGGTGGTTTAGGGGCAATAACCAATTGGTGCGATTTTGCCACCAAAGGAACGGAATGCACGGTTAATACCAGTATCCGCTCGGTCATCAAACAATGTCATAAACATAGAGTTGTGATTGGTGCTATGTGTATTGCGCCGGTGCTGATTGCTCTTGTTTTAGCCGATAAACACGTGCATTTTACCCTTGGTGCCGGTGGAACTACTGCCGAAAAACTTGAAAAACTCGGAGCTGTTCACGAAGAAGTCGGCGTAACCGATGTATGTGTAGATGAAAAAAATCTGGTCTGCTCCACACCCGCCTATATGTTAGCAACAAATATGCTGGAAGTATGTCAAGGCGCGCAAAATATGATCGGCGCTATGTGTAAATTGATGGAAAAACGCTGATTACTCTATTCACTTTATAAGATAATCTGTCTTTTTAGATTGACATATAGGTGTTTTTATTTATGATGACGATAAAAAGGCGGATTATAATCTTATGAAGAAAATAAAGCTACTGTTTGATGTTGAGCAACTAAGCACCAATGGCCTCAGTGGCACCGGTGTTGTTCGGGTTGCTGATGTGCTGTTACACAAACTACTGGAAAGTAACGAACTCGACGTATATCCGATTATCACCTCAAAACGTGGTGATTTTGCTGCATATATGCAGGCAAAAGGGTTATACAGTGCCCTTAAAGAGAAAATTGTTTATATGCCAAAACTAAAATCAACCACCAAAAATCAATGGTGGTACCAATCATTACGCAGTAAAGTTCTAACTCTTATATATCATTTTAAATATGGTCATGAACTTAACCGATATGATGCGTATCTTTCAATATTCAGCCCAATTTCTCCGGTTGTTTACAGGAGCAATCTCAAAACGTTTATGATAATCCATGACCTTATACCGATATATTATCCTGATGGCTGCAACAACAAATTTATCGTAAAATTCACGGATTGGATAAAACGTAGCCACCCTGATACTTATTTCTGCGTCTCGAATTATACCATTAAAGATTTACGACGTTTTAAGCCTGATACGGCACATACCCCGGCACAACGCATCTATCTTGGTGCCGACGAAAAATTTAAGCCTATATCAGATGAAAAGCTAATCAACAATGTTAAACAAAAATATCATATTTCAACGCCGAAATATTTTTTAGCAGTATCGGAAATCACAACACGTAAAAATTTAACACATTTACTGAAAGCCTTTGTG
The DNA here is from genome assembly GCA_902763155.1 of uncultured Pseudomonadota bacterium. Taxonomy (GTDB): domain Bacteria; phylum Pseudomonadota; class Alphaproteobacteria; order RF32; family CAG-239; genus RUG410. The sequence continues at coordinate 78,654 of CACWQS010000003.1, read as the reverse complement.
CAATTCTTAGAAAAAACAGATGCCGAAGATATATCTCTTGTTTTGGTTGGTCCGGTCCGTAAAGGATATATTGATGTTACGGCAAATATTGCAAATTTAACAAAATTCAAAGATAAAATTGTACAAACCGGTTACGTTGATGATAGCGATTTACCGCTACTTTATAATGGCGCTTTGGCTTTTATATATCCGAGTTTATATGAAGGTTTCGGCCTACCGATACTAGAAGCTATGCAGTGCGGTACGCCGGTGATTGCGACTGACAATACATCTCTGCCTGAAGTAGGCGGAAGTGCAGTACTTTATATTGATGGAAAAGATGAAAATAAAACGGCTGCACAATTGCAAGAAATATATAACAATCCGCAAACAGTAGAAAAATTAAGTGAGAAAGGCCGACAACAAGCTAGAAAATTTAATTGGCAAATAACAGCTGATATCATTACTCAAACAATTAAAAACAGGGTAATAAAATGAAAAAAATAAAAATTTTATATGATGCATCAATTCTAAATCAATTTAATTCCGGTAATGCTGACCGTTCCGGTATATATTGGACAGCATATAATATGTTATGTTATTTAAGTAAAAATGAAAATCTTGAGATTTATTTATATTCTGTCAATTATAGTAAAACGCAAAATTTTCTGTCCGCACACCAAGATAAATTGCCGTATGTTCAATTATATGATGGTGATGTTAAAGAGATGGATCTCGTCTTTTCTCCTTGCCACAAGATAAATGAAAATATTCGACAAACCGGAATTCCTTGTTATACTTTACTGCACGACTGCATTCCTCTTGTTTTGCCGACATATTTTGATAATGATGCCAAAGGTTGGTTTTCAAAATTATTCAATTCTCTAAATTCAGACGAATATTATTTTGCTAATTCAAATTATACTAAGCAAGATTTCCTTAAATTTTGCCCAGCTTTAGATAAGGATAAAATAACCGTTATCCCTTTATCAACGAATATAGAATACAAACCGAATAAAAACAAAATTCAGCTAGCAAGCGCAAAACAAAAATATCATATTCCGCAAAATATGAAATATATATTTTCTCTATGTTCGTTAGAACCAAGAAAAAACCTAATTCGTGCTGTGAGGACCTTCATTAAATTTATTGAAAAAAATAAAATTGACGATATGGTTTTTGTTTTAGGAGGAAGCGCTTGGAATGGGTTTATTGAAAAATTTGAACAAGAAGTTCCTGAATATTCAAAATATAAAGATAAAATAATCCGCGCCGGCTATGTCGCTGATGATGATCTTGAAATCCTCTATAGTAATGCTGAATGGTTTGTCTATACATCGCAATACGAAGGTTTTGGAATGCCTCCACTCGAAGCTATGGCTTGCGGTTGTCCGGTTATTACTTCAAATAACTCAAGCTTGCCCGAGGTAATTGGCAACGCCGGCATCATGATTGATTGGGATAGTGATGAGCAACATATATCTGCCTACGAAAAATACTATTTTGATATAAAATATCGGCAAACAATGGCTGAAAAAGGCTTAAAACAAGCCTCTAAATTTTCTTGGCAAAAAGCTGCAGATATTATGGTAGAAACATTTCAAAAAACACCACAGATAAAAAACAGAACTTCGTTTATATTGCAAAAACTCAGCAATAATAATGAAGAAAAAACTATCTCGGTAAAATTATTCAATTTTATTCAGCTATTTAAAATATATTCTTCTCCACACAAGAAAAAATATAAATTATGCGGATTTATTCCGCTTTATAGCAGAAAACAATTTGGCGGGCGCAAAATATTTGAATTTTTCGGCATACCATTTTTTAAAATTAGAAAGATGTCCAATGGTATCACTACAAAATACTATTTTTTGAATTTACCGATATTAAAAATAAGTCGCAAATAAGCCTTAAGAAAAATTATCCATAAAAAAACTCGGATAGCGTGTGTGATTGCGAAGTGTAATTTTCGACGCCGTGTAGATAATACTACACAAGAAGAAAATTTTCAAGCGAGCACCAGCTAGACGAGTTTTTCCTAGCGGCGGTCAAAGAGTTTTTCAATGTCTTCAAGTTTGATTTTGATATACGTCGGGCGACCGTGATTACATTGACCGGAATGTGATGTACGTTCCATTTCGCGCAACAGATGATTCATTTCTTCAATATTTAATGCTCGCCCTGCTCGCACCGAACCATGGCATGCCACCGTGGCGCACAGATGATGGATTTTATCTTCCAGAGCATAAGCGTTATCCCATTCGGCAATTTGCGCCGCTAAATCTTTAATCAACGCTTTTACATCTATGTCCCCCAAAATTGCCGGTGTTTCACGAACTATTACCGCCGTTGTGCCAAATGCTTCCAAAACCAACCCTAAACTTGCTAACTGCTTGGAGTATTCCAACACCCCCTCTTTTTCAGAAAGAGATAAATCAACTACTTCCGGAATAAGAAGCATTTGCGAAGGCTGACGTTCGTGTTTTACCATACTTTGCTTCATCTTTTCCATGGTGATACGTTCATGCGCTGCATGCTGGTCTATAATTACAATGCTGTCTTCAGTTTGTGAAATTATATAGGTATTATGAAATTGTGCTTTAGCCAAGCCCAGTTCACCAACTTCAGCAACCGTCTGCGGTAACGGTTCTTCCGCCACTCGCACCGAATATTTATGTTCCAAATTCGGAATGTCTGCCGTCCTGCCGTGTTTAGGATATTTGATTGGTGTTGGCTGTATATGAATAGGTGCTAACCTCTGTTCTTTTAGCATACCATTATACGACCTTGTCTGCGGTTGCGCTCTAAACATTTCGCTAACGTCGTAACTATCATCAACCCCTAGTCCAACACTATTTAAAGGTTCAACATTTTGCGCCAATAATTGTTCAAAACTGTCGGTTTGCGCACTTCTTTGTCCGGCAAAATTCAAAGCATTCCGAATTGCACCGACCAACAGTCCCCTTACCATTCCGTTATCATAAAAACGAACTTCGGCCTTAGTCGGGTGAACATTAACATCAACATACATCGGCTCAATCTGGATAAACACGGCACAAACCGGATAGCGCCCGCTTTCCATCATTCCCAGATAAGCGCCTTTGATTGCACCTAAAATCAACTTATCACGCACCGGACGATTGTTCACAAACAAAAATTCGGAGAGTGAATTCGCTTTATGATAGGTCGGCAAGCTGACCATACCGCTGATTTTACAAAATTCGCTTTCCGCGGCAATCTCCACACTGTTTTCGGTAAATTCGGCACCCAAAACATCACGAATACGTTGTTGTCGAGCACCGAAAAGCTCTCCTTGGTAAGCATTAAGCACCAGTTTTTTCTTACCTTCATTGTATAAAGTAAATGAAATATGCGGATTAGCCAAAGCAATACGTTGCAACATATCAACACATTGACCGGTTTCGGCACTTTCGCTCTTCAAAAACTTCAACCGCGCCGGCGTGGTATAGAATAAATCTCTGACCTCAATACGTGTCCCTTCCGGCTGTGCAGCCGGTTTTACCTCACCTTTTTCGCCGCCGTTAACCGAAATTTGCCAACCACTCTCCGCACCTTTTTGTCGCGAGAAAATGGTCATTTTCGATACAGAAGCAATAGAAGGCAGAGCCTCACCACGAAAACCCAAAAAATTTATATCAAACAGATTATCAGTCGGCAACTTAGAAGTAGCGTGACGTTCCACCGCTACCGGTAATTCTTCCGGCGCTATTCCGCAGCCGTTATCACTGACTGATAACAACGTTTTACCGCCGCCGAAAAGTGCAACCTCTATTTTAGTTGCTCCGGCATCTATCGCATTTTCCACCAATTCTTTAATTACCGACGCCGGTCGCTCAATCACCTCACCGGCGGCAATTTGATTAACTAAATTTGAAGGTAAAACACGAATATTCATTTACAATCCATTCTATTTACGAAGTTTTTTAATATAGTTGATCAATCCTGAGGTTGAACTGTCATGCTCTACACCAAAGGCCGTTCCTTCTATTTCCGGCAAAATATTTAATGCCATTTGCTTACCGAGTTCCACCCCAAATTGGTCAAAGGAGTTAATGTTCCAGATTATCCCTTGCGTGAAAACTTTATGTTCATACATAGCCACCAACATTCCCAAAGCGTAAGGATCAATCTTTTTGAACACAATGATATTAGACGGACGATTACCGCTAAAGCTCTTATATTTTTTAAGACGCGCAATTTCAGCTTTGCTTTTACCGGCTTTTTCCAACTCAAGCGCCGCTTCTTCTTCTGTTTTACCGTGCATCAAAGCCTCGCCTTGCGCTAAAATGTTCGAAAGCAAAATCGGCTGATGATTACCGATTTCATTATGCGAAATAGCCGGCACAATAAAATCAACCGGCACAATTTCCGTTCCCTGATGCAAAAGCTGGAAGAAAGAATGTTGCACGTTTGTCCCTGCCCCGCCGAACAACACCGGTCCCGTGGCATAATTAACCAACTTATTATCCAAAGTTACTGATTTACCATTACTTTCCATATCGAGTTGTTGCAAATACGACGGCAAATATTGCAAATATTGATCATATGGAATTACGGCATAGCGATGAATACCGTAAAAATTGTTATACCAAATGCCGATAAGGGCCAATATCACCGGTATATTGTGTTCCAAGTCAGTTGTTGCGAAGTGCTTATCCATAGCTTCGGCACCTTCCAACATTTTAGCAAAATTTTTGTAACCGACGGCGATGGCAATAATCAAACCGATAGCCGACCACATCGAATAGCGCCCACCGACAAAATCCCAAAACTCAAACATATTATCGGGATTTATACCGAATTTCTCCACTTCGGCTTTATTGGTAGAAAGCGCCACAAAATGCTTGGAGACCGCATGCTCTCCTAAAGCATCAACCAACCAACGCCGACAAGTTTTGGCATTGGTCAAAGTTTCTATGGTGGTAAATGTTTTGGAAGCCACAATAAACAGTGTTGTTTCCGGATCAAGCTTGTTCAATACTTCAGCGCAAGCTGTCCCGTCAATATTGGAAATAAAATAACATTTTATATCCCTCGCCCAATATGGTTTCAGTGCTTCAACCGCCATAAACGGTCCTAAATCGGAACCACCGATACCGATATTAACAATATTTGTCAGTTTTTTGCCGGTATAACCGGTAAAAGTTCCTAATCGCACCGCTTCGGAAAAATCACGCATTTTATCGAGAACATTATGTATTTGCGGCATCACATCACGACCGTCAACATAAATCGGCATCTGACCGCTATGACGCAAAGCAATATGTAAAACCGCACGATTTTCCGTTTGATTAATTTTTTCGCCGCTAAACATGGCTTTGATTTTTTCTTCCACTCCACGTTCGCGTGCCAAACCGAACAATGCCTGCATAACATTGTCATCAATACGATTTTTGGAATAATCAACCATCATATTATCCAAATGCAGCGAATATTTCTCGCCTCTCATATTATCCGCAACAAATAAATCACGCATCTGCGTATCGCGAAAACGGCGATATACACATTCCAAATTACGCCATGCTTTAGATTTTTTTCTACCAAACATTTACTCTTTCTCCTTAATTTTCGGCAAAGTGCCGATATAAACCATATCCGGCATTGTTTTGAAATATTTTTTCGCGGCAGCATTAACTTCTTGCAACGAAACTTCGCTAATGTAGTCATTTCTTTTATCCAAGAAATCAATTCCTAGATTATATTTCTGCATTGCAAGTAGCATGCTAGCAATGCTGTCAATCTCGGCAAAACGCAAATTATATGCCGATATCAGTGATTTTTTAGCCTGTTCCAATTCTTCTTCGCTGACCCCGTTTTCTCCCAATTTTTGCCATTCTTCCAATAACAATTGTTTTGCCGTATCAAAATTTTCGGGAGTAGCGGAAAAACTACCCTCTATCAAAGCCGCAGCATCACTGATGGTCATATAGGTATAAATACCGTAAGTTAAACCTTTTTCTTCGCGAATTACTTTATTCAAGCGCGAAGTCAACCCCGATGCACCGAAAACGGAATTAGCCATATATAAAGGATAAAAATCTACACTGTCACGAAAAGTCCCTTGCACCGCAAACTTAACAACCGCCTGCGCCGAATTGCGCTCTACACTTTTTTCGGCACCTGAAGTTTCCAAACTCAACGGGACAAATTTTTCCCCGTCAGATTTTTCCGGCAACGAAGAAAATATTTCATTGAGTAATTCACTTGCTTCATCTAACGTTAAATCTCCGGCTAAACCTATCAACAGATTATTTTGCGCAAATTTAGTCTGCCGATAACTTTCCACATCTTCAATCGTCAGATTTTCCACTATCTCTATCTGTCCCAAAGCATTGCGTTCGTAAGGATGTCCGGCAAAAATAAACTGCTTAAATTCCTCATTTAAAATTTTATCAGGATTTTCCTGTTGCATACGCAACACCGTTAATTGCTGAGATTTAGCCAAATTGAAGTAATTTTCTTCATAATTAGGTCGATAGAATGCAGATTGAAAAATTTTAACGGCAATTTCTTTATATTCACTCGGAAATTGCAAAACCCCGCTAAAATTGTCGGTATCTGATGAAAACTCAAGTTTAATACCATACTCAGCGCAAATATCTTTAAACTGCTCAGCATCATATTCCCCGCCGCCGGCAAGCAAAACTTCCGCCAACAATGTAGAAACGCCCTGTTTATCTTCCGGTTCGTAAGCAAATCCGGCATTTTGGAACAAAAAGCGCACACTGATAATCGGATTTGAATGTTCTTCCAAAAAATATGCCGACATATCATTAGCATGTATCTCTTTTACCTTGGCATCAAATTTCCGGTCTTTTAATACCGAGTTCTCCAAAATATTGCTTACCGGCACAATTTGCTTTTGAATATATATGTGTGCACCGATATAAAGAGCGCAGACTATCAAAAGTGCACATATAAAAATCTGCCGCATGTAGTAACCGAAACCTTTATGAGAACGTCTGCTCATCAGTTATTTCCTTTCAGATTTTCCGGTAAAAGCAAGCCGAAAACAACCGGTGCTTTGAGAAGATTTTCATAAGCCTTTTGCACACCGTCTAATGACACATTTTTAATCTTATCGGCATAATTTTCAACATCTTCAAGACTAAACCCATTCGCCATCATATATCCGACCCAATAAGCGGCATCATTCGGGTTATCATTAACATAAACCAAATCAGCTAACATTTTACGTTTAACCTTCTCAAGTTTAGCTTCAGTCAAATTCGCAATTGCATCTTCCAATGCCGCCAACATATTTTCCTGTATAAGCGTTTTATCTGTCAGCTCTTTTGCATCAGGTATCAGTTGAAATTTGAAAACTCCGTTACCACGTGTAACATAATGAAAATCTGCCGTAACGGTAACCGCACTTTGCTGTTCGACTACCAAATCGCGATACAAAGCCGAAGTTTCTCCCCCACCCAAATATTCTGCCAACACTTCATAATTATAAACTGCATCTTGTAAACTTTCGTGGTTCGGTAATAAATATTGCCAGATTGCCCGCGGAGTTTTCACATCAGGCAAAGCCATTTCCAATGTTTCGGCAAATGAAGACGCCACCTCTTCAGGGGCAATATGTTCAATTTGCCCTAAAGGTAACTTACCATAATACTTTTCTGCCAATTTTTTTGCTAATGCTGGTTCGATATCACCCGATAAAATCAAAATTGCATTATTCGGAGCATAATATTTGGTATAAAAATCACGAGCATCTTCATAAGTCAGAGCCATAATCTCATCATTTTGTCCGGTTACAGGCTGTCCATAGGGAGAATTTCCCCACAAAAGCAAATTCATCCGCTCATAAAAAGCCGACGAAGGATTATTCTCAACCACCTGCTTGCGTTCTTGATAAACAATTTTTTGCTCAGCTTCAAAAGCTTTCTTATCAAAAGCTAAATTTTGCATACGATCAGCCTCAAGTGCCATCAAGGCTTCAAGTTTACTGATATCGGCAAATTGATGATATACCGTTACATCATGACCGGTAAAAGCATTACTTTCGGCACCGAGTTCATTCATCCAACGGTTAAATTCGCCATCTGATACTCCATGCGTTCCGCGAAACATCAGATGTTCCAGCAGATGAGCCACCCCACCTTTACCATACGCTTCATCGGCGGCACCGATTTTATACCACACCATGTGCTTAACTATCGGTGCTTTATGGTTCTCGATCACCACCACCGGCATACCATTATTTAAAGTAAATTCGGTAGTCTTAAGTAGTTTTGCCTGCGCCGACACAGTAAAAACAACACTAAATGCAACTAACAGCAGAAGTTTTGGCATTTATCTTAATCTTCCGTATTTTCGCTTTCTTTAGATTCATATTTTTCCGTGCGAGCCGGACGAACACTATATTCCGGTGGCAAAATTAACGGATTATTAGTCTGCACAACGGTTTCATCAGGACCGCGACGGTCAAGCCCGAGTGTTCTTTTAGTAATTCCGCAAGCACTCACACATAAAGACATAACGATAACAGTCACCAAATATAAATTTTTCATTCTTTTTTCAATCCTTTCCTATCGTTAAATATTTCCATTAAAATCAGAATACAAGCCCCGATACAAATAAAAGTATCAGCCAAGTTAAAAGCCGGCCAATGGCTTTGTGCTAAATGAAAATCCAAAAAATCAAGCACAGCGCCAAAGCGTAATCTGTCTATAACATTGCCCAGCGCTCCACCAATAATCATGCCCAAAGCAACTATTTTGCAACGATTCGTCTCTTGACACATCCAGTGGAGCAAAAACGCACACACCACAAGCGCCAAAACCGTCAACGCCACTGTTCCGACGCTACCGTGCCGACTGAACATTGAAAAGCTTACACCGCTGTTCCAAACCTTTATCACATTAAAATAGTCGCCAAAAACAAGCGGTGCATCGGCATAAATATGCTCATTTATCCACCACTTACTAATTTGGTCGACCACAATTGCTAAAGCTATAACGGCAAAGCCTAAAAACAAGTTCTTTCTCCTCATATTCTCAATCACAGCTCAATATAGGCTAAAAATATGACCTATGCCAATAAAAAATAAAAGTTTCTACAAGATTTTTTAGAACATTCCCTTTTTACGGAAATAGAAAATCACAATCAATGTGCCAATCAGCGAGAGGGCTATCACAGCACCAAACCCGTATGTGAGGTTAGCAAACGGCACAGCCACATTCATTCCCCAAAACGTGACGAGCATGGTCGGAATGGAAAGCACAATTGTAATCGCCGCCAAAAATTTCATGATTTGGTTCAAATTATTGTTGATTATCGAAGCAAAACCGTCCATCATTCCTTCCAAAATCGAGCGATGCATATCTACCATTTCAATAGCTTGTTTGTTTTCCACAATCACATCTTCCAACAAATCGGTATCATCTTCGGTAAAGGCAAGCATTTTAGAACTTGCCGGAGATTTTGTCATTCGCAAAATCTTCTCCAAAACTAGCTGATTATCCCGCAAAGCCGTAGTAAAATACACCAAAGATTTCTGAATTTCCATCAACTGAAACAACTCCTCATTATGGGTTGTCTGCTTTAAAGCCTCTTCCAAGCGCTCGGTTTTACGATTGATAATCGCCAAATAGCGCAAATAAAACTGCGTAATTTTATACAAAATCGCCAACATAAAGCGTGTGCGGCGCCGTGTATCAAAAGTTTTGGCGGTATTTTTATTAAAAGAGCTGATAATACGATTGTCTTTTGAGCAAATTGTCAAAAAATTACCTTTAGAAAACACCAAACCGCACGGCAACGTATCAAAATTACCTTCTTCATCCAAAAGAGGCAAGTTCACAATGGCAGAAAATACCCCATCTTCCATCTCAACACGCGAACGTTCATCGGCATCAAGTGAATTTTGCAAAATATCGGCATCAACTTTGAGCAATCCCGAAACCTGTTCGATTTCTTTACCTGTTGGATTAACAAGATTGAACCATGCGTTTGTAATAGAACGAAATTTTTTGAGCTTGACTAATTTACCGACTTCTTCTGTTTTATAAATTCTCAACATAGCCAGCTCTCCTTTGACAACACTGCTTTTCAAAGTGCAGTTCAGAAATGGTGCGGCCAAGAAGACTTGAACTTCCATGAGCTTAGCTCATAACGACCTCAACGTTACGCGTCTACCAATTTCGCCATGGCCGCACATTCAAAACATCATACAATTATTATATTATTTTCCATAAATCAAGACTTTTTTTATAAATGTGCATATTTTTTCTTTATTTTCCTTGACAAAGTTGTCAAAATATTTTACAAATAGAGTAATTTCTAATCTATTGTGTGTGTAACTATTTTTAAGTTAAACCTTTTAATTTTATAAGCAAAATGAAAAAGTTATTATTTGTGGTTATACTGGCAGCCATGTGTTGCGGTATGACAAGTTGTGAATCAAAACCGCAGGGAACCCCTCTCGAGGGAAATGAAAACCTGCTGGTGTTTGAAAAAAATGGTCTGTTCAGCATTAAGCAGGCAGACGGAACTCCTATCCTATTAGGCAACTTCTATGAGACAATCCAGTGGGATAATAACATGGAAATCATCATTGCCAAGAATGGTGATCAAACCACGTTGGCTTGGCCTGATGGTCATACTATCCTAACAGACAAAATCGTCAAGATAGAATCAGCTGGAGAAGACTTCTATCGTATCTCTCTTGCTGATAATCATGTTTGTCTGCTTGCTGGTCCATCTGCCCGACAGAACTATAAGATTACCGGCGACGGTTTATGGGGTAAGATGCAGGAAATTAGCATTGAATCCGGCTTTGTGTTCATGAAAAGAGATGCCGGTTGGGGTGTGGCAAGGATCGATCCCCGCGAAGGGCTTGCTCCAACGAACTACAAGAGCGTTTACATCATCAAGACCAAGAAAGACTTCATAGTCATGGTCGAAGACAACAAGGGTGGACGTGCTTTGTTTGGTCCCAGAGGAACCTCGGGCGAAGAATATAGAATTCCGTCCAAGAAGCTCAAAAAACTACTCAAAAAGCTTCCCGACAAGCCATTCGGAGTCGTTGAAGCTGACTTCTAGCGCTGTGACGGCGCGAATATTTGCTAAAAAGCAGTTTAAGTAAAACATTTAATGTTGATACTCATGCACCTCGGCGGAGGTGCTTTTTCTTTTTTTTGTGCGTTTTTTTCATTTTTGCTATTGACTTTTGTCAAATAATTTGCTATTCGACAAACGATAACATATATTTAGATATCATTATGAATACTAACGAAAAAGAGGACTTCCTCGGCAAAAATACCGATAGTCCGAAAACGAACAAGAGGCCCGATAATCCTCTCTTTGCGGGTAAAAAACCCAAAAGAGGCGATGGCGGTGACCTACTCTAAGGATTATGTAACTCAATCATTCATTCAAGTCCCGATTTTAGAGATTTCTTTTCGAAATATTCTAACTTCGGGACTTTTTTTGTTTTTAACATCTGATATTAAAGAAGTTGTGCCAAGAATAACAATAGGTAAATTATAACTTTGCGCCATCAAAAGAGCCTTTGTCAGCGAATCACAATAAATTGCATCTATCTCATTTTGTTTAAGTATATCAATTTGTTTTTCCGAAAAAATATAATGTCTGTTCGATGATTTGGTTAAAATTATTTGTTCCGATATATCAACCATAACTTCGGCAACGCCAAGAAAATCTTTATCATCAGGAATACCGATAATCGTAACAACCCTAGAAAAATCCATATTTTTCAATGTTTCTTTTACTCTTTCGGCATTAAGGCGATTTATGCAGGCATCAAGCATTATGAAGGGGATTGAACTGATAATTTCTTGCCGGCCCGGCCATTCTAAAGCTGATAATTTCTGCTTCATTTTCAAAATATTTATATCCGGTAAGACTTGTTCGCAAACAGCTATTGCCAAAGCACAATTTTTTGCTTGGTTAACTCCGAGTAGCGGTATCTTAATATCGGTATATCTATTTTGTTCCGTTACCACATCAAACACCATTCCGGATTTTAAAAATTTTATATTTTCAGCCTCAAAATCTCTACCATATTCCAACAAACGGCACTTTTTTTGTTTCGCTTGATTGTGAATAATTTCTAGGACTTCAGGTTTTTGCTCTGCCGTTGCTGCGATTTTAACATCATCAGTAATGGTGCAAACTTTATCTTTGGCAATTTCTTCAAGTGTTTTGCCGAGCTCTCTTGTATGTTCCAAGAAAATTGTATTTATAACGGCGTATTGATGTTTTATATTCGTTACATCATCATATTTTGCCCCTTTACCGTGCTCAATAACATTAAATTCCGTCCGGTTTTGATTAAAATACATCAATGCAACTGCTGCTTGAATACCGATTGGACTTATATATTCCGGAGAAGTCAATGTTTTTTCGATTATTTCAAAGTCCAATCTGACATTTTCAACGCATTTAATAAAGTCCACATCAGAAATTTGCTTACCATTAATTCTAAAACGCTCACAAAAATCAATGATATGCGGACTTGTCATTAAGCCAACATTGTATTTTGTTTGCAAAATCTCCGAAATCATATAAGCGACCGAACCTTTACCCTTGCTTCCGGTAACCGTAATTGCCGGTGTTTCAGAAAGTCTTTGCAAAATATCCTTAGAATATTGAGGATGTCGCTTTATGGCATCTTTATCTGCAAAGCGTAGATACTTCTCAGCTTTCAAATATGACCGATATATATAGCTTTCCGCCTCATCTTTAGTCTGCATTAAAGTCTCCTTTAATGGTTTTTATGAAAGCACCGGCAACATTTATACCGCTTGCTCTTTCAATACCTTCCATACCGGCAGTTACGTTTATTTCACAAAAATATGGCTCATTTGCTCCGAAAAGTAAATCAAGCCCGATAAAATCCAAACCGGTTTGCCTATAAATGTCTTGTGCGATAGCTTGAAACTCCGGTGTTATACCTATTTTATGAACCGATGAACCGAGGGCAACATTTGCTCTGAAATCATTATTTGATATTCGCTCCATTCCGGCAATAACCTCTCCTCTGATACAATAAAGGCGCATATCCCGCCCTGCGCTCGATTTTATAAATTCTTGGAAAATCCATTCCTTATTTGGTAAAAAAGATTGAAATAAAGCATCGTAGTCATTTTTATTTTTAATCAAAAACACTTCTTCTCCCATAGAACTTTCCAGTCCTTTGGCTACAAAAGGTAATTTTAAGATATCTGCCAACATTTCAAAGGATAAATCAGACATACCGGCAATATATTTTGGCTTTTGAAAATACTGAGATTCGATATTTTTTAATTGTTCAAGCTTGTTGATGTAAAGATTTAGAGGGTTAAGAGCATTATAACTTTTTTTACCCAATTTATTTAAATTGTCTTTGATTTTGCCGAATTTGTAACGATTGATTACAAAATCCCGAGCAGAAAGTAATACTCCGTTATTATAACAACTGTCTTGAGTAACCGAAGAATCGTAAACGCCTATTAATTTTAAATCAATATTTTGTTTTTGAGCTTCTTCCACTAAACGTCTGCAAGTATAAGCGTTCCCCATATTGTTGTATTTTTCAATCAGATATCCGCTTAATTTCATCTATTTTTCCTTTTTTATTTCAGACCAATTAAGAACTGATAACCTTTGAATAATTTGCTGCATGGCATTTATTAACGCCATAAACTGAGCCTGATTATCTGGATTTCTGTATTCTGCATTGATTTCAAGTTGCAGACAGGCTGTATCGGTAGTTCCGGAAATTCCTTTGGTAATAGTGTTTTGTCCGCCGGCCGAAAATACTTTATTTTTCCAAACAGATTTTTTAAGAGTTGTCAGTTTTGCAAAATTTTGATTAAATGTCGATATTACGATATCTTCAATTATTTTTGCGTCGTGTAATGAAGTTAAATCTTCTTGTTTTTCCTGTTCCGATTTATCCGGAGACGGTGCCGTACCTAATTCGACAGCATACTCACGGCTTGCAGATGAACCATGTAAGTCAAGCAAAACATAAACTGGTGTATTTTTTAAGTATTGCTTCAAGGCATTTTGATAATCATTATTTTCCGGTGCATCAAAATTCGGATCTTTTTCTGCAAAACAAGCGTTATAAATCAAATGACAACCGGTAATTTGTTGCAAATAAAGCGCTATTCCTCCTGTCCATAAATCAGCCCATTTTTTCTGTCCGTTGCGAAAATGGTTCACGGCATGTGGCGCAGAAAGCATAATCGGAATGTTTCCGCAGATTATCTTATAATTTTCAGCACCCGCACCATCATAATCGTTAATGCTGAATTTTTCTTCATTTATTCTGATTTGTTTAAAACAATCCGCCATAAATACTCCTTATCATATACACTGATATTATGGTAAAATATAAAATAAATAAATGATTTTTTGTTTTATGAACTGTTTTTTAACCTCATTGAGATATATATAATCGCAGAAGGAAGATGTAAATGCTCGAATTTAAGCAATATCAACTCGGTCATCAACCAAAAAACTTGGTCATATTTCTTCATGGCTATAATGGTACATTAGAAGACCACCAATACGCCGTTGATTGGCTTAAAAAATACCTCGAAAATACAATTTTAATTACCCCGCAAGCGCCGGAAATTTGCGATAAAAATCCGCATAAAAAACAATGGTTCGGTATGCTCAAATACGATCCCGAAAATAAGCGTCGCAATAAGGAAACGTCTATAAGAGATATTTTTTCCATATATGATGCTGCAGCTACAGAAATCGATTCGTGTGCCGATATAATTAACGACTTTGTCTCTACCCAACAAAAGAAATATAATATTGATGACGCCCACACATTTATTATCGGTTTTTCCCAAGGTGCAATGCTGGCATTATATACGTCGCTCACTCGCCCTGCCCCACTTGGCGGTGTATTTGTGCTTTCCGGCTTAGTAGCAGCAGAAGCAGCTTTGTCGCAAAAAATTGCATCACATCCACCGATTTATATGTTTCACGGGACGGAAGATTTAAAGGTACAATATAAAACCTTGATACATAGTGTTAAATGTCTGCAAAAACTTCATGTTCCGATAAAATATACGGTCTATCAAGATTTGGCACACCAAATAAGCGAAGAAGAAATTAAAGCGGTCGCTGAGATAATTAACCTATTTAAAACAGAATAAATAAAATTTTCTTTTTTGCTTGACAACCCAAAAAACATATATTATAAGGCTACCCATATAACGCATATCGCGGGGTAGAGCAGTCAGGTAGCTCGTCAGGCTCATAACCTGAAGGTCGTCGGTTCAAATCCTTCCCCCGCAACCACTTAGAAACGTCCCTTTATGGGGCGTTTTTTAGTGGTTGCAAGGATTTGAAGCGACGAAAAAGTCGGTTCAGTAGAAGGATTAGGCAAACGGAAGTATGCCGGTTTGCCGATAGGCAAAAATCCGCACTCTAATGAGCGCAGCGAGGAACAATCCTTCCCCCGCAACCAATATACCACCAAAGCAGATGTTTATCGTATCAGTTGGTTAAAGAATAATATAAGATTGCTATTCAACCTTAACAGCTCATTTATTTGAAAAAAGTAGACAAGAAATAAAATTTATGATATAATATTTCTGTTTTAATTAGTAAAATGAAAGAGGTCAAAGATGAAACATTTTCTAGATGATATTGAAGATTACATATCAGGTAAGATTGACAAAGAAGCATTTAAATCTGCCGTTGAAAAAGGTTGTAATTTGAGCAATAATGATAATTCATACGATTTAAAACAAGGATTATTCAGTATAGCTGAAATAGGAGATACGGTTAAAACTTATACCTACGAACAAAAACTTAAACTGCTTGAGGGATTAGATAACATTGTATATGCCCCTGAAAATAAAAATGCTTTTGATAGAGCGGAACCAGATTTAAGAGGGTCTTTACTTTTTAGTGATGTTTATGCTCGGTCGACTAAAGCAGCCCAACTGGCGGCTCATGCTATATGGAAACTTGCTGCTGAACATCCAGCTCCAGTATGTGATTTTTATCAAGGAAAAACAGATGAAAAAAGTCCGTATTATGGTTGCGGATTTGAATATGCTTTCAGCCAAGAATGCCAGTTTATAGATTCAAACGTTAAAAAGATGGAGCGAAAACTTCTCAATGCGAGTCGTCATAAAATGTTAGAAAAAGGTGGTCGTTAAACTTCCACCACTTCATAATTGCCGTTGTAGTATTTTACAACGGTTTTCTTGATACAATAAAAAATCCCTCTTGAGTGCATCGGGAGGGATAAATCTTTTTAAATATCGGATAATTATAAGAAATAATTACGTAAATATTCCGCCAAATCGGCCGTATTGACACGAATCTGCTCCATTGTATCACGGTCACGAATGGTTACACTTTCCGGCTGTTGTTCTATGGTTTCAAAATCTACCGTTAAGCACAACGGAGTGCCAACCTCGTCATGACGGCGGTAAGCCTTACCGATATTACCGGTGTTTTCAAGCGCCACACGACCGATTCCCAGCTTCATCAATTGAGCCTTTAATTCATGGCATTTAGTCATAATCTGTTCATTGTTTTTCTTCAGCGGAATAATCGCCACCTTAATCGGTGCTAAATGCTTCTTAAGTTTTAAAACCACGCGCGAATTACCCTCGCCCAAATCTTCTTCGGTATAGGCTTCGGTCAACACTGCCAAAACACCGCGATCAACACCCATCGACGGCTCAACCACAAACGGAATTACCCATTTACCATTATCGTCTTGAATGCACAATTTAGTTGTCGATTCCTTGTTTTCATGACAATGCGCCTCAAGCGTAAATTCTTCTTGATTTTTGGTATGGTTACCTAAGTCATAGTCACGACGATTAGCAATTCCTTCTAATTCTTCCATTCCGTGCGGAAATTGGTATTCAATATCATAACATGCCTTGGCATAATGCGCCAAATCTTCATCAGGTGTTTTATAAATATTGATATGTTCGAGTTTCAATCCTTGGTCTTGCCACCACTGCACGCGGGCATTTTTCCATTTTTCGTGCCAATCAATATCCGTTCCCGGCATCACAAAAAATTCCAATTCAGCTTGTTCAAATTCACGCACACGGAAAATAAAATTACGCGGTGTAATTTCATTACGAAATGATTTACCTATTTGCGCAATACCGAACGGCAACTTGCGTGATGTTGAATCCACCACATTCTTAAATTGTGTAAAAATCGCCTGTGCTGTTTCCGGACGAAGATATGCAATATTTTCATCGCTTTCCACCGGTCCGACTTGGGTTTTAAACATCAAATTAAACGGACGCGGATCGGTTAAATCAGTTGAGCCGCAATTTGGGCATTTGCCGCCGATTTGGTCGGCTCTGAAACGTCCTTTACATTTTTTACAATCGACCATCGGATCGGAAAAAGTATCTTCATGACCGGAATATTTGAGCACTTTACGATTTGTCAAAATCGCCGAGTCTAAGCCTTCAACGTCATCACGTTCATAAACCATGGCGCGCCACCATGCAGCCTTCAAATTGTTTTTCAACTCTACTCCAAGCGGACCATAATCATAAACCCCTTGCATACCCCCATAAATATCGGCATTTTGAAAGATAAACCCGCGTCTTTTACATAGTGAAACCAACTGTTCCATAGATGTCGCAACCATAATTTTTTCCTCTTTTACTTACACGTTGACTAATTATTAATTACTTTGTTGTATATTATCTTCATTAAAAATGCAAGAGGTAATAACATGAAAAGAACAAAAGTCGCATTTGTGTATGATTTTGATGAAACTCTCAGCACAACTTATATGCAGGATTATTTTTTAATTCCGGAACTGGGTATGAAGCCGGACGATTTTTGGCGCGAAGCTAATGCTTGGTCGGCGCAAAACGGTGTTGATCAAGTAACCGGAAGCATGTATTACTTTAAGAAAATGGCAGAAGAAAAAGGCTTGCGCCTGACAAGAGATAACTTAGCCAGTTGCGGTACTTTTGTAGTGTTTTTTAATGGTGTGGAAAATTGGTTCGAACGCATCAATAAATATGGACGTTACCTTGATTTGGATATTGAACACTATATCATTTCTTCCGGATATGAGGAAATCATCTCCGGTTGCAGTATTCGTAAATTTTTCAAAGAAGTCTATGGTTGCGCTTTTGCTTATGGCGAAGACGGACTACCTGTCTGGCCGGCACGAGCGATAAACTATTCAGGTAAAGTGCAATATCTATCCAAAATTAACAAAGGTTTGGGTAAGTATGATGACAAAGCAGTTAATGAATATACTCCCGACGAAACCAGACGTATCCCGTATTCCCGCATTATTTATTTCGGAGACGGCATGACTGATATTCCGTCAATGAAAATGGTTAAAAATCATGGCGGAACAACTATCGCCGTCTATAAACCACGCTCCAGAGCAAAAAATAAAGCAATTAAATTGCTCAAAGAAGACCGCGTCAACTTCGCTTTAGCGGCTGATTATCGCGAAGGTAAAGAGATTGATTGTGTGATTAAGACTATTTTGAACAAAATTGCCACCGAGCGCGATTTGGATATTTTGAAAAAACGCGAAGATAAGAAAAAACAAGGAGTTCAATGCCCGCTGTAATAATTTTTCTTATTACCAATCTATTTGCCGCTCAAGGACTTCATTATTTTCTTCGTTTTGGCGCATCCAACATTCCAGACCTTTGCATTTAGCTTTATCTGCATCAATTAATGTATCAATCACCCGCAACGTTTCGTTGATATTACGGATTATTTGCTTATCATATACCGCAGCATAACGTACCACAAACTCTTTATCTATTAAAAAGCTTGCGCGTTGCGCCATGCCGTCTTCTCGCAACACACCATATTCAAGACTGATGCGTTTATTAACATCTGAAACCAGTGGAAATTGCACTTCTCCTACCCCACCCTCAGCAAAAGACATACGCCGCCATGTCTGATGTGCCGTCAGTGTATCAATACTAACCGCAACCAACTTTACTCCTCGTTTCATAAATTCTTCATACGATTGATTAAATTCAGTAATCTCTTTCGGGCAGATTGCCGAAAAATCAGCCCGATAAAACACCAACAAAGCATAACTGCCACTGATATAATCAAAAAAACGAAAATCTTCACTGGTGCTACTGTCAGCAAACACTGCAGGTGCCGACCAGTTAAGCGCCAATTCCCCTACTCTCATGTGATTATACTCATACGCCGAACGCACACGATTACTGATATTTGCCGTATAATTCCGAGCCATATTTGCCGGATAGGTGCAACCGCAATTATCATCATCGGAGCACTCGCATTTATCGGCATAATTATAGACCCAAGATTTAGATATAGCCATTTTATCCTCCTTTTCGGAGATACATATATACTAAGCTTACAAATTTTCAAGCTAATACAAAAAACGAAAGCGACGGTTTTTATACCGCCGCTTCGATAATTTTTAGCGCAGTCTGATGTTTTTATTAACTGCATTAACAAATTCGCGCCCGGTAATTTCCGGATAAAGTGAATCAGCAACACTCTCATCCACTACATAGCCATGCATCTTATCGAGATGTTCGATACCTTGCAGCAATCGAACAATGTCGATACTATCAAGACCTAAATCACGGTGCAATTTTGACTGCCCTATACCATCAGCATCGAGATGAGCCGATTTAACACAGATTTCATCAATGAGTGGACAAACATCAGCCACGGTAATTTTCACTTGTTTTTCCATACCCAATAGTAACCCGCGCTCCTTACGCGGAAATTAAATTAATAATAAATTATCCTTCTCTTAGGATAGCAACTAACTTATTTTTTGTCAATATGTTTTTATTTAATTAAAATAAAAAGTCCGATATATATTTGATTTATTCAGCAAGATTTCTCATTAATTATATTGCAGAAAGTCTTGAATTTTAAAAAGAATGAATATGAAAACGCTAAAGTAATGTCGTTCAGCATCTAATAGTCAAACCCAATGTTTACAACATTAATAGTCTCTCCGTTATATTGGTTGATGTCGATTTCTTCACCGAAATATTTGAGAAAAACGAACAGCAAAAAAATTTTGCAAAAAACATAAAAAAGTTCTTGCAATTAGGAAAAATTTATTTTATGTATATGCTTACCAAAAGATATTGGGGCGTCGCCAAGTGGTAAGGCATCGGCTTTTGGTGCCGACATTCGTTGGTTCGAATCCAGCCGCCCCAGCCAATAAATTTGATAAATCCCTGATTTTTCAGGGATTTTTTGTGTTTAAATCACCCCTAAATAGCGCTTTTTTAGTATTTTGGCACAAGTGAGACAGTTGGGTGAGACAGTATGGCCCTAAAATATAACCATTTAGAACGCAGAAAACATACCTTTTATTTTAGGTATTGGATACCCTTATGGGTGAGACAGTTTTTTGATAAAGAGTATATTAGGTATTCTTTAAACACTAACGACTATAATATCGCTATACACTTGGTAAAACGAGAAAGTTTCAAGTATGATACGCTTCTCAATGACATAAGGTGGCTGGTGATGGAAATTAAGAACGGAAAACTGCATTTATCGCAAGATGATATTGAGAATATCATATCTCAACGAATCAAGGAAATTCAAGATAAACTGGACGATTCGTATTATCAGATTAAAAACGGCAAGATGTCCCCTTGCGCTCCTGAAATCACGATGCTTGATGAGCGAAACTATGATAAATCTGACTTTCACGGTTCCTATGAAGAATTCAAGGACGAGCAAATTATCAGTTTTGTGAAGAAATATGTGATGGCAATGAAGAATAACAAACGTATTCCGCCGTCAGTATTTGATTTCTTGAAGCGCACGGTCAAGAAAAATGCCATTGAACCCGATAAAGCCCGTCCAGAATGGCTGGATAAACTGGAAAATGGTATGAAAATGGCGGATGAATACGCTCAAAATCGTGCGGAAGCCATTGTTACGGATAATCGCAACTTCTACATTCCTGCCGTGATTGAGCGCTGTTTGAGTTATATTGAGGAAGAGCGTGCAGCCAATACGGTTCGTGCGCCACAAGTCAAAACACATTGGCAAACCCTATTTAAGAAGTTTAAGGAATACAAGCAGCAGATTAAAGGCACGGGTGACCTTACGCTACAGAAGGATTATACTTGTCTTGAAGCCATTTTTGATATGATTGACAAGAAGTATGTTGAGAACTTGACCGCCAAGGATTGTGATTTTATCTCGCAGAAGGTTTATTACATTCCGAAGAACTGGAAAAAGACCGACCTTTATAAGAAAAAGAAACTCAAAAACTGCCTGACGGAAGACATAACGGAAAAGAACATTTCTACGACCACAGTGAAGAAATATTTACGTTCTTTCAAAGAGTTTTTAACGTATGCTCAACGAAAAGGTTATGTAAGTTTAGCATTAAATGTGCAGTTAGAAATACCGAGCCGAGAAACTCGTGAGAGTTATGACCCGTTCACCAAAGCCGAGTTAAAGAAGATTTTTAATCCGGAGACCTACCCTTACAGACAAGACGAACAATTTGCTTTCCGTTACTTTATTCCGCTGATGGCGTTATTCTCTGGTGCCCGTCTAAACGAATTGTGCCAACTTTACCTTGATGACATCAAGAAAGAAGGCAAGATTTATTATATGTTGTTCACGGATGAACGCAAAGACCAACATATTAAAAACAAATCTTCCAAAAGAATCGTGCCTATACATCCAAAAGTAATGGAAATGGGATTTGAAGAATACTATATGTCAGTTCGGGCAAAGCGTAAGGAACGCCTATTCTATCAACTCTCTTATTCGGATGCTAACCACTATACCGACAAGATGTCCAAGTGGTTTGGTAGATATTTGGATGAACTCGGAATTAAGAGCAAACGAAAAGTGTTTCATAGTTTCAGGCATCTAGTGAAGCCAGAACTCAGAGATGCAGGCATTCCGCAAGAATACCAAAATGCGATTTGTGGTTGGGAAGGACAAGATACAGGCGAGCGCACTTATGGTTCAAACTTTAAGATAAATGTGCTTTATAACGAACTCTGCAAATTAAAGTTTCCGTTCTTGGATGAAAATTTGAAGAAAATCAGGGAACGGCAAATTACCCCTCGCCTTGCCCTGCAATATCGCCTCTATCCG
Organism: uncultured Pseudomonadota bacterium; assembly: GCA_902763155.1. Taxonomy (GTDB): domain Bacteria; phylum Pseudomonadota; class Alphaproteobacteria; order RF32; family CAG-239; genus RUG410. The sequence goes on along the minus strand of CACWQS010000003.1, from coordinate 56,565 downwards.
AACGTGGATAGAACTCTGGACTTTGCCAAGAAAAAGAAAGAGAAAAAATGAAAATAACATATGAATTTGATACAGACAGCGAAAACTTTGATTTAATGAAATTACGAACATTTCAGCAATCAGAAGAAATTGCCTATGCTTTAAGTGAAGTAATTAAGCAGGCTCGCAAATGGGATAAATCTGACCCACGAACGGAAATTCCTGCTGGTGAAGTTTATGACACCATTACCGATATTGTTGCAAGATATGTTGATATGGAAAAAATCGGTTACTAAATTGCAAAATGTTAAACTTTCCTGCAAATCCGCATAAAGTTTAACATTTTTTTGTTTGAGGTATTTTTGCCATTTTCAAAACTATAGTATTTTAGGGCTTTTCCAAGATAATGTTAAAAAATGAACATTCTTTAACATTTTTAAATTTGAGCGATTTTGGTCTCAAAAATTATTTCGGGTCATATTTGTTATTATGTTAATCACTCCGAATGAGTATAATGACATCTCGGATAATTACTGCAACCGTAGAATTCTCCATATCTTCCTTTTCGTAAAACTAATGGTGCACCACATTTCGGACAAATACCTTGTTGTACGTTAAGTGCTTCTTTCAGAACATTAGTTCTAATCTCGGCCACGTGCTGCTGTTTCATATCCGGAGAATTTATGTTAATCGCTTTAATTCGTTCAACTATGCCATCTATCTGCGTTTTATCAAACTTAATCTCGGTATGCCGTTTTATTTCGCTATAAATTTGAGAGATATAGATAATCGGTGTTTCGGTCTCCACTTTAAGTGAACAATTACTGGAGAAAGCAATAATTGGTATAAAATTGTCCTCAATGATATAAAGTTCGTTCTTAAGAGCAAGTATATGGCTCTTATTTTGCTTGATAGGATTATAAAATGAGTTTTTATGGCCAAAAATATTCTGTGTCCACTGCTTTGAATTTTCATAACCGGTTATCCAACCGGAATAATTTTTAGTTTCAATCACAAAAATTCCATAGATTGAAACAACTATATGGTCAATTTGTGAAGTATATCCGTTTGTTTGTATAATTACATCATTGATAACTTTATAATCTTCTTCCGGCAATAAAGATAAAATTCCGGCCACCTTCATTTCTCCCCATTTTCCCTTTATATCAGGAGAATAGAGTTTGAAAAAGAAGATAACAGCAAGGACTATAAATCCGACTATAAATTCCATATATAAGATACCTTTATGCTATAATTAGCGGTATTTTATTTTAATTTTACCAAAAATTAAAGCAAAATCTGTCGGATTGTTACCAATCTGCATTGAAAAATTTATAGTTTTGATTTTCGCAAATTGCGAAAAATCAATTTTACTTCTTCTGTTGGAACATATTTTTTTTCATCATTCCATAAAAATCGGTGACGGAAAACTTTTCCGTGGTAAATGTAGGCAATGTGGGTAGATGTATCGCCGTGCGAAATTCGGTAATGAATTAGCGGAAATCCCTTATAAATAAAGCCTTTGTCCCATAGGTCAATTAAATTTCCGAGTGTAATTTTATCAATTTTGTAGGCATAATACGGGCAAGCGAAAGCGTTAATCACAAATCCCGTGACGATGAAATTTGCGCACGGTCTGGTCTTAATTTTGCTCCGATTTGCAAAAATCCAGTCAAAATGGCTCAAAAACCATAGTCTATTCATACTATATTTTGGCATTTTCTGCAGCATTTACAAGCATTTGCTCATTATAATTAAAATATCTTTGAGTTGTTGAAATTTGACTATGATTTGCGAGCCGCTGCACAATGCAAATATTCACTCCTGCATTGACCAATTTTGAAACAAACAAATGCCGCCCCAAATGGCTTGCTCCCTTGATTCCAAACTTGTTATAAATGGAACTGAATAAGCGGCTAATGCTTACTCGGTTATAGGGTTTATTTAATTTCTGCGAAGTGAAAAGATATGTTTCAGGCGTTAAACTTTCGCCCCATTTGCCCTGCAAATACTTCAAATAGTCAGAGAGTTCTTTTTTCATCTGGCTATTCATAAAGTATGAACATTTATGCTTGCCCTTGTTTTTATCATAGTCCAAATTGATAACATCCTTCGGCTTGAGGTCAGAATTGTAACAGTCTTTGACCTGCAAATAAGCAAAGTTTATACTTCTCAAACCGTTTAGGCTGCAAAGAAACATCATCCGAATTTGCTCGGCGTGCTTCATAGAGCGGATATAGGTCAGAATGTCTTTAATCTTCTTATCATCAACAAATTCACTGTTAGTCATAGTCGGTCTCCTATGAAAGGCTACAAGTGAAAGGAATTAAGTCTCGCAGCCTTTCTCACTAAAATGTTATTTCTCTTTGGGTTTTACTTCTTTAATCATTGCTTGGTAAAAAACCGTATATCTTGGCTGATGGGTCATAGTCGCTATTCCGCCAACCAGTTGCCAGCCTTTTTTGATTTTCTCATTGACCGCTTTTATCAGGTCATCCAAGAAGGTATCACATACTACATCATACTTTATCATCCTAATATTCCTCCGCATACATTATAGTCATCACTTTGTTTGTTACCCTTGGATTGCTCACATCTGGCGAGAGATACAGAAATTTGCGGTCATAGTAATCAATCTTCCAAAAAACCTTTTTACCTTTATAGTCAAAAGCACCAAAATCGTGCTCATTGTAAGGGTCGTTGTTTTCATCAAAAGTATCAAAGTTTCGCACTTTGGTTATGATTTCCTTGATGTCATCGGAGGTATTGCTCCGAATGCCTTGCGTTAATACCAACGTGCCTTGCGATAAATTCTTACGAAAGGCATCATTACGGGCGGCAATGTTATTATTCATTGTTTCCTCCCATAGCATTTTGAAAAATCTCGTGCCAATCGTCTTCGGTCAGGTCATCAACTGGCTTCAATATGAGCAAAAGTTTTTCATCATCAAAGGCTTTGTTTTCCTTTGCAATGTCATAGGCGGTCTTGCCTTCTTTATTCTTAATAGAAGTGTCCGAATTGTGCGCCAAGCCATAAATCACATCTTTGCGTATCATTGCCTGCGGATGATGCACGGCGTTCATCAACGGTGTCCAACCGTCATTGTCTTGAGCATCCACATTGGCACCTTCAACAATCAGCAATTCCAGACAATCATAAGAACTGCGATGCTGCGCCATAATATGCAGAGGTGTTTCACCATCTTTGTTTTTGCTGTTGATTTTGGCACCGTGTTTCAAAAACAATTCTATAATCTCTGTTTCATCAAACTCTCTGCAAGCCCGAAGAAATGGTGTCCAACCCTGATGATTATACGGCAGATTGCATTTAGCACCTTTTCTTAAAGATGCTTCTATGGCTAAAAAATCATAGTTAAAAACGGCTGTTTTAAGTTCTTCAAGTAATTCGTGAGACGGACTCACTTTAATATCTGTATTCATTTTAGTCTCCTTTTAGTCCGCTTAAAGTGGGACAAGTTGGTTATAAATTCACTTTTCACCTATGATTTAAACATGCCAAGAATCGCTTGTCAAGCACTTTTTTAATAAAAAAATGCACATAAGCCCATGATTCTACATGATTTTCTTTTAAATTCAATGGTTTGATTCGTAAAAAAATTTCCCATAAATATCTTTATAGAGCATAAGGAGCAGAAATGAAAGTGTTGATTGAAACGATTAAAAACCGCAAAGGCTATAAATTCTTTGAAAACCGTGAGGAAATGGATGCTTATTTGGGCAGACATTGCAAGGATATATCCAGTTATGAGGTTTTGCAGGAAGATGATACAGCATCCACAAATGACATTTTGCAAGGTTTAGCCGAAGAATGCGAAGTGTTGGAAAACAAACTGTTCTATATATTCCGCCAGCAGGAAAAAATCCAAAAAGCCAAACAGTATGAAAAACTTATCTATGCCGCAGGACGTTTAAGAGAAGCCAACGGTGCCATCAGAAGATGTATAAAATAAAAACCGCCACGTTTCCGTAGCGGTCTGACAGGTAAATTTATAAGGACTTTTTTTTCTAATTGATTGTCTTTTCTGTGTTCTCTTTGGTTGAATTGTCTTCAGTTTCTTTCTGTGCTGGTGGTCTTAAAATGTATCCGCCATTATCAATCAGAAGGCTTGCTACATCAAATTCCAAATGGTTTAATGCTGCCATCAATGGCGTTTCCATTCTAATATTCGGGCGATTGACATCAATACTTTTATCAATCAATATTTGAGCGGCTTTAATTTTGTTTTCTTCTGCCATATTTTCATTTAAGACTAACATATGTAAAGCATTGTCGCCTAAAACATTGGTTCTGTTAATTTCGGCACCTCTGTCTATCAGATATTCTATACCTTCAAGACCAGCACTACGTAAGCAGCATTCCAATAAAAAACTGCCACGATACATTCCAAATATGGCTTCTACGTTGTCATTTGCTTGAGTTTTGATACAATCTTCCAAACTCTTGGCATCGTCAATTATAAGATGATATTCTCCGTTGAACTCACTTTCGTCTGGTTCTTCACCAAAAGTTTCGTATTTAATGCGATTGCTAATTTTCTTTACGCCTTCGCAAAACTTTTCAAATTCTGAAATATGAATGTAATGGGTGTAACTATTATCTTCTTGATTAAACTTTTCAATCATTTCAACTCCTATTGTTTCTAACGTTAATTGTGTGAGTTTCCCTCACAAAAATATTTATCAGGAGCAATTTGCTGATTTTGGTTTGAACAAAAATGAAAATGATAATTTTTTGATGGCGAATAACGATAAAATCCAGATAAATATTTGTGTAGCAGATTTCTGCTCGTATTGTTTCTACAATAAATTTCATTTTAACTTGGCAGCATATCCCAGTATGCTGCTTTTTGTTATCGCCGCCCAGCGAAAAGCACCACGCCCACCGAATTTCCATTTTCCCTTTGATTTTGTTATCCGTTAATCTGACCTTCGTATTTTAGGCGAGTCATTTGTCGTCAATATTATTTTCGCTATAAATTGCGGATTTTATTTTTGCTTTAAATTACCCGAATCAGTTATCATAAATTCATCAGGAAATTGACTTGATTTAATTCGGTTTCTATTTTAATTCCAAAGGAAAAAGGCTCTATTATAATATATGTTTTCTTATATTTTAATTATATTATAGGAGCAAAAAATCACCTTGTAAGCCTTATTCCATAAGGGGTTTGAAAATTCAAAGGCGGATATAGATGCCGCCAAAAACGGATATAGATGCCAGAATTTCGGATATAAGTGCCACTAAAAACGGATATACGTGCCTTAAATACCCAAAATAGCGGATATAGATGCCAAAGGACGGATATACGTGCCAAAGCCACATTTTTCCTGATAAATATCTATGAAATGAATTTATAAGGAAATAAAATGAGTAGAAGTCAAAGTGAATTGTCATTAACCCAACGTGAAATCTTGCAATTAGTTATCTATCGCACCAAAAATCCCAAAAGTCCTACATTCTTCGGTAACAATGAATACATTGGTAAATGTGTTAATGTTAAACCTGATACCGTTAGAAAAGCACTTAAAGAGTTAAAAGACTTTGGATATATTATGGAAGCCAAAGATGATAAAGGTCGCCGCCATTTAGCCTATACAGGTAAAGAATTTCCACCGATTATTGAGGATATGCGTAATATGGATAAAAGGATGCTGAAACAAGAAAAAGATAATTATCTCCGTGATTTGAATTACTGTAAGCACGAACTTGAAATGGCTCAAATCCGTATAGATACGCTGGAAAGAGATAACTCTGCGCTGAATGATAAACTGTTTTACGCTGAATTACGGATTTCCCAGTTAGAAAATATCTTTTTCGCTCAAGGTGTTACCAAAGAGCAGATTGATTGGATGATTAAGCAGGTGCAAACAATGCAAGCGGCTTAATTAAAAGTCATCAATATCATCGCCCGAAGCACCGTTGAAATACATATCTTCAAACTCTTTATCAGCCTTGCTTTGGCGATGATGTATTGCATTCTTCGGCTTTTGGTTATCACTCCCGATAATCAACCAAATCACAACTCCGATGATAATTAAAACTAATATGGCCATATTATTAGTCAACTTTCATATATTTGTTAAAAATATTTTCAACATGTTCAGGTAAGTTATTAAAACATCTATCGTCCTCTTCTAATTCTGTTCCCACTAAATCAGACAATACCTTAACCATATCTTCTCCAAATAGCCATAATGCTTCTGATGTTAATGGGAATAAATCTTCTGCTTCTAAATATGGATTCAACCCTGCTTTTTTCTTTTCGGGCATAGAAAAGTAAATATTTTTTAATTTATTATAAAATTCAAACCGTTTATCAAACAAATCTTGTTTTCTTTGTTTTTCACTTGTTCTCCATTGCATAAACGCGATAATTGCGACACATAGTGCAAGCCAAAAGTTATTTTCGCCCCAATCACTTATTTTCTTAAATAACTCACACACATTTTCCCACATTATTCTTCAACCTCCTGTTTGATATACGTTACTTCAAACTGTTTGCATGGACGATATTTTTGCAGGCGTGTTGTAAAGGCAAAGAAGTCTTTACGTTCGCAGTTTTGGTAGATTTCCAAACCTCTATCCAAAGATATCTTCCAACCGGTATCCGTTACAATGCTGCGAGCATGAATTGTGGAATCAAACTTATATGAAAACTTAATGCCCAGGGCATAACAAGATGACTCTATCTGCTTAAAATTGTTCTCTTGCATTTCTATAGTGTTTTCATCAGTAGTCGTTATCAATTCCACATAAACTTCATCTGCTACGGCCTTATTTTGTTCAATAAGTTCCAAAAACTCCATCAAATTCAATGTTTGGAATACATTCCGAATATATGGGTCTGTTATTGTTATATGTTTTGCCCCCTTAATATACGGAGCAAACAGTTTTTCGTAGGTAACACCAAGTTGTCCTTCAGCAAAAGTCAGATGTTGTTCCTTCAATTCTTCTTTCTTTTCAGCCGGCTGTTGCAAAAGTTCTTTAATATCGTTATCAATGTTGCTTGTTGTTTCAACTGTATCATTATCTGTACTTTCTTCCACTTCAGGCTTATCAAATTCTGCGGTTGTTACCGTACCGTGATACATATCTTTATATTGAATTTCCTCTAATGTGGTAACTTTTACTTTTTCTCCGCCGCTTTTGATATAAGAGAAATCAGTTGCAGGGAATGTGCTATCAATACGCAAAAGTTGGTCTTTAACACGCTTTCTTCCTTCCATAGCAAACTTTAACAACTCTTCTTTTTCTTCATATGTGGCTACTTTATTCGGATAAATTATCTTCATTAGTCCGGAGAATGTCTTGTTAATGCCATCTCTATCACGTGTTGAGATATCTGATGACAATTCCATAGTTTCTTTATATTCATTGGAATAGTCATAATTACGTAGATATTTCAAAACTTCGGCATAATAATCTACTACAAAGCCATAACCTGTTGTAAATAATTCGTTCCGAATAACATCAATTTCCCAGCCAGGAATATAAAAATGTATTCTATCCAAAAATGCCGAATCCAAATACTTGTCTGGTAATTCTTCAAATAAGTTGGAATGTGTCAGCATAAATGGAACGTTATGTTTTGTATTGCCGATAAAGGTCATAGAGGCTTCTGCGCCTAATGTTTCTACACCGCGAGAGAAGGATTTGTTGGCCATATAACCTTTCATAATGTCAACCAAGGCCTTATCTACCTTCTTTTGTTGTCCTGCAAATTCATCAAAAGCAACATTATCCCAATATCCTACAAGCCCGATACTATGCTTTTTAGAGTTATTAACGAATAATTTTGCTACTGTTACCTCTCCACCGGAAATCAGTGTTCCGTGAGGCGAAAACTCGGTATAAATATGCGATTTACCTGTTCCTTTCGGCCCTAATTCAATCAAATTATAGTTTCGTTCACAGAATGGTATAAGACGCACTAATTGCAATAATTTGTTTCTACGGCTTAACATTTCCGGATTAAATCCGATACTTTGTAAAATCAAGTCAATCCATTCATCTGTCGTAAATTTGCTACGTTTCTCCTTAAAGTCATCAAAATTAAACTGGGATAATTGGATTGGCTTAATTGAGGACAATACCCACGGGCATTCATTTGTATCTTCGCTAAAATGATATTCCAAATCGGCCAAGCACCAAACGCCGGAGACCAACAAACGAGGATGTTTTTTACTAACAGTTTCCGCATCTACCAAAACTCTGCTGATGCCCAGATTTGAAAATGTCAGGCGGTAACAGTCATTTTTTTCATCCAATTCGGCAAAAATCTTATCAATAACCTTATAGCGGCCTTTTTCCTTAATATATGACTTAATGAGTTCGGCTTCATTTCTATGAACATAGTGTTTGGCCAAAATCTCTTTTACCGACTCAATTCCTGCATTTATTGTTGCTTCATCATTTGTAGCACAATACTGTCCGAGCAAGTATTCCAATACGTATGATGGCACAATAGCGTTGCCTTTGACCTCTTTAACCAAGTCTTTTCTAACAACGCATCCAGGAAATACATCGTTTATTTTCGTATCCAAACTATTCATATCTCAAAACCTTTCCTAAAAATCCATAGTAAATGTTTTTCTAACCGTATATACTAAAGACTTATATTCTTTAGCATAGGTTGTATCTTCTTCCGGTTCGCTTAACTTCAAATAAACCGTTTGATTATTTTCATTATCAACATTTTTGTTCAGAAGTAGCGTTACCTGCTGCTCTCTATCTCTTGTTTCAGTGCTTATACTGTCAAAAATAAGTTCTTTTTGTTCTGAAATCAGTTCTCCGGCCTTATTATACAGCCCGATAAGCAAAACTCTCTTTTGCACCTTATCGTTCACAATATCTTTCTGATACAATGTTACGACCAACTGATTGGAAGAAATAATGTCCGTAGAGCGCATCATTTCTACCTCAACTTTACTGATATCGCTTTGGCGTTTTTTATTGATAGTTACAATAGGAACGATAATTTCTTGCAAACTTGCACCACCGTGTACAAATTTGCGCGCAGCACCCTGTAGTCTTAAACGGTTTATTGATTTCGGGAACTGGAATTCCAAATCACCGCGCAGACCAAGATTTTGCGCACTAAACTTCATAAATGAATTATCTTCCTTCAGGTTCCTGCCGACAACAAATCTTCTGTCTTTCTTAATAACGTCGCCAACCGGTTCTACGCCCAAATATTCATCTTCATCTAAATCTTTATTTTGGTAGATAAAGCCGTGGTCGGAAGTAATGATAATGTTATAAATGTCGGCACTTGCCAGTCTTTTTACTATATTTTTTAACTCTTCTATCGTATCTTCTGCTGCTTCAAATGCCTGTTCTTCCGAACTTAAACTATGGCCAATTTCATCAATTTTGTTATGAAATACATAGACTGTGCTGATGTTCTTAAAGACTTCACGCAATCTCTCAATACCGCTATTTAAGATATCCGTATCTTTTAATGCCAAGGCTCCGGTTGCTTTTTGTTGCAAAATCTTATTTCTGTTATCCAAGCCGGATGTAGATACGTCATCTGCGTTTACAGTCAAATCTTTTTCTATGATTTCAAGCGCATTATGAGGTAATAGAGATGCCATACCGAGTTGCGTATAACTCGGAAGTCCCGTAATTGCTTTATTTAACTTGGCATCAAAACGGTCTATCTGACGAATACGTGCTGTCAATTCTTCGCCGATTTCGTAGCGAAGTGCATCCGAAACAATGATACATTGCTTGGTTTTGCTGCTTGCTACATACTTTTGATAAAAATCACGCTGACGGTCTATGCAGTCAAATTCCCATACTGTCTTCTTATCTACTTGCTGCTGCCAACTGTCATTCATATTCAGCAAATATTTGTTAGAGTACAGATTCTCTATGTTTTCAACCAACTTTTCAAAACCGCTGACTTGTCCGGAAACCTTCAAATGATATATAAACTTCCGATAATATTGGTCAATTTTATACCAAGTGTTTGTATAGTTTTCAATACCGGTGCTGATGGAATTGACTACGAAATGTTCTTCTTTTTCCACCATTTCCACAAATGCAACGGCATACCATAATGCCTGATACAAATTCTCATACTTTTTATACCATTTCATTGTGCGACGTTGAGTTATAATATCAAACATATCTTTCGGATTGATAGTTCTTTTACATAAATCTTCTATCAATGCGGCAATAATTCGTTTATCAATGGCCTCAAAATAATCTACTGCCACCAAAGATTTGTAGTCTTTCTGATATACCTTGTCTTCAATTTTTAAGATATCTGCTACTTCGTTGGAAATCTTTTCAAAATCAGCAGCATAGCGAACATCATTCTTCCATTGGTTGAGAAAGATTTTAGCCCCTGTGCCCGAATTTGCAGCACCATCCATATCGTTTGTAAAACTGCGCTCAAAGGTGTTGATGATAAAATCTTTTACATTTGGCGCAGATGAACTGTAACCATAGGATTCCTGCATTCTGTCATATAAGAAACCATCAAGTTTGCTTTTGCTAATAGCGTTCATCATTTCATTCTTACCATTAGCATACTCGTGCAGCAGGCTTTCTACCACCGAATTGATATCACCTTCGGCTTTGCTTATCACAAAGAGCATTTTCATTCTGATTTGCTTATGTGTCTCGCTTTTACCGAGCAAGGCGTTCAGTTTTTCTTTGCGTTCCTTACTCTTAAAGAAAAACTCGTGTTCTTTGGTGATTTCGGAGAATTCCGAACCCAAACCGAGTTCGGAAAGCGTTAAAGCCCATTGTTCAGCGTGAAATTCAGCATTTGCGAGCAAAACATCTAATAGCCAGTTTTGCGCATCCACCGGCTTTTCAGCAGGTTTGTAGAGCAAAAACTTTTGGTTCGGTTCTTCTTTCAAAATCTGGTATTTTAAGGCAAATTCATTCTCGCCAATCGTCAACTTTTTCACGCCATCCAGTTCCAAATTGGCAAAATCTTCTGTAAATTGCTTATCTTTATCATACCAGAATACAATCCGAGAGTTTTCAAATTTATTCAAAAGAGTTCTTTTGATTTGCTCACACATTTTATGCTTTCTCCTTTAATCCGATATTCCGGAGTGCCTTACCGAACTTCAAATAGTTCACTTTTACGCCATCATCCAAATCAATTTCTTTTCTTTCGGTTGCCAGCGGAAACAGAATATTGCGCTCATAATCATCGGCTTCGTTCAAATTGGCCTGTAATGCGATTTTATTCAAAGTCATTGAGGCTTTTCCGCTTTCTTCCATTGTATTGCAGGCGTTAATATTGCCCTGAAGTTTGTTCTTATATTCGCGCAAATATTCGTTTAAGACCAGATTTACCGTGTCTTTGTTATAGCGGTGCAGATAGATGAGTGCGTTAAAAGCGTTCTTTTCTGAAGAGAACATCCAGTAAATCGGACGTTTCTGATACATCTGCACGTGGTCTTTATAAAAATCTTTGATAAAGTATTCGCGCAGCACTTGGTCAGGCGATTTGTTGGCCTTTGTGCTCAAGACGCTGGCAATATATGCCATATTCTCGGCATAATAGCGTTCTCCGAAGGCAACTTTGATGAATTTATTAAAGCGCTCCACGATATCATCAGTGAAATAATGTTCCGAAAGCACCGGAATAATACCGTCTTCATCGGCTTCAAAGGTTTGATAGTTATTGGCATCAAAGTCCCCACCGGCATAAATGAGGCCTTTAGCATCCAAACTGTAACGTCCGAACATACAACCGACGGCGTATGATATTAATGATTTGATTTCGCGCTCTTCATCCGCTTTAGAAATCGTAATGTTTTTATCAGCCACTTCCGGTGTCATTTCGTCTTGTAAGCCATAGATTTCAATGAATAAGCGATTGAGTTCTTCTTCATTATTTTTGACTTGGTTAAATTGCTGTTCTTTATAGGTTTTCCATTTAGCAAAACATTCTGAAATCTTGTCGCCTAATGGTCTTGGTTCTACTTCTCTTAAATATTTAGAATCATTAAGGCCTCTACAATATGCAGAAAAGCGAATAAGCGGATGCTGTTTAAAATCCCAAGAGGCTTCAAAACTATCCCAATCATCTTTGGATATCGCAATGTTTTGTTCTACAAGTGCGTCAATCTGTTGTTTTTTATTATCATCATATATGATTGGCATAATTGCAACATTTTCAACTTGGTAATTTAATGTGGGATTGATAATATTTAATAATGAAATACCTATCTTACCTCCTATTAAAGCCATAAAATAGTATAGATACTTTTTATCTGTAAATATACCAGAACCAGTAACATCCCATAAAAAGCCCTGTGGAAAATATCTTGTTGCAAACGTGCTTGCAGATATATACGACCAAGAAAAGTATTCTCTTAAATAAAAATCTTCAAAATTCTTTTTACCGCGCGTTTTATCATCTGGTCCATATTTCCAATAAACCACCGTATCTTGATTTCCATACCATTTTCTATATTCTCCACCTTTATTATAAGGTATCCAATACTGTTTTGATAAGTCGTGATTAGCAAAACTATTCAATCCAATTGAAACTTTACTAAAATCAACTTCTTGCCATAATCGTAAAAATTTTTCATTATCACCAGTAATTATACCTTGAAACATTGTAGAATAATCTGATACAGGTTTACTATTTCTAAAAATTTCTCTAACTCTATCGCTTGCCCAATAGGCTATCGGGGAACCAGGAATTGATGAAAAACCTTCGGTTTTACAAGTATAAATGTTTTCTGCTTTATGTTCTAAATACACTTGTTCTTTATCAACTGTTAAACTATCATAGACCAGCCTTTCATATGTCGCGATGAAATCTTTTAAACTGCATTTTCTGAATACATATGTAGTGCTTTGAATAACTTTACTGTTCATTTCTCTAAATGCGTGCAAACCAATATGAATCATTGAGATAATGGTTGCATTTTGCAAAAAGTATTCTCTTAAACCAGCGTAACTCTCAATGAACATCCAAGCGTGCTGATTTATCGTTGCACTAAAAAAATTCTCCCGAGTAAAGTTAAAAATAACTTCTTTGAATACGGCAAACATATCTCCTTTAGAACGTGCATACTTATTTTTAACATAATCGGATAGTTTTCCATCCATTCCTTTTCCGCCCATATATGGCGGATTTGCAACAACGCATTCATATTGTTGTTGCATTATTTTGGCTTGTTTGATGATATACCTCAAACGTCCATTGATTATTTGGCCGTAAAATGATGTAGTTTTGTTATTTTTGAAATAATTTATCCGCTCATCCCAAAAATCAAAATCCAAACCTTCTACCTTAATAATTGAGCCGTATTCTTTGGCATCTTTGAAGGTTTCTTGCAATAATTTGATTTGTTTGGTTGCTTTGTCTTTATCGGCTACACCAATTAAAAGTTCATCGGCGATACTGAAATCAATCCAATTTGTATTGTGTATGGAACAGATATTCAATTCTTTCACTTTATTGAAAATGTTGCGGTCATATTGACGGGCTTTCATCATTACGGCAAATTGAGATAATTGCGCAGCACGGTCGCAAATTTCCAAGCCATAAATATTATGAGTTAAAATCATCTCCGGTATTTCATTTTCCGAATACCCCTGAACCTTATATATTTCAAACAGAACTTCAAAAGCCTTAACTAAAATATGCCCCGAACCGCACGCAGGGTCTAAAACCTTTATTTCTTGTGGTTTAAGATTCGGATTGATAATTTCCTTCAATTTTGCTTTCACACTGCCTTCTTGCTCGGCAGATTCCATATAATACTTAAATCTGGCTTGTAAATCCTTGTTCGGATGGCTTTCTAACCACATTCTACCGACAGAGTTCTCAACCATATATTTCACAATCCATTCCGGCGTGAAAATTTGTGTTGCAGCAGGAACATCATCTTTTGATATCTTCTTGCCTTTCTTCAATCCGGCAAATACTTCGTCTTTCTTTTCAGAAATGTAATATTGATACAACCAGCCGATAACTTCCACATCTTTGCAGGTTTCGGCATCAAGAGTTTCTACCGCTTGTGTCAGCACCGAACTGTTAGAAAGTAAATCATCCGGCATCAAAAGTTCGGTATAGTCCTTAATCCGCTCAAACATAAACGGCATCAATTTATTGTAGGCATTACAATATGCCACTAAAAGCAGTTTATATACTTCTTCTTGCGGTTTAGGGCTACTGATAGCACCGTTCAACAGAGCGGAAATGCGTTGTTCTACATCTGCCGGCACAACCTGTTTATCCACATATCCGGCTTTGGCTTCTGAAAGCACTTCCGGTTGGGTTTGTCCCTCTGCCGGCGAAACTACTCCAATTTTGGTATAATGGTTCACATCCATAAAACGTAGAGCAATAAAGCGGTTAAACCATGTATAGGCTACTTTTTCAATAGTTTGTTCTTTGCCGATTTCTGCTATCAAACCTTCCAAGGCTCTTATCGCTTGCGGATTATTACGACGTTCAAAACTGTTGGCTTCTAATACCAAATCTAATTTGGCGGCCACAATGCCCATCAGCGATTTACGCGCTTCAATAGCAAATTTCTTTAATTTTGAAGTATCCATAGTTTGTCCTTAAATCTTAATCTTTTTGCCGTCTTTGATTTCACCAAGCATTGCCTGCTTTAAATTGGCCAGATATTCATCAACATCTTGAGCATTTAACAAAAGTGTTTTGCTGCTCTTTACGGCAATGCTTCCGGCAGGAATGATGATTTCTTGCGGTGTATCCGGCGTTTGCGGTTTGACTGCTGCTGTAATGCGACTGATAATGTTCAGATGCGTATTGTTCTTGAAGTTATCTGTTGCATAACGTAACAGTGGAATAATCTTCTGTTGCTTGACGTTTCCAGCAAAATCATCATATTCTTTACTGAATCTTTGTTGCGCAGGCGCATCCAATTTGCTCCATTCTTCCATATTCTGTGCTTCTGTCCGCAATTTTGCAACTTCTTCAAGGGCTGCATTACGTTCTTGCTCCAAAGATGCCGCAATTTGCTTCTGTAAATTAGCAATATTCTCGCGCAAGTCTTGAATTATCGTGCCTTTATAGCAATTCAAATCATTTAAAATGTTACTGATTTGCGTGGCATCGGCACCGATATGCTCCAAATTGGTCTGTTCGTCCGCCAAAAACTGTCTGGCTTCATCATAATAACCACGCATTGCACCATTCATAAAGTTTGTTATCGGGGCAATCAGATTATCATTATCGTTTAACAAATCTTCGCTGATGCCTGTAAACTCGTTGAAATACCAGTTGTATGGTTTATCTACACATTTGGCCAGTTTGTCTTTGACTTGGCTCAAAACCGCCACAAACGGATAATTGTTCTTTTGATACAAAAGTTCAGTTACTCTTGCTAATTTGTCCTTAATTTTATCATTAACCTTAAGCGCAATCGTTTTAGCATCATTATCGGCAATCGGTTCATTGCAGAATGTATCATAAAACTCTTTCAACTGCCGAATTTGGCTCGGTGAGAAACTTGTTGTCGGTTGTAAAATCAAATTATCTTGCTTGGAAGTATTCTTAATGGCCTTAATAATAACATCATTATCTTCCAAAATGTTGGAATTTTCTTTGATTTCAATCTTACGGCGAACGTATAACTTGGCAATATGGCACAAAACTGCGGCATATGACCAACCATATGGAATTTTCTGGAATGTATCCAAAACGCTCTTAACTGTTGCTTTGTATGTGCCGCTACGGACAATGTGATTATATACTTCTTGCTCTGCTTCGGTTAAATTGGCCGGCATTAAAACATTACCGTCGCGGATAATGTTATCAATTTCTTGCTCTTTATAGGTTACACCTGCCAGCATTTTGATATTGGTGTATGTTTTATCTACCAATTCCATAAAGGCTTTAACTATACATCCGGCAGCATCGGAACCGCTCATTTCTACTTCTGAACCATTAACGTAGAAACGCGACTTTCCAACCAGAACGGCAACGCGCTCCTGTAAACGGTTCTTGCGCTCATTGTTTTGAATTTGCTTTTCTTGAATAATGCGCCGTGCATCATCGGAAATACCGGCTCCCATCGTTTGATTGATATACTTTAATGTCTTCTTATAAAGGCCTAAATCATCAATTAAACGCTTATCTTCCGGCAACAAAATAAACAATTCCGTTGTTTTTTCTATGGATTTCATCGCCACATTGCCGGCGTTTATTTCATCGTCTAACGGGCTGATAACATTTATAGACAGTTCATATTCGCGAGAATATGCTTTACCATCTAATTTGCGTGTAAAGTTATAATCTGTTCCATTGGTATGATGGATTTTGTTTTGCCGCAAAATACTATCATAGATTAAAGTCTGCAACTCATCCGGAATGTCTGTTACCGCAATATCGGTCTTCTTGATTTCTTCTTCAATGTCTTTTTCTTTATCGGTTAAGTATTCATAGACATCATTGGTGCGCTGAATATAGGTCTGGTCTTCCAAAATATTCAGGGCTTCTTCTATTTGTTTATTGTATTCAACTTGATTTTCATTGAAGTTGCTGTGCATCAAAACTGCGATATTTCTTTGTGTAGCCTTGAAGGATTTAATGTATTTCACAAGGAACAAGGCTTTTAAGATTTTCACTGCCAACTTGTTTTCCAAGTTTCTTTCGGCTATGGCGATAGAAGATTGGATGCTGGCAAGTGAACTCCTAATTCCTTCATACATCATATCAAATGTAGCAATTTCACCAACTTGCTTGTTTTCGCTCACATTTATTGCAACTTGCTGAAATACGCTCAAAATAGAACGTGCGCCGACAGAGGTGTATCCGCCTTGAAATGCACCGTGACGTGACAATTCCTGCATTGCATTTTGAAATAATGTGAATTGATACGGAATAAATGGGTAACAATCAATGAAATGTTCTTCATCTCTAAAGTTTTTAAGAACCTGACCTTCAGTAAAATCAAATAATGTCTTAAAATTGTTGACTTCATTATGATATAAGTCACTCAATACTTTCTTCGCATCATCTTGCTTTTCAAGCAAACGCTTTTGAATAACTTCTTCAACATCTTGGCTATCCAAGTGCAATCTTGTTCTGAAACGGCCTTGAATCTTTGAAAAATCATCACGGGATAAGGTTGTTCCCATATCTTCAAGGAAAGTTGCCACACTGGCTTGTGAAGTAACAATAACTGCTGCACGACCTTTACATAATGTGCCTAATTTCTCGGTTATGGCTTGTAATTCAAGCATATATTGCACATTGTTGCCAATGTATTGGCCGACTTCATCTGCTAAAAAGTTAATTCTGAAATTAGAACCTTGTTTATCTATATAGGCCTTAACTAACTCCGCAAAACTATCAATGGAAGTTGCATTAACTTGTTTAGTTTTGCTTAAAACATCTTGATATTCGGCATTTTTTCCGTGAACTTTATTATAGGCTTTATCTATATCAGGTCTGTATCTTTGGCGAACACGGCCATCTTCCCAATCAATTTTCGCTATATTCTTAAATTCGGCCTTAAATGTATCAAACAATCCTTCTTCGTCTAATTCTCTTTCAAATTGTGCAATATCACGCGATTTACCATAATATCCGCAGGCTTCGTTAAATACATTCATAAAGATTTCCAGAACAGTATCTTTTTTATTGTCTATATTGGCCTTCTTGGCAATATCAAACAAAATGCTTTTCGCTGGTGTCTTCAGATTTTTAAGACGACCTATAAGAAAAGCATTCTCCGGAGAACATTTTTCTATAAAAGCATCAACAACTGTGCGACCGCCAAGGTCTTTATTTTCTAACAACAAAGCCACCATTTTCAAAAGGTGTGATTTACCGGAACCAAAGAAACCGGAAATCCATACGCCATTTCCGTCAGAATATTTTTCAGAATATGCTTCCAGCAATTCTTCTAATTTCTTCTCAATGCTTTGAGTTAAAACATATTCATCAACTTCCTGATTGAGTTTTGCTAACTCAATATCATCTGCCTTTACAACGCCTTCAATATGGCGATTTATGTTTTTTCTGAAAAGAGATGTTAAAATATTCATCGTTATAATCCTCTTATTTGAAAAATGTTGGCTGCTCGGTAATCGTTTCCTTCATCTATGCGCCCGAACAAATTAAATGCGGCGTATGGTGAACCCTTTGATACACTTACCCCAGGGAAAAATACGATTACCGGTTTTTGGATGTATGTGTGGAGATTGTTCAAAATTGTATGTGTGCGTAAGAAAGGAAAGATGTTGCCACATCCATTTAAAAACAAAACATCATAATTTCCTTCATTTTGCGCCATTTTATCGGCAATAGCCGGAATAACCTTATCTTCTATCCCTAATATTCCTTTTAGTTCTTCCAGTAATTCTTCTTTATTCCTGTCTGGCGACATTACCCATTCCCAATCGCCTTGGTCTTTTTGTAAAATTTCTATAATCAAGTCATATAAATCCACGGAAAGAACCTTAATTCCCATATTTCCAAGAGTTTTGATAAGATTATTTTCCATTCTCAAAAACTCATTTTCTTCACTGATATCATAGTCTGCAATAAAGATAGGAAGGTCATTACACAAAACTTTACCCGATAAAAAATCAGGATTTGATATAATTTTTTTAAGATGATTATATTTCTCTTCAATACCCATAATTTCTCCTAATTTGTAAATATCGCAAGATATTGCGGTGCAAGGTTATTGATGATTTGTAGGACTCTTTGTGTCGGAATTACGGCCTGAATGAAGTTTTGATTGTTTAGCATACCGACTTCCCGTAACATTTTGAAAAGAACCTGTTTTAACTTGTATCGGCTTCCGTCCGTTATTTTTTCCAATGAAGGATGTTCAAGCATCTTTTTGTTGTAAAATGCGTCAAAATCATAGTTTTCCAGTTCAAACTGGCCGATAAAATATTTCTCTTTGATGACTTCTCTGACAAAATCAAATATAAACTTATGCTTCTGACATATTGCAAACCATAAGATTTGTTGCGTTTCGTTTGGAAAGCCGGAAACTATAAGTTGTAGGGCATCTTCATTCAGATATGAAAATCTGGCCTTTAGTTCTTGAATAATCCGCTTTGTGGCAACCATTGTTCTATATTGAAACATATTATCATTTTGGATATTTTGAGATGCAATTTTCCAATCTTTTGTTTGAAAATACTCATTCGCAAGTATTCTGGACTCATTTTCTAAAAGCCCTCCAGATGTAAAAGACATATTATAATCGGTCTTTACTTGCATAAATTACCTCAAAGCGTGCTAAATCACCATTTAGCCCACCCATTTTTTTAGATATTTCCAGTAGATATGTCAAAAAGTGGCAGAATTACTTTATTTTGTTGTATTACAGAAAGATTTTGGTTGCAATTCAGCATTTTGGGTTTATGATGCAAAAAGTGATACAATTAAATGGTGATTTAATTGCACCACTCTTTAATCTGTTATTTTTATTCAATCCGATAATAAATAACTAAAAAGGATTGAATATGATATATGGATATGTTCGTGTGAGCACACAGGCTCAAACTGTTGAAAATCAAAAATTTGTGATAGAAAACTATGCGTCAGCCAACGGATTAAAGATTGATAAATGGGTAGAAGAAACGATTTCTTCCCGTGTAGAACTAAAAAATCGTAAATTAGGTAAACTTATTAAGAAATTAAAAGCGCAGGATATCTTAATTACTACCGAACTTTCAAGGGTCGGACGTAATATGTTAGAAGTTATGGGGATTCTTCAAAATTGCTTGGAAAAGGATTGTCAGGTTTGGTGCCTGAAGGAAAAGTATAAACTCGGTGCAGACATCCAATCAAAAGTGTTGGCGTTTGCTTTTTCGCTCGCAAGTGAGATAGAAAGGCAGTTAATCAGCCAGAGGACAAAGGAAAGTCTTGCTCGTATTAAGGCTGATGGCAAACATTTAGGTCGTCCGTTTGGTCGCAAAAGTGCATTCCACGACCTGAAAAAGAATAAGGATAAAATACTTTTGCTGGCCGAGCAGAATGTTCCAAAGGCTCAAATTGCACGAATGTTTAGAGTTGATAGAAGCACAATCAGACGCTTTATACAGCAAAATGCTGCTGCATAATAATTAGTCTTGTTTTTCCGCCAATTCAATCACTTTGACACCTTTGCCTTTGGCGGCTTTACAGAACTCATAGGCTTTGCCTTCACGCTTGTTATAGGCGATGATAAAGTTGGTATTTTCTATGATATAGCGGTTCCGATATACGATACACAGCCTTTTGTAGCCAAGTTCACATTTTGGCGGCAAAATAAAGTCATCAAAACCACGGCGTATAGTCCAATTTTCCCGATAAATGTCACCCATTTCGTGCAGGTCTGTCATTTGCGATATTACCAAATAAATGCGAATTTGCGGATATTCCTTCTGAACATCTAAAACAACATCGTAGGCATCAATTTCATAGCCGCCTTTCTCGCCGACCAGAAAAGTATCAACGTCTTCATTTTCTATCAAGTTGATTACTTCTTCCCTTATGCGTGCTTTAAGGTTAGGCGGCGTGCGATGCCCCAAGTTAATATCCAGAAATTTATCGTAGTTATTGCCTAAAAACGCACAGGTCTTACCCATCTTCAACTTCCTACAAATTATTTTGGAATCATCTGAACACAAATGAACAATTACGTTCATTTGATTTTAGCACCGAGGAAGTCCGCTTAATTCACGTCGGCAAACCCATTGAAACTCCTTATGTTTCCTATGTTACTTAAATAATATAACCCTTATTTACGGCAAAACAATTCGGTTCAAAAATCGCAAAAAAGTGGTTGATTTTAATGTTGGTTAAAAAAGCACACTTTTTTGAACGTAAATCTTTGATTTCTCCTGATAAATATTTCAAAAGGAGAAAATATGATTATCGCTTATATTCGTTGCAGTACACAAAAGCAACAAACTTCGCACCAAAGGCACGAGATACAAGAATATGCCAATAAGAACGGGCTTGTTATTGACCGCTGGGTGGAAGAAACCATTTCATCCCGAAAGTCCCTAAAAAAGCGCAAACTCGGAGCATTATTAGAAGAATTACAAGAAAATGATGTATTGATTGCTACTGAAATCTCACGACTTGGGCGTTCTTTGTTAGAAGTTATGGGAATTTTAGAGACCTGCTTATCCAAGGACTGTCAGGTTATCACAATTAAAGAAAACTATCATCTCGGTAATGATATTCAATCACAGGTGTTGGCTTTTGCCTTCGGACTTTCGGCGCAGATTGAACGCAATTTGATTTCACAACGCACAAAATCCTCTTTGGATAATTGTCGGGCTGCAGGTGTCCGTTTAGGTCGTCCGATGGGTGCAGAAGCCAAAAAACTTAAACTGGCAAAGAATGCCAAAACAATAGAAAACTTGCTTGCTAAAGGGGTAAAAAAGACACAAATTGCACGCATTCTCGGTGTGCAGCGTATGACTCTTAATCGCTTTCTGAAACGCACTGGATTGGCATAATGTCTTAAATAAGCACTTTGCTCTTTTAACACTTTGTAACACTTATTAGCCAATTATTTAACATTTGGGTTTTATGATACAGAAAACATTGTATGAGGATGTGCTAATGAGAAACCCATTTGATGAGAATGATACTGCTACAAAGCAAGAACTTTCCAATTATGTCTTTTATGGAAGAAAAAGCAAATACGATGATATTCAATTTACTCATCAGCAAGTATTTCCGCATTTACTTAAAAATCATATAGAAAATATGCTCAACTCGGCAGATTCATTAAAAAGACAATGCAGAGATTTGCATTCATTGTTAGATGTTTTATACCGAAAATTTATAATCGTTCTGCGTGCTGTATTCGGATATGATGCTGTTATTATCCCAGTACAACTGTCAGATAGTAATCTACAATTGTTTTTAAGAAGGCTTTTTAAGGGAGAAATCTCATTTTTGGAAATGATACGAACTTTTAAGAAGCGCAATAGAATAATTAGTTGCATATTACATAATAAATCATTTTCAAGGGATTTGCTACAAAAGATAGTTAGTAATGAACCTCTTAAGCATTTTATGGAACATAATGATGATGGAAAAGAACTTTTCTTTTTATACTGTTCTGAATATAAAGATGATGCAGAAATACCTGAAGAAAACCGTTTTTTTGAGGATTTAAGAAGACTGCTTCATCTTGAGGTAATTTTCTCCCAGAATTGGACAATGTTACCATCTATTCCAACTGAACTACACGAGAAAATATTTGATTTCTTCAAATTGTCTTACTATTTAATCTCTGATGATGAGCAATATATTCCGCCGCTTGATAATATCACAATAGATAATATAACATACGCCACATTTGAACCTTTGCCAGACAATCAAATAAAAATAACAAACAAGAGCATTTTGTTCCAAAATATAAACTTTAATAATGACGATGCAATGAATGTTATTCAATCGGCAATTCAGTATAATCGTTGGGATTTTGAGTACATAGGGTTTAATCTATGCTACTTTGAAAAAGGTTTTATACTTGATAGTGTAACAGACACAAAACACAATATCTTTTTCAAAGACTGCACATTTAGTAAGTCGTTTAGAGTTAAAAATTGCTTCTTATCAACACTTATACGCTTTTATAATTGCACATTCTTTGGAAAAGTGATTTTTGGTAAAAACCCTGAAGTACCATATTTGCCTTGCGATATTGAAATAAGAGATTCAGTTTTCAAGCCATATAGCATTTTTGAAATGACGAACATTACAGAAATGAAAGGATATCATTATGGCAAGGTGGCAATCATCAATACCATAATAAATGGAAACTTAAAATTTACGAACTTATCTAAAGATGCAAATACGCTGTTTAGCATTCATAATATAGCGATTACAACACCGTTTGTTATTGAAAACACTTATTTTAATAAAGGAACGGTTATTGATGGCCTTGCTTTTGCAATGGCTCCTAAACAAGCAATGCGAGATTCTATCAATACATTTGTACAATCTTTGCAAGAAAGTGGACTAAATAAAATAGCGATAGCAAATGGGCTTGTTATTGATGATAGCGATAATTCTGAAAATGTTATGGATAAAGATATGCAAGCATACAAGATTGCCTGTGAAAGCGGATTTTTGAAACCAAAGTATGCAGCATCGTATCTTGGAATGTCTAAAGATAATCTGGCTAAAAAGCGTATGGCTGATAAGCAGCGGATTACCCGAGAATCTATTCCTTATGTGGGACAAGGCAAATCCATTTCATACCCGAAAGATGCTTTGGATGCGTACAATTTGCAGGATTGGGATTTATTGAAAAAACTACGTGAAAAGTATGCTCAAAAAGACACCGAAACAGATGGTTCGGAATAGAGATTTTTCACGATTCTCGGCAAATTTGAGGAAAATATAACGGAAAATTTCAAAAATTAACATTTGACGATGCAGAAAAATTACATCGTTTTACATCCATTTACATCAATATACATCCAAAATGACTTTCAGCCAATTTTGACCTCAAAATAATGCTTTACAAGCGTGATTTTAAATTTGATACTATGATTGTAAGGCGATGATACCGCCAGAAAAAAATAACAAAATCATTAGGTATAAAAAACTCAATGGTAAAAAGGGATGCCTGTTTTTCCATACAGGGGATTTATACCCAAACAACAAGAAAGGAAGACTAAAATGATAAAACTTTACAACAAAATATGTCTTCAATGGAAATTGTTCCGCTTAAAGAAACAAGTTTCCAAAATGGAGAACCATATTTGGATGGCACGTTTAGCACACTAATCGCTAACCGTTCCGATTAACCCCTAACAACAACCGATTTAATCATTGGTTTGGCAGATGATATCTGCAATTCCGATAACAGAATTATTGTGCCTTTTTAACTTTAACAACTTAACTTTTTTGAAAGGAAAAATAACATGCATACTATAGTGGTAGCAAGAACAAAAGACCATCCCTTCAGGGATTTATTAAGAGAGGCATTGACCTATGATGATGGGGACGAAGTAACCATAGGGAAATGGGAACAAGTCTATACCAATCAAGATGAAATGGTGGCATATAACAAAGATGAAATCACCGCTCTTGTAGAAGAAAATAACGACAACTTTGATGAAGTGTTATCTGCATTTATGGATGCAAATCATCTAAAAATCGGTGACGATGGTGCAGTTTATGAAAAAACTTCGGCTCAATTTGATTATTGCGTCACAGGATATCAAAGAGGTCCTGAAGAGTTAGGCGAAATCATGAAGTATAAAGACGTTGTAGAAAAAGCCGGTGACTATATCTACGCCTTTATAACTGCCGACTATGGCTTTCATTACACCGAAGATGAAAAATGTCCGTTTGCCGATGATGACTTGGTTTATGTCATTGTTAGTCATTGCTAAAACACAACATTTAACAACAATTTTAATCAAACAACAATTTTATTTAAGAAAGGAAACTTAAAATGAAAAACGCATTAGCAAAATTTAACGCAGTCAAGATTGAAACATATCAAGATGAAGGAAAACTCAACTACGATACTTGCAAAAAACGCATTCTGAACCTTTTGGATGACAACATGCGTAACTTCAAGAAAGATAGTTGGAATAAACAAAATCGTATGAACAAGTTGATTGTTGATACTGATAGCCAGTCAATCTTTACGCTCCGTCTTGGTGGCAAAAGAATTGCTCGTTATGCTCTTTCACTGTTAGATACAAGAGATAAATTGAACTTCTTGTCAGACATTTATACTGAAGTGGTAAATGGCGAATTTGATGAGGAAATCACGAAGTTCTTGGGCGAAGAAGTTGAGAAAGCCGAAGCCCGTAAGAAGGTCAACAGTGCAAAACGCCGTGAAAAGAAGCGTCAGCAACGTGAAGCAGCGGCAGCAAAAAAGAAAGAAGCGGAACGTCGCACTTTTGAAGCAGCAAGAGATTTAATTGATATCAGTCTTGATGAATTGATTGAAGCACAAAATGCCGCTGCGGCTGAAACTCCGAGATATGAACAAGTGTAATCTTTTTCTGCCCACAAACCAAAGGAGGCTACAAAGCCTCCTTTACTTTTGGACTTTTGCCCTATGATATTTGCGAAATTCTCTGCGTTATAACGGCTTTTATTTGTTCTGTTATCTTTCGTTTGTCGCCGCTATCCGCAAACTGCTTTTCAATCTCCGGTAATGCTGCCGATATCTTCGCCGACATTTCATCAATAATTTTCTCAATCATTGCCGGTTTAATGTCCAAATCCTTCGCCATATCCTTAAAATGACTGCGGTGTATCTGGTTCGGATTATATTCACCGCCGACGGACATCGCCAAATTCGGCGAAAGTGCCGGATATACCGCTGTTGATACCAAATCATACAAAGGCGAAAGTTCGTATCTCCCTTGTTTGTGCAGAAAAGAGAAATTTTTACCGTGCGCATCGGAATTTCCGATGATAAAGTTAAACACTATCGTTTTCAAAAACTGCATCAAAGCATCGGCCTTGCGGCTAAAATCTGCCGTAGCAATAAATTTATAGCATTGTTTGATGCTCGGCCCGCCTTCTTTTTGATACTTTTTATCCGGCAGGCACAGGGCTTGGCAGAAATCTTCCTGATGTATGCGTTTTAAGCCCGATTGCATTGTACTATCTGTTTCGCGGTCAAACCGTTTTACCACATATCCGAATTCTCCGGCAAAATCCTTTATAAATGATGTTGCTGTCGGCAAACCGATTTGTTGTGCCAGAGACATACAAAAATGCTCATTATAAATAATGTCCTCAAAATACGGATTTTGCGGCTTGATAATATGCGTTGAAATG
Organism: uncultured Pseudomonadota bacterium; assembly: GCA_902763155.1. Taxonomy (GTDB): domain Bacteria; phylum Pseudomonadota; class Alphaproteobacteria; order RF32; family CAG-239; genus RUG410. Next base: position 30,811 of record CACWQS010000003.1, on the reverse strand, counting down.
TAGTCTCCCCGCGGCAGATAGTAGTTATCCGAACCTTCCGGAATAATCGCCAAGGCAATCTTTTGCTGCGCTCCGGCCAATGACAAACGGATTTCCTCACCGGTCAGCAATGGTATTTGTGCCTGATTTTTCAATAGTTCGGCGATTTTCTCCTGACTAATCGGTTTTAATACAGACGGTTCATTTTCTTTGATATATCCTTCTGGATACAGTTCAACCGCACCGGCACATTCACCACCGATTTCCTTTAACAAGGCAAACGGATTATTGGATGAAACCTGCTTATAACGAGCCACGGCTTCACGAATTCCTTCTTCCGGCAACAGATTGTTAAAGAAACTGCGTGTCAGTTTGTCGTTGAAGGCTTCTTTTTGCAACGGCAGATTGACCGACAACGGTGTATCGGCATTTTCATTATATTTGAAAGATAGCCGAGAGTTCTTTTCGGTCAGTTTACCTACTTTTTTACCATAGAAATATACATCCAATGCCGGCATATTACTCCTCCGTGTGCAGATTTATTCCCAAAACATCCAAAACCTTTAGCACTTTACCTATTTGGCAGGTTTCTTTTGCTTTTTCCAAGTCAACGATAAAACGCAAGCCAACATTGCACAGTCCGGCAAGTTCGGTTTGTGTTAAATTCTGTTTCTTGCGCTCGTTCCTAATTTTGACAGCGATATCTTCAAATGTTCTTATCTTCATATTTTACCTCTCGGTAAAATTATATCATATCAAAAATTAAAATCAAGTAAATTTTACCGAAAAGGAAAATTTACCATAAAATTATGGTGTAATGAAGGACTATTATTCCCGATAGGTAAAATCTATACCAAAGTCACAAAAGTGCAAAAATACAAAAAAATCAGTTGACTTTTGGGTACAATTTGCTACCCTGTTTTCAAGTTATTAAAGGGTGAGACAGTCAAGTGAGACAGTTTGTCCACAAAAACCACCTCACGATAGAGAAAAGTCTTTTAGAATCAGGAATTTAAGGGGTTGACAAAAGCGCTTCCAGCCGCCCCAGCCAGACTTAACAGGTCGTCTTTAAAGACGGCCTTTTGCTTTATTTACAAGACTTTCGGCTGGTCCGTGTGGTTCGCATCAAAAAACAGCCTTCCCGACAATTTACACGGACCAGTTATAGCAAGTTTCCTTATTTTTCAAGCATTTAAGCAATTTTAGCTCCCAAAAGATGCAATAACGTGATTTTGGGATAACAAAACATCATTTCCTATAAGAAAAGAAGTGTTTATTGTGCGATATTTTTATTTATCTACATTTGTCTCATAAATAAATTCCAATGAAATATTGCTTATTATACCGAGACCTAAAGAAAAAATTGTCGAAATGAGCTAAAATAAAATTAGTTTTCAAACAACATTATCAATCCAAAGACACCAATTTTTTAAATCATAACCGCAACGTGCCTCACTGGCCGGTTTCCAATTATAATTTAATTTCTGATTTAAGATATGCCCTAGATCCCTACCATCAATCTTATTATTTTTAAGTAGTTCTTCTCTAACAATTTCAATATCTCTCGTATTTCTGATACCCAATTTCAATTGATTTATAGCTTGTTCATATTTACCAAAAAGAGGAATTATTTTCCCATCTTTTCTCGCAACAATATTAAACTTAACAAGCACCGATGTTGCATTTCTCATCCCTTTTTCTTTTAAATTAATTTCCTCATTATTATAAAGTTTTTGCAATAATTCACATACTTTAGTATAAGGGGCTCCGCCTTTAAACGTTTTTGTATCGTTTCTTCTTCGAATATTTAAACTATTTTGCAATGCATCTTCTATACTTACCTTGTTATATTCAAGTTCAATAATGTTCCCAATTGTATGAATAAGACCACAAGCCTCAAACCATGATATCATTCTAGTCGTATATAATCTCCATGTTTTATTTTCAAATTGGCTGTTATATGTACCTTTCATAATATCTATCGCATCATCAATAGTTACCCTTGTTTGATTTTGAAGTTCATATTTTAATTTATTAAAAAATATATGGTCTTGGTAAAATTGTTTTATAGTACGCCCTAAATCGATCATATTATCTTGAATTAGAGTAATAACATTACCTTTGCGTCTAGCATTTCCCATCATAACAGCATCACGTACAATATTATCTGTAGATCCCTCTTTTAATCCGAATCTATTAGAAATATATTCAATTGTTATATTCTTTTCACCTATTAAACCTTTAATCACTTTATAATAAGGACCAACATGTGTTGTACATATATAAGTTTCAGGAACCACAGGAACTTTTCCTGAAGAAATATAATCTCTAAAAATATCCCAATATAGAGAAACATTTAATCCAGATTTTATTAAGATTCTTTTATTAACCAAATCATTAATAATATCCGAAGAAAAACGCTCAGAAAGCTCAATAATATTAGCAGGAGATCTTTCTGCAACGAATTTAACACACAACCTTTCCTCTTCTGTCAAATTATTTAAATCTTGCTCAAATAGATCTTTAACATTTAGTTTCTCTACCAACAAATCTGTTTGACATTTATTCTTAATAGAACTGTATACATATATACATAACCTTTTGAGAAGCCATGGATACCCTTGGCAGTGGTCGGATAAATTTTTACGTAGTTTGGGATCTACTTTTTGAGATAACTCTTTTTCCAATTTAGTAATTGTTGTTGAAACTTCTTTTCTCGCAAATAGATCTAAACGAAAATCCTTTCTTCTATCTGAGTAATCATGCCACATTTTATATGCAGGGTGTTCTGCAGGAATATTTGTATCTGTTTTCCAAGCGAAACCAACAACTATATTTTCTTGTAAACTACAAACATTATCAATGAGTTGGCGAAATTTTTCAAATAAAGGAAATAACTCTTCTTTTAAAAATAGCTCTTCAAATTGATCAAAGTAAATCAATATAACTTTTTTTTCTCGTTTTAAATATGATAGAATATTTCCAAGAGCTTCACTCTCTAGGATTGAACCAGCTGAACCTAATTTAATTTTCTTCTCTCGCTTGGGAATAAAACCCTCAGTCATAGCTTTCTCTAAACAACTTAGAAGTACCAATTCCACATACTTATCTGACACAGCAGCCCTTGTATCAACGCCATAGATGAATAAGTTCTTTCGATTTCTAATATTTTTGCTCATATCAATTAGTTTAACTATTGTTGAGCTTTTACCCCAACCAGATGGAGCTTGTAGCCCAATCATACGAGTACATGTTTCATCTTTTCTAATTTTATCCAGAAATTTTAAGATATTTCCTAGTAGAACTTCACGCCCCACGTAATCTTGAGGCCTTGATGGACGGTAGTCTGCCCATTCATCACCAACGCTAATAGGAACTATATTGTCTTTTTGATTTTCCAGTGTTTTTTCAATTCTTTCTATTGATACTTTTGTTGGATGCCAGTCTAAGGTATTTAAGGATGTATCTGTTTCTGATATATTTTTTAATAACGTGGTATCTTGAACCAATTCTCCTGTTGAGGCATTATAAGTTATCACAGACGTTTCAACCCCTGAATTATTTATAGGGAACACCCAAAATTTACCATAAGGAGTAATAAGAAGGTAATTTGTCTCTGAATAATTATTATCTGTAGGTTTACAAATATCACAATATTTTACAATTCTTCGATTGTTTTCTAAAATTTCTATTAATTCTTTTGGTGAATATATCTGAATGGTATCTCTGTCATCTGTCGACGAGGCTTGAATATCATCTAATATTCCTTTTGCACCTTTTGATAATTCGCTTGTATAAAAAAGCCATCCAGACTTCACTTTTTTCAGGAACACCTGTCCTGCCAACTTAGTAATAACATCACCGTCTATTGAATTACGGTGAGCCTTGCATTCCACAAATATCTTACAACCACTTTTATTGTGGATTGCCAATACGTCTATTTCCATTCCAGAAAAAGAGACTTGACTTTCAACTTTATAATTTAAACACTCTAATACTTCAGAAACTAAACTTTCTAATAGCCTCCCCTTATCCGTAGTGGATGTATTGGGAGGAAGTGCAACTTCAATTTTAAATTTTTCCAAAACATTATTCCTTATAAAAAAATATATATGTTCAGTGTAGATATATTTTTATACATTGTCCACTGATAATTATAAATAATTCCAATGATATTTTTAATAAAAACTATTATCGCACATATTTTTATGCCAGATTATAGATACTTTATTTTTACTTTTAATTATTATTGTAAATATACTTTAAACTTAATAAACACTGACACTATCGAAGCAAAATCATCGTCGTTAAATATTCGAATAACATCGTTGTCAAGTACTCCTTAAGCATTTGCACAGACCGCCTATAAAAGTTTATTTATTTCAACAACTTATACAATTTTAACTTCCAAAAATGTGAAAATGGGATTTAGGGAGATCTGAACTTTATTTCATTGATGAAAAGATGTTAAATGTAAGTTTATGCTTTGATTTTAAACCCTCTATATTACTCTTACAACTTGTTTATTGATACACTCATTGTAGTATTTTTGATAAAGACTTGTTTTCTTGTATCTTTCAACAAAATCATCACCTAAATATTTAATTATAAATTCTTCGGGATACGGCATCGTCAAACAAAAAGATTTCTTTGCAATATTATGCTCAGCTAATAACAATGGATACGGATCTATAAAAATTCTAACCATAGCAATAATGCGAATTGTTTTTTCCAAATATTCAGGAAAATCCAGAATAAAATGGTTTTGTTCCTTACCCGGAATAATCATTGAATTTCCATGAATTGTATATAAATAGAAAAAACCTTGTTTGTGAACCAGTTTATTCAAAATACGTTGTAATTGCCTTAATTCTGCTAAAAATTCAGGAAAAGCAATATGCATCTCCTGAAATTTTTTCCCTTTTAATTTCAACTCATTTAGCATAGAGTTACTTGTTGGAAAATCTTTTTGTCCTAACCATTGTTGCCATTTATCTTTGGCATCTATGTCCGGAAGATCTGCTAGGTATAGTATCAATACTGCCATTTCAATGGCTTGACGTAATGAATAATAGGCACAGTCAAAATATCCTGCCTCAAATAAATGCATTGCGTTTATAAGTAATTGTGCCCATTCATGTAAAAATTCATTGTAAGAATAGGTCTTATCTTGCTCAAACATGATTCTTTCCAAAGTTATGATATCCCTGACATAATCTTCTTTGTTTTTAATAGGACAAGGACGAATATAAGGTCTATCATAACCTTCATAGATTGTGTAATGCATATTAACCTCAACGTAATAATCTCTCTATATTGATTAAATAGGTTTCTCTCTGGATAATCGCAAGATTTTTGCAGAAATACTTTTTACCAGCAAGAAAGAAAGTTACATTACTTATTCTTGGATTTTTTCAACAAACTCTTTGGTAAATACTTGTTACAGCCACCGGTCTCAAGCATATATTTATTAACATCAATCATACCAGAAGATTTAATGTCATCAAGATATACATTACCTAAGATACGACCAAAACTGTCTCTTTTTCCCCATTTCACTCTTATATATCTGTGGTCTTTAAGTAAATTTTTTAATATTTTCCTTGATTGCTTACCTTTTTCAAGCACTTCATCAATCGGTAATCCATAGTATTTTTGCTGAAATTTTGCTCTTGCATTTTTCTTGGTTTCATAACAATCAACATCAAGCAGTCTTATTTTAGTATTTTCATTGTTCACAAATGCACTTAAAGTATCACCATCATTTATTTTGATTATAGTTGCAACGAATTCGTGCGCACAAACCATCTGCACATAAAATAAAGCAAAAAATGTAGTTGCTATAAACTTAAACAATGACAAACACCAATCAGCCCAAGTAAAACGCACAAAGGCGGTGGATGTCGTTAACTGCAATCAACGCGAGATGCAGCTCACATATTCGTGCGAGCCTTATTTTTGTGAGCATCCACCATATCGGTGTCTGCCCTATGACGTAATATCCCATTGACATTAAACAATAGTTATTACCGCCCGCGTTGATTAGGTTTAACGATTACCTGTTGAAGTTCGGGCATTCCCCAACAAGTACACTATAAGCATATAATCTTAATAAATTAATAATAAAGGAGCGCTTATTACGCGCGCGTGCAAAGTAAGAAACATTATTTTCCAGTGTATCTTTGTTTATTAACTTATGAATTTATAAAACACAGGTTGCAATTTCTCATTAAATATCTAAAAAGCTTATTGAAGAATATTCTCATAAAGAAGCTATTGCAAAAACTTATGAAGGATTATCAAATCAGATTCAAAAATTGGATGATGGTGATATTTCTAAAGAACTACGAAACAGACTTATTAATAATACTTTACAAGCTAGCTCCGAAAATCCGAGTAAATACATCACTGATTACAATAAGTGTGATAATCCTTTACTTGAATTGTTAAGTAACAAAAACCTCCTAAAAATTATCAGTAGTGATAATTTTGATACTATCTGGGAAAGAATTGGTTGTTGTATTAAAACTACCAAGGAACTTAAAGAAAATAGAGAATATTCATTGAAATCTAGTGGGCAAGACAAAAACGATATAGAGCAATAGCCTATAAAAACGCTCAAGGTTCATCAAATGATATGGATTGAACTGACAAGGATTTGCAGAAAAACGAATTCAGTGACAACGAATTTCTCATTTTCTTCTTGTATATCAACGTGTTTAAGTGTTTCCATCATAAGCCTTTTGCTACTATCAATAAATTCTGATAATTGGCTTTTTACTGTCGTTATATTTTTTTCTTCCATATAGCTTTTAATTTTATTACATATAAATAAAAATGGTGATGGTTGATAATCATTTTCCCATGCACTCATATAAATACAATCAAATCCATTATTTTTAGCATATTCACAGAATCTACTAAAAAAGTGAGTTTTTCCCATTCCATAGCCTGCTTCTACCGATAAAACATAAGGGTATTCATCTTCATTAATTTTTTTTAATATGCTGTCTGCTAATTCTTCTGTGCCAGGAATACTATCTCGCCACAAATTTTCTATTTTAATTTTCTTTTCTGTTCCTGATAAATTGTATATATTTGCATAGTCCTTTGGCATATTTTCATCCATACTCTAACGTTTCTTATCCTATACTTAGGTTCTAATTTCTCAAATCGCAAGATTGTAGAGGAAAATACTTCCTTTCCTTGAGGGAAAGAAGTTGTTTATTCAAAATGTGATATAAAATCTATATGTTTGCAATAGTTTTCCTTAAATTGCTCTTTATCAAAATCTCTGTTTTTTAAAACATCGTATGTATTGATTGCGTCATGCTGGAATAACCATACATCAGGACTGCTTATATAGAATCTATCTACATTAGATTATAACATTAAGATTACTCAGTTAGATACCCATTGGTGAAATAAGCCCTTATTCATATAGCGTTCGGTAATTTTTGTCGCCACAGATCTTGGCAAGTCAAGGAACATAACCTGTACAACACCGTTTTCTGCTTTAATGACTTTGCATTTGGCAGTAACGTTAACGCCCTCGAATGCTATAGAAACCTCAATTTTATCACCAACTTTCCAATTATTTTCGTTGATAATGGTCGCACCATCTTTGTGCAATCTTAAGATTTTTACGCTGGATTCCAGACCTTTGTCGTTTGTAACATCATAACCGTAACCCATATTGTTATTCAAGGCATAATCAATTTCCGGTTCATTAAAGTTCACGGCTATCAAATCACTCAAATCATTTTCATCCATGAATTCCTTACTGAATATAAGACCATTATCTGTTATGTTGCCAAAGCTGTCAGCTCTCAAATCACCATCATAAAGTATAACCTGACCTATCATATTTAAGTTGCCGGATACAGCTTGCTGGTCTAATATCAAATTACCTTTATCGACGTGAATTTGTGAGCCTTTAGCCAATATTAAATCACCTTGAGGAGCTGTTATTGTAACATCTCCATCGATATTATGTACTCTGCCGTAAACTGATACGCCGTTAGAGCCATATAAATTAGTGTTGCCTTTTTTATTGGTAATATCGGCGTACACATTTAATGTACCGCTACCGTTATTAACAATATCAACTGAACCTCCAGCTGTTATAGAATCGTATGTTTGATGTTTAGCAATATCGACACCGTTTTTAGCATTAATGCTTAGTTCACCATTTTCTAAAGGCTCACCGGATTGACCGTCAATACCATTAACGATTTTGCCATTGATAACCGCTTTACCGTTTGATGATATATCAATTTTTGTATTGATGACTTCCTGTGTGGTTAAACTTACTGTGGATGTTGCGCCACCTTGAACGGAATACAGACCATCAACTGCAGTATTGACAATATCACCCGTTACCAAAGGTTTATTTGTTTTATTATTTATTTCTATCGCCTGAGAGCCGGTAGAAATTGTAATTATACCCTCTACTGTGCCTTTGCTTGCTACGATTTTAATACCATTGTCAGCTTTAAGTTCTGGCAAATCATATACATATATCCGACCATCTTGATAAATTGCTTTGATATTTCCTTTTATCACTCCGTCATTCAGATCAGGACTTAACTGGTTGCCGCCTAAATTGATGAGATTCTTTTCACCGGTTGTCGGATCAATAATCAAGTTTTCTTCTTTTAGCATTTTATCTGTAATGGTAATGCCTCTTAAAGAATAACCCGTCTTAATATTTGAACCTGATTTAATATCAACCTCATCGGCAGTTATGTTTACACCATCAGCCGCAAAAATATGACCTCCACTGTTTAAGTTAAATTTTGCATTATTTGCATCATTATGCGCCGTAATATTAACTTCTCCGTTCATAGCATACAAATTCATGCTACCCGTATTCATATCACCGCTTTGAATGGCAATATTTCCGCTTTCATTGGAAATACTCAAAGAACCCGTGTTGATATCACCGTTAATCGTAATATCGGATGCAACAGTCGGATTTGGAATATCAAACGTGTCCGCAAGCGGGTGATTGTTGTCGTAATAATTATTTATTGTTGTTCCGATAATCCCCGTATCATTTGTAACATAATGAACACCCGATGTCGGCAGACTGTCAAATGAAGGTCTTTCATCATTTAGATTCCACCAGCTTGAATTGCCATAGAGATATTCATACGCTTTCTGTCCGCTTATAGCTTGATTTTTATCGGCAAACTCACTCATACTCTTATCATTAACAACAAAGCTACCGCCTGAAGATGTTTCATTAACAACAACATCATTAAACACCAATGAACGAGTAGAATAGTTATCTATCTGTAAACCTGCTTTAGCGATTTCAACCGTACCGTTGCCGCTGATACCATCGTTTATTAACCCGTGTATGTTGATTTTTCCGCTGTCCGGGTTAATAATGATGTCCTTAAAGACAACAGAATAGTTGCCGTTATAATCATATTCGCTGTCTGGTGTTTCATATATGTCGTTATATTCGGTTATGAGTGCTGTTCTTTCGCTATTCAATTCCTCTAATAAAGCTATACCATTGTCTTTGATATTTTGAGCTGATTGAATTTGATTTTCAATATCTGCTATTGTGTTGTTCAAATCAACCATATTCTTGCAAGATTGAGCTGCTCCTTCGCCGGTCGGATTTAGGGCGGCAATATAGGTTATACCATCTTTACCGATATACTGAGCAAAACCATGCGCCGTGGTCGAAAGTCTGCTCTTAACATCGTTGTATCCGTTTACGATATTTGTTTTCTGGGCATCTGAAAAACCATAATTTTTGGTATTCAAAAATTCAGATATTGTAAGATTTTCATCATTACTGAGTTCTTTAGCATAATCTTGCATCATCGTATTGTATTCATCCAGAGTTATTTTGCTTGCATAACCCGGATCATTGTTGGTATATCTGACACACCCCATATCTTTTTGCATCTTCAAATCAAAAGCGCTGATTCCTGCATAAATGCCGCTACCGCCGGCTTTAGATTCAAGCAAAACCGCGCCATTTTCTATCAGCGTAGTCAGCTCACCAATGGCTGCCTCTGCCTCATCTTTCTGCTCGTTAAGATTGGCCATTATGGTGTTATAATTTGCTATTGTATCCTCATATTCTTGAATCGTTCCGTTAACATTTTCCAGTTCAATATTGATATCAGAAAGTTTTTGTTCTTTTAACTTTGCGCCATCAATGACCTCGTCGTCACTTAAGATATAATCAGTATCATAAAAACTCTTAAGTGTTGCTTGATCAATCGTTCCGTCACGATTTATTTTCATATATTTTGCGTTATTTTGCGCAGCCGTGATTTTACCGTTATTAATCAGAGAATAACCATTATACAACTCACGTTTTGATGATTGACCGCTGTTTGTTATAGCTCCCCAAGCGCTTTTAGTTACCCAATAAATTACGGAATTTGTTTCACCTTGTCCGCTTGTATAGTTAATATCTACATCTTTACCTGAAGTCATCTCCGCATTGGCTTTATTATCTATCTTATTATTAATTTTCCTTGTCAATTTACCGTCTTCGGTTGTGCTTGCGATTGCCGCCGTGCTTACTGATTGAGCAAATTGTGTTAAAATATTATTAGAACCAAGCATGAAATTGATATCAAGTAAATTACCGGCATAAATTGTTCCGCTGTTTTCAAGTGTGTTATTTATCGTTAAATCAAGGTATGATTTTGCTACCGGTTCACCGGAAAAATTGGTTACATCGGAAACTACGCGAGATGTTAAATTATTGCCTGAATTAAAATCAATTTCAAGCTCATTGCGTGCCGACAATTTTGACTTATTATCAATCGTAATCTTATTGTTGTTGGTAACATTCAGATGCGACACTCCCGACGCTTTGGATTTTAATCCGTATGCGCCTGATTCTATTTTTTGCTTAAAGTAATTATTGGAACTAACATCAAAAATGGCATTATGCGTTGCTTCCAATATCGAATTTTGAATATTTATTTCGCTGGTACTGGTTATTGTATTGTTCACATCAATATAATCAAATGCAACAACACCACCGGCATCTCCGGTATAATGAGCATCTTTCGGATATGCGCCCACACGAGCCATAGCCCTCAATTTCATATCTTGTGATTTTATATTTGAATTTTTGATATTTATTTTGGCATTTGATACATAGTTATTGTTGATACTGCCGTTTACATACGAAATAAATCCGCCACCTGCAGCCGAGGCATCATCTTCAATTTGCGTACTATTATCCGTTGTTACGTTAAAATCAGACAATGAATTAATATCCGAATTTTCGATATTTGTTTCGGTAGTGGTGTTGAAAGATGATGTCGCAGAACTGTCCGCAACATTGATAAATCCGCCCGAACCATCGGTTGTTTTTACATTATAATTGTTCACAGATCTGTTTAATATAGACATTCTGTTCTTGTTTTCAGCATTTGTTATTAATCCATTCAAATTCAAAACCGATTGCCCTTTAAGAACGTTTGCCACACCGGTATCCGCAACATTAATAAAACCTCCCGTTCCGGATGTTTTATCCAACTTAGCATTTCTTATCGTACTTATTTCGATATCGGCAATAGTACCCAAAACATTAAAGTTTCCGCCGATATTTGCGATTGTGTCAGCCTCCATATTACTATCCAGTCTTAATCTTGAGCCGGCTATAAGCAAACCGAGGTTAAACGCCTTCAAATCAGCCTCGGATGTTGCGTTATGAGTTGCTATGATATTGGCTCTGCCCAAAACTGTATTGGTACCGCCGATATCAAGTGTCATTTTACTTTCATCAGTCGCCTCGGCAGCCACGGCATAAACACCGGCAGTCGTAACTTTTGTACCGTTTGCATCGGCTTTGGCTTTAGAATTTAAATATTGATTTATATTTAACCTGTCAGAAGTATTGTCTTTTACTTTTAAAACAGTAGCTGAAGTTGCATTAGTTTTGGCATTGGCAAATGTTCCGGTATATATTCCTATACCTTGAACAGAAACATCATGTGTTCTGCCGTATGCCAACACATCTTTTTGACTGTTTGCTTTGGCGGTTGTAATTTGAGTTGTTCCTGTATTTTTCAAAATAAGCCCGTCTATACTGTCAATACCGGATTTAAAATACGCATTCATAAATGCACCGGAATCATTATATTCGGCAACACTTATAGCCTTAACCGAAACAATATTTGACCTTGCGGTTACGCTCATATCGTCATAATCGGTTACAATTTCAAGCCCGTTCGTATTAATCGTTCCGTTGACATCTTCAATAATAGCTTTAGATATCGTATTAGCGGTTGCCTCATTTTTTAAAACCGAAACGAGGCTGGCTCCGGCAATCGGAACAGAAAGTTTCAGCGATTGCAAATCGGTATCAACAGTTGAACGAATGGTTAATTTATCATTCGCATCAATATTGGTATTGCCGGTAATGAGTGAAATCGTTTTATTAGTGTCCTTTGCTTCAACCAAATCAACATTGACAACACTGCCGATGGAACCGGCAACATGGGTTGTATCAATTTTTGCGTGGCTCTTTGATTTTGAATTGATGCCTATACTTTGAGCATTAACCTCTGAATCTTTAATTTGCGCCAGAGTTTCGGAAGAATTTTCATAAATATCCGAACCACCGGAAATTTGCAGACCGGAAATTTCAGCACTCGTATTTGTCATCTTTACATTTGCTTCCGATTGAGCGTTTACTGAAACATCACCATCTGTACTTTCAACTTTCCCGTCTTTAATTTCCGCAACGGTATTATTGGCAATTTGAACATCTCTTACGCCGACACTTGCCGAACCGGCACCTCCGACTAAAGTGAAACTATTTAAATCCAGTTCATTGGTCAAGACATCCTTTCCATCCTGTTTAGTAAGTCCTTTGACGTGACTTTTGGCATTGATATTAGTATCAAGCACTGTTTTTATGTTACCGCCGACACTTGAAATCGCACCGGCTTGAAGATTGTTGCTCGGCGTTGTCGAGGTTGATAAACCTTGCGGTATCATAGAAAACATCGTATTCAAATATTTATTTACATCACTGATTATTTCAGCTTGAGAATAAGTATTTGTCTTCTGCCCTATTTTGATAACTTGGACATCAATCGGAGCTGTCGCAAGCCCTAAAGATAAATCCACCTGCGTATTATCCATAGCATTGGTCAGCTCGGAATTCATATTTACCGAACCGGCATTGATTTGTCCTGAGGTTGCCGATAAAATCTCAGATTTTACCAGATTGTTTGCACTATATAAATTAATATTCAAACCGACACCGCCGCCTAAAGCAACAAGACTTCCCATCACAACGCTGTTTCTTGCCGCCGCCGTGTCATTTGATTTTACATCTAAATTCCGTTCAACCTTCAACGTCTTTGATTTGGCATCAACATAGGAACGTGTCGTTGAATTAATATCGTTAGACAAGGCGTTGGCAGCAAGTCCGGCACCTTCACCGGTTATAATCAAACCAAAGTTAATGTTGTTTGTTCTTCTGTCTGAATTTGATTCAACCTCAAGAGAACCGATTTCGGTTGATTCTGTATTATCCACATATGACGTTACGGTATTTGTAAAATCATTTTTAATAACATTGACGATAGCACTTGCACCTTGTCCGGCAAGAGCGGCGGCAATGGCCGTATTGTCAAAGTGATCGGTTTTATCCTTATTGGTGTTAATGGTTATAGCATCAGCTTTTTCTATTGTGGAATTTTTGATTCCGGCTTCAAGAGTAGAATTGACATTATTCCACAAAACATTGAGCGTAACACTTACGCCTTGTCCAGCCGCACTACCACCGACAACCCAGTTATTTGCATTGATAACCGAGCTGGCATCAATATCTATATCTTTTTCGGTATTAATAACGGCATTATCAATATATGACTTAATATTGCCGATATAATCATTTTTGATGGCAACACCAACACCGGCAATTCCTTTTGCCACACCGGCAACACCCGCCGAAACATCTAAAGAATCCATTGCGGTTTGTGCGTTTATGGCAATCGCGGCATCTTTAACTTTTGAATTTTTAATAGCAGATTCAACCGTAGCATTATAGGTATTAACAATCGGATTAACATCAAGAACGAGATTTGATGCCCCACCGCCGGAAACAACGATGTGGCTGGCGTTTATGTCTTCGTTGGCATTGATACTTATACTTCCGGCCTTAATATCTTTAGCGGTTGTTTCGTTATCAATCTTGGCATAAACTTCATCTTCTATATCATTAATGGCAATATTGGCGTTGATAGAGCCTTTCATAGCTCCGGAACCGGCAATCAATATTTGATGATTATCTTTTCTGTTAGCGGCATCTATAATGAGATTATCAGTAATATTTAACTCTGAACCTTTACCTACCAAAGCACTGGTTATACTTTTATCTTTGGCATAAAGCACTGACAAACCGGAAGAACCTTTGAACGAACCGCTGATTGTTCCGGCAATGATGTTTTTGATTGAATAATCATCAGCTAAAACATATAATTTATCGGCCTCAATTTTAGAATTTGCAATTTCCGCAGTTATCGTATTTTCAATAACTTTTCCGATACCCGCACCGGCAACAGCTATGTTTGCACCGCCGGCAATATCAAAGAACATATTCCAGTTAGCAAAATCACTGTTTTGGTCCAAAGAAACACCCTCTTCCATATTCAGACCGTCATATCGATCTTCAGCATCTTTATGAAGCAATTTATCTCTATATGCATCGCTCGTTACATCATCTGACGAATATTTATTATCATCGCCTTTTGTACCGCCCATTGAATTAACCGAAGCGGCTGATGCCGTAACATTACCGGTTGCTTTAACATCGGCATTAAATATTTTTGCTTCAACGGTTTTAGCCAGCTTATCAACATTAACCGAACCTGCAACCACCGATGTCGCTTCGCTGCTTGTAGATGCGCTGACTGTTCCGCCTCTTGAATAAATTGTTGTTTCATCGTATGCGGCAACATTAAGACCACTTATGGCTTTAGAGTTTTCACCAGTCCCGATATTACCTGATACATAAGATTTTACGTCATTTTCAATAGAATTTACATTCACATTGGCTGCCGCCATTAAATATGTTCCCTTGGTAGAAACGGCAATACCGGCCAAAATATCATTAACTTTCTCGGTTGAAGTTGCCGCAACTTTAACATCTTTTGCCGATAAAATATCGGAATTGCGATCAACAACCGGTTTTAAATTGATGATTTGATATGAATCGCCGATTTCTGCCAAAACATCATTTCTGATAACGTTGACAATAACATCACCGTTGACACCAACCCCGCCGTTAGCTGTTGAAATATTAAGTGTACCTGCCGCGGCAAGACTGTCATCTTTAGCATCGGCTTTAACTTCAACATCATCATTAGCCGTTATGGTTGAACCGATAATTCTTGATTTAACCGTATCGTGAATATAATTGATGTCAATACTACCGTCAAATACCCAGCCGGAAGTGTCATCACCCCTAACCAACGAACCGGCAACCGCAAAATCGTTCATATCATTATCGGAACTTGATAAAACGCTTAATTTATTGATGTTATTTAGTGTCGAATTAGCCACATAGGCTTGGACATCGTTTTTGACATTGTTGTAATTTAACGCCACACCGGCACCGATGGCATTGGAACCGCCGTTTATATACGACCCGCCGCCGGCAATATTGTAAGAATCTACTTCGTTTTCAGCTTTTACGGTTGCATCAATATCTTTACCGTCTTCTTCAACCTTGACGGTTGAATTTTCAATTGATGCCGTAATTTCCGGCTTTAAAGTATTGACATTAACAGAACCGCCGACCGCCGCTTTGAAATTGACATTTTGTGTGTCACCGGGATCTCCGGCAGCAGCCACTCCGACAGCTATATTGATAAGCGAATTATCATTATGAGCCTTAACATTAAACTTTGGATTCACATCTTCTGCCGCAAATATTATTTTCGTGTTGTCTAAAATACTTGCTTTAACCGAACCGGCTTGCTTATAAACATTAACCGAAGCACCTGCACCATATTGATTTGATTTAGCAAGTCCGCCGGAAATGGTAAGCAGATGAGAATCTCTGTCTGCTGTTACATCTAAATCTTTTCCGACTTTCAGCTCGGAGTTTGCAACAGTTGACGAAATATCTGTTTGGTCATTAAGAACAACAACCGTACCGGCAACTGAAAGTGAAAAACTGCTACGCATATTTTCCAACGGATTTACATCATCTCCATCACCGTTACCAAGCATATCATTAAGCAAGCCGTCATCATCATAGAGCAAAGCCTCTAAAAGATCGGCATCATCTTCTTTATCTTGGGCGTTTTCAGCATTTCTCTGGACATTGCCGAGACCGCCGTTGTTTGCTCCGGTATCTTTAGGTGTATCAACGCCTCCGGCAAAAGCACCGGCCAATGTTACAAATATATTCTTCATACGAGAGTCGGACTTAACGCTCAGATTACTGTCGGCAACCAATTTGGAATTCAAAATATCCGATTTCACCGCCCTTTCAATTTCTTGAACGCTGACACTTGCACCTACAGCAACACCGGAAGAAGATTGTTCCGTTGTTTCCTCAGATTGTTTTGTATAACTACCGTTAATCACAACCGAAGTGATGTGGTCTTTGATATCTCTGTATTTTTGATATATAACAATATTAGGAAGAAGACCTCCGGTATCTTCTTCAACTGTATAGTAGTCTAAAATAACATCACCGTTTGTACTTATAAATTCTTCACTGGTATCTGCCATATGCGTGCCTTTTTTTGAAAGCACATTATTAGCCTTACCGGCATCAATACTGATATTATCAGCCTTTATTTCTGTTCCGTTCTTAACGGTAACGGCGGTTGTACCGAAAATTTCCTGAATATTAACCGCACCGTCTAATCCAAAGGATTCTGCCTTGCCGCCGGGGGTTAAAATAGTCAGGTATGACTGTTCTGCCGCCGCATTAAGCGTAACATCGCCTTCCTTAGCGGTAATCTTTGAATTATCAATCGTTACTCCGGCGTTGTTGGTAAAATTCTGCACAATGACTGCAGCACCCAGACCGGAACCGGATTCTTGATTATATTTATTAAAATCGCCACCGGCTAAAGTTTTTATCTCATCAATTAATCCGTCATAGTTGAAAAAATCTGCCGCATCGTGCGCTGAAGCCGATACTATGGCATTCATAACAACATCGCCGGTATGGGCCGTCAACGTCGAGTTCGTGATATTAATATCAGAATTATTTTTTAATTCCGAATAAATAATCGCACCTGAAGCAGAAGCTTTTTCACCTGCGCTTGAACCTGTTGCAAAGTTATTATAGAACCCGAAAACACCTGCCTTCGGCATCAGTGTATCTGCCAATGGTGAATTCGTTACATCATGAAAACCGAATTCCCACTCATCATTGGCATTAAAACCAAAATCCACGGCAAAATTTATAGGATGTCCGAAAACTGTTGCACTAAGTCCCAACGAACCTTGTTGCGCAGGCAATTCAACAACAGACGTAACATCTATATCTTCAGCAGCGGTTAATTTGGAAGCATTTAATATATCCACACTATTATCATTGTGTTGCTTATTAACCACCATACCGAGAGCACCGCCCCAATTTGCGGTTTCATCGGCATATCCGTCTGCCTCATTTATGGTGTTATCAATCGTATGCGCTCTGATTTCAATATTTTTTGCGGTAACGGTTGAATTATCAATTTTGACATTATTGGTTGTGCTTACATTATTCCACACAGCGGCAAGGCCGGCCTGCATGGTCGCATTTTCCATTTTTTGTTTTTGCTCCGGATGGGCAATATCATATATATTTTTTCCTTTTTGTTGGAACTTTGTGGCAAAATCTTTTAATGTGAAAGTGCTGATTTTATCCCACATACCGGCAAGCGCACCAATATCATTCAATCTTTTTGAAAACCAGTTCGTGCCTTCTTTAAACGGTTTTTGATTTGTATAATCCTCCACATCTTTAATTTCTGCATCCATCCAGTTACTGATATCATTAACATTCCACGCCTTTAAATCAATATCTTTCGTAGCAATAATTTTACTATCGTTCTTAACCTCAACGGCACTCTTAATATCCGATACGTTAATAATTCCGCCGAGAGAAATTGCCGAACCGCCTTGATTATTTATTTCACTCATAAAGTCATTTTTGCCGATACGCTCTTGCAAAACGGCTTCATTGTCCATTTCATTATAGGCAGTTGCCTGTGCAGATACGTTTTCCGCCTCAAGTGTTGAATGGTCAATAACAACTTTGGTATCGGCACTGGCTGAGTTTTTCATTAATATCAAGTTAAAAGCATCGGTAACTCTTAGGGTTAAGCCTGCCGCAATATCGTCCCATATTTTAGTTTTTAAAATGTTTTCTGAATTTGCATTTAAATCAATATCACCACCGGCATTGAGAACTGAATTTTCTATATTTATTTGTGTAACTGTTTTCGTACCGTATCCGTAAATAATAGACGGAATAAATTGACCGAGAATATCGGTAGAAATGCCGGTTTTAGATGATGTTGTTGCCTCTATAGAGATGTCTTCTATAGCTTGAAGCACTGCATCTTTCACATCAACTGTCGCAGTCGTTCTCACACCCTCAAAGCCGTTATATACGGTTTCGGTAAAGAAATCAGAAATATGCGCATCGTGGTCGTCAGCATCAAATATCCACAGATAAATCGCCGGAACGGTTAAATTGACGTTTCTGCCATAATAATCCTCTGAATTTGCCAATATATCAATATTTTCAGCGGTTATATCGGAACGAGTTATATCAATGGTAGAATATATAGCTTCATCAGCAGTAGCATAAACATAGGCATCTCTTATTGTATTTGCTTTAATTTCAACCTCATTTGCCCCTAAATTGGCATCATCAACATTTACCTCCGCCTTATTTGAAGTGCCGTTTGGTTTATCCGGCTTTCCGTCTTTAAGTGTATAATCCTTGAAACCGGCAACAATTTTTATCTTTCCACCTTCTAAGTTGAAATTATCGGCATCTTTGATGTTATTTTGAACCAAACTGTCAAAAACCTGCTTAGCTTGTTGTTGTGTGGTAATTTTATTTTGGTTTTTCACACCGGCAACAATTCCGACTTTGTTATTTTGACTGCCTTTTATCGTTATATTATCGCCGTAAAGCTCAACATTTTCTTTAGCCATAATCTTACCGTTAATGGTTATGTTGCCATGAGAATCATTGATTAATTCGTTATATTTATCCGAGCCGAATATATGGTTACCCAAATCTGCCTCATAGCCATTCTTAAAGCTGTTGTATTTATCAGCCGATGGCGTGGCCATAGTCAGCGAACCGACATTCAAAACACCGGAGGCACCGACAACTATACCATTCGGCGAAACAAAAATTGCATGTCCGTTATAAAAAGCATTATTTTTAATTGTATTAAGAATACCGTTAATATTAACCTGATTATCTACCAAATTTACAAATTTGTCATAGCCCTGATCAAACTTCAAATTTGCCACATCGCCGTTATCAAGAGTAAAATCCGAATATTGTCTGAAACCTGTACTGCCGGAAAATTTTGCCGCATCAATATTATAAACGCCATTTTCACCAGAAATACCCGTAATATTTGTTTGCGCAAAAACAGGTGTGATATTTAAAAACAACATACTGTATGCCGTAATAAACGACACGATTTTGCGGAACACAGACGGCTCTTTAAATACAATTTCTTGTGATTTAGAAGTTTGCTGATTTTTTCTAAGTATGGCTTTTTGTTTCATGGTAAGTCCCTAACATCAGGCTGTTTATCGATATTTTTTCTTCAATAAAACACTTGCATTACACGCAATGCTTTTAATTCAAGAGAGGTCAGTGTACATTATTTTCTGCATCTTTTCAATAGTTTTTAGTATTTTATTAAATATTTTTAACAAAGCATTAATTTTTATTGAATTTTGCAAAAAATGCTTGTATTATCAACCATCATTGCCACTAAATCGGACTATCAAAATGAAAAGAAATATACATCAATCGACAATCGCTATTTTATCTGCTTTTATAGTTTATTCAGACGCTTCGGCACAAGTGTCGCCGGCGCAAGTTATCCCACAACTCGGTACCGTACAACAACAGGATTTAGACAGCGTCAGACGCCTGGAAGAGGAAAGACGCGGAATGCGCGATTATCAAAATCGTCAAATAAAAGAAGAACAGAAAACTCAGAAACAAACAAAAAAACGCAAAAAAACAACAGAAAAAGCAAAGCCGTCGGAATATAAAACCAAAGGTGTGTATATTGAAAAAATCGAAATTCCGGAAAGTGAAATTCTGACTAAAGAAGAAATTGCCGATATTTTAAGTGATTATGAAAATACCAATCTGACTATGGCAGATATAAAAGAACTGGTTGAAAGAATAAACGAGCTTTACCTCAATAAAGGCTATGTAACGGCTCGCGCTTATTTACCGGAACAAACCATTGAGAATAATCGGCTTAAGATAGCCATCATGGAAGGCAAAGTAGGCAAAGTTACGGTAGAGGGCAACCGTTGGACAAAGGAAAATCATATTAAAGATCGCTTAAATATGCAAGAAGGTGAACTCTTTAATATTCAGAATCTTGAAAACAAGATAATGATATATAATCGCTACAATGATGGTATTGCACTTACCGGAGATTTAAACCCCGGCGAAAAAGAGGGCACAACGGATCTTGCTGTAAAAGTTAAGGAAAAAGCTCCGTATCATATTACAGCGGTAGCAGATAACACAGGACGAAAAACAGTTGGTAAAAACCGCACAGGATTAATAGCCGCGCACGACAGTTTATTCGGATATCGCGATAAATTGACTGTCGGAGCTTATGCAAATCGCTATTCAATGACACCTTTTATTGACTATAATATTCCGGTTAATAAGCAAGACGGACGCGTAGGTGTAGCATTTTCACACAATGAAGCAGAAATCGGGCATGGTGCATATAAAGATTTCAATATTGAAAGTCGTTCACAGAATTATTCGCTTTATTACACCCATCCTCTTATTCGTGAATTGCACAGAGAACTGAACAGCGTAGCTTCGTTCACATACAAACGTGCGGTAACCAGCTTTGACGGCTATGATTTATATGAAGACAGAATACCTGAACTTAAAACCGGCTTGAATTATCGCCATGATACGGAAAGCGGAATTTGGTATTTTACGCAAAGTATATCTTATGCTGCACCATGGTTTCAAAATCGCATAGATTATTGGAAATTTGAGGGTAACGTTACGCGTTTACAAGATTTCGGACATCGTATTTTGGGTTATTTTCGTAGTAATTATCAATATATTCCACAAGACATTGTTCCGGTTGTCGATCAAATGTCGGCCGGCGGTTTCGGTACGGTGCGCGGTTATTCGCAAGGCTTACTGACGGCTAAATCCGGCTATCAACTCGGTGCAGAAATTTACTTTCCGATTGCACCGGAAACATTTTACATCAAGTGCAAACCATATCGCACCGATGAATATGTCCGTCCGTTTGTATTTACCGACTATGCAGCGCTTTATCCGTACAAAGGCTCAGGTGCCGGAGCGGAAGGCTTTAATAACAGCTATATTTTACTTTCGGCCGGTGCCGGTTTGCGTGTTCAGTTACCGTATGATTTTGTGCTGAAAGTAGCTTACGGTGTACCTTTGCGACATAACAAATATGAAACCCATCACGGCGGTGATTGGAGTTTAGAGTTCAGCTTTTCTCCGGATTTTAATAAGTTCTTTGACAGATAAATGCATACACTATAGTTTTTGATACCTACAGGTTAAAAACAATCAACATTTTAGTTCGAGAATTGCAAGCTCACTCCAGGATGATGAGAATATTATCTCTACAATGTACTATCTATATAGATAAATAAAAAAAGCCCTCTGTTACAGAGGGCTTCTCTCTTAATCCTATTCCCCGCTTCCCCGCCAAGGAAAGATACTCAATGAACGATTTCGGTTTCATTTTCATTGGCAAGAGCCTCTCTTTATCCTTCCACCGGCTTGGCCGGCCGATGAAAGATACACAACAGGCGATTAAAATCTTTCATTCCTGTCGGAAAGAGCTTTTCCTATCCTTTGACTGAAATTGTACTCCGGTCAAAGATACGCGATAGGCAATTAAAATCTTTCGTTCCTATCGGAGGAAAGTACCTTAAGGTAATTATAATATAACATATATTTTGTAAAAATCAATAAATAAATTGAAAAATTACTAAAATACTTACTTGAAGTTATATTGAAAACGTAACAAATCAGTTGAATAATGGCGGTTTTAGTGGCGGAGTGAATAATAGCGGATTTAACGCCGGCGCAAATAACGGACAAGTCCCTACAAATTCCGACTATACGGTCAACACCGAAAGCTTAGTCGGCAAACCGAGCAGTTATTTTCAGAATAATAACTCTGTTTTTGCAAATAACAATACCGGCAATTGGGGAAATAATTATACAGGCAGCACCAATACAACGATTGGGCAACCGAATAACAGTATGCAAAACATTGCTCAAGATAATTCATCTGCTTGGGATAGTGTAAAGAATTTTACGCAAAATGCCGTAAATGCTATAGCACCATATATACCTACATATTATGTTGGATATGGTATTGGAACCGCACAAAATACTTTCAACAAATTAAAAGATTTGTACGGTGCATATAAACAAAATGGAGCAACTTACGCAGCACAACAATATGGAGAGCCATCTGTAAGACAAGCAATGAAAGCCGCTGATTGGCTATCTCCGCTAGACATATCTGATGTTAATAAACATCGATATGTAAGTTGCGTCGGCTCAACAGGCGGACCATTAGCAATAGCAGAAACTTTAGCCGGAGGAGTAAAAAAAGAAATCGATGATTATAATAAAAAAATGAACAACGAAGATTTATTGAAACAATATGGCGGTCAGTGGGGTGTTATTGGCGATGGACTTAAGGATTTAGGTAACGATGTCAAAGGGGCTTGGAAAGGTATTTTTTCTAATAACCCTGAAGAATGTGAAGAACTGTTGCCCGAGCAATATCGAAAAAAGAAAAGATATTGGTAAAAATTCAGAGCCGATTGACAATCGGCTCTTTTTATTATATTTTGAACAAAATTAAAAACAAAACCATAGGTAGCAAAATGAAAAAGATAGAAAAATCAAAACTCATCAAAACCATTCTGTTGTTAATTTCAACAATTCCTTTCCCTTTGTTTTTCGCTATTCTTTTATATGTTGTTCCGGCTTTATATGTAAGTTTTATCGTTCCTTATTTAATCTGGAAAATCTGGTTCGGTAAAGATAATCAGAAAATGAATAAATTTACTCTAACTTGGAAATTACCAATTATAATCTTCTTGGCCTGTGCTATGTTTGGAATGGAAATATTGTTAATTTTTCTTGTTCCGCTCACGTTACCATTTATTTGGAAATTGATTTTCTTCACTTTTTCATTATTACTACTTCGGTGCATAACCTATGCAATGATGATTTTTGTTTGGCAATCTGATATTTTAGTGCCATACAGAAAGTTAATATATGCTTTTATATTAGCTTATTGTGCCGCTATCTCATATTTTGTATATTCGAGTATAAATGCTCCGGACACGGATGATTATAGTATTCCTTTTTCTGAATATATGTCATCAAGATGAATATAACGAGCTTTGTCGCTAAAAGAAGGAGGCCGCAAGGTCTTTGGAATGATAATGACCTTGTGTATGTTATGGATACACACCGCTAAAAGAAGGAGGCCTTGCGGCCTCCTTTACTCTTGCAATAAAATAAGATTTTTCATTTTATACACAGGTTTATTTTATATTTTTCTTATTTTAAACTTGACAGCTATCCTGTTTTATGTTAATAGATACACTACCAAAATAGTATATTTCTAAACAATTTGCAACTGTTTTAACACTTCTGCAATTTGATTATGTGTCAGCATATAATAAGAAATTGATTATTTTGTAATAATTTAATAATAAATTTAATGGAGTAAGAACACATGAGTAAAAGAAACGAATTAAGAGATAATATATATCAAAGAATGCACGGGTTTAAGGCAGTTAAACGCGGATACCGCAAAGACGGGCAAAGTAAGTGGTATTATATTGACCCGCGCGGTGCTCATTCGGTTGAAGATATGAAAGAAATTGATGTGCCGAGTGAAAACGCGCCCAACCCAAAGTTAAATGATATTTTGGCAGATGATATGCAGAAAAATCCGCAAGATTATTATATTTGGCGAACAAAAAAAGATGATAAAGTCAGAGGAAAGCATGCCGAGCGCGAAGGTGAGATTTTTAACTGGCATGTGCCACCGGAGGGCGGAAATCCGGGCGAGGATTATAATTGTCGTTGCTGGGCGGAGCCATATAAACCGGAAAAAGATTTTACTGAGTTAGATATTTCTGGATTATGTGTAACTGACAAGAACATTCAACAAAAAAATTTTCAAAAAACAAATAGTCCTTATGAGCATTCTTCTGTAGATTTTTATTTTGACAATAAAACTCCTATTACACTAGAACCTCATACTAATAATACATTACAACAAACATTGCGCCCTTTTGATAATTTCAGAACAGGAAGTGAAAGAATTAACAAATTGCGTAATGGGGAAAAATTATATTTACATGTAAATTCTAATCCGGATGCCAATTATAATTGGCCTGAATATCGCACTTTGCACTTTTTGGGAGATTATTATATTAATAAATATGGAAAAATAATTGAAAAATATGCAGAAAAGTATAATGTAGATGCAGACTTAGTTAAAGCAATAATGTATAATGAAGCAGCTACAGGACATTACGGATTTATCAATCAACTTGCTGATTTGTTCAATTATTCTGATTCGCAAATGCCTATGAATATTCAGGGTAAATTATGGGGAGATTTTGAAGGAACACATTATGATACTGATATTCCTGAACAAAATATTGAACTGGGTGTAAAAGTGATAAAGCAAATTCGTGATTCTTTAGATAATCCAACACCAGATAGAATTGGAACAATATGGAATGATACTGGTGCAACAGAAATAAATCATGTTGGGGCAAGAGTAAAAACTGCATATGAGACTAAACCATGGCAAAAAAAGAAATGAAAATAATAAAATCATGTATAAAACTAGTTGAATTTGTAGTTTGGTTTGCAATAATTAGCTTTATTGCAACATTCCTCTACCTTGCAGGAATGGAAACCAATCCAAACGGTGAAACTTGTAATTATAATGTATGGGCTTATGGCAATATATATAACTGGATATGGAATAAAAAGCCCTGTGTTTTTACTTCTTATTTTCTGATTGGATATATTCTGTATACTCAGCTCTACCTCTTATATGATTATATTCGGCGGAAGATTGTCGGATTTAATCCGAGTATTAATTGGCGGATGGCTGAAGTCGGCGCGTGGTTTGCCCTAAACTGGGGATATTTGTTGTGGCTGACAGCAACGGATTACAGAACATTAAATTGGATAATGGGGTGGACATCATTTGCCGGAACATTACTGTTTTTTGTGCCGATAATTATGCTTGCAGGCGGTGTTCGCTTTTTAAGCAATCGCGCGGTCTTGTGGACATTCTTCGGAATTCTGCTTGCTTATTTCGGCTTGGTGTTTTTAGCAATAGTATATCAATAATCTAATGCGCCGTACCGATACACCGATAAAAGAAGGAGGCTTTAGAGCTTCCTTTACTTTTTTTGCAAAAGTAGACATTCGGTCCCAAAGTTTATGAAATTTGTTTTATTCTGTTTTCTATCAATGCCTTTATTTGAGCAACAATCTCTGTTTTGATACCGTTTCCGGCAAATTGCTTATCAAGTTCCGGTAATGCCGCTGTTATTTTGGCACTCATTTCATCAATAATCTTTTCCACCATTGTCGGCTTAATTTCCAAATCTTTTGCCATGGCAATAAAATGACTGCGATGAATTAAATTCGGATTGTATTCACCTCCGACAGACATTGCCAAATTCGGCGAAAGCACTGTATAAACCTGCGTTGATACCAAATCATACAATGGCGAAAGTTCATATTTACCGCCACGATGCAGAAAAGAAAAGTTTTTGCCGTGAGCATCGGAATTACCGATAATGAAGTTAAATACTATGGTTTTCAAAAAATTCATTAAAGCATCGGCCTTGCGATTAAAGTCAGCCGCAACAATAAACTTATAGCATTGCTTAATGCTCGGCCCGCCTTCCTTTTGGTATTTTTTATCCGGCATACACAACGCTTGGCAAAAATCCTCTTGGTGGACACGTCTTAATCCCGATGGCGCAGTATCATCGGTTTCACGGTCAAAGCGCTTAACAACATAACCCGACTGACCGCTAAAATTCTTTATAAACGAATGAGCAGTCGGCAATCCGATAAGTTTTGCAAGTGACATACAAAAATGCTCATTGTAAATAATGTCATCAAAATACGGATTTTGTGGTTTGATAATATGTGTTGAGATATACAAACCTTGCGGAAGATAATAATTATCCGAGTTTTCCGGCAATATTGCCAAAGCAATTTTTTGCTGAGCACCGGCCAGTGATAAACGAATTTCCTCTCCGACAAGCAAAGGTATCTGTGCCTGATTTTTTAACAGTTCTGCTATTTTTTCTTCACTTATCGGCGTTAATCCTGACGGTTCGTCTTCTCTTTTGGCGCCTTGAGGATATAGTTCAACCGCACCGGCACACTCGCCGCCGATTTCCTTTAAGAGCGCAAACGGATTATTTGAAGACACCTGCTTATAGCGAGCAACCGCTTCACGAATACCTTCTTCAGGCAACAAATTGTTGAAGAAACTGCGTGTAAGCTTATCGTTAAAAGCTTCTTTTTGTAACGGCAGATTGACCGACAACGGTATATCGGCATCTTCATTATATTTAAAAGAAAGCCGAGAGTTTTTTTCGGTCAGTTTGCCTATTTTTTTACCATAGAAATATACATCCAATGTCGGCATACCAGCCTCCTTACTTAGGGAATTTATAATTCCCAACAATTGTTAAAATGTCGTAATGCGCCGTAATTTTTGTGCAGATGTAGTAACCTACATCAAGCAAAAAGTGCAAGCAGGACGCATTTTACCACTTGCCCTTCAGGTCTGTTTATGATTATCACCTGATTTGTCGCAAGACTTGAAAATACGCTCTGTATTCCCTACGCCTTGCTCCGCTCATCTGATTAATCATAAATCAGATTGGGAACTGTAAATTCCCTAAGTAAGGAGGCTATCCTCCGAGTTTATGTTAATGCCTAAAACGTCCAAAACCTTTAATACTTTGCTGATTTGGCAAGTTTCCTTGGCCTTTTCAATATCCACGATAAACCGTAAACCGACGTTGCACAATCCGGCAAGTTCGGTCTGAGTTAAGTTTTGCTTTTTCCGCTCGGTTTTAATCAGAATAGCAATATCTTGTGCTGTTTTAATCTTCATATTTTACCTCTCGGTAAAATTATAGCATGATAAAAATTAAAATCAAGTAAATTTTACCGAAAAGGAAAATATTTTTTAATTTTGTAACAAATGTGTTCAAATATTACCGATAGGTAAAATTTGTTGCCAACTCCATGAAATGTGTTAAATTACCGAAAAATTAATTTGACTTTTGAGTGCAATTTTGTATGCTGTCTTTAAGTTGCAGATGGGTGTGACACAATAATGTGACACAAAGTGTTGCCATACCTCCGCCCATGAGAAAATATTTTTGAAAATACAGAGGTTTAAGGGGGTGACAAAAACGCTTCCAGCCGCCCCTGCCACAGTTCAAAAATCGTCTTTAATGGCGATTTTTTCTTTTTAAATCAACAACTTAGCTTGGTTCGAAAATTTATATCAAAATATGCATAAAAGTGAGTCATCTTCGAACTAATTTTTATGACTATCCTTAAAAATCAAGCATTTAACAATTTTGAGCCTTTTTTCTTACCTATTTCATCTCATAGCAATTTTTCATCATTTTTGATTAAGTGATTATCAACTTCGGATTCATAACAACCAGAAGTTATATTACTGAAATTTCATACAAAACGCTTATTACGTGCAGATGTTATTTATTTTATTTGATTTTCCAGTAATGGTTTTACATTTTATTAAAGACATTATTATATATCGTATTTTAACTGATCTTTACACGAAACTATAGCATTTATATGGGTTTTCAGGGGTCCCCATCTCGTAGTGAATCCGCAGCCGAAAAAAGTAACCCGCCGGCTAGGCCGGCGGGTCACTTTTTATGCGCCTATTTTAGATTCTCCTCACTCTTTAATTTATGCATTGTATACATATATGCCCGATTATAAACAGTAGAGTTATTTTCTGTATCATTAAATTGTGTTTTTCCGGCTGCTTTTTTACCACTTTCAGGCATATCATTTCTGCCAAAAACTTCCATTGCTTTTTTCTGCGCTTCAACTGCAATTTTTTTACTTTCTAACTTTTGTTGTTTATTTGTAAAATCAATTTTTGCGGAAGCAACATTAAAGATTTCCGATAATTTACCTTTTGTTACACCTTTTAATAGCGGTATTTCATTTACCATCCCTTGAACAATTTCATTTTCGGTATTTTCTTGCAAATAAGCCATATTATCCTCAGATTTCAGAATCTCCGCTAAATACCGACCTCGCAATTCTATTTGTTGTTCTTTTGGAGTATTTTGTTTTTCTTCTTCAAAAGCTTGGTACATATGATAGGCTTCATCACTTTTCATTGTTCTGACCAATTTAACCAACTTGGACATTTTTGATTCTTGTCCATAGTATAAATCGGCAAATTCTTGACCTCTTTTCCAAGTTTCAGATAAAATAAATTCAATTGCAGTATCGCCCCACCCTTCATAAGAACCATTATATAAAGCCAAATGTACAGCTTGTATCATTTCTTTCGTCATAACGTTGTTCGCATTTCGAGACAATTCTTCTTCCAAATATGCTCCTAAATATAGAGAAGATCGTAAAATTTCCCTCCAAGCCGGATCAGAAGATTCTTCGCATTGTGTTTTTTCCTTATTAAACAGCTTTGAATATCCTGTTGTGTCATATTCAGGTTTAAGTGCTTCATAAGGGCTAACTTCTTCTTTTTGAATATCGCCATATATATTTTCAAACTCTTTGAAAAATTGTTTTGGTCTATATTGTTCCATTTTTCGCATCCCTTCATATTGTTGTTATTTCTATATGTTCACAGTGTAACAAAAATGCTCGTTTTTGTCAACCCCTATTCTAACTATTATTAGGAATTTTTTATTCATCAAATGATTATACCGGAATATATTAACCAAGGTATCGGACAAAAACTGATTAAATATTTAACAGATGCCTACAATGAACCTATGACAATCGGTGTCAGAGCCGAGAATGATATGTTAAATAATTAATTATTGATTTTTTTCTGAATATATGCTTAAAAATATGTAACACAATTTTGTTATGAGGTAGTACAAATGAAATATCTTTTAATTTTAAGTTTACTTTTTATCCCTAATGCTTATGCTTGGGATGGCTATGATGATAATGGTCATAGTATCGAAATAGAACAGGGAAACTTAGTTCGAGAAGGCGAAGATATTGAAGTATACGATTATGATGATGGGGAATATAAAGATGTTACGGTTGAAAGTATTACTTCTTATGGTGGTTCTGTGGAAATTGAAGCCTATGACAACGATTCTGGTGAATATGTAACATATGAAATGGATAAATATTAGGGTTTTCAAAATGAGAAAAATACTTTTTGTATTACTGCTTTTAATAATGGGTTTGCCTGTACTAGCCGCTGATAGCACAATTGTTGTTCTGAATACAAACAGAATGATATATCATAATGTAAATTGTCAATGGGCGCATAAATGCACAAAAAATTGCATCAATGTAACCAAACAAAAAGCCATTGAATCTGGTGCGCGCCCTTGCAAGGTTTGTGGTGGCTAAGTGAAGTAATTAAGCAGGCTCGCAAATGGGATAAATCTGACCCACGAGCAGAAATTCATGCTAGTGAAGTTTATGACACCATTACCGATATTGTAGCCAAATATATTGATATGGAAAAAATTGGTTACTAAATCGCAAAATGTTAAACTTTCTTATATTTTAGCACAAAGTTTAACATTTTAAGAATTTTTATAAAGTTTGCCCTATTCTGTTATTTTCTCTTCCGGATATGTCAACACAAAGGGGTGTTTTCTTTCATCTTCCGGAAGTATCTGATGGTCAAACCAAGACCAGAAAAAGTTTTCCCCGTTTTCAATGCTATATCCGTCTTGATTATGGTCAGCCGTGTCATACGTATCGGCAAAAATCAGCACATCATCAGCGGTTTCTTTTGTTCCCATGGTATCATAGCCGATAATAACTCGCCAATGCCCGCCCATAAAAACATTTTCCACCATAATCGGGTGCCCTGATTTTAATTGCTCTTGCACAAAAGCCGCAAACGGCTCATAATCCTCAAGCAGTTGCCATTCATCAAGATTTGTCTTAACATTCCAACCAAGATTGCAAAAATAATTTGCAATGCCTTTAACACTCGTTCCGGTTTCAAAACTCGCTTCCATTTTTTCTATCAATTCTTTTTCGGTAGCACCATTTTTTCCATAATATTCTAAAACAGTTAAAGCCGCCGCCGGACCGCAAGAATATTCTGTTGTTTGCTGAAAAGTCGGATAATGGCTTAAAATTGTTAAGTTTTCATTTGACTTCATTTCAAAAACATCCGGCATAGCAAAGTATGGCGAATTGATATGATTTACGTTTACCGCATCTTCCTGTTTTATACCAAAATTATCTTTTTTAGTGTAAATATCACCATTGCTATCATCAACC
>CACWQS010000002.1 GCA_902763155.1 uncultured Pseudomonadota bacterium | reverse complement strand
CTCTAGGTTCCTTTATCTCATATGCTAGACTTTATACTTTTTTATTAAAATATACCGTCCGCATATCCTCTTTTTAACATTCTCACGATTTTTTATAACCTGACCTCGCGGCCAGTGGTTCGTTTTATATGTTATTACTTTTCTGTTGTCAATAACTTTTTTAAAAAATTTTATTTTTTTTCAAATTTTATATTTTCATCGAACCCGCATCTTATAATAATATATTATTTATTATGGAAATACAATATGTTATATCAGACATGTTTTATACACATTCGGTGTATATTTTTTGCCGACAGCAGATTTTTAACGGCAATTTACACTTATTATATTATATATAGGCTGGGAATGGGTATGCGATTCGTTTTTCCGAATCGCTTTTTTTTATTAACTAGCGTACAGACATATTCCTTACCTTTTCTCTGCTTTGCATAAATTCTTTTTGACTCATAACTCGCGAACCTGCTTCATAAGGATTTTTAAGTTGTTCAAATGATGACATGTGCGCCGGCCAACGCGCCGTATTTTCAAAAGGCCTTTCCGTAACTTTGAGTGGCCCGCCGCTCATAATCACCGCCTCTTGGCCATTGCGCCATGCTTCATAACGATTTACATCGGCTGCCAAAACTCTGTCTTGCTTGGCCGCTTCGCGCATATATGGCATCATTTGCTGTTCTGCAGATTGAACATCAGCGTCCTTATAGTAACTGCCCGTTTCAGGAAATTCACCGGCATTCGGGTAGCGGCGTTTAGCCTCATCCATAACCAACTTTATTTCATCTAAAACAATTTTTTTATCTTTGGCGTAATTTGCCGGATTATCGTGCCCATTTAAACGATATAGGTTTTCATAAGCAACACCCAAAGCGACTCGAAATTGTCCATCGTCAAGAGAGGCATATTTATTCGGTTCAGAACGTTCCGGCGAATACCTTTGCTCAAGATTATCAACACCGGCAATAATAGCTTTGTTAAAATCAGCATTCATATTTGAAGGCTTTTGCGAATCGGATTTGAAAGAAGATATAGCTTCCTGCAAGTCTTTAGGCGAAGCATTTCTGATTATTTCAGTGCACTGATTTATATCCATGCCGTTAATTGATACACCACCGACTCCATTGGCTGACATGGCGCCGATAACACAATATGCCTTTACGGCCTCATAGACATTATTATGAACCTGCATTTGTTCCGGTTTTTGCGTTCCGCTTGAAGTACGCATTGCTGTAATTTGCTTGCGCAATGCATTTATATCTTGCTGTGAGTGCCCTTTTGCATTATCAATAACCGCCTTAAAAAGCGCATCTGCTTTGCGCACTGACTTAACGTTATCACGTACAGCGGCATAAGGTGACTTTTTGCCGGACAATACATTCTGCACACGCTTCCAAAAAGATGGCTTTTCACGCGCGCCGATGTAGCCTTTACGACCATTCATATCTACGCTCACGGCGGCAGACATATCATATTTATGCTTCATTTCGTTATCTCTTAAATGGTGAGCATAATCTTCTTTGATGTTTGGATAATTTTTTTCCATATTTTGCCAAAAATCTTGTTTAGCCTTTTCCCACTCTTTTTTCATAGTATCCTTTGCTTCTTGGGATTTTTCAACGATGTTGCGAACCGTTTCACTCTGCATCAAAAAATTTTTATAAGCATCGGTATAATTCTGCAGATATTGTTTAAACGATTGCTTGCCGGTAGCTAAATCGCGCATTTGTTCATATTCCCATTTGATACCGTCCATTCTTGCTTGGATATATTTTTCCAGTTTTTCTGTTATTGAAATATCAGCCATATCTTTTCTCCTTATTGTCAGATTGTCCATTCTGCCTTTATGTCTATATTATAGCTATTTTGTTGATTATAGTCAACACATTTTTTTACTAAAAAGATATAATCAGAAAAGTAAAGGCAGGCAAAAGGAATATAAATTTGGTAAACAGACTCGAAAATATCGGGCTGAATATACGCAAATATCGCAAACAAATGAAGCTTTCACAAGTGGAATTGGCGGTAGAGGTTGGTATTGACCGTGCGTATTTATCGGAAATTGAAAACGGACGAACCAATCCGTCAATCAATGTCCTTTATGCGCTTGCCGATGCCTTGAAAATTGAAATTGAAAAATTGTTTACAACAGAACTAAAACTTTAATTTTAAAACAGAAAAAATCCGCGACTCGACTGAAAATCTGCGGAATAATTAAATAAGCTATATTTTACAGTTCCCGTCCCTTATCGATTTGCATACCGTTTGATGTTCTTTCTGGAGCGACATCTGTCGGTTGACGGCTCTCACCATTCAGTATTTTTGTTGCTTGTTCCTTAAATGCAGCGCCTCTACTACGGCTGGCTGAAGCGGCATTTGCAAGTTCTTGTGAATGCAGCATTGTTGGCGCATTACGAATTCTGTCACGTTGTTCTTGCATTTCTCGAGCACCTTGCGCCAAAGTCATCTTTGCATTTGTTCGGCGTTTCTTCTGCCAATTGTCATAAGCTCTTTTCAATCTCTGAAACGGATACATCGGATTTGTAACTGTTTTATACAATGCGCCGGCGGCGGTAATTGTTGCCCCCATAGGTATTATAAAAATCTTCTTTGCAGCCAATTTTAGCGGATTATCAAGATCCTTTTTAGTATCGGAAGCACCATATTTTACCATATCGATTCCGGCGCGCTCTATTACGTGACTAAAAGTATAAAGCCCTCGATGTATATTACCGGCGACTGGACTTATGAGTTTCCGAGCTACAAGATTTCCAATGACCATATTTTCGTATGCTTTTCCATACCCTGTATTAAATTCATTTTGCGCTTCCATTTTCCAGAGCTTAAGACGGTTCGCTAAACCAGATTTAATGCCAAGCTGGTCGCGGCGAAAATTACGACCTTCACTATTTTGATATACTTTATTGGCAGATTGCTTTTCATATAAGCTTGCGCCATACGAATCAGGTCCCATCCATTCGGTAAATTGTTTATTCAGCTTTTGCATTTGTTCACTGCGAAATTGCTTAAATTCAGGCGAATTCCATGTGCTGGTTGTCACGCCTTCATGGGTTTCGGCATATTTCAATTTGATATAGTCTTCTGTTTCGTAACTATCGCGCATTTCGCTCATTTATCTTCTCCCTCAGAATTGTATCCGTATCATACTTGCTATTGTAACTGCTTTTCAGATTATTGTCAATATATTTTTGTCAAAAAATCTCTGCAATAAAAACTTAATTATGTTTAATATTTCCGATTTTACTTGATAATCGGAAATTGATTGTTATTATATACTTCGAACGCAATTTTATTGGAGGTATATAAGTTAATATATGACAGAACAACGCAACGATGATGAAGTTTGCATCAACGAACATATCACGGCTAAACAAGTACGCTTGATTGATGCAAATAATGAAAACCGCGGGATTGTAACAATTAGAGAAGCACTGGCAATTGCCGAAGAAGAAGGGTTGGATTTAATAGAAATTTCGCCGCAAGCAACGCCACCGGTTTGTAAGGTTTTAGATTTCGGAAAATATCGCTATGAACAACAAAAACGTAAAGCCGAAGCTAAGAAAAATCAGAAAGTTGTTGAAATTAAAGAGCTGAAATTGCGTCCGATGATTGATACACACGATTATGAAGTAAAAGTAAAACAAGCAACCAAATTTTTGGAACAGGGTAATAAGGTTAAATTTACTATGCGTTTTAAGGGACGCGAATTGAGTGCCAATGATATGGGTAAGCAGGTCTTATCTAAACTGTTGGAAGATTTGAGCGAGATAAGTAAAGTTGATTCGGAAATGAAACTGGACGGACGGCAAATGACAATGATTTTGGCACCGCAGAAGTAAGCGAATCGATATAAAATTTTAAGGCGACCGATTGGCCGCCTTATTTAGTTAAAATTTCCGGCATAAATGTTATAATTGTTTCTTTGCCCGATTATAAAACCGGTATTTTTCTCTTTTATTTTTTAGCAGATATGATATAGCGTGATATAGCGGAGGCAAAAATGTATAGTGAACGTTTTAAACAATTTATCGAAATGTGGCAAAAAGATTTTGCCATTGAGCGCAGTATGAATGAAAAAGTTTGCGTTGACCGCGACGGAAACCCCATTCCGTGGTACACCTATCCGGCGATTGAGTATATTTCGCAGTTTGATTACAGCGACAAAAAAGTGTTTGAGTTCGGCACCGGAAATTCATCAATGTATTGGGCAAAACGGGCAAAAAAAGTTATCAGTATTGAGGATAAACCGGAATGGTATGCCAAATTTTCTGCCGAATTTCAGGCTCCAAATTGGCAAATGCGCTATTGCGATGAAAAACAAGGCTATGAAGATACAATCTTTCTCGACAATGAAAAATATGATGTGATTATTATTGACGGCAAGCGCCGTGCCGAATGTGCCGCCAATGCCGTGAAGACCTTAAATGCCGGTGGTATGATTATTTTAGACGACAGCGACCGGATCAATACCAGTCAGGAATATGTGCAAGCGGTGCATCATTTACGGGCGGCAAATTTGTTGCAAGTGGATTTTTACGGTTTTTGCCCGATGAACAACTATACCAAAGCGACGTCGATTTTCTTTTCTCGCGATTTTGATTTTGAATCGCTCT
The DNA here is from genome assembly GCA_902763155.1 of uncultured Pseudomonadota bacterium. Lineage (GTDB taxonomy): Bacteria > Pseudomonadota > Alphaproteobacteria > RF32 > CAG-239 > RUG410. Next base: position 331,429 of record CACWQS010000002.1, on the reverse strand, counting down.
ATACGGTGCAACCGATTAACGGACTGGGTAATATTTGGTCGATGAGCCGCAAAGAACGCAAGCAATTTTTCAAAAAACAAGATTACCCGTTGCCGGAAGAATAATAATTGGTATTGCTAAAAAATTATATATAAAGTGTCATCGTTCGGTGCTTTGCACCGTCAAGCGATCTACCGCTTTATAAATATAGCGCTTCACAAAGATTAGATCCCTTGATGACCTGACGCACAGCGCAAGAGATGACTTTTTAGCATTACCTATTAATTTTGCTTCTTGACTTTTGTCGAAAATTATGTATAATAGCTTGTAATAAATAAGGAGATTTGAGATGATGAAAGTGGTAGATCCAAAAACAATCAGCGAACAGATAAAAAATGCTTCCGAAGTTGAGGTAACTCTGGCCGGACCGAAAGGTATTGATAAGCTCAAACTGGCGACAGTGCGCTTTTTGCGCAGAGCGGCAGAAGGAACGGCGGAAATTCTCAAAGATGAAGAAGTTGCCGGATTAGTTGCATTTGGAGTTATTGGTCTTGCCGCCTCTGTCGTGGAAAGAAATATGCCGACAGCTGTTAAGGCGACAAGTGTTGCTTTAACCTCTTTGCCGTTTGTCGGTATGGCAGCAGGAGCCGGAGTTAAACCTTTGAAAGACTTAGAATACAAGCTGGTTAAGAAAATACAGGCTGATCGTCCTTCGCTGTTGCAACGGCGGCAGATGAAAGGCACGCAATATGCCTAACACCTATATTAAAGAATTTACTTTCATTGAAGCCGATACGCAAATGTATATCATGTTGCCGGCGCAGAAAGATGCTTGCGAAGACGCAAGTTTGAGATATAACGGCAAGAACGTGATGCTTTTGCAACGTAACGGTGATTTGCTTATTTTAAAGGATATCCCGACCACCATTCGCCCGAAGTTGAAACACGGACGACCGGTTGTTTTGGCAGAAGTTGCCGGTAACAACAAAACAATTGTCCGCGGCTATACCGTTAATTTGCTGATTGATGAGAAAATTCCGGATAAGGATAGTTTGAGTAAAGATTTTGATACCGATTTCGGATTTTTGAAAGAAATATTAAGCGAAGACAAGTATCGCGAATTTAAATTAAGAGCCGGATTTTAGATAAGCTCCAATTCTATTGCCACTACCCCGTATTTTTGCTGTTTTTCCAAAGGATAAATTGCATCCAGTGCAGTGATAAGTTCATTTTTGTCGTTAAAACCGGTTTGCGGAATATCTATATTTCGGCAGAGTTGGAAAAAATTTTCAGCGTGGTAAAAATCCGTAATTTTAGTTGTTATACTTTCCTTGTTATTTTTCTGATTGTTCCATACAATCAAATCTCCACATTGCAACTGGCGGCGTTTTTCGTCATATAAACGTAATTCCAAGTTTTTTTGACCGTTCTTTATTTGTTGAAAATATTTATTTTGCAAGTGCATATAATATGTATTTGCCATCTGTTTTACCTTTGCTAAATGCCGATCTGCGCCAAGATTTTATGGGCAATTTGTTCATAGGCTTTGCTATGCGGACTATCCGGCGACGCAGCAACAATCGGCGCACCGTTATCAGCACCGGCTCTTATTACCATATCAAGCGGAATATCGCCCAAAAAATTTTCGCCCAAACGAACGGCAGTTTCTTTGGCACCGTCAAAGCCGAAAATGTCGGTACGCTTTCCGCAATGCGGGCAAACAAACCAGCTCATATTTTCAACAATACCTAATACCGGAGTGCCGATTTTTTTGAACATATTAACCCCTTTTACGGCATCTATCAGTGCAATATCTTGCGGAGTGGAAACAATTACAATACCGGCAAAATCTATGCGTTGCGACAATGTGATGAGGATATCGCCGGTGCCGGGAGGCATATCCAAAACCATTATATCAACATTATTCCACAGCGTTTGCGTTAAGAGCTGTTCTATGGCACCGCAGGCCTTGACTCCACGCCAAATCAGAGGGGTATTGCGGTCAATAAGAGCACCGATGGAAACCGATTGGATACCATATTCTAAGAACGGATTGAAATGTTCGCCATCGGCAGTAGTGAGCGGCGAGCCTTCATAACCGAGCATGGTCGGTACCGATGGACCATATATATCGGCATCAACAAGTGCCACACGTTGTCCGCAATTTGCCAATGCCAAAGCCAAATTAACCGCTGTGGTAGATTTACCGACACCGCCTTTGCCCGAGGCCACACCGATAATTTTCTTAACCCCGTTAATCTGCCATTTTTCAATTTGTGCCACCCCGAGATTTACTTCTGCTGATGTTACGAAAATCACTGAAACTTTGTGTGTCGGCAAAATTTTTTGCACCACCGATTTCAACTCTTCCGCTCGCACCTTGTCTTCGGCTAAATTTTTAATTTGCACAACCACCCGATTGCCCAATATGCGGGTGCTTTCAATATTTTCTCGCGGAAAATATTTTATACTTAAATCAAATAATTCCTGTTCGGTCATTTTTCCTCCGTGTGGATATCGTGCTTTCGTGCGTTGTTTTTATAAATAAATTGCATTATCTTAAAGCAGAAAAATATAACTTTGGCAAGAGGAAATATTATGGCAGATAAAATAAATCCGTGGGATAACGGAGGCGAGGCTTGGGAACAAAGTAATAAAATCATTGACTTTGCGAAAATTACAAAATTGCAGGCGCCGAAAGATAATTGGTTCGGATATATCAAATACGGTTTGTTGATTATTTTTGCTTTATGGCTGACATCGGGGTTTTATCAGGTGCAACCGAGCGAGCAAGGTGTGGTATTGCGCTTTGGTAAATATATCGAAACAACCGATGCCGGATTGCACTACCATTGGCCAATACCGATTGAAGAAGTAATTAAAGTTAATGTTACTCAAGAACGCAGTATCAATTTAGGAGCCGCTGAAAATCGTGATTATCGCAACAGTGCCTTTACCGAAAGCCACATGCTGACCGGTGATGAAAATATTGTTGATATTAACTTAACCGTGGTATGGAAAATTAAAGATGCTAAAGACTATCTGTTCAGCATGCGCTCACCTGACGAAACGGTGAGCGTAGCAGCGCAATCGGTTTTGCGCGAAATTGTCGGTCAGTCGGAAATGCAACCGATTATCACCGGTGACCGCGGTAAAGTTGAAGACGAAACAAAGGACGAATTACAACGCGTTTTAGACGAATTTAATGCCGGCGTGCAAATCGTGCGTGTAAAATTGCAAAAAGCCGACCCACCGAGAGAAGTTGTTGATGCTTTCAACGAAGTGCAACGCGCCAAAGCCGACATGGAACGTTTCAAAAACGAAGCTGAAGCATACCGCAACGAAGTTATTCCGAAGGCACGCGGTAAAGCGGCGCAAATTGCTCAAGATGCCGAAGCCTATAAATCGGCAACCGTAAATAAAGCAGAAGGTGAAGCTAAGCGTTTTGCTTCAGTTTATGCCGCATATAAAGACGGTAAAAATGTTACGGTAAAAAAGATGTATTTAGATGCGATGGAAGAAGTTTTGCAAAAAGCCAATAAAGTGATTATTGATCCGTCGCAAAAGGGAAATTTGTTGCCGGTTTTGCCGTTGCAAGGTAGTAAACAGTAGAGGATAAAGACGATGACGAAGAATATTTTTTGGCAGAGTTTGGTAGTAATTGCCGGTGCGTTTTTGATTTTGTTCTTCAGCTCGGTGTATTTGGTTTATCAGCCGGAACAGGCGATTGTGTTGCAATTCGGTGAACCGGTGCGCTTGGTTAATGAACCGGGGTTGAAATTCAAGGTGCCTTTTATTCAAAATGTGGTGTTTTATGATTCTCGTTTGTTAAACTTGGATCCACCGGCACAAGAAGTGGTTTTGAATGATAAAAAACGCTTGGACGTTGACAGTTTTACTCGCTATCGTATTATTGATCCGCTGAAATTTTATCAGACGGTGCGCACTGAAGAACAGGCGCGTTCAAAGTTGGCGGAGATTGTCAATTCATCGTTGCGTAAAGTTTTAGGGCGAGTTACTCTAACCGAATTGTTATCGGAACAGCGCACGCAAATTATGCAAGATATCAGCTCTACGGTTAAAAAAGATGCCGAAGCTATTGGTGTTAGCGTAGCTGATGTACGTATTCGCCGTGCCGATTTGCCGATAGAGGTAATGCAGGCAATTAACCATCGGATGCGTACCGAACGTGAGCGTGATGCTAAGGAATTTCGTGCCAAAGGCCAACAACAGGCACAAAACATCCGCGCAACCGCCGATAAAGAGGCAACGATTATCGTGGCCGAAGCTGAAAAGAATGCGCAAATTACTCGCGGTGAAGGCGATAATGAAGCGGTTAAGTTATGGAACAAAACGGTAGGACAGGACGTGGATTTTTATGAGTTTTATCGTTCGCTTGATGCTTATCGCAAATCTCTGGCGGTTGATGACACCTCTCTCGTTTTATCACCAGATTCGGCATTTTTTAAGTATTTTAACAAGATGATGAAAGTTGATTGATGAAAATTTTATGGTCTGTTTTTGTAGCATCACTGATTGCGCTTCCTTGTTTTGCCGAAGAACGCACATTGGAAGATGTTATTGACGATGTAAACGCAGCGGTGCTAAGTGTTACGGTAAATACAAATTCCGGAGAACAGGCGTTGGGTGCCGGTTTTGTAATCGACGCTGAAGGATATGCCGTAACCAATTCACACGTGGTAGAAGACGCAAAGGACATTATGGTTAGCACCATATACGGCGATGATTATGAGGCAGATTTAGTCGGTGCGGATAAGGTTACAGATGTGGCGCTGATTAAAATTAAACAACCGAAAGGTTTAGAGGCAGTTCATTTTGCTGATTCAGACAATGTGCGGGTTGGTAACACTGTTTTTGCCATCGGTAATCCTTACGGGCTGGGCAATAGTGTATCAACCGGCATTATTTCCGCCAAAGAGCGTGATATTGAAAAAGGACCGTATGATAATTTTTTACAGACCGATGCTTCCATAAATCGGGGCAATTCCGGCGGGCCGCTCTTTAATATGAACGGAGAAGTTGTCGGTATGAATACGGCTATTTTTTCAATGCAGGGAGATAACATGGGGCTTGGTTTTGCCACACCGGCAAATATGGTACAATGGGTTGTGGAAAGGCTCAAAACAGATGGCGAAGTTATACGCGGTTGGTTAGGTATCAGTGTGCGTCCGGTTCGCGCTAAAGACGATAATGCGGTAATGCAGCTGGCAATTACCAAAATTGAGGAAAATTCCCCTGCTCTTGCCGGTGGTTTGAAAGTGGGTGATATCATAGAACGTATGGATAATATTTCTCTTAAAAACCCTCGTTTATTTTCTGCCGAAGTTGCCGCAATCAAACCGCAGACAAAGCTGAAAGCGGTAGTGCGGCGCGATGGTGAAATTTTACCATTTGAATTAACAATGGCACAAATGCCCCAGGATAAAAACAAAAAAACCGATCCGGAGGGAATTTTCCATCCGCAAAGCGTAGAGGATTTGGGACTTAGCCAAGAACAACTGGCTAAAGCCGTAGAATTTACCGATTTGCAAATTAAGGCCTACTATGATGAAAAAGCGCAGGAATTTATTATTACCGAAATAGCTCCTGACGCCGAATTAGCAATTAAAGGTTTTGAAATAGGCAATAGGATAATTGCCGCTGATAATAGAAAAATTTTCGGTGAGGAAGATTTAAGGATTAAACTTAAGGAAAGCTACGATAAAGGGCAAATAGAATTAAAAATTAAAAGCGGAGCAAGCAATCTTGATGTTGTTACCTTAAAATTGGAAGCTACAAAATGACACGTGTAGATTTTTATCATTTACAAAAACAAACTTTGGACGAGGTTTTACCTAAACTTTTAAGTAAGGCGTATGAAACCGGAGAAAAGATTATAGTAAAAGTCGGTACTGTAGAGAGAGTTGAATTTTTAAACAGCCTGTTATGGACATTCAATGATGAGAGTTTTTTGCCACACGGTTCTAAAAAAGACGGTTTTGCGGAAAAACAGCCGATTTGGCTGACGGCGGAAACAGATAATCCGAATCATGCAACTTTTTTATTTTTAGTTGACGGAGCAGAAATTGAACCCAAACAAGCAACCGGTTTTTCGCGCATTTTTAATATTTTTGACGGTAACAGTGAAGAAGCACTCAATCAGGCACGTCAATTATGGAAAACATGCAAAGATGCCGGATTTGAAGTTAACTATTGGCAACAGACTGAACGCGGAGTTTGGGAACATAAGGTATAAGTCTGCAAAAAATTGTAAATCACAATATTTAGAACTTTATTTTTAACTAAAACTTAAATCTTTACCCTTAGGATAACAATGTAAAACTGTATCTGAAAGGTTCGCAATGTTTAGAAATGCGTTGTTTGTAAAAACGATTTGCGGCATAACGATTTATTCGTTTCTACTGTCCACTATTCCGTCAGAAGCAAGTGCTTGGGGATTACCTCCGGAATCATTTAATAAGATGTATTCATTGGCGCAAAAAGGCGATGTTGAGGCTTTGCGTGCTTCGGTATATCGCGGCTTAAATATTGACGCGGTCAATCGTAGCGGCGATACCGGTTTATGCGTGGCAGCCAAACGACGTGATACTTATACATACAATGCTTTTCGGGCGGCAGGGGCTAATCCGAGACACCCTTGCACCCAACGTATAATTGGCTATGATAATTTTGTTGAACGCTCAAGTGCTGTGCCGATGACAGCAAATTCTCGTGAAGCTTATAGTGCCTTAGGGCGAGAAAAATATCGGATAGCACCATGGGTATGGTGGACCGGCGGGGCTTTGTTAGCAGGCGGTGTAATTTTAGCGCTGTCATTAGGTGGTGGTGGCGGTGGCCACGGTGGCGGATCTTCTAATGAAAAAGAGGCGTACAACAGTTTGGGAGCCTATGCCGGAACAAAAGCGGTAGTGATGAGAACAGCAACCCAAAATACTACAAACAATCAGTTGTTACGCCATACCAACAGCAACACCAGTATGATTTCCGGCATTGATTTCAATTATAACGTTTTGAAAAATGCCGAGTATCTTGATATTGTATTAAAGGCAGACAAAGGTGCAACCTATACCAATGCGGTTGACACATTGTTGCAAATAGGTGGCGGAACAATCGCAATGGACGCCATGGGAGAAAGCAAAGTTATTAACGACGGATATATAAAAATTGATACCGATAATGCTTCCATAGGTATGGTAGCAAGTGAGTCTTCTTCGGCAATCAATAATGGTAGCGGCTTAGATTCAGCTGCGCAAACAAACGGAATAAAAATGAGTTTTTCCGGTACGGAAGAAAATGACACTATAGTCGGCATGTATGCCGATACAAATTCTTTCATATCCAATAATGGAGAGATTCAGGGTTCGGCTACCCTAAATACCGAAGGAACTGCAACCGCTATTGCCGGTTCTATGATAGGTATGGAAGCCATGATTATAAATGAAGGTAAGGATCTTAATACCAATACCATAAATGTCGTCAACACAGGCAGCGGAAAAATCAGATTGACTGCCGGTGATGGGAGTGCCGGTTCTGAGGCTAATGTGGCTATTGAGCTGGTCGGCATGGGAAGCTATTTGGATTATTATTTTCTGAACGGTTCCCAAAATATCAATCGTGCCGAACAGGTTTTATTGCAAAATTACGGAGATATTGAGATAGATTATACCGGCAATTATACTTCTTCTTCAAATACTGCTTTGCGTAAAGGATTAGGCGGGGTAGTCGGTATGCGCGCAGATGCAAACACCAACGCTTTTAATTATGGTAATATAGACATTAAGCTGAATGATAATGGTTCGGGTGAAGCAATAGATGTGTCTGCGGGAATGCAGTCGGTACATGGCGGTAAAATTACCAATAGTAACCGGATTTCTATAACAACATCAAATTTAAACAACCGTGTCAACTACGGTATGCTTTCGGTAGAAGGTTCAGGTTCGGTTTCATCTTTGTATACAAGGCTTATTCCGATTTTGACCAATAGTGCAGATGCAACTATTACTATGGAAGTCAGTAATAGTTACGGCATGACATCTTTCAACAGCGGATCACTGGTTAATGAAGGAAATATTATCTTGGGTGCTGAGGTCGGAACCAGATATACTAATAATATTGCCATGTATGCCAACGGTATAAGAACACCGTATGCAACGCTGACAAATAATGGCACGATTGATATTTACTCGCATAAATCCATGGCTATGCAGAATGATTTTGGGGGAGCAACCCCGCTTTATAACAACGGCACCATTCATGTGCACCGTGATGCCGTGGATACGGTTGTTTTCGGCGGAGCATACAGCCAGCTTATTAATCAAAAAGATATTTTATACGGCGCTACTCCAAATGGAGATTTAAGCCAGACCGAACCAAGCACTGATGTCAGTAATCCGTTCGTTAATTATTCGCCGATTATCGGAATCTCGGTAATGAATACCAAACCGCGAACTCTAGGTAATGAGATAGCTTCATCAACCTCCACCACCGAACGTATCTTAAATGATGTCGGAGCCAATATTACCATTTATGATGCTTCTTTTGTAAGTGGTATGAATGTTGACACGGCACAAGGAATAGGGATTAACAAAGGTAAAATTACGATTGAAAACCGCGACTTGGAAGGTATAGATAATGTAACCAACAATGTGGGTATGTATTTGGCTGCCGACACTAAGGACAATGCTTATATATCTAACAGCGGCTCAATAGAAACAAAAACCGATTTTGCTGCAGCGATGGCAAATGATTCGACCGGCAATGCCAGTATGTTAAACGAAAAGAACGGAACTATAAAATCGGTGTTTAAGCGTTCTATAGGTATGTATGCTTCCGGTCGTTCCACTTTGCGTAACGGCGGAACTATAGACATGCAAGGCAATGAAAATATTGCCATATATATCGATGGCACGGTTGATGCCCGTAATGAAAACACCGGTATAATAAATGTCGGAGCCAAAAGCGAGGGGGAAAAAGATAATTCTATTACTACCGGTTACGGTTTCTTTACCACGGCAGATGCTAAAGCCGAAATCGAAAACAAAGGTGAAATTAACGTTTATACCAAGACTCGCGGGGCAGGAATCTATACATTAGGTCAAGACACTATTGATAATATGCAAGATATAAATGTATATACCGACGATACAAACGGTATTTATATTGGCGGTAGTGCTAATGTTACCAACAGCGGAACCATTAAAGTAGGAACTGCTCAAAAAGGAGTTAAAAACAGCCACGCCGTTTATGTTGCCGAAGGCAGTCAGGATTCGAGTGTTACCAATAGCGGAACCATCGATTTTTATAACGATACTGCCGAAAATGCCGAACAAGGTTATGCTATATATTCCGAAGGCGAAGCCGATATATCTAATACCGGTGTGGTAAATTTATATAATCCGAAGAGCACAGCTATTTACGCCAACGGCGGAACAATTAACAATAATGCCACATTAAATGTTTTACATGATGATAGTTGGGCACTGGAAATTGACGATGACGGCGATATAACCAACGGAAACAATGGTATTATAAATGTGGGAACAGTTAATGAACCGGTAGACAATAGTTATGGTATATTATCTGACGAAGATTCCACCGGCACCATTACCAACAAGGGCACAATTAATGTTTACAATAAATCCGACAAAACTTACGCTATTTATGCCAAAGGCTCGACGACGCTTGAGAACAGCAAATATATTACGGCTTTTAATGATGATGGAACCGCCGTTTATGCAACGGGAAACAACAGCATAACTAACTCGGGAGAAATTGCGGCACTGGGTGCTGACAGCTACGCCGTGCGCAGTAATCCTGAACAAGACGATCAAAAACTTACATTATTGAACATATCAGGCGGAAAACTAATTTTAGGAAAGAGTGGGACAAATAAACAAGGCGGAGCCGCGGTTAAAGCACAAACGATTGATACTGTTCGCAATAACGGAGATATTTTAGTTTATAACAGTAATGCTGTGGGTATTGATACGCAAGAAGGTACATTGATTAACAATACCGGTAATATCAATATTTACGGTAACGGGGGTGTAGGTATCAGCAGCGGAAGTGTTGATACAGTTAAAAGCAGTAGAAGCATCACACTGAGCAACGGAACTTCTACCGACAGTGTAGGTATTTTAGCACAATCCGGTAACAGCATAGAAACCAAAGGCTCAATAACTGTTAACGGCAGTGTCGGAATAGGTATTAATAGCGGCACGGTCAAAAATGTAACAAATGGTGCAACAATTACTTTAAATAACAGTTCCGGCGGCAGTTTTGGTATTAAAGCCAGCAATGGGACGTCACTGACAAACTCCGGCAACATCACTATCAATAATTCGAACGGAACCGGTATCCAAGTCAGTTCGATGAGCAGCGGAGTGTTAAACAGCGCCGCTATTTCCCTATCGGCTAATGCTAACGGCAGTAAAGGCATAGAAGTTACGACATCAGGTGATGTAACAAATGATGCCGACGGCATCATCACTATGGGGAGCATTAACAGTAGTGCTACAAGCAACTACGGAATTATTACAAACAGTGGTAATATTACTAACAATGGGGTTATTAATATGTATTCCGGCGGTGATGCAATGCATTCTAATAGCACCGGTTCCACATTAACGAACAATAATAATATCTTCCTATATTCAGGCAACGGATATGCAATGTATGGTAATTCGGGCAGCACATTAACAAACAACGGCTCAATTATCACCGTTGGTGATTCGGCAGTTGCAATGTATACGAATGGTAGCGGAACATTTAACAACAATAAGATTATTAACATGACCGGTGATAATAATACTGCTATGTATGTAGCTAACAGCGGTGTTGGAACATTTACAAACTCTGATCAAATTACCATCAATGGAAATAACAGCTATGGTATACGAGTAGATGAGACCGGTAGCGTAGATAAAATTACAAATGGGGGGGCGATATTGTTAAACGGCACGGGCAATTATGGTATTTATGCCGGCTCAAGTGCCACCAAAATTGAAAACAAAGGTTCAATCACCGTCGGCAATAACAGTTATGGTATCTGGGCAAAAGATCCTGCTTCTGTCATTAATTCAAGCAATATTACCGTAGGCGACAATTCGCACGGAATTCACGTAGAGGTAAGCAGTTATGACACAAAAGTTGATATAGTCAATTCCGGCACTATTACCATCGGCGACAACAGCGTTGCTATCTATGTTTATAAAGATTACTCATTGGAACCACAAATTGTTGACGATGAACCCACCGGAAAATATTATAGAGATGGCACAAAGATTACAGACGGCGGAGCAAGTAAATTAGTAACCGGCAGTGGTAGCGGGCCATGGGAAAAACCTGACAGCGAATTAGTAGATAAAAATTCTTCCAATAGTCCGGCAAGTATGAACGATTTCGTATGGTTTGATGATGAGGAAGACAACACATCGCAATCAATTTCGCTTATCCAAACTGCACAAGGGATTGGAGCTAATATCAACTTGATAAACTCCGGCACTATCGTAAGTGCAAATACTGTTGACTTTGGAAACAACGGAACTGATAGTACCCAAAATATTTTAGCCAGCGGCGGACAGTATGTGGCCGAATCGTTTAGCGGAACGGTGCATGCCGATGCCAGTATTGTGGCAGATGGTTTTGAAACCACATACGTTAATGAAAATTCGTTTGTAGGTAAAGATAATGGTATTGAAGTTGTGTCCGACTCTTATATGTTTGATGCTTCTACTGCTGTAAATGATGAAGGAAACACCAATGTTGTTATGAGTTTGCGTCCGTTTGATGAGATTGTTGAAGATGCGAATACATCCGATTTCTTAGCAGAAAACTACACGGCACAACGTGGTAAAAGTCTGTTCAGAGTGTTTAGAACCTCCAGCACGCAAAGCCAATTTGATACCGCTGTTAATCAGGGGCTTGGTCGAAATATTGTGCCAAACTTCATAAAGCAAAATTTGGATATAGAGCGCACTATCAATTTGGAAATTGATGATGAAATTGCCACCGCCACCGATAAAGAACATCGTGCTTCTTTCAATGCGGTAAATTTCAATAATAAAGTCGGCGGCAAAAAGAATTTGAGCGGCTATAAAGATAATACTACGGCCGTTTACGGTTGGTTAGATACACGCGCTGCCGATTTGCGCACACGTGGCGGTTTAGGTGTGGTTTTGGCTCGTTCAAACAGTAAGTTTGATGATGGTTCTAAGCGCTATAATAACATGGCTGAGGTCTTTGCGCCGGTAACATATACACAAAATAACACTATTGCAATGCTTAAATTGAAAGGAGGCGCCGGTTACGGACATTATCGTCGTCAAGGTGCTGATAAGTGGTATAAAGGAAATACCGAAGAATATTACTATGGTGCCGATACAGCGCTAAAGCATACCATAGATGTCGGAATGTTTGAGGTAACGCCAAATGTCGGCTTTAATTTGACAGGTATGTATGTGGACGACATAGATGAAAGCAACGGCGGATTGAAGATAAAGGGCAAGAATATGCTTTCAGCACAGTCGGCTCTCGGAATTGATGTGGCTAAGATGTTTAATATTGACGAAGCGCAAAGTATTAAGCTGGGCGCCGGTGGTAAATATTATCATGAATTTGGCGACAGATACCATACTTCTGCGACCGTCAGCGATATGGTTGGTTCATATGATATAACAGATGAACGTTTAGAGCGAGATTTTGGTTTGATGAGCCTAAAGGCAAAATATCAATACAAGCAGTTTTCAATTGAAGCTGAAGCTAATGCTCCGCTGGAGCAAAAACGCAATCCATACTATTTACTGAACTTAGGTTACAAGTTCTAAAAATTATTTTCAACTATTCATAACATTAAAGCCCGCTTCTTAGCAAGGCGGGCTTCGTTTTTATTTAAGATTATTAGTAATTATAATCGGCAAAAGGAATAGTATCGCTCGGCTTTTGCGGCTTATATACAAAAATATTGGTTACTGTCGGCAGATTGTAGCGGCGATGCCAATACCCCTTCTTTTCCATACATAGACGATAAGTTTTAGGATCGGAACGCGCAGAATCACGAATAGAATTGACTAAAACCGGAGTAGCTCCTCGATACGGAACATAGCTTGCCCATATACCTTTTTCTTTATGCCAATCTACGTGAATATCATAACGATACTCTTCCGAATAAAACCAGCTGGCGAAATCAGGAATATAAAACCACCCTTCGGCCTCACGCAGACATTCTGAGTGATCGCGCGAAAATTTGGATATACCGGTATTCTCTCTTTCCCAATTATAAATTACTTGCCCCTTACCTTTTGAACACGCACCTGTGGCAATGGTTGCTAAAGTCAGAGAAATATATATTACTGCTCGTTTCATGTTAAAAATCCAAATCTGCATAGTGTTTTGACGGATAAACGCCTTTAATGCGATCATTCAAAATATCTTTAAAGCTCGGACGAGATTTGATTTTTGAATACCACAATTTGGCATTTTTATATTCTTCCCACGGCACATCTCCCAAATAATCTATTATTGAAAGCTCAGCCGCGGCACTGATGTCGGCCATTGAAAGTTCGGCACCAACCAAATAATTATTACGTTCTACTAACCAATCAATATATTCCAAATGGAAGCGCAGGTTATTTATACCGGCTTTAATGCGCTTGGATTCCGGTGATTGACGCAACATAAAACGCTTGTAGATCTTCTCACCGGCGATGTATTGATAAACATCGCGATAAAATTTGTTATCAAACCAATCAACCAAGCGTCTTACCTCAGCACGATCTTTATTATTACCTTGAATGAGTCGATTTTGAGTATAGGTTTCTTCCAAAAATTCGGTAATAGCATAGTTTCCGGCAATAATATTACCATCATAGATAAAAATAGGCAACTCGCCGGCCGGATTTATTTTTAATATATCTTTAGATAAATTCCACGGATTTTCTTCTTTTAAAACAAACAACATTCTTTTTTCCGCCATCAAAATACGAATTTTGCGGCATTGCGGTAAAACACTGTTATGAACTAAAAGAACCATTTTACCCTCCTATATTCCCTCTAAAACTTCATCAAAACTTTTTGTTTCTATTTTTTGCTCAATTACATGACCATGTGGTTTTTGCTGATCTTCAATAATCGGAACTTCAACCTTTTCTTCATCCTTACGAACAAATGACGGTGGCACTATACCGGAATTTTGAGTCAATTCATCTTCAACCATACGCAAAATTTCCGCCTTTACCTCATTGCCAAAATTAGGATCAGAAAATGCTTTTTCAAGAGCTTTCTTATAAAGCGAAAATTTCGGGGTGCTCTTGGAAAGAGCTACAAAAACAGGAATTTTAAATAAAGGTTGTTTTGAATAACTCAAAAAAGGATCTAGGCCGTAACGACTGGACATCATCCGGTTATAATAAAGTCCTCCGATTATATAATCAGCCTGCTCTGTAAACAATTTTTCGTATGCTTCATACGAAGTTGCTACATGGGTAACATTTAGTTCTTCGATTTTACGGGCACTGAAATCGTCGTAAGCCTCTGCATCAACAACAAGCCCTCGAAGATTTTTAAGTGTATCCATATTTTTGATTTTTTCCGAATTTTCCGGTAAGGAAATAATGTGTATCGGATTAGAAACAACAGCCGGATATATCAGTTCCAAACCCACAAATTTTTTAGTATGGGCATAAGCACCCAAAAATATATTGTATTCACCGAATCGAGTTTTAAATGCAAGCTGGTCATATTTAGGATTATTAAACGAATTGAAATGAGCAGGTTCCCATATAACAGAATGGCTTTTTAAAGTATTCACTAAAGGATTTAGAAATGCACTTCTTAGAATTCTGCTCCCATACGCTTTTCCCTCTACATAGTCTGAAAACGGCATAAAATCATTCATCCCGACTATTGTCAGTTTATCGTTCATATAATCAATCTTTTTGACCATTGTGTTATGTTGTGCCAAAGCTATTGTAGCCATATTTACAAACAAAACTACGAAAAATATCCATATAATGCCTGTCTTTTTCATATCAGATACCACCTTCTGGCTGTTATTATAAATAAATTGTGTTAAAAAGATTTTAATTCTTTGCTATAAAAACAATAGTTTTGTATTATTGTGTAAAAGAAATTTTAAAAGCGCAAAATGATAGATATAGATCAAAATTTGTTTTTACAACACGCACACAACATAATTGCCATAACTTCGGGAGTGGGCAGTATGGGAAAGACGTGGCTTGCCTCAACTTTGGCGCACGCCTTGAATATACAGAAATGCAGTGTTTTGCTGTTTGATGCCGGTGGAGGATTATCAAACATTGATTTCCAACTCGGGACACCGGAAAAACAAACGCTTAACGAAGTAGTTAACGGCACCTTGACTTTTAATCAGGCGATTACTCATCTTAATAAGCGTAAATTTGATATGCTGACCGCTTCTGCCGGTAGCGATTTATTGGAAGATTTACCGGTCGGAAGGCTACAGATTTTGCGCGACGACTTATTGATCACGGCGCAAAATTATCAATATGTGGTAGTTGATCTACCTCCTTCGGAGAAGATTATCAAACATCTGATGCCACAAGATATAAATTTGATTCTGGTTTGTACCGGAGACCCCTCTAATTTGGTCAATACATACAACTTTTTGCAAAATAATAATATTCGCTTTAGCTACAAATCTTTGCAAATTTTAGTTAATTATGCCCATTCTTACGAAGAAGGATTGCGCACATACAATACTTTGCGGCATGCTTGCGAGAGATATGTTGAATGGACACCTGAACTTTTGGGAGTAATTCGCCGTGATACACGGGTGCGCGACGCCATTCGTAATCATGCTTTATTGCTTAATCGTTATCCAAATTCAGAAGCCGCCGAAGATGTGATGCAAATTGCCGAAAAAATAATCAAAGGAGAAACAATAGATGAAACAATTGTTTGATGCTTTGGGATATTATAAAATTTTAACCGCTGAGCCAAGCGACGATATTGCGGAAATAAAGCGCAAGTATTATGAACGCGCTAAATTTTGGCATCCGGATCATAATGAAGCCGCTAATGCTCTGGAGATGTTTCAAAAAGTATCGGTAGCCTATGATGTTTTGAAAGACAGGCCCCTGCGCCGACAATACGATTTGCTTTCTTTAGTTTATAATGCAAAAAATTTTCCGACATTGGGTTCGCTTAAAATTTATAAAAATCAAGCAGGCAAAGATGATGCAGCTCTGCGTGTATTACGGCAAAGAAAAGTGTTACCTGATATTAAAGGTAGTCGTGTAGCGGAAACGAAAGATATTTGCAACTTTCGTGAGGCTATGAAAATGGTCGGACGCACTTCTCGTGCTAATTGGTTTAAAGGGTGGTGGGCTCCTGATGCTTTCTGGAAAAATTTTGCTGCCATTAAATACAATTTTCAAGCAGTAAAAGCCGAAGATAATGATAATTTACAACTTTTGGTGCATAATGCAGTAGCTTACGGGCAAGAAAATAATATCGAGATGGCGTGGATTTATGCCAATCAAGCTTATATGCTGGCCGAAAAGTTAAATTATGCAGAGGCGCAAACTCAACTTACACATTACATTCAAGAGCTTAATTTTCACCCGCAAAAAGCCATAAAGTTACCTAAATGGCAAGCTAAGGAACTTAAAATACGACAAAGCATTATCCCGCTGATTCTCGGAGCTCTGCTTTTGTGTTTTATCGGGGGAAAAATCAGTTCGGTTTATTTGCCGGACGGATATTTTAAGCTGCTGGAAATAGATGGGCAATTGATGGCAGATGATATGGTTGATACACATCTGATGCGAGTAGATAGCAATATTCATGATAAGCAATATTTGTATTATCTGGCTAAAGACAGCATTATTTACCACGGACCTGATGTGCGCTACCAACAAATGACACAAGGTTATGAAGGGCAGACCGTGCGTTTATTTGGCTATACTCCTGATAAAAAGTGGTTCAAAGTTATTCTTGATAACGGTGAGATGGGCTTTATACAAAGCAGCCTTTTGCGTAAAGGAATCGGGCATACCGTGCCGTTTGGAAGTAAAGTTTATAAGCAATAAAAAGGAAAAAATATGGGACTGAAGTTTGAAATAGATAAAAAAAGCGGTAAAAGCCGGTTGGGACGTTTGATTACAAAGCATGGCGTAGTGAATACGCCGGCATTTATGCCTGTGGGGACTTGCGCTACGGTAAAAGCGATGATGCCGGAGAGTGTGGCGGCAACGGGGGCAGAAATTTTGCTTGGAAATACTTACCATTTAATGTTGCGTCCGGGAGCAGATTTGGTTGAAAAAATGGGCGGACTGCATAAATTCATGAATTGGGATAAGCCGATTTTGACCGATTCCGGAGGTTTTCAGGTGATGAGTTTGAGTGGTTTAAGAAAACTTAAAGAAGAAGGAGTTACCTTCCGTTCGCATGTTGATGGCACAAAGTATTTTTTGTCGCCGGAAGAATCAATGAAAATTCAGCACAAACTGGATTCAAACATCACTATGTGCTTGGACGAATGCACCCCCTATCCTTCCACTTATGATGTTTGTGCAAAATCAATGCGGATGTCTATGCGTTGGGCCAAGCGCAGTAAAGATGCCTTTATCGACCGCGAGGGGTATGGTATCTTCGGCATTCAGCAAGGTAATGTATTTAAGGACTTGCGTGAAGAATCGGCCGAGGCACTGAAAAAAATCGGCTTTGACGGCTATGCCATCGGCGGTTTGGCGATTGGTGAAGGACAGGAAAAAATGTTTGAAGTGCTTGATTATGCACCGCAGATGTTACCGGAAGATAAACCGCGCTACCTGATGGGAGTGGGAAGACCTGATGATATTGTCGGAGCGGTGTTGCGCGGAGTTGATATGTTTGACTGCGTTATGCCGACACGTTCGGGACGAACTTCACAAGCGTTTACAAAATACGGACCGATAAATGTGCGTAATGCTCGCCACCGTGAGGATCCACGCCCGCTGGAAGAAGGGTGTGATTGTCCGCTTTGTTCGCATTATTCGCGTGCTTACATACACCATTTGCATAAATGCAACGAAATATTGGGGGTGATGTTACTGACTTGGCATAATATCAGCTACTATGAGCGTTTGATGCGGGGGTTGCGAAATGCCATAAAAAGTGATACATTAGAGCAATATGTTGCCGAATTTTATGCCAATCAGGCAAAAGGAGATATTGAGGAGATATAAGCCATGAAACATGACCGAATCGATGAACCGCATATTCAGGTAAGCCAAAAACATTTTAAGGCCAAAGCCGAAGACAAGGTTATTGAGCGTTTCAAAGCCGAAAACAGCAAAGCCGGAATCAGGGTTTTTGTTGCCGGTGGTTCGCGTTCCGGTAATGATCCGCAATATATTGAAGACTCTTATCTTCTGGGGCAAAAAATCATTAAAATGGATTTTAAGCTCGATTTCGGTCTTTCCAACAGAGGAATCATGGGAGCGGTAGCGCGCGGTGTTTTAGACGGTTGGAACGCTAAAGAACAAAGAAACGGTGCCCCTATTCAAGGTATTACGACCAAAGAATATTATAAACTCTATCCGAGTGATGATGAGTTGATTGCAAAAATGGATGTAATCGTAACGCGCACTTTGGAAGAGCGTAAGCAAAAATTGCTCAAAGCCGATTATGTGGTATTTGCACCGGGAGGTGTAGGTACGCTGGACGAACTGGCTTACGACTGTGTGGCTATGCAAGACGGTTTATTGCCGATGAAACCGTTTATTATATATAATATTAACGGTTATTTTCATCATTTATTAGAGTTTTTGAAATTGATTGCCACCGAAGGTTTTGCAGAACCGATACCATTTATTGTGGTTGATAATGCAGAAGAGCTGGAAATAGCTTTCCGACTTTTGAAAAAAATATGCAACAGATGTTCTTCAGGCAAAGAAACCTATATCAATGCGCGTTTACTCGTTTATAAATTACCATATTATATTATGCAAAATAAAATCTACGGAAAAAATGTAGAAGATTGTTTAGAGGAAGTGGAGTACATAGAAAAAAATGGCACAAAAGAAGAAAAACAGGCTTTAGTAGCCGATATGGAAACTGCATATTTGGAACGTGAAATTGCAAAAATGTATGAACGTTTGGTGGTTGCCGGACGCGATGCCGGAACAGTGAGCGATAAGCTCTCACAGCTCAAAAAACGCCACAAGGAGATGTTGTAGTCGTGAACGTTTTCACCTTTATCTTTAAATATTTGCGTAAAACAAAACTGCTGGCAGGTATTATTATGCTGTCTGTAATCAGCCATGCGATTATTTTACGTTTTGAGGCTTTTTATATGGCGCATGCTTTAGGTCTGTTGCCTGATTATGTTGAAGATTCCGCAGTTTTGCAACACATTATTACGGCGCTAGCAATCTATGTATTGCTAATTGCCTTAGACAGCCTGCTTGATCTGGTTGTTCGTGTTGCCCAATCGCGTTTTTTGCCATACTTTAACAGTCTGATTTTTAAAGATTTATTTAAATTAGTGCATAATCATTCTATAGTATTTTTTCAAGAAGAAATGTCGGGCAAAATTGCCGCAAAAGTTAAAAATGTGGTCAGTGGCACAGCACAAATTTGCCGAATGGCAGCTTTTGCTTTTGTTAACCCGCTTATTGGGGTTATTGTCAGCATAGCTTTTATTATGTATGTCAATTTTTGGCTCGGACTTATTTTTGCAGCAATGAACATTATTTTTATTATTGTTGCGTGTTTTATCCGTTATCGGGTTGGTAAATATGCCTATTCACGAGCGCACTTAATGAGTGAGACGGAAGGTATTTTTATTGATACGGTAACTAATAGCGATTTGTTAAAAAGTTTTGCCAATTATTTTTATGAAAAACGCTATTTTTATAGCAGTTTGCGCAAAGCCGTACGCGCCGAACAATTGGAAATGAAGCAAGATTCGGTTTATAACTGGCTGGGAAACAGTTGCTTTGATTTTATGCGTATAATATATATATGCCTAATTTTTTATTTTTGGTTCAAATTCAATTTGCCGCTTGAAGGTGTGTTACTTTGTTTTACACTTATCAGCCGTATGGTGCACGATATGTATGGCTTCGGCTGGTTAGCCGGCGAATTTTCGCGAGCCTATGGACAAGTTAAAGATGGTTTGGAATTGGTATTTCAGCCTTGCCAAATACAAGACTTACCGAACGCACACAAAATCAAAATGCGCGGCAGAGCCATCAACTTTGATAACATAACATATCACTACAACGGAAAAGAAGACCTGTTTAAGAACTTCAACCTAAAAATTAAATCAGGCGAAAAAGTCGGTTTGGTCGGACATTCCGGCAGCGGTAAATCAACGCTGATAAAGCTTTTGGTGCGCTATTTTGATGTCAGCGATGGTAGAATTACGGTCGGCGGTGAAAATATTCGGGAAGTCATGCAAAACAGTTTGCGGGCGCAAATTGCCGTTATTCCGCAAGACACCACGCTATTTAATCGCACCATTATAGAAAATATCCGCTATGGTAATGTTAAAGCAAGCGATGAAGAAGTAATTAAGGCGGCAAAATCAGCTTATGCCGATGAATTTATTCGCCAACTTCCGCATGGCTATCACAGCAAAGTCGGCGAACGCGGGGTAATGCTTTCCGGCGGCGAGCGACAACGCATTGCCATTGCCCGTGCCATATTGAAAAATGCCCCGATTTTGATTTTAGACGAAGCCACATCGGCACTTGATAGCGAAAGCGAGATGTATATTCAAAAATCGCTCAAAAAATTGATGCGCGGGAAAACGGTTATAGCCATTGCTCATCGGCTTTCCACCCTCAGAGAAATGGATAGATTGGTAGTCATGGATAACGGAAAAATCGTTGAAGAAGGCTCGCATGATGAGTTGTTGAAGCGCCATGGTGCGTATGCGCATTTTTATAAAATGCAGAGTATGAATAAATAACAGGCATTAGGGAGAAAAGATGGAAGATATAACAAAATTAACCCCGCTGGAAGCCGCAGCCGAACTGGAACGTTTGGCCACCGAGATTGCCCGTGCCGACAATGCCTATTACCAAAACGATGAGCCTTATCTTACAGATGCCGAATATGATAAACTGAAGCACTATAATGCGGCAATAGAGGCTAAGTTTCCGGAACTCATTAGGGCAGACAGCCCTTCAAAACGTGTGGGCGCAGCGGTACAGAGCAAGTTTAATAAAATTACCCACCGCTTCCCGATGCTCTCGCTCGGTGATGTGTTTTCCATTGAAGAAGTTGACGATTTTGTGATGAGCGTAAAGCGCTTTTTGAACACGGCGGAAGAACTTGAATTTATGGCCGAACCGAAAATCGACGGCTTATCTTTTTCGGCACGCTATGAAAACGGCAAGTTTGTAAGCGGAGCTACTCGCGGCGATGGTGTGGTCGGTGAAGACATTACCGCCAATTTGCGGACGATTTCACAACTGCCGCAACAGCTTCCGGCCGGTGTGCCGCAAATTTTGGAAGTGCGCGGCGAAGTATATATGGCAAAGAGCGATTTTTTGGCACTCAATGAACGCGCCGTGGTGCAAGGTAAAAAGCCGTTTGCCAATCCGCGCAATGCCGCCGCTGGCTCGCTCCGCCAGCTTGATCCGAAAATTACCGCCGAGCGCAAACTCAGCATTTGGGCATATACTTGGGGCGAAGTCTCAGCGCCGCAGTGGCAAACGCAAGAAGAATTTTTTGCTAAGTTGCATGAATGGGGATTTCCGGTAAATCCGCTTAATAAATTGTGCCGGTCGCTCAAAGAAATCGAAGACAATTTTGAACAGATGATGAAAATTCGCGCCTCTTTACCGTATGATATTGACGGTATTGTGTATAAGGTTAATTCGATTGCCTTGCAAGAGCGCTTGGGCTTTTTAACCCGCACACCGCGTTGGGCGATTGCCCATAAATTTCCGGCCGAACAGGCATTGACGCGGATTAAAGATATTCGTATCCAAGTGGGGCGCACGGGGGTATTGACGCCGGTTGCCGATTTGGAACCGATTAACGTGGGTGGAGTAATTGTTTCGCACGCCACGTTGCACAACGAAGATGAAATTAAGCGCAAAGATTTCCGCATTGGCGATATGGTGGTGGTGCAACGTGCCGGTGATGTGATTCCGCAAGTGGTGGCAGTGAAGCTCGGTATGCGTCCGGATGACGCGGTGCCGTATGTTTTTCCGAATAAATGTCCGGAATGCGGAGCGCATGCGGTGCGCGAAGAAGGCGAAGCGGCGTGGCGTTGCACCGGCGGGCTAACTTGTCCGGCACAGGCCAAGGAGCATTTGCGACATTTTGTTTCCAAGGAAGCATTTGATATTGTCGGCCTAGGAGATAAGGTGGTTGATGAGTTTTATACCGCCGGTATTTTGCAAAATCCGGTAGACATCTTCACACTGGAACAGCGTAACGGTGCTGATGAGCCGCAGGATTTATTTAATTTTTCAAAAAGCGAAGGTCTGCATTTGGAAAATCGTATGGGTTGGGGCAAAAAATCGGTCGAGCAACTGTTCGCGGCGATTAAGGCGCGGAAAAACATCAGTCTGCCGCGCTTTATCTATGCGTTGGGGATTCCGCAAGTCGGCGCGGCAACGGCATTGATGCTTGCCAAGAACTACGGCACGTTTGACGATTTTCAAAACGATATGGTCAACAAAGAAACGGCTAAATTGGTGGCGATAGACGGTATCGGCGGTAATATGGCGGAAGATATCGTAGCGTTTTTTGAAGAAGAGCATAATCAGCGGATTATCAGAGAATTGCGGCAATATGTAAAAATTGAAGAATTTGTTGATGATGAAGTGGCAGATTCGCCGTTTAGCGGCAAAACAGTAGTATTTACCGGCACATTGGAGCAGATGACGCGCGCGGAAGCCAAAACATTGGCGCAAAAATTGGGGGCGAAAGTGGCCGGTTCGGTATCAAACCATACCGATTATGTTATTGTGGGTGCCGATGCCGGCAGTAAAGCCAAAAAAGCCACCGAATTGGGGATAAAAACCCTGTCAGAAGCCGAATTTTTGAAAGTGATAAAGTAAGCGGCTTATTATTTGTCTTTTATCCTAACTTTATCTTTAGATGATAGCAAAATGTGGTATTGCAGCATTATTATCATAACCAGATAAGGTAAAAACATTTCCAAGCTCTCTTCCATTAGCGAGAAGAAATCCATTTGCTCGCGCGGAAGAGATTGGTTGCCGTGCGCATCGCGCCAATTAGACGGATAGCGATCGGCGAATTTGGCACAAACCAAAACAACGCAAAATACGGCTGTTGACCACGTAACAGGGTTAAGTTTGAAAAAAGATGTTATAAGATGTTTTGTGTATTTAATTGCAAGATATCCCACAACTCCGAAAATCAGGAGCAAAATCAGTCCGAAAACTATCTTTTCGCCAATCGGATTATCCGGATTTAAGAAAAATCGACTCTTAAAAGGTGTGGTATCTGTTTTAGATAGATGATGCTGGATGCCACCTTCTCGTAAAAATGCGGCAATACCTAAAAACAAATATATTCCCCAGCTGGTTGTTTTTTCACGATAATCCTTAGCTAAAAATAACATAAGCGCAATCATCAAAACATAGCCGACATTGGTAATGATATCAATCAGTGCACCATCTTCGGTAATGCTAAATTTTTGCTCCGGATAAAAAAACAGTATAACTGTAACCATTGTTGCCCACAAAGTCGTGAAAACAATCGGTGTAAAAAATGCAGAAGTGAATATTTTTCTCATAATCAAAGTCCTTAGTTCTGATAATATAAAAGTAATAGTGCTATTTTTTTGCAGAGTCAAACATTATGTTGAATCAATTAAAAACGGCATTATTGCTTTTTGTTTGACAAAGCTTGCTCGGCGGGCTAGAAAAAAGAAAAGGAAAAAGGAAGATGAAACGCAAAAATGCTGATGATGTGAACGGTTGGCTGATTATCGATAAGCCGCGTGATATGGGTTCGACGCAAGTGGTCGGCAAAACTCGCTATTTGTTGCATGCCAATAAAAACGGCCACACCGGCACGCTCGACCCCTTTGCTACCGGCGTGTTGCCGATTGCCTTTGGTGAAGCCACCAAGCTGGTGCCTTTTGTGACAGATGGTAAAAAAGAATATGAGTTTGTGCTGAAATTTGGCGAACAAACCTCTACTGACGATACCGAAGGTGAGGTTGTTGTTTGTTGCGATAAAATTCCGACCCGCGATGAAATTACGGCGGTTTTGCCGCAATTTATCGGTACCATTACCCAAGTTCCGCCCATGTATTCGGCGATTCGGATTAACGGACAACAGGCCTATAAGCTGGCGCGTAAAGGCACACAGGTAGAAATGCCGGCGCGCCAAGTAGAGATTTATGCTTTGGAATTGCTGGAGAAATATGATGATTCGGCAAAATTTAAGGTAGAATGCTCCAAAGGAACGTATGTGCGCACATTGGGCAAAGATATAGCGCAAAAACTTGGGACGGTGGGGCATTTAATTGAACTCAGACGCACTAAATGCGGAAATTTTTCAATCAAAGATACGATTTTACTGGATTCTTTGGAAAAAATAGAGTATGTAGAAGAACGACGAAAGTCTCTTTTGCCGGTGGAAACATCTCTGCGCGACATCGCGGAGATTGCTGTTTCGGCAGAAGAAGCTCTCAAACTAATGAGGGGACAAGGCTTGTCACCAAAGGGGTTTGATGTGAAAACAACAAACCAATTGGCACTTGCAAAATACCAAAATTGTTTGATTGCATTAGTGCGAATCGATGAACGCAAAATTTCGCCGATTCGCGTGTTTAACTTAATTGATATAAAGGAAAATGCTGATGTCGATAACAAATGAAATTAAAAAAGAAATTGTTGAAAAATATGGTAATTCTGCTAACGATACCGGTTCGCCGGAAGTTCAAATTGCTATTTGGACTTACAGAATTAACGCTTTAATCGAACACTTCAATGTTCACAAAAAAGACTTGCATTCGCGTTTAGGTTTGATGAAGATGGTCAGCCGTCGTCGTCACTTGCTCGACCACTTAAAAAGTACCAGCGAAGAAAGATATCAAGCTATCGTCAAGAAACTTGATTTACGTAAGTAAGATAAACGGGCGGCAGAGAAGGCTTTGCCGCCCAAAAAATCCTATTTAAGAAAATAGGTGCGGAAAAAGATGAATGGAAAAAGAAAAATTTTAGAAAGGAAAGAAATACATGATAGATTTTAAAGTATGCCGTAAAGAGATGGAATGGGGCGGAAGGAAGTTAGTTTTAGAAACAGGTAAAATTGCTCGTCAGGCAACCGGCGCTGTTGTTGCGAAATATGGCGAAACGGAGGTTATTGCCACCGTTGTTGCCGCTAAAGAAGCAAAGCCGGATCAGGATTTCTTCCCTTTAACAGTTAACTATCAGGAAAAATATTATGCCACCGGCAAAATTCCGGGTGGCTTTAATAAGCGTGAAGGCAAGCCGTCGGAGCGTGAAATTTTGATTTCACGCCTGATTGACCGACCGATTCGCCCACTGTTTCCGGATGCGTTTAAAAACGAAGTGCAAATCGTATGCACCGTTCTTTCGCATGACCAAAAAAATGATTCGGATATTGTTTCAATGGTAGCGGCATCGGCAGCTTTGGCTGTTTCAGGGATTCCGTTTTTAGGCCCGATCGGTGCGGCAAAAGTGGGTTATCACAAAGGCAATTATATTTTGAACCCGTCTATGGAACAACAAACAACATCGGATTTGGAATTAACTGTTGCCGGAACCGAAGAAGGCGTTTTGATGGTGGAATCGGAAGCTCAAGAACTTTCCGAAGAAACTATGCTTGGTGCGGTAATGTTTGGTTTTGAAAACTTCCAATCCGTTATCAGTTTGATTAAAGAATTGGCTGCCGAAGCCGGTAAGGAAAAATGGGAAGAACCGAAGTTCCCTGAAGAATATGATGCTTTAAGCGCACGGATTATGAAAGATTACGGTGCTCGCTATGAAGCTGCATTTGCCATTACCGATAAGTTGGAACGCGGTACCATGCTCGGTCAGTTGGCCGAAGAGGTTAAGGCTACCGTTGATCCGGAAAATGAAGTTGAAATGCGCTATGTCGGCGATGCCATCGAGAATGTGATGCATCACACCATGCGTGAAAAAGTTCTTTCCACCGGACATCGTATTGACGGTCGTGATACCAGAACTGTTCGTCCGATTTCGTGCGAAGTTTCGGTATTACCGGAGGCGCATGGTTCAGCATTATTCACCCGTGGCGAAACTCAAGCCTTGGTGGTGACCACATTGGGAACACCGGAAGATGCGCAGTTGGTTGATGGGCTGTTTCCGGAATATAAGCAAGATTTCATGCTTTATTACAATTTTCCGCCGTTTTCGGTTGGTGAATGCGGACGTTTAGGAACACCGGGACGCCGTGAAATCGGACATGGTAAATTGGCTTGGCGCGCTATTCATCCGATGTTGCCGAAAGATAAGGAAATTTTCCCTTATTCTTTGCGTGTGGTTTCGGATATTATGGAATCTAACGGCTCGTCATCAATGGCTACCGTTTGCGGCACCTGTTTGTCGTTAATGGATGCCGGTGTGCCGATGAAAAAGCCGGTTGCCGGTATTGCCATGGGCTTAATTAAGGAAGATGACGGTCGCGTGGCAATTTTGACCGATATTTTGGGCGATGAAGACCACCTTGGCGATATGGACTTCAAAGTAGCCGGAACCAAAGACGGCGTTACTGCTTTGCAAATGGATATCAAAATTACTTCAATTACCAAAGAGATTATGCAAAATGCTTTGGCTCAAGCGCATGAAGGTCGTATCCATATTTTAGGCGAAATGGCAAAAGCTATCGCTGAACCGCGTCCGGAAATTTCACCGAAAGCGCCGCGAATCCATACCATGAAGATTCCGACAGATAAGATTCGTGAAGTGATTGGTACTGGCGGTAAGGTTATCAGAGAAATTATCGAACAAACCAATACCAAGATTGAGATTGACGATGACGGCACAGTTTTGATTGCTTCTAACAACAATGAAAACTGCCAAAAAGCAATCGACATCATTATGGGGATTGTGGCAGAACCGGAAGTCGGTCATATTTATAAAGGCACGATTACCAAGATTATGGATTTTGGTGCGTTTGTACGCTTCCTCGGTCAGACTGAAGGTTTGGTGCATATTTCGGAAGTTAAAAACGAGCGTATTGCTTCGGTTTGTGATTTCTATAAGGAAGGCGACACCATTTGGGTTAAGTGCATGGGTACTGATAACCGTGGTAAAATTAAACTTTCCGCTAAACGCGTAAACCAAGAAACCGGAGAAGATATTGACGAATAATTATGTTCGTCTGCTCATATAAAAAAACAACCGTCGGCATCAAGTCGGCGGCTGTTTTTTTATATTGGTAATATTATTTATTATTCCTCGCCTACATACATGCCGATAGCACGAGCAGCTTTTACATAAGAACTGTTGGCATCTAAGCCTGTAGTGCCGGAGGCCACAACTTCTTCTAAAGCAAACGAAGTCACTTTTCCCCTGGTGAGAGCTACCATTCTGTCTGTATGGCCTTGTGCCAATAAGTTAATCGCTTCGGCACCTAAAACAACTGCCAAGCTACGATCAAACGCTGTTGGGTTACCGGAACGTTGAACGTGTCCGAGCTTGGTTACGCGGGTTTGGAAACCTTTATAATTGGCATTAATCAGGCTGCTCAAATAGTCGCCAATACCGCCGTTGATTTTTTCACCCACCATATTAACCGCTCCGGTTACCGCCTCACCTTTTTCGGTTTTTACACCTTCCGAAACCACTATAAGCGCACTGGTGCGACCGGTTTTCTTAACATTTTCCAGTTTGTTGATGATGCCTTGTAAGGTATATGGAATTTCCGGCACAAGGCAAATATCGGCAAAGCCGGCAATCGCGGCGTGCATGGCCAAATGTCCGGCATCGCGTCCCATAACTTCCAAAATCAAGGCGCGATGATGTGAACGAGCGGTGGTCATCAAATCGTCTAATGCGGTAGTGCATACTTGGCAAGCAGTATTAAAACCAACCGAAAATTCAGTAAGCGGAGTGTCATTATCAATAGTTTTAGGAATACCGATCATTTTAACACCGGCCATTTTGCAATAAGTACTGACAATATTCATACTGCCGTCTCCACCGACAACCACTACGGCATCTAATCCTAGTTCGCGCACACCTTCGCCAAAACGCTCTGCCAATACTTCTTGCGATTCTTTGACACCGGTGTTGAGTGAACCTAAATAAGAACCGGCGAGCCTTGGCCACGGAGTGTTAGAAAAATTAGCTTCGGTTAGAATTTCATAAGACATCGGGCGATTAGTTAAACCATCGGTGCCGTCATGAATACCATATACTTCCCAACCTTGTTTGGTAGCAGCATTAACCACTGACATCAGTACTGCATTTAAGCCGGCACAATCTCCGCCGCTGGTCAATACGCCAATTTTCTTTATTTTTGTCATTTATCAAAACTCCGTTTAAATATATATATTGCAATCAATCTATTTTTATGGTATAGTCTTTACAAACTTTGGAACGAAATTTCCAGTAAAAAATGCATTTATTGCAATTTTTTTTGAAGGGACTACGAATAAAATATGACGACGAACGAAAAAATGGCGCGTTTACAGCTGGCTTTGTGCGAGCTTAAATTGGAACAACGCCACCTCAATACCGATATGGCTAACTTGCTAAAAGAAGGAAAAACCATAGATTTTTTGCAAGTTCGTAAATTAAAAACCATGAAAAACAGCGTCGCCAAGAAAATATCACAGGTCGAACAGCATATTGGTCCGGATATTATTGCTTAAAAAAGTTTTTGAAAATGAATTTTTTGCTTGCAATATGTAAAACCTTGTGTTACATAGTCTGCAATGTTTTAACAATTTAACTTTTGAGTGAAAAGAGGTGATTTAAGTGGTACAAGTTACAGTTATCGGAAATGACGTTAATCAGTCTTTGAAAATTTTGAAGAAAAAGCTGCAAAGAGAAGGTGTTTTCCGTGAAATGAAACTTCGTCGTTGCCATGAGAAGAATTCTGAAAAGAAAGCTCGCCGCAAGGCTGAAGCTATTCGTCGTTCTCGTAAGCAGATGCGTAAGCGCCTCGACACCGAAGGCTTCTAAATTATATATAATGGTTTAATACTTGAAAGATTTTTTCTTATGTACCCCGTTGTACACCGCGAAAAAATCTTTCTTCGTTTTAAATCCATTCTTTATAATTTTTTGCTTGCACGAAAAAACTGCGCGTGCTACTTACTGAATTATAGATTCAAAGAGAGTTAAATATGCAAAAGTCGCTATTCTTAATTTTATTTTTTTCTTGTTTGGCTTTTATGGCTCAAGCCTTGGAGATTGATGACGGGCCGCATAGCGAATCCGCACCGCCGGAGGTTATTCCCGCTCCACAACCAAAACCGCAAAGTATGACAGAAATTTTATCGGTTGCCGATGAAGAAACTATAAACACTCTATTAAAGCAGGGTTTTGCACTTAATTCACGCGATGAAAACGGTGATACTCCCTTGATTTTTGTATTAAAAAACAATGATAACTTAAATGTCGCTCGCTTAATGATTGAAGCCGGTGCCGATATAAATGCTCCAAATGAGGAAGGAATGACACCGCTTTTGGTGGCAACCGAGACTGCTAATAATTTGCTAAAACAACAAAAAATCTTGAGCGCTGCGCAGATCAATAAAGTATCTCTTATTCCCGAAGAACAACTGCGGGGACGCACAGCTTATCAGATGAAACGAGCAGAAAAAATGCTACGTATTTTGCTGCATTATGGCGCAGATATAAATCAGGAAACTCCCTTCGGCACACCTTTGATGTCTGCGGCAACCAGTGATTTGAACATCAATATTCTCAATATATTGCTTAATAGCGGTGCTAAAGTAAATGCGCAAGACCAAAACGGACAGAGCGCTCTGTTTTATGCCCGAGCGCATGATGCCGTTGAAGCGGAGGCACTCCTTATAAAATATGGTGCCGATATAAATTTACTCGATCGTTACGGCAGAACATACATGGATGCCGAATCGGCCGAATAACTCTAAAATATTTTTGTTTATCCCCGAAAAATTAAAAAATGCAAATTTATGATGCATTGTTAATAAATATGTTTTAAGATGGTGCCAACCGGTCAGTAAGGGAGAACTTATGATGGCCATTGTTTTAATTTTTATAAAGGAAAAAATGATGTTTATCAGCAGAGCAAAAATATGCAAAGTTGCGCTTGCCTCCGTGGCGGCATTGTTTGCCGTAATAAACGGAGCTTCAGCTTCGGAATTGGACTTGCTCATTCCGTCGCTTTCTCAGGCAACATATAGTATTTTAGGTTATACCGTAACCGGTAGCGAATTACTTCTCGGCGGAATGGGGATTTGCCTTTTAGGTATGTGTTTTGGCTTAGGCGAATTTCTCAGTATTAAACGCTTGCCGGCTCACGAATCGATGTTAAAAGTTTCGGAAACAATTTATGCTACCTGCACAACTTATATGAAACAACAAGCAAAGTTGTTATTGGTGTTAGAGCTGTTTATCGGTGCTTGCATTGTTTATTACTTTGCGGGATTAAATAGCACACCGTGGGGAAAAGTGGCATATATTTTACTATGGTCGGTTTTGGGTATTTTAGGCTCGTTCACGGTAGCTTGGTTCGGTATGCGCATCAACACTTATGCCAACTCTCGCACTTCTTTTGCTTCGCTGAAAGGTAAAGCTTATCCGGTGATGGATTTGCCGTTGCGCTCCGGTATGTCTATCGGTGTTTTGCTGATTTGCGTTGAGCTTTTGGTAATGCTGTTCATTTTGGTATTTGTTGACCGCGAAACTGCCGGTGCTTGTTTCATCGGTTTTGCCATCGGCGAATCGCTGGGCGCTTCGGCTTTGCGTATTTGCGGCGGTATCTTTACCAAAATTGCCGACATCGGCGCCGATTTGATGAAAATTATTTTCAAAATTGATGAAGATGATGCTCGTAATCCGGGGGTAATTGCCGATTGCACCGGAGATAATGCCGGCGACTCTTGTGGTCCGACAGCCGATGGTTTTGAAACTTACGGCGTAACAGGCGTGGCACTCATCAGCTTTATCGTTTTGGCCGCAGGTATGTATTTCACACCTGACGGAACTTTAGCTGAATACGTTTATGCGCCGGAATTGCAAGCACGGTTGATTACGTGGATTTTTGCAATGCGCATTTTGATGATTATTACATCAATGTTCTCGTATGCGATTAACGGCTTCATTGCCAAAGCAATTTACGGTAAAAAAGAAGAATTTGACTTTGAAAAGCCGTTGACCAGTTTGATTTGGCTGACTTCAATAATTTCTATTGCCGTTACATTCGGAGTATCTTATTTAATGTTACCGGCAACCCAATTTGGTTATAATATGTGGTGGAAATTATCGGTAATTATCAGTTGCGGAACTTTAGCAGCAGCTATTATTCCGGAATTTACCAAAATCTTTACTTCATCTAAATCGCAGCACGTACAAGAAGTTGTTAATGCCAGCCGTGAAGCAGGTGCTTCGCTCAACATTTTGTCGGGTATTGTTTCCGGTAATTTCTCCGGCTTCTGGCAAGGTGTGGTTATGGCAGGTTTGATGGGCGTTGCCTATGTTACCTCGCGAGGAGATTTGGGCGAAATCATGATTTATCCGACCGTATTTGCCTTTGGTTTGGTAGCGTTTGGCATGCTCGGCATGGGTCCGGTAACAATCGCCGTTGACAGCTATGGTCCGGTAACCGATAATGCCCAATCGGTATTTGAACTTTCGCAAATTGAAAGCCAAAAAGGCATCAAAAAAGAGATTAAAGATACCTATGGTTTCAGTCCTGATTTTGAACACGGTAAACATTTATTGGAAGCAAACGATTCCGCAGGTAATACCTTTAAGGCAACCTCTAAACCGGTGCTTATCGGCACAGCGGTTATCGGCGCAACAACCATGATTTTCTCGATTATTTTGCTGTTGCAACTCGAGTTGAATTTGATTGATGCTCGTGTGCTGATCGGCTTACTCTTGGGCGGTGCGGTAATTTATTGGTTCTCGGGAGCTTCTATTCAAGCGGTTTCAACCGGCGCTTATCGGGCAGTTAACTACATAAAAGAACATATCAAGCTCGACACTAACAAAGCAGCTTCGGTGGAAGATTCAAAAACAGTAGTGAAAATCTGCACTCAATATGCGCAAAAAGGTATGTTCAATATCTTTGTGGTGATTTTCTCGTTTGCAATAGCTTTTGCATTCTTCGGACCGGAATTGTTCGCCAGCTATTTGATTTCTATTGCTATTTTCGGTTTGTATCAAGCCCTTTATATGGCTAATGCCGGCGGTGCTTGGGATAATGCCAAAAAGGTAGTTGAAGTTGATTTGAACGAAAAAGGTTCGGAATTGCACGCTGCTTCGGTGGTAGGTGATACGGTTGGCGATCCGTATAAAGATACGGCGTCGGTGGCTTTGAACCCGATTATTAAATTTACGACCTTGTTTGGCTTGCTCGCTGCCGAAATGGCGGTAAAAGTAGCTGAGCAAAACGAAAAATTGGCAACCGGAATCGGTGTGGCGTTCTTCGTAATCGGCTTGATATTCGTATGGCGTTCGTTCTACGCAATGCGTATTGAAGCAAAAAAAGTTGACTGATTTTTTTATTAAAATAACAGAAAAACTCCATCGGCCGATGTCGGTGGAGTTTTTTATTTTAAAGTATTAAGAAAAGCAATGTAACCGGATTTCTCTATTTTCTTGACAAATCAATAGTTCTAAGTTTTAATGGTATATAGATTTCGAATTTTTAAAATATAAATTTATATATTATGAACATCAGAAAATTAAAGGAAGTCCTAAGCCACAAGACGTGGTTATGGAAACGTATTTTCGGAAATTTCTATCTTGCCCGCTATGCTTCCAATCTGCAGCAATTGCATAGCTTAAAAGAAGATGCAGACATGACGAAATTTGTCATCTTTTGTCGTAACGAAAATGATGTCGAGAAGTTTTGGAATGTAGTTAAAGAAGTTGATCGTCAGGAAAGCGAGCTTACGAGCGCTATTGAAGATTTGCGCTTTTGCCGACCGATTTCTTGGCAATACGATTTTGTAAAAACTGTTTCCGAGCGTCTTAAAATCAATTTGTTGGAGAAGTTGGAATTTTATTCCGTCGTTGATGCCTATTGTCTGGCAAAAGTTAACGGTATTGACACAGCCCAGCTGATTGCTGATTTGGATGACAAATACAGCATGATTTTTGCCAGTGCCGCCCACAAGACCGATTTGTTGCGCCGCAACTTTTCTCTGCTGTTGGAAACTATGGCGCCACGACGTTTCAATGGTAATTGCGCCGGACTTAACTTTCGTGAAATTGCAGAACGTTACGTTTCGTGTTTCGGTGTAAAAGGTTTGGTGGAAACGCTGAAAAAAGCTCGTACTCCCGAAACCAAGCTCACCCAAGATGAGGCTGAGGTGATGACTTTAGCTTACTACTCGCTCTACTCCTGCAATAAGGTAAAAGATATTTCACCGCAAGTGCCGGGGACTAATATTGCTGAGTGCGTAGCTGCTCGTTTGGCTGAAGAAAAGGAATACTTAGAAAAATTACGTGCTCTTGCCGGTCGTCATGAAAATGATGATGAAGATGATGAAATCAGAGAGATTTTGTCATTGAAACATTCTCCGATTTATCTTGATCCGACCGAATTTTGCCTGATTGATGTGCAACGTACTACGCCGCTTTATGCCCATGTCTATATTGAAAAATTTCCGCAGAACGATTTGACCAATTCTTTACCGGATTTTATTCAGTATAAAAAAGGTTGTCTTTTCACCGTTGAGTTTGTGGAAGACCTCAAAAAGCTGGAAGTGGCCGAGAATTTGAACAAGAAATTAAATGCTATAAAACAGGAGATGATTCGTCTGGATAAAGCCTGTCTTGACGATCCGAGTTTATCTCTTAACTTTATGTTTCGACGGAAATATGCTTCGTTGAAAGATTGGCTGAGCACCTGTTTTTACATTTGCTAATACTTAAAACGTCGGTTAATTGCCGACGTTTTTTGTTAGGTATCTTTTAAGCAAAATATTTATTGTAAAGATATTGACTAATTCGATTTAGTTTGTTAGAACGGCGACGATGAAATAATCGTCGTCGTTTTTTATGGAGAAAAAAATGTCTGTATTGGAGTTTTTGAAACAATTTGATTTAGCCCAATTTACCGGTGCTTTTGTGGTGCTGTTTGCTATTATTGATATTATCGGAACTTTGCCGGTAATTCTTAACCTGCAACACAACGGACGATATGTCAGTGCTTCACGCGCCAGCATAATTTCGCTGATTTTATTTGTCGGTTTTATGTATATGGGAAAGGCGTTTCTAAGTCTGTTCAGTCTTGATGTTTCGTCATTTGCGGTCGCCGGTTCGATTATTGTTTTCATTGTTGCAATGGAAATGGTTTTGGATATTGAGATTTTTCATCAAAACAATATGGTTGGTAATGATGCCACTTTCACACCAGTGGTATTTCCGTTAATTGCCGGCGCCGGTTCGTTCACAACTTTGCTCTCCATTCGTTCGCAATATACCGATTTTAATATTTTATTGGCAATTATAGCCAATGTCATTGTGGTTTATCTTGCGCTTAAATTATCCACTAAATTGGAAAAGTGGTTGTCGCCGGGGGTTATTTGCATTTTCCAAAAAGCGTTCGGTATCATCTTGCTCTCGCTGGCAGTAAAATTGTTCACTTCAAACATTACAATTTTAATTGCTTCGATGGTATAGTTTTATTCAGCGCGAATCTGCTCATAAAAGCTACTCCAACCATTATTATGTGTTGCACCTTGAACGTAAACAATCGCGTTTTTATCAGCAACGAATTTTTCGGTTATATGCGGGATAATATTGTCGTCTGCTGTGCCGATATAGTGCTTTTGCTTAAAATCGGCATATTGTGCCTGATAATTGCGTAAATCTTCGGAAAGATTGAGCTCCGGTAAATGATGGTAATCTGTCCAAGCTTTAACATCTAAATTACCGGCAACGGTTACTAATTTTTCTATGTGCAGATCATCATATTTAACAGCCATAAGTCCGGCAATTTGCGCCCCACCGGAAAAACCGACTATTATCAGAGGTCGAGAACCGGCAATCTGGCGCACCGCCTCATATTCTGCTTGCACCGTTTCTTTAGAAAAACGTGCGTTTGACCAATATTTAGGTTCACATTTGTTATCTTTGGCAAATTGGCATGGCCGTGCCATATAAATCACATTAGGGTGCGAATCGGTAAATGCTAACTCGCGAATCATAAAACTGCGCGGCGTAGGATTTGAACTGACCATGCCGTTTGCACGAAAAGCATAGCCGTCACCTTCAATATAAATTTTAAACGGAGCATCGACGTTTTCTACTTTTTGCCATGTGGCAATTTTAAATGTAGAGGTCTGTATTTCGCGATAAATAAAACTTTTCGGCACATCTATCGAAGCGCAAGCTGATAGTCCCACACAAAAAAGCAATAAATATTTTTTCATGCTAATACATCATCATATTATATTTGATATTGCTTGGAACTTCGTCCGGACCACCGCGATAGTCGCCCTGATAAGATAACGTATAGCTATAAACCAAAAAGCCGTAAGGGTTCAAGATACGGTCTTCAGGCCGGCGAAATTGCAAACGACGGTCATAGCCGATACGCACGGTAGCGCGCCACATATCAATTTTAGGTTTAGGATTATCGCGGGTAATGTCATAAGTTTTGAACTGCACCATCCACATTGAACGCGAAACATGCTTAGTCCAATCTATCTCTACATAGCGTTGCAAACCGAGAGCTTTGAACTGCTCATCCATAACCGCCACATCTTTTTCGATGAAGTTTCTGAAAACAGAGTTAGAAGAATACCAATACAAGATAGAACCTTTGCGCCAACGCTCTTTGAGTTCGGCATAGTCCTCCGTTATGGTATAGCGAAGCAAAATATAGTCGCGCAGGTATTGTTCGGCAATCAAATCACTGGCATAATAATCTATTTCGTCCTTTTGTAACATTTCCAATTGATTTTCTGCAAAATTTATTCGGAACAAACGCGGTTCAACATGCTGTTCCGGCAAAAGGGAAAAAATAACACTGGCCAGAGCCATATTCAAACAGATACTCAAACAGGTTGCAATTACCAAAAAGCGCGAAGTCCACAAATAGCGGCGCTCCGGAAAGGCATCAACATGAACTCGCTCAGGGAAATATCCCAAAACATCGGGAGATTCTTTTTCTTTATACTTAAATAATGTGCCTAATATTGATACCATCGCTTATTTTTACCTCAAATTTATCTTTACTTTGTATAATAATCGCAAAAGTGTAATAAAATGTTAATTTTTAACGATTATTGTAAAAGCAGATAATTGACTCGAGTAAAAGGATACAAACATGAAAAAACTGTTTTGTTTGGTGTTAGGAACTTTGACGTTGGCGGGGTGCATAAATAATGAGCAACCGAGCGGACAAAGCTATATTGCCACCGGTCCCGATGCGGCGTATTATACCGATTGGGACAAAGCTATTCGTTATGATGTTGATATGCAGAATATGTATGCCAATGCACCAACGAAAATCGAAAAACCTATCGATATGTATATGACCATGGCACTGGCATTAAAATATAATTATACCGGTCGGGTTATGCGCTATCAAGAAAGCCTTTTAAAAGCCGGACGTTCGGGATATTCGCAACTGCCGGAGATTGCCACTAATGCCGGTTATATAAACACTAATTACAACGACACATCGCCTGATTTGAAAGTAGCATGGAATGTGTTGGATATCTCAACCCTATACTACATGAATAATGACCAAACTTTTAAACAAAATGTTTCGGTTGAAGTCAGCCGTAAGGTTATTCAAAATATTTTGCAGGAAGCACGCGTTTTGTATTGGAAAGCTATTACCGCACAGCGTTTGTTGCCGGTTATTGACGCAACCATTGAACATATCACACTCGATGTTGATGAAATGAATGCTCATGCTAAAGAATTGGCTTTGAACGGAGAGACGCCTTCTACTGCCGATTTGATGAAAAAGCGCCAATATATGGAAGAAGTGCAAAGACTTTCCGATTTGAAGCGTGATATGGAAACTGCGCATGAACGTTTAGCCTCACTAATGGGCTTACACCCGTCAACCGAATTTACATTGGTAGGAAAAGAATACGGCAATTTTGCTCTGCCGGAAATGAAATCGGATTTGGCAAAATTGGAGTGGTTGGCTTTAACGAATCGTCCGGAAATGAAGGCACATGATTTACTCTTAGGCTCAGATGATTTACAAATGGTCATTAAAAATTTCCGTGATGATACAGCCGGTAACTATATTGATAATCCGCAGGCTTATGCACAGAAGTGGTGCTATGCCGCCAAACAGGCATCTATGACCGCTTACGAAAATACTCGCGGTATGGACGAGGCTACATTGGCTACTCTGCGCCGTCAACGTATGACATCGCTGATATTGAATCAGGTATATGTCGGTTGGGCGCGCTATACTTCGGCGGAAGAAGATTACAGAATCGCAATGGAAATTGCCGGAACTTCGGAAAACATTGCCGAAGATATAGTCAGTGCTCGCGGAAGCAAAGCAACCAAGAGCCAATTAGAAGCGGCTCGCGCCATTGCCGATGAAACAAAAGCTTCGCTCGCTTATGTAGATTTGCAAGATGCTTTGGGTGCGCTTTATGCCACAATCGGTTTAGATGCCGTTCCATATTATATGTTAAACGAATCGCCGTCGACGATTGCTCTGAATTTGCGTGAAACATTGGAAAAATGGCGTTTGGGCGAATTTACACCGGAAGCTCGTCCGTATTTATTGGATTTGCCGAGTCGTCGTCCTCCGGTTAATTTGTCCGACGAAAAATTACTGCCTGACGTTACTTATCAGACAGGCGAACACATCAATATTGTTCTGCCGGAATCGGCATTTGCCAAAATGGGTTGGAGCGCCGGAACTTACATTACAAAGGCAGGTTTGATTGACGATTCGCCTTTGCCGAAGTGGCTTAAATATAATTCGGCAACCAAGACGTTTGACGGAGTTGCTATGCCGGGAGACGACGGCGTATATCAAATCAAAATTTACGCAATGGACAACAACAGTAACTTGGCATATTTGACCTTTAAGCTGACGATTGTTGACCGCTATGTGCCATCGTTGAATGTGCGCGGGCTTAATCGCAGTCGTCAAACTACGGTCCTAAAACGTTGCAACGGTGCAGAATGCACTGATGAAACGCTTGATGACGTTAAGGTATTTGCTCCGGCACGTCCGAGTCGTATGCAATAAAAATTATTTTGATTTTCTTTTGAGGAGTCGCCATAAAAAAGCGACTCCTTTTTCTATATAATAAACATTAAATTAAGAAAAAAATGATTTTCAGATACATTTATTAACAAAAAAAATTTTGCCATTTCAATATATTATATATAACTATATGTTTTACATTATAAGAATTAACCTTAGTTAAAATTAACAACAGCCGAAAATTTTTTTGCTGATATTATAAAGGGTTATACTACTTATCCCCGATTGATAAAAAAAATATAATAAAATTTCTTGTTGTTGAATAATTTATTTTGCAGAATGTTTTTCAGAGACGCTAATTGTTTATTTTTATAAAAATACATACAATATCTTGTGTTTTTAATTTTTTGTTAAACGATATATTGTATTTATACTAAAAAAATAACCGACAACTTTGAGGAGAGATTAAATGGCCGAGCAGAGCCCAAATTTTGAAATAGAGACCAATATTAAAGATGTAACCAAAAGAGATGGTGTTTTAGCCCCTTTTGATTCGAGTAAAATTTATAACGCCATCTTAAGAGCCGGCACTTCTACCGGCGAATTTAAGGAAGCCGAAGCATGGCTTCTGACCGCACAGGTCATGAAGGTTGTTAATCACAAGTT
Source organism: uncultured Pseudomonadota bacterium (assembly GCA_902763155.1). Taxonomy (GTDB): domain Bacteria; phylum Pseudomonadota; class Alphaproteobacteria; order RF32; family CAG-239; genus RUG410. Next base: position 292,444 of record CACWQS010000002.1, on the reverse strand, counting down.
TGAAGACACTATTCCTTCAATTGAGCAAATTCAAGATATCGTGGAGCAAACTTTGATTTCGGCTAACTATTTTGCCACCGCAAAGGCTTATATTTTGTACCGCGAGCAGCGTAATCGTATGCGTGCCGATAAAAAGGTTATGGTAGATGTTGAAAGCTCTATTAACGAATATTTGGAAAAGCTCGATTGGCGTGTTAATGCCAATGCCAACCAAGGTTACTCCAACGGCGGATTGATTTTGAATGTTTCGGGTAAGGTTACGGCTAACTATTGGCTGAGCCACGTTTATCCGTCTGAAGTGGGTGAAGCTCACCGCAACGGCGATATACATATTCACGATTTGGATATGTTGGCTGCTTATTGTGCCGGTTGGTCACTCAAGAACCTCTTAAAAGAAGGTTTCAACGGCGTGCGTGGTAAGGCTGAAGCGAATCCGCCGAAGCATTTGTCGGCAGCCACCGGACAAATGGTCAACTTTATGGGTACTTTGCAAAACGAATGGGCCGGTGCACAGGCATTCTCATCGGTAGATACATATTTAGCGCCATATATCCGCAAAGATAATCTCTCTTATGAAGAAGTTAAACAATGCATGCAAGAGCTGATTTATAACCTGAATGTGCCTTCTCGTTGGGGTTCACAAACTCCGTTTACCAACTTTACGTTTGACTGGGTTTGCCCTGAAGATTTGCGCAATCAACATCCGTATATCGGCGGCCATATTGCCGGCCATGATGAAAACTTTATGCCGATTATTGAAGGGCAGGAAGAAATGCCGTTCACTTATGGTGAATTGCAAAAAGAAATGGATATGATTAACCGTGCCTATATCGAAGTAATGATGGAAGGCGATGTGATGGACCGTCCGTTCACATTCCCGATTCCGACTTATAATATGACACCTGATTTTCCGTGGGATGACCCGAAATCGCAACTTTTGTTTGAAATGACTGCAAAATATGGTATGCCGTATTTCCAAAACTTCATCAATTCGGTATTAAAGCCGGGACAAATTCGCTCGATGTGCTGCCGTTTGCAACTTGATTTGCGTGAACTTCTTGCTAAAGGTAACGGCTTGTTCGGCTCGGCTGAGCAAACCGGCTCTATCGGTGTTGTTACCTTTAACTGTGCTCGCTTGGGCTATGTTTATAAGGGAAATGAAGAAGGTTTGTTCGGACGGGTTGATGAACTCTTAAATATTGCCCGCACTTCGCTTGAAATTAAGCGTAAAGTAATTCAACGCCTGATTGATAACGGTTTGTATCCATATACCAAACGCTATCTCGGCACACTGCGCAACCACTTCTCGACCATTGGTGTTAATGGTATTAACGAAATGATTTTGAATTTTACCAATGGCGAACATGGTGTATCTGATCCGTGGGGTAAGGCTTTTGCCGAAAAATTCTTGGATTATATTCGTGCTCAATTGATTAAAATTCAAGAAGAAACCGGCCATATGTATAATTTGGAAGCCACTCCGGCAGAAAGCGCAACTTACCGCTTTGCTCGTGAAGATAAGAAACGTTTTCCGGGAATTATTCAAGCCGGTACCAAGGAAGATCCTTATTATACCAATTCTTCGCAATTACCGGTGGGTTATACCGACGATCCGTTTGAAGCGCTTGAATTGCAAGCATCTTTACAATCTAAATATACCGGCGGTACGGTTTTGCACCTCTATATGAATCAGCGCATTTCGTCAGCTAAAGTATGCGGTGAGCTGATTAAGAAGGTTTTGACCAATTATCGTCTGCCATATATTACCATTACGCCGACATTCTCGATTTGTCCGAAACACGGCTACTTATCCGGTGAACATAAGTTCTGCCCGATTTGCGACGAAGAGAAAAAGGCAGCAAAAATTAAAGCATTAAAAGCAAGTAATGTTGCTTAATGAATAACACGAAACACACAACAATATTTTATAAGAAGGAACAAGTAAATGACAAACACAATCAATATTGAAGACATCAAATTAGCAGATTCTGAACGCCAACCGTGCGAAGTTTGGACACGCGTGATGGGTTATCACCGTCCGGTTAGCGAATTTAACCGCGGCAAAAAGAGTGAATATTATTCTCGTTTGTGTTTTGTGGAAGAAAAGGCAGTGATGCATATGGAACTGGGCGAAGGTTGCGGTTGCACATTGCAAGCAGCGGAATAAAATTTCTGATGACTAAAAGTCTGATAAACATCGGCGATATTGAAAAGTTCAGTATCGTCGATTTTCCTTCTAAGATGGCGATTGTTGTGTTTATGCAAGGCTGTCCGTGGCGATGCCCGTTTTGCTATAATCAATCATTGCAGAATCCGCATATTGAGGGAAACGCCGAGTGGGATAATTTAGTACATCTTTTGGAACACCGCAAAGGCATAATCGATGCAGTGGTATTTTCCGGTGGCGAACCGTTGATGCAAGACAGTCTGCCTCAGGCGATAGATGAAGTGCGCGATATGGGCTTCGAAGTGGGGCTTCACACCGGCGGATACCGTCCGGAGTCTTTACAAAAAGTTCTCGATAAAGTTGTCTGGATAGGGTTTGATATCAAAGCGCCGTTTACGGAAGATGCTTATAAAAAGGCTACCGGTAACGCTTCGCAGGTGGAAAAGGTAAGAGAAAGTTTGCAAATGCTGATAAACAGCGGCGTTCATTTTGAATGTCGCACCACTTGCGATCCGCGGATTTTAAGTATTGATGATATTTATCAAATTGCCAATACGTTGGCAGATATGGGTGTTAAAGAGTATTATTTGCAAAAATATCGCCCGATACCGACCGATAAAACAACCCAAGATTCCGATTGCGAAAAATTTTTTGCTGATGAAAAACTGCAAGCGTATTTGAAACAAAAATTTGCAATTTATGAGGCAAGAAAGTAAATGGCTCCAAACTTGTGGCAAATATTTATCACCTTTTTTAAAATAGGACTCTTCACTTTCGGAGGTGGCGGAGTGCTGATTGCGTGGATTGAAAACGAATTGGTGCAAAAGAAAAATTGGCTGCAAGATAAAGATTTTTTGGACTACTATGCCATTGCTCAATGCACGCCGGGGATTATTGCCATAAATGTTGCGACATTGGTCGGTTATCATGTGCGGCAAAAAATCGGCGCGGCAACAGCAACGATAGCGGTTATTCTGCCGTCGGTAATCATAATAACGCTGATTGCCGCATTTTTACAAAATTTGACCGACAATCCACTGATAGCGCACGCATTTAACGGTATCCGCGCCGCTGTGGTGGCAATTATCGCCGGTGTTGTAGTTGCCATGTTGCGCAAAAATGTAAAAGACTGCGGCGGTTGGTTCATTTTTGTTTCGGCATTTTTATTGCTGTTGTTTTTTGCTTGTTCACCATTTTTGATGATTTTATACGGCTGCGTATTGGGACTTTTGTATCAAAAAATTTATTTAGCAAGACGGAGAAAAGAATGATTTATATCGTTTTGTTTTACGAATTTTTGATGATTGGGCTGGTAGCGATTGGCGGTGGTTTGGTTACAATACCGTTTTTGGCTGAGTTAAGTGATGTTTATAGGTGGTTCAGCCTTGATGAACTGACAGACATGATTGCCATATCGGAAGTTACACCGGGAACTATCGGTATAAATATGGCAACATTTGCCGGCTATAAAACAGCAGGGATCGGTGGCAGCATTGTTGCAACTATCGGTTTGGTGCTTCCGGCATTTTTAATTTTATTTTTCTTTAGCAAATATATTGTAAAATATAAGACCTATCCTTTGTTTCAAAGTATCCTTTTCGGCATCAGACCGGTGGCGATTGCTCTTATTTTATATGCCGGTTGGCTGGTCGCAAAACTCTCTTTGACCGAATGGAAGACGCAGCTTTTAGCTTCTGCCTTACTCGTAATTGCCTGCTTAAAGCAAAAATCACCGATTTTTTACATCGTAATCGGTGCAATCGCCGGAATTCTGTTTGAGATGTAATAAAAAAACTCCCCAAATTGGGGAGTAACAAGGAGTTGTTTGATTTTTTTGCTTAATTATTCACCATAAGTGCCACTTTTCACGTACTTGACACCTTTTTTAGTAACATGGGCACTAGCCAATGCAGGTTCACGTTTAATAGACGCCGCAGCATCTCTTATCTCTTGTTGAGACTTACCCTTTCCTTTACCTTCAAACCCATGAAGGCGAACAGTCTGTGCATGTTCATTATCAACTCTTTCAACAACATCCGGAACAAGACGATGATTTTCCGCCACTTTGATAAATTCCTCATTCATAGGTTTATAGCCGTAATAATTGGAACTCCAAACTTTGGTTGCGCTTCTCTTAAAGTCGAGGTTTTCTTTGGCTTCCAGAGCAGCTTCCACTGCGCTTTTATTCTTTTCAGTCATCTCAAAATCTCCTAAAATTTCATCTCTTTTGTCTAACCTTAACATGTAAAAAATGTTTTGTCAAGTATCTTTTGTAAAAAATAATAAAATTTGTGTGAAAATCAACATTATTCTTAAGACTTTTTTGTATTTTTCAGGCATAAAATGCCAATATGACAAAAACAAAGACGAGAGGACTAAAATGTCATTATTCAAATCGGTAGCCACATTTGGCGGATTGACGATGGTAAGCCGTGTTACCGGCTTTTTGCGCGATATGGTGTTGGCAAATTTTTTGGGCGCCGGCGCCATGGCCGATGCCTTTGTGGTGGCGTTTAAACTGCCAAACCTGTTTCGCAGTTTGTTTGCCGAAGGAGCTTTTACCAGCGCATTTGTGCCACTATTTTCGCAAAAATTAGTAAGCGAAGGCAAAAAACGTTCGATTTTTTTTGCGGCGCAAGCGATGGCAGTGCTGACTCTTATAGTCGGCTTGTTTGTGGTGCTGTTTGAAATTTTGATGCCGTACATAGTAGCCATTTTAGCACCGGGATTTCACAATGATGCCGGTAAAATCGAATTGGCGGTAGAATTATGCCGTATTACTTTTCCTTTTTTATTACTGATTGCCATTGTATCTTTTCAGGGCGGGATTTTAAATTCGTTTGAAAAATTTGCCGCTCCGGCAACAGCGCCGATTATATTGAATTTGACCATGATTTTCGCCGCGTTTGCATTTGTGCCGTTTATGCCGACCGCCGCGCACGGATTTGCGCTCGGTATTACGGTTGCCGGTATTCTGGAGGTGCTGTGGCTGGCTTATTTTTTGAGGCGAATCGATGTTAGGATTCATCCGTATTTGCATATCGGCAAAATTATGCGCAATCCGGAAATTAAAACCTTGTTTAAACGAATCGCGCCGGGAGTAGTTGGGGCCGGCATATATCAGATTAACATGGCGGTCGATACCATCTTAGTATCATTGGTGGGAACCGGCGCTATTTCATGGCTATATTATGCGAACAGGTTGCAACAATTACCGCTCGGAGTAGTGGGAGCCGCTATCAGTGTGGCATTACTTCCTCTTTTATCAAAATCTCTTAAAGCCGGTAATATTGATGAAGCGCGAGAGACACAAAACAAAGCAGTTGAATATGGCTTATTGTTGGCCTTTCCGGCGGCGATTTTATTGATAGTTTTTGCAGAACCGATTGTCGAACTTTTATTCCGTCACGGTAAATTTTTGGCTACGGATGCCTCCAAAACAGCTTATGCGGTTATAGCTTATTCGATTGGACTGCCGTGCTATGTATTGACTAAGGCTTTAATGCCAAACTTTTTTGCCCGCGGAGATACGGTAACGCCGGTCAAATATAGCGCTGTCGTTTTTGCCACCAATTTTATTTTTAATGTAATTTTAATGCAGTGGTTCGGGCATATCGGAATTGCCACCGCCACCACCATTGCGGCATTTGTTTCGCTGGGACAATACATTTACGGGCTTAAAAAACGCGCCTACTGGCAATTTTCATCTGCACTCTTGAAGCAAAGTGCCAAAATTATTGCCATTTCACTTGTAACCGGTGTTATGGTTTGGCCTTTAAGAACAGTGCTCATTTCTCAGATTGCTCCTCTCGGTAAAATCTGGCTGTTGTGCGGACTTGGTGCTGCCGGTGTAATTGCACTTGCAATTTTTATCGTTCTTGCTAAAATATGCGGTGTGATAAATATCAGAGAAATTTTAGCAGGGTTGCGGAGAAAACATGGCTAAACCAAAAGAATTTCAAGAAAAAGTAAAAAGAATATATAAATATTGTGCCGATAAAATCAGTGTTATAACCATTAAGCAACACATTGAGAAATTAGTGCCGAGTTGGGGAAAAGCGGTGTTTAAAAGCACTTATAAAATATGGAAAGCAGCTATTTTCAGCTTGTTTTGTTTCTTGTTTTTCTACTATTTTTTGGGTAGCCAAATTGCTGAAAATATTGATGTGCAAACCCAATATTTACTTCCAAAACAGCAATCAGCAAAGATGGAAACTGCTAATGCGATGAATTTTTTACTTAAGCGCGAAGTAGATGACAAGATGTGGACACCGAATCTGCCACCGTTATTTCCGGCTTATGTGTTGGATAATATGCCTAATTTTCAAATTGGTATTGTAGATGCGGTGCAAGATATAAATGATATTTTGCGGCGTATGGAAGGTATAAATGCCGAACAATATGATGATTTGCAAAAAGCAGGACAGCTACTTAATTATGCCCCGAATATCTGGCTGCTTTCCAAAAAAGATACTTTTAATATTGCGCCATCATCGAATACACAATATCGTAAGGCTGCCAAATACTTACGCAAATTTAATGAACGAGCCGATTTTTCTCCGCACGCAAACCATTTGCCGCGTTTTATGGAACAAATCAGTAGTAAATTGACCAAGTTAGTCTTAAAAAGCGAGGAACATCAGCAAGAGCATGGCGGTGATATAATAGATTTTCGAGTAGACAATATTTTTTATCATAATTGCGGATATGCCTTTGCTTTGTCGCAAATTTGCAAAGCGATGGGGGCAGATTATAAAGGAGAAATTTTACGGCATAATGTTTATACCGAATGGACTTATCTGCTTTCTTCTTTGCAAAAAGCTGCGGAATTTCAACCGATGGTGGTGCGGAGCGGAAAGCCGAAAGATTTGCTGACTCCAAATCATCTGACAGAACAAAATTTCTATTTGATGCGCGCATTGGTTGCGGTAGAAAAAATTCGCACCGCCTTGGCTAAAGGGGCAATAGCTGATGCAAATTAAGACAGAACATTTCAGCGCACGTCAGAATTTGCTTTTTTACTTACCAAACGGATTTTATCCTTTCGGAGCGAAAATTATTGAAAAAGAAACCGGATACGAATCCGAGTTTTTGAAAATTCTACTGAATATTGATGGTGTCAAGCGATGCCTTTTGACACCGGAGTTATTGGCAGTAGCTTATGAACAGAATGCGAATCCGCAAGATATTAAGGCTTTAGTGCTAGCCGAAATTGACGATTACAGCGAAACACCACCGTCTTTTAATATTACAGAAGAATTGCCGCTAAACAGGCAATCACTTGAGGCTATATCCGATGCCTTTATCAGACCCACGCTTTACCGTGATGGAGGCGATATTGAAATTATCGATTTAAAAGACAATATTCTGCACTTGCGCTTTGTCGGTAAATGTTCCGGCTGTCCTTATGCGCAAAACACTTTAAATAATGTAATTATCAAAGTATTGAAAAAATATCTGCCACAGATTGAACAGGTAGTAACGGAGGAGTGAAATATGCTTAAAAAGATATTGTTCTTCGCCTTATTATTAAATTTTATCATCATTCCGTCTTTACAGGCGGCTCCGGTATTGCTCAAAAAAAATGGTGCCATATATGTCCAAAATGCGACAACGGCGGAAGTGGAAGAGCTATTCAAACAATATGATTATGATGATTTTAGTAAAGCTAAAACCAAATTTCCGCGGATTTTTTTGCAAAAATTACCTTCCGATTGGGCGCAAATACCTGATAGCCACGATAAACACCGCACTTTTATCCGTATTATGTTACCATTGGTGTTGAAAGTTAATGAAGATATTTTGGCAGAACGTGCAATGCTGGAAAAAATATATAAGCATTGGCAAGAAGAACATAAACTCACTGATCAGGAAAAGACACAATTTGAAAAATTTGTGCAAAAATATGATGTAGCCACGCCTAAAAAAGGCGACGAACGAATCGAGCATTTATTACTTTTGTTATTACCGAAAATAGATGCTGTTCCACCCAGCATTATGGTTACCACCGCCGGAATTTATTCCGATTGGGGAGCCTCTCGCTTGGCTCTGGAAGGCAATAACTTATACCGCACAGAAGTTTGGTACACCGATGAAGGAATGAAACCTCTTGATGATGCTAAAGCGCAATATCGCTACCGGAAATTTACCACGCTGGAAGAGGCAATAACCGAGCGAGCGTTGAAGATAAATTCGCATATAAATTATGACTATGTGCGGATTACTCGTATGCAGGCGCGAAAATTGAAATCTCCGCCGTATAGCCCCCAACTGGTGGCACAAATGCTCAACGACAGCAATCTGCGCAATATCGCCGGTTTGATTGATTATACATTTTCGTACTATAAACTCAGCCGCACCGATTTTTTACCCCAGTTGCGCAATGTAGAATAAACGGAGAAAAAGATGTTTGTCAGTATTAACAAAAAAATCTTATATAGTTTGGTTATTTTACTCATTTTGCTAATAGCCATTTTTTCCGGCTTGTTTATCAATTTTTATGTAACACAAATGCAGGATATTAAACAATCGGTTTATATGCGCAACAAATATGTGGTAAGTTTGCTTCAAGATAACGTTGCCTTGCAAAACGAACTGGCAAGCATGGGAAAAAGTTATCCGGAAATATCTTCGCAATTAAGCGTCAAAAATTTAGATGATGCTCAAAAACAACTTTCTAATGCTCAAAAATTGAATGCCGAATTGCGGCAAAACTACGATGACAACCGCGAAGCTGTTGAAACCGGTGCTAAAATAGTTATTTTCAGCTTATGTATGGTGATATTGTTTATCTTATTGCTTATTGCTTTGCTGGACTACTGGGTGGTGCGACCGATTGACCGCTTAACAGATATCAGTCGCAAAGTGGCGCAAGGTGATTATTCCAGTCGTTTAAATAAATCCAAAACACCTTTGTTACGTGATGAATTTGATATCTTGAATCACACGTTTAATACTATGTTGGATAAGACCGAAAGCAACATTAAAGAAATACAGCAACGTGAGCATTTTTTACAGCAACTGATTGATGCTATTCCGGACGGAATCCGCGTGATTGACCAAACCGGAAAAGTAATCATGGCGAATAAGGCCTTTTACGCTATGCTTAATCTACGGCAAAATTGCGTAGGAAAAAAATGTTTCTGTGCTTATGGTTATAAAAACGAAGAATGTCCGGAAAGCAAATATAATTGCCCTTTGCGTTATTTGGCGCAAAACAAAGATGTTTTTTTACGCACTATTCATGAAATTAACAAAAAACCTTTCTTTTTAAATGCCGCCAATTTGCAATTTGCGGAAAATAATAATACCAATTATATAGTGGAATCGCTCCACGATTTGAGTAGTGATGTACGTTTTTCACATCAGCAAAAAGTTTCTTCTTTGAGCTTTTTATCAACCTCCATAGCACATGAAATGAAAAATAATTTAGGGGCAATCAGACTTATTTTGGAAGGTCTTTTGGATACTGAATTTAAAGACGTCCAAGATGAGAGTTCCCCTAAAAAGTATTTGTTGATGGTGCAGCGACAATTAGTTGAAGCGGTAAAAACTCCGGAACGCTTGTTACGTCTTGCTCAATATTCCGAACAAGATATTGTAGAGCTTAATGTTATGGCGGCGGTTAGTGATATGGTAATGATGATTGATTATGATGCCAAACGACATGGTATTACCATAAAAACAAACATTGCAGATACCTTGAAAATAAAGGACAATGAAGCAGATTTTAAGATGATTATCCTAAATTTGTTGCAAAATGCCATTAAAGCAATGCCAAACGGCGGCACTTTACAAATTAATGCCACACAACGCGGTAAAAATATTGTTATAGATATTGAAGATACCGGTGTGGGGATTGAAAAGCAAAATCTGAAACGGATTTTCGAGCCGTTCTATTCCGGCAACGAGCAAGCTAAAAGCTCCGGCTTAGGGTTAGCAATCGTTCGGAGTCTGATTGTCAAAAGTGGTGGTTCAATCAGTGTCAAAAGTAAAAAAAATCAGGGAACAACTTTTACAATTAAGCTACCGATAGTAAAATAAAATTTACCGCTCCAGTTTTTGCAAAAGTTGTTGCATATCTGCCGGTAAGTCTGAATCAAATTGCATAAATTGTCCGCTTCGAGGGTGTATAAATCCCAAACTTTTGGCGTGTAGCGCTTGGCGCGGAAAACTATTCACATAGTTTTTGATTTCCGCCGGCAAGGCTAGTTCAGATTTATGATTCTTTATGTATACCTTATCGCCAATCAAAGCATAGCCTTTGCTCGATAAATGCACCCTGATTTGATGAGTGCGACCTGTTTCCAACTGGCATTGCACCAGTGCGGCGGTATGGGCGAAAATTTGCAAAGTTTTATAGTGCGTTATTGCCGTTTTGCCTCCGCTCTGCACAATAGCCATTTTTTTACGGTCGAACGGACTACGACCGATATTCCCCTCAATGGTTCCTTCCAAAGGTTGCGGCACGCCATAAACTACTGCCCAGTAGGTTCGCTCAATGGAATGTTCGGCAAATTGCTCGCTCAAATTTTGATGGGCAAAGTCATTTTTCGCCACTACCAAAAGACCGCTGGTTTCTTTATCTATGCGATGAACAATGCCAGGGCGCTTTACTCCACCGATACCGGACAAATTTTCGGCACAATGATATAACAGAGCGTTAACCAAGGTTCCATGCCAAGCACCGGCTGCCGGATGAACGGTCATACCCGCAGGTTTGTTGACAACCAATAAATCATCATCTTCATAAATAATCTCAAGTGCAATATTTTCTGCCACCGGATCGGCTTCTTCAGCCGGCGGCACATTCAAAACATAGGCATCGCCGGTTTTTACTTTGCGCGAATTATCGGCAATTATCACATCATCAAGCGTTAAATTGCCGCTCAAAATCAGTTTTTGCAAACGCGAACGCGACATAACCTCCCCAACCGGTAAAATTTCCGGCAGTTTTAAGGTCAAAAATTTATCCAGCCGCATATTATTTTCTGCCGCTGTTGCCTCGGGTAGCAAAAATATTGTATCTTCCATTGTCATTTTTTTCTTTATTAAATATATTTTTTCCATTATCATATAAAATAGTTCTCAAGATTGCAAGAGACATATAAGGAATTTGGTATGGCCGAAAAAGATATATTAGATGACGAAGACGACTTTGAAAAGTTGCTGAATAATTTTATAAATAATAAAACCGATGGGACAGAAGATGAATCTGATGATTCGGCATTTATTAAGCTCAGCACAGAAGACGAAAAAGCTGATAAGCAAATAGCTAATGAAATCGACCAAGATTTGGCGGCATCTATTGCTGCCGGTAAAGAAGCCGCTGTTGAGCAGGCGAATCAACCGAACTTAGGTTGCGACGAATCGGAACTGGCGCAAGCATTTATTAACTTTAAAACTTCGGTAAATAAATTATCCGGCGAGAAATTAAAACGAAAATTCGAGTGCGATTTTGAAATTGACGATTTGTATCCGAATTACAAACCGAGTGTGGGACGTATCTTGTCAAATGACATGGTTAACGGATGGCTGTTGCTTGCTAAAATGTATCCGAATGATGTAGGCAATTTTTCGCCATCATCAAGTGATGAAGAATTTTTGAATTTTGCGGAAAAACTGACCAATCAAGATTTGCAGTTGGCAATCATTTCTTATGTAGAAGTGCTGATAGATATGGAAAGTTGTGAACTTTCGTATCAGGCAAAACTGATTAAATATCGCGAAACGCACATCAAACGTATTATGTATGAAGAATATTTGGCACGTAAAGAAAGACAACAAAGATTTGTGGAAGCCATTAAAAAACGCAATTTTCCGATTGATGCCGAACGTTTGGTTTCTAACTACTTTCGCGTGGCACAAAAGGATTTTGATGGAGCATATAAGGCTCTTACCACTAATCCGGCGATTTTTGCCCCGATTGATTTCAGCAAAATTAAGCCGAGATTTTTCGGGCTGATTAAAGTTACCCCAAAAGACGGTATTCGCCTCAATATTGAAATCGGTAAATTCCTCAAAAAACTTAAGGCTTAAGATATGCTTATTGCATAACTTCAATGGCTTTAGAAATTTTACGAATCGAGTTCAGCTCGATTTGCCGTACTCGTTCTTTGGAAATGTTATAAATTTGGCTTAAATCTTCCAGTGTGGCGTTTTCGTCAGCCAGACGGCGTTTATACAATATATCTTTTTCGCGCGGATTAAGCACAGTAATTGCTTTGTTGAACAATTTACGCCGATAATCCATGGTTTCGCGATAAGCCAAACGCTCTTCCTGATTTGGCTTGGTATCGTAAATAAAATCGAGCCATTCGGCACTACCATCTCCATCACCGTTATCCACTGTGGCATTTAAGGAACCATCATGTGCTTTAAGGCGTGTATTCATTTCGGTTACTTCCTGCACGCTGACATCAAGTGATTTAGCTATATCTTGCAAGACTTGCGAAGAAAGTTCTCTGTCATCGGTCAAGTTCAGCTGATTTTTGATTTTACGCAAATTGAAAAACAGTTTTTTCTGCGCCGCCGTAGTGCCTAATTTTACCAAAGACCAAGAATTGAGAATATATTTCTGCACCGCTGCTTTTATCCACCATAAGGCATAAGTTGAGAAGCGAAAACCTTTATCCGGCTCAAAACGGTCTATGGCGTAAATTAAACCGATATTACCTTCTGAAATCATCTCGCTTAGAGGCAGACCATAGCCTTTATATTGCGAAACGACTTTTACAACCAAGCGTAAGTGCGATGTTATCAGGTGATACGCTATTTTTCTGTCACCGGTTTCCTTATATTTAACTGCCAGTTGATATTCTTCATCTTGGCTAAGAAGCGGAAATTTACGAATACTTTGCAAATAACGCGCCATATTCAGTTCCGGTGAAAAGTCAAGTCCGATCAAAGAAGTCCCGTTTTCCATAGTTCCCTCCTTGTTGTTGACCGAACATAATTTTAGCTTTGGTCGCACCAAAATCAATATCTACTTTGGTTAAAAAAGCATATAAGGGAATATAAAAAGGTTTAACCGATGATTAACGTCATGGTCTTTTCGGAAGAATTCATTTTTATCGGAACTTCGGTATCCAGAAGTGAACGAAGGTAAATCATTTGCACAAATTGTGCCGCATTTTCTTGAGGTTCTTTACCATTTAAAATTTGCTTATAAATATCTATTTTGGCATCTGCCAGAGGGCTTTCCGAACAAACATCTAGCTTTATCTGCCTGCTTACATCTACTTTAATGTGTCCGCCACGCAGACAAACTTCAGCCCCAATCATCAGGCATAAACATAAAACTTTAGCTATTTGCGGCGACATATTATTACATTCAAAATCAAGCGGAAAAGAGCGATTACCCACGGTATGCAAATAATCTTGGCAAATCTTGCGTAATTTTGATGCTTCAATACTGTTTGTTTCACAACCGAAAGCCAAACGGAAAAATTGTTGCCTTGCACTCAAAGTTTGTACCGCTGTTTCCATTAACTTACAATCTTCCGGTTCCAATTTGCCGTCCATTTCCGGTAACATCTCAAGCATATTGCTTAACGCCCCGATATTACCGATTAAATCGTGCGAAATTCGCGTGCAAATGAGTTCTGCTAACTGAGTGGGCTTAATTTTCATCTGAGCATACTCCTAAAATGTATAAACCGCAGTATTCATAAATTTTTGATCTTCACGCGACATCCGCGTATAATCTAATTCTAAGAGCATTGGATCGTTCAAAATCAGTCGGCCGGTTGCCGCTTGCAAAGAGGGTTTATTTTCTCCCAAACCCCAAATGACCTGCTCTTTATTATCCGGAACACCATATTTTTGGTTAATCTTCTTCCAAAAATCATATATTTTCAAATTGCGCAAATAGGTAGCTTTGGCACCGCTACCGAACACATTGGCAGCTTCTGTCTTATACATCACACGATAAACTTTGTTACCGGTAAAATTACTGGTATAAAAAATCTCGACTTCTTCTTTGGTGTGGAAATTGTTATATTTTTCCTGCTCAACATATTGATAGCTGTTTTTCTTTGCCATTTGTACCACACAGCTACCGATGCGTTCAAAACCGACAACACCTTGATTACGGCAAATTTCTTCATAGCGCCAGCGGATAAAGTTTGGAATTTCCAATTTTTCCGACATTTTGCGATAACCGCGCTTTTGCAGAGCCTGTGCCGCCTGTTCGCGATTCATGCGAAGCATCACACCGGAAATATCAAAAACCGAAGCATTGGAGCGATGAACCGATATTTGTGTTGCCTCATCAGTAGAAACACTTTTTTCCGCAACGGTTGTAACCAAGTTGTTAATCCAATTTTTTTCCTCTTTTAGCGGTTCTTTTTGCTCAGCATCGGGCTGAGGAGCAACCTTGGCAACAGTATTGTCATCTGCCGTTTCTTGCACATATTCCGTCAGCGAATCTGGTATTTCTTCATCAGCAGCAACAGCCATACCAAAATTTAAGCACAACCCCAAAGCTATGTAAAAAAGCAATCTTGCCATATTTAATGCCATTTCTTTCTATTAACTTCATTATGAATTGTAGTATATTGTTTTTAAAAAAGATTTAAGATTATGCTGATTTTGTGGTGGACAAGCTAAATAAAGCGCGCTATTTTCAGTGTAAAGCAAAGGAGAAAAAATGGCTCAAGCAGTTCATATTATCGGTGCCGGTTTAGCCGGATGCGAAGCAGCATGGCAGTTAGCCAAGCGCGGAATTAAGGTCAAACTTTTTGAGATGAAACCGCAAAAATTTTCTCCGGCACACAAAAGTAAAAATTTCGCCGAACTGGTTTGTTCAAATTCGTTGCGCGCCGATGATGCATTGCATAATGCTGTGGGCTTAATGCACGAAGAAATGCGCCGCTTCGGCTCGCTGATTATGGCTTCCGCCGATGCGACAAAAGTTCCGGCCGGCGGAGCTTTAGCTGTTGACCGAGAAGGTTTTGCCGCAATGGTAACGCAAAAATTGTTGGCAACAGATTTGGTTGAAGTGATTGAGGGCGAAGTTGCCGAATTTCCAAGTGTTGACGCACCGCTTACCATTATTGCCACCGGCCCTTTAACCAGTTCGAATTTTATCAATTCAATTTTACAAAAAATAGAGCACAAATCATTGTCATTTTATGACGCCATTGCGCCGGTAGTGTATAAAGAGAGCATCGACTTTTCAAAGGCATGGTATCAATCGCGCTATGATAAAGGCGATAAATATGATTATATTAACTGTCCGCTAAACAAAGAGCAATACTACTCCTTTGTTGAGGCGCTCTTAGCTGCCGAAAAAATGCCTTTCCACGATTTTGAAACACCGCAATATTTTGATGGTTGTTTACCGATAGAAGTAATGGCAGAACGCGGAGTTGACACGCTCTTATTCGGGCCGATGAAGCCGGTGGGGTTAACTAATCCGCATAGCACGGAAAAACCTTACGCCGTTGTGCAATTGCGTCAAGACAATAAAGAAGATACATTACGCAACATTGTCGGTTTCCAAACCAAGATGAAATACGGCGAGCAACAACGTATTTTCCGCCAAATTCCGGGCTTGGAAAATGCCGAGTTTGCCCGCTTTGGCGGTATTCATAAAAATACATTTATCCAAAGCCCTCTGCTTTTAGACGAGTTTTTGCGGCTTAAAACTCAGCCTAATGTTATGTTTGCCGGACAAATCAGCGGGTGTGAAGGATATGTAGAAAGTGCAAATGTCGGAATGATGGCCGGATATTTTGCCGCTTGTCTGGCTCAAAATAAAACACCGACAGTTCCTCCGGCAACCACCGCCAGCGGTGCCATGCTCTCACATTTGCACGATACTACTGCAGATTACCAGCCGATGAATATAAATTTCGGTATTTTTCCCACTATCCAAGGCGAAATTACACCAAACGGTAAATTCAGAAAAATTAAAGGTGCTGACCGCAAAGAGGCCTATTGCCGCCGCGCTTTGGCAGATTTTGAACGTTGGATTGAGCAAATAGAAAATAATCAACAATAAAGATTTGCACGCCTTGACGAAAAACAGTTTGTTTTATATAATCTACCCATATTTTAATCTTATTCAGAAAGGTAAAAGCATATAAGATGTTATCTGTGGGAGATTTGGTAAAAAAATCGCAACCGGCATTATTTTGGTGTATGCGCGGCATCTCTAAGCCTAAAAGAGAAGCGCTTTTTACCTTGTTTGCTTTCTGTCGTCATATTGAAAGTTTGGCTCACTCTGCTATGCCGGTAAAGGAAAAGCAAGAGTTAATCAAGGCTTGGCGTGAAGAGCTGGCCAATATATATGAAAAAAATGTTCCGGCTACCAATATCGGACGCAAAATTTATAAGAATTGTCTGCGTTTTGATTTACCGCAACAACAATGGGCCGAGATTTTAGAATGTGCAGCTTTAAATGTTCCTAAACCTATGCAAGCGCCGGAGAGAATTGAGTTTGAGCAATACCTTGCAGCTTCGGCAATAATACCTTTCGAATTAGCTTTAAAAATTATAAACGGTAAAAGTTCGGCTGCTAACAGCGAACTTGCCAGAGATTTAGGACGTGCTGTGATGATAACTCTTATTTTGCGCGATGTAAAAGATGATGCTAAAGCCGGAAGGCTTTATTTACCCAAAGATATATTAAAGCAAGCAGATGTTACTTCTTTTGAACCTTTACAAGCGCTCGAAGATGCTAATTTTGCTTATGCACGACAACTTTTAGCCGGAGAAGCCGAGTTGGCATTTCTAAAAGCAGAACGCCTGTTAAATAAACTCCCTAAAAAAGATACTTTTGCTTTGCACTATGTTAAAAATACTTGTTTTTGCTTGTTTGAGATGATGCAAAAACGCGGATGGGAAATAATCTCTCCCAAACCGCGCCTGAATATATATAATCGCTTACGAATTTTATTACGCACTTTTTTCAAATAAAAAATTAAATATCGGCAATAACCGAAATTGCTACAATTTCGTCCGGATCACTTACCATTCCGCTCGGTCCGAAACCTTTTTTCAGCATATCAACAAATTCCATACCGCTTACCACATTGCCCCAAATGGTGTATTGCCCGTCAAGCCATGGACAATCGGCGTAACAAATGAAAAATTGGCTATCTGCCGAATCCGGATCCATTGCCCGTGCCATGGAAACAATACCGCGTTTATGCTGCATACGATTAAATTCGGCTTTGAGCTTTTTACCGCTGCCGCCGGTACCATCGCCGCGCGGACAACCGGCTTGCGCCATAAATCCCTCAATTACCCGATGAAATTTTAATCCGTTATAAAACCCCTGCCGCACCAGTTCTTTAATGCGCGCTACATGGTTCGGCGCCACATTCGGCAACATTTCAATTATTACATCACCATATCTGGTTTGTAAAAGTAAAGCATTTTCAGCATCTTTAACATTATAAGAATGTTTAATTTTTTTGGCGCGCGAATCGCTCATTTCCAACTTTTTGGTTTGGTTGCCGGCAATCTTTTGGGTATTCGGTTTGGAAATGTTTTTGGTCTGGCTTTTTCCTAATAAATCTGTCATTTTTTATCTCCTTACAATCAAATATCTAAACAATATTTAGGAAGCTAAAAATGATTATTCAAGACGAAATCAACTCTTTGTTCGGCAGTTAATCCTCTCGGATAATATTTATCTACATTTTTAATTGCTTCTTTCAAACCGCGACCGTTGGCAATTTGCACCGCCAAACCGGGACGAGCATTTAACTCCAACATCATCGGACCACGCTCTTTATCCAGCACAATATCGGCACCTAAATAGCCCAAACCGGTCATTTCATAAGCCTGTGCGCCGATCATCAGGTGTTCGCGCCAAAACGGTACTTGCAAGGTCATTAAATCAACACCGGTATCAGGATGGTGAGTTATCGGCACATTATGCAACACCGCTTGCACCGCCTTACCGCTGTTCATGCTAAGCCCCACTCCTACGGCACCTTGGTGCAGATTTGCGCGACCGTCCGACTCTTTAGTCGCCAAGCGCGTCATTGACATAATCGGAAAGCCTTTGTAGATAATCAACCGCACGTCAGGAATACCTTGATAACTGAAACTCTTAAACACATCACTGAAATGCACAAGTTCTTCAATCAGTGCTACATCATATTGCCCGCCCAAACTATACAAACCGCTCAAAAGATTGGAAATATGCTGATAAACGTCGTTAAAAGTCAGTTTTTTACCTGATGTAGTAACAAACTCATTATTTTCGTAGTGCTTGATTACCAACACACCTTTACCTTGACTGCCATGCGCCGGTTTAATTACAAATTCATCATGACCGGCAACAATTTGCAGTAAATTTTTAACTTCATATTGATGTTCGATTACACCGATCATATGTGGAGTGTTAATATCTATGCTGTTTGCCAATTTCTTTGTTTGCACTTTATCATCAACTAGCGGATAAAGCGAGCGTTTGTTGTGCTTGGAAATAACGAAATAATTACGGGCATTCATCCCCAAAACACCGCAATTACGCAGTTTTTCCGGCATTGATAGCAATTCAAAATATTTCTTTAGCCATTCTTGCATATTATTTTTTCCCTGCTAACGGCGCAAAGCGCTTCAGCTCAGTAAGACGATATCCGGTATAAGTGCCGAGCAACATTACTAATGCCAATATTACAAAATTCCACTCATTGAAGGCAAACATAATATGGCGAATATAAGCACTGCTGATTACAAAATAGGTAATTACCGCCACAAACAAGGTATTGACAATTTGTTTGGTAGCGTTGCGCACACCCTCTTCTTCCCAAGTAATGCAAGCACGTTCAATAATCCATGCTGTAATGATAATCGGGAAAAACGCCGCCGAGGCAATAACTTTCCATTCGGCCCGATAACCAAACACCGTCAACATTTGCATAATGATAATTACAAAAATCACCACTGCAGAAATTCTTGGGACCAAAAGCAAATTAAGGCGAGTAAGCAAGGTGCGGATAAGTAACCCGAGCGCAATAATTACACTAAAGCAGATAAAGCCGGAAATAAAGCCGGTACGCACCAAAGACATAGCAATCAGCATCGGAGTAAATGTCCCCATGGTGGAAATACCGACGACGTTACGTAAGATTACAACCAGCAAAATCCCCAGCGGAAATATCATCAGCCATTTAAGCGTATTTTGTTCTAACGACGGTAAATCGTAAATGGTATAATTAAACAAACCGCTGTTTTCGTACTTGGCACGGCTTCCTGCCATTTTGAAAGCTGAAATTACAGATTTCACTACCGAAAATTTGATTTCTGAACTATAACCGCCACTAACATCTAAAAGCGATACTCCGCCACGCTGAAACACCACAAAATCTTTCGGTAACCCCATTGTTCCGGTTTCTATATTATAAACCTGCCACTTACTACCTTCATAAACTTCAAGCATTATATCGGCATTGGCGGCGCGTTTTTTCTCCATCAGCTTTACCCCGCGGACAATTCGCGCGGCAATCCCTTTGGTTGAGAGCAACCATATAATCTTATCAGCCATAATTTTCGGCGTTTTTTTCACCGGCAAAAAGGCATCTACTTCCGGAGCCAAATTTTCTTCATTCAAGAGCTCTATAATACGTTTGGCGGCACTGCCTTCTTCAGCATCAGCCAGAGCCCAAATGGCATTAACCATTTCGGCTTGTTGGGCATTTTCAAACTGCGGTTTTTGAACTTTTGCCGGTTTGTCGTCCCATACTTTTCCGGTAGAATCTTCATTATCGTAAAGCATAATCCGATAATATAAATCTTGATTGTTACGTCTGCCCTTAGACTTCATCAAAATGCGATTGTTCTTATCATCTCTAATGATTTCATAACCTTTAGCCACCGTATCTTCGCTCAAAATCTTATATGCAACACCGGCAGATGGCTTAGAAAGCGAAACCTCTATCGGATCACCGCTCGGCTTAAAAGAAATATGGGCATCAACCGTCCAAACCGTCGATTTGGCAGAGGGACGAAAACTAAATCCCCACACCGCAATTTTATACCATGTCATAGCCACCGCAAATACAACCGTTATGACCAAAAATATTGTTAAAATGCCTCTAACCGAATATAGCTTTTTCATATAGTCCCCGTCCCGTTACTTAAGTGTGTTGGAAATTGAAACGTCAACAATGGCACGACCGCTTAAAATATTTCGTCCGACCAACATCTGATAGTCAAACTTTTCACGTTCGGCTATCGTGAAATTTGCCTTAAACTTTTCGCCACCCATTTTAACATCCATATTAACAATCGGACGGTATTCGTTTTCTCCGGCACGACGAATCGAAATACCCTTTACCAACGGTTTTTCAAAAGTGTATTTTTCTCCGGTTTCGCGGTTAACAATGGTAAAAGATACCCATTTATCGCCGTCACGTTCAAACTGTTTTACATTCTCAGCATCAAGCGAAGACGTAGTAGCACCGGTATCTATGCGTGCTAAAAATGCTGATTTCATCGGCGGCAGATATATCCTCTCCACCGCCCCAATAATATTATTCGGCATCACCTTAATAACCTTCGTTTCTTGCGCCGTATTCGGCACTATCCCCGGTACAACCTTTGCCTCGTTATTAGCACAAGCGGCAATAATCAGCAGACAAAGCACACTTAAAATTTTGCGCATAAAAACCTCTTCTCCGTTATTTATTTACAATACTTTTTATAATCATCTTTTTTTCCATAAAGTAAAGCAAAAAATTAAAGAAAAGAGTATGTTTATCAGAACATTACCGTGAGGCGCAGAGAAGTGGCGGTTCCGTAGTTTGAACTTTGATTGAGTGCCGGATGAATATAGAACTGAATATCAGGCGTTAAGGTAGCCCATTTGGATATGCCCCAAGCCCAATAGGCCTCGATAACATGTTCTACCTTATGAGATAAATTTTCTCCCACCGCATCGGCATCGATTTTATCATAAGCGTAAGCCAAGCCGATTTGGTCCAACTCATTGCGGTCAAGCGGATTATTATATACTCCGCCCAAAACATACGATTGATTTACCACCGCTTGTTCCCCCGTTACACCGTTTATTCGAGCAAACAGAGCCGTCTTTTCGCCGATATTCTGCTGAGCATTGAGCGACCAACCGTTAGTGGTTTGCGGTTGTTCCATAACATACGGCTGATTATAAAACATCACCGAATATTGTCCCTTGCCCAAACCGCAAATTTCCGGATTGTAGCCTATTTGCGCAAAGGTGGTAAAATGTTTATCGTTCAAGTGATTAAAGCGAATGCTCGGCGCTTCAATGTTGGTAGCATCGGCAAACCCGGCAATAAATTGCCAGTTTCCCGGTTCGGCTTGAATATATGCGCCCAAACCGGCATCGGAATAAGTAGCGCTGGCATTTTGCGACAAAGCATAGTTAATAAAATTGACCTGCTGATTGCTGTTATAATCAGTGCCGTCAAAATTATACAAGCTATATTGACCGATACCCAAAGTCAGCCAATTATATCGCCCGGGAGCCTGATAGGTAAAATACAAATCGGCAAATTCTTGTTCATCTGAACTATAATCGTTAATCGGTGTTACCATGCCGGAGTTTCCCTGAATATCGTTAGCATTGCTGTTACCATAATAAACACTGTAATATGAGGCATTTAAAACACCGGTTCCGTAACGATTATTAAAAGCTGTCCACGCGATTGACGGCGCCAACAGCGATTGAAAAGCATAGTGTTCCCCATTTGGCGAAGTGCGTTGCGGCATTATTGAATAGTCAAGATTATAGCTAAAGCCGTAATCGTTGTTCAGCTTATTTTTAAATGCAGTATAATCAGCACCTAAATCCATAGCCTGCGCAGGTAGTGCATATAATAAACCCAGTCCTAATATCATATACTTTTTCATTGGTTATATCCCCTTTTTGTTATCAACCCAAAAGGATATATGCACTAATTGTCAAATTAAAAGGGGGGGATATAAATAATAAAAATGCTACAATATGATAAGAAAATAATTGATAGCTATGAGCCATAGATGTTATAAAAATCATAAGAGTGTATTTCTGTATTTGAAATGCACTCTTTTTGTTATTAACCACCGAAAACCTCACCTTAAAACCGTGCGGTTTTCGCATTTTTAGGAGAAAAAATATGAATAATTTAAGACAAGATATCAAAAATATCTTTAATGGGCAAACGCCGATAAAACGGCAGAATCCTAAAGCCGGCGAAAGCCAATATTATTTTATCAATCCAAATCAGAATGTTTCGTCATTTAATGATTTGCAAACTACCGATATCCCTGATGAGCAGCCGTTGTTTAATACCGGACACGGACTGGAGCAAAATAATTATTTAGTTCCGCAAGAGGTATATACAGCTCCTAACTGGAGGCAACAAACTGCTGCAAAACTTGATGAATATATGCAAAACTATAATTCTTATCCGGGAATTACACATACAGGGATAGCGGCTCCGTTTCATGATATGTGGCGAAATTATAAAACCATGACCGAAGATCAAAAATGGACAGGCGGAGATAATTTCTTTCATTGTAAAGCAAATTATGAAGCAACCAAACGCGGTCCATGGGGAGAAATAGTTGGTAAGGCAATAAGCACCGGTAGAGAAATATATGGTCTTGCAAAAGGAGAACCTTTATCCGATGTGCGTAAAGATTGGCATGCTAATAGTATGGGGTGGAATGGCGCTAAGAGAGGTTTGTCTTTGCAAGAGGCTTGTCCTACCAATCCCAAAGCATACGTAAATCCTGATGATTATGGCGATATTTTTTAATTTTATTTGACTTTTGTGTGTTGATACTTATTATTGTAAGTATCAACATGCTAGGTTTATAAATGCAAATTAAATTTAAAAAAATATTTTTCTGGGGATTAGGATGTGCAAAACGAGGTCTAATACTTCTTTTGCCAATGTTTTTTGTTGCAATGACATTGATCGATGTTTTTACTTTGGCTCACAGTGATTATCCCAACAATGTATCTGTTTTTATATTTGGCGTATTTGGTGTATTGTTTTATATATCTTGTTTGTATTGTATCTTAGTACCCCTAAATAAGTGGAATAAATCATTGTTTATTATTTCATGTTGTTTGTTTATAGGAATGTATAAATTTAACCCGGATATTCGAAAAATATCTCAACATTCACAGTGCATTGAAGTATCTAGTGTACCTTGTCCCGATGGAATTGTTCTCGGCGGCGGTTAAGCAAGAGAGGATTTTTCCTTGTAAAAGGATGAAAATAACTTATAGTTAATATTACTACGGAGCTGGGCTATGTTGAAAACATCTGATGAAATTTTATTACTGGGCAGTTTTAATTTAATAATAACAGAAATATTGTTTTATCTAGATACATATTTGTGGCAATATAGCCTGCTTTTTAGATTTGAAACAATTATTTATATTGTTCAAGCCGCTTGTTTGATATATTTATTGTGTTTGATATTTGTGGATTTAAAAGTATTCAGATACTTAAAAAAGGGAAACTCATTCTAACATATTATTTAAAATCAATAGGTTGGATTCCTTATATTTATGTGTTGGGATTTTTTATATACCTGTGGCAATCGAGGAAAAATGATGTGTCGTATATCGAAAATCTGTTCAGTAATTATCCTATAAGCCTGATTCTTGTTGCCGCTTCCCTTGTTATAGCTTTTATACGCAAGCATCCGCGCTTTCTTGTTGAATAAATAAATATCATTCTGCCATAAAAATTGCGCCCTGAACTTCAATGCCGTTTTCGCGGCGCAACACCAAAGGAGTAATCGTAATATTTCGATAACCGGAGGCACGCAATTTATTTTCCACATCTTGCGGATTATGTTTATAACGCCCATTAGCATGCACGGCAAAATCGGCAACTTTGTCATCTGTTTCTACCGAAAAAATCAGCTTGTGTGGTGCACAGAGTTTAAATAACGGCGCTAAATCGCCGAAGTAACAAAAAACATCAGCCGCCACAATGGTCGGTGGCAACTCTTTTTTGTGAGTTTGTAAATAATGGGTTATATCATCTTCCGCCAATTCGTCATAGGCGTTTTTTTGTTTTGCAAAAGCTAACATTTGTGACGAAATATCTACCCCGATAATCTTATTTCCCACTGCTTTTAAGCGTTTTCCCAGCAGACCGGTGCCACAACCTAAATCTAAAATTTCACCTTGTATCGGGGCGTATAATTCAACAATTTTTTCAACCACAGCATAGCCAATTTTTTGCAAAGTCTGTTCGTAGCTTGGCGCAAAATTATCAAAAAGCAATTTGTTATAAGCTGTTTCCGTATCGCTTGCTTTATTGTTTAAAACGGCGGAAATATGTTTGGCAACCGTGTGCTCCGGCATTTTTTGCCGCCAATTTTCGGCAATTGTGCGTGCTTTTTCCAGTTCAAAAGTTGCAAATTCGCTCAATGTTTCGGCAATATTGAGTGCCCAGTCATCTCGATTTGGAGCTGTATAAAAAGCATGAAAAAACAACTCCAACGCTTGCTCATATTCTTTTAGCGACTTCAAAACCAAAGCTAAATTGTAACTGATTTCCGGTGTTTGCGGGGAAATCAAAACGGCTTGGCGATATTCTTCCAACGCTTCCACAGTTCGATTTTTGGCGCATAATAAATTGGCTAAATTGGTGTGAGCCGACAAGTTTTGCGGATTATGTTGCAAGGCTTGGCGATACATTTTTTCTGCTGTGGCGGATTCGCCCTTTTGAGCTTCCAAATCGGCAATGTGTACCAAAACGCTATCATCTTCGTGCAACTGTAATGCTTGATAATAGGTTCTTAAAGCGCTATCGGTTTGTCCGTTTTTTTCTAACGCCTCGCCAAGTAAAATCTTGATTTCTGCCGATTCGCTCATACCATCGGCTTGGCGTAAATATTTTATTGCCTCAGCAATATTTTCGGCTCCGATTGCCCGCCGTGCCAAATAATATACCGCATCTGCACTGACAGATGATAGTGTCGTCAAAGTCGTCGTATCATCACAAATTTCTGCTAAATTTACCTGCGCCGTTATATCATTTGCATCAATTTTCAATGCTTGTTCATAAGCCGCTTTGGCGCTGTCTAAATTGCCCTTTTGCCAATAAATATTGCCAAGACCGATATGCGCTTCCTTAATTTGCGGATTGAGCGCCAACACCTTATAATATGCTTTGCATGCCTCGGCAAATTTGCCAAGTGCACCAAACGAAATTGCCATATTGAAATAGAGCGGAAAATGTTGAGGCGCGCCTTTCAGCGCCTGTTCAAAACATTCAATTGCCTGTTCGTGCAAACCTTTTGCTTGTGCAACCAGCCCCAACATATTCCACGCATTAACGTTTTCCGGTGCAGCCTCCAAAATTTGCCGATACAATTTTTCAGCCTCGCTAAAAGCGCCGACTTGTTGCAATTCTACAGCTTTTTGAAACATCAGTTCATACGACATTTTTCCCTCGTTACTCTTATTTATAAGTATATTTTTGCGAAAATCCATATATTTTTTGCTTGAATTTCAAAAAAAAATACTGTATGTTGACCCTACTTCCGAGGATGCAGATTGTCGCGAAGCATTTTTTGTGATGGTCTCGTTTTTGGGTGAATGCCAAAGACTATCGGGACAATAATGTTAATAATAAAAAAGGAAATTTGAAATGAAAAGTATTGTTGCTGCTAAAAAGAAAAACAGCCGCCGTTATGGCGAAAATTTATGGGGTGATGCAAACAGCCCGTTTAACAAAAGATCATATCGTCCTGGACAACACGGACAAAGAAAAGCAAAAGTTACCGACTATGGTCAACAATTAATTGCTAAACAAAAGCTGAAGGCTTATTACGGTAATATTTCGGAAAAGCAATTCCACAAATACTATGCTGAAGCTATCCGTCGTTCAGGCGATAACGTAGAAAACCTGATTGGTTTGTTGGAATCTCGTTTGGATAATTTGGTTTATAAATCAAAATTTGCGTCTTCGGTTTTTGCCGCTCGCCAATTTGTGAACCATGGTCATGTGACCGTTAACGGCAAAAAAGTTAATATTCCGTCATACATGGTTAAGGTAGGCGATGTTATTGAAGTTCGCGAAAAATCTAAAAAGTTAGCTTGCGTTTTGGCAGCTGTTGAATCGCAAACTCGTGATTGGCCGGAATATTTGGAAGTAGATAGCAAAAAATTGACGGCTAAATACACATTTATGCCGAAGTTTGAAGATGTTCCGTATGCTGCTATGATGGAACCGAACTTGGTTATCGAATTCTATTCAAGATAATCTGTTCTTCGGAACACTTTACGAAAAACTCCTTTTGCTCGTGGGCAAAAGGAGTTTTTATTTTTCCGCATTATGCGAATCGTCTATACTTCATCAACCTCAAAAGCGCCTTCTTCCTCGGCATTCGGGTCATAGTCTATACCAAGCTTAGCCAGCATATCGTCATTGATATCTTCGCGTTGTGCCACAATCCAATCCGGCACGTTAGGGCACGGTGGCAAGGAGGCAAGCTTCTTCATCTTCTTATCCAAATACCAACGAGGCGAATCGGCAATAATCGGGCGGTCGATATAACTTTGCATCAGCACCACTTGTTTTAACATTGGCAAACTCAAAAGTTGGGTTGAACTGATAACCGGAACTGCTTGCAGTTGGTAGCTCACGTTTTTGGCGAGCGGATTAAAGTCTTTACCCAAACTGCCTTCAGTTCTGGAAAATGAAGACACACGCATGGTCTTGTTACCGATCATCTTAGAAAAGCGCTGTGCCGTTACTTCGTTGTTTTGCGATAAAATAACTTTGCAGGCGGTGGTAGAAATCACCGTTTCCAAGTCATCTTTACCGTATTTACCGGAAATTTGCCCCAAATCTTGTCCAATCAGTAAATATGAAACTTTCTGACCACGACCGACTGCCGGTCCGTCAATAATGGCTTTCATTTTCGGCATTTGCGGAAACTCGTCGAGCACAAAAAGCACCGGATAAGGTCCCATTTTACCATCGGTGCGATTGACATGGTTAGGCGGATTGGAAATCAGATATGAGCTCATCAACTCAATGAAGGTCGAACTGATCACGCCTAAAGCACGAGCATCTACTTGGTTAACCGACAAATATACCGAAATCGGCTTCCATTCACCGGTTACAGGGTCTTTCATACCGCGCAAATCTTTGAATTGCAAATCTGAAAAGCTGGTACGGGCTTTTACCGCTTGGTTTTTGAATACGTTAATGCCGGCAAATGCGGTTGAAAGAATGGAACCGCGTTCCTTATCAGGAGTATTGCTGAGCTGACTCAGTTCGGTAATGGCGCGTTGGGCATAGCCGAAATTGCGTGCTTCTTTGATTGCTTCTTCAAGCATATCATGCGTCGGATCGGCCATTGCTGCCATCTGGTCGCCCTCATCCATACGGCGTTGAATTTCTTGAGCGGCATTTATTTGCGCTTCGGTAATCCATTCCATAATCATGGCAATACAGGCTTCACGCCCCATCCACCGTGGCGGCAACAAATTCCATGTGCCGATCGGTAAATAATTATCCATTGTCAAATTACCGCTTTTAAGATTTTGAATAGCGCGTGGAGCTTGCGGATCGCGCATTCCCATATAGTAACCTTCGAGCACTTCTTTATCTTTTTCATCGAGCTTACCTTCATAAATTCGCCCGATAAAATAGTCATTGGCGCGCGCTCTGTCGCATTTTGAAACCACAAACTGGATAAATCCGGTTAATGCGGCACGACCGGTTTGCGACCAGTGCGGATCGGCTCCGCCTTTCGGATCTTCTACCAAAATATTGCACATCGAATCGACATACATATCACGATCCGGTCCTTCTTGCGGAATACAGTTAGGAGAAAGCGGATTCCAGCTCGGATAATAAATTCCTTCGCTCGGATTATCTTCTGCACCCCAGTTAATGATGAACACCGGTCCGACCTTTGCTCTGGCACCTGATGTAGAATAGCACAATTCCGGTTTCGGATCGTTAATCACCAAACTTAATTTCGGCGAATTAAAAATGGTCGGCACCACCACACCGGCGGTTTTACCGGTTCCAGGAGGCGCGCAGCAAAGTGTTGCCAATGTTTCTTTAAGCATTAAGAAACGTCCGTCAAATTTACCTACAACTTGGCAAAAGCCATCGAACCCAAGCAACGACATCTTTTTAATATCGCTCAAAGTTGCCACGCGAGCCGAACCGTGAATATTGGTTTGAAAACGATACGGGCTGATCATACCGGCAAAAATAAGCCCAATCGGTATAATGATAAACGGTATCATCGGAATCCATAGACTGAGCGAAAACGAACCATTATAATTAAAAATCTGCTTAAACCACTTACTATACATCTTGAACAAATGGTCTGGATTAGAGGCAATAAGGCTCATAAATTTGTTAACCACATCCATCGAACCTTTTGACACACCGTTACCTACCACATAAGAAAGCGGCAAAGCAATTATAAACATTACTACCGAAAGAGCCAGACAAATTAAAAATGCCGTCATCATCCAACGGACGGCGTCATCATATTCTTTCCATTCTTCACCACGATCTTTTAGAGCCATATTTTCCTCTATTTTACTTTATATTTTTTAGGACTTTGCGTAAACGTTCAAATTCTTTGTGCGGCATTGTGCCTTCTACTTCACTTAATGTCTTTGATAACAGCGGAATTTCTTTCGGCGCACCGCGGTTGATACGTGTTACTTCTATATCCATATTTTTCCAAACTTCAAACATATCGTCGGCATTTATGATATTTGCCATCTGTTCAACCACATAGGCTTCTAACCTTAAAGAAAATCCCTCTTCTTCCAACACCGGTCTAATCGCATTGCGCGCAACATTAAGCTTGCGAACCGGAGAAACTCGATGACTGCTTTCAGAAAACCATAGCGGTTCTTCACCGTTAAACAACTCCTCGTCAGCCAACCAGTCTCCACTTTCTTTATCTACCAAACACAAGCAAATTCTGTCCTCAGAAACTCCGATGAAATCAATCATAGAGCCACCGGCAGAAATATCGGTGATGATATCATATCCTTTTTGTTGCAATGCCTCAAACACCGGTCCTTTACCGGTTCTCGGTGCCGTCTTATTATCGGTGTGCAATGATTTATCGGTGCGATTTGAGCGTTTGTTGTCACGCTCAGTTGAGCTGTTACGACGCGTATCTTCGGTGCGTTCGGCCCGGCGTGATGGACGCTTATTTTCACGCGAGCGCGGTGCATCATCAAAATCCGGCAAATCTTCATCGTCAACTTCAATCGGGCGTTTCGATGTTTTTTCCTCTTGACGCTCCTTTATTGTATCGGTCTTTTCAAACGAATCGATATCTAAATCGAAGTCGTCATCATCGTCATCATCAAATTTGAAAAGCGCATGGTCAATAGTTGCAGCCACATCAGTTTTTTTGGCTACCGGTGCAGGTTTTGGCGCGGTAATAGCAGGCGAATAAGCCAGTGCTGATGATTTTGCACTATCACCATAATCATTTATTGGTGAACGAATACTACCCACCACTCCGGTCGGGCGAATTTGTTTATAAGATTTGCGTTTAACCACGCCGTATTTATTGTTGGTGGTCATAACGTTGATTGGCGTTTTAATGAAATGACGGTAAGCCATCACCGGCAACATTAAAATTTTTCCGATAATTTTTTCCCATTCTACCAAACAAAGCGTCCACCAACCGGTAATCAGCATCGGGAAAAAAGTAACCAAAATAATCACAAAAGCCCATTCTTTCGGCGCGCGCACCACCCAACCGGCCTGCCAAAGTTCTTTCGCTTGACGCCAATGATCCGGCCAAAAAATATCGAAATGCCAATTACAAAGCATAATAACACGGATACCCTCGGTGAAGACAATCCCCCACAGAGCGCCGACGATGATTATTCTGAGTATAACCAATAAGGACTTCAAATATCTCTCCTTTACATACGTCCGGTTATAGCCATACTAACAGCCATTTATTAAAAAAGTGATTACATTTGCAGAATTTTGCACTTTTTTAATAAGTGGTTACGGTTATGTTTAAAAATTATATTTTCCGCTGTCATCCTCGAATGAGCGCAGCGAATGAGGGGATCTCTGGCAACAGGCAGTTAATTCGCAATATAAACAAGAATTTCTTAAATTTATTGCCACTTTCCGTTATGTGGCCTTAGATTCCCTCGCTATCGCTCGAGAATGACAGACATCTTTTATTTGTATACATTATTTTTGCCCAAATAATTCGTATCCACAATCACTTACGATTTTGTTCAATCTGCTCAATAATATCTTGGCGAAAATGCCCGACCTCCAAATTAGGAGTTTTCTTTTTTTCCAATTCCAGACGTTCATTAACAATTTGGTCAATGGTCTTTTTTTCTTCGACCTTCAAATTTTTAATGTTAACATCAGGAGCTTCGTAATCTTTGGTACCAAGGCTGCCGAGCCAAGACAGCGGCCCAAACCACAGATTAGCATATTTCATGTGATATATTACCCACCAACCGACCAAATTTATCGGTATTATGCAAAATATACCGAACAGCATCAACAAATCATTACCGGTCAGGATAGCGCCGCTGTTCCAATATTTTGCTATATTGTGATACGTCTTCGCCGTTATGATATTGATATGGTAAAAATGCAAATAAGCGAAATAAAATGCTGTCATTACAAATGCAGTAAACGACGCACAAAATATAATTGCAAACACGATATGAAAGAGCTTTTTAATCATCATCTACTTACCGAAAATCTTATCAAACAGTTTATTCTTTACAATTTGATTAACCAGTTTATTCACTTCCTTGTTACTCTTTTTCATATCGTCAAGTTTTCCTCTATTTTCACTTAATTGCAAAAATTTGGCATCAATTCCCTCACTCATTGTATTAAGCTGACGAGCAATAACGTCCAAAGAGCCGGTTGCTTCACGTCGAGCAGCTTGACCAAGTTCATAAAATGTCCTTAAGTTACCTTTTTCATCTTCAGCGAAATAGTGTTTGCCGATTTCATCCATCGTCTCTTGCATATTATTTAAAATATCAAGTTTTTTAGGAGATACAAAGTTTTTCGGTTTAGTATTATTAAAGCCGAAACGACTACTTGTTGCATCGTCTAAAATGGCTATGCGTGCCTCATCACCAATTCTAATTTGCTTATTAATGAAATTCATTACAGATGCTTCAAACAACTTCTGTTCATTTGCCGAACTTAACCCTTTGGCTTGACTCTGGTCACCAACCATAGCTGTCACAGCCTTTAATGACGTCTGCAAATCACTCATCTCGATGGCAACTAACTTTTCCAAATTAGGCATTGGTTCATCAATCCACGCTTTATCGCCTCGCAACAAGTATTGTTGAGCTAATTTGAGCGTGGCATTATTAACCGCAATTCTGTGTAAAGCTTTATTTACTTTTGCTAATTTTTCAGCATCTTTATCACTCATCGATAATCTTCTGTTTAGGGCTTCATTAAATTTGACCGGATTATTGCGAGCTTCGTCGGTAATTGTTTTTACAACTCCCCTATATTCTTTATTTGGTACGCGATTACCGCTGGCATCGGCAACATGGGTATCAATAATTATATTGCCATCAGCATCCTTTATTGGTAGCGGATTGCCGGCATCATCTTTGAACCACTTATCAAAATCACTTCCTTTAGTACTCCTTTCATTATCAATTGCTTGTGGTAATTTTATCATAGCATCAATTTTAGCATCATAAGCATTGATGAGCGCTTCGGTATTTCCAAACATTGCAGCAATCTTTTTGGCGGCTTTCTTTTCGTCACCTTTCAACGACTCTGCTTTCAGATCAGCCTCTTTGGCTGCTGCTTTGGTTCTTTCAGCATAAGCCTTAGCTGCATTATCAAGCAAATTAAGCAGTTTATCGGTCCACAAATTCAGATAATAAAGGAAAATATCTTCGTAGAAGAAATCGACCACATCTTTCGGCTTAATATCACGGTTTCTTCTATCTTTGTTGTATTTGGTATTTCTGGTATCCTCATCTAATGAAGCATTCGGATCAACATTGGCAATTTTTTGCGCTGGTTGATTATTTGTTAAGCCGTCAACGTTGGTATCTTCCGGTGCCGGTACAATATCTGCCAACTGTCGCGATGGTTCAGGTAACGGTGTTTCACCTTCCGGCAAATGTTCGTTATGCCATAAAGCCCCTTGGTCATATATATTCATCAAATCACGCGCTGTTTGGTTACGCTTATTCGGTTTAGCCCAGTCAATTACTGTATAATTATCGGCATTTTTCAGCTCGGCTATGGATTTCAGTGCGGCAACTTGCCCCCCAAGAGCTTCTTCAATTTCTTTTTTAGCGTCTTCACTTAGTTTGCCTTTATCAAGCCGTGCTTGTGCACGCACAATGTGGTGCGCCAAGTAAGTCGCAACGGTTTCGCCGTTCGGAGAATTGGTATCATTAACAAAATGCTTTAAGGTATCTTCGGCTCCTAATGCTTTGAGGTTCTTGGCAATATTAGCTATTTGCCCGGCGCTGTCTTTTGATAATCTGCCCAACTGCACCGGCTTACTATACTTTGGCAAAGCTTTGGCCATAAAATCATCAGGAATACCGTCTTTCCATGCGGTATTTACATCAATTAAGGCTTTAAACCGGTCAATATCTGCAGTTTCCGGACTATCTTTGCTCAAAATCTCATAAATATCTTCCAAATTCGGGGTATCAGCCATATCAATCTCCTTATTCAGTCATAAAGAACCTACTTTCTTGAGTGTAATATAGCACATAAAACTTTTTTTGTCTAGCATTTTTTTAAGAAATATATAGCGCGCTCCTTATTTGTCAGGAACGCGCCTATCATGTTGCATTTAAAATGCCTTTAAATATCCAAATTCTGAACTTTCAAGGCATTTTCCTGAATGAACTCTTTACGCGGTTCAACCACATCGCCCATCAAGGTAGAAAATGCCTCATCGGCTTCTTCCACGCTGTCAATCTTGACTTGCAACAGCGAACGAGCTTCCGGATCAAGCGTGGTTTCCCATAGTTGTTCAGGGTTCATTTCGCCCAAACCTTTATAGCGTTGGATAGAAATGCCTTTCTTTCCGGCGGCGGTAACGGCATTCATCAAGCTGACCGGTCCGTCAACGCGCTTCAAGCCCATTGACTTTGTGGTCAATTTAGAAGATTTTTCAAAGTTTTCAGTCAAAAATTCGTGCATACCGTTCAGCACTTGCCCTTCCGGACTTTCCAAAATATTGGCACCGATAACATGTTCTTCTTTCACGCCGCGCAATACCCGATAGAAGGCAATACTACCGTCTTCTTTAATTTTGGCTTTCCAACCGCGATCATATTCTGCCTCTAACGTATCCAAACGCTTGGCCATTTCATCAATTTCAGCCTGTAATTTGGCTTTGTCGTTCAAAATGTTGTGGTCAAACAATCCGCAAATAGCCATCTGTTCAACAATTTTCTCCGGTGCTTTCAAAGTCAAGGCCTTTATCATGGCATTAGCTTTCTTTGTGCTTTCCACAAAAGCAATCAAATCCTGCCCGACTAGGCGTTCACCATGAGCCGTCTCAAGAGAGCCGTCTTCGCAACCGCCGTGAATAAGATAATCTTCCATTTCGCGGTCATCTTTAATATATATCACCGAATTACCGCGTTTGGCTTTATAAAGCGGTGGCTGAGCAATATAAACATACCCACGGCGAATAAGCTCAGGCATTTGACGATAGAAGAAGGTCAACAGTAAGGTTCTGATGTGAGCACCATCAACATCGGCATCGGTCATGATAATGATTTTGTGGTAACGGCATTTATCTGCATCAAAGTCATCACGCCCGATACCGGTACCGAATGCCGTAATCATCATGCCGATTTCCGCCGAACTGAGCATGCGGTCAAAGCGCGCGCGCTCCACATTCAAAATCTTACCGCGTAAAGGCATAATCGCCTGATATTTACGGTCACGTCCCTGTTTGGCCGAACCGCCTGCGGAATCTCCCTCAACAATGAAAACTTCCGAAAGTGCCGGATCTTTTTCCGAACAATCGGCTAATTTTCCCGGTAATGAGGCAATATCTAAAACGCCCTTGCGGCGAGTTAATTCACGAGCCTTACGAGCCGCCTCGCGCGCCGATGCCGCTTCAACAATTTTACCGACAATAATCTTTGCTTCGGCCGGATGTTCTTCCAACCATTCTTTGAGTTTGTCGCCAACGATATTTTCCACCACCGGACGAACTTCGGAAGAAACCAATTTATCTTTGGTTTGGGAAGAAAATTTCGGGTCCGGCGCTTTAACCGACAGCACACAAGTTAAGCCCTCGCGCATATCTTCGCCGGTGATAATGTCTTTATCTTTTTTGAGTAAGCCGTTTTCCTGAATATAGTTATTAAATGTTCTGGTCAATGCCCCACGGAAACCGGCTAAGTGAGTACCGCCGTCCTTTTGCGGAATGTTGTTGGTAAAGCACAACATTGTTTCGTTATACGAATTGGTCCACTGCATTGAGATTTCTACCGAAATATCGTTGTTTTGCCCGCTGATGGCTATCGTGCTTTCGTGCAACGGCGCCTTAGACTTGTTCAAGTGCGCCACAAAAGCGTTTAATCCACCCTCATAATGAAAATCAACTTCTTTCGGCTCGGCACCGCGATTATCAATCAATTTCAAATAAACGCCGGAGTTCAAAAATGCCTTTTCTCTGATGGCACGTTCCAATGTTTCGAAATTGAATTCAGTTTGTGTAAAGGTCTTTGGCGACGGCAAAAAAGAAACTTCGGTACCATGGCGATTTGGCGTTTGCGCCGTTACATGAATATGTTCTACCACATTACCGTCGGCAAATGTTGCTTCATATTGTTGATCATTGCGCCAAATTTTCAGCTTCAGCCAAGTCGAAAGCGCATTAACAACCGAAACGCCCACGCCATGCAAACCACCGGAAACCTTATAGGAGTTGTTATCAAACTTACCACCGGAGTGCAATTCGGTCATGATAACCTCGGCCGCCGATACACCTTCTTCCTTGTGCGTATCAACCGGCATACCGCGTCCGTTGTCGCGAATGGTTGCCGAACCATCCGGATTCAAAATGACGACCGTTTTATCACAATATCCGGCTAAAGCTTCATCAATGGCATTATCAAGCACTTCGTAAATCATGTGATGCAAGCCGGAGCCGTCATCAGTATCGCCGATATACATTCCCGGACGTTTGCGTACCGCATCAAGTCCGCGCAAGACCTTAATCGAATCGGCATTATATTCTTCTTCACCCTTTAAGTATTCTTCATCTGTTAAATCAGTCATTATTTCCTCATTTGGCATTTATTTCACATTGTGAATTAATATAACGCAAAGTGTTTGAATGACCAAGCAGAAAATCGAAGTTATAAACGGAAAAACACTAAAAATAGTTGTAAAATTTAATCACGGCGTCGTAAATTATGCGCCAATGCAATAACCGCATCACTCACATCGGCAGCAACAGTATCAAAACCATCGTTTTTGCTTAAGTTATCTTCATCAGCATAAAGCCCACGGTTGATTTCGAGTTGCAGAGTAGAAATCTTTTTGCGCGGTTGGCAATAATTAAAGGTAATAAATGCGCCGGAATAAGGGCAATTAAACTCCACATTATAATTCTTGCTCCAAAATTGACCGGCCAAAAAGTCGCTCATATCTTGCGGGCAACTCTGCGAAAACAGATTGCCCAAACAAATATCAATTCCCGAACGGTCGTCAATAATCGAACATATTTTTGACGGCATCGAATGGCAGTCCAAAACCACGCAAAAACCAAACTTTTTCAAGGCGGCATCTATAACCTGCTGTAAGCGATTATGATAAACATCATAGACTTTTTTCAAACGCTCTTGCACTTCTTTATAGTCGAGCAAACCTTCATACAAATTCTCGCGTTTGTAGTTAATGCGATGTATAACCCCCAAACCGGCGCGACAATGCTTATCAAACATCAGTTCGCAATCTCGAGGATAGTTATAATACATGGAAGGATCAAGTTCCAGCTTATCGCGGTTCAAATCAACAAATGAGCGGGTTACTTCCATCTTGAGCATCGGCAGTCCGGCATCTACCGCACCTTGTAACAGTTCATCAACAAACAAATCTTCATTGTGGCGCATTGTCGGCACATCACATTTTACATTTTCCACAAATTCAGGCGGAAAATATTGTCCGCTGTGCGGTACCGAAAGAATAAGCGGAAATTGCAAATTATCCGTATTAAATTCGCTTAAAATTTTCATTTTTTTATATACGGGAGCAATTTTGAGTTTCTTATTATCCATTTTTCGCCTTTCCCCGCTGTCTTACCGCTCTTTTCTTTTTGGTACTTTTTTTCTCCACCGACCAGCCGAACTTACCAATTTTTTTGCCTAAACCATAGTAAAATCCGTGAGCATAAGCCAACAACCCGGCTTTACCCAAATTTAGCGCACCATTCTTATCTATAAGAGCATCATCAACATTAACCGCCACTACTTCGGCTAAAAACATATCATGCGTGCCCAAAGAAGTAATGTTTTTTACCTTACATTCCAATGACACCGGTGATTCTGCCACTTGCGGCGCTTTAACTGCCGAACAAGGTGCCGCACTTATTCCGGCTAACTTAAATTTATCGACATCTTTACCGCTTTTAACGCCGCACAAATCCACGGCTTTGGCGAGTGCAACAGTTGGAACGTTTATCACAAATTCACCGCTTTCTTTAATAAGTTTATAGCTGTAACGCGAAGGACGCAACGAAACATAAACCAATGTCGGCTCGGAGCAGATAATCCCCGTCCATGCGGCAGTCATAACATTTGGTTTTTCCATAGTGCCGCAAGAAACGAGCGCCGGTGGCAACGGTGCGAGCATTGTTCCTGCTTTCCATGCTGTTTTTGCCATTTATAAACATTCCCCTTTATAATTTATGCTTGAATATACAATACTTTTTTTTAAACGTCAAGACCTGCGACAAATGAGCCGCAGGTCCGACAAGTATCAGGAATAAAACTATGAAAAAACATCATAGACAATATAAATATAGCACTTTTTTGTGCGTTTCAATATAGGTCAAAAGCGTAAAATGCGCCGATAAATAGTTTAATAAGTCGCAAATTTGGGTTGTCAAAACCGCATAATGCGCTAATCTGTGTGATAAGATGGAGATAGAAATGAAAGAATTAGATTTGAAAAAATTGTCTTTTGAAGATGCTTTGACGCAGTTGGAAAACATTGTGCGCGAATTGGAAAGCGGAAAAATCAAGCTTGATGATGCGGTTGAAGTGTATGAAAAAGCTACAGCATTGAAAAAATTTTGCGAAGATAAATTAAAAGCGGCACAACTGAAAATAGAGAAGATAAATGTTGCCGCCGATGGTAGTATCTCTACCGTGCCTTTGGATAAGACGGAAGAAGAATAATGACAGATATAGTTGCCGTTTTAAAACAATTTTGTGCCGAATTTAACCCTTACCTGCAAAGCTGTTTTCCTCTACCGCAAGGTGCTGAAAGACGTGTGGTGGAAGCAATGAGCTATTCGGTAATGAACGGCGGCAAACGTTTACGGGCGTTTTTGGTATGCAATACCGCCGGTTTATTTAATGTAACAACAAAAGATTCTTTTCCGGTAGCGGCATCTTTGGAGATGATGCATGCCTATTCGCTCATTCATGATGATTTACCGGCGATGGATAATGACGATTTGCGTCGCGGCAAACCGACTTGCCACAAACAATTTGATGAAGCCACCGCAATTTTAGCAGGCGATGGTTTGCAGGCTTATGCTT
Organism: uncultured Pseudomonadota bacterium; assembly: GCA_902763155.1. Taxonomy (GTDB): domain Bacteria; phylum Pseudomonadota; class Alphaproteobacteria; order RF32; family CAG-239; genus RUG410. The sequence goes on along the minus strand of CACWQS010000002.1, from coordinate 254,537 downwards.
TTGAATTTCTGGCCAATGCTCTGGAAATTCGTCCGGAAATCCGTTTGACTTTATTGCAGCTTTTAGCAAGTGCCTCAGGTGCTTTCGGGGGTATGGTTGCCGGACAAACACTTGATTTATATGCCGAATCTACCGGCAACCAGAAAGAAGACGAAGATATTATCGCGCGTTTAGAAGAAATGAAAACCGGTCGTTTGCTGCGCTACGCCGTCGAAGCCGGTACCGTTTTAGGGCAAGCACCGCTTGAACAACGTCAACATCTGATATCTTATTCCCGGAAAATCGGGCAAGCATTCCAAATTGCCGATGACATATTAGATAGAGAAGGCGACCAGAAATTAGTAGGTAAAACCCTGCACAAAGATGATGCTCAAAAAAAGTTTACCTACGTGTCTTATTATGGTATTGAGCCGGCAAGACAGTTAGCGCAGAAACTAATAGCAGAAGCTATTGATGAATTAAAAATGTTTGACAGTAAGGCTGATAACCTACGCGCGCTAGCACAATACATCATCAATCGTAACTACTAAAATTTTATAATAAATTTGTTGACAATAATCGACGACTATGCTATGGTAACAGTTAGAGCATAGGTTAGTGCTTGCTGCCTGCCTTTAGGCAAATCCGGATGGAATAACCGCTTAATTCTGAAAGTAGTTAAAACTCTTGACCAAGGGAATTTTTGACAGGCAGGCATCAAAAGACGATATTCCCGCTCAGGAGTCAATACTATGACTGATACACAATCTTCCCAACTTTCCTATGAAATTATTGAACGACTGTTTCAGAACAGTGCGTGTTTAACGTATAATCCGTTAGAACCAATGCCGGCTTGGCAATATGCCAAAGAATTACAACGAGATTTTGAAAAAGAGCATAATATTAAGCGCTCACGCGTGTGCTCCAAAACCGCTAAATTGCGGCAAGGTAAATATAATGCCAGATTTCACTATTTTGCGGATGGTACACTCGTTCATTGCTCAGAACCACAATCATTTTCTAAAAATGAAACGTATCGACGAGGCACGGAAGATTTTGAACGAATCATGACGGCACTTAAGATTCGCCGTTGTCCGGTTAATAAGATTTACGGACCGCAAAATCAAATGGATGTATTTCATTATTCCGATTTCTTACGCTATATTTCAACGCAAGCCTTACTAAAATATTCATATAAAGAGGATTTATATGTTGAACCTCTGCCCAATAAAGAAGATTTTGTGCGTGATTGCTTCGCCAATGGCAATATTTTGCTTACAGCTTCGAAAGACGAATTATTACCACCGCATTGCCGTGAGTTTATGGCATTATTTGCCGACGGGCGTTATTATGTTTCCGAAGAATATCGCAGTCATTTGGGAGTAAAACATTATGGCAAAGTCAGCCGTTTTGATGCCGATTATTTATTGCATTATTGCGTGATGGCCGAGGAATACATTCCGCAGGACTATCTTGATGCGCTCTATAAAGAGGCTGAAAAATATGAATGGTTTGCTTCGGTCAGCGATGTTGCCGCCAAACAGCAAGAATACATAAATGCAGATGATTTGATAAAAATGAACAAGTATATTGACAATCTGTTTCAAAAACGCACTTGTCTGACTGTGGTCAATCCGGACATCGGTTCCAGCTTTATGTCGCCTGATTTTCAGCAATACGCGGTATTTTCCGATGGTTTAGTGGTTGCCGTATATCATGATGAAAATGACAAGCCGTTCGTAAAATCGCTAAAAAAATATTTCCCTGACTTAACTTTTCGCTTTGAGAAAATATCAAAAGATTATCTGGAACAACTTTATCGTCGTTTACCGGAGTTTCAAAAAGGAGCAACCACCATTTATGTTGAAATGCTCAAACAAAAGGCGCGCAAGTTAAAGCGCATGACTGATTTAACGCATATTGAAGCACTTGATGTGGTGGCAAATATTGCAGGTTGGCAAAATTGGCGTTCAATAAAAATTGAGAGTGAAGCGCACGCGCGGGAATTGATTGATGCTGAAAAATGGCGTAGAAATTTGGCCGCTGATTTTAATGCTGAAAATCCGCTGGAAGAAGAATACCGCCGCTATTTGAAGCATCGTAAATGATTTACGGATAAGAGCGCCGATTAGCGCTTGCATCCTGCCCATACGGCAAATCCGGACGGAATAATCATTTTAAAAACACAACTTTAACCAAAATGGGAAAAGCAATGAGGCAGGCATTGCGTAATATTCCCGTATTTTAAAAATGGAGTATGTGTTATGAATACGCAAGATTTATTAACAAAACTGTTCGACGAAGGTAACTGCTTAACTTATGATTGGTATTTTTCGGCACGCCGGAAAGCAGAAAAAATGTGTGAGCAATTTATGCTTGAAAATCCGCATAGTTTCTGTTTTGTGCAAAATAATAAAGTTCCGATGCCATTATTAAAACATACCGATTTTCAATACTTTTCAAATGGAGTATTGGTTATTTATATGTGGCCGCAACGTGCAGACGAAGTTATTAAAAAAGCTCGGAAAATTTTGGCATTGCACGGCTTTGTGATAAAAGATATTTATGCGCCGCAGAGCAAAGAAGAATGGCAAGATTACTTCAAACTGCTTATTGATATTAACGACAAAACCAAAGAATTGCCGGTTAGCGATGAAGATTTAGTTCTTCGCACCTTTAGTTCGCCGGCCGAATTTGCCGACTATTGTTTTAACGGTGGAAATGTATTGCTGACTGCTTCCAAAGATAAATTTTTTGAGCCGAAATATCGGCAAATACTCGCCTTATTCAATAACGGCTTATATATTGTTGATGAAGAATATAAACACAGTGATAGTTTTCATGGTGATATTGAAACCAACTTTTTTGAAAATCGGCTTTGTGGTGAGCCGATGATGCATCCGATTTATGTGCCACAGATGTATTTACAAGCGCTATATCAAAGGGCTAAACAATATAATTGGTATGTTTCTCCGGAAGATGCGGCAAAAAAATTACCGCAGGTTAAAATTTCCGAATTGGAAACAATCAAGAAATATGCCGAAGATATATTACAAAACCGCACGTGTATCAGCATTTTGACACCACGTATAAATTATAGAGATATATTTCTTGATCCGATTCTGACATCGCCGGATTATAATCGCTACGTTTTGTTTGATGACGGTAAATTGGTTCTTTCACAAAAATATTATAATGATGAGGTAAGGCAAAAACATTTGCTTGAAGATTTAAGTCGGAGCTTTCCTCAAATTAAATTTGCGGCAGAATTGGTGCCGGATTATTGCATAGATTTCTTGTATCAGGAAATTTATAAGCGGCAAAAAAGCGCCCGCGATGTTTATTTGGAAATGATGCGGCAAAAAGCTGTACTTATCAGCGAAATATTCGGTGTACCGGTTGTTTTGGCAAAAGATGCGGCGGCACAGTTCGTTGGTTGGAAAGATTGGATGGATATGGAAAATGTAACCACTACTCATGCTCGTCATTTAATTGCTATGCAACAAGATTTAGATAAAAGAGTGGAAAAAAACGGCTATAAAAATGACGTTATTTACAATGCCACTGCTTATTTTAACTTATTAAAAGCCCAAAATATTCCTTATGAGAATGCACAAGCCGTTTATCATCAACTGAAGGAAAATTTGATTAAGGCAAAATAATAAATATCGGAGGCGGTGATGATAAACACAATCATAACGCAAAAAGACGCGGTTAACGAATTTTATGCACACGGCAAAGTTTGTATAACGGCACATAAAGAGGCGAATATTGATAAAAAATATCGCCCATATTTAGCTTTGTTTGCCGATGGTACATTTTTGGTAGATGAGCGTGCTCAAAATGATGCGGTTTTACAAAATTTAGTCTTTGAATTCTGCGAAGATTATCCTTCACAAAAAAGACTGAACAAACAATATGTATCATCTCAGATGCTGAAGGCTGTTTATCATCACGCCCAAAATTTTGATTGGTATCTGCCACTGTATAATATACCGACCGATTTAAGCACGGAAGACCGGCAGAAATTGCATAGCTTTTTAGCACGCATTTTACAGCGACAATGTTTGAGCATTACCACGCTGACAACGCCGGAATGGTTTCGTTTCTATTCGCCGGACAAAGAAAAATTTGCTTTATTCAGCGGTGAATGGTTGGTTGTGGCACAAAACAGTCCGCATCTTGAAACGCTAGGCAGTAGCATAAGCAAGTTATATCCGCAAATTGAAATGGTCGAGATTGTGCCAAATCATTATATTGAGGCTATTTATGAAAGATTGTTATATACACAGCCGAGTGCGCGTGAAATCTACATTAATCTAATGCATCAAAAACTGATGAAACGACTGAAAATCGATTCTGATGAAGCACTTAAAGTGATGCAAAAACAAACCTATGGCTGGCGAGAACTGTTATTTTTAAGCGAGCAAAAGGCACGTTCAATGATATACAGTGAATATGTGGAACACTGCTTTATGCAGACAGATGCACATTTTGCCGTGCAAATGGCAGCGAAAAAAGATTTTCGTATCGGTGTATTTTTATAAAAAATATCATACCGAAACAGAATCTGCTTGCAATTTGCAAATAAGTATGTTACAAGCACTACGAAATTGGTGATTTTTATGTATGAGCTTTTATGAGCAACCGTAGTAGAAATCAGGGTTTTATCCGCTTTGCCCGTGCAAAGCATAACAGAATTTAGAAAGGATTTTAAAATGAGACATGGTGATGCACATCGCAAATTTAGTATGCCGACAAGCCAAAGACGCGCTTTGTTTTCTAATTTAACAAACGCTTTGTTGACACACGAACAAATTACAATAACATTAACCCGTGCGAAAGAACTCAGAACTTTTGCCGACAACATGATTACTTATGCTAAAAAAGGCGATTTGAACAGCCGTCGTCTGGCTGCCGCTTTTTTGCGTGATGATGAAGTCGTTTCTAAGCTGTTTTCAACTTTGGCAGAACGCTATAAAGACCGCAAAGGCGGTTATACACGCGTTTTGAAGGCAGGCTTCCGTTATGGTGACTGCGCTCCGATGGCTATTATCGAATTGGTTGATCGTGATGTTAATGCCAAAGGCGCTAAGGATTTGGCTCGCGTAGCTGCTGAAAAAGCTGCTGCCGCTGCAGCCGAAGCTGCTGAAAATGCTGAAGGATCAGCTGAAAAATAAAGATTTTCTTTGTTTTGTTACAGATAACGAGAACTCGCCGGATTCGTCGGCGAGTTTTTTTATGAATATATCGCATAAAATACCTGCAATATAAAATGTATTCTTCATTAACTGTATTTTAACATAATTTGTTGTATTGTCAAAGCAAAAGACTAGGGTATTTGTGTCTTTAAGTTACGGATATCCTTGCAAATAAAGGGTTTTAGTGTATGCCAAAATTTGGTTTAAAATGCTTTTTAGGAAGCTTTGTTTTATCTTTAGTTGCCGTTGTAGCGGCAACCAAGTCGTATTTTTTGTTATCTGCGGATAATGAAAATAAGACAGTCAACATCGCGCAAGATGAAGCAAGGACGATAGAGCTTTTTGCCGCCACAGAAGAGAGCGATCCGATTTTAGAAAAATACAATCAATTAACCGGACAGGATAATATTGAAGATGAAGCGGTTATTGCAAACTCTGATGCCGATGATAAGTTGCTCGTTGCCGATGATGCTCCGAGTGACGGCATTTTATTTGCACCGGAAGATGATATAGCAGAAAAAACGACACAGACCATAGCAGAAAATGCTTCACCGATTGTTGATGCAGCTGTTTTACCGCCGGTAGAAACACAAAACGATGCACAAGATACTGAATCTGCAAAATCGGAAAGTTCGGAAGAATTTAAGATTGTTGATGCGGCGCAAGCGACTGTTTTTGAAATTCCGCTTATCCACAGTTTCGCTCCGGAAAACGACAGCGTAAAAGTTTCACAAAAAGCTGAAACCAATCAGATAGCATCGGCTGGTAACAATATTCCGCTGGAAAATTTGGGAGCAACAAGCCAACCGGCAGTGCAACTGGCACAAAATGATTTACCGCAAGATGATCCTTGGGAAGTTGCCGAAGTCGCCAACAAAAATCAAACTCGCAATAAAAATGCCGAGATTGCAGATAAACAGGCTCCGACAACCGGTAACAGCGTTCCTTATAAAATGCAAAAAAATATTTTGATTCCGATACCTGATGAAATTGCCAATGATAAAAATTTAACTCCGCAATTTTCATCTTCGGCGGAAAATATCAAGTTGGAAGAAGAGTTACGACGCAAGCGCGGTTTACCGCCTTTGAACGCAAGTGATAATGACTTGGCACCTGCTCAAAAAACAGAAAAAAACAATTTGGGAAATTCCGGTGGGCAAAATGAAGGTGAATTATCGGAAGAAGAACCCGAAAGCTTGACAGACAGTATTGCCGCATGGTTTTCCGGCGATCGAAAAAAATCTGACCAAAACAGCAATACCAGTGAACAAAAGAACGGTAAAGATGCCCCGCGCTCTTCGGGGCAACAGGAATCATCTTTGTTCCGCAAACTTTTGGGACTTGGTAATGCCAGCAAAGATAATATTGCGCCGACTGAGCTAAAGTTGTCATTTCAGGCTAATCGAGCAGAGATTTCCGGACAAACTTTGGAGTGGATTAAAGCATTTTCGGAAAATGTGGTAAAATATGATGATGTAGCGATTGAAATTCGTCTGGATCGCAACGCTTCGTATGAATTGCAGCAAAAAAGGTTGAACTTATTGTATAGGATTTTGGCGAATAATGGTGTGGAATATCGGAAAGTTAATATAATTTTTACGGATAGAGAGCCAAACTCGTTTATTATTAGGAATGTACGCTATGTTACAAACGAAGAAAAAACGCAAGTAGCCGAAAAGGCGAAAAGCCCTTGGTATTAGAGGTTACGTTTACAGAAATCAACATGTATTATAGGAAAATACGATGAGAAAAGAGAGTAAAACAATGAAGAATAAAAATGTGATGGCAACAATGCTTATGGGATTGTTTGCCTTGACCGGTTGTACTTATAATTCCGGATATCAGAATCCGCAACCGGCAAATATGGCTTATGATGCCGAGTGTTCAAATGGGATTTGCACCAGTAATCAGGAATATACGGCAGTTTGTCAGGAAAATGCTGACGGATACAGTGAATGCCATGATGCAACTCCGGTAAATTACACTCGAACCGCAGCCGATTTCAGAGCTTATGGCGAAAGAACGCCACGTGATCATCGTATTACTCAAGCCGGTGCCGGTAATAACATTTCTGCCTCTATTCCGCCAAGCATTGATAACGAAGTTATTGACTACGAAGCGCAAGTTGCCGGGGCAGGTAGTGTTCCCGGTTATGTTCCGTCCGCTGAAACTGCTCCGGTTGCCGTGGAAGAAACCACTAATAAAGACTGGTTGGCTGAAGAAGGACAGAGTCTGAAAGATTTATTAACTCAATGGTGCGATGAGGCAGGTTGGCGCTTAATTTGGAAAACAAACAGAAATTATACTTTGAACGCCGGTGCAATGTTCCGCGGCAACTTTGCCGATGTTGCTTCGGCATTAGTAAGAGCCTTTGCGCGGGCCCGACCGGCACCGATTGCAACTTTTTATAAAGGCAACCGTGTTCTGGTAATTGAAACAATGGAGGATGAAAATGCGTATGATTAGTTTATTAAAACCGGCTGTTATGGCCTTAGTCGGAATTACGGTGGCGTGTTCCATTTCTCCGGAGTTAGATGAGCAGATGGCAGCCCAAACCGAAGAGGTTATGGATTTAAAGCATAAAGCTGAGGTTCCGGGAGAAGCTATCCCTGATGATGTGGTGCGCGTTAAAAACGACATTTGGCTCGGTGATACCAGCACAGTGGAGTTTGAAGGCGAAGCACTGCCGGCATATCTGGAAGCAAAAGATGGTATTACTTTAATCAGCAACCGTCCGATTACGCTCTATGAGATTGGGACTATGATTAACAAAATTACTTCTTTATCGGTCCGTTATGCACCGGAATTGGAAGAAGCTGCTATTGAAAATGCCGATAATAATGAACCTTCTTTAGAAGATTTGGGCGCACAATGGACTAATTCTACCCGTATGCTTGTTAACTATAAAGGCCCTATCAGCGGACTTTTAGACGAGGTAGCGAATCGTTTCGGTGTATGGTGGAAATATGAGAAGAAAGAAGTTTATTTCTATAAATATATTACCAAGACTTTCGTTTTATATGCATTGCCTACCAATCCATCTTTGAATGTTTCAGTCGGAGGTGAAGGCGGATCAGCGAGCATTTCGCAATCCAGTTCGATTGATAATATGGATATTTGGAGTAATGTCCAAAGTGCAGTTGAAGCTATGATTACACAAGACGGTAATCTGGTTATAGATAAGGCAAACGGCACTTTAACGGTTACGGCAACTCCTACCGATATCAAACGTGTGGCTAAGTTCATCAATGAACAAAATCAACGTGTATCGAAGCAGGTGGCTATCAGCGTAAAAGTATTGCAGGTGGCAGTAACAGATACGGACAATTACGGTTTGGATTTATCGGTAGCATTTAAGGGCGGTAGTATTCAAAACATCGGTGCTGTAAGTCCGACATTCAGTGATCCGTCTTATAACAACCTTTCAATGTTGATTACACCGAAGCGTTGGTCGGTTGATGCGGCAATTTCGGCACTTTCTGAAGAAGGACGCACTAATTTAGTAACCAGCGGTACGGTAACGACAATGAATAATAAGCCGGCACCAATTCAAGTGGTTAAAACGCAAAATTATGTTTCTAACATTACCAAAACCAACAGTGGTGATAGTGATACATACGATATTTCGGTGGAAACCGAGGAAATTCAGACCGGTTTCACAATGAGTGTTTTGCCGCGAATTTTAGATCATGGGCGTTTAATGGTGTTCTTTAACTTGACGTTGTCTGACTTGCTTGCTTTGGAAAAAGTTAATGTAGGCACCGAAGAAAAAGGTGAGTTTATCCAAAATCCGAAGGTTGAAACCAGAGGATTTACGCAAGAAGTAGCAATGAAATCGGGAGAAACTTTAATTTTGGCCGGTTATGAAAGAGTTGAAGATTCGACCAACAAACAAGGTACCGGCTCGGCTAAAAATCCGCTTTTGGGTGGTAAACAATCAGCCAGCCAAAACAAAACCCTCTTGGTTATTATGTTGACTCCGGTTGTTTTAGAAACACCTTTGTCGCCAGAATCGAGAATGAACGACTAAATTAAACAAAGGAGAGCTTGAAGTGGCTGAAGATCAGACAGAAGAAAAAGCGTGGAAGTCTTCTTTTACAGAAGGCGGTAAGACCTATGCCGCCAGTCTGTTTTGGCAACCGCTGTTAAATGAAGACAATCCGCTGCCGGAAGTTAAAGAGGCCGCCGAAAATATATTAGAAGGTGCCGATCTTTATGTGGTGCGCAAAGGTAAATCGTCGCAGTTCGGTTTAGCTGCTTCAACCCAAGGATTCACCCGCGGTGTTCCTTCCGCTGCCGTAGCGTTGGTTACCAGTTTAGGTAACGTTACCTCGTTTTTGGGAGTGTTTAAGGTAGATACCGGTTGGTGGTATGTATGCTTTAGAAATGATGTTATTCTTTCTGATGGTGATACTTTATTTGTTAATGAAAAAGATGCAAAAGACCAGTTTATATCCATGTTGGCAGTGCCGGATTGGGATATGCTTTTTGCTCCGCCTGAATGGGGTATTGAAGACACAAGAGGAGACCAATTAGACAGTATATTAAGCAAAGGATTACAAGTTAAACTTAATAAAATCAGTGGCTCTTACGATGCTATAATGTTGGGAGTGATTGTTATCGGTTTTGCCATTATCTTGTGGTTTGCTTATTCCAGCTTGAAGAGTATGTTTTTCACGCCGCCTAAAGCACCGGTTATTGCTCCGATTCAACAAATAGAAACACCATCATACATTCCGCCGGAACCTAAACCATGGGAAAAACTGTATAACCCGGTTGATGTAATGAAGAACTGCTATCTTGCAACGCAAAAAGTAGTGCAGCTTCTTGCTCCGGGATGGATACTGGAAGGTGTTACCTGCACGCCGGAAAGCGGTTTGGTAACTTCTTGGCATAGAGAGCTTGGTCGTATGACTTGGATGGAACAGGCGCTACGCACTTCGGGTGTTGAATTTTCATCCAGAGTAATTTCTAAGGATGGTAACACATTTATGGTAAATTTGCCGATTGGTAATATCAGTGTGTTAAATTCACCTCCAGAGTTTACAGAAGAAGAGTTAACTAACATTATTAACGATCTTAATCAAACTATAGGGACAAATATTAATATAACCACAAAATCTTGGGTTTCCCCGCGTGGTACATCCTATAAAATTATGGCTTTTAATATTGTTAGCAACAACGATCCGTTAAATTGGATTGAATTGTTGGTGAAATTTTCTGGGTTAACAATTAATACCGTGAAGTATGATATTAACTCGCGTACTTGGCAATATGAAGGAGAAATTTATGAGTTATAATCTGAAAAATAAAAATATAGTCGTTTTAGCTATGTCGTTTGCGGTTATGATGGCTATGAATAAGGCTGCATATTCTCAAGACGCGGCATCGTTTTTGCTCGATGAACCTACGGATGCTGTGGTTCAGAATGAGGCTGAAAATACAGCTAACATGGTAGCCAAGGACCTTCTTTCGGCTGACGATGACGTAAATACGATAGAAGAAGATATTAATATGGTGGCCAAAGCCACTGATAAGAGCGTTGATAATACTAATGAACTTCTGCAATCCGGTGAAACTGAAGATACGTCATTCTTAGATGGAAAAGAAGAAGAGGAAAGATTGTTATCTGAAGCAGGGCTAGATAGTGAAAATGTTTTATCCGCATCCGAAAATGATGATTTATTTGCTGAAAGTGATGAGCAAATCGCCAATGAAGAAGAAAAAAATACGGCAGAAGTCAGCTCAAATGCTATTGATGCGCCGCGTTCCCCATTTGAAAACTTTGGTAATGCCATTCTTTCAAAAGTTGACAATGATCTGTTTAATCAGATGTCAAAAATTGAAAAGCAAACAACGATTTTAAACTTAGAGCTCAAACGCGAAGATGTTCGTAATAAGGTGGAAGCTTTACGTGCTGCGCGTATTTTGGCTCGACAGGAAGCTGAAGAACGTCAAAGAGCTGAAGAACAGCGTTTGAAAGACTTGGAAGCTGAACGTCAAGCTAAAATTTTAGAAGCTGAAGAAAAGTTGCGCGCTAAAGAAATCGAATTGGAAAAAGTTCGTCAAGGTAAGTTGCTCAATGATTATATGAACGAAATGTTGGTTATGAATCAAAAGTGGATTGAAAAGAATGCCGCTTTGCAGAGTCGTATAAGCGAATTAGAAGATGAGCGCAAAACCTTGATTGCTACATTTGAAGATAAAGTAGGTGGTGTTAAATCTAAGGCTGATGAGGTTAAATCACGCGCTACTGAAGCTGTAGGTAAATACACAGCATCTTTGAAAATCCTTAATTCGCAGATTGCGCAATTACGTAAAGATATTCTCAACAGTGAAGCAAGGATGCAGCAGATGAGAGAGCAAGCAGCAAATAATCCGTTTGCGCAAGGGAATTTGGATCCTAACTCTGCTTCAACTGACTTATCAATGGAATATGCGATTATGGATATTACCGGACAAGGAGAAGATGTTATTGCCAAATTGGTCAGTCGCGATGGAACGACCTTTACCGTGCATAAGGGATCAGTACTTCGCGGAGGAGAAACAGTCCTAAAAATTACCGAAAAGTATATAGCTTTTGATAAAAAAGGCATAAAGGCATATTTGTATCCCGGTGGTACAATAATGGAGTATGAACCGGTTAATACTTTCAGTGATGCTGAAAAAACACCGGAAACTACAGAAAAACAAAATATTCGTCCTGAAGAAACAGAGACTAGAGAACGTGTTTTTGGAAAGCCGCTAAAAGAATCGAAATCAGAAAAAGATCAAAAATCGGAAGTTACGGAAACCCAAAAAACTCCTAGAGTAAATTCTATATCTTTTAGTCAGGGAATGTTTGCCAAATAGTGAGAAAAAATGGCTGAAGATGTTGTAACAAAGGAACAATCTGCTATGGCCGCAACAGATAATGTTGCGGCTCAGTCTTCGTCCACATCAACATCTCCATCTTTGGTTGAGCAAACCGCAGAAAAACAAGAAATAACAGCTAAAAACAAGAAAGACAGTTTTTTTGATGATCTTTTTGCATTTGGCAATAAACTGTTAACACTTGAGGATGGTGAACTTCCTGTTGATCCGGAAACGCGTCGCATGTTGGCGCTTTTCTCCGATGGCACTTATCTTGTTGATAATGCTCACCGCTTTGATGGTAAAGTACTAAATTTTACGGCGACAGCTAAGCGGCGTAAACTTTTAATGAAAAATCCGCAATATGTTTCGACACACGAAATTGCAGCTATTTATGCTTTTGCCGAGCGCGGAACCGGTCAAGTCAACATTTCGGTGGAAGAAACCGCCGAATATCAAATGCAGATTGACTTTTTGAATGTAATTTCCCGTGCCGCAAAGAAAAAAGTTTCTGATATTCACGTAATTGTTGCCGATTCGTCTGTAGTCCTTTTTCGTAATAACGGCATGATGGAACGTGAGCTGGAATATTCAAAAGAATGGGGAGAAGCCTTTGTTCGTGCGGCATTTGCTTCGGCAGATATCTCCGATGCCAACTATGCGCAAAACGAGTTTCAGGGGGCACAAAAGCTTGGCGAAACGCCGTTACGCGGCACAAATGGTAAGCTGAAATTGCCACATAATGTGTTGGCAATTCGTTTGCAATTTAATCCGGTGGCATTCGGGTCGCAATATTTGGTGATGCGTCTACTTTATGCTGATGATAACCCGAACGGTAACAGCGATTTGCGTTCTTTGGGTCTGGAAGACCGCGAAATTAATTTGTTTTATCGCCTGCGCGCAACAGCCGTTGGCTTAAACATTATTGCCGGTCCGACAGGTTCTGGTAAATCGACCACTTTGCAACGCAACATGATTAAGCTGATAGAAGAACGAAGTGGCGAAATTAACGTGATTACGGTGGAAGACCCGCCGGAGTATCCAATTCCGGGGGCACGACAAATGCCGGTGACAAATGCTAATACTGAAGAAGAAAAAGATGAAGAGTTTAACAAAGCCCTTTCGGCTGCGTTGCGTTCCGATCCGGATGTAATGATGGTCGGGGAAATTCGTTCACTTTCAGCAGCCAGTCTAGTGTTTAAAGGCGCACTTTCCGGTCATAGCGTGTGGTCAACCTTGCACGCCAACTCAGCTCCGGCAATTGTTACGCGTTTACGTGATATGGGAGTGCAGCCGTATATGTTAAGCGATCCGGAAATTATGAAAGGGCTTGTTTCACAGCGATTATTCAGAAAATTATGCCCGTATTGCCGCATTTCAGTCAAAGAGCGTATGAATGATCCTTCATATCAACGTTTGAAAACTGCACTCGGCGATTATGGTATCGAAAATACTTACATACGTGGCCCCGGATGTAAGTTTTGTAATAATAGAGGAATTATAGGCCGTATGTCTGTTCCTGAAATTATTATTCCTGATGGCTATTTTTTAAAACTTACGGTTGAAAATAATATTAAAGATGCCATTGACTACTGGATTAGTGAACTTGACGGACGACCTTTACGCGAAGCTGCTATTGAGCGGATGCTAAGAGGAATATTAGATTTAGATGAAGTTGAACGTTGGTGCGGTCTTTTAGATCAACGCCCGATTTATTAGGAGGTAAAGATGCCTGAAATCAAAAAACAGAGTGCGTTTAATAAAGCTATGCGCAACACTAACCAATGGTTGTTAACTTATGCTAAGATTATGTGCAATCTCTCAAACCAAAAACGATTAAAAATCTATCGTAAATTGGCGGCCCTACTCAGAAACCGCTTTTCTTTGATGAACGCACTTGATATGGTATATAACGGCATATCGGAAGAAGGAAGAAAACCAAATGATCCTATGGCTATTGCCATAAGTATGTGGGGACGCTCATTGCAAGAAGGTCATCCGTTTTCCGACTGTTTAAAAGGTTGGGCACCGACGCGCGAACGTTTGATGCTCTCGGTGGGCGATGTGGCCGATTTGGAAAGTGCTCTTTTGAACTTGATTAAAGTATCTGAGGGTTCGACACGTATGATTCGTCCGATTGTTAATGCTATTGCTTATCCTGCATTCTTAATGATGATGTCGGTGCTTATTTTATATGCCATCGGTGTGTATATGGTGCCGCCAATGCTCAGTGCAGCTCCGAATACAATATGGACGGGAACTGCTAAAAGCCTAATCGACTTATCGGAATGGATTCAAAAACATTGGAAATTAGCATTTTCAATTTTGCCGATAATCGGTATATTGATTTATTCTACCATTAGCATTTGGACCGGTACTTTGCGAGTTAAAATCGACCGCATTCCACCTTGGTCTTTATATAAAATATTTACCGGTATCACTTGGCTTTTGGCGCTTTCGGCTTTGGTAAAGGGCGGAGTACCGGTATCAATAGCTTTAACTTCCCTGCGTCGTGATGCCAGTAAATATTTAAAGGAACGAATTGATGGTGCTTTAATGTTTATTAAAAACGGTGATAACTTGGGACAAGCCTTGGATAAAGCCAATCACGAATTTCCTGACAAGCAAATTATTGCCGACTTAAAAATTTATTCCGAACTGGATAACTTTGAAGAGGCTTTAGATAAGTTGGCTAACGAATGGCTGGAAGAATCGGTTTACGTTATTGAGCAAAAAGCTGAAATAATGAACGCTGTTGCTTTGCTCACCGTTTCCGGTATTATTGCTTGGGCTGTATTCGGCACCTTTGATATGCAAGACCAAATTACCAGCGCCATGGGCAAAGGAGGATAGTATGAAAATATACTTCAGCGCAGAAGATTTCAGGGAAAATATTTGGAAAAGCGTACTACTTTTTTTGGCGCTGATTGTGGCGTTGGTGTGTTTGTTTTATGTTTTTGGTCATAATCCGCACAAAACATTGCAGGAAGATATTTTGGCCTCGGCAACTAAAATCCACAGTTATTACCGCGAGAAACCGGGGTATTGGCAACTTTCCACCAATACGGCATTAGAGGACGGCTTAATAGTTGACAGTCTGCAACAATATAAGGAATATGACGTGCAAATCGGACAAGGTTTAGATGGTGAAAGCGGTTTGCCGAGTGATATGAGTTTCAACATTGTGCTTAAGCATCTTAATAAATCCGCATGCATTAATTTGAGTGAATTACCTATAAATAAAGATGCGCAGCTGATTTTGCAGAAAATTACCATTATAAACGATGCCAAAACGGCTGAATTTGCATGGGGCAGTGAAAATCCGTTGCCGATAAGCAGATATACCACTCGCGATATTTGTCAGCCAACCGAAAATACTTTAGTTTGGACGTTTAACTAGTCTTCTTTATAAGAGAGAAGCTCATCTTGGGCGCGAACAAAGACCACAATAAGAGCGGTAAATCCTAAGTTAATTATGTTGCCAAGCCATATTGCTACCCACTCCAACCAAGGAGATATTGCAGGTAATATATCAAGCCAGACCCTAAGACGTATACTGCTTAAAAGTTCTAAGGCCAAAATCACCAAAAACAATACTGTCCCGACATAAGCCGCTCCCGATGTTTGCTTTAATACCAAACCCCATTTCGGATACGTGTAGGTTGCTAGTCCTCGGCTGATACCGGCAGATAAACGGATCAACAATAAGATGAAAATGAACACAGCAAAAATAATTGTAAAATACACGAACTCTATACGCCAATTCGGATTTGCCGGTTGCATCAACAATTTTGCCGCCAAAGCAAACGGCAAAGCATAAGCAGCAATATACGCCAATAAAAACAGCTCAGCGTGCCATTTTTGCTTGCCACGCCGCCATAGTTGCTGCCATTCAAACTTTTTACCCTTAAAAGCCTCATCGTAAAAATCAACGATAAAAGCCAAAAATAAATGAGCGTATAAAACAAGATAAGCCAATCCTATAAGTAGCGCTGGTATGGTATATTGCGCCAATCCGTCATTTATACTACCCATATAATAAAGCCGCAAACCAAATGAAAAAATACACGTTAGCAGCATCAATAATCCGGCGTAAACCACTATAGGGCACCAGCAATCAAAAATTTTGCCCCCTAAATGAAACATACGAACAATAACACCGATAATCGAATATTTGTTAACATTCAGCATTTACAGCTCCTTTACATGGGTTACACCGGATACGGCACGCAGAGCAGTCATTAAACCACCGTTATCAAGCGCATAACTCTTAGGCAAGGCTATCCGCACGTCCCAATCCGCCAATTCCGGCTTAATATATATTTTATTCGGTCCGAAGTGCTCACGCAACAAAATTTGGTTTATAGGTCGGAGAGCAGCCACATCGTTAACAGAAATTTCCAGCCCTTTTGAACTTTCGGTAATTGCTTCATCAAGCGTGCGAATACTGTTAAACATCATCCGCGGCGGACGATCTTCTTCTTGCTTTTCTATAACCATCTGCACTAAGAGCGGCACTCCGCTTTCTATTGCCGCACTATATTTGGCAATACCTTCATTCCAAAGCATTCCTTCATAGGCCGAAGAAGTATCTGACAAACGCACAAAAGCAAACGGCTTACCCGATTTACCGATTTTTTTCTGAAAACCCTGCAAACAACCGGCTAAATTTGCCACCACTTTATCGCCGGTTTTTATGCCTTTTATGACATCTGCATAGCTCTTAACCCCCAAGCGAGCCATACTGTCAGCATAAACGTCCAACGGATGCGCCGACAAATAAAAACCGATAACTTCCGCTTCGTTTTGCAGTCTTTCGAGCTCCGGCCAATCAGGTTTTTCCTGCAATTTTACTTTGGCATTGAGTTCTTCGGCGCCAAAAAGCGAAGTCTGAGCGCTCACCTTTAACTCCGAAGACGAGGCAATATGACGCAAAATGTTATCAATATTGATATATAATTTCTGACGATTATTATCAAGCCCGTCAAAAGCGCCGGCTTTTATCAGTTGTTCCAGTTGTTTGCGGTTAATTTGCTTGATATCTATCCGATGAATAAAATCAGATAAGTCTTTGAATTTACCGTTTTTTCTACGCTCATCAACAATGGCCTGCATATTACCATCACCCACCCCTTTAACTGCGGCAAGCGCAAAACGGATATTACCGTCTTCCACCTTAAACATAGCATCGGAATGGTTAATATCCGGCGGCAACACCTTAAAGCCCATTTTTTTAACTTCTTCGCTATAAAAAGCAATTTTATCGGTGTTGGTAATATCAAAATCCATAATGGCGCACATAAATTCCACCGGATAATGCGCTTTCAAATATGCTGTTTGATAAGAAATCAGCGAATATGCGGCGGCGTGCGATTTATTAAAACCGTAAGATGCAAATTTTTCCATTTGGTCAAAAATGCTTTTTGCCACTTCGGCATCTATACCGTTTTTCAAAGCCCCGTTGGTGAACATTTCGCGTTGATGCGGAATTTCTTCGCGTTGTTTTTTACCCATCACTTTACGTAATTTATCGGCGCCACCGAGCGTGTATCCGCCCAAAACTTGAGCAATTTTCATCACTTGCTCCTGATACACCATAATCCCGTATGTTTCATCGAGAATCGGTGCTAAATCAGGGTGCAGGTATTCAATTTTTTCTTTACCATGCTTACGAGCAATAAATGTCGGAATATTATCCATCGGTCCCGGGCGATAGAGCGAAATTACAGCGATTAAATCTTCAAAACGATCCGGTTTGATTTGCTTCATCACATCGCGCATACCCGATGATTCAAACTGAAACACCGCACTGGTATCGCCTCTTTGCAATAATTCGTATGTTTTCTTATCATCGAGTGGCAAAGACGGCATATCCAGTTCAATACCATGCACTTTCTTAACCCATTCCACGGCACGCTCTATTACCGTAAGCGTTTTCAAGCCCAAAAAATCAAACTTAATCAGCCCGGTTTCTTCCACATATTTCATATCATATTGGGTTACCGGCATATCGGCACGCGGGTCCTTATAGAGCGGCACAAGTTCATCAAGCGGGCGATCGCCGATAACCACACCGGCAGCATGCATACCGCTGTTACGATACAGTCCTTCCAACTTCATGGCAATGTCAAACAATTTATTGATTTGCGGGTCATTAACACGCATTTCTTCCAGTTCCGGAACTTGCTCTAATGCTTCCTGTAAGGTCGGATTCTTCCCCCCCTGCCCCGGCGGAATCATCTTGGAAATGCGGTCGGCTTGGCTATATGGCATCTGCAAAACCCGTGCCACATCACGAATTACCGCTTTTGATTGCAATTTACCGTAAGTAATAATCTGTGCTACCTTCTCATGACCATACTTTTCCTGCACATATTCTATGGTTTTGTGGCGATTTTCTTGGCACAAATCGACGTCAAAATCCGGCATATTTACACGTTCCGGATTTAAGAAGCGTTCAAACAACAAATCAAGACGTATCGGGTCAAGGTCGGTAATTTTTAATGACCATGCCACAATGGAACCGGCACCGGAACCGCGCCCCGGACCAATCGGCACACCATGGGTTTTAGACCAACGAATGAAGTCCGACACGATAAGGAAATAGCCCGGAAAGCCCATTTTTTTAATCACGCATAGCTCATAATCCAAGCGTTTATAATATATGCGATCGATTTTGGCGCGTTCTTCCGGCGTCATACCATCATGATAAACCTGCGCTACCATACGCTCATGTAGCCCTTTATATGCCTCTTCGGTAATAAATTCGTCTTGCGTCTTACCATCAGGACAAATGAAGATAGGCAACAGCGGCTCAACTTTTTTAGAAAGATAATTGCATCGCTTGGCAATATTTACCGTATTTTCAATAGCTTCCGGGATATCTTTAAATAATTGAATCATCTCCTCGGCAGAGCGCAGATAGTTGTTAGGCGAATAGTGCCGACGGTTTTCATTGGCAACATATTCACCCTCGGCAATGCAAATCAGAGCATCGTGCGCTTCATACATATCAGAATCGAAGAAATAAACGTCATTGGTTGCCACTAATGGTATATTATGCTTATAAGCCAAAGCTAAAAATACCGCTTCGGTTGCCTGTTCTTCATCATAACCTACGCGCGAAATTTCCATATACAAACGGTCGCCGAAAATTTGTTGCAATTCCATTAGCTTTTTTTCGGCCTCATCTTGGCGATTTTGTAAAATAAGATACCCTAACGGTCCGTTGTAACCACCGGTTAAGCAAATCAGCCCTTCGTTATGCACTCTTAAATCGTCCATTGTCAGTTGCGGAATGCCGCTTTTTTCGGTATTATCCAGATAATACTTTTTAAAAATCTTCATCAAAGATTTATAACCGATTTCGTTTTGCACCAACAAAATCAGCGAATTTGGTTCCAACTCGCGCCCTTTGGAAAGAGCGATATTATCCGAATCATCATTATGTAAAGCCAGTTCTGCACCTAAAATCGGTTTGATGCCATCATCGGCGGCGTATTTGGAAAATGCTTTGCCGCCAAACAAATTACCATGGTCGGTAATGGCGCACGCCGGCATTTTCATCTCGCGCAGTTTATGCACAAGTTTTGGCACCGGCACGGCTCCCAAAGCCAGCGAATAAGCGGTATGAACACGCAAATGTATAAACTTCGGATCAATCATCGGCAAAAATTTTCACGGGGCGGCACCATTATCAGCGCCGCTTCATTAAAACATATCTCTAAGCGTTATCCGTACCAACTTTTTTGTAGCAATGACAATGGCAAATGCCGTCGCGCTCAATATCACTGCGGCACAATTCCGAAATACAGTATCTTTCCTTGTTTTCGCCATCACACGGGCAGCGGCGCCATTCGGTATCACCAAACATCATATTTTTGGCGCGAGCAATTTTTTCGATATTTTCGGTCGGGTAATAACCGGCTTTTTTGCAGTTTTCAAGCATCATTTCCAAAATTGTAGCCATTTTTCAAGTTCTCCATTCCTAACGTTGTTCCAATATATCCAAAATCGTGCTGAGTTCAGCCGGATTGTTATAATGTAATGTTACACTACCTTTTCCTTTTTTTCCAGCACTAATTTTAACTTTTAGTTTTAATCTTGCTTCCAAATCACGCATAATTTCTTCTAAATCAACATCGGTAATTTTCGGAGTTTTTATACGCGGAGAGCGTTGTTTTGTTGCTGCGGCAAGTTTTTCCGCCTCACGCACACTTAGTCCCTTGGCTATAATTTCACGCGCTAAATCCGAGGCGTTTTCCAATCCGACCAAGGCACGGGCGTGTCCGGCGGAAAGTTTGCCTTCGTTTAAGGCTTTTCGCACGTCTTCAGGCAACAAGAGCAAACGCAGGGCATTTGTAACATAACTGCGCGAACGCCCGACAACTTTGCTGACCACCTCTTGCGTGTAGTCATAATCCTGAATCAGTCGATTTAAGCCTTCCGCCTCCTCTATCGGAGTTAAATTTTCGCGTTGCAAATTCTCAATTAAGGCGATCTCCAGCGTTTCTTCATCGGAGAGATTTTTGATTACTGCCGGCACGGTGGCAAGTCCGGCCATTTGCGCCGCCCGCCAACGACGTTCACCGGCGATAATTTCATATTCACTACCTTTTTGCCGCAATAGCAGCGGTTGCAAAATTCCCTTTTCGCGGATTGATTCACTTAATGTTTTTAAGGCATCTTCATCAAAAACTTCCCGTGGCTGAAAGCGACAAGGATGAATTTTATTAACGGCAACTTCGTTGTCTTTTGCTTTAAATACAGTGTTCTCAACGATTTTTTCAATATCGATTTTATCTTTGACATCATTTTCAAAATCGATACTTTCATCGCCGAGTAATGCCCCCAAACCTCGTCCCAAACCACCGATTTTTTTGCTGTTTGCGCTCATTTATTATAACTCCCCTTCCCGTTTCAAAAATTCTTTTGCCAATTGAATGTATGCCTGCGCTCCGCTACACTTGAAATCATATATCAAAATCGGCTTACCGTATGACGGCGCTTCGGCAATGCGCACACAACGCGGTATAACCGTTTCATAAACCTTATCGCCAAAATATTTACGAACATCAGCCTCAATCATCTTGCTTAAATTGTTTTGCCGGCTGAACATAGTCAGCACAATACCTTGCAAACGCAGATTCTGGTTGAAATTGCGCTTGATGGCGTTGATATTTTTGATTAAATCGGTCAAACCTTCGAGCGCCAAAAATTCGCATTGTAATGGTACCATTACCGAATTTGAAGCCACCATGGCATTGATGGTTATTAAGTTCAGCGACGGCGGGCAATCTATCAACACATAATCGTAGCGCTTGTGTAATCTGCTCAAAGCATTTTTCAGCACAAATTCGCGCCGCTCAACATCTACAAGCTCTACCTCAGCAGCTGCCAAATCAGGTGACGACGGAATCATATCAAAACGCGGCAATTCAGTTTTTATTACAGCATCATTAACATCACAAGCGCCGACTAAAACTTCATAAGATGACGGGCGGCCTTTTTGCTTGGCTACGCCGAGCGAAGTGGTCGCATTCCCCTGCGGGTCAAAATCTATAACCAAAACCGTTTTATCTATCGCCGAAAGCGCGGTCGCAATATTGATGGTTGTTGTTGTTTTACCCACACCGCCTTTGCGATTGGCCACCGATATTATCTTCATCTTTTCTTCCTCAAATTTAATAATTCCATTACCACACCGTCCAAACAATATTTGTTCGGATAAATGGTTAAATCATACTGCCAATGGTTCTGAGCGAGTTCATCTTCCTCAGCCCATTTTTGCCCCTTCAGAAGCAGAAGTTTGCTTTTGGCATTTCCGATATGCTTGGCATAACCACACAAAATATCAAGTTGCGCCACGGCGCGTGCCGTTATAACATCAACGTCTTTAAATACAGTGTTTTTATCCAGATTCTCAACTCTGTCATTGATTATCTCGACATTAGCCAACTCCAATTTGGAACAAATGTCTTTTAAATACACTGTTTTTTTAGTTATGCTTTCAACCAAAGTCAGTTTAGCTTGCGGCATTTTATGCTCAAGTAAAATTGCCAATACGATTGCCGGAAAACCGGCACCGCTGCCGATATCCACCAAATGTTTCAAATTTTTAGGCAAGTAGGTTATCAACTGCGCCGAATCCAAAACATGACGCACCCACACATCGGCAAAAGAATTTTTGCTGACCAAATTCATTTTTTCGTTCCACTCGGCAAGAAGCGCCACAAAATTTTGCAGTTTCAGGTATTCTTGCTCACCTATACCCAGTCTGTTTATTTCTTCTGCAATATCCATTTTTTTCCTCTTGAGAGTCAGTATGAATCAATCTGCAAATTTTGCAATAAATTTTGCAGGTTATTATACTAAAATTTTAAGCGATTTTTGATGCCATGTTTTTGCAGAGTTTTCTCGGCATCGGTAAAATTAAGCCCCAGTTCGCTCGTATGATGCGCATCATCGCTCACCACAAAGCAAATATTCCGTTTGGCGGCCTCAGCCAAAATATTATCGCTCGGAAAATAATCGTTAACACGGCGCAAACCTTTGGTGCTGATTTCCATCGGCACATTATTTGCCGCCAAAGTGTCGAGCAACGCTATTTTTTCTGCCCAAAAATCAGTAGGCCCGCAAATGTCATCTCCAAGCCGGCGTGCATAATCTATGTGAGCTAAAAATTTAAACATGCCACTTTCAACCGCTTGAGCCATCGCCTTAAAATGGCGATTCAAATAATCACGATAAATAGCTCTATCTGTGTATAATTCTTTTAAATCGGTCAGGTTAATCAGGTTTTCTCCGCTCTCATCAAACAAAAAATGATTACCGCTGATAACATAATCATAATCAAGCTTTTGCAAGAAATCCTGCAGTTCTTCAAGCCAGCCGTCATAAGTAAAAAAATCGACCTCAAAACCGGTATAAAGTTTAAAATTTTCTGCTTTTGCCACCTGGCGCATCTCATCACAATGACGCTGGAAACGCTCCAAAATTGCATCAAAATCGCTGCAATAAATGTGCGGCTCTTTTTGCATATAGGCATTAACGACACAAGACGGACTTTGCCGCATGTTTTTATGTACAATCAAATGGTCGCTGATGCCCAATTCGCTAAAACCTAATTCTTTGGCGCGGCACACCATTTCGGTAATGCTGCACTTGCCGTCGGAAAAATTTGTGTGCGAATGATATGAAAAAGTCTGAAACTTATTTTGCATGTTTAATATACCCTAAAATCGCCGTCACTGCTGCCGGAGTAACACCTGTAATACGCGAAGCCTCACCAATGGTTTTCGGCTTAATCATTGACAAGCGCTGAACCATTTCCGTTGAAAGACCGCCGATTTTGGCATAGTCGATATCCTCGCGGATTTTCAGATTTTCATCGCGCTTAAAAACGGCAATATCTTCGTATTCGCGCTTCAAATAGCCGGAATATTTGGCGTCTATATCAATTTGCTCATAAATTTTATCGTCTATCTTGTTGATTCTTTCATCTAATTTAGCCAATGTTTCACGTGAAACATACGGATAACTCATCAACTCTTTTAAGCTCTTTTTGCCCTTTTGTTTTATACTTATTCCCTGCGCCTCAATATCAGCATAAGCTACTTTGGTATTAGTGCAATAGTCCGAAAATTCTCGCACTTGGCGCATTTTTTCTTTAAATTTAGTGTAGCGCTGTTCACTTACGCAACCAACATTATACCCGAGTTCAGTCAAACGGGAGTCGGCATTATCGGCGCGCAAAACCAAGCGATATTCCGAACGCGAAGTAAACATCCGATACGGCTCATCCACTCCTTTGGTAATCAAATCATCAATCATCACGCCGATATAACCCTGACTACGGTCAATGAAAAATTCTTTATCGGTGTTGAGAGCCTTCAGCGCCGCATTAACTCCGGCAACCAAACCTTGCGCTCCGGCTTCTTCATAACCGGTAGTGCCGTTAATTTGTCCCGCCAGATATAATCCGCCGATTTTTTTGACTTGCAGACAATGGTCTAGCTCCTGCGGATCAACATAATCATATTCTATGGCATAAGCAAAGCGTAAAATTTCGACGTTTTCCAAACCTTTCATGGTATGGATAAAGGCATCTTGCACATCGGCAGGTAAGGAAGTGGAAATCCCGTTCGGATAAACAACATTGGTATCGTACCCTTCCGGCTCTAAGAAAATTTGATGCGCCGTGCGGTCGGCAAAGCGCACGAGTTTATCTTCAATACTCGGGCAATAACGCGGGCCGCGACCGGTAATCAGTCCGGAAAACAAGGCGCATTTTTCAAAATTGGCACGGATTATTTTGTGCGTTTCTTCATTGGTATAAGTTATACCGCACTCAATTTGACGATTAGTCAGCTTATCGGTTAAAAATGAAAATGGTTGCGGGTTTTCATCTCCGGCCTGCTTTTCTAAAATATCCCAGTTTATGGTATCGCCATTCAAGCGCGCCGGAGTTCCGGTTTTGAGCCGACCGAGTTTCAAACCTTTTTGCTTTAAATACGGGGTTATTCCGGCACAGGCAATATCGCCAACTCGCCCGCCGATGCTGGTCTGATGTCCGGTGAACATCACTCCGTTTAAAAACGTGCCGGTTGTCAACACTACGGCTTTGGCCGAAATATGTTCGCCGTCGGCAGTTACCACACCGGTTATCTTATCATCAGCAAAAATCAGACCTTCGACCGCCGCTTCTTTTATTTCTAAATTCGGCGTTTGCTCTAAAGCTTCAAGCATATATTTTCTGTAAAGTTCTCTATCTGCTTGTGCCCGAGGACCGCGCACGGCCGGACCTTTTGATAAATTCAGCATCCGAAATTGAATACCGGCCTTATCAATTACCCGTGCCATTAAGCCGTCAAGGGCATCAATTTCACGCACCAAATGTCCTTTACCCAAACCACCAATAGCCGGATTACACGACATTTCGCCAATGGTAGAAATTTTGTGAGTTATCAGTAAGGTCTTAGCACCGGTGCGTGCCGCCGCAGCACACGCTTCACAACCGGCGTGACCGCCGCCGACAACGATTACATCATACATATTTTCCATTTTAACCTCATTTTAGAGCGCATCATACACCAATATACGCAAAAATCAAGCGCCGATTTACTTATTTTTGTTCATTTTTAGACTCATGAATATTTTGATTCAACTTAGTTTGATAAGTGATTGATTCTTTTCCTAAAAATTTAAATTGTTTCACGTGAAACATTAGCGCATATAAAAAATTCTTTAATAACCTGTATTACCAAAATCGACCAAAATTATAGCATTAACATTTAAATACACCGTTCAGGGGTATAAATTGAATCGATTCAGAATCTTAGCAACCATCAAATATTGTCAAAAGGTTAATTCTACATTTAAAAACACCGTTTTTAAGTGATTATTTGTTAAGATATTGTAACAAAAAACCATTAAAACTTTAATATGACAAAATAAATATTTTTCTTGACATTTAGACAGAATTGCGTATTATGTAGGTACAAATATTCTTTTATGTTTAACATTAAAACTACAATTATGAAAAAGTTTAGAGTAACCTCTCGTCCGACGAAGGAACTGCCGGCGTGGGATTTGTCTGTTGCATTTTATGCAGACCTGAATGATCCTCAGATTGAGGGTGATAAAAAGACTTTGACCAAGTTGGCCAAGGAGCTTAATCTCTATCGCGGAATTATCTGGGAAATGGAGCCTTATGAGCTTTCAATTATGCTCCGCAAATATGAGGAGCTTATTGAGCTTTCTCGCAAATTATCGTACTTTGCACATCTCTATTCAGATACGCATAAGACCGATGAGGAGGCCTCGCGTTTCCAGTCGAAAATAAAGGAAGAAGTTTCCCGCGTTTTCGAGGGCCTGGGATTTATTCATTTCGAGCTGAATGCCCTTCCCGAGTGGAAGAAGTATGAGTTCATCAACCACCCGAAGCTGCATCGTTGGCTTTCATGGCTGTTGAGCCTGTTTGCCGGATACTGGTCGCTGACCGAAGGCGTGTCTTTCATCATCAACAAAAAGTCTCTCGTTTCTTCTTCGTGGGACAGATTGTATGACGAAACCTGCGCCGGTCTGAAATTCCACTACAAAGGAAGGACCTATAACGAAGCTGAAATCAAGGCCAAAATGTTCACCAGTGACTCTGAAGGACGCAAGAAGATTATGGCTGAGATAAACAAGGTCTATCGCGAGCATGCTCATGTCTTTACCATGTGTTACAACATGATTCTTAAAGACAAGAGCGTCGATGATGAAATCTACGGCATGACCGAGCCAGTGGAAGACAGTCTGTACCATAACAACATCAGCAAAGAGGATTTGTTGGCTATGGTAAACGAGGTGGTGGATTCTTACATTCCCATTTCGCAGCGCTTCTACAAGCTGATGGCCAAGCTGACCAAGCTCGAAGAAAAGTTTGGTTACGAGGATAGGTGCTATAATCCGGTGGAACTTCAGGAAAAGAAAATATCCTGGACTGAGTGTATCGAACAGGTTTTGAACGGATATGCAGAGTTTTCGCTCGACTACCTGACCTATGCGGCGCAGATTATCAATTGTCAGACAATTGATGTGCCCCCGCGTAAGGGAAAGGTGAGCGGAGCCTACTGTATTCGCGGTGAAGAGCCGTATATCTTGCTGAACTTTACCGGTTCGCAAGATGATGTCCGCACTTTTGCCCACGAGTTGGGACATGCGGTGCACAACGTCTTGTCGGCGCAAGTCGGAGTTTTGAACGATTCAACTCCGACAGCACTGTCTGAGGTAGCTTCCGAGTTCGCCGAGAACTTAATCTTCAAACAGCAGATGGCCAATGCCAAAACTGACCGAGAGAAGCTTTCGCTACTCATCAGCCGCGTTCAGGATATGGTTAATTCAATCCATCGGCAGGTATCGTTCTATAAGTTTGAGGAACGTACCCACCGCGAGCGCAAGAATGGTGAACTTTCAACCGCTCGTCTGAACCAGATTTGGCGCGAAGAAAGTTCTCGCTGCATGGGTTTCGACATCGGTAAGGACGCTGAGTGTATGTGGATGGGGATTTCCCATATTTTCAGTATGCCATACTACGTTTATTCGTACGCCTTTGCCGGTCTGGTTGTCAACAATCTGATCAAGGCCTACGATAAATGGGAGGAAAACGGCGAGTTCCAAGTTCAGGAAGACTTCGACGACCTGTATATCGACATGTTGTCAAACACCGGTGTTGAAGACTTCAAGAGCCTGTTGGAGCCTTTCGGCATTGATGCAGACGCTCCGGACTTCTGGTCTAACGGCTTATCGCTCATCACCGATTACATTAATGAGATTGAGAAGTTGGCAAAGTCCGAAGGACTGTTATAAGAAAAGCGGGTTTATCCCGCTTTTTTTATTTGCCGATACAAAAGCTTGAGAAAATTTTATCAAGGATTTCATCAACTTCAACCCGACCGGTAATTTTACCGATGGCGCGGCAGGCGAGGCGGATATCTTCTGCCGCCAGCTCAATTTCTTTTTGCAGATTAAAGCGCGCCAGATTTTCCACGCACTCAAGCAACGCTTCTTTATAACGTTGGCGTGTTATCAGCCGGCTTGAAGATTTATCATACATCTCACTGAAATAAGCCGATATTTTATCTGTTATTACCGCAATATTTTCATTATTTTTAGCACTAATCAGCACACAACCGGCATTTTCGAGAGCTTTACGTTGTTTAGGCGTTAATTTATCGCTTTTATTTGCCACTACTAAATAGTTGTTTTCAGAATCTAAATAATCGGCAAAAATGTCAGGTGTATCAATCGATGCATCGAACATAAACAGCTTAAAATCAGCCGCCGCAATTTTTTCGCGCGCCAAAGTTACACCGATTTTTTCTATTTCATCATCGGTTTCACGCAAACCGGCGGTATCAGTAAAAATCACCGGAAAACCATTCAAATCAATATAGGCATCGATAACATCGCGAGTAGTGCCGGCAATATCGGATACAATCGCCACATTGCGCCGCACAATGGCGTTTATCAGGCTCGATTTTCCGGCGTTGGTCGGGCCGGCAATTACCACCTTAAACCCGTCGCGCAAACGCTCTTCGATTTTATTATCAATCAAGTGTTTTTCTATCTCTTTTTTGAGTTCGGCGACATCATTTTCCAATTTAAATACAGTGTTCACCGGAATATTTTCATCGGGAAAATCGATATATGCCTCCACATAGGAAAGCACCGCAACCAAGCGTTTGCGCCACTCATCATAAAGCGAAAGCAGATTTCCCCCCATCTGTTCAAGCGCCACCTTACGCTGCAAAGCAGTTTCGGCATCAATTAAATCTGCCAAGCCATCAGCTTCGGTTAAATCCATCTTGCCGTTATAGAAGGCACGGCGAGAAAATTCCCCTGGCTCGGCCATGCGAAAATCGGCAATTTTGCCCAGAGCCGCCAAAATACCGCGTATTACTGCCTTAGAGCCATGGCAATTGATTTCCACCGTATCCTCGCCGGTAAACGAATTTGGAGCCTTAAAACCAACCATCAGACAACAATCAAGCAATTCTCCATCTTGATTATACAATTTCAGCAGTTCCATTTTGCGGCTGACGACATCAGCAGATTTTTTGCTCGTCAACTCATCATAAACCGCGAACGCTTTTACTCCGGAAATGCGCACCACCGCCACGCCTGATTTGCCCATCACGGTCGAAAGTGCATATATTGTTTTGTTATCCATCGGTTGTTTTTCCTTTATCCTTTTTAAGGCGGTTTTTAAGCCCGTAGAGAAGTTTTTTCTCTTTTGATGGCTAACTTATCATTTTTTGCAAAATAGTCAACTGTAATCGCATTTGGCGCGATTGATTTTTCAGCCATTAAACTTGACATCTTTTTATTTTTGTGCAATCAATGCTATAAAATTTTATAATTATAACATTGTATAATCATTCAAACAATTATGTGCTTATGAAAGAACAAGTTAAGGGGCGCATAAAAGTGTGGAAACGTTTTTATGCCAGCCAAACAACCGGCGTTGATGAAAATTCGTCTTGGGCAGATATTTTGCTCAAATTGAACCTTTCGCTTGACGGAAGCGTGGCTTTGGGCAGGAGAGCCATTGCAGAATGTGAACCGTTCTCTTTTGAAGAAATACTGTTTTTGGGAAATTTGCCGCATTATCGAGAAGTTGAAATGTTGATTGCCGATATGCAAAACTCGACATTTGGCGATTGTTTCGGTGCCACTTTACCAACCGGCGATGATATATATTTTGTTCGCTATCCTAAGTTGGCAGAGCTGAAAAAAGGAGATAATTTGTTGCAAGTGCCTATTGTGGTGGCGACAATTGTTCACCACCATCCGGTAGACTTTGATGAAGAAGTTTATGCTTGGTGCGCCTTGAGCTCGCGAAAATGCAAACATCTCATCGTTCGCTACGCAACGGAAAAACCGAAAGACTTTATTTTGCCGCCACGAAAAAATCACAATTGATCTTTGATTTACCCCGCCGCTTTAGTGCCGCGGGGATTTTTTTGTGTTGTATTAACATTATTCTTTTGTTGTAACTTGGTTACGAGTAATCTTTTTAACAACTTGTATTGGTTGCAATTGTAAATAGCGTCCGTTAATAGCTGCGCAAATTGGTAAATTATATTTATCGGCATAAATTTGCATTGCTTTCTTGATATCCGGAACATTTCCCAATTGTGGCTCGAATATAAGCCCCTTAAATTTTGGTAAATCTCTCTGCACGGCAGAAATTGTTCCTGAAGCATACTTGTCTAGAGTGTCTATTTCATGAATACTTCCTGATTTTACCAAATGTGCAACATTATTATCTATGGGACGATAGCATTTTGCCAATCTCTGTTCGTCAGGCAAATTATCAGGTTTCATACATTCTACGTAACCTAACTTTCTGGGAATAATTAAGTCTTTCATATCTCTAATCATACTTTTTACGTCTTTTTTTATTCCATCGCCAACATTAACCATTGCATTTCTCCTGTATGCCACTACTTTTTATTCTATTTTATTCTTTATTTAGACAAAAGTCAACTATGTTTGTAAAAAAACATTGTATTTTGCTTAAAATTGATGTATCTTGCTAGTCAGTGAGGAAAAAAATGGCTACTGATGATAAAAATAAAAAATGTCCGGAATATTGTCCGTTTTTAAAAGCGCAAAACACTTATTGCGAGTTGTTTCGCAAGTCGCTGCAAAATTCTCTCGGATTACCGATTAAATGTGATCAATGCTTAAATCCGGAACAACGTATGGAATCGTATCAATCACTCGGGCTTTCGCTCGACAGCCGTATCAATATGTGGCAAAAAGCCATTTTGAAGCACAACGAAATCGAACTGGGTAAAAAGCGCGAAGAAGAAGCCTTACGCAAACGCTTTGCCGCTTTTTTGGAAGAAAAATTCGGTAATCGTTCTCCACTCGACGGCAATACCTATCTTAATAACTTAGTCATTAACCTGTATATGGTGCTTGACGGCACCGAACGCAGTATGATGATGTCGGTCTTAAACAGTAGTCACGGCATTGAACTGGTGCAGGCAATTGACCGCGCCCCTAAAGATGAAAACTTACTCCGTAACTTCCGCCGCGAGTTGGATGCTCAATATGTGCAATACCACAACGGTATGGAACGCGGTATGTCTATGGAACACGGAAGATAGATTTAAAAATAGAAAATCTGCTCAATACGGCGTATATCATTAGGAGATACGTATATCAAAACTTTGTCGTCTGCCATTATGCGATAATCGGTAAAATCATTTATCAGTTTACCATTGCGGTAAACCAGCATAATAGCACTATCGCGCGGCAACCTCAAATCGGCCACCGATTTACCCAGATTTGAATTATCCGACCCGATGCGCAGCTCCCAAATTTCTCCCATATTGCGCCCCAAAGCATAAGCCTCGCGAATACGCGCCCGCCGCAAATAGTTTAAAATACCGGAAATAGTAATTACCGCACGGTCAATAATTACATTGTTACGGATATTGGTACCGAGCACATTGTAATCGCGCGAATTTACCAGCGAAATTGCCTGCGCATCTTTGTTCTTGGAAGCTAGCAAAGAAATAAGTAAATTATCCTTATCTCTGTCGGTTACGGCAATGTCAATATCTGCCGAATCAAAACCGGCATCTTCCAAAATAACATCACTTAACATCTCGCCGGTTATTACCGAGGCACGATTGAGTGTTTCCGCCAGCTTTTGCGCCCGTTTGGGATTATCCTCCACAATATTACAATTTACCATACTGTCGCTTTTTTCCAACTCCGAAGCCACATAATAAGAAATGGCATTGGCCCCGAAAAGCACCGCTTTTTCATAAGGATTATGATCTACTCCGAACATACGCATAATTTCCATATTGCGCTCCGGTTTACAACCGATATAGATAACATCATTACGCTGCAGACGAATTTCATCATCGTTTGGTAAAATACGGCGATTTCCGCGCATAACAAACACTATATGAGCCTCGGTTTCAGCCAGTTTCAGATTTATATGCGGAAGCGAAAATTGCGTGAAAGGAGTATCAATATCACGATAGCGAAAGGCAAAGATATTCAGCTCGTCATTCATAAACGGATAAACCGCCTGACTACCCGGTAAATTAAGTAAGTTTAATATAAATTTACCGATTTCCACGTCAGGAGTAATAACCAAATCTATCGGCAAACTCTTTTCGTTATACAGTGTATTCCAAAGCGGATTTAAGAAATATTTTGAATCAACTCGGGCTATTTTAGTCGGAACATTAAACAAGGTATAAGCCACCTGACATGCCACCATATTAACCTCATCACTGTCAGTTACGGCAATCAGCATATCCATATTTTTCATACCCACGGCTTCTTGCACATCAGGATGTGAAATAGAACCTAATACAGTTTGCACATCGTATTCTTTGGCTATTTCATCGAGCTTTATATAGTCTTCATCAACCACTACAATATCATTATTACCGAGACTCAAATAGCCGACAATACTTTTTCCCACATTAGAAGCGCCACCTACCACAATTTTCATAGCATTACCTTTGCAAAAAAGTTTTCAATTAAATCAACAGCCGCAGTCAGCTCATTTAATTTGGTATATTGTTCCCGAAAAGCTTTGGCTTCATATAAACCTTTAACATACCAACTGACATGTTTGCGCGAAATAGCCATACCGCCTTTTTCGCCGTAATATTCCACCAATAAACGAATGTGCTTTAATAGCATTTCTTTTATTTGCGATATAGTCGGCTGCGGCAGTTCATCACCTGTGCTCAGATATTGATGCACTGCATTCAAAAGCCACGGATTACCTAATAGAGCGCGACCTATCATTACTCCGTCAACTCCGCTGTAAGCCGTCATTTCTTTGGCTTTTTGCGGGCTGTCAATATCTCCGTTGCCAATTACCGGAATTTTGACCGCGGCTTTTACCGCTTTAATGGTATCCCAATCTGCCACGCCGCTGTACCCTTGCGCTTTTGTCCGCCCATGGACTGTAATATAAGAAGCGCCGCTTTGCTCACACATACGGGCAAACTCAACCGCATTAACATGTTCATTATCCCAACCTTTACGGAATTTAACACTGACTTTAAGCGGTGAGGCTTTAACCGTTGCTTCAATAATCTGCGAAGCCAAGAGCATATCTTTCATCAATGCTGATCCGGCATTGTTATTGACAATTTTCTTTACCGGACAACCCATATTTATATCAATTGATTTTGCTCCCAAATCAACCATCAGCTGCGCTGCTTCGGCAAAAAGAGCAGGGGAATTACCCATCAACTGCACCACGGTAGGATACGGCTCATCAAGCACATCGGCAATCTGATAACTTTTCGGATTTTTGAATTGAATGGCATTCACCGCTACCATTTCAGTCATCAAATTACCAACGCCGCATTCGTGCAAAATATGCCGAAAAGGCTTGTCGGTAATGCCCGCCATCGGTGCCATAAACACTGAGCTTGCAAAACCGTCCAATGCCATTAGTTCAGCTTCCCTAAAGCACGAGCCAAAACATAATAAACTTTACCGATATCCGAACCGGAAATCAACGCCAGCAAAGTGCCGGCTCGATTATTTTTACGCGCCGAAGCAATCAAGGTATTAAAATCATCAAGATATTTATCAACCACTACGCGGAAATCAGGCTTACTTTCATAGTCTTGGCGAATAGTAGCAATTTCGTTTTTGGTCATATTGTTTGATAAGTAACGCACAAATACTCCATGATCTCCAGCATAATATTGCTTCCATAACTCTTTATCATTGCCATTTTTGTTAAAGATACCGTGGACATCTATTGACAGTGCCTCCAATTCGGAAATAATATCAGCCGAACTTTTCATAAACGTATCAATGCTGGTAGATTTATATTTTTGCTCCAGCTCATCAATTTGCTGTTTGGCTTTATCATAACTGGCACTTAAATCTTCAATATGGCGGTTAACAGTTTTACTAAATCCGTTCATCTGATTTTCGTAATTATTCAATGTTTCACCGATTTTGCTGCCGGTAGCGGTTAATTCATCATTTGCCGTAGCAATTTTATTGGTAATCTGTTTTAAGCTGATTAGTGACTTATTAACATATTCATCTTGTTCTATCAGTAGCGAAGCATTCATTTTGCTCTGTTGCGCCATACTATCAGAATTAGCCGAAATTTGATTGATATGGTCGGTTATTGTGGTACTGATTTCTTTAAACTTATTTATAATCCCATCAGTCTTGTTACTCAAACCACCCAGTGCTTGGTCTAAGTTTGCTGCTATGACATCTCCCAAACCGTTAAATTTACCAATCAACGAATCGGTTTTAATATTTATAGTATTCAAACTCTGGCTTAAGCTGTTATTGATAATTTCATCAACACCTTTGAACTTATCCAAAATACCGTTTGTCTGTGCATCAATACCTGAATAACTCTGATTTAGTTGGGTTGTTACGTTAGAGCCAAGTCCTTTAAATTTACCCAAGATATCTTCTGTTTTGGCACTGAAATTATTTAAACTGTCGTTCAGATTAGCTTCAATTTGTTGCAAATTATCGGCAACTGCGGCAAATACTTTATTCATATCACCGTTTTTGCTTTGCGTGCTGTCATAATACTCTTTCAAAGCCCCTATTTCTTCCGCTAAACGTTCAATAACTTCACTGATATTCTTAACCATCTGCGAGCCTTCAATTTCAAGCTGTTGACGCTTTGCCACAATACCATCGCCAACTTTGGCAAACAAATCATTAAGTTGTGTCGCCGTTTCCTTAATTCCTTCCATTTGCGATTTTACATTACCCTCAAGCTTACCGGAGCGCTCAACCATAGCTTCAACTTCCAAACTGATAAGTTTGCCGTATTCGCCAAGTTTGTTTTCCAAATAATCAGAATTTTGATTTAATAAGTCGGACTGAGCTTCCACCACTTTTTTCTGTTCGGCAATACTGCTTTCAATGTGCGAAATACCGGAATCCAGCTTACGGAACAAATCTTCGCAATTTTCGGCAGTGCGTAAGAATGTATGCTCCAAGGTTTCGCCTTTTTCAGTCCAAGAATCAATAATTTGAGCAATCGCGTTACGACTGGTTTCGGAATATTTACCAAGCTGTTCCTGAGCATAAGCAATATTTTCATTGTTTACATTTACGACTTCTTTTATGTGTTCGGCGGCCGTCACCATTTGATTAACCATCGGAGTAAGGGCATTAGCCAAAGTTTCGCTGTCTTCTCTGATTTGCAACGTATTTACCCGAAAATCGGCAGTTGTTGACGAGGCCTGTTCGGCAACTTCCTTAAAATTAGCCGTAAGATTACGGATTTCTTCCGACAAACTAGGCAGAGCTTGTGTTGAATAACCGTGAATAGCCTCGGAAAGCGCACGCATATCATTAACACGTTCAGCTAAATCGCGGCGGATAACATCGCTTTGCGCATAGGCATCACGCGTGGCTTCTTTAAGCTCCGCAACCTGTTTTTGGATGGCATCGGCAACCATTTTGGTTACATTATTAGCTCCGGCATCAGGAAAAATAACATGGTTAATCGAATTTTGCACCATGGCGGCCTCGCGGCGATAGCTGTTACCGCGATCAATATAAGCCATGATTACCCAAATAATGGCAAGCGGTAAAGTAATACCCGCCATAAAACCGCTAAACTCGTTCGGAACCATCGAAAATAAATTATCCCAACCGAAAAATTGGGTAATATAAACAGCCACAATACCAAACCACGCAACACTGAAAAAGATAATAAAGTAGTGTAAGCCTGAAGTTTCGGTGCGGTTATTCAAATCACTAACTTGTTCAATTTTCGTATTTTTTTCCATATTTCTTGCAGTCATATTTGCCTCGTTGTATTAAAAATTGCAATTTTTCTTTCTATATAATATGTGCTAAAAGTAAAAATTTTACATAAATTTTGCAATTAAATAAAAAAATAGGTTGATTTTTAAAAAGTTCTATGTATGTTGTAGTTGATGGTTTGAAAAAATCAATGCCGTTGTAGCTTTAGTTTAGAGCACGTCATTGGTAGCTGCTAAGCAAAAACAACCTATCTGACCGAAGCGAGCCGATGACGACGAGGCGGGGGAGTAGACCCCGTCATTACAAGTAAGGATTATGTAGAGAAATGAATATTATGCCGTTGTAGCTCAGTGGTAGAGCACGTCATTGGTAATGACGGGGTCGTAAGTCCGATTCTTATCAGCGGCACCATTTTTGAGAAAGGCACCTATTGAGGTGCTTTTTGCTTTATCAGGGCTGAATCACAAAAAGTCCGATTGTTTGATTTTCAAAAACAGTAATTTTTCCTAAATTATCGGACTTTTTTATATTGTCATTCCTTGCGGTGTGCGGCGCATCACCGCATCAAGGAATCTAATCTTTGCGTAGCACTATATTAATTTAATTTGTAGATGCCTTGACCAAATCTGAAGATTTGGAGGCATGACTTTATTTTTTTTTGTAAAAAATACTTGACAAAATTATTTAACCGGAGTAAATTGAAATCAATAATTAGGGAACAAGGAAAGGGTAAATAATATGTTATCTAATGCAAGGAAAATTTTAGAAAAAATAAAAGATCGATCTGAAAATTTAAATAAAGAACAGATTATGGCTCATAATAAGAAGTGTTTTAAGTTACATTTTGATGATGGTGAGGGTGAAATTTTTGTATATCCGCATGAATGTAAAAATCATACGACTGAAGATGAAAAATTAGGTTATGTATACCAAGGATTGTATCAGGGACCTGATCTTTTAGGTGTTCGGGTTTATGAAAGTAAAAAAGTTGAAGTTGGAGAATTTAAGGAATTACACCATATAAAAAGCAAATCAGGAAAAGACCTGTTTTCACTGGATGAATTAGTGGAGTTTGATTACGAACGTACGGGTGGTAAAATTTGGAAACAGGAGAGAGCAAAAATTTCTCAACGAAGCAATGTTATTAAGGCAACAAAGAGCGTTATTAAGGATATGATTACATCGGTGCACGAATAGTTAAAAAATAAAAGACAGTATATGTTTTTATGCTTAATTAATCCGATAATCGCAAAGCAAAGCGCACCAATAAAACACAAAAGACCGGTTGTAAAGCCGGCCTTTTGTGTTTTAAATGCGTATCGGTGGCAGAAGCGGACTTACGAGGGCAACGTAAGTCCGGAATCGCAGCGCCGGAATTTTTCGGCGCAAGATTGACGGCGAATTTATGAGCAGGCCGCTTGCGGTGCGCAGTGTGAAACGCGCGCACTTTCTTATCAGCGGCACCATTTTCAAAAAGGCGCCTTCCAAGGTGCCTTTTTGCTTTAGCAGGGCTGAATCCCATAAAGTCCGATTTGATGAACCCAAAAAATAGTAATCCCGCCAAAATTATCAGACTTTCATATTATATTCATAAAATGTCTCAACCGGTTTAAATCCGAGTTTCTTATAGATAATAAGCCCTAAATCAGATGCCGTTAAGATAAATTTATGGTGTTTGTGACTGATTTCGTAGTTAAGTGTCTGCACGGTTACTTCCGTTCCATAACCTTTGTTTCTATATTCATTCAAAACACCTATCCAATAAACAGCCGAACAACCGCCACCGCGAATTACTTGCGATATACCGACCGGATTTTTACCTTTGTAAAAAATAAAATAATTTGCATATTTTTTTCCTAAATCGGTCTTAAATGATTCATAAATGGAATCTGTATCCCATTTGTCGTATATTTTAGACGCTATCTGTCCCCATAAAATCAAATCTTCTTTAGTTCTGACAATTTTTAAGATTAGGTTGTTTGTTGTCGGAATAAGTTGTTTTTGTTCCAAACCATAAACAATAACTTTTTCCGAGAGTTCCAATTCTTTCGGAAATTTTATGTGTAAATTTTCTAGCGGAGAAGCCAACATAGTTTTATAGTTTTTCGTTTCGGCAAAGATATTTTTCAGTATTGTTTTATTAACTTTTTCGGCATAAGTTGGATTAAGACCGCCTCTGGCAATCGGAAATGCCCACTTAAAATACATTACGCCATCTTTGATGTAACAGATGTTTTTTCTTTGTACTCTGACTTCATATAAATTTTCCATATATTTCAGCATAATAAATTTCTCCAAAAGTTATAGTAAGCAATTGTAAAATTGTAAGATAATAAGTGTTAATTTTTTATAAAATCCAACTCCAATTTATATTCTAGCTGCTTGTAATCATCGTAATTTTCAGTCCGATAATCGCAAACTATCGCGCACCAATAAAACACAAAAGACCGGTTGTAAAGCCGGCCTTTTGTGTTTTAAATGCGTATCGGTGGCAAGAGCGAACTTACGAGGGCAACGTAAGTCCGGAATCGCAGCGCCGGAATTTTTCGGCGCAAGATTGACGGCGAATTTATGAGCCGCCCCGAAGGGTACGCTGTGTGAAACGCGCGCACTTTCTTATCAGCGACACCATTTTTGAAAAGGCACCTTTCGAGATGCCTTTTTACTTTTTATATTATTTTTCTTTCCGGTGTCGCCATACAAAAATAATCACCAACAAAGCGGCTAAAACAGCACCGCTGATACTCGATATGTCGAGCGGCAGACGGAAACCTAGTTTGTCGTACAGGATATAGGCCGTACAGACGGCGGTCATAAAACCTGCCGGCAATAGCGTAATCCAATAAAAGCGCTTTTCTCTATAAAGGTAGAATGTGGCCATCCACAGGGTAATAGTTGCCAAGAGTTGATTGGCCCAACCGAAATACAGCCAAATTGTGGTCAAGTTGAAGAAGCTTAGTCCGATGCCGCCGGATAAAACCACAATGCTGATAATCAAGCGCTTTTTGAGTGATTTACTGTCTTTGCGCCAATAATCGCCGATGGTTAAACGTGCCGAACGGAAAGCGGTGTCTCCAGAAGTAACGGATAATAAAACCACCGATAAAACGGCAAATATCCCGCCAACATAACCCAAATAGCCGTTAGCAACATCCGAGACAACTCCCCCCGGACCGCTTTGAGTGATAACTTGATTCATTGCCGAGCCATCTTGATAAAAAGCCATACCTAAAGTGGCCCAAATTAAAGCCACAATTCCCTCGGTAATCATCGCCCCGTAAAAAATAGGGCGACCGTATTTCTCATTAGCCAAACACCGTGCCATCAGAGGAGATTGGGTAGCATGAAAACCACTGATGGCACCGCAGGCAATGGTTACAAACATCAATGGAAAAATCGGCAGTTCTTTAGGGTGTAAATTTGCCATTGTCAAATTCGGATAAAAATCGGTATTTGAAGCAAATAAAACCGTTATCATTGCCACGGAAACACCGATTAACAGCAAGGCAAACAAAGGATAAAACCGACCGATTATCTTATTGATAGGCAATAACGTCGCTAAAAAGTAATAACCGAAAATAACGATAATCCACCAGATAAAATCGGTATGCGAAAGCTCTGCCAACATTTTTGCAGGACTCATCGCAAACACCGAACCCAACAGCAATAAAAACAATATCATAAAGATTAAAAACAGACTCTTAACTTTGGAACCAAGATATTTTTCAATCAGCGGCACCAAAGATTTGCCGCCGTGACGCACGGAAATCATGCCCGCCATATAATCATGCACACCGCCGGCAAAAATAGAGCCGAAGACAATCCATAGCAGAGCAACCGGGCCGTACAGCGCTCCCAAAATTGCCCCGAAAACCGGACCTAACCCTGCAATATTTAGAAACTGAATTAAAAACACGCGCCAAGTAGGCAACACCATAAAATCAACATTATCGCATTTTTCAACGGCAGGTGTTGTCGTTTTTTCATTGGCAGAAAATATTTTTTCCACTATTTTACCGTAAACAAAATATCCTGTAATTAAAGCGCCAACGGCAAGTAAAAATATTATCATATTTATAGTCCTTTCTTTTATTATGACAACAGCGTAATAATATCCGGCGGCTGTGTCAATAGTAAAACATATTATAAAAACGAAAAAGACCTGCTTTTCACAGCAAGTCTCTTTCATAAAGCGGATAACAACTTTATCCGTTTTTCTGCTCTAAATACCGGTTAACCGTATTCATCAATG
This sequence comes from uncultured Pseudomonadota bacterium, assembly GCA_902763155.1. Classification (GTDB taxonomy): domain Bacteria; phylum Pseudomonadota; class Alphaproteobacteria; order RF32; family CAG-239; genus RUG410. Next base: position 214,949 of record CACWQS010000002.1, on the reverse strand, counting down.
CACCAACCGTATTGTCGGGAATGAGCTGATACAACTCCAATGGTAAAGTAATGTTATGAACTCGTTCCAGCTCGACCACAATATTGTGGAATCGAATGTTACCCATTTGTAGGTCTTTACCCAAATCCAACTTTAAAAAGTCGGCATCAGACATATCTACAAAGGCATCTACGCTTACGCCATTTTTATAAACATAACTGACGGCGCGTCTAAAATCTCTAACGGTTACTTTCATAATTATGAGAATTTATTATATTTAACTAATTTGTAATTTGTTTCAGAATACAAAATTTTCTGCGTTTGTCAAGTTATTTGTGATTTTTGGTTTTAAATACACTGTTCTAAAACACAATTTTTCTGATTTTTTGCAGGTCATCTTGGTTGGTATAATGTTTGGCAAGCTCATCAAACAAGAATTGCGCACAACCATCATTTAAAAACACTGTTTTTGTGTATTGATAATTGAAATCATAAATCCATGAAAGTATTTGTAAAAGGCGATCAGAAAAGGTCTTTATCGTAGATGATAATATGGTTTTTCCTGCCCAAAATTGTTCTTTTACCGCAGGAGTTAAAGGAGCAATTTTAGCATCATCATTTAGCTGTTTGTAAAATATATCTTCCTGCAAATGATTATAATTTTTTGCCGCTTGGAAATTAGCCATTTTATCGGCATCACGTACCAAATAAAAAATCTGTAAAATATCATCTTTTTGCGGCGAATTTTGCACTTCTCGCCACATCGTTTCAGCCTTTACATCTTCCATCATTTTACCATGATAGCGAACCGCAAATAAAATGCGCAAATCATTGTATTGCGGATTATTTTTCAACAAATCGTAACCTATTAAACCGTGATCAAATTTTGCTAAAATTTCAGCCGTTAAATTACCGTATTTTGCTACTTCATAGCGCTTTACCGCTTCTTCGAAACGTCCGACATCATGAAATAATAATGCTTGCTCGGCAACTTTTGTAAATTGTGTCGAAACATTTGCCAACTCCGGTGTATTTTGCAAAATTTTCTGACCGCAATTCAAAACTTCTATAGAGTGCTTATATTTATGATTTATTGACTGGCGAAAAAAAGAATCTGCCGGAATTAGAGATTCGGCTTTGAGATAATATTGCTTAAAATTGATAAGATCCTCGCGCATTGTTTATTCTCGGTTTGGCTGATATACCGTGTTACCGTTCGCAACATAATCTTGCAAAACTTTTTCGCCAAGTTCGACTGCGATATTGCCGTAGGCAACAATTCCCCGTTTGGAAAATTCTGCAAACCAATTCGGTTTAAAACCTTCATCAAAACCAGTGATTTGTTCCACCCTTTTGGATGGCACGCCATAATATACCGCCTTAATACCTGACCACATAATACCGCCCAAACACATCATGCAAGGTTCGGATGTTACATACAAACTCAAATTGTGTGCCGATAAGTCATAAGTATTCAGTGCCTTTTCGGCTGCCTTGATTGCGTTCATTTCAGCGTGATTATGACTACAAGTTTCATCTATAACACTATTGGCTTCTTTAGCAATCAAATTACCTTTTTCATCATATATCGCCGCTAAAAACGGACCGCTGCCCTTAGTAATATAATTCGGTAATTCTTTTTGCAGTTGGCTGATAATTTTTTCGGCAACCGCCACTTTTTTTTCATCTATTTTTTCGTTGGCAATGATTTCATTTTTTTGCATTATTTTCTCTCCTTGCTTATCTTTTTATACTGCTGACATTTAATTTTTGGTTAGCACACATAAAAACACTTGCAGTTTTCAAAAAATGCGTTATAGTGGCGCAAATTTTAAGTTAATATAAAGATATAGAGGAACAAAGAAGATGAGTATGCGTAATATTGCCATTATCGCCCACGTTGACCACGGAAAAACCACTTTAGTTGATGGTTTGTTGCGGCAAAGCGGCACTTTCCGCGATAATCAAAAGGTGGTAGATTGTGTGATGGATAGTAACGATTTGGAACGTGAGCGCGGTATTACCATTTTATCAAAATGCACTTCGGTAGAGTGGAACGGCACGCATATCAATATTGTCGATACACCGGGGCACGCTGATTTCGGTGGCGAAGTGGAACGTATTTTATCAATGGTGGATGGTGTGGTTTTGCTCGTAGATTCTTCCGAAGGTCCGATGCCGCAAACCAAATTTGTTTTGGGAAAAGCGCTGAAGATAGGCTTAAAACCGATTGTGGTGATTAACAAAGCCGATAAAGCCGATGCTCGTCCGGACGAAGTTTTGAACGAAATTTTTGATTTGTTTGTCAGCTTAGATGCTAACGATGAACAACTTGATTTTCCAGTACTTTATGCCAGCGGACGTAACGGTTGGGCGGTGCGCGATTTAGCGGATGAACATAAAGATTTAACCCCATTATTTGAAACCATTTTGAGTTATGTCAGCGAGCCGGTTTGTGAACCGGATAAACCGTTTAGAATGCTTGCTACCACATTGGAAGCCGATAAATTTGTCGGGCGTATTTTAACCGGCAAAATTCAAAGCGGTAGCGTAAAAGTTAATGACACGGTTAAAGTCATCAATAAAGACGGCGAAGTAGAACGCACCAAAATTACCAAAATTATGGCTTATAAAGGTTTAGAGCGTGTGGCTCTTGACGCCGCTCATGCCGGTGATATTGTGGCTGTAGCAGGCATTGTGAAAGGTACGGTGGCCGATACGATTTGTGCACTTGATGTTCCTGTAACCGACTACATCAACGCACAGCCGATTGACCCGCCGACTTTGGTGATGACTTTCTCGGTTAATGACTCACCGCTTGCCGGAAAAGAGGGCGATAAAGTTACCTCACGAGTGATTTGGGCGCGCTTAGAAAAGGAAGCGGAAGGTAATATTGCCCTTAAAATTTCACGCACCGACAACAGCGACAGTTTTGAAGTGGCCGGACGCGGCGAATTGCAACTCGGGGTATTGATTGAAACGATGCGCCGTGAAGGTTTTGAACTTTCCATTTCGCGTCCGCGCGTGATTATGAAGCATGATGAAAACGGTCAGCTCTTGGAACCGATTGAAGAAGTGGTGATTGATGTTGATGAAGAGTTTTCCGGTGCTGTGGTAGAAAAACTCGGTCAGCGCCGTGCCGAAATGGTAGATATGATTCCATCGCAAGTAGGCAACAAGGTGCGTTTGGTATTTCATGCACCATCGCGCGGCTTAATCGGCTACCATTCCGAATTTTTGACCGACACACGCGGCACCGGCGTAATGAACCGTATTTTCTATGCTTTTGAACCGTATAAGGGCGAAATTGAAGACCGCCGTAACGGGGTGATGATTTCCAGCGAAAACGGGCAGGCGATTGCTTATTCGCTGTGGAAATTGCAAGACCGCGGCCCAATGTTTGTGGAACACAATTCACCGGTTTATATCGGTATGATTATCGGTGAACACAATAAATATAATGATATTGACGTGAACCCGACTAAATCGAAACAGTTAACCAATATTCGTGCTGCCGGTAAAGATGAGGCAATAGACCTTATCCCGCCACGCAAAATGAGTTTGGAACAAGCACTGTCTTACATTCAGGCTGATGAATTGTTGGAAGTAACGCCGAAATCGCTGCGTTTGCGCAAAAAGATTTTAGATCCGATTGCTCGCAAACGTTCGAAAATAGGCGAATAAATTTAGTTTCATTAAGCCTAAAGTCCATCGTTTTTAACGTTGGGCTTTTTTTATAAAAAATTTGTTGAAATTTTGTCGATAATATGTTACGATAAGTAAAAATAGCAAAGGAAAGGCTGAAAAATGGCTGAAAATATGATGTTTCGCACTAAAGATAATCACATTGTGGTAATGAACAATGTGCGTGATGCGGCGCATAGAAGTCGGCTTAAAAGCCTAATCAGCGGGCAAAATTATATAGATGTTTTGAACTCAACAGACACCAATATTTCTCGCGATTTAGACCGCAAAAACACCAAATTTATAGATAAATATGTGCACCGTTTTGATTATAAAAGACGCAAGGAAGATTTTTATAATGTCTTTGAAGATCCGGCGGAAAATTCACGACTATATAACACTTGCAGTGCCGATTGCTTACCGGAACTGGATTATGACGTTAAGACCAAAGATATACCGCTTGATGTGCAAGCGCTCGGTTTTAAGGTTATGCCGGTAGATAGGCAATATGAAGTTGATGATAATGGAAAAATCGTAGGTGATTTTGATACCACACGAGCACAGGTGCGCGCAAGTACTCGTGAAGTTTTTGTGATGCGTAATCACTTCAAAATGTCCGATGAAAATAAGGCACTTATGGACGATTTAATTTTGCGTTTCAAAGGGCAATCGAGATCAGCGTGTGAATTTGAGAGCAGTCTTGTCGATAAGGAAAGAAATCTGTTTTTCATCTACCGCCAAGAGTTGGAAAACGTGCAACAGCAAAAATTGATTTTGCATCACGAATTTAAGCACGTTAAAAATGAAATGTTTTTCAATACGGTGTATCTTAATCGTGCCAACTATCGCCTTTCCGGCAGCGACACTTATCGGATTGCGGTTGAAGATGAGCGCAGCGCTTTTCTTTCGCTCACTGTTAACAGCGTAAATGAATATTTGAAAAACGGCGATTGGGATAATTTTGACGGTTTTCATCCTAATGATAATGAACTGGTTGCAATTCTGAAAGCTATGCCTGCAGATGAGCGCAAGGTATATTTGATGAATCCGAAAAACTACATTGACGCTTCTTTGGAATTTTTCAAAGCACAAAAACAAGCAAAATATGACCGTGATCAGTTTGGTCAAGTAATTGCTGATAAGATTAGACAGACTGTACCGAATTTACTTGAAGATGCTGGCGATCTAAGCCCGACATTTAAACAAATTCGCAAACAATATTATCACTTTGCCGTTTATAATCCCGATACCGGAAAATATGAGCAAAAATACTTAGATGAATTCATTGATGATGCGCACGAAGTAGAACCAAATGTTATACTGGTGCAAAAGGCTAAAAATGATTATGAGGCACGCAAAACTGAATATGATACAGATAAAGCAGATACTAACGAAGTTCTGATAGAAGAAGCACGCAAATTTATGCGGCGGCAAAATCATGGTTCGGCAGTCGTTTCGGCAGATAATACTTACATTGAAAGCCTCGATGCCGACTGGATTGTTCGTCACGGAATACCTAACGACATGGCGGGTTGGAGTGATGATTTGCAGAAATATTATCGCCGGCAAGATGGGTATTTTGAGCTGACTAAAAATAATTTGGAGTATGCATTTAAGCTTGGTGATGATGTGGTGCGTTATACCGACCCGAAAAATGTCTCCATTGCCAATGATAGTTCTTTTGATACCTATATGAAGGTAGTAAATGCACCAGTAGCACGTGGTTCGGCCATTAATTTCCGTCCGAATTTAAACGAAGAGCAAAAACTAATGCTATTTGCCGCTTGTGTGGCCAGCGGACGCAAGATGAAAGGCAATATCCCGACAGATTTAAGCGGACTCGATAAGCTACAAGGTATTGATGCGGCAACAATGGCAAAAATCAATCGCACTTTAGGGCGCACAGCCGGTTCAAGCAGTTTTGACGGTAGTTCCAGAACAAGCGGCTCGCGTAGTTACACCAGTCGTTCCGGCGGATATGGCGGCCGATAAATTTTAAATCAAAACACAACCATAAAGCACCGCAAAAAAGTGCATAATCGTGCCGGTTAAAACCATAAAATGCCAGATTGCATGAGTGTATTTTTTGCTTTTCCAAACATAAAAAATAATTCCGAAAGTGTAAAACAATCCGCCTAAAATAAGAAATACCAATCCGGTGGTACTGATTTGATGATAAAGTGCTTTTGAAGCAAAAACAATCAACCAACCCATAATTAAATACAGGCTAACCGACCAAATTTTAGTACCGCTGCCGGAAGTAACTAATTTTAATACGGTTCCGATTAGCGCCAATCCCCAGATGATACCGAAAATAGTCCACCCGACAGCGCCACGTAAATTAACCAATAGAAACGGCGTATAGGTTCCGGCAATGAGATAATAAATAGCGATATGATCAAATTTTTTAAGCACCTTTTTTGCTTGCTTGTTCGGAACTGCATGATAAAGTGTTGACGCTGTATAAAGAATAATCATCGAAGAAGCAAAAATAACCGTAGAAACAATAGTCCAAGCATTGCCGTAGCGCGCTGAAAATGCAGCCAAAACCGCCAGCCCTGCCACGCTCAAAATGATTCCCAAACCATGAATAACGCTATGATAAATTTCTTCGCCTATGGTATATGTTCGTGCTACAGTTAATGCTTTCATTTGCTCCTCCGACAAAATAAATTGCAAATAAAGCATATACGTTATTATATGCCTTGTCCAGTTTTTTATTTAGCTATCGACGCGGCATAAATAAATTAAACAAATAAAAAGCCAATCCGATTACAAAAACAGCAAAAATCAGATAAAAAGAAACATACAAAATACCGACGGATATTATCAGGCTCAACAGCACTAATCCGATGCGCAACAACCAATCTAGCCATGTATCTATATTGTTTTGCAACGGAGTAATCGGCGCTTCAGGCAAACCGGTGGCAAAACCGCATTTAGGACAATGGGCGGCATCGGTCGTCATATTGGCTCCGCAATTATTACACACCCGATAAAAACCGTCGCCGTTATCGGTTATCAAATGTTTGCAATGCGGGCAAAAACGCCATTTTAACAGGCGCTTCGGCAAAACTTCTTCTTGACAATAAAAGCAAAAATATTTTTTCATTTATCCCTCTTTTTTATATTTAGGAAAATTTTTTCTTTTTTGCAAGATTTTATCAATAAGTTTTAATAAACAAATGTTCAGCTTATATTTTACCTTTCAAAACATATCTTTTTAGTGTGAATTGTTGCAACAATCATTTTTCAGAAAAAACAATTAAAACAATTATATGAAAGGAGATTTAAAATGAAATCTACAGATAAAATATCAGCAAAATCCGGTAGTGAATCCTCTAATTCAAAAAATTGCGATTGCAGCAGCGTTTCCTCGCGTGAAAAAAGCGAAAGCAGTTCAAGCAGTAAAAAATCTGCTTCTTCAAAAAAATAAGGAGAATAAAAATGAAAAGTATCCACTCTGTCGGCAGTGGTCGCTCACTGGCACAAAATTTGGGAACCCACAATCGGCATAACGAACTTAACACCCTGATGAATTATTTTTGGAACTATATGGATATGCCGGAAAGCACAACGGAAAATGCGATAACGGCAACTGATTGGGAACCGAAGATGCAAATTGCCGAAACCAAAGATGCGGTAAAATTAACGGCAGAATTACCGGGAATAGAAGAAAAAGATTTGGACGTAGAAATTTCTTCCGACGGCTATCTTTTACTCAGCGGCGAAAAGAAAAACAGTTGTGAACACGAAGAAAAAGATGCCTATTTTTCCGAAATTACTTACGGCGCATTTAAGCGCACAATTCCATTACCTTGGGATTTGGATTTTGATAAAGTAAATGCCGATTTTAAGAATGGTATTCTGACCGTAACAGTTCCGAAAACACCGGTTGAAAAACAAAAATTTAAAAAGATTACTCTAAATAAAAACAGTGAAAATTTTGTTTCTGCCGGCGAAAAAACGAATTAACTTATTTTAAGAAAAAAATACTCCGATATTTTAATAAAATGTCGGAGTATTTTTTAATTATATTCGTTTAAATACACCGTTCACAATCGGCGGAAAATATGCTTTATATTCCGGTGCTTCAACAACCGAATCCACACGTGCAAAAAGCGGACCTTTATAAAGCAAAGTTTGCAATGTATTGAGCTTATTCTCTTCTCCGCGCATAAGTACCGCTACATCACCGTTTTCCAAATTTAACGCATAGCCTTCTAACCCACCGATAGCAGCCGCCTGTCGCAACACCCAATAGCGAAAACCTACGCCTTGCACGCGCCCCTTAACAAGCAGACAACGTTCCATGTAAATATTCCTCTATGACTTGCAAATCTTCTAAAATTTTCTGCCGTAAATTGCTTGCCGCCGCATCTTCTCCCCATTCTTTGACCTGATATAATTCTTCCAAAAATGCCAAATCAAAAGCTTTAACTGCCGGTAATATATTTTCAATCATTGCCACAGCCAAAAGGGGAGATTTCATATTGGTTGCCGCCAAATAAAGCGCGGTTATTTTTTTTAAAGACAGTGTTTTTAAATAGCCGGCAAAAAGTTCTCCATTATGCTCATTTTCTTGCGGCAGACAAAAATCCTCGGTGGTGCAAAAATGCCAGTCATATTGTTGCGCCAACCAATCTAAAACAGGTTGCCACTGCTCTTTTTGCAAGTTTTTTATTTCCGCTTTATCGCTCCAAAAAAGAAGTGTATCAGTCAACACAAATTCTGCTAAAGTAGTTTCTATAAAGTCCCTGTTTTCGGAAACGTATTTTTCCGCCGCATTAAAATCTATCATTTAAATAATCCTTTTAAGCCTCTGCCAATATCTTTTGCCGTATCTCCAATACCTTTACCCAAATTTTTTACCGCATCTTTGGTGTTGGTATAACCATCTGAAACCGTACTGCGGACAGTTGTTTTAGCCTCAAAATGGTTGGCATAAGATGTGCCTTCTAGCGCTGTATGGCAAGGTGAAGCGTCTGCCGAAAGCATCATATCGCCCACATTATATGCGCCGGCGGTGGCAATGGCTCCAATCACCGATTGTGCTGTTGCTGCTTGATTTATAGCCAATTTAGGTTTATTTATGGTTCCTTTTATTTTCAACAGCGAACCTAAAATTGATGAAATGCTGGTGTCTTTAATTTTGCCGGAAAACGGCTGAATGGCAAGATTGATTTTTTCATCATTTAAGTTTATATGTCCGTCTGCCACCAGGTATAAATCATTGGCGTCAAAAACTATCCCTTTCGGAAAGTTCATTCTTCCGCTTTGAATATCGCTGCGAAAAACCGCACACTTTAATTTCATTTCCTTATTCGTAATATTGAGCTTCAAATTTTGCAAAATTTGCACAATAATATTGCCTTGCAATCGTTCCAAGCTTTTGATTTTAACCACCGACGGGTCGGTAAAAGCAATAATTTGCCCGTTCAGATTAGCTAAATATTGGTCGGTGTTTTTGCCGCTTGTTGAAACGTTTATGAGCGCCGTGGTTTTGCCGCCTTCTTTTATATATAATTCCGAATTTTGCGGATTGGCGAATGCTGTATCCAAGTTTTGCAAAATAACATTATCAGCCTTCAAGTTTGCCGCCGCGGTTTGGTTTTGGGCATTAATATCTATTGTGCCGTTAATTTTTCCTCCACCGGCATTTATATTTTTGACATTAGCTTTTAGAACACCATTTTTGAGTGCCATATTGGTCTGAATATCTGTTAATTTAGTATCGGGATTAACGATTAAATTTTGCAAGTTAAGGTTAATATCGGCGTTGACCATTTTAAGGTACTGATATGGAATAGTTGTATTAGTCATCAACGTTGAAGCATGAGCACTCGGTATCAGCCATTCAATGTAACTTTGTTTTTGCGGTTTTTCCGGTGTTGAAAACTTTCTCAAATCAAGTGTGTTGCCTTTGATATTGAGCTTCAAATACGGCAAGCTTTTCGGCGAATCCAAACTGACCGAGCCGTTAACATTTAATCCCATCGTATCGGCATTTTGGATATTGGCTTTAAATACACCATTTTTAATTGAAGCATCACCCCGCAAATTTTGCACCGAAGTTTGTGAATCAATAATCACATTTTTCAAATCAACCGTTACATCGGCATTGACCATTTTCAAATAGCTGTATGGCAGGGTTGTGCCGGCAATATATTCTTCAGCATGAGCACTTGAAATCAACCAATTTCCGCTGTCGGCCATTTTGTTGTTCAGCCAGTCAGAGGCATTGATTTTGGCGCTTGTTGCATCTAACTTAATGTACGGAACTTCGCCTTCCAAATTTGCTGCCACATTACCATTGATTTTGTTGCTTTTATAACCCAAAACATATTCACCGGCAGCAGACATTTTTTCGGTTAAATTTTGCAATGCGCCAACAAAATCAAGTGTATATCCCAGTGCTTGAATTTTAGCATCTACATCTAAATTATTGAAGTTGCTTTTTTGCAAACTTTGCAAGGAAGAAAGTTTGCCTTCACCGTTGATTTCAACACCTTCAACCGTGGTATTGAACACTACGTTAATCGGCTCATCGGGGGCGTCCATATCTGCCGCCAAAGCGTTAATCAACACGCTGTCATTTTCACCGTAAAAAATATGTGTATCGGTGGTTTCAACCGAATCAATCATCAGCTCTTTATCAAACAAAGGCATAATAGAAAATTGCACCACGGCATTACCTATTTTGGCTATCTTGGTGCCGTCGCTTGGCAAGGCAATATCCACGTCATTAAGCTCTATTGTCGGTTTTAAGGAAACAGCCACTCCCAAATCGCCGTTGATTTTAACATCTATGTCGGCATATTTTTTAACCAACTTTTCAATTTGCGGTTTATAGTCATTAAAATCGGCAAATTTGATAAAGGCAATAGCGCCTAAAACCGGCACCGCAACAATCAGTAATAAAATCAATAAAAACTTTTTCATATTTTTGTTTCCAATCCTAAAAATTGACAAGCATTTATAAAATGTTCCGGCAATGGTGCCGTTAAAATTTTCTTTTTACCAAACACCGCCGATAAATCTATTTTATAGGCATGCAAATAAAGCTTATCTGCTACTTCACTTAAGCGTTTTCGTTCCCGTCCGAAGTATTTATCATCACCCAAAATAGGGACACCTATGGCTTCCAGATGAGCCCTAATCTGATGAGTGCGCCCGGTTAGAGGTTCAGCTTCAACTAAAGCATATTTTTTACCGGCGTGGTCTAAAACTTTATAATTGGTAACAGCTTTTTTACCGGCCGGAGTTACCTGCATTTTTTCACCAACTTTTTCGAGCGGCATATTGATTTGCCCCTCAAAGCGCTCCGGACAACCGCGGGTGATGGCCAAATACGTTTTTTGCAAGCCGTGCTCACGGAAAGCCTTTGTTAATAATTCGGCAGTTTTACGATTGCGCGCCAGCAAAAGCAACCCGCTGGTATCTTTATCGATGCGATGCACTAAGCGCGGTTTTTCAGCATTTTCAAATTTCAATGCCTCTAACATACCGTCAATATGGCGAGTGGTATTAGTGCCGCCTTGCACCGCTAAACCGGAAGGTTTGTTTAAGACAATAATATCAGCATCTTTATAAATAACCATTGAAAGAATATAATCAATATCGCTTTCACGCAAATTTTGTTCTTGCAGAACAGCTTTTTCGTTGTCGAGAGGTGGCAAGCGTAATTCCTGACCGGCAAGTAAACGAGTAGACGCTTCGGCTCGTTTACCATCAACTTTAATTTGCTTGGTGCGTAGTAACTTTTGCAACCTTCCCAAACCAAGCGCCGGATATTCACGCAAAAACCAACGATTAAGACGAATTCCGTCATCTTCAGGCTTAATTTTTATGATTTTAACTCCACCCATTTTTAACGACCGCCTTTCTTCTTGCTGTTATATCCGATATTGATTATTTTGCGTGGAGCAACCGGACGTGACATTTTGCGATGTTTTTCATAAAATGTTTGCGCCAATTTTTTTTCATTTTCAAGCTCCACCGCAACATCTTTAAGAAAAAATTGCTTTTCAAGATAAAATTTCAATTCTTCTGGTGACGGCTCTTTCGGTTTAACCGTTTCAATGGCGGTGGCATTATGTTTGTTATCTGTCAAAGCAACACCGCGTAATTTTTTCTTTTCTTCTGCATTTAATTTTATAAATTCTTCTTTGCGAATTGAAACTAGCACATCTTCGTCAACAAGCGCTTTTCGACAACTTTCACTCAGGCTTAAAAAATTTGCATAAGAAATGATAACAAGTTTATTTATCGGCATTTTTTTCCTTCTTCATTTTAGCTTGTTTTTCTTTACGGAGATTTTCAAAATATTCTATACGTTTTTTAATTTCACGCTCAAAACCGCGCTCTACCGGCTGATAAAACTTTTGCCGAGCCATGCTTTCCGGAAAATAATTTTGCCCCGAAAAACCGTCTTCCAAATCTTGGTCATAAACATAGCCGTCGCTATAGCCCAAATTTTTCATCAATTTGGTCGGTGCGTTTAAAATATGTTTCGGCGGCATCAGAGAGCCGGTTTTTTTAGCGGCATCGATTGCTTTATGCATGGCCTTATATACACCGGCCGATTTTGGTGCCGTTGCCAAATATGCCACCAATTGCATTACCGCCAATTCCCCTTCCGGCGAACCGAGGCGCTCAAAAGTTTCAATACAAGCTGTTGCCTGCACCACTGCGTTTGGGTCGGCAAGAGAAACATCTTCAATTGAAAAGCGCAATAACCGTCTGAGCAAATAGCGTGGATCTTCTCCGGCAACCAGCATTCGCGCCGCCCAATACAGGGCTGCATCAACATCAGACCCGCGCAACGACTTGTGCACAGCCGAAATCAGATTATAGTGTCCGTCACGCCCCTTATCATAGATTGGCGCACGCGATTGAATAATATGAATAATTTGGTCCTTATTAAAAATTTCGCCCTCTTGCGCATAAGACCAAATATTTTCAGCAATATTGAGCATATAGCGCCCGTCACCGTCGGCAATTTCCTTAATAAAATCTCTTGCCTCATCATCTATCGGCAGTTTTTCACCTTCTTCTTTTTCGGCACGCTGCAACAAAATTTCAAAATCGTCTGCCGTTAGCCGATTGAGTACAAAAACCTGACAGCGCGAAAGCAAAGCCGAATTAAGTTCAAACGACGGATTCTCTGTGGTTGCACCCACCAAAATAACCGTTCCGTCTTCAACATAAGGCAAAAACCCGTCTTGCTGCGACTTGTTAAAACGATGAATTTCGTCCACAAACAACAATGTCCCTTTGCCTTGAGTAGCACGTCTTTCCTGCGCAAATTGAAAAACCCGCTTCAAATCAGCCACACCCGAAAAAACGGCGGAAATTTGCTCAAAATATAAGTTTGTATATTCGGCAATTAATCGCGCAATAGTGGTCTTACCGCACCCCGGCGGTCCCCATAAAATAAACGACGTCATCTTGCCCGATTTTATCATTCTGCCTAATGGCGCGTCATCTGCCACCAAATGATTTTGCCCCACAACTTCTTCCAGTTTTGTCGGGCGCAAACGGTCGGCCAGCGGACGTTTCACATTGCTTGAAAATAAAGTGTTGTCCATCGGCATATTATCTTTCTCGGCTATTATTCATCACTTGCATTTTAGCTTCGTTTATTTTTTCTTTGATGTTTTCACGTTCGGCTTGTTGCTGTTCTTGCTGTTGCTGTTCCTTACGCTGTTCTAAAACTTGACGCTTGTGTTCTTCAATAGATTTGCGTAATTCATCCACATCATTTTCTTTAGACTTGGTGTTTTCTTTTTCTAAAGCCTGCGTTTTATCATCTTCTTTGTCGTTTTTACCGCCTTTTTGAAAAGACTTGATAATCTCTTGACCGGTTTTGAACATTTTTTTCATATCCGAACCGGATTTTGTGGTATCCCAATCAAAACCACCTCGCGAATCAAACAAATCACCAAAATCAATACCGCCTGATTGCTTTTTTTGCCCCTTCTTTTTCGGCGCCAAAATTTTAGCTAACTCATCAGGTGTCGGCATGTGTCCGATGGCTTGTGCAATTTGCTCCGGCGAAATCAAACATTCACTTAAATCAAGTTCAAAAATATTCACGCCGGTCAAATCGCACCCGCGCAAATCAACCCCACGCAAACTGACTTGGCGCAAATCAATGCGTTTTAAATCCAAAAGAGACAGATTCAGCCGGCTCAAATTAAGTTTATGCGGATAATATTTTGCCAAATATTCAACCAGCTCTTGCAGTTCTTCAATGGTGAGTTGGTCCAAATCGGCGTCAATCAGCAAAGCATCTTGAATATCGGCATCAATCAGCCTAACACCATGTAATTTAGCACCGGTAAAATTAACCCCGATAAGTTTGGCACCGGAAAAAGTTGCACCGGTCAAATCGGCATCGGTCAAATCGGCTCCGCTTAAATCTGTACCGGTAAAGTTAACATTTTTCAAATTGGCATGTGCCAAATTAACTTCTTGCATATTGCTACCGGAAAAATCGGCATTTTCAAAATTTTCGCCGGCAAAATTACCGCCTTGCAAAACTTTTCCGCTGAAAATAATATCTTGCGTCAGCGAACCACCGACCGGCACATTATCATATTTTTCAATCTGTTCAGAAATTGCCTGCCATGATTGACTGCGGCCAAGAACACCATCGGCGTTTTCTTTATTAGAAATAACACCGCCCGTATTTTGATGTTTTTTACCGAAATCAGTCATTGTTTATATTCCTTCAAAACAACAATGCCATGATTATAGCCTAATTTTTTAATTTTTACAATTATTTTTTATTCTTCATCAGAACAAAGTTGTGTTTCTTTTCGATAATTTTCCGCAGTATCCAATTCGGCTTGTTTTCTTAATAATTTATTTTCTAATATTTTTACTGTTGTTTTTAGAGATTTTTCATAATCTTTAAGCATATTTTGTGCCACACTTTGATCATCTTTGGTATATTCTTTATAGCTGTATATTTTTGAACCGCGTAAATTTACTATATTTTGCAATTTTTTCTTTAATTCATAAGCCATTTCTTTGAATGCAAAATGTCCTATATCCAAATGAGTTTGTTCATGACGTAATACCAAATTCCAACGACAGGTATCCGGTTTTAAGGTATCAACCAAATAAATTGTCGGGTTATTATAATAGAGGTGCAGACTAACTACTTTAGGAATTACACAAACAGTATTTTCATCAAGCATTTCAGCTTTAGTTTCAATATTCATTGTGGTTGAAAACATTAACCTGGTTAAACCTTGAATTTTATGTGTTTCTGTAATTAAAGGATTAATTTTTTTTGATAATTTTAATAATTGTTCACTGTTTTTACTATTATCTATTTTCAGTTTTCCATACACATATTCTACTTCTATTTGCGGAGGATTTTGTTGCATAAGCTGACGACATTCACGACGTAAATAATCATAAGAAGCGGCATTTACCGAATTAAAATAAGACAAAACTATCAGTAGAAAAACAACAAATTTTACCATTTTTACCTCTTTGAAAAAGTTTATCCTCTATTTATTAAATCTGCGTTAATTATTTTGTTTTATGTTTATAGTAAAGGGTTTTAGATAATGCGTAAGTTATTTTACAGTTTGTCATTTATTTTGTTTTGCAGTTGCTTATTTTTAAATAATGCACAAAGTTTACGGCGCACTGATAAAAATGCTGATTTTTTTATTCCTACCGGAGCTTTTAAATCTGCAAAAAAAATAGAAAAATTACCCACCGTAGAACAAATGCACTATCAAGGCAATCAAGCACCGGTAATAATGGAAATTGAAGAAGAAAAATTAGCTAAACAAAAAGCTGAAAAAGAACGTTTAGAAAAAGAAAAACGCAAAGAATATATTGAGAAAAAAGCCTTAGAACAAATGCAAAAAAGTCAGTTAAAAGAAAAAACTGAAAAAATAATTGAAAAACAAAAAGTTAATACTGTAAAAGAAGAAATATTAAAACCTGAAATTATTGAAGAACCTACTTTTCAAGGTTATGAACAAATAATATATGAATATAATAGTGATTTAGAAAATATCAGTAAAGGATTACCTGTTCAAAATCCGCGTCTTGAACAGATGATCAGTGATTTTAATGAAGAAGCACATACTGTGGAATAAAAAATTTGGATAATTAGGTTTATACGCAGTTATTTTTCGACGACGCGTAGATAAAACTACGCGAGGAGAAAAATAGCAAGTGGAAAGCAATTATACAAATTTTTACGAATTCATGTTCTGGAAGAAATCCTCATTATTCTTAGTTTGACGCAACTTATCAAGTAAGAACTCCATACCGTCTGTCATACCCATCTGCATAAGCACGCGACGTAATACCCACATTTTTGTGAGTGTTGCTTTATCAACAAGTAATTCTTCTTTGCGCGTACCGGAACGAGTAATATCAATGGTAGGGAATAGGCGTTTATCTGTAAGTTTTCTATCTAAGATAATTTCAGAATTACCAGTTCCTTTAAATTCTTCGAAAATAACTTCATCCATACGTGAACCTGTATCTATTAAAGCTGTGGCAATAATAGTTAAAGAACCACCTTCTTCAACATTACGCGCCGCTCCCAATAAACGCTTCGGACGTTGTAAAGCATTAGCATCTACACCGCCGGTTAATACCTTACCTGAAGATGGAACAACTGCATTATAAGCGCGTCCTAAACGAGTAATGGAATCAAGTAAAATTACCACATCTTTTTTATTTTCCACCAAACGCTTGGCTTTTTCAATACACATTTCAGCAACCTGAACATGACGCGTAGCCGGCTCATCAAATGTTGAAGAAATAACTTCACCTTTCACCGAGCGAGTCATATCGGTTACTTCTTCCGGACGTTCATCAATCAATAAAACCATTAAAAAAACTTCCGGATGGTTGGTAGCAATAGCATGAGCAATATTTTGCAACATCACTGTTTTACCGGTACGCGGAGGAGCCACAATAAGACCGCGTTGCCCTTTACCTTGCGGAGAAATTAAATCTATCACGCGAGTGGTATAATCTTTATCACCGCAAATTATATCAAAATTAAGCTTTTCAGTAGGATAAAGCGGAGTTAAATTATCAAAATTTACCCGCAGTTTAGATTTTTCCGGATCATCAAAGTTGATGGTATTAACTTTGGTTAAAGCAAAATAACGTTCATTATCTTTTGGCGCTCTGATTTCCCCTTCAACCGTATCACCGGTACGCAAACCAAATCTTTTGACTTGTTGCGGAGATACATATATATCATCGGCACTGGCTAAATAGTTAGAATTTGACGAACGTAAAAACCCAAACCCATCTTGCATTACCTCAATTACACCATCACCGCAAATAACCGTGTCATCTTCGGCCAGTTTTTTCATAATGGCAAAAACCAAATCTTGAACACGCATAGATGATGCGTCTTCCACTCCTAAATCTTCAGCCTGCGTTAAAAGCTCGGTCGGAGACTTATCTTTTAATTCTCTTAAATGCATTGTTACCTTTTATTGATTATTAAAATAGAAATCCGCCTTGAAATATCGGATATGTTGCTTATATAAAAAAGAGTTTTGAAAGTCAATATTTTTTTACACAGTTTTTTTGCTAATCAAATAATATTTTAAAAATATTTTAGTTATTGAATATTTTGTTAAAACTGTAAATTAAATTTTATAAACATTTTTATTATAATAAATAAAGTAAAAATTTATTTATTTTCAAAGTGTTATAAAATATATACACGTTTTTCACAATATGTTGATAAAGTTTTTAACATGTTAATAAGTTTGTTTATGGTTTGGACAATATGTATATATTTTGCTAAAAATTTCAAGAGCGGCAGATTTATACACAAATTAATATTTACAATGTGTATAAGTTTCGTAATATTTTGATATAAGGTAAAAAAATGATAATTGTCGGTATAACCGGTTCTATAGGTTGCGGTAAAACATATTTGGCAAATATAATAAAAAAGCTAGGTTATAGTGTGTATAATCCTGATGAATGGACGCGTGATTTATATAGAAAAGAATCGTTTTTAAATTTGATAAGAAAACAATTTCCGCAGGTTTTTGATAAAGATAAGTTAAACAAGCGTGCATTGCGTAATTTGGTTTTCAATGATAATAAAGAATTGAAAAAATTGGAAAAAATAATTCATCCGTTTTTAAATAAGAGGTTAAAAAAGACTATTCATAAATTTGCCGTTAAACAGGAAATTTTGTTTTTAGATGTAGCTTTATTATTGGAATTCGGATGGGATAAATATTGTGATTATATAGTAGTGGCCGATGTAGATGATCTGACACAACAACAAAGAGTAATGGTTCGCGATGGTATAACAGCTGCCGATTTTGCAAAAATTGTGGCGGTGCAAATGCCAAAATCAGAAAAAAATGAATACGCCGATTGGATAATAGATACCGGCGCCGATGAAAATTTATTAAAAGTGCAACTGATAAAATTTATAAAAGAGATATTAGAATGAGAGAAATTTGTTTTGATACGGAAACAACGGGTTTAGATCCGGAAACCGGAGACAGATTGGTAGAAATAGGTGCGGTTGAACTTATAAACCATCTACCGACGGGAAAAATTTTTCATGAATATATAAATCCGGAACGCGATGTACCGGAAGAAGTAGTTAAAGTGCACGGACTAACTAATGAATTTTTGGCAGATAAACCAAAGTTTGCGGAAATAGCACAAAAATGGATAGATTTTATCGGTAAAGATGGTATTTTTGTAGCACATAATGCCCAATTTGATATGAAATTTATCAATTTTGAGCTTAAAAAATGCGGATTTGAAACTTATGATTGGGATAGAGTTGTCGATACTTTAACTATTGCACGTAATGAATTTCCGGGTGCGCGTAATAACCTTGATGCACTATGTAAGCGTTTTAATATAGATAATTCAGCGCGAACATATCACGGAGCTTTGCTTGATGCACAGCTTTTGGCAGAAGTTTATTTACAACTTTTGGGCGGTGATGAGCCGAGTATAAAATTCACGCGAATTGAAAATAATAATAATTTATTTAAGGTAAATACACCAAAAGTAGAAATATTAGAAAGACATTTTAAATTATCTGAAGAAGATGAAAATACACACCGTGCTTTCATGGAAAAAAATTTGAAAAATCCGCTATGGCTTGAAGATGAGGTAAAGGCTGAAAATGCTTAAATATCTGAAATATATATATAAAACTTATATAAATAAACAAATGCTTATATTATTGGCACTTGGTTTTTCGAGCGGATTTCCTTATTTATTGGTTTTCGGAACATTAACATTATGGCTTAAACAAGCCGGACTTACTTTAGCGATAATAGGAACTTTTTCTTTAGTAAAAATTCCTTATTCAGTAAAATGGTTGTGGTCACCGCTGATAGATAATATAAAATTACCTTATTTACATAAATTAGGTCGTCGGCGCTCGTGGGCAATGGTTATTCAAATATTGTTATTAACAGCTATTTTTGTGATGTCGTGTATAGATCCGGCGCAAAATTCGGCTTTAATGGCTATTTTGGCTTGTGTAACGGCGTTTTTATCAGCTTCGCAAGATATAGTTTTAGACGCATATAGGGTAGAGTGTTTTGAAAAAAATCCTGATGAGCAAGCCAACGGAGTAGCAATATTTGTGCTTGGGTATAGGTTAGGGTTGATATATTCCGGCGCCGGAGCGCTTTATTTTGCTGCGCTTTATGATTGGAATGTGGCATATAAATTTATGGCAATAGGTGCTTTGGTCGGGTTGGTGGCTATGATTTATGCCAATGAGGCGGTAACCTACCAATATAAAAAGCAAAAACAAAGAATGAAAGATTTTTTAAACACGTCGGTAGTTGCGCCGTTTAAGGATTTTATAAAAAAACAGCACTGGGGTTGGATTGTGGTGCTGATTTTTACTTATCATTTAAGTAATGCTTATGTTAATCCGCTATTAAATCCTTTTTATGATGATATGGGATTTTCTAAGATAGAAATTGCCAATGTGATGAAGCTTTATGGTATGATTGCGGCAATAATGGGCGGTATTGTCAGTGGTCTGATTATAACTAAGATAGGTTTGAAAAAAGGTTTGTTATATGCCGGAATTTTGCAATGTCTGTCAACAATGTTGTTTTCTTTGCAAGCAATTTACGGGCATAATATGCCGTTATTTATTATAGTGGTAACGGTTGAAAACTTTATTTCCGGTATGGCAACAACAGCATTGGTTGCATATATTTCTTCGTTGTGCAACAAGGCATATACCGCCACGCAATATGCGCTTTTATCATCAGTAATGGGAGCTTCACGCGATATTTTTTCTTCTACCAGCGGGGTGGTGGCACAGTTTTTGGGATGGAAAATTTTCTTTATCGTTTCGGCATTGATGAGCTTGCCTAGTTTGTTAATTATATATTTTTTAATAAAAGATAAAAGGTAAAATTATGATAGATGTTTTATTGGATTTTGCGCAAAAAGCCGGTGCAGAAATGAAGCGCAGGCAAAAGAATCTGCATTTACAAAAAAATAAAGATAAAACGGTATGTTCGGTGGTTACCGAGGTTGATATTTATGTTTCCGATTTATTTGCTAAAACAATAGAAAAACATTTTTCGACACTTAACTATATGATTATAGATGAAGAAAAAATTGAGCAATACGGTAAAGATATTTTCAAAAAAATAAATGAGAGCGAATATCAATTTGTGATAGATCCGATAGACGGGACAATTTTATATACTAACGGTTTGCCGCTGTATGGAATTACAATAGGGGTTTATAAAAAAGGAAAGCCGTTAATCGGGCTTATTTATTTGCCGGAAACCCGTGAGTTGGCGTATTGTGATAAAAAAGCATATTATGTAACCGAGGCGTTTACCGAAAATCAGGTAATAACGGAATTAAAGCCGCAAACACATTCGCAATCGCCGATTATTTTCGGGCATGCGTGGAAATGGCGCTTGAAAAAAGGCTATAATATAGAAAAAGCATTGTTTTTGAACTTTTTTTCGGCAGTCAGCCAAAGCATTTATACATTGGTAGGAAAATCGAAGGCATATTGTATGTATATGCACTTGTGGGACATGGCCGGAGTGTTGCCGATTGCGCAATATTTGGGAATGAAAATTTTTGAATATGGTACTGATAGGGTGTATGATTGCATTTCTGCGCAATATTTTGATGATGAAATGATGATGAAAAAACACTGTATTTTGTGCTATCCGCAAGATTATGCCGAGATATGCGATATGGTTGAACCGGTTTTATAATTACTTGATTTTTCTTTTTATTTATTTTATTTGACAAATATGGCAAAAAGTGCTAATATCTAGCTGATTAAAAAATATTATTATAAATTAAAATTAAGGATTATGAAAAAGTATTATGACTGCCTCAATGTTTCTGAGGCGGAGTTCAAAGAACTCCTACATGGTGAGAACAAATCTCGTTGTAACGCTGCCGGTCGTGCCTTCATGGCTGAACGCGTTAATGTACTTAAGCCGCGCCGCATTGAGTGGTCAGCAGCTCTCTTTAATGCCGCCGAAGAATTGGGTGGTTTGAAGCCCGGTGAAGAGTTTACATATCCCAATGCACAGGGCGGTATATCAATCGCTCGCGTGGTTGATCTCTACGACTTGCCGGAGGGTATGGTGAACCCATTCCTCTACTGCTTCTCAGGTGTTATGCACGCCCCGCTGTATGCTTTCGAGGCTCTGCGTTTCTACGCCAAGAAGACCGGTCAGTTGCTTCCTTTTATTTCTTCCGGTAAGGAGGGAAACAAAGGATTATTTGTCGACCTATTCTACCGCATGGAAGGTCTGATTCGCAAAACGGAGTATGACTCTTATTATGCAATTATGGACGAGTTGGGTGATCGTAATTGGGTGTATGAGAATTATACCTTGTGTGATGATGATGACACCGAGGGAAATCTTGTTGAACTCTATGAGTTCGCTAAAATGCGTAGCCTTGACGAGGTAACCTTCGTTATGGTTAGCGGCAATCCATATTACGACAAGCGTTTGCTTGCCGAGTGGATGTGGCAACTGCGCCAGGAAAAGTTCTCCGAGGTGCGCATCAATCTGGTTTTGGCTCATTGCCCAATGTGGTATTCGTATAATCGTTACGTAATTCCCGAGGCTCAGGTAGGTTCGGAGATTGCCATGGGTTATATCGCCGCCAGTCTTGGTCCTTTGTATAAGGACACCATCACGTTTGATGGCAAGACCACAAGCGAGCGCCCCGAGCGTTACCTTATGCCAGGCGTGGCAGAGGCTGATTGGGAAATGTTCTACGACCTTATTGTGAACTATTCCAATATGGGATGGCCCAACTATCAGGAGTTGCTCTATGGAGTGGATCACGAGACCGCAGTAGAGAACATTATCCTCAGCGACTTGTTTGCCCGCGCATCGTTCACACCGGAGGACTACGATTCCGGTATCAGCATGATGCTCGAGGACTATAAGTACTTCCTCGGTGGTGGGTATGACAGGACATCTCAGAAATTTGAGGACTATCTTTTGAGAACAACTGAAAAGAAGTTCTTCTGAAGATAAAATACTTTAGCTCCCGCGATGAATTGCCGATTTTGGTGGTTCGCGCGGGAGTTTTTTTGTAAAAATGATATACAGTCGTCGAGGTATGTATAAAAATACTCTTTTTAGGTGCTTTTTGTTACCAAAAATGTGTGTTTTCGGTACCATTTTTACTACTTAATTTTTTATAAAAAAAATGCTTGCAAAAAAATAAATATGGTGTAAATATATGTTCTGCGACGGGGCGTAGCTCAGCCTGGTAGAGCGCTTGGTTTGGGTCCAAGATGTCGCGTGTTCGAATCATGTCGCCCCGACCACAAACACAAAAAGCCACCATTTTAGGTGGCTTTTTTGCATTTGTAGATTGCGTGCAATAAGGTGCGAACACGCAAGGGAGCGTGTTTGACAAGGAGGCTTGGCGAGACGGGAGTATCGCCGTATAAAGCCGACGCAGCGGCGCAGATTTTTTAACAAAAAATCAAGCCAATCTCGTCGCCCTTAATAATCAAAACCACGATGTCTTTGTCTTTTGAAATTCCGTAAATCCGCTTGATTTGTACTAAAACGCCTGAAACGGTAGTGGAAAATAACTCTCTTTATAATGCTTTGAATTTGCGATATAATTCCGCGGCAATGGCAAAAATCTTCCGAAACGTGCCATATACATGGCAATCATATACCAAAGGCGAAACCGGATACCTTTAAATTAATGTGTTGTATTTTAAAGGCTTGCCATTTCTGACAAGCCTGCTTGATAGATTTAATCCAACTCTAATAATTCCTGCCACGTCTTCTCGCACCATTCTTTTTGGTGCCCGTTTTGCAAGCAATCTTTTTTGTATGCATATTCCTGATAATGCGGATATAAGAAAAAGAAAGCTATAACACAGATTAAAACAAATACGATACAATAAAGTGCAATTTTATAAATACCGCTAACTGCTTTATCTAATATTTGCTTTACGCATATTTGGTGTTCTTCTGTCATCCAATAAATCCTCACAGCTTAATAAACTCTGCCTTTACAGACTTCTTCACTTAACCCTGCTGACATACAACCATTGATAAATTGATTATCACAATCTTTATAGCTATGTTCGGTTAGTGCGTACCAAGTAATACCTGCAACTACACCTATTATAATCAAAGAAAGAATAAAGAGTATAGTATATCCTATATATTTACCAATTCTTTTTAATATATCGTCGTATGAGTTCATCGCAATCCTCCTTCGGATATTTACTGCCAAGAAATCTTCCTATAAATATTCATGATATGCTAAAGTTAACAAATAAATTACGGGTAAAAATAGCCACATGAATGCATATAAGGATTTATTTTTAATATAAATAAGCGAATACACAAATGATATTATAAATAAAATAGACCATCCGCTTATATAACCAACGTACATTTCAATGATATCAAGATATCCTTTATAATTTGCATCAGTATAATTCATAACATCCTTTACGCGCCATGCTCTTAACCAAAAGAAATATAAGTTGAGTATTCCAAAGATGTATAAAAGACCAAAAATAAAGTATTTACCTACATTCTTAATTTTTTGAAAGGTGATTTTCATTTGATTGCTCCTAAAAGGCTGTTTTGTCATAATGATTTTATATAGTATCCTTCGATAATAGCCAACACCAGCCAAAAGACTTGCAATAATATAGCCCATTGCGGTTTACGGATAAAAATAAATGGTAATATCAAAAATAACAAAAAGCCACCAATTAATACTTTATCATGTAAAATCATATTATCTTCAGACTGATAATACCAAACGGGATTATTCTCATCAATGGATTTAACAAAGCCACCATCTCTGGTGATTTGAATAGCATTATAAAGTGCAAAGATTATTCTAATATAAAAGAGTTCAACCAAAGTAAAGATAATATATGCAATAACCTTCATATATTTTTTAAATTTTGTAAACATTTCACACCTTCTGCTAATAATGTATTGTGATTCAATATATAAAATAAATAATAAAAAAGGCAAGGAATTTTTCCCTGCCTTCCTTAAAATTACCAACCTTTTTTGTACTTGACTTTGAGAGGTAAAGTTCCATTATAATTTTTAAAATCATTATAGAAATCATCATTAGCATAAGTTAAATCTATGCAACCTGCCGAACCGGGAACATTCCCACCATGGACATACATACTATGCCGGCCGAATGTATTCGTGGTAGGGAGCGGTTGAATAGGAATACGAGATTTCCCCCATGCCGCAGGATTTTCATACCAAGGATTATCATTCCATGGTACAAATTTTCTCCACCAAGACATTTCTTCTTTATTGTTATAATCTTCTCCGGTCCCTTGACCTAACAAATAATCTCCTTCAGGAATAGGACCCCTTTTCCTTTCATTTGTGTATTGAGCACTTTGATAATCTGCTCTTCCTGATACTGCCGGATAATACTTTACCGGTTGACCATTTTGCAACCAAACCAAATTCTGCCCGTCAAATTCCAAAGATGCCGGTTGTGAATAATCCGGATACCTAGATGTCATATTGGCAGAATTATTGTTATTTTGCGGTGTGCATTGCATTCCAGACGAATCAATACACTGCTGTTTTTGAATATCAGTTGTATAATTATATCCGTTATTGGTTTGATTATTGTTGAGATTATTTCCGTAGCTGTTGGTTGGTGCGTTACCAAAACCGCTATTACTCGCTCCGCTACCGAAACCGTTGCTTACTCCGCCACCAAATCCATCATTATTCAACTGGTTTGTAACATTTTCAATATTGCCGCTTATGTTTGAAGTGCCGAAACCGTAGTTATTTTCCGGCGAACCACCCCAAAAATTTGTGCCATACTGCGGGTAGTTTTCTTCGGCAATTCCTTGCTTAGCAAAGCCCTAAGCGCAAGTTTTTTGCGTTTTATTTCCGAATATTTACCGGATAGTTACCGAATAATTACCTAATACGCAAGTAAAAATTCCCAAATATTGATATTTTAAATGTTGTGCCTAATGTCACAACTACGGATATCCTCAAGCCATATATTGCTATTTTCTATACAACTTTCTTTGGTTATGGTACATGGTAGACCGTCTTCGCAATTGTCAAAAGTAATACCTTCTCTACAAATACCCGTATCCAAGCAACTATCCATATCGTAAGGGTCAAAATACAAAGAAATTATATTTATACTCATACTTATAAAATAAAATCCTATTATAACCCAACATAAGTAATAAAACAAATTACTGATAACGACTTCAAGTAATTTTATATGTTTGCTGGAAAATAAATAAGATATCTTCTGTTGTTCTTTCATTTTCTTTAATAAAAAAGCATAAACAAAAAATACATCAAAACACGTCAAATAAAATATACTGCGAAGCGAGGTAAGTGCCTCTTGCATTCTATAGGTACTTTTTAAACTCTCTGTTATTTTCTTGAGCTAACCCTATCAATTTATAATATTGATTACTTTTTTTATATGGTATTACGATTTCTTCTGTTTTATTTTCTAAAAACCAATACAAGAATTCGCTTGCTTTTAATACAAGTCCTGCATTTTTAAATTCTATAAATTTTTGTTGTTGCAAATTTTTAAAATATTTGCGAAACGGTGCGTATTTGTTGTCTCTTGCTTTGCCGCGCTTTTTTGCTTGGGATTTTCTGTCTTCCGTAATAACGGCATAATCGGTAGCGAAATGTAAAAATTTTTTGAATAGATTTGCAATTTTGCGCAGAAACATTTATGCTCAGAGACAAGAGGTAAATTATGACCATAGAAGATAAGATATTTAAACGCACGATTATTGATTTTGGTCGGCTTGAAAAGTTCGGATTTATCAAGTCTGACGGCAAGTGGACGTATAGCGAGCTGTTTATGGATGGCGATTTTAAAGCAGTGGTAAATATTACCCCGCAAAGTAATGTTTCCGGAAAAGTGCTTGAAACAGCCACCGATGATGAATTTTTGCCGTTGCGCGTTGAAGATATGGAGGGTTTTGCCGGCGAAGTGCGTGCCGAATATCAAAAGATTTTGGAAAGAATCAAAGCAAATTGTTGCCGGATTAACTATTTTGTGCATTCGCAGGCCAACCGCTTAACGCAGGCAATTTTTGACGCTTACGGTGACGCGCCGGTTTTCCCGTGGGAAAACTGCAATTACGGAGTTTTCAAAAATCCGGATAACGGCAAATGGTATGCGCTGATTATGAGCATCGATCGAAGCAAGTTAAATAAAAAGCTTTCCTGTGAAGTTGAGGTAATGAATATTAAATTAAATGAGGCGAAAATACCGGAATTGCACAAGCAGGCCGGCTTTTATCCGGCGTATCATATGAATAAGAAAAATTGGCTTACAATTACACTTGACGATACTGTGCCGGACGAGGTTTTGTTTGAGCTACTCAAAGAAAGCCACGCTTTTGCGGTTGTAAAACACAGGCGCCGACTTAAAATATAAACATCAGAGGAGATTTATATGAGCGGTATAGAGTATATAAAACAAGCTGTTTTTGAGTTGTTGCATAATGATTTTAGCGGGCATGATGATAAGCATGTATTTCGCGTTTATGAAAATGCCATGAAATTTTGCGATGAGATTAATGATGCCAATCGTGATTTGGTTGCTGCCGCGGCTCTGTTGCATGACTGCGACGATTATAAATTATTCGGAGAAGAATCTGCGCGTTTGCTAACAAATACGTGTCGTATATTGGCAAAATCGGGATTTGACGATGATTTTATCAATAATTGTCTCAAAATTGTTAAAACAATCGGCTACAGCAAGCGTTTGAGCGGGATTGTGCCGGATTGTATAGAAGGCAAGATAGTTTCTGATGCGGATATGGCCGATGCAACCGGCTTAATAGGGGTTATTCGTTGTATTGAATACCGCGCCCATCGTTCGGGTGGTAATGAGCCGTTTTTTGATCCCGATTATCTGCCGGTAGAAATGGATGCGGAAAAATATAAGAAAATAACTTATTGCCCGATTGTAAATCATTTTTTTGATAAACTGTTTCGGTTGCGCAGTATGGCTTTGACCGAACCGGGGCGCAGATTTATAGAAAAAAGACATGAAGTAATTGTCAATTTTTTGAAAACCTATTTTGATGAAATAGATGCGCCGCAGGTTTGGAAAGATTTATTGGCACAATATGCTTGATTTTGCTATATATAATTAAAACATTCCGCCGTTCCAACCCCAAAGGTCGGTTGGGTGGTAGGTGATATAAACATTTGCGCCATCAATACCATAGTCGCTTTGTAAAATGCGGCAAATTTCGCCAGTTAAGCCCTGACACGCCGATTTAGACGCCGAACCAAGCAGCCGAATAGCGATGTAGGCACCTTTTTCGAGCTTCCGCTCCGCCATATACAGCGATTTGTCGTCCTCTATGCACGCCATAATGTAGGCTTTCGGCTTGCCAAATGCGACCGATACGGCGCAGGTTAACTTCTTTTGCAACGCGTCTTTCTGGTTTTCATCCAGTTTAATGCTCATTTTTGCTTCAATGTACGGCATTTTTTATCTCCTTTTCCAAAAATATCAGTTGCTTTAATTATCATCGCAAAATGCGAGATGTCAAAAAGAATCTTGTAATTTTAAATTAATCATATACTCTAAGGTTGGGAGATGTCTTTATGATTAAAGTTTTGTTTGTATGTCTGGGGAATATTTGTCGGTCGCCGATGGCGGAGTTTGTGTTTAAGCAGATGGTTGAGGAGCGCAGTTTATCCGATCAGTTTGAAATAGATTCCGCCGCGACCGAAAGTTACAATGAGATGTGTCATGCCGGCATTCATCACGGCACCCGCGACAAGCTGAAAGCCATGCAAATTCCGTTCGAGGAGCATTATTCGCGGCAAATTCGCCTGCGCGATTACGCTTATTATGACTATATTCTGGCGATGGACGACAGCAACATTGAGGACATTCAATCGCTCGTCGGTCCGGATACAGAGCACAAAATCCACCGCTTATTAGATTTTACAGACCACCCACGCAACATCCGCGACCCTTGGTATACCGGAAACTTTGACGAGAGCTATTGGGATATTTATGAAGGCTGTCAGGCATTTTTAGAGTATTTACTTAAGGAGAATAATGATGGGTAAAAAAATATTAAGCATACCGCAAATCAGAGCTATAATGAAAAAAGGAACACCGATGATATTCGGGACGGATTTGTTACAATCTTTTTATGAATATGGTCAAGAAGCTCTAAAAATCACGATGGAATTGAATAATAAATACCACACACCTGAAGAAGTCAGAGCGCTGTTTTCTGAGCTGATTGCGCGCAAAGTCGATAAAGATTGCCTGATATTGCCACCTTTTTACACCGAGTTCGGCAAAAATATCAAACTGGGGAAAAAGGTTTTTATCAATACCTGTTGCCATTTTCAAGATAATGGCGGAATAGAAATCGGTGATAATTCAATGCTGGGTAGTAATGTTACGATTGTTACACTGAACCATGAATTTGCCCCTGAAAAAAGATGTAATGCTATGCCTAAACCGGTTAAAATCGGTAAAAATGTATGGATTGGCGCAAATGTTACAATCCTTCCGGGTGTCAGCATAGGCGATAATTCAATCATCGGTGCCGCAAGTGTTGTTACAAAAGATGTTCCTGCCAACACTTTAGCTTATGGCGTTCCTTGCAAAAGTGTCCGTAAAATTTGTTGAGATAATCAGGCGTTTTTAGAACATTTGAAGCTGTAAGGCTTGAATTAAATATACTCGGCGAGGTTGATTATTTTTTTATCGTATTTTCTCGCAATTTCAACTGCCTTATAGGCTCCGCCTGATTTACGGTTTATGTAGCAAACAATATAATCGGCATTTTTAGCAATATATTCGTTGCGACGTAAAATAGCAACTTGCGGTGGCGCTTTGGCTACTTCATCAGGATACATCAAATCGTAATTATTATCATCCATCCAATCAAGTTTGGCGTTATTTGGATAATATGCGGGAAATATGCAAAGAGTTATATATTCAAATTCTTTTTTTAGTTCATTCATTACAAGACGCGACAAGCAGTCAAACGTTCCTTGTTCACAAAGCCAAAATTCAGTTACATCATGATTTATAATTAAGCCTCTGACAACTTCCGATAAATGGTTTTCTATTGAAGATGACATCGGGGTGTCGCGGTGGCCGAAAAACGCGCATATGCTCAAACTGAATTACCAATCAGCCCAAACAAATTCACCCACCTTGTAAGGTGGGTGGACGTTGACACTACAATCGCTATGATAAGTAGCCCAGCTATTGGGTATATGCCTTATTCACTGGCATCCACCCGTTACGGTGAGATGCCCAATATGGCAATCGTCTTTTATATTACAACGTAACACAAAAGTTATGTTTTGCCCATAGCGATTAGACTGTCAATGTCCTGTCAGGACTTGGGCTGTCCTAACGAAATTAACTATAAACAAGGAATCTTAAAAAAACAATAACTATTTTTCTTTCTGTTTTTGATACTGAATATGAAGCTCATTTTGGCATTGTTTATACCGGACAGCCATTTGTTCGAGTTTGAATTGCAGGCGGTTCAAGCGGTCGCGAGGTCTGACCGGTAGTGGGTTGCCGTAGGCCTTTTTTAGTAAAGTTTCGATTTGAGTTAATGTGCGTCCGGCGTGATAATAGACCATCACAAAGTTTGTCCGGTTGCTTGGCTTGATATCCTTATATTTGCGCATCGTTCAGTAAAATATGCGGGTTACGTGGATTTATTTTTACACCCCGGTCTTAACAATGCCTTTGCCGAATTTGGCTTCCAGTTCATCAACGAGGTGCGAGAGTTTGTCGTCGTGCGGTTTTACCTCCTCAAACAACGATTGTTGGATTTCGCCGTAGGTTAAGTGTGTCAGAGTTACGCCGGTGGAGCGATAAATTAAATTCGGGCGGTAGAGTTGTTTTAAGAGGTTTATGGCGGTTATGCGAACTTCCTGGTCGCCGTTGGTCGGGTTCGGCAGTTTCGCCTCGATGGCGAGATATTTGAAGTCTTTCGTACGGAGCATAACTTCCACCCCTTGGCAAAATCCGTTCCACTGCCGCAACTTCTGACAAGCCTCGTGAACATGCCGGTTCAGTTCATGTTCTAAATACTCCAAACTCTGCGTAAAGTCCTCAAAACTCCGCGTTACCTGTATGCTCTGTGGGGCGGTGGGTTCGTTGTTGACCAAAGATGTCGCAACACCAGTCAACTCACTTTTCAAATTTAATCCGTTAATTCCGAAGGCTTTCCGTATCCAGCCGTTTTCTTTCTCCACAAAATCCTTAATCGTAAAGATACCGCT
Organism: uncultured Pseudomonadota bacterium; assembly: GCA_902763155.1. Classification (GTDB taxonomy): domain Bacteria; phylum Pseudomonadota; class Alphaproteobacteria; order RF32; family CAG-239; genus RUG410. The sequence goes on along the minus strand of CACWQS010000002.1, from coordinate 184,455 downwards.
GAACTTCATGTGCTCGCTGTTTTTGCGCCCGATACCGCTAACGTCCTCAATCGGCATTTCGCCCACAATATCCAAGATTTTATCCGGCGAAATAACGAAAATGCCGTTGTTGCTCTTGGCCTTATCGCTCGCCAATTTAGCCAATGTTTTAGAAGTTCCCAACCCGATAGATACCGGAATTCCGACCTTGTCCCACACCGTCTGGCGGATATTTTTGATAATATCGGTATATGTCGAGTGATAAACTTTGTTGAGGCTGGTTAAATCAATAAAAGCTTCATCAACCGAAGTCACTTCGACATCCGGACTGAAAGTTTTGATGGTGTCCATCACTTCTTTGGAAATTTCGGTATAGCGGTGGTGGCGCGCCGGAATACAAATCGCGGTCGGAAAGTTCGGTTTAACCTGAAAATACGGCTGCCCCATTTTAATCCCGAGTGCTTTGGCTTCTTTGGAACGGGAAACGATAATACCTTTACTGGTGGCACCAGTCATAACGCACACCGGCTTGCCCTGCAAATCGGGGTTATCCTTTCGTTCGCAAGAAACGAAAAAGCAGTCGCAATCAACCAATGCAATAACGTGCTGGCGCATTTTACCTCTTCAATGTTCTATTTCTGTTCTATTATTAGCGCAGAAATTTTGAGAGTCAATAATATTTGGTGAGTTAAAAAGAGGAAATTTTTTCTAACTTCATAGTTTTAAAATTTCAAAACTATGAACTATGTACTTGGCAAGTTATATTTAAAGGTTTATAGTTTGCAAATATCGCAACTATGAAGTATGAGGCAAAATGCAGGTTATCAAGTATTATCAATCGGAAAATCAGGCACATTGGCGGGAAGAAATCGGCAAAGGCGATTGGTCGGCGGCGGAATTGTTGCACAACTGGTTGAAGAGCGATAAATTAAAGCAGATAAGCGGAGATGCGGCCGAGGTTTATATGCTGACCGCCGGCGATAAGCTGGTTTCGTTTGCCACTTTGGCGCCGCAAGATGAAATTGACGCACCGGAACTGTCGCCGTGGATCGGGTTTGTATATACCTTTCCGGCCTATCGCGGTCATCGCAACGCCGGCAAGTTAATTGCCCACATTTGCGAAGTGTTAAAATCCGCCGGAACCGAAAAAGTATATATTTCCACCGACGAGGTCGGCCTTTACGAGAAATACGGCTTTACCTTTTGGCAGACCATGCCCACCCGCGAGGGTAAACCAACCCGGGTGTATGTGAAAAAGTTATAGTTGATTTGCATGTGAAATATCATTATTTATCGTGTTCTACCTCTCGTTCCAGCGTTGCTAAAATTTCAGGTTCGCAAGCGTCATCTTGTACACAGCGATCAAGCACATTCGGTTCCAGACTGTAATATATGATTACTTTATCCTTATAATAATGAGAAATTGCAAAATAAACATCAAATTTATTTTTATCGCCTTTATCCGGCTCAAAAATACAATTAAAAACGTTGCGGGAATCTTCTTGTGCATCACATTCAGCCCATACGCCACGTTCATTTTTAATAATTAACAAAGGCTTATCGGTATCGTTATTTTTTTCAAAAACAGCCGTTTCTTCTTTTTCTTCTGATTCCCATTTTCCAGCCAAAACATCGGCGATTTGCGGTTGTTGATGGAAAAATAAACGTTTATACAACTCATCATATTGTTCGGTCGGCAGTTTCTCATTATCTTCCGGCTCTCGCCAATTAGCTTCACCTCCGTAAATTGTTCCGGTTCGGTGTGTACTGAATTTCGGCGCTTTTTTCATCAAATAATCAAGTGCCGTCATTTCTTGTGAATCGGTTAAAGTTATATCGGCACCTTTTTCTAGTAAATATTTTGCTGTTTCATACTGATTTTCTTGTAAGGCATACATTAAAGCCGTGCGTTTGCCGTTATGAATACACTCAATTTCAAAATCCGAAAAACAATTGGAGTCAACAGTTTGGTGATTGATATCCGCACCGGCATCAAGTAAAATTTTAATACTTTCAAAATAGCCGTATTGTGCGGCGGTTTGCAATGGAGTTTTACCGAAACTGTTTGGTTTATCGACATTTTTTGTTAGTTTTACGAGTTGTTTTAAGTTCTGCGGATGGGCAATACTTAATTCCAACAATTCTGCTATGTCATTGTTTTCAGGTAATTGCTCTTTAATTTTTTCCCAATCGGCTCCGATTAGCAAAAGATAGTTCAAATTATCCGGCGTAATGCGTTTAAAATCGTATGAAGACGGTGGATTCAGTGTTACTAAAGCTGCGTTTAAGGCCTGTTCCGGTTTGGCTTTAAATACTTTTACATAATGGTCTTTAAGCATATCAACGGCCTTCTTATAACCGACACCTTTATTGATAACACTATTGAATTTTTTGAAATTATAATATGATTGCACCGCCCATTCGGTATAAGGAAACTCCTGCCAATTGGCAATTTTATCGATTTTAAAATTCGGCTGATATTTTATATCCCAATAATGGGCATCGGCATTGGCATAAAATACATTAACTATTGAGCCAGAACTGTAAGGTATGGTTTCGGAAATCACATTATCTATGTAAGCATCAAGCTCCGGTGTAAAATTATACTTTTCATCGGCAATACATGTAGAAACCATAATTGCCTGAGTACCGGAACCGCCTGCAGCACCGTCATAATAATATAACAAATTATGCTCTTTAGCAAAATCGCACGGCAAAATCACTTTCATCGGAATACGTAAGTCCATCCAATATGGAATAGCTTTTACCAAGCAATTTTTATCGGCATAACACTTTTGAAAATCATCTTGCACAATTTCTTCATATTCCTCACGGCGCCACGAAGCCTGCCAATTATCATCATCAGCCAAATATTCCATTGTTTTGGCATGAGCGGACTCGGCAATTTTTTTATACTCTTCAGAACCGACTTTTTCCGGTTTATAAATCTGCCACAAAATCAACAATTGATATTTTTGTGCCAAAGTGCGTGCCGGAATTTTTTCCAAATATTCAATAAAATATGCGGTGTCATAATAACTTGCCAACCATGGATTTAATTTTGCGGCTGGAGAATATTGCTGTTTGGTATCTTGCTCATATTTCTCAATATATTGCGGATTAATTTTGCGCTCTATTGAAAAATCGGCAACAGATTTTTGCTCTTCTTTGGTTAAATCAACCAATGGTTTTTGCTTAAAACGATGTAAATCTTCTTCATAAGTTCCGGTAAAATTAATAAACCGGTCAAACATCTCTTTTTCTTTTTCATCAATAGCCTGCGCATTTTTAAGCAAAGCAAAGAATATTCCAAGCATTAAGAGTAATTTTTTCATAACACACCTCAATTTTGTTATATCAACCAAGAGTTAATATATTATAAAAACACCAAGCGGACTGGGAGTTCGCATATTCGGATTGGCTTAATCCCAATGTCGGTATATTTCGGCGAGAATTGCACCGGAAATGTTATGCCATACCGAAAAAATCGCTCCTGGCACGGTTGCCATTGCAAGTGTTGGGAATGCGGTGCCGGCCAAACTTGTCGCTAAGCCGGAGTTTTGCATACCGATTTCCACCGAAAATGCCTTAATCTTTGCAGGTTCCATTTTCAGTATCTTGCCGAGTGTAAAGCCGCATAAATAGCCCAAAAGATTATGCAATACGACAACACTCAACACCAAAAATCCGCAAGTATAGATTTTTTCGGCATTGTGCGAAACCACTGTGGCCACAATCATACAAATTGCTACCACCGAAATTATCGGTAACAAATCCACCAGTTTTTGCGTGATGCTTGCAAAGAACCGATTAATAATAAAACCAAGCACAATCGGGATTAGAATCACATTAATTATGGCGATAAGTATACTCATCATATTCACTTCAACCGTTGTATTGAGCAAAAGGTAGGTCACGAGCGGTGTCAATATCGGAGCCAATATTGTGTTTACACTGGTGATGGAAACCGAAAGAGCAATATCTCCTTTGGCAAAATAGGTAATCACATTACTTGCCGTACCACCCGGGCAAGTTCCGACCAAAATGACACCGGCGGTTAAGGCGGCATCTAGCCCGAACAAACGGCTCAAGGCAAAGGCTAACAGCGGCATAATCGTATATTGGGCAAAAACACCGCAAAGAATATCTTTGGGACGTTTGAATACCAAGACAAAACTTTCCGGCTTCAAGGTCAATCCCATACCGAACATAACCACCATCAAAAGATAGTTTATCCACGAGGTTGAAATCCATAAAGCGCTTTGCGGAGCAAAAAGGGAAATCAAAGCAACAACCAATACAATCAATGCCATATATTTAACAAAAAAGTTCTGAATAGTTTTCATTTTTTTTGCCTTTTGTTTCTTATCTGTTATTTCTTGGGGCTTCCGCTTCTTCCAGCAATTTATAGAAATATTCTATATCTTGTAAGTCCAAGCCTTCGTTGCACATTATGCTGTAATATCCGCTTTCAGCCGCAAAGTTCACAACTTTGTAGTTGTCTTCTTTGCCTCTGACACTGAATTTTACACCATTTTCCAATGTAACGGTTTTATTGGCCGGATATCGGTTATAATCTCCGGAGATGTCTATAATCCCGTTTTCATCAGGTTCGCCTTCCGGCGTTACGGATTTGCGCACAATAACATGACGCTTTTCATCCAACGGAAAGCGAAATTCCATCATATCATCCATTGCCCGAACCGTATAGTTTTTTACCTTAAGCGGAAAATTAAATCCGGCTTTCGCTACGCCGCAACTGATATCATCTCCGCATTCTATCCATGGATTGATCATCGTTTGTGCCGAAATTGCGCTTAATCCGGCAACCCCTAAAAATACCATAAAAACTGCTTTTTTCATTATTTTCTCCTATTTTAAGGGTAATATTAGGGTAATTTTGGTTAAAAAGGCATAAATTAGTTGTAAGATTTTATATCTTTTCAAAATTGATGCGCGGGTCAACCAGAGAATAGGTAATATCGCTGATGAGTTTCAAAATCAATCCGAGCAGGGCAAAGATATATAATGTGCCGAACACCACCGGATAATCGCGGGTGGTAATGGCTTCATAGCCGAGCAGTCCCAGACCGTTAAGCGAAAAAATAACTTCTATCAATAGTGAACCGGTGAACAGCATTTTTATTAACAATGACGGGAAACCGGCGATGATAATCAGCATGGCATTACGGAAAATGTGGCCGTAAAGAATGCGATTTTCCGAGGCACCTTTGGCGCGTGCCGTAAGTACGTATTGTTTATTGATTTCATCCAAAAATGAGTTTTTGGTCAGCATGGTCAAGCCGGCAAAACCACCGATAACCATAGTTAAAACCGGTAATGTTATATGCCAAAAATAATCTTTTATTTGCCCCCAAAAGCTCAAGTTTGCCCAATTATCACCGGTTAATCCCCGCAAAGGGAACCATTGCCAATATATGCCGCCGGCAAAGAACACTATAAAAAATACCGCCAGCAAAAATACCGGCATTGCCGAACCGATAACTATGGCAAATGAGGTAATAATATCGAATTTTGAACCGTCTTTTTGTGCTTTTTTAATGCCGAGCGGTATGGCGATGAGGTAAATAAGCAAGGTTGACCATAGCCCGAGCGAAATCGAAACGGGTAGGCGCTCTTTTATCAGCTCCAAAATGGTTTTGTCGCGGTAGTAACTCTTACCGAAATCAAAGCAAATATAGTCCTTAAGCATTTTGCCGTAGCGCACATACCAAGGTTTATCAAAGCCGAATTGCTGTTCTAAGGCCTTGATTAAATCTTCCGGTACGCCTTGGGCACCGACATATTTGGAATTGCTTGTTGTGTTTGCCGCGGCGGTGCTTTGACTGGCTTCAACGCGCGAAGTCAGTTGGGCGGTGGTGTCGGTATTCATACCGCGATATTGCGCCAACATATAGTCCACCGGTCCGCCGGGAGCCAATTGGATAATGGCAAAATTAACCGTGATGATGCCCCACAAAGTGAACGGAATGAGTAAAAGTCTTTTTAAGATATAGTTGCGCATTATTGCTCCTTTGCCCACCATGTGAACGGTTGAAAACCGGTTTTTATTTCGGTTTGCGGTTGACCGAATTTATCCCAATATGCCACCCGTTGCACCGGCGAATACCACTGAAAAATCATATAATTTTCATGGAGTAAAACACGGTCGAGCGCACGGACATAAGCCACATAATCTTCTTTTTGCTGAGCAGATACAAGCCCTTTGATTAACCCATCAACCACCGGATTTTTAATACCTATAACGTTATTACTACCATTCATGTCGGCGGCCTGAGAACCCCAGTATTCACGCTGTTCGTTGCCGGGGAGTTGTGATACCGGATAGGAGATTATCGCCATATCAAAATCAAAATTATCGAGCCGATTTTTGAAGATATTAACTTCTAGATTACGAAATACGGCTTTGATGCCGATTTTACGCAGATTTTCGATATACGGCAACATCACTTTGGTAAAAGTGGTGCCGTTGGCGGAATTGCTCAAAATTTCCACTTCCAGCGGTTCACCGGTGGTTAAATTTACCATTTTTCCGTCTTTGAAATCGTAGCCGGCACTTTTAAGCAATGCCACGGCTTTTTTGAGATTTTCGCGCGGGTTGTTGATTTGCGGATTAACCGTAGGTTGATATTCTTCGGTAAAGACATCATCGGGCAGTTGGTCTTTATAAGCGCTTAAAATTTGCAATTCTCGCCCTTCGGGTAAGCCGGTTGCCTCCATTCCGGTATTGGTAAAATAACTGGTAAGACGCTTGTATTGATTATAAAACAGTTTTTCATTCGCCCATTCAAAATTGAACGCCAAATCAAGCGCTTGACGCACGCGGCGGTCTTTAAATTTATCATGCCGTACATTAAAAGCAAAATTTTGCAAAGTGGCGGGATTATTGTGTTTCACCGTTTCTTTGATGATTTTACCGGATTTGATTAAGTCGTTATCATAGCCGGTCATCCAAATCTTGGCAATATATTCTTCTCGGGCATCAATATTACCGGAAAACAGGGCTTGCAGAGTTACGGTAGTATCTTGGTAATAGTCATAACGGATTTGTTCGAAGTTGTAAAAACCACGGCGAGTTGGCAGGTCTTTGCCCCAATAGTGAGGATTTTTTTTAAAAGCGACATATTTGTTGACTTGAAAATCTTCCACCACGTAAGGTCCGCTACCTAATGGCGGTTGCAAAGAAGGTGTGTCAAATTCGCGTCCTTCCCAGTCTTTAGCGGAAAAAATAGTAAATTGCGATAAGATCATCGGCAACTCTTTGTTCTCGGTATTTGGCTTAAAATAAAAACGAACTTCGCGGTCATTTATTTTTTCTACCTTATCAACATCGGCATAATACATTTTATAAACAGGAGAGCCTTTTTGCATAATGGCGTTGAAGCTGAATACCACATCGTCAGCAGTTACCGGTGAGCCGTCGGCAAAACGAGCATTTTCGTTCAAAATAAACCCTACATACGATTTATCTTCCGGTAGGTCAAACTTTTTTGCCAACAACGGATAAACCGTGAACGGGTCATCGGTGGGCGAAAAACCCAGTGTTTCCATAGTCAGTGCCGGTACAAACGAAGCCGCAACACCTTTAAAAATATATGGATTAAAATTATCGAACGTGCCATAGGCCGGCAAAATAATTTTGCCGCCTTGCGGAGCATTGGGATTAATATATTCAAAAGCCTTAAAATTCGGTGAGTATTTAGACTGTCCGTAAAGAGCGATATGGTCATAAATCTTTGCAGCGGCGATATTGCAAAACAGACAACCGAGAATAATGGCAAATAGACTATTTATCGTTACCGACTTCATTGTCCCACCCGCCAAACGGATATACTAAATCTTCGTTGTCGTCATCATTTTTATTTTCTATCGGTGCTGAAGGTTCGGGTTCCGGTTTAACAGTATCCGAAAAAGGAGTTTCAACAGAAGGTGCTGTTTGTATGGCTTCACCGCGCACCGCCGCCAGACGAGCGGCAAAATCGCTTAATCCGGTTAACGGAGTTGTTTCTTTGAGTGTTTTGTTATATTCATCTGCGGCCGAAAAATCGGTGTTAAAATCTTTCATAAAATCATTGTTTACAGAGGTTAAATCAATGCTTTCGTTTGTCGGTGAAAGTGAATCTGTTTTTAAGCTCGGTTCTTCTGACGCTAATGAAGAAGCGCCGAATGTCGGTTCATTTGCATTTGTTTCGGTTTGAAAACTGTTATGCAGAGCACGGAAAAACGGATCTTGGTCGGCCATAGACGGTGCTTGCGGTTCTTCTTTGCGCCCAAAAAGTTTGAAACGGGAAAGAATAGATGGTTTTGGTTCATATTCTTCGTTATCTTCCGGCTCATCGGTGTCATTTTTATCAATGTTCATGATAGTATTTTGGGCTGCCGGTTCTGCCATGGTGGCCAATTTTAAGACGGAAGTATAATCGTTTGCCGGCGGTTCGTCAGTTGTGTTTTTAGTAGCGGTTAAGGAATCTATACCCGAGCTAAGAGGAGCAATAATGGAATATACCTTACCCAAGACCCCCATTTCTATCATATTCAAAAAGACGCGGTCACGGTCATGTTTTTCCAAAAGTTGCAATAAATTTTGGTAGCGCGAGCAAAATTCCAATAGCGAGCCGCGGAAAACTTTGTCACGGCTGACTTTTTCGCGTGCCCAAGCGTCAAAAGTGCTACGGCTTTTACTGGCTTCTAAAATGGTTTTGCCAAGCGTCCAGCGTTCACCTCTGCCCACACGTTGCCACAGTTGTTCCAGTTGGGAAGTTGAGGCAAGGTTGCAGCGTTGGATAATTTCGCTTAAAGCCTCGTTCATATCGTTAATCAGAACTTCAAATTTATTGATGACGAATCCGTCTTTAATTTCGTGTTCGGCATCAAGCATTACCCGTACCACCAAGTCGGTATAGTCTTGATTCTTTTGCAGTTGTCTTAAAAGCTCAGTTTGTTTGCGATTTATTTGTTTGTTGTTGATATATTGGTTAACATAGCCGAATACCATCCATATTGTTAAAAGCGGTAAGGCTACAACCGCAATCAGCATCAACATCATTTCGGGACTTTGTTCCCACAAACTATCGGCTTCGAGTTTGGAGCGGACAAACATAACGGCGTAAATCAGCCAACTCAGGGAAGAAAACATCGCAAGAAAAAAAGCAAACATCTGCATCTTAAATATCCTTGTTATATTTGATAATTCAATATGTGCAGTATAATAGCGACAATTTAATAAAACGTCAATATTCATTACATTTTGTGATTGAAAAACTTTTATCGGTTACTATATTTTTTCGGCGGTGGAGGAAGGTATGCGGCAAAGTGTTTGGAGTTTGTGTATTTGGGGGACTATAAGTATTTTTACCGAGACCGATATTTTCCCTCCCGTTGATGACGCTGAAAATAAGCAAAACAGCCAACTGCAGCAGGTAATTGACTTATATGTGGCGCAAATGGACGAGGCGGAAGAAGATTTATAAATTTTCAATCAGTTCAGCTACTTCAGCAGCGGCGTTTAAGCTTTTTTGCGGCTTAAAGCTGGCATCGGCGTCTTCTATAAGTGCGGCACAGCCATTATCCAAAAGAGATTGCACAAAACGTTCATGTTTCGGAGTAAGCCAATTTTGCCCTCTAAACACATAAATCGGTTTACCACTACCGGTAGCTTCGCAACACATAGAAACCGAATCGCCGGTAACAATGATATTATCGGCACAAGCCAAAAAACCGCTATACGGATTTTCACGTGTATCGCCCCACAGGTAATTATATTGCGGGATATCTTTTAAGGCATTAACTATAATTTTTTGTGCTTGTTCACCGGTGCGACGCGAGGTGGTAAGCAAGATGGAACCGCCAATTTGGCTTTTGAGCCTTTTGACCGCTGTTGCCAAAGCAGTTGCATTTTCTGCGCTGAATTGATGTTTTTTAATAGCTCCGCCGACAATAACCGCAGTTAGCGGTTTAGGTAAATCGGCAAATTCTTTTTCCCATTTAGCGCGTGCTTCTTGCAAATATTCGGCGGTTATACGATGCGGGCAACCGATAATATAATACATTTGCGGAGTTTGTTTCTTATTTTTGTCGTGTTCCGGCACCACAATTAAATCAAATTCGTTAATTCCGGCCGAGCCGGCGTGCATCAGTTGCACCAACTTTGTCTGTGGCGATTTTTTCTTAACATAACGAGCGATTGGGGCAGTGCGGCGGCTGATGGAAAGCACAATATCGGGATAAGGAGCGGTTATATGCTGTCGGCTTTCCGAGGCCACACCCAGCAGGCTGCGCCCGCGTAAAATATTCGGCAATCCGGCCAAACGAGTGTATTTGATATTTTTTTCAATAATATTGAATTTTGTGGTATCGAGCGCATTTAAAATTCCTTTGGCTTGCCCTACGCTGCCACGGCGATCGTCCATCAACGCCCATATTGTTTTAACCATTTCAGTGCCTCGTATTCTTTTCTTTTGCTTTTTACAGCATATATGATATAAAAAGGGTTAAGCAAGTTTTTTTTGAAAGGTATGCGCAATGAAAATAGTTTGGGTTTTGTTGGTGGCAATATTGTGCAGTTCGGCGGTTCAGGCACAAGTCGGTAAAATTTCCGCTGATGGCGGCGTCTCTTATGCAACTGATGCTAAAAACTTGAGATATCAACGTTCGGCGGCACCAACCTATGAGCAGCTTTTGCCGCAAAATAATAAAATGGAGCAAGCAGAACGTCAACAGGCTGCACAGGTAGTGCTCGAAAATGAGGCTAAGGTTGATGATAAAGTCTATGACACCGAGAAAAAGAAATCAGGAATGCGCTTGGCCAGCTATGGAGATCAGCGTGAAGCACGCAATATTATGGTGGTTCAGGCTGTGGTAAATTATAAATTGGGTGATGAGAAACTGGCTAAACAGTTTGAAAAAGTTGAGGATAATGCCGAATTTGAACGTAAAATGCAGCAAATTATGGAAAATTTAAGCAATAATCGTATGCGTAATACCAAAAACCGTGAGGTAATTCGTATTTTAGATGATGCAGGCAACAAGCTGTATAATCTGTTGGCGAATTAAGGAAAGTTTAATATCTTTGTTTTATACTCCGAGCATAAGAGTGTAGCCTATAGGTTATGAGGAGAGCAAAGATGAAAAAATTTTTGAGCATCGGTATTATGGCGCTAGTGTGCGCTTCGTGCCAATTGGAGAATAGTAAATACGGCACTTTGAGCGATATGTGGAATGATAATGGAACGCAGGAGCCGAAAGTTATTGAGCCGATGGTTTCGGTAGAACAGATAAGATCAGATAAGATTTCAGAACCGAAGATTGTGCCAACACCGAAATATGCCTCAGATGTTGAGCGCTTGCGTCAAAATATTGTAATGAAAGTTGCCGGTGAAAACTATGTGGTATACGAGTATTCCGACGTTCGGATTGACGATGTGGCATCGTTGGCCTCGGCGTATTGCTACGAATACAGCATGGGTAAAAAAGCATATTTGCGCGATATTTATATGTATCGTAATCATAAACGGCGCGCTACTTTTGATTGTGTGAACCTTGCATCGCAATAAGTTTATCCCTATATAATCAGATAGGGAGAAAAGACTATGAATAAAGATTTATATCAAATTTTGGGTGTCAGTAAAACGGCAACGGAAGCCGAAATAAAGTCGGCGTATCGTAAGTTGGCGCGTAAATATCATCCCGATTTGAATAAAGACGATGCGAACGCTGCAGAAAAATTCAAAGAAATTTCAAATGCTTATGATATTATCGGTAATACCGAAAAGCGTAAGAAATATGATAATAACGAAATAGATGCCGAGGGAAAACCAACCGGTTTTGGTGCCGGTTTCGGCGGAGCCGGCGGCAATCCGTTCGGTGGCGGATTTCGGGCTTCGGGGAATGGTTTTGGCGGTGCGGAAGGGTTTGATTTTTCTTCAATTTTTGATTCCGATTTCTTTTCGCAATTTACCGGAGGGGCGCAGGCGGGTGGTAATCCGTTTGGCAGTAGGCGTAATACGGCACGCAAAGGACAAGATATTGCCTACAATATGCGGGTAAGTTTTTTGGAAGCGGCAAACGGGGTTGAAAAAAAGGTCAATCTGGGCGGTAAGAGTGTTAATGTCAAGATTCCGGCAGGTATGCAAAACGGGCAAACTTTGCGTTTGAAAGGTTTGGGCTATGCCGGAACAAATGGTGGAGCAGCCGGAGATGCCCTAATTACGGTTAATGTGGAGGAACATCCGTATTTTAAAAATGACGGATTGAATGTTTTGCTGGATTTGCCGATTTCGGTAGTAGAAGCAATTAAAGGAGCCAAAATTACCGTGCCGACAATCAGAGGTAAGGTAGCAGTTACGATACCGCCGTATTCATCGAGCGGTGAAAAACTACGCTTAAAAGGGCAAGGAATGAAATCTAAAACCTCTCAAGGAGACGAAATTATAAATTTGCAGATTATGCTGCCGAAAGATAAAGGTGCAAATTTAGCTGATGCCGCTGAAAAAATGGAAAATTATGCCGTGAGGAGTTTTTAATGCTTTTGGAAATGCTGAAACAGTTTGATTGGATGAATGAACCGCAGCGAGTGCGATTCGATGATGACGGTATGTATGTTACGGCTAAGTATCGCACGGATTTTTGGTGTTGTTCAAGATTTAATTTTCGCAAAGATGACGGACATTTTTTCCATTGTTACGCATTGGGGGATTTTTGCTGTAATTTGGATTGGGAGTTTGCTTCAACCGGACAATATGACCAGTGCGGAATTATGCTTCGTTCCGACGTTAATAATTGGTTTAAGGCATCGATTATGTATGATAATGAAGAAAGCCCGATGCTGGCTACCAGTTTGACTAATGACGGTTTTTCTGATTTAGCAACAGTGCCGCTGCCGCGCGGGACCAAGCATGTGTGGTATAGACTGAAAAGACGCAACGGTTGCTATATTGCCAGCTATTCTTTAGATGGTGAGGAGTATGTGCAGTTGCGTAAATTTTATTTGATACATGATGTTGATGATATAAAAGTCGGCGCTTATATTTGTGCACCGCAACGCGATGATTTTGAGGCAGTGTTGCGCGGATTGAGCATAAGCTAGATTCTTTTGTATTCAAAAAATACCGGTTTGCGTCCTTCGCGAATGGCTTTGCGTTGATACTTGGTTTCGTGCCAGTCGGCAGGCGGATTACGCCAATCGTCGGAGCATTTTGCCGTCCAAACAAAGTCTTTATTGTTGCGCATCTGTTCCATAACCCAACGCTTATATACCGCGTGATCGGTGGCAATTTGTAAAATACCGCCTTTTTTTATCAATCGAGCCAATTCTTGCAGATTTTCTGGATTAACGAATCGGCGGGAAGCGTGTTTTTTCTTTGGCCACGGGTCAGGAAACAACAAATAAACTTTATCAAATGATGCTGATGGTAAGGAAGCGAACAGTAGGCGCACGTCATCATCAAAAACACGGATATTATCGGTTCGGTCCGGCAGTAAGCTGATGTCATCGGCATTACCACATTCGTCCCCTTCTTTAATGCCGGTCAGTAAATTAAGCAAATTTGCCACCCCGTTTTGATATACCTCAACACCGATAAAACCATTTTGCGGGCAGTCTTGGGCGATAGCGGCCAAATGTTCCCCGTCACCAAAACCTATTTCTAAGCAGAATTTTTGTTTAGGTTCAGGAAAGCAAGCAGGTAAATCAATTTTTTTACCCGCAGACAAGCGAATACGCGGCAAAAAATTTTCTAAAAGGAAATTTTTGGTTTTACGGATAGTGCGTCCTTTACGCCGACCGAAAAATTTAGGTTTGTGTAGTTCGTCTTGATTATTCATCATCGCTATCGGAATCCGGCAGATTGTATGTCGATTTTGAGAGTAGAACAATGGCATCAAAAAGCTTTTTGGCGATTGCCCGATTAGGAATTTTATAGTAAGCGCGGACTAATTCCAAAGTTTCAGCTCGTTTCATCGGGTCATTATCAATAACCGGACGATCTTCGCGCAAATATCCTCTTTCTTCGTAATTACGGCGCAACATGCGCGGGCTTCTGGCGGCCGAAAGCTCGTCCATATCTTCAAAGAAAAAGTTCATCGGCACATCTAAAACGCGACTGATATCCCATAAACGGCTTGCACCTACACGATTTAGACCTTTTTCATATTTTTGCACTTGTTGAAAGGTCAAACCGAGCATTTCAGCCAATTGTTGTTGGGTGATGTGCAAAATATTGCGACGCAGGCGAATCCTCTTGCCGACATGGACATCAACTAAGTTAGGTTCGTTATCTTCTTTTATCTTATTGCCTTGTTTCATTTTATTAGTCCTTCTTCAATAATATATTATATTTTGAATATATTTATTAGTAGTTTTATTGTCAATTAAAAAAAATTCAACCTTTTATATATGTTGTATAAGATATTTTGAAAGATGGAAAGATGTAGAAATATTTGCTGATTTTTATTGACTTTGACAAAAAAATAAAGTATAAGTACTTTCGATAAATTTATTATTAACTTGCAAGCATTGATGATGTTTGCTTAAAAATTAACTTTAAATTATTAACGCTTATGCAGAAAAGAATTTGCAGTGAAAAGCTAAACGGTTATTTGGCTAACCGAAAGGCAGTGGAAGTAATCAACAAGTATTTTGCCGACTCAAAGGCTCAAGAGGTAATCAATCGGTATGATGAGGAGTATCCTTATCAGAAGCTTCAGCCCGAGCAAGGTATTGCATTGCGCAAGGTGGCGATGAACGGTGTCGAATTTTTGGCTTATGTCAAATCGGCAGGGAAGTTTAAAGCCATTGTGAGTATTGAGAGCGGTAAGGCAACTTTGGTATCGGAGATTGATTTTACGGCGACCAAGGCTCCTGCTATGGAACAGTTGGCGACGGCGATTGTGCCAAAGGAAGTTGAGGAGAACATTCATTTGCGCAAGGTAGTAGTTCGTGAAACAGCGCGCAAACGCTCGAAAAAACTCAGCTTTGGAGAAACAGCTCCGACTAAGAGTAAGCCTTTTTTCGCTTTTGTGAAGCAGGCAGGGGAAGTGAAGGCTGTTGTTAACGTTAAGACCGGTGAAGCGCGTGTGTTTGCTAACGAGGATGTGGTGTCTGAAGTTAAGTTGACGGACAACCGCTTTACCATTGACGGAGTGACCTATGCCAAGAAGGATACGATAGACGGATTTGCTCGTTATGCGCAGATAAAAGAGGCAAAAAAGAGCCTGCGCAAGCGACTCTCCATCAATGGACCTATTGTTACGGCAGCGATGCGTGTATTGCACAGACTTTAATCCAGATAGCCTATGCTGAATGTTCTTGTTTGGATTGTGGCAATGCTTTCACCGCAGCCGCAACCGTTAACCGAAATGCCCACTAATCGCGAAGGTCTGCTCGGACGCAGAATTGAGATTGTGGTGGTGAAAAATGAGGAGGAAGAAGAACGACCGAGTTCGCGTCCTTCTAAGAAAAAGCGGCTCTTTAGCCGAGTGATTGCTAAAGCCCGTTCGTTTAATCGGACCGGCAAGCGTAAGCCACTAAATTACTGAATCAAAAAAGGCGCTCTCCGTGAGGAGAACGCCTTAATTTTTTAAATATTTACAGCTTATTCAATACCGTAAATATCTTTAACATACCATACGTTCTCCGGTTTTTGCGCCATGACGTAGATAATAGTGCCTTGGCATAGGCCGAACCAGTTACCGTTACAGTTACTTTCGGTATAGATTTCGGTGGTGCCGTTGCCTAAGATTTTTTTATCGACAATTTTATAATTCATCTCGGTCGGGCGGTCTAATCCAGGTTCGTTCATGAATATAAACTTAGGTAAGTCGGCTTTGGCACAAAGAGAAAATTCCGGATTTATTGTGCATTTGACGGCGATTTCTATGGCGCAAAACATAGGGTCGTCAATCGAACAATTTTCTGTAAGCGAATCCTTTTCAAAATCGAAAATTTGTTCAGGTAATTTCGGCATTTCAATTTCGACAACGCTTTCTTCTGTCACCGTTCTATCGGCATCTTTGGTTTGGGTTATCAGGTAAATGCTAAAACCTAAAAGAACCAACATACATAAAATAACAATCAATTTCTTCTTCATTTGTTTATTCCTTAAAAATGGTATTCCAAGCTTAAATTGTATTCGACAGCATGATCATAACCGCTTAACCGGTCAAAATTAACATATCGTGTTAAGAGGCGTGTTTGCCATGCACTTGACCACGCGTATTGCATGCCGCCGCCGAAACGGTAGCCCCAGCCGTGTTCGGTTTGGTGTTTTTGAAAAGCAGGCTTTTGCCTAACTACATATTCTCCTATACCGGTGGTTACAAGCAGCGAAAATCTTTTTTCGCAATCCAGCGGAAGCATGGCGAGCAAATCTAAACCATAAGATTGGTAAGAAGTTTTTATCTTTGTGTTTTGTTTATTATGCTTGTCCGAATCGCTGGCATTATAAAATAATTCGGTAGCAAAATATGAGCTGTATGTGGAACCGAAGTGTAATCCGCCCACCGAATGATGCGGAGAAAAGCCACGGGCGGAAATTTGATCGTAAACGTAATCTATACCGATATACGGGCGGTAATTATAGGTATCGGCTCTGGCTGAAAAAGTTATACTTGTCAATATTGCCGATGTTAAAAAAAAGGTAATCTTTTTCATATATCATTCCTCTAAATGTTGATAAGGTATCATAAATGATTTATTACAAAAAGTAAATTGTTAATAATTTGTTGTGAATAAGCAGATTTTATGGTATATTAAAACGAAGATTCGGAGCGAGGAAAATTATGACAGATAGAAAGCAACAGCAATACGGGCGTTCAATGATTGAGATGATGGGCTATATTGCCGTGGTAATGGCTTTTACCGTGGGAATTGGACACATGATTTCCGGTGCTTACGGTGATTATAAATTCAGCAAGGCAAATATGCAAATTACCGATTTGGCAAACTCTATAAGTAAAGCCGGTGCTATTGAGGAAAATTATTCACTCATTATTGATATGATAAACGGAACGGGAGAGGTTACCAATACACAAAAAGCGGAGGGATTGAAGCTTATCCCCTCATCTTTTCGGGTAAAAGGGCGTAAGATTTTCCATGCCTTCGGTGGAGAAGTTAAGATAGGGATTCCGGCTTCCGACGATGTTTCCGGCACTAATTATGAAAATAAATTTTATATTACTTTTTATAATTTGAATCGTAATCAATGTATTGATTTAGCGGTTAAAGATTGGTTGAAAAGCAAATATACGGATTTATATGCGATCATTATTAACGGTACCAGCGGTGCAGCATGGTATTGGCCGGCATATACCGCGGCAGGCGGGGATAATGTTTTGCCGGTTAAGCGCTCGGCAGTGGCAGGTACCAGCGCTACCGAAGATGACGGACAGTGTAAAGATAATAACAATAACTCGATTATGTGGGTGTTTAATTAACAGCTTTATGGGGTTTTGCTAAGATAGTGCTTGAAGTTAGGGATAAATATTGTTAAAATTATGAAAATATATTAGTATAGAGGAGATAAGGTTATGACTACATCTATTGTTTTACCACCGGATTATAAACCTTCGGCAGACGAAGAATATATGAATGAAATGCAACTTGAATATTTCCGCCAGAAGTTGGTTAATTGGAAAAAATCGATAGTTTCGCAATCGGTTGACACCTTAGAAGATTTGCGTCAGGGTGGTTTGAGCCAGCCGGACGAGATTGATCGCGCATCGCTGGAAACCGATAAGGCACTTGATTTGAGAACAAAAGACAGAATCAGAAAGCTAATTAACAAAATTGACGAAGCATTAGAACGCATCGAAGACGGTTCATACGGTTATTGTGAAGAAACTGGGGAACCGATAGGAATTGAGCGTTTGGAAGCACGTCCGGTAGCCACACTTTCCATTGAAGCGCAAGAGCGCCATGAGCGTATGGAAAAAACTTTTGATGACGAAGCTTAGGCTGATTTTATGATGGCGGCAAAAGATTATATTTTAGCCTCGGGTTCGCCGCAGCGAATTGCTTTATTGCGGCAGGTGTGTTATGAACCGAAAGAAATTTTACCGGCGGATATTGATGAAAGTTGTTTGCTGTATGAAAAGGCGCTTCCTTATGTGCGGCGCATGGCGTTGAACAAAGCTAAACATGTAGCAGTATTGCGTGAAGGTGAAAATATTTTGGCTTGCGATACGGTAGTGGTGGTCGGGCAGAAAATTTTGCATAAATCAAAAGATGAAGATGAACAGCGCAAAGTAATGCAGATGCTCTCCGGTAAAACGCATCGTGTTATCAGCTCAGTTTGTTTGATAAATAAGCAAGGGAAAATATCACAGCGCACAATCAGCACCAAGATTACGATGAAGGTTTTGACACCGCAGGAAATAGAAGACTATGTGGCTTGTAAAGAGTGGTGCGGCGTGTGCGGATACAAGATTGAAGGACGGCTTGCCGGCTATGTGAAACGGATAGTGGGTTCATATTCCGGTGTGGTGGGCTTGCCGCTTTATGATACATTGAATATATTAAAAGGGGAGGGAATTTAGATGCAGGCAGAAAAAATCGTTTATGACCATAACGAATCGTCGTTCGGGATTGCCGTATTTGATGCCGATGGTTTAGCAGAGATTGATATCTATAATGAAAATCGAGCGATGGAAGGTAATGTTTATTTAGGGCGTATTGTTAAAAAAATAAATTTAGCGCACGATAAATTCGGTTTTATGGTAGAAATCGGCGATGGAATGGAAGCGTTTTTGAATTCTTATGAGCCGGCGCTTAAAGAAGCGAATATGAGCGAAGGGCAAAGTGTTGTAGTGCAGGTGGCACAAGAAAAACATGCCGAAAAGGGCGCCAAGGTGGTGCGTAATGTGCAACTTGTCGGAGTTAATTTGGTGTATTGTCCATTTAAGTATGATGTTGAATATTCGCGCAAGATTGAAGATGTGAAAAAAGCAGAAGAATATCAACGTCTGGTAAGAGAAAATTGCGTTGGGCAAGAAGGTTGGATTTTGCGAACAGCAGCGGTGGAAGCTGACGAACAGCAGATTATTGATGAGATGAAAAATTTGCGTGAAATATATGAAAATATTCGCAAAAAGGCCAGAACTTTAAGCGCACCGGCATTGTTGTATGCTAAGGAAAATCCGCTTTTGGAATATGTGCGGCGCTATAAAGACAGCTTAAATGAAGTAGTGGTTGACTCGCCGAATTTGGCAGAAGAAGTTAAAGCTGTTTTTGATGGTGCGGTAACTTTGCAACGTGAAGGTTTTGAAGAATATGGAGTTGACGATGCGATTGTCGAAGCTCTGAACAGAACCGTTAAATTAAAACACGGCGGTGCTTTGCATATTGAAGAAACACGGGCTTGCGTGGCAATAGACGTGGATAGCGGAGGTGTGCACGGCGGCGGCGAAGTAGATGCGCTGAATTTGGAAGCCGCCAAAGAGATTGCACGGCAGATACGGTTGCGTAATTTGGCCGGAAAAATTGTGGTTGATTTTGCCGGTTCGTCAGAATATCGTTTCATGAAAGCAGTGATAGATGTTTTGGAAGAAGAATTGGCCGATGATGCGGCGCATAGCAGGGTTTTAGGTCTGAGCCGCGGTGGCAATATTGAAATTTTGCGGCAGCGTCGGCGTCCAAGTCTGCGTGATTTATATACGGTAGAATGTCCGACTTGCAGCGGTACGGGAAGGGTGGAGCCGTGAGCGAAGTTGTCGAAATCCACAAATGTCCGATTTGTAAAAAAATATACACCGATACGGCGTATGCTCCTTTTTGTTCAAAGCGTTGTGCCGATGTCGATTTGGGACGATGGTTTAACGGCAGTTATGCGGTGGCTTCAGAAGACTTGGATGAACTGGAAGTGGAAGAACTGGGTGAGGCTTTAGAAAATGCGCATAAGTCAGATAAATAATCCGGTCGAGGTTCTTTCTAAAGGCGGGGTGGTTTATGTAGCTCTCAGCGGGGATATTTTGACCTATAATAGCGAAAGTGCGCTGAAAAAAATAGCCGATATTGTGCAAAAAAGCGGACAGCAAATTAAATTTATGCCTGATGGCTTAGGCAGTTGGGATTCTTCACTGATTTTATTGATTTATGAGGCAGTGCGAATCGCCAAAGATAAAGGTGTTGAAACAGATTTATCTAAGTTGCCGAAAAATTTGCAAGATTTGGTAAAAATGGCTTTTGAAGTTGACCGTAAGCCGGAGCATAAGAGCGCAACCGGTGGCGGTTTTTTAGAAACAGTCGGTCGGATAGTTGTAAATTTATGCTCTGTTATAAGCAATTTCTTTAATTTCTTGGGTGCGGTAACTTTAGGAATCGGCAGATTTTTGAGTTTTCGCTCGATTATGCGGCGGATTGACTTTTGTGCTGCATTGGATGATTGTGGCCCGAAAGCATTGGCAATTGTGTCGCTTATCAGCTTTTTGGTAGGGCTGATTTTGGCATTTGTCGGTGCGGTGCAATTGCAGATTTTTGGTGCACAAATTTATGTGGCGAGTTTGGTAACCGTTGGTATGTGTCGGATTATGGGAGCGATAATGGTGGGGATTATTATGGCCGGTCGTACCGGTTCGGCATACGCCGCAACGATAGGAACAATGCAGGTTAATGAGGAACTTGACGCATTGCAAACAATGGGGCTTTCGCAGATAGATTTTTTAGTAATGCCACGGTTATTGGCTTTGATTTTAGCAATGCCGATATTGACGATGTTGGCAGATTTTATGGGTATGCTTGGCGGGGGATTTGTCGGCGTTTTCATAATGGGATTACCATATCAGGAATATTGGAAATTTGCGATTAATGCTTTTACTTTGAATAATTTTTTAGTTGGAATTTTTCATGGTTTCTGTTTTGGAATCATTATTGCGATGTGCGGTTGTTACAGCGGATTGACCTGCGGGCGTAATGCTGACAGCGTGGGGGTAGCGACAACAAGTTCGGTGGTTAATGCCATTGTTTGGATGATTGTAATTACCGGTATAATTACCGTTATCTGTCAGGAGATTGGGGTATGAGTGCGCCGGTTGCCATAGATGTTAAAGGATTATCTGTCGGATATGGTGATTATGTGTTGCTGCATGACGCCGATTATCAGGTTAATAAAGGTGATATTTTTATTATTATGGGTGGCAGCGGTTGCGGTAAGAGCAGTATGCTCAGAGTTTTAACCGGATTATTACCGCCGCTTAAAGGGGAAGTAATAATTAACGGCGTGGATATGATTAACGGCAAGGTTGATGATATTCAAAAAATCCGCGAAAAATCCGGAATATTATATCAAAGCGGAGCGCTTTTCAGCTCGATGACGTTGGCCGAAAATATTATGTTGCCGATGCAGCAATATTCCGATTATTCAGCGGCAACTATGAGAGAATTAGCCGGATTGAAGTTAGCGCTTGTCGGTTTAAAAGGTTTTGATGATTTTTATCCGTCCGAGATTAGCGGCGGTATGAAAAAACGTGCCGGTTTGGCCAGGGCTTTGGCTTTAGATCCGGATATTGTGTATTTTGATGAGCCATCGGCAGGGTTGGATCCTATAAGCTCGCATAATTTGGACGAGTTGATTATTGAGCTTAATCGCAGTTTAGGCACAACTATTGTGGTGGTAACGCATGAATTGGCATCTATTTTTGCTATAGGGAATAATTCGATTTTTTTAGATGCCGCAAGTAAAACGATTTTGGCGCGAGGGAATCCGAAAGAATTGCTGAAGAATCCGCCAAATAAGGAAGTGTATGAATTTTTGACACGAGGAGAAAAAAAGTAAGATGCAACAGAAAAAAACATATAAAATGGTCGGACTTTTTGTAATGGTCGGGCTGGCAAGCCTTATCGGTGTTGTTTTGAACTATGCTTCTCAGAGGTTTACCACTAACCAAGAAGATTTAGTGGTGATGTATTTTGAAGAATCCATACGAGGCTTGAGCGTGGGTTCGTCGGTGGTTTTCAAGGGAGTAGAAGTTGGCAAAGTAGCTGATATCAGTTTGTTGGCGAATTTGAAAGAAGGCACATTTAAAACACCGGTTTTAGTATTATTTGATCTTGAAAATAGTATGACCACAATAGGACTCACCGAGTGGGACGATAAAAAAATGCTGGATAATTTGATAGCCAAGGGGTTGCGGGCGCGGCTTATTTCAGCAAATTATTTGACCGGTCAACTGATGATTGAACTGGTGATGGACGCAAAAACACCGGCCGTTTTACGCGGTACTGGCAAATATTGGGAAATTCCGACCGAGCTCTCATCTTTTGCCATGTTGTCACAAGATTTGGAAGAAGTTCCGCTGCGGGAAACGTTGTCGCGTTTGGGAAATATTATTCAAGATCTAGAAGAAAATTTGCCGCAGATTTTGGAAAATACAACGCAGATTACGCAAAAAATCGACAGAGTTTTGGATAGAAAGAGCGGAGAAGCATCTAAATCTATGAATAGTTTTAATGCCGCTATGGAAGAAATCAGTAAGACCAGTCGTTCAATTAAGAATTTGACCGATTATTTAGAGCGGCATCCGGAAGCTCTGTTAATGGGAAAGGAAAAGTAAGATGAAAAAATGGATTTTAGGACTGTTTTTAGTGCTTTGTGCGTGCAGTTGGCGCACACCGAATTCGACTTTTTATATGATGAACAGCGATGGTTTGGAACCGGTATCGAATCGAAAAATCAGTGTTTCAGTGGCGCGGATAAAGGTGCCTGATTTATTAGACCGTTCGCAGATTGTCGTATATGAAAAAAATGATGGCGAAGTGAAAATTGATGAGTTCAATCGTTGGGGAGAGGCGTTTCCGGAAGTGTTGCAGGCAACGGTTACCAACGATTTAATGGCATATTTGCCGAATGCTTTTATCAAACGCACTTATTTTGATAGTGGTAATTTAGATTATAGCGTTAATATTGAGATTAACCAAATGGCGGCTTATGTCGGCGACAAAGTGGTATTAAGCGCGTGGTGGAATATTGCCAATGCTTCGGGGCGTGTGGTTAAACGCAGTCAGGAAAAATTTGAAGTGCCGATGAGCGGCAATACCATGGAAGATGTTGTAAAGGCGCAAAATGCGGCGGTTCATCAGCTTTCGAAAGCTATCGCCGAGCAGTTAAAACGGTTGTAATTTTTTTGCGTGTAGTAATTCAGAGAAAATACGGCTATATTGTCCTGGATTGTTTCGTGAGTTAAGGCGTTTTAGGCTCTCAAAAATTGTCTTATTTCGCAGACATCACGCCTTAAAAACTCGCGATGACGTGGAAGTAATATAAAAAACAGCGTTTTGCTTCTCCTGTGAAGAAAAAAAATAAAGCCCCGAAATTTGCATCTCGGGGAAATAGTCTTAAGCAATAAATTAAAAGCATCAGAGATTATTCAGCTTTTTTGTTTTCGATTTTTTTACCGTTTAAGTCAAACTTTTCAACTTCGGCATTGTTGTTCAAATCTTCAACAATCTTAGCAATTGCTTCTTGTGCCAAACCGGCTTTAATTTGCGGTTCAACTTCGGCTAAGTCTAAAGGTTTGGTTTCGCGAATATCTTCAATTAAAATAACATGATAGCCAAATTCAGTCTTAACCGGTTCTTTAGAGTGTTCGCCTTTGTTCATTTTGAACGCGGCATCAGAAAATTCCGGTACCATCATTTCAGCAGTGAAATAACCTAAATTCGGATTATCTTTGGAATATTGACGAGCTAAATCATCAAAAGAGGCTTCTTTGGCTTCTAATTTGGCAATAACTTCGTTAGCTTCATCTTCGGTATCTACCAAAATATGTTTGGCACTCACTTCTTTTTGCGGTTCAAATTTGGCAACATATTCATCGTAGATTTTTTGCACTGCTTCATCGGTTATGCTTTCTTGCACGCGTTTATCCAAATAGATTTGGCGAGCCAAATCATCTTCAACCTGTTTTAATTGTTCCAAATATTCGGCAGATTGTTTAATGTTTGCTTTATCTGCAGCTTGCAAAGCCAATTTACTGTTAACCATTACATCAAGTGCGTGATTATAAAATTCTTCAAACGGAATTTGTTTTAATTGCGGATTTTGGTCATAGGCCTCTTTGATTTCCGCTACGGTAACTTTTTCTCCGTTAATTATTGCGGCAACACCGTTATTTTTTTCCGCCGATACTTTATAGGTAAGAGCTCCGGCCACAAGAACAACTATTGCTGCGGTCGTTGCGAATAAATATTTTTTTTGCATATATACCTCCCAAAAATAAAAAAACAATTCAGCGTTATGATATATAATTCTGTGAAAAATTCAAAGGATTTTTTATAAGAGGTTTATAACTTTTGCTTGACGTCTTGACTTTATGTTTTATTCAAACTAAATGTAAGAAGAACAAATGTATAATAAGGAAGATAAATGTTAGGGAAAATCGCGCGTAAGATTTTTGGCAGTGCCAATGATCGTTTTGTAAAAAAACAATATAAAATCGTTAATCAAATCAATGCTCTAGAGCCTGATTTTATTAAACTTTCCGACGAAGAACTGCGAGCTAAGACCGACGAATTTCGCGAACGCCTGAAAAAAGGCGAATCGTTGGATGATATTTTGCCGGAGGCTTTTGCCACGGTGCGTGAAGCGGCAAAGCGAGTGATGGGACAACGCCATTATGATGTGCAACTTATCGGCGGTATAGTTTTGCATAAGGGCATGATTGCCGAAATGAAGACCGGTGAAGGTAAAACTTTGGTGGCAACGCTGGCGGCGTATTTGAATGCGCTTGAAGGCAAAGGTGTGCACGTAGTTACGGTTAATGACTATTTGGCACAGCGCGATGCCGAGTGGATGGGAAAAATTTACCGTTTTTTGGGTTTGACGGTAGATTATATTGTGCATGGTAAAAACGATATGGAGCGTAAGCAAGCGTACGCCGCCGATATTGTTTACGGCACCAATAATGAACTGGGGTTTGATTATTTGCGCGACAACATGAAATACAGCTTGGAAGAAAAAGTTCAGCGTGATTTTAATTTTGCCATTGTTGATGAAGTAGATTCCATTTTGATTGATGAAGCCAGAACACCGCTGATTATTTCCGGTCAAGCGGAAGACTCGTCTATGACATATATCACGGTTTCTAAACTTATCAGCCATTTGACGGAAGCAGATTATGAAAAAGACGAAAAGTTTAAAAACATTACTTTGACTGAAACCGGTATGGAACATGTGGAAAGTTTGCTTCACGAAGCCGGATTGATTAAGGAAGGTTCGCTTTATGATATCGGTAATGTTAATTTGGTGCAGCACGTGAACAATGCTTTGCGGGCGCACAAGATGTTTCAGCGTGATGTGGACTATATTGTAAAAGACGGCAAAGTGGTGATTGTTGATGAATTTACCGGTCGTATTATGGAAGGACGCCGCTTCAGCGACGGTTTGCATCAAGCGTTAGAGGCTAAAGAGGGGGTGCAGATTCAGTCGGAGAACCAAACCTTGGCATCGATTACCTTCCAAAATTATTTCCGGCTTTATCCGAAGCTAGCGGGTATGACCGGAACGGCGATGACCGAAGAAGCCGAATTTAACGACATTTATAACTTGATGTGCGTAGAAATTCCGACCAATAAGCCGGTGCAACGTCAAGATCTGCAGGATGAAGTATATCGGACCGAAGATGAAAAATATCGGGCGATTATTAACACGATTATTGATTGCCATAAGCGCGGACAGCCGGTTTTGGTGGGTACGACTTCGGTAGAAAAGTCGGAGATTGTGGCGGAATTATTGCGCAAGGCCGCACCGGATATAAAGTTCGAAGTGCTGAATGCCCGTTATCATGAGCGCGAGGCGATAATTGTGGCGCAAGCCGGTGTTTCCGGTGCCGTAACGATTGCTACCAACATGGCCGGACGCGGTACGGATATTCAGCTCGGCGGTAATCCGGATATGAAGCTGAAAGAGCTTCTCAAAGGAGATGAAACACCGGAGCAAATTGCCGAATTGAAGAAAAAGATAGAAGCCGAAGTGGCGGCAGATAAGGAAAAAGTTTTGGCGGCCGGAGGTTTGTATATTTTGGGAACAGAACGTCACGAAAGTCGACGAATCGACAATCAGTTGCGCGGACGTTCGGGGCGTCAGGGCGATCCGGGGACATCCAAGTTCTTCCTTTCAATGCAAGATGATTTAATGCGCATCTTTGGTTCGGATAAGATGTCTAACGTGTTACACCGTTTAGGCTTGCCGGAAGGAGAGGCGCTGGTGCATCCGTGGATTACCAAGGCTTTGGAAAAAGCACAAAAACGCGTGGAAGAAAGCCATTTTGATGCTCGTAAAGATATTTTAAAGTACGACAATGTGATGAATGACCAGCGTAAAATTATTTACGAGGAACGCCGCGAAATTTTAGAAGAGGACGATTTGTCGGAAACTTTGAAAGATATGCGTGATGAATATTTAGGCGGAATTATTGATGCGCATATTCCTTATGGGACTTCGGCTGAAGAATGGAATATTGATGGCTTGAAACAAGATTTGCAACAAACAACCGGTTTTGTTTTACCGCTGTCTAATTGGTGCAACGAGCCGGATATGACCAGCGAGGGCTTAAAAGAACGTATTTTGCAGGAAGTAGATAATCGCTTGGAAGAGCGTAATGCTGCCTTACCGGAGAACGTGAAAAAAATGGCACAAAAATACATTTTGTTGCAGGTTTTAGACCAACTGTGGAAAGAGCATATTGCTACGCTTGATTTGATGCGCCACACCATTCGTTTACGGGCCTACGGGCAGAAAGATCCGCTTAACGAATACAAAAAAGAAGCATTCAATATGTTTTCGGATTTGCTTGATGTTTTAAAAGAGCGAGTAACGGTAGTCAGTTGTCATACGTTGATTCAAGATAATTCGCAGGCGAAAATGCAGCAGGCTATGGATAAGGAACAGAATCGCAAGATGTCGGCAGTGCATGATGGTGCAGTAGTTGGCGATGATGCGACACAACCGGCGAAACAGCCTAATGAATCGATGTTTGCCAACGTGGCACGTAATGATTTATGTCCGTGCGGTAGCGGTAAAAAGTTTAAACATTGCCACGGGCGTATTACAGGGTAAGATTTATGGTTGAAGAAAGCGCAGAGGAACATAAATCTAAAGAGCAACAGGCAATGGAGAGCTTGGAGCGGATGCGGGCTTACTGGGATCGCGCCAACCGTGAAGAAAACGATATTGAAGTTAAGCGTTGGAAAACGGCGGGAAAAATAGTGTTGATTTTTTTGGTGTGCGCAGTGCTTATTTATGGAGCTAAGCTGATACAAACAGCCTATGTCCATGTTCGCGACCAAAACCGGCTCAATGTGACAACGGCGCAAATTTCACAATTAGTGGATAATATTCGACAGGCCTATGCCGCAAAGGGGCTAAAATTGCAGATGGAACCGCAGTATTTGGTGCAGTCGGGGGTAATTTCACCATCTATGGTTAAGCGAAATGGAGAACTGCGTCATGCTTTTGGCGGAAAAATAGTGATTATGCCGTCTTTGCCGACGGAAGATGCAACGCCGACTTTTAAGCTTTCGTATCAAGGGTTATCGCATAAAATTTGTGTGGCATTGGCACAGATGAATTGGGGAAATGAAGAGCAAGGTTTGCAGGCGGTGGCACTCGGTGTTGTCGGTGATGACGGGTATGATAAGGCATTGGAAGACATCGACAGACAGGTTGCGGAAGCTAAGCCGCAACGGGTGCAAGATGCCGGCGGACGGTGGATTTTAGTGCAACCGAGACCGCAATATCTGTTAAATGTGGCGCGGCCTAATGACAGATTTCAGCCGACGCCGTTCTTGGAAGATGATGCTATTGCCGGTTGTGCATGCGGTAGCAAGGATTTATGCTCGTTTGCTTTGCGCTATGCTTTTTAGTATGTAAAAACATTACCGTTTAGTGCGACAACTTCCCAATTCAGATATGTGGCAAACAATACCCAGAGCATATATGGCGCCAAAAGCCAGCCGGCCGCCTTATCGAGTTTGTAAAATTGGCTTACTAAAATGGCGGTGGCAATATCGAGTATCATTAAAATAATAAGAGCTATCAAAAATTGTCCGTTGTTGAAAAATGCCCAACACCACAAAATTTGCAAAATCATATTACCAATAAACAACCAAACAGCCGGTTTTATAGGTTTTTCATGGATATTAAGGATAATATCAAACGCCAAAACCAGTAAAATGTAGAGGATAGTCCAAACAATCGGAAAAACGATATTTGGAGGTGTGAGTGGTGATTTTTCAATTTGCTCATAGAAAGATGCCATACCGACGCGATTAAACCAACTGCATAGTGCACCGGTGATGAGGACAACAATAAGGCTGAAAACAAAATTTAAATAAGAATTTTTGAACATTTTTTTCTCCTGACATGAAAAATTTATTTACAATGTATTTGCAGATTAAAAAAATTCAATATGCGGAATAAAAATGTTTGCATTTTGTCAATATTTGTGTATAATGAAGCAAACGTGAAAAATATATTAGCGGAGTTAATGACATGGCACAGCAAAACGAACAAACGAGATTATGGCTTGTGGGGGGGGGTTCCGGCCGGCAATAATGACGGGATTGGTGCAAATTGCCAAGTGTTTGAGTATGAAGAAAACGGTAAAACACGTCGAATTATGATAGATGCCGGAGTCAAACTTTCTTCCGGCAAAAACGAAGAGCAAAACGAAGAACAAGCCCAAGAATATATTGAAAAAAATTCCCAATATGATTCTTATATGCCCGATTTCAGAATGTTTTTGCCCTCGCCGGACGGAGAAAAAGCCAAATATCCGCTTGACGCCATTTTTATTACCCATTGCCATGCCGACCATTTGGATTCGCTCATTTATATGACCCTGTATGCCCACGAACATAAGCTGCAAATGCCGCCGCTGTTCGGTAGCGAATATACCCAAAAAAGATTCTATTCTCTCTTAAAGCAATATCATTTGCCGAAAGGCTCTTTTCCGCAGTTCAAAATTTTGGCTCCGTATAAAGACGAAAAAATCAAAGAGCTGAAAGTGGGCTCGCTGCCGGTTTCGCACCCCACCGTCGGCTCATACGGATACATTCTTTCCAGCCCGTCTGGCGTGGGATATTTGAACCCCGGCGATAATCGGGTATCAGCTTCTCTCACCGGCCTTTCCGGCGATAATCCGGAAGCGCAAAAGTTCCTTTCTAAGCACGATATTACCCATATCGGGGCTGATTCTACTTCTACCGGAATGGAAGAAGTCCTTGCTGAATTTGATGATTACGGCAACGAAAACGCCGAAGAAGAGTTTAGTTTTGAAGACAGTTGTAATGCCGTAAGAGAAATTTTTAATTACAACAAAGAAGCGCGCATCATCACCCCGCTCATTTCGCGCAGCATTGAAAACTGGCTGCCATCTTTGGTGGTTTGTGCCGAACAAGGCAAAAAAGTGTTTATCGACGGCTGGCAGATGCGCGAATCTTTTCGTGCTTGGCAGGAATGTAATGAAATATTCTATATTGATAAACGCGGCCATTTGCAAAAAACTTCGGAAAAGAACTTGAATGCTTTGCGCGAGCAAAATGTGAAAATGTATCGCGCCGAAGATTTCAAAGATGTGGTGTGGAGCTATAATAATATTATAAAACCTGATGCCGAAAAATATAACCAAGATGTGGACTTTAATAAGCAAAATCTTTTCGTTAGCGGGGCATTTGGCGAAGGCTATGAAAAAGAGTCTGGCGACCAGGTTTCCGGTTTGGTGCATATGATACGCGGCGACGAAGGGCATTTTCCTTTGGGTCGCAAATGCGTGATAGACGGCTGTCAACGCCTTATCGGCGGTGTGCGCTTTTGGCAAACGGTGGAAACCTATCGCGGAGCTGCACGTTGCGGTGCTACCATTTTCCTAAACGAACTGAGCAAAGCCGAGCTGGAAAAACACAAGGTTGCCGACCTGCTCAAGATGTGTCATTTTGTTAAAAAACGCCAGATGAGCGGCCACAACAAAGCCGGCGGCTTAAGACAATCTATCAGCAATGTGATGAAACACTGCAAAAATGCCTTCAAACTTATGGCGCGCAAAGGCAAAAAGCTGCAGGTTATCGGCCTGCACGGCAACTTTGACCAGCGCGAAAACAGCGCCCGCGCCCTGCAAGACAACAAACGCATTGAATTTCATAATTTTGCCAACGGTGATATAATTGAGCTAAAGCCGGGATATTCAAACGTTATCCGCCGTATAAACATTGAAGACCAATGCTTTTTGGCGCTGGAACGCACTCCGGGCAGCGGACAAATTGTGCTGAAATCTATGAACGGACTGTATCAGGAAACCAACCGTGCCGATGTGGTTATAGCCCTTTTGAGCAAAACCGGCGAACGGCTGATGACCAAGCAAGACGATATGCTTGAAAAAGCCTTGCTGTTGGAAGAAGAAACCCCGCGGGTGCAATCAAACCATCAGCGCAAAGCTGAGGAAAGTCAGAAAGAATTCGGTAAAAAGCATAATTACGGTAAGCGCGAAGCCGGCAAGATTATCACTATAGGCAAAAACGCCGGTAAAGAAAAGCTGAGCAAAAAAGATAAATCAGGCAAAAAATCTCGCCACGAAAAGAAAAGAGAACAAAAAGAGCAACGCCGCTTGGAGCGAAATTTCAAAAACGGCGGTTATGGTAGCAGATAGGATTATTGCAAAATAGCTCTTGTTTTTTGTGCGCAAATGTTATATTCCTTGCTTTGTAAAGGAGAAAAACGTTGCGGGTAAATAAAGACAATATCAAAATATATGATGAACCGGCCGATTTTGAAGGTATGCGCAAAGCCGGCAGGGTGGCGGCCGAATGCTTGGATTTTATCACCGATTATGTGCAGGTAGGTGTTACAACGGGTGAGCTTGATGATTTGTGCCTGAAATTTATGGAAGAACATGGCGCAGTTTCGGCTTGTTTGGGGTATCACGGGTATCCGAAGGCAACATGTATTTCCATCAATCAGGTGATTTGCCACGGTATTCCGGATTATGAACGTAAATTAGCTGACGGCGATATTTTGAATATTGATGTTACGGCGATTGTTGACGGTTATTACGGTGATACCAGCCGGATGTATTTTGCCGGAAAACCGAAGATAAAAGGTAAGCGCTTGTGTGAAGTTACCTACGAATGTTTGATGCGCGGGATAGATGTGGTAAGACCGGGAGCGCATTTTGGGGATATTGGTGCCGTGATTGAAGAATATGCGCATAAATACGGATATTCGGTGGTAGATATGTTTTGCGGACATGGTTTGGGCAAAGTTTTTCATGATGAGCCGAATGTGTTGCATTGCGGGCGCAAGGGGACAGGTCCGGCTATGGAAGAAGGTATGCTGTTCACTATAGAGCCGATGATAAATATGGGAAAGAAAGACGGGGTTATCCTTTCTAACGGTTGGACGGCGGTTACATGTGACCATCAATGGTCAGCGCAGTTTGAACATTCGATGGGAGTAACCAAAGACGGGGTTGAGGTGTTCACATATTCTCCTAAAGGGCTTGATAAGCCACCATATAAATAAGTATAACAGGGACTTGGACTATGACAGCGCAAAATAATGACCAAAAGCCGGATTATTTAGGGCATCGTGCCAGATTAAAAGAAAGATTTTTGGTTGATGACGGTATGAGTATGCCGGACTATGAGTTGTTGGAACTTTTGTTGATGTATGCCATACCGCGTCGTGATGTGAAACCGCTGGCTAAAAAATTGATTAAAAATTTTGGTAATCTTGCGCAGATTTTGAACGCATCAAAGCACGATTTGGTCGAAAAGGGTGAACTGACTGAAAATGTAGTAACTTTGCTGAAAGCGATTGCAACTTGCGGGTTGCGCACTTCCAGCTCGTGTTTCGCCGAGGGTAATCGTCCGATATTTGAAGTATGGGATATTTTTATTGATTATTGCCGTAAGAGAATCGGCTATAAAGATACCGAAGAATTTTGGGCTTTTTTCTTAAACAGCAGATTGGAGTTGTTGGGAGAAAAACAGATAAGCGGCGGAACGCTGAACAGCACTTATGCTCCGGCGCAAACAGTTGCCAGAATGGCTTTAGATTTTAAGGCTCCGATTGTTATTTTAGTGCATAATCATCCGTCAGGGAGATGCAAACCTTCAGATGCTGACCGCTGGACAACGGATGAAATTGTTCAGGCCTTGGAAATTTTAGACATAGAAGTTTATGACCACGTGATTATTTCGCAGTATGATGATTTCAGTTTCAGAGCCGCCGGACTCATTGAAGATAAGCGTGCAAAAGAGGAAAAAGAGCGTTTGAGACGCGAAAAAGAAGAAAAATTGCTAAAAAAACGAAAGTTATTGTTATAAACATACGAATTTATTTGACATTTGTAAAAAATGTTTGGAATATTACAGGTGAAAGGGCGGTATGCCCCAGACTTTAAACATTAGAAAGGAATAAACATGAATAAGACTGAATTCATTGATGCAGTTGCTGCTGAAGCTAAAGCATCTAAAGCTGCTACCACTCAAGTTGTTAATGCTGCTATTGCTGTTATTACAAAGTCTTTGAAAAAAGGTAATGCTGTTCAAATTACCGGTTTTGGTACATTTGATGTAGCTAAGCGTGCTGCTCGTATGGGTCGCAATCCGGCTAACGGTAAAGAAATCAAAATTCCTGCTTCTAAGGCTCCGCGCTTTAAAGCTGGTAAAGTTTTGAAGGATTCTTTGAAATAATTTTTGTTTGAAGCAAGAAAAATCCCTGTCGCTGATTTGTGACAGGGATTTTTTTGTTGTTAATTAGCGAAGCTTTTTAAGTTCCACTACCGAATTTGGCACAAACGTATATACGCTATAAACGATGCGATCTCCGGGTTTTAAGTCAATATTTAATTTCTCACGCTTAATGTAGATGAGGTTACCGTCAGTTGTGGCGATAAACACCATATCAACAAGCTGTGGCAATAAATATTTCACCTTCATTGAGAAGATACCTTGAATGGTTGCCTCAATCGGGTTAGAAGCTACCAAATACTGTCCGGCACCGGAATTATTCCCGCCGTTGGCACTTTCGGTCCCGCTCAAATCATAACCGTTGATGGCTATAATCTCATAAGGATTATTGGGATTGGTTTTGAAGCTAATCTTGTCGCCAACCTTTAAGTCCATACCGAAACGAGAACGGAACATATAAAAATAGCGCTTAGAGTTCAACTCCATCACATAAGCGTGAGTCGGAACAATTAAGTTCTGACGGAACACCACCGCATAAAGCCGCGTTATTGTGGCTTCATACGATTTTTCACCGGTTTGAGCCTCGGCATCAAGCCAAAAGGCATTTTCCCGCTCCTGTGCCTCGGCAACAGGGTCTTCAACTTCGCAGGCCGTGAACAACACCGTTGTCAAAGCCATCATAAATAATAACTTTTTCATAATGTTTATATTTAGATAATAAATTTGTCAATTTTTAGTATAATCAGATATTTGCTAAAGTCAAGAATTTAATAGATAGATAGGAAAATTAAAAAACAACTTTTACGGCTTATAGTGCGAAGATGATGCCGATGTAAGGAGCAATGATATTTATTTTCGCCATTGACTAATTCACATCACCCAAAACGATCGTTTCTTTAATGTTTTTGAGATTTTTTAAATAAGGGATTATTGCCTTCGGGTAAAAATCAGAGCTTTCCAAATCATTTAAATCTATCCACTTGATTTTTTGCTCGTTACTATCCGGTTCAGAGCCGTTGCCGAGAGTTGAAAAGTCAGCCGCTTCACACTCAAACATCAATTCGGCTAAATGAAAACAATCTAAATCATACGGTTGCTGATGATTCTTGGCGATATAATCTCGCGCCAAAACCAAACGTAAAGGCTTAATATCAAGGTTCAATTCTTCCTTGCACTCGCGGATGATGGTTTCTGACATGGTTTCGCCCCATTCTTGACCGCCGCCCGGCAACTTGCAATACCTCCCGCGCCCATAATCTACGCTGACGGTTAACAGTTTACCGTTTTTGATAATAATTGCCTTAACCGAATGTTTGAAAAACTTTTCCATATTTCTAAGCCCTATTTTTTATCTGAATATTATGTAACAAATTACATAAAAAAAGGCAAGAGTTTTTCGCTCTTGCCCTTTCCGTTTACAATAATCCTTTGGCTTTCTTTTCGATATTTTCTTTTGTTATCGGCACGCAACCGATTTTTTCATTCCACGTCAAGCAGTCATCGCGGCAGATTTTTTGTTCATAATCCCAGACTTTTCCGGCATCTAAACATGAATCTACAGCCAGAAGATCAGAATCTGTAACAAACAAATAAATACCGCCGATAAGGCATAGTGTTACCAACATAAAACCGATAAACGTGCATACCTTAAGGTAAAAAACGAATAGCGTTATCATAAAGTTTTTAATATTTCTCATTTATATCTTTTACTCGTTGATATTGACAAGCTTCTATTGAGTTAGAGTACAACGGATTCTTTGATAATTGTCGCCCTTGTAGATTAACATCTTTGTCGTGCAAATAATCAGATAAAGCATCCGGATAGCTAAATCCTTTGTAAAACCTATTTTTTAAATAGTCAAATCCTTCTTTAGTATCACCAACAATTTGTGCTGTTAATTCGCCCCATGGTCCATGATTTGCGGCTTCATAATTGGCTTTACAATGAAAATAGTCATCGGCACCAACAGTGTTATCACGTTTCATATCGAAATAATTTCGCGTCATATCCGCAACTGCGCCAACAATTTGTCTTACCGGATTTTGCTGTTTGGGCATAGATTGATTAGCCCGCATAGTGTTATACTCAATTTCATCTCGTAGCGAGAAATTGGAATGGTCGACACCAAATTCATCAATTTGCGTGTCTTGATTGAATTTATATAAATTACTCATTTTATTTTTCCTTTTAAAATGCGAAAACCGCACGGTTTAGCGCACGGTTTTCGGTGGTTAATACAAAATTTAATTAAAAGTTTCATTGAAACGATGTAATGCTATAGGCATTACTGGATACTTCCACTTCATTGTCATTCAGTGTCAGTATGACGTGAAAAAAATAGAGTGCATTTCAAATACAGAAATACACTCTATGATTTTTATAACATCTATGGCTCATAGCTATCAATTATTTTCTTATTAAATAATAGTATAAATATTATAAGTAAAATCAATCCTCAATTACAATCCGTATTTTTTTGCCGTAAAATTTAAGTAATTTAATCAGAGCATTGTCTTCTATAGCTTTCCCCAATTCCATTGTGTCAATTAAATCTATCGGCACACGAGAGCGTTTTGCTACCTGATATATAAACAAATGCTTTTCCTGGCGTGCCAGCCACAATCCTTTGCCGATTTCATGCATAGTATTTTCATCAAATGTTATTGTATTATTTATCATTTTCAGAACTCCTCTTTTGTTAAGTTAAACAAAAACCTTGCTTTAATGCAAAGCAAGGGGAGTTCCTAACTGTAAGAGAGCAGTCCGGCGTATTCAATATATTTCGCCGGCTCCCCTTAGACGGAGATTTTTTCTCTTAAGGAGTTAGGATACTCCATCGGCAGAACACCTGCCGACAATGATTATATTAAAACGGCAGAATTAAAATGCAAGCAAAAAATATTTTATTTTTTTTTGCATTTTTCCTCTGGATTTAGGTCGAAAAATGTGATATATTCAACCTTGTCTTATGTGAATAATTTATGTTTTTTAGGAGCAAATATGAGTATTAAAAAATTGCCGTCGCTGACGTTCAATGCCGGAGAATATGTGGTTTATCCTACCCATGGTGTGGGCAAAGTTGCCGATATTACCAAACAAAATATTGCCGGTTCGGAATTGGAGATGTTGGTTGTTAACTTTGATAAGGATAAAATGACATTGCGTATTCCTACCGCAAAAATTTCGCATGTCGGCCTGCGCAAGATTTCTGATGAAAAAACAATGAATGAGGCTTTTGAAACTTTGCAAGGTAAGGCAAAAATCAAAAAGGTGATGTGGTCGCGGCGCGCTCAAGAATATGAAAACAAAATCAATTCCGGTAATCCGGTGGCGATTGCCGAAGTGGTGCGTGATTTGCATCGTAATGATAATTTGGCGGAACAGAGTTATAGCGAGCGCCAGATTTATGAGCAAGCAGTTAGCCGCTTGGCAAGCGAAGTTTCGGTGTATAGTAATTGCAGCATTGAAGAAGCCAATCAAAAGTTATTGGATATTTTAACTGTAAAATAAATATATTTTTGCAATAAATAGAAAAGTCGGGAACTCTCAAGCGAGTCGCCGACTTTCTTTTTTTGTTTTTTAATAATTTATCCGAGGAAATGGAGCCATGTCGGTTCTATTATTACTTTTACCAAAAGGCAAAAAACATAGCTCAGGAGTAGCAAATAGAACAGGTTGTTTGCAAAAGCTACTGTGTTTAGCTTATGTGCGTGTATCCAAGAATACCTCATAAAATAGAGAGTTGGTAATACAGCTGCCAGAATCGGTAAGCACCAGAACTCAACACTAAAAAAGATGCCAATCTCAATGCTTATGAAAGCCATTAGAAAGGAGATTGGAAGATTACGTTCACCTTTGCTTTCGGTATTCAAACTCATAGGAAATAATATGAGGACTATTGCCATGAAATAGTAGCAAAAACAATTTGCTACGGAGAAGGTCCCACTGGGAGCCTGCCAGATGCAGACAGCCAACAATGCGAGTACTATTACCAATAGCACGGCGCAAAAACGATTTGCTTTTTCCATAATCTGATTGTTTTAATTTATTATCTAAAAAATTCGAATTTTAATTTACATTAACTTATTTTTTGACAAAATTCAAGATTTTTTTATAAAAAAATATACATACCACAATAACAGTCTTTGAGGTATGTATAAAAATGAACTTTTTTGCTTAAAAATTGGCGATTTTAGCGGCACTCATAGCATGGTTTATCGCAACCAGTGCGTGAAACTTCTTGTGAAGTTTTTCCGCTATCACAAATCGGCTCGTCTAAAGAACCTCTACTACAAACATTATTACAACATTTGTAGCATATAGAACCGTATTGGGTGTGTTGAACTTTTAGCGCCAATTCTGTTTCAGAATTACATTTTTTGCTAAAGCCGGTATCACAATTATCATTTACACACATATAGCAAGGGTATTCTTCTACGTAGTATTGGGTTTGGACTGGAAGATATCCGGCAGTTTCGCATTCTTGGCTTAAGTGTGAACCATTAGGGCACTTATCTTCTAAGCACCTACCGCAGAGTAAGTCGCCTGAATAAGAATTGTCGCTATCAAAAACATAACCATCTTCACAACTGCTAATTCCCGGAGTGTAGCCAGAAGTGCACTTTTTTTCGACGCAATTATAATACAAATTCCCGTGAGCACGGCAGGTATCCGAACAATCCCAACCTTTCCCGTTTTTCTTAGCACCATAGCCGGAACAATCATCATCTGAACCAAGCGTTTGCTTTTCCATCTTTATACCGGACATACATGTGCCGTCAGGTAAAAAACAAACATCGGCAAAAGCCGGAAAAGTGATGCTTAAAGAAAAAAGTAAACTTAAATAAATATATTTTAAGTGAGAAAATTGTGTTGCCATATTATCCTCCACAACGAGTTTATGTATAATTATAACTACAATATTTTGGTTTGTGTTGCAAGATATTTTTATTGCAAAATATTTTGTAGCGGTTTATAGTTTGCCAAGATTGTAATGAATTTAGGTTAGGAAGATAATATGGCAAATGAAACAAATATCCATCGCGAATCGAGATTAAACAAGTTAAAGGCTTTACAGGAAAAAGGATATAACCCGTACCCGTACCGTTTTGTGCCGAATGCGTATGCGGCAGAATTGCACGAAAAATATAAGGATTTGGAAGCGGGTATTGATACCGAAGACCGCGTGACAATTGCCGGTCGCGCTATGGCCGTGCGTAATAGCGGAATGTTTGTTGATATTAAAGATAAAAGCGGCAAAATTCAGGCATTTTGCTACAAAAAGATTTTGCCGGAAGAAGACATGGAGCGCTTAAAGTGTGTTGATGTGGGAGATATGGTCGGTGTCAGCGGTTTTGTGCGGCGGACTCCGCGCGGTGAATTGACGATTGCCGCCGAAAAGTTTGATATTATCGCTAAATCATTGCAACCGTTGCCGGAAAAATTTCATGGTCTGACAGATGTTGATGCACGTTATCGTCAGCGCTATGTTGATTATATCATGAATGACGAGAGTAAGGCAATTTTCAAAAAACGTTGTCAGATTACTTCGGCGGTGCGGCGGTTCTTTGAACAGAATGAGTTTTTGGAAGTGGAAACGCCGATGCTTCACCCGATTATGGGTGGTGCAAATGCTAAACCGTTTGTTACGCATCACAATGCTTTAGATATGGATTTATACTTACGGATTGCACCGGAGTTGTATTTGAAAAAGCTGATTGTCGGCGGTTTTGATCGTGTATTTGAAATAGGGCGTAATTTCCGCAACGAAGGTATAGATAAAAATCATAATCCGGAGTTTACCGGCTTGGAAGCGTATCAGGCGTATGCCGACTATAATGATATGGCAAATTTAATTGAAAATTTGTTACGATTTGTGGCAACCGAAGTTCTGGGCGAACCGAAGATTATGTTCGGCGAACGTGAGATAGATTTATCTAAGCCGTTTAAGCGCGAATCGATAGTTAATTTGATAAAAGAAGAAACAGGAATTGATTTAATGAAAGCGCAAACTTTGGCAGAAGCTCAAGAAATGGCAAAGTCGGTAGGAGTAGATGCCAGTGCTTGCAGTTGTTGGGGTAAAGTCGTGCAAGAAGTGTTTGATGAAAAAGTGGAACACACTTTGATTGAACCAACATTTGTGATGGATATGCCGCGCGATATTTCACCGCTGGCAAAAACACACCGCAGTAATCCGCGTTTGGTGGAGCATTTTGATGCTTATTTGGGTGGAATGGAGATCGGATGTGCTTATTCCGAATTATCGAATCCGCTTGAACAAAGAGAGCGTTTTGAGGCTGAAGTTGCGGCGCGTGAAAATGGTGATGATGAGGCGCAAATGCTTGATGAGGATTTTATCAATGCGCTTGAAAACGGTTTTGCTCCGACTGGCGGTATGGGGATGGGAATCGACCGTGTTTCTATGCTTTTAACCGGTGCCGAAACCATTCGTGATGTGATTGCTTTTCCAACTTTAAAAAAGAAAGATTAAGTAGATGAAGTCGATTAGCAAAGGTTTGATTTTTACATATATTCTACTGGCTATAGCCTTTATAGAAGGTTTAGTAGTGGTCTATGATTTGTTGCGACCGGAAACGGATAGATTTCCGTTGGCGACGGCTGAAATTGCAGTAGCGGAAAGGGATATTATGGTGCCACCGATGCTGTTTGAGCAACATTCGGCGCAAAAAATCGCACAGGAGCTTGACGAATCGGTCGCCGAATATATGGAGCAGGCCGCATTTTTGAAAATACTTGCTAACGAATCGGCACAAAATAAGACATCTGATGAGGAAATTATCGGTGATGAAGATAGGGACGAGCAAGCTGCGAATAAGCCTTTAGCAGGAGATAAAAAATATATTGCCATAGTTATTGATGATTTGGGGGTAAGTCCGCAAAATACCAAAGATATTTTGAGCCTTAAAAAGCCGTTGACAGCATCGTTTTTACCTTATGCTCCTGCGAATAAGCAACAAGTGCAACAGGCGAAAGATGCCGGTTTTGAGGTGATGTTGCATGTGCCAATGATGCCGCATCAGCGTGCATCTTTGGCGCCGGTAACTTTGGCGCCGGAAATGGATAAAGCCACAGTGCAGAAAAATTTGCGCGAATTTATGGCATATTTTGATGGTATGGGGATGAAAGGCGCTAATAATCACATGGGGAGCGAATTTACCGAAAGTTTGAAGAGCCTTGGCTATGTGATGGAAGTTTTGAAAGAAAACGGTTGGTATTTTTTGGATTCAAAAACAACGGGAAAATCGGCAGGGCGCGAGGCTGCGGCAGAGTTTGGGGTGCCATATATAAGTCGAGATGTGTTTTTGGATAATGAAAATGACTATGATTATGTTATGGGACAGTTGCGTCAGGCAGAAAAGATTGCAACAAAGCATGGAGCTGCTGTGGCAATAGGACATCCGCATACACAGACATACAAGGCTCTGAAAGATTGGCTGCAAACAGTTGAAGACAGAGGTTTTGTTCTGGTTCATTTGTCTGATTTAGTAAGAAAGTAGTTATAATTTCAATTTTTGCTATTTTAGCCCGCGTTATGCGGGTATTTTTTTAAGTTTTAAATGTAAAAAACGGCGAAATTGATCTCGATAAATAAAAAAAATTTAAAAATAAAGTTAGTATATTCAAATGGTTAGAATAAATTAAAAGCAAAAACTTAATAAAAAGTATATTTTTACTGGATTTTATAAAAAATAGGTGCTATATGTGTTCCTGAATGTTAACAATTCGTTAAATTAACCTTAAAAGTTGGTTAAAATAACGGCAACTGTTTGAGAAACCAATTCTACGGAATTGTAAAAGTTTGGCGGAAATTCTTAAAAGATGGGAAGCTAAATGTTGATTGAACAGTTAGGAAAAGGTAACACATCTCGTGTTTAATAGATTTTTTATTTTACTAATCAGTGTGCTCGTGCTTTTCAGTAATTCTATTTATGCAAACGAGGATACTGATGTTTTGCCGGTAAAACAACAACTTCACGATAGTTCTGTTTGTTCGGCAGCTGCTAAATCAGCGGGTGCTGAATACGGCGTTAGTTTTGATTTGTTGCAGACCATTGCCGTGGTTGAAAGCGGTAAGTGGGATAATCTGCAAAACAGATATGTGGCTTGGCCGTGGACTGTAAATATTAAAGGCAAGGGATATTACTTTGCTAATCGCGAAGAAGCGGTAAAAGCCGTTAAAGAGGCTCAGGCTAAGGGAATTAGCAGTATTGACGTGGGCTGTATGCAAGTTAATCTGAAATATCATGGCAAGGCATTTTCTTCAATTGAAGATGCTTTGGATCCGGATAAAAATGTCGGATACAGTGCTAAGTTTTTGCGCACGCTTTATTCATCAAACGGTCGTGATTGGAAAAAAGCGGCTAAGCGTTATCATTCCGGTAATTCTAAAGAAGGTGAGATTTATACCAAACGTTTGGAAAATCGCTTTGAAAGCTATCGCGTTGCCGGTTTAACACGTAATATGGAATTGTTCTAAAAAAATGCGTGTTTCAAAATACGTTAAAGAATATACGGTAAGAAGTCATGAAACAGATTGTCATGGCTTTTTGCGTGTTTTGAGTTTAATGAATGTATTGCAGGATATTGCTGTGGAACATGCCGAATCGTTCGGGTTGGGACTTAGAGATTGCCTAAAGCAAAATTTGGCGTGGGTAGGTTCTAATTATTTGGTGCAGATTATGCGTATGCCGAAACAAAATGAAGTTATTAAAATTGAAACTTGGCCGGCAGAAGCTAAACTTTGGGGTGCGGTGCGCGATTTTGTGGTTAAAAACGAATCGAACGATGAAATAATCAAAGCCAGTAGTCAATGGGTGTTGATAGATGTAGAGCGGCGCCGTCCGGTGTTGATTAAAAAATATTTTCCCGATTATGAAGCGGTGCATGAGCGAGTAATTGAAACGGATTTTCCCAAAATACCGGCAGTGAGTGAGGCGACGAATCGGGTAGAATTTAAAGTGCGTTTTGATGATTTAGATGTGAATCAGCATGTTAACAACACTGTATATCCGCTTTGGGCCAGTGAAAGTTTAGATGATGAGTATCGGCTGACGCATTTTGTGCAGGAGATGGAAATTTGTTACAAAAAAGAAGCTCTATACGGTGAAACAGTAGTTGTATTGAGCGATTTACACAATGATGAAAGTCTACATTCTATTCGAGATAAAAAATCGGGCGATGAATTGGCACAGTGTCGAATCAGGTGGCAGAAAATATAATCATCACATTAACATTATCGGAATCATGGCACGGCGCGGTGAAATATGTTGCTTGAATACGGCGTGAAAAATCGGGTAAGCGCGCTCACATTCGGTGATGGCGATATTGACGATTTGCGACAGCTTATTGTTCAGATTATTATCGGTTTCATCAACAAAAAGCGAGTGGCGGAACAACGGTGCGCGGGCTTCTTCCCAAAACGAAAAATGTCCGACCCACAAATCTTCGTTAAGTAAGGCAAGCAATTCAAATATGCTGGGGAGAGCGACATCTTCCGGTTCAATGTTAATTAAGCATGAAAGATGGAGGCAATTCATTTGCTCTTCCCATGCAAAGAAAAGGAGCATATTATCCCATTTACCGGGAATTTGCACTACCACCTCGTTAGTGCTGCGACGCTCTGTCGAATGTTGTTTTTCGGCAAACAAACATTCAATGGTGTCAATCGGATTATATTTTAATAAATTTTCAGCGAGCATTAAAATTCCCTTGTTTTTTGGTTCGGTTTTAAGATGACACATTTCTGAGCAAAAAAACAATTTCAACAAATAAGTTTTCCACTTTTTTGAAATTTTTATGTTAACCTTTTGTTTATAAAAACGTAAAAACAGATAGTTACAAAGAAAGATGTTTATAAAAAAATTTTAGATGTGGATTATCTTTTTTTTGTTAATATACTTTTAAGCAATTAGGAATAAGGAAGGCTGAAAAAATGACAGGTTTGGCATATCCGGCGATTTCGCCAATATTTTTTTCTTTAGGATTTTTTGAATTGCGCTGGTATTCTCTGGCCTATTTGGTGGGGATTATTGCCGGTTGGTGGTTAGTGTCGTGCCGAAACAAAAAATATGATTTGGGTTTTAGCCGGCAGAATTTGGAAGATGTGGCCTTTTACGTTACGTTGGGCATTATTTTGGGCGGACGGCTCGGGTATGTGTTTTTTTATGGCGACGGTGCGTATTTGGCGCAACCATGGCAGATAT
The DNA here is from genome assembly GCA_902763155.1 of uncultured Pseudomonadota bacterium. GTDB lineage: Bacteria > Pseudomonadota > Alphaproteobacteria > RF32 > CAG-239 > RUG410. The sequence continues at coordinate 141,557 of CACWQS010000002.1, read as the reverse complement.
TGGCTATTTGGCACGGAGGAATGTCTTTTCATGGTGGGATTATCGGGGTGATTATTGCAATTGCTTTGTTAGCACGGAAGTTAAAGTATCCGCTTTTAAAGTTGACTGATGTAGTGTCTCCGGTGGTACCGATAGGGATTTTTTTAGGCCGCTTGGCAAATTTTGTTAATGACGAATTGTGGGGGCGGGTAACTGATGTATCTTGGGCAGTGCGCTTTCCGCGAGGTGGGTATTTGCCGCGGCATCCGTCGCAGATTTATGAAGCTTGTTTGGAAGGTATTTTATTATTTGTGGTGCTCAATCTGATGTGGCGCAGCAAATGGTGTCGTGAACGTGTCGGTTTTATTTCCGGAATGTTTTTGCTTTTGTATGCGGCTTGTCGGGCATTTGTGGAACAGTTCAGAGAACCTGATGCACAAATAGGATTTTTGTTCGGGCATGTTACAATGGGGCAATGTTTATCTGTGCCGGTAGTGCTATTGGGAATGTATCTTATTTGGCGTGCGCTTAAATCCGGTTGCAACTTTAAGAAGCAATAGTGGCAATATTACTGTTGAAATGATAACCTTTTTGTAGGCCGTTATGACCGCGTTCGGCTACAACATCTGCATCAATGTATTTGCGGGTGCGTTCGGAAACACAGATTGAAATAGTGATTTTAAGAGTTTTTCCTGAAGTAAAAATAAATTCCGAAGCGGCAATCGTGCGGCGAATATTTTCGCAATATTCTAATGCATGTTTGGCATCTTCGTTTTTGAACACCATCATAAGTTCGTTTTCGTTATAGCGGAAAAGTTCTACTTCCGGAGAAAATTCGCAGATTTTGTTGACCAGCATTTGTTCTAAAACCTGTATATTTGCTTCACCGATAGAAGACAGCAGTTTTTCGCGGTTATCAATGCAAAATACCGCAACGGTGTATTTGAATAAAAATTTATTGCCGGCGCGGGAGATATATGAATTATAGCTGCTGACTTTTTCCAAACTGTCGTGATGATAGCGGTAAAATAAATCCAGCAGGGTAATGCAAAAAATAATGGCAGTAAAGGCCAAGCCGAAGATGCTGTGAGCCGAAGCTTGGTGAGCGTATGCAAGACACAAGAACAGTGCCGAATCGGCATAAAAAAGACCGGTATTGATAATAGTATTTTTAAAACTGATGTTAATGGCTAAGATAGTAAGGCAGACAAGCCAAAGCAAAACACACCACAGCGGCATGGATTCCCATGTTATATCAATATACGGAATAAGCAATATCCAACGATTAAAATGCTCAATAATGGCCATTTCTATCAACAAGGCGATAGTAACGCAAAATCCGCGTAACGAGCGTAATTGTTGTGGCGGTAAAAAATAAAAGATAATCATATTGACGGGAACGGCAAAGCAAAGCAGAATATAATACGGTTGCAAGGCAAAATCGGTGCTGTATTCCTTTTTGAACCAGTTGATAAGGGCATAAACGATTATTCCTTGTAACAAGCTGAAAAAAGGTTTGGTTTGATTGGTAATATATAAAAAAACTGCAGTAAAGGCCGATATTCCTAAGAAAACAGCGTGAAAAATTTGGCTGAGTTGAAATTCAAACGGATTTTGAGCGTAAAACATAATCAATGCTACGGCGATAAAAAACGCCGGAATAAAGGAACTTTTGATAGTTCCGAAGGTATATTTAAGGTTATCGGCAAAATTATGCGTCACATTCTTTCTCCTGCAAATTCGATAGAAATGCTAGCATAAAAGAGTTTAAATTTTATTTATACATTTAATGATGCAACTGTCGCCATAAGAATAAAAACGATATTTTTCGCTGATGGCATGTTGGTAGGCTTTTTGCATACGTTCTAAGCCGCCGATAGCGCAAATCAGCATAAACAAAGTCGATTTAGGCAGGTGAAAGTTGGTAATAATGGTGTCAAGGATTTTGAATTTGTAGCCGGGAGTGATGAAAATATCAGTTTCGCCGCAAAACGGATGTAATATGCCCTTATCATCAGCGGCACTTTCGAGCAGACGAACCGAGGTAGTGCCAACGGCGATAATGCGACGGCCTTCCTGCTTGGCTTGGTTGATGATATCGGCAGTTTGTGCAGAGATAACACCATATTCGGCGTGCATTTTGTGACTTTCGGTATCGTCGGTTTTAACCGGTAAAAATGTGCCGGCGCCGACATGCAAAGTTAGAAACACGCGTTTAACTCCCATAGAATCGATTTGTTGTAGCAGATTATCGGTAAAATGCAGCCCGGCGGTAGGGGCGGCAACTGCACCTTCGTGCTTGGCATATACGGTTTGATAATCTTCTTTATCGTTGTAGCGGTTCCACAGCCCCGGCAAAGGTTTGTCGCGCTTGATATATGGCGGCAGAGGCATTGAGCCGTATTGTTCTAAGAGTTTGCCTAAATCATCAGCAGTGCAATTAAATTTTATCAGCACGCCGTCTTCTTGATCTTTTTGCACCACTTCGGCGGAAAATGTCGAATTTTCGGCGCTGATTTCATCGGTATAAAAGCGGATAATATCGCCGCTATGCAGGCGTTTGGAGTTTTTGATGAACGACCACCAACTGATGCCGTCATCGGGGTGGTAGAGGGTTACTTCCACTAGAGCTTCGCCGCGTTGACCGTAAAGGCGGGCGGGAATAACCTTTGTATCATTAAATACCATTACATCACCGGCACGGAGCAATTTCGGTAAATCGTAAAAATGTAAGTCATGGATTTCGGTTGGCGTAGACAAGTCGAGCAGACGAGAAGTATCTCGCGGGTTTGCCGGCTTTTTGGCGATAAGTTCTTTATCGAGTTCAAAATCAAAAATATCTACTTTCATTTGCGTTGCTCCTTATGCCTTAAAATTTGCTTGTTTATACTCTGCTATATGCGCAAACGCAAGCAAAAAAGTGGATTTTGAGCGGAATAGAGGCAAAAAAATGTAAAAAAATGATTTTTGGGCGAAAAAAACACTTGACCTTATGAAAAAATACAAGTATATATGCTTTTGAAAAAAAACGAATGGTCCCATCGTCTAATGGTTAGGACATCACCCTTTCACGGTGGCAATATGGGTTCGAATCCCGTTGGGATCACCAACACAAACAGCAGGCTGTCAAAAGCCTGTTTTTTCTTTTTAAATCAATCACTTAACCGAGTTCGGATGTTATGTTTTCAAAAACAAGCATTTTGGGAATTTTTACGAACTCGTTGTGGTAAGTATACAATAAAATCAATCAGTTAAGCAGTTGGAGTACGGTATGGTTGATGTCCGCATTTGATTTGGTTATTGCAAAAAATTTTAACTGACTTGGGATTTTGTGAAACTAAAGAATAAAATTCGATTATCTGTCGTTGATGTCATTTAATGAAAAAATATGGAAACTGCGGTTTTACTTTTTCTTAAAACAGCATAAAATAAGATAAACATAAGGAGTTTGACCAATGAGTGATATAAAATCGGATTTTCGGGAATGGTTACAGAAAAATTTTAGCAAATCGACCGCATCCAGCTATTATGGCTTGGTGCAAAAAATATTTAATAAAAATTTTGGTGATAACCAAGATTGGCAACAATATTCTCAAAGCATTATGCCGTTGTTGGTTCGATATTTTGAATTTGCTAATCGGGAATATTATCTTGACCGCGTAACAATTTGGTATGCGTTGGATTATTTCAAAAAGATTGTTGGCTATATACAATCCGGACACTTAAAAAGTATAAAATCTGATGTAGACATATATATTTTCAATGGTGATAAAAACTACTTTGTCTGCTCAACGAGTATGACTGAATTATATAACAATGTTGTATTTATACAGCGCTACCTTTTCGAGAGTACTGATAATTTGCAGTATGATGATGAAAATATTTCAGTTGATACACTTAAACTGGTTATATTATTAGAAAATATTAAAAAAACAGGGAAACTTCAAAACCCAAGAGATGCAGCGATTTATATTGCTTATAATAATCCGAATAATAGCGCCGAAAAAACAGCTTTAAGCCGGTATAGCGATTTTTTGTATGCTTTGACAACAAATTCGGCATTTGATTATAAAGCTAATACATTCGTTTATATGGCTACAACAAAAAGTCCGAAGAATTATATCAGCGGATTCATAGAAGTTGAGCCAATCACAGGAGAGCATGCAAGGAGCATAAGACCGAATCCTGAAGCAAAGAGATATACTGATGTTGGTTATGTTTATTCAACGAGAGATTTAGCAAACATTTTTAACATTGATTTTAAGACAGCAAGCGATTTAATGATGAAATTCGGTATTGAAAATAAAATAACAACAACCCGTGATGGCTATTATAATGCAGAGATTACGCATAAAATATTAAAGGTTCATCATCACTATAAAGACAAAAAGCAAGACGAAATATACTCCGACGTTGATTATACAAAGCAAGGATATGAACAATGGGAAACACGTAAAGAAGCGATGAAACGATTAGGTATCAAAAAACAAGCTTTTTATGTTCATGTTGCCAAAAAATGTTTATATACTGATTATGCCGAAGGTGCTCCACGTTATTACATACCAGAGCTTGAATACTTCAAAAATTTACCTAATGTAGAAAAAATATCTAGAATAAAATATCATAAAAACAAAAGGATATATAATAAACAGACACTTTCCAGATAATAATGCAAAAAATAAATTTCTATGTTTTAATCCATATCAGAAGCGCGGCGGATGACCTGCCAAGCAAGTAACATTCTGATAAAGGAAAAAAGTCATGTCAGAAAAAAATTTTGAAGCGACTATAGTTGCAAATGAAAACAGCACAAACTCTTTAGGGAGTGCATTAACAACTGTATTAAAAAGAAGAGATAACTTTATAAATCAGGGCAATACAGCCTTGAAAGAAGAAGTTGTCAGCAACCCTTCGGATTTTAAGGAGGAGTTGCAAGATATAACAACTTTAACTGTTCAAAAATTTCTTGATACGAATCAGATTAATGAAGAGCAGTTAAAAGAATTGGTGGAAAGTGCTGCAAACAGTAACTTATTTCCGCCACAAAGACCAACACCAGATGCATTGGTTGATACGGTCAATGCTCTGCGTGATTGGGTGGATGCCGAAAGAGAAAAATTGGATACGTTTCCATTTTCGATTGAAGGCTATCATAAGCGCCGTGCTCGCGCACAGTATTATGCTGCTTATTTATTGATTCTCGAATGTTATATTGGAGAGCAATTATTAAAAATTGAGCCGCAAAAAGGCGTGAAGGCTGGCTCAAAAAGAAGGAAAACCGGAAAAATTCGCACTAAAAAAGAGATAATCAGAGACGATTATCACTTAAGTGTGCGACAAGCTCGCGATTTTCAGCATCTGACTTGGGAAGGGGTAAAGGCAGCTATCGAAATTGCGTTGAAACAGAACGAAATTCCGACACGCGCACTTGCTTTGTCTAAGTCGGCAAAGGCTAAAGCAGATGCAAACAAGACGAATAAAAACATCAAACACACAAAGTTTAAGTTAGATTTCATCGAAGAAACCGAAGTTAAAACGCTTCATCTTGATAAACCGATGTATTACACTTCTTTGTTTGCCAATATCGGTATGGGCTGCTGCTTGCTTGACAGCTTAAATATAATTTGCGGAGTTTTTAACGAGCTTGACCCGCAAAGATTTGAATGGCATAGTAAAATCTATGCAAGCCATAGAGCTATTGGTATTCAAGGGGATTTTATGGACCCGAAGATCTTTGAACAAGTCGTAGAAGCTCATATAAAATCTGGCGCAGAGTTAGTGTTGGCCTCGCCTTGTTGTGAACCGTTTTCACTCTTGAATAACTCGCCGAACAAAGGCAAAGAGCCTGAAGCCCGCTTGTTTTATTATACGGCAGAATTTATTAAACGCACAAAGCCAAAATATTTTGTGATTGAGAATGTGCCGGGATTTGTTGATGCTAAACCGCAGGTTGCGCATGATGTGTTGAAAGATGAAAAAGGCAATATACGTTGTATCGGTCAGTATTTACGCGATGATTTGGGCGATGAATACCATCTTAATTTCGGCATATATTCGGCCGAAAGCTACGGAGTTGCTGAATCACGGGAAAGAGTAATCGTACTTGGATGTCGTAAAGACATCAGCGATACTGTTTGGAAGTTTCCAGCCAAAACCGGCACCAAAAAAATGCTTTGGGAGGTTATCGGCGATTTAAAAAGCTTGGCTAATGGTGAAGTTGACCCTGATGACCCATGGCATTATGCAAGAAAATTGCCGGATTATCTGATTAACTTCTTGGAAGTTACACCAACAGGTTGCTCTGCTTGGGATAATGATGACGAACATCAACCATTAACCGATGCCGGCGAGCCTAGTTGTGCGCGTTTTAATAGAGGTTTTACACGTTGTAATTGGCAAGATACTTGTCCTACCATTACAACCGGAAACGGAAGCATTGGTGATTTGTACTCAATCCATTGTGGCCGTTATGATTGTGCAACAGGAAAATATACAGATTGCCGTGTTTTCTCACTGAGAGAGCTTATTAGAATCTCAGCATGTAGAGACGATTTTCTGGATGCGTTGGATTTGCCACGTGACGAAAATGGTATGCTTGATGAAAAGGTTGAGAACAGCCTTCGTAAGGCAATTGGTCAGCACTTTTGTGCTCCACATGTTCGCGCTCTGATGACTTCGTTACCAATCCCGGCTAATGACAATATAACTCAGACAGCAACATCAGAAACTGAAACGGCTGATACAGTTGAAAGCGATAAGGCGGAATAAGTTGTAAATCTGCAAATTTGGAAGAGAGGTGGCTACGGCTGCCTCTTTTTTTGTATGGGTTTTAATTCGGGTTGCTTAAAATAATGCGGTTTTTGGCGATATGTAGTTCAATCTTTTTTGTTGCGGTGAAGCGGAGAAAATCTTTTGTATCAGCGTATTTATGAAAAGTTTTGTTATCATAAAATACCACCGCTGTTTTGGTATCTACATATTTAATAAAAGCGAGCAAATCCTCATAACATTGCTTTTCATGCTTGGCGTTTCCTGATATGTCCAAAAATAGGTCAACAATTTTTAAGTGTTTTTTCCAGCAGTAACGTAGCATGGTTATAATCTGTTCGGCGACCTCATTGATACCACCGCATATAAATAACACAGCTTGCTTAGCGTTGGCTGTTTCATCTAAAGTATCTGTCATTTTTTCAATCCTCAAAAAATTTATATTATATAGAACGCAGAAAAAGCCCTTGGTCGTGCCTTATTCAGCCATAAATTGTACCATAATAGCCGGATTTGATTTTGGTTGATAGTTGCAAGTAAAGATGCGATTCGTTTGCCTGGAGTGGCGGTATGGCTTTTTATGAACCTAAAGCTTCCAGTCGGTCGATAAAATGTCGGACGGTTGAGCGGTGAACGCCAAAAATGCGTGCGATTGCTACTTTTGATAGCTCCTTTTTTTAACAATTTTAATTTTTACATAGTTGAGTATAGCAAAAAAATTATAAAAATCATTGATTAGATAGATATTTTATAATAGTATAACAGCATTATGATTATATCATAAGAGGGGGATGTGGAGTTGATTTGGGATAACAATATAGGTGATAATGAAAATTGTGAAGAGTATTTTGATGACTACGATCCATTATCAGAAAGTGAGCTTTTAAGAAATTTAATTTTAAAAGAATGTATGGCTAGAATACAACCAAGTAAAAATGGACTTTATCCACATGAAATTTTGATTATTTATTTTGCCCCTAATTTTTCTACTGATGCAAAATATTTTCAGGGGTTTTGGCAAGGATATCATGTTACAAATTCTAAAATTAAGTCCATCATAAATTTACTACTTGAAAAAGGTTTTATAGAGAAAGGTGATATAGCATCATCTTTGAATTTGTACACTAATGCTGAACTTAAGAATGAACTTAAGTTAAATAATCTGAAGCAAACTGGAAATAAAACAGAATTAATATCCAGATTAGTAAATAATATTGATCTTGATATATTAAGCAGACATTTTCCTAAAAGAAATTACAAAATAACGCCTAAAGGAGAGAAAGAATTATCTGAAAATGATTATGTTTTATGGTATCATAAACAGAGTAGTAATCGTAATATTATGCATTTTGATAATTATTTTCTGCATTTAGAAGATAATGATTTATCAGTACTAAGAAATTTTACAGAAGATAGAACGGATGAAACTTTAACAAGAGAAGAACAAAAATGCATAAACAAAATAGTTGACAATGAATTTAGCGAAATATCTATATGGAAAATGAATGAATTTTACAACAGTAATCCATCACATGATTGGCAAAGTGAGCTCAAAAATTTTTATTTAAGTAAGTTAGATGATGAGGTTAAATCATTTAATGAGGGAGAAATAACGTCATATGATTGTTCAAGATTATATAATTTATATTCAAAAATCGAGGATTATGATACAGCTGTAAATTATTTATTTCTTAGTTTCTTCATGTATTTATTTGAATACAATAGAGATGTTCATGAATCTTATCCAAGAATGGGGGGAGTTTATGAAAAATATAATCCTCAAGGGCAAATAATCTTGGATGATGAAGAATTAAAAAGTGAATACCTAAATGTATATAATGCCTTCTTTGTAAATTTTGAAGAATTAACTCCTGATAAAGAAAGAAAACTTAATAACAAAATGAATAATATTCAGATAGAAATATTTAAAAAATATTATCCTAATTGGAATAGAGACGAATTTGATTTGGGTATAATGATAAGCGAAGATCCTTATAAGAATCAAAATCTTTTGATGAATATTACTCCTAAAAAATTAAGGTCAGAAGATTTAGATTTAACACAAAAATATCTTCACACAAGAATTAAGGAGGATATTTATAAGATCTTTTATCAAGGAAGTGTAGAATATTTAGTTAAGATGATGCAAGAAAAAAAAGTGGATATTGATTTAATAAAAATAAATGAAATAATAAAAAAAATACCAACTAAACATTTTCCTGTTCTAAATGAATTATATACTTTTGTAAAAGCCAAAATTGCAAATAACGAAAAATTATCTGAAAGAATATATAAAGATATAGAAGCAAAAATATTCTTTCAAACTCAGCGTTTTACATATAATGGTGTAAAATATACCATAGATTTAGAGGAGAAATGAGATGCCTGAGATAAAATGTCCCAAATGTGGAGAAGTTTTTACAGTAGATGAATCTGGTTATACTGCCATTTTGGCACAGGTTAGAGATAAAGAATTTAATAAAGCAATTAATGAACAAATGATTCATATAGAAAAGGAAAAACAAAATGAAATAAAGCTTTTAGAAAGTAAAGTTAGAAGGGAGAAGGAAAAATCCGAAACTGCATTAAATCAAGAGATTTATATGCTAAAGGAACAATTAGCAACACAAGCTGAAAATTTTGAAAAAGAGAGAAAGAACGAACTTAAATTATTAGAAAGTAAAGCTGAAGCAGATAAGGAAAAATCTGTTTCAACCTTAAATCAGGAAATTTCTTTGTTAAAAACGCAATTAGTTACGTTAGCAAAAGATAAAGATTTAGAAAAGGCTAATAGTATATCTGATTTAAAGCAAGAAATAGAAAAATTAAAAGCAGAGATTGCTTCCAATAATAAGGATAAAGAAATAGCCGTTAGCAAAATGGAAAGTTCAAAAAATGATGAAATAAATGCTAAAGAGAAACAGATTACAGAATTAACTGCGAAGTTAAATGAAGCTGAAAAAGATGCTTTGGTCAAAGAACAAAATCTTAAGGAAAATTATGAATTTAGGCTCAAAGAAAAAGATACGCAAATAGAGTTTTATAAGGATTTGAAAACTAAAATGTCAACCAAAATGGTTGGAGAAACATTAGAACAACATTGTGAAATAGAATTTAATAAATTGCGAGCTACCGGTTTTCAAAATGCCTATTTTGAGAAGGATAATGATGTAAAGACAGGAAGTAAAGGCGATTACATATACAAAGAATCTACTTCAGAGGGTGTTGAATTTATTTCTATTATGTTTGAAATGAAAAATGAAATGGACACAACTGCTACTAAGCATAAAAATGAAGATTTTCTCAAAGAACTTGATAAAGATCGTAATGAAAAGGGGTGCGAATATGCTGTTTTAGTTTCACTTTTGGAAACCGATAACGAATTATATAATTCTGGCATTATTGATGTATCATATAAATATCCAAAGATGTATGTCATTCGACCTCAATTTTTTATTCCGATTATAACAGTACTCAGAAATGCAGCTATGAATTCTATCCAATATCGTCAGCAATTAACGGAATATAAAAATCAAAATATTGATATTTCTAATTTCGAAGCGGAAATGAATGATTTTAAAGATAAATTTGGTCGCAATTATCAATTGGCAAGTGATAAATTTCATAAAGCAATCGAAGAAATAGATAAGACAATAGATCATTTGCAGAAAACAAAAGATGCTTTGTTATCTTCAGAGAATAATTTACGACTTGCAAATAATAAAGCTCAAGATCTGTCGGTTAAGCGTTTAACAAGAAATAATCCAACTATGGCAAAAAAATTCGAAGCCCTAAAGGATAATAATGAATGGTAGTAGATGTCTTTTCAACTAATTATCGATTATTATTACAAGAAGGTAGCATTATACTTTATATCACTGTCTTCACCGCACTCAATTGATGGTAAATCACCGATTGCGCCTTTAAGCGTGATTAGAACGCAGAAAAAGCCGTCGGTTGTGTCGCATTCAGCCATAAATTGCACCAAAACAGCCGGATTCGGTTTTGATTATAGTTGCAAGTAAAAAAGCGATTCGTTTGTATGGGGTTACGGTATGGTCTTTTATGAACCTAGAGCTTCCAGTCGGTCGATAAAATGTCGGACGGTTGAACGGTGAACGCCAAAAATGCGTGCGATTGCCGCTTTCGATAAGCCCTTTTCCCATAACAATTTTAATTTTCGCGCATTTTTACTTAGTTTCAACTTTTTTGATTCTGCGGCAAAAGGTCGCCCAAGCTTTTTACCGGTGGCTTTGATGTTAGCCAAGCTTGACTTAGTGCGTTGTGATATGAGGTTACGTTCTATCTCTGCTGCTAAACCGAAAGCAAAGGCCAAAACTTTACTTTGTATATCATTACCGAGGCGATAGTTTTCCTTTATGGTCCAGACCTGACAGTTTTTATTAAGGCATGTTTCAAGAATCTTCATAACTTCAAGCAAAGAGCGGCCAAGTCGGGATATTTCACAAGTAATAAGTATATCATTTTTCTGCAGATTATTTAGTAATTCTCCGAGTTTACGCTTATCTAAGGCTTTTCGGCTTGATATTTTTTCTTCAATCCACGTGTCAATTTTTATACCTTCTTTAAGTGCAAAATTTTCTATTTCAAAACGCTGATGTTCCAGTGTTTGCTTATTCGAACTAACCCTGATGTATCCGATAACTGTCATGCTAAAATCCTCCAAAATTATGTTAAAAAGTGGCACATTTAATAGAACGATTAAATCAACCACTTTTTGACGTTCTATGAATTCTTGTGCGAAAGTTAATTAAATTTAGTAAATTCAATGCATTCAAGCATTTTTCAGATATTTGATAATAAGTATTAAAATCGATTTTTGCTAAGCGGTCAAAAACGTTGGTTTATGCCATTATGCAAATAACTTTTACCTTAAGGAAAAACGCGTAATGGTTAACGTATATCATCATCAATATCCTGTCGGTCAAGGTGGATTACATCTCGGCATCGTTGGCGATTATGCGTATATTTATGACTGTGGTGGAGATAGTAACGCTGATTGGAATGCTCATTTAAAAGATATAAATAATAAAATTAAGCATTGCAAAGAATTGCATATTTTCATTTCACATTTACATGAAGACCATTATAACAAACTTTCAAAATTATTGAATGATATTGAAAGTACGCCGAAGAAAATCTTTTTGCCTTACATATCAGTAATAGAGAAGATAATCTTTATCTGTGATTACATTATTCAAAAAGAGCTTAGTGGCGATATAAATAGAGAAGAAGAGCAAGAACTGCAACAATACATCAGAGATGTAAAAAATGACGAAAATCGTTATGAAACTATTCGACACGAAAAAGAGTTTGAAAAAAATGTGGACGATATTATTCTAAAGTCATATGTTACGAATATATTACCTAATGATGAAAGACGTTTTTCAAAATATCTGCAAATGGAAGGTGTAGATGTTGACGATTTGGTCAATCAAATAAAAACTTATAATAAAGATTTTTGGAAAAAAGCTGTCACGGCCTATAGAAAAACTTTTCATTCTGCGAGAGTTTCACATAAAATTATGCTCAACCTATACTGTGGTATGAATGAAGTGTCCATAAGATACGATGATGCAATTGAAAATTGGTTACATACCGGTGATGCATTGATGAAAACAAATAAGCAAATAGAAGGCTTTAAGCAGAACTTTGGCAATTTATTGAATAATGTTAATCAATTTCAGATTCCACATCATGGCTCAGAACATAATCATGACTGGAGATTTTCTGTGTTTTGTACTCATTGTTGGCGCAAGTTTTATTTGACGGCACAAGATAATCCGCCATCTAATTCACGAAAATTTGTTACACCCAAGATTGATGACATTACTTTATGCAGGTGTCAATCAATACAGAAAATTTCAGAAAAACCAGTTACAAATATATAAGGAACAATGATATGTCAGTATATGTAATCGATCCTAAAACAGGAAGAATTGAAGAAAGAAATCATCCATACTTTTGGGTGTTTCTAGCAGGATGTTTGCTTTATGGGGCATTACAATCATGCTCAGAGGAACCTCAGAAAGAATTTGATAATGTAAAAAAATATTGTTCTGCACAACAATTACCAAAAACAGGTCATAAAGCTTGCGATGATGCAAAAGCCAAACTGCTAAATAGGTATAAAAAAGAATTAAAGGAAGCTAAAAATACACTAGAAAGCAAGCAAAATGCAACAGCCAGATTGGTTGAACGTCAGCAACAACAATGTAGCGCAAATAACATAAAACAATACGGTAATACCACATGTGATAAAGCTAAACAAAATCTGATGAATAATAAGAAGAGTATAGATGCTACAATTAAAAAAATAAATGAATATGAACAGAAAATTATAAATCTAAATAATCTGAATGTTAATGGTACCCATATCGTTAGTACGGAAATATTAAATATCAGGTCTTGTCCTAAAACGGAATGCGACGTTATAGGGAAACTAAAATATGGTGACAGTATTTTTATGCAAGAAGATATGAATGGTTGGGTCAAATTTGAAAACAATGGTATTATTGGGTATGTGTCGAAGAAATTTTTATGGGATAATCGGCGAGAAAATGTAACCAATAAGTAAATAAAGGTTTTCTAGTATGTCTCATTATACAAAATTTGATTTTCAATATACAAACAGCGAATGCCTTTTTTCAACATGTAAAAGGCTTAATTTAAAAATGCAGGAAAAAGAAATTCGCAAATATTCTGGAATGAAATGGCTTATAGATGAATATCCTGATTATATGACTTCATTACCTTCATATTCTGTTTTTAATTGTAAAAATAAAGGTTTTAACTATTTTTTAGAGCAAGTAGATAATCATTTCGAGTTGTCTATAGAAAAGTATAATATGAATGTATCAAATGAGATAAAAGCTCAGCGATTAGCGCTAGAATTTCAAACAACATACATAGAAGAAGTTTCAAAATTATTTGTTAAGCAAATGAATGAAAAAGGTATAAATGCAATTTTAGAAAAAACCGATGAAGGTTTTTCTATACATTTTGGAACGATGTATGAGAAGAATATATTGATCAAATTCAACAATGGCAGAGTATTTGAAGAGGTGTACGGAATAAAGGGACAGAGTTGTGTTTCATTGACTGAGGCATTGGAAAATATGTTGTCATCATCAGAGGTTGAATTAAACTCCGAATGGACTGAAGAATATTATGAAGAACCGGAAGGAGATTTAGCTTTATATAGCCTTATAGAAACAGGAAATTCACAATGACTACACCTAACACCATAAGAATACATCATATTTTGAGACATTCTAATGTTAATGGTCCTGGTGACCGTTTTGTTGTTTGGACTCAAGGATGTTCTCTTCGTTGCAAAGGTTGTTTTAATCCTAATACACACGATATTATGACTGGATATAATGTAGATATTAATGAGCTTGCAAATACAATTAATTGCACAGTAGATATTCGCGGTATAACTTTGACAGGTGGTGAACCTCTAATGCAAGTCGATGCCATAAGTAAATTGCTAAGTCTAATAAACAAAAATTTAGATATCTTACTATTTTCTGGTTATAGTTTTGATGAAATCAGAAAGGATTCAAGAAATTTGATACTCTTAAAAAAAATTGATGCAGCCTTGCTCGGAAGATATAATAATCTACTTTCGCATCCTTTCTATGGCAAAAAGCTAGTTTTAAGCAGCAATCGTATAAAAAAGGAAGAACTAAAACCGTGGTTAAATACAGAAATTATTATTGGTGATAATAATGTACAGGTTACCGGGTTATACAAACAAGCAATATAGGAGACTTATTATGAAATTTATTGAAGAATTACAAAATTATTTGAAGGCTCGTTATCCATTGATTTTGATTAAATCAACAGAAGAAGATCGTTTATCAATGGATATACAGATTACAGCATCAGCGCTTAAACATGACTTAGTGACTTGGAGTATTGCATCAGGCTTAAAATCCTCAACACAACAATTTGATGCTAGCTCTGTAGAATTAAAAAAAGCTATAGATATTTGTGAAACAATAGCAAAATCAAACAAACCTACCATTTTTGTCTTTTATGATGTTATGCCGATTATATCGTCATCGCAAATGGGAGCTGTTTATCAAAGAAGATTAAAGGAATTTGCTTTAAATATTCGCACAAACGGATATAGATGTAATTGTATTTTAGTATCTCCAAAATCAGAAATTGACGGAAGTATAAGCTCTGAAATTACTGTAATAGATTATCCTTTACCAACTAAAGATGAAGTATCACAACAAATTTTGAAGTTTATTAATGAATATAAACAAGTATCTGGCGTAATTATTGATGATTCCAAAGAAACTGTATCTTCTCTAATTAATGCTGCCCTCGGGTTGACTTATGCAGAAATAGAGAATTGTTTAGCGCGTGCTTTGGTTGAAGATCATCGCTTAGATATGAATGATGTCAGAAGTATCATAAATGAAAAAAAACAAATTATTCGCAAAAGTGGAATTTTAGAATATATAGAAAACAAGCTTTCTCTTGAAGATGTTGGTGGTTTGAATATATTAAAAAAATGGCTTAATCTTCGAGGGAAAACATTTTCTGATGATGCAAAAGCATTTGGTTTGAACCCACCCAAAGGAGTGCTGTTGGTCGGCATACCTGGATGTGGAAAAAGTTTAATAGCCAAATGTATAGCAAGTGCTTGGAATATGCCTCTTTTGAAACTTGATATGGGCAAAATATTCGGTAAATATGTTGGCGATTCAGAAGCAAACATCAGACAAGCTTTGAAAACAGCAGAAGCTATTGCACCATGTGTACTTTGGATTGATGAAATTGAGAAAGGGCTATCAGGAAGCGGTGGTGACGGTGGAACGACATCAAGAGTTTTTGGTAATATTTTGACATGGATGCAAGATAAGACTTCTCCGGTATTTACTTTTGCAACAGCTAATAATATAAGAAATTTGCCTCCTGAGTTATTGAGAAAAGGCCGTTTTGATGAGATTTTCTTTGTTGATTTACCTGATTTTGAAGAACGCAAAAAGATTTTAGAAATCCACATCAGCAAATTAAATAGAGATATATCTAGTTTTGATATTGCTAGGCTAGCTGAACTTTCTGGAGAAGAAAATTTAGGTGAAAGCATTCGTTTATCCGGTGCTGAAATAGAAGCATGGGTAAAGGATTCACTAATGGAAGCATATGCTCGCAAAACCAATGGTGATGCAGATGCTGATTTATCCATGGATGATTTTAATATTGTATTAAAAAGAATGGTACCTATGGCTAAAATGCGCATAGAAGATTTTAAGGAATTGAGAAATTGGGCAAATGAAAATGCCATAAGTGCATCTGTATCTATTAAGGCAAGTGATAAACCAAGTTCTTTAGGTGGCAGAAGAATAGATTTATAATCAAATATAAGAGGTATAAGATGAAAGCGATAGAAATTATAGAAGATACATATGCTAAAAAGAAATTTTCTAAGTGTGTAATAATGTATTTGATTTTTACAATATTGATTCTGGTAATATCAATATCTACTAAAATAACATTCTTGGCAACGATGGATATACTGCTTATTTGTGTGGTTCCAATGCTTCTGATTCCTACAATTACAATTATATATAGCACTAATCGATTAGAAATATATGATGTATATTTGTCTGGTAGTTCAGCTATCAAATCTAAATATAGATCAGTTTTTGGAAAATTTAAGATACCATGGACTGATATAAGTTATGCAACTATGGATAAAAATGAATTTCTTAAAAATAAAATATCTGCTATTAATATATTTGATAAGGATAAAAAATTAATAGCTCAAATAAATGTTTCTGTTTTTTCTTCTGCCCAATATTTGGAAAATGTAAAATCCTTGCTTGAATCAAAAAACATTAATGTTTATGTAGAAACAAATATAAAATCAGAAGTTAATGAACCGAGTAATTTCAATATTTCTTCTGTATCTGATTCTAACACAGGAACAATTACGACAACAGTAACTTCTTCTGGAAGGCGTAGAAATATTAAAGATAATACTATACAACCTTTATCAGAGAATAGCTCAAAATCTGATAAACACAAAGGTAGAAAGCTAGAACTTTAATATTTTATCAGTGTTTTAGCATATTTTCACCATAAATACCAAGTTACGCACGGGGCTTGGTATTTATTTTTTCTTTTAAATACAATGGTTTGATTCACTATATGCAAAAAATAGAAAAAAATGCACATTTTAGTAATTTAGGGGGCTCGCGAATGCAAAAATTTACGATATGATTCAAATAGTTAATGAGTAATAACACTATTTGAAGGGAGAAATAACATGTGGCAAATTAAAGTAAACGGAATTTTGATGCCAACAATCTATTGGTCTTTACGCGAAGCAATGGAAGCTTGTCAGATTGAAAAGTCTCGCGGTTGTGCCGTCATAACAGAAATTGTCTATGTCGACCAAAACTAATAAATATCAATCATCTTAACTAATCTTGAAAGGAATAATACCATGCAAAAACAATTTGAAGAATATCTCTTAGCAAAGAATTACAGACCTACAACTTCTATTGACTATCCGGCACGTTTAGAAAGACTTTGCCGTAAAGAAAAAATCTCTTATGAACATCTTGCACAACATTTAGCTGAGATAATGCCACAATATGAAAATACCGGTAAAAAGTCATCTTATGGCAAGAGAAGCCATAGTAGCGTGATAAATGCTTTACGTCGTTTTGCTGAATTTTTATCAGAAACCAACATCAAATTTGGAAGTGCTAACTAATGACTTATATTGCAACATTAAATGATAATTTTAGGCATACATTTATCGGTGGTCAGGTACTTTTGACCGCCGGTATTGCTGCCATGAGTTCAGAAGATAAGGCAAATATCATATCAATGGTGCGGAATTTCAATGATTTTAATGAAGGAAATGACCCTTATAAAGAACATGATTTTGGAAGTTTTGACTATAAAGGTGAAAAAATCTTATGGAAAATAGATTATTATGACCTAAATCACAAGTATATGTCTGAGGACCCTTCTAATCCTGATATAACCAATAGAGTTTTGACTATCATGACTGTATATGAATGGTAACACAAACACAAAAGCTTGTTTTTCAGCCCTATACGCATAGATTTATTTTTTACTATAAACTAATCAGTAGAGATAAAACTTGATTGTATAGGGCCATTTTTTAAGTCCATACCAACATTTTTTTACATATTCACGATGATTTATAACAGCTTAATCGCTCTGATAATGCAGATATGTCGTGACTTTATTGAATTGTAAAACCGTTTTTAAAATTATTTTTCCAATTCCATTAAATGACGTTGATGTCAATTAATCGGATTTTGATTTTTGACAGGTATATCAAACAATACATGCGATGGGATTATTTTATCGCTCTCGGAAGTATCAAACTGTTTAATACGGATTTCTTTTGAGCAATATGTGATAACATAATCTTTATATTGCATAATTTTCTCCAGTTCCAATGAATAAAATGGATATCTTAACGCTGTAATTGTCCTGAATATGGCTAGATTTAAGCTTTCTTCGCTAAATGTCTGCTGGTTAAATAATATATGATAATGCCAAACAGTTCCATGTCCTTTCTCTGTAGCCACAATAAATGGTAAATGCTTTTTATGCCAATGCCGGCCAAGCAAACGATATTCAAAAGCTGCCATAACTCTCTTTAAGATTCGTTGCGATATATCAAAATTAGCTGATTCTATATGCTCCGGCAATCTCACTGTCAGAAAATGGGTAGGATTATATGACTGCATCCAACGATTAATGATATTTTTTAATTTTTGTGTTTTTTTAAGATTGTTCATTTTTTGACTCCATAACAACGAATTTAATTTTGGCTGACAATTTACCATTTTCATAAAAAGAGGCTTGCCGAACGGCGTTCAATGAGTCCTAAGGATAGCAATTTGACTTGTATTGATGATTATTCCAAACATTTGAGGATAGAAGACGTGTTAACTATTTACCGGATAAAGTTTATAAATTGCCTAAAAATCTCGCTACAATATTACTTTATTTTCAGTTATAGTAAAAAGCATAATATGTATGGATAGAATAATAGAAAGAAGTAATAAGATATTCAGATAAACAGATAAAGAAGAAGCAACAGTCAGAGTATGCTTAAGTCTGCTTATGTCGCCGTAACGATAATGACATCTCAGCTACTGGCTATCTTGTCATCAGCTCTATTGGCGACGCAGACTTTTACAGCTTTCAGTCATTTGCGATACATAGAGACATCTTGTCATTGTGTATCTGATTTGACTTCAGCTTGTTGTATTCTGCTGTTATAAGTCAGACTTAACTGCTATATACCAACTGCTACTTCTTCTGCATTTTCTAGATTAGTATTGATTTATACAAACATTTATCAGATCCATATTTTAATTCATATCTTAATAATTAAACACAAAGGAGCCCAAACGAACTTCTTTTGCCGTTTTACCGGTCAATCGCTACGGTTAGACAGTCAACCTACATATTTTTATAGAATTACTTTTTTTCACAAAATCGCAGATAAAATTTCTATTTCATTAATTTTTTCTGATTAACTGACATCGGTGTCATTTAATCGAAAGAGATAAAATTTTATGAATGCTACTAAATCCTACTACCATATGAAGCAATCCCGCGCGTAAAAAGCGATTCTGCTATAAATTAGAATTGGAACTTTAAATCAGTAGAATATGCACACAACGAAAATTCTATGCAATATGAAAAACTGTAAAGAGTTGCTCGCTCAAGAGCTATCGGTTCTTTATCCCGACGTTACGGATGCTGAACTTAATGAAATGGCAGACAGATTGATAGAATTTTTTGCGATTGGTGCCAAAGCAATTTACGAAGCCGAAAAATCAGACAAGACAGAGGATGTTTCATTAAATGACATTGATGTCAACTAATGGAAAAACATTAAAAAAAACGGTTTTACAAATAAAAATAATCTCGACATACCGGTGAATGTAAAAGTTAATAATAACAAGAGGAATAAATAAAATGAAAAATATAATATTTGGTGATGAAGAAAATTTTGGTCCGAATAGAGAAAAAGCGGTAATTTTTTGTTCTGTTAAAAGAAAAGCGAGCAAAAATATAATAGATAATCTAATTAACTACTGTAGCGACAAGAATCTTGAAGTTATAAAAATATATTTATGTACTCCAAGAGATGCTAAAAAAAATGCAAATGATATGCTTGCTTTTGTCAGAGAACAAACCGGTAAAATTCATATCGTAACTAAATTCCTATATTTTAATTTAATGTATTTATTTAAAAATCTTGTAATAGGTGGCAAAGTAACTATACATTCATATGAAGAAGCACTAATTATTGATAAAAGAAATAGTTATTTAATGATGACTTCAAATGTGTATTGTATTCAATGGTATAATAATAACATAAAAAAAGCACAAATCTATTATGTAAAACAGGGATATCTTATGCATTTGGCTCCTATTGGTTATAAAAATACTCGAGATGCTTCCGGTCACTCGAATGTTGTTGTAGAGCCTAAGGCAGCTTCCATCATTGCGAAATTGTTTATGGCTTATGAGACAGAGTTGTATACAATAAAAGAATTAACCGAATTAGCACATGTTTTGGGATTGAAAAACAAGAAAGGTGTGCCTGTTTCAAAAACCTGTGTAAACGATATACTCAAAAATCCATTCTATTACGGTATGCAACGCTGGAAAGGAAAGCTTTATTACCACAACTATCCTACTTTTATTAATAAATCAACATTTGATAGAGTGCAGGAAGTATTAGCTAAGCGCACACATTGAATTTAATATAAATTGTTGAATCTCCATTAAAAAATTGTAACAAAATGTCGTTAGAAAGTGATGTTTTTTAGTGTTTTTCTTGTTAATTACACGTTATAATAGAAACATAATAAAGAACATCACTTAAAGGAGAGATAAAATGGCAAAAAAATATAGATATGCAAAAGCTGCACCATGCGAACAGGCTATAATTTTTGCGAGAGTATCTACCAAAGAACAGGAACCGGGAGCTTCTTTGGATGCACAGAAAGTCGCAATGGAAGAGTATTGTGCTAAAAAAGGTTTGAAAATTTTGAATAAATACAGGGCTATTGAAAGTTCAACCAATGGTAAACGTATTGTTTTTCATCAAATGTTAGATTTCGTTCGCAAGCAGAAAAAGAAAACAGCTGTTGTTGTGCATTGTATTGATCGCTTTCAACGTCGTTTCAATGAATGTGTTGAAGTTGAGACGCTACTTCTTGATGATAAGATTGATATACATTTTTGTAAAGAAGACTTGATACTGACTAAAAATAGTTCTTCAGCAGATATTATGCGTTGGGACATGGGCATTTTATCCGGCAAAATGTATGTTGCAAACTTGAGAGATAATGTTAATCGCGGTATGGAGTATAAATGGTCTAATGGTGAATACCAATCAAAATCTCCTGTCGGATACTTAAATGTACCAAAAACTAAAACTACACCGGCAACGATTGTTGTAGATCCGGAACGTGCTCCTTTGGTTAAAAAGATGTTTGAAATGTACGCAACCGGTTGTTATTCCATAAAAAGCCTAAAAAAATTTGCAGAAGAAATAAATTTATGTTCAATCAGAAGTAAAAATCATAAACCTCTGGGCCGAGAAACTATCTGGAATATGCTTAAGAATTCATTTTACTACGGAGAAATGCGTATTCGTGGTGAAATAATGCCACATAGATACGAGCCAATTATATCAAAAGCTTTATTTGATAAAGTGCAGGACATATTGTCAGGTAAAAATGCATCTATGCCGACTAGAGAATATGGTGGTATATCATTTGCTTTTCGTAAATTAATAAAATGTGCGGAATGCGGTGGTACCATATCATCTGAACATCATAAAGGTTACGTATATTTGCGTTGTACTCATCCAAGGGATAATTGCAATCAGAAAACAGTTAGAGAATCGCTTATTTTACAGCAACTTGATGATGAAGTGTTCAGTAAAATCAGGCTAAATGCAAACATTATTGATTTACTCAAAAAATGTGTAATTAAGAAAATGACGGAAGATTCAGAGGCTAATGCGGTAATGAAAAGACAGATTACCTGTGAATTAAACCAATTGGAAGCACGAGAGCAGAGAGTTAAGGACTGTTTTTTCAATGGTGACATAACACGTGAAGAATGGAACGAAGAAAAAGCCAATATTGCAAGTAAAAGAGAAGAATTACAGCACACTGCGGAAAAATATGCAGATATAAGCAGAGACATACAATATACAGTTAATGAAGTTTTGGATATTGCGGCTTGTGCGTCAGAAATTATGAAAAAAGCGAATCCAGAGCAACAAAATAATTTGCTTGGGCTTATACTTAATGAATGCTACTTAGACGGCACAAAACTGATATATAAACTTAGAAAACCATTTGATATGCTGATAAATTTGAAAAATAGCGATAATTGGTTTGAGTTTGATAAATCTGATGCACCGGAATACGAAAACCTCGCCAACCAAATACAGATGTATAAAATCAGAATGAATATGAATGAGGAGTAAGTTATAAACATAAAGAACATAAGTCGAACATTTCTCTTGATTTTAATTAAAATTTAAGATACTTTTTGATATATATAGCATAACTTCGTTTATTTAGGAAGTATCAGATATGGCAAGTAGAATAGAGTGGACAGAAGAAACTTGGAATCCTTTAACTGGTTGCACAAAAATTAGTGGAGGATGCAAAAACTGTTATGCGGAAGTTATGGCCAGAAGGCTTCAAGCTATGGGAACCAAAGGATATGAAAATGGTTTTCAACTTACAATGAGACCAGATCGTCTTAATGAACCACTAAATAACAAAAAGCCTACGATGTATTTTGTAAATTCTATGAGTGATTTATTTCATGAAAAAGTGCCTTTTGAATTTATTGATAAAGTTTTTGATACCATAAGAAAAGCAACTTGGCATAAATTTCAAGTATTAACTAAAAGGGCTGATATTATGGCAAAATATTTTCAAACAAGAAAGATTCCCGAAAATGTTTGGTTAGGTGTTACTGTTGAAAATAAGAAAGAAGGTTTACCTAGAATTGATTATTTAAAATCAGTTAAAGATGCAACAATAAAATTTTTATCGGTTGAACCTTTGTTGGAAGATTTAGGAGATGTTGATTTTTCAGGATTAGATTGGATTATTGTCGGTGGAGAAAGTGGCCCTAAGGCTCGTCCTATGCAAAAAGAATGGGCTATCAATATAAAAAATCAATGTGAAGAACAAGATGTTGCCTTTTACTTTAAACAATGGGGAACTTGGGGCGAAGATATGAAAAAACGTTCTAAAAAAGAAAATGGTCATCTTTTAGAAAATAAAACATATAGAGAAATGCCTCAATCAGCATAAGGAGTCATTGTATGTCTAGTTATTGTTCCGATGATACTGTAGGTCCATGGGCTGAAGATAAATTAAGCAAATTAGAGAATTATCTAAATGCTTATATTACAATTCTTAAAAATCAATCATGGTGTGAAAATATTATTTATGTTGATGCTTTTGCTGCAATGGGAAGGGCAGAATTAAGAAAATATAACAAAGAAAAAGATGATGAATTACCTGATTTGTGGAACTATGAAAAACAGGAAGAAGAAACAGCTTATATTAATGGCTCTCCATTAAGAGCTTTAAACTTAAAGAAGTGTTTTACGCATTACCTTTTTATAGAGTTAGATGCAAATCGAGTGAAGAAGTTACAACAACTTAAAACGGAATACCCAGATAAAAATATTGAAATTATTCAGGATGATTGTAATAAAGCCATTTTTGATTATTTATCTAGATTTAATTGGAAAAAATCAAGAGGTGTTATATTTCTAGATCCATTTGGGATGCAAATACCTTGGGCAACTATTGAAAGAATTGCACATTTATCTCCTACAAATCAACCTTTGGAAATAATTTTAAATTTACCTATTCAAACAACTATTGAAAGATTTCTACCTAATAAATTTGAATATAATGAGAAAAACGGCAGATTAATTCAAAGCTACAATGATTTTTTCGGCAGTGATGAATGGTTCAACCTCATATATACAGAAAAACAAACACTTTTTGGAACAGAAATTGCTAAGAACTTGGGTGCAGATGATACTTTAGCATTATGGTATGCCCAAAGATTAAAACAATTATTCGGTGATGTTTCTATACCATATAAGGTTAAAAATACAAAAAACAGAGGATTGTATTACTTGATTTGGGCAGGACAGAATGCTACAGCAAAGAAAATAGCTAATTATGTTATGCAACAAGGGGATAAATTACATATTAGAAAACAGTAAGATTTATTGTTCTTCTTGTATATACAATCCTAAGATAATTGTTTATCTAAAAAATTTTTAATAAAATAGTCATTTAGCATCTTCTGAGCTCCGGTTAATTTGTATTCTTTCAACTTTTGCATAAATTCATCTCCATTTTTCCAATGAATCTCCAATAAATTACTATGTCTTTCACTGAATAACTCTATAGCATCTTTATCAAAATCGCTTGATGTCCAAAAATTAAAAATGAATTTTTTATTGTTTCTTTCTTCATTTGCGGAAATAAGACTTCTTCTGATATGTGTGATATTATCTAGCCATTTTCTTACTTCTTCATAGCTTACTAAATTATGTGGCAAATATCCTTTACATTCAACAATAAATATTTCCCTTGGACTTTCATTAATAATATCTATTTCAAGGGATTTTTTCAACTGATTGCAAAATATGTTTTTTCCATTTTCAATAAGTCCGTTTTTCATGCTGTGAACTAAATGCACACAAATCATTTCAAATAAAGGTCCTCTTATTTGATTGGCGATACTTTCAAAGCGAGCAATTTTTTCAAAAATAGTATATTGTTTCTTTGGATCCTTTATTATAGCTGCTGTTAAATTTTGTAGTGAAATATATAGTTCTCTAAATAAGTCAGCAGTTTCTTTTCCAAATAAATTACTAAAGGTAGCTGGTATTATTCCATGTCCTTTCAATACTTTAAATACATCTTGAGAAAAATTTGGTGAAATAATTATAGGTAAGTACCTAGATATATTTTTTTGCACAGATAGTAATTCTAGTTTTTTGAGAATATATTGTACTTGAGAAACATCAGAAATTTCTTTTAAAAACAAATCGCAAATGACAGATCCTTGTTTATTATTTTTCATTAATGGTAATAAATAAGATGGTGAAGTTAAGTCCCAATAAGTAGTTGCAAATTTAGGTAAATCATTATCCAGGTTTTTATGGCATATTTGGTTATAGGTAATAAAGTTTAATTTTTTTAGCCAATTCTCCATAATTTGTAGCATTACCTGCTCTTGTACACAATCTGCACGTACAAGTGTAGCAATATTATCTGTCTGACGTTCAGGTAAATATAATATCTTTCCAAAATTTTCTATATTATCTTCAATGAGTAATTTTGAAATAACTAAATTATCTTTTATTTGAGAAGGCCAAATGTGATTTTTTTGTTCTCCAGTTCCCGATAATATGGGAAAATATTTTTCGAAGACATAACCTCCTCGGGCCTTTATTGCTTCCAATACTGCACCATAAATAGAATTCTCCTCTTTTAAAATTTCAACAACAGTTTCATAAAAATCTGTAGTGAGCCAGTTATCTTTATGATACAGGATTTGGGCGTTGTTTGCTAAGCGAATATATTTTAATCGCATATAAGGAGAATGGAGTCTTGATATTGCTTTTCTTACTGTATCTGCTCTTTCTCCTAAGTCAGTAAAATGTTTTACAATTTGTTTAGAAGAAACAGCTCGTTGATTTTTAATAAAGGTTTCAAGTTCTGTCTTATTCATGTATGTCACGCTCCGCTATTTATAATATAATATTTACTTCTCAAAGCTGATTTTCTTGCTAGAAATAAAAATATGGTATTTCAAATAATTATGCAATGATTTTTTTAATTAAAAATTCATCTAATGTCACACATACGTCTAAGGCATAAAATAATTATAGTTTGGTTCGTAACCTGCGAGGTTAGCATCACCAACAAAATAACCTCCCCTTGTGGGAGGCTTTTTTGTTGGTGACTCTTAAGAGTTCGAACACATAGGAATTGGGTTCGACAAGGAGGAGAGGCAGACGGGAGTATGCCGGTGAGGTTTGAAAAACCGAGCGACGACGCAGGACAAGAGCGAAGCGAATGTCAATCCCGCCAAAGATCACCAATACAAACGGCAGGCAGTAAAAAGCCTGCTTTTTCTTTTTAAATCAAGCATTTATACGAGTTCGAATCTTTGTTTTTTGAAAATGGCACTAAAGGGAAATTTTACGAACTTTTGCGGTAAGTATGTGGTAAAATCAAATGATTAGCTGATTATAATTGGCTAAAATTGTGAGTTATTAATTTATCTGATATTGATTTTTTGTTGATTTTAGTGTGTAATCTTTTCAGAGGTATAAAATGAAAATCATAAATATCAATGGTCCGATAAATTCCGGTAAAACGACAATATCTAAATTGTTGCAAGAAAAACTACCTCAAAGCCTTTTTATAGAGGTAGATGATCTGCTTTCAGATGATGAGCAAGTGAAGTTGAAATTAACTCGTGAACAAGGTTGGGCAGAAAGATTAAAAAGGCTTGATGCAATTATAGTTCAAGAGAAAAATTTACAATGCTATGAAAATATAATCTTTGCGTATCCGATGACAGATAAAACATATCATCAATGGAAGTTATGGGAAGATGAAAATACAAAATTTATTAATATTACATTAGCACCTAATATTGATATTTGTTTGCAAAATCGCGGAACTCGTAAGTTAACAGAAGGCGAAAAAGCAAGGATAAGGCAAATGTATCAAGAAGGTTATCATTGTTCAAAATTTGCGGATTTAATTATAAATAACAGCTTACAAACACCTCAAGAAACTTTGCAAAAAATTTTAAATTTTTTATGTCTTAATATTTGCAGGGCAACCCCTGATGATGCCTATGATATTAAGAAAATACACATTGAAACATACCAAAAATCATATAAAAACTATCTTCCTGATGAATACATTGATAATATGCCATTTAATGGTGAAATTATTGAACGCACAAAAAAGTATTTGAAAGAAACAGAATGTTGGTTGGTGACATATGAAAATAAATCAATTGCTTTTGCTTATGTATCATATCTTACAGATGATGTTTTTGAGATTAACGCACTATACGTGCATCCTCAATATCAAAAACATGGTGCGGGTTCTTTATTGGTAAATGACTTATGCAAAAGTAAAAAAGCACAAGGATTCTTAAAATGCGTTGTGTGGACAATGAAATTCGGTCCGTCTCTTCCTTTCTATAAAAAGATTGGTTTTGTGCCGACAAATGATGAAAAAATGTGGAAATTTGAAATTCCAATTATAAAACTAGAGAAAAATTTATGAGGTAGAAAATAATGCTGTCTGCAATTTTGATTCGCAATTCCAAAATAACCAAAACACATTTCGGAGTTTACGGAAGCATAATTAAAAACGGAAAAATTTTGCTAATTAAGAAAGCGCGCGGTCCTTATACCGGAATGTATGATCTACCAGGCGGAAGTCAGGAAAAAGATGAAAGTTATGCAGATACTTTGAAACGTGAAATTATGGAAGAAACCGGTTGTGAAGTTGTGAAGGCAGAAAATGAACGCTGTAAATCGATAATTTTTTCGGATTTTACTGCGGACAGCGGAGAAAAAGGCGTATTGCAACACAATGCAATTTTATATGATGTTGAAATTAAAGGAATACCGCAAAAAGGCGGTGATGGTTTTGATTCAAACGGTGCTGTTTGGGTGGATGTTAAAAAATTAACAACAGAAAATGCAACACCTTACGCATTGATAGCTGCGGGATTACCGATGATTGCCGTTGCAAATGAAAATGATGAAACAATATCAACGCATTTACGCGGAACACCGATGAAAGCAAATAGGTATCCGATGATTGCGGCTGTTTTGCTATTTAATTCAAAAGGTAATCTTATTTTGCAAAAAATTGCTTCACATAAAAAATGGGGCGGATTATGGACATATTCGGCAGCCGGACATGTTGATGCCGGAGAAGATTATATAACTGCTGCTCAACGTGAATTAAAAGAAGAACTCGGCATAAACGCTGAATTTGATAGAGAAGTTGCATCTTTCCCTATAATCAGAGAAGGCATAAAAATAGCTTTTCATCATGTTTTTATAGCACATTCTAACGATAAAACAATACCGGATAAAAGCGAAGTTGCAGAAGTAAGAGAAGTTTCTTTGCATGATTTAAAACATGAAATTACAAAAAATCCCGAGCAATTTTTTGATGGATTTTTGATAGCAATTAAATATTATCTTGACAATTTCAGCTCGTAATCTGCGAGGTTAGCATCACCAATACAAACGGCAGGCTGTTAAAAGCCTGCTTTTTCTTTTTAAAAGAACCACCGGCATTAGCCGATGGTTTGCGCACATATGATATTAGCAAATATCGCTATTTCTTATATATTCCTTATTGACAAAATTTTAAAAATTGCTAAACTATCATATATCTAGAACTAAGAGTGTAAAGACATGGACAAAGTATCTATAATTTTACCTGTATACAACTGTGAAAGCTACGTTTGTCAAACCATAGAATCTGTGCTTAATCAGGATTATAAAAACTGGGAATTGATTGTTATGGATGATGGTTCAACAGATAAATCATTAGATAAAGTGTTTGAGTATGCTCAAAAAGATTCTCGCATTAATGTCTATTCTTCTCCAATTAACAAAGGTGTCGGACCGGCACGTAATGCCGCAATAAAATATGCTAAAGGAAGATATTTAGCTTTTATTGATGCTGACGATTTATGGGCAAAAAATAAGTTATCCAGCCAAATTTTCTTTATGAAAAAACATAATGCCGGATTGTCACACACTGCATTTGCCTGCTTAACCGAAGATGGTCATATTCGTCGCAACGGACAAGTTAATGTTGATGAATGCATAGATATAAAACGCTATATGAAAACTTCACAAATAGGTATGTCAACCGTAATGATTGATCGTGAAAAAATTAAAGATGTTCATTTTCCGAATGACAGAAAACTTTGTGAAGACGCACGGTTATGGATGCATTATTTGCGTCGTGGTGAAAAATTTTATGGATTAAATAAAATTTTGTTGCTATACCGAATTCATCAAAATCAACTTAGCCGCCATAAACATAAAATGGCATGGTCAGCCTTCAAGAGATTTATGAGCGAACCTTGTCTTTCGCCGATAGAAAAAATTTCTTGCTATGCGGCTTATGCTAAAAATGCCATAAAAAAATATAAAAGAAAATGCAATATTGATATGTCTTACATTAAAGATCAGTTTAACTGCAAGTAAACGCAGAATAAAGTAAATTTACCGAAAACTTTATATATACATTACTTTTATTGCGCCTGCCATTCAAATTTGATCTGATATAGAGAACTACATCGTCTGATAGTTTCCTTCACCAATACAAAAAACAGCCTGCAAAATGGCTGTTTTTTCTTTTTAAAAAATAGTATCTTGTTATTTATAATATATTGACAAAAATATCAATATGACGTAGTATGTATGATGTAGGACTAATGAGATGAAAACCGAATACGCTCTTTATATATACGCAAATACACGATATAGCTGTAGTAAAGGTGACAGCGACGAGTTTAACTCAGCGCTTGATACTTTTTCTAAACATGAATTGTCGCCTTTTACTACTTTTGATGAATCTTCTTATTTGGGAGATTATATTTCCGGAATGTATCCGGAATTTAATGATGCACTTGAATACTACGCCGATTTAGCACATAGTAAGCATAATGAAGGAAGATATTTATCTGATGACGTGATATACTTCATGGCTAAAATGACTATGCGTAAATTTAATCTTAAAAAAGAATATGATTTTAATTGCGAACCAACTGAACAGCAAATGCGCCAAATAAATACGCGTATCAAGGCAAGACAAAAGAGCGAAACAGTCAGATTTGCACTGGGATTCTTAAAAAATGTTTCATTGGCATTGATAAATGTTTGTGAGGATTATCGTGATATTAATAAGTTTTTGAGCAAAATAAATATGATAAATGGAATCGTTTCAGGAAAATATCCGGAAGAAATTGCTCGAAAATATCAAAATAAACCTGGCGTGCAAGAGGGACTGGAGTTTTTAGCTTTGAAAAAACAAGGAATTATTGATGAGGAGCTAAAAATTACGGATATTGATAAATTTTGCGATTCCAAACCAGTCAGAGGAATTACGATTGGTGATAAGGTTTATGATTTGTCTGAAAATTTGAGAAAAATATATGGAAAACCATCAAATAAGAGCATCCGCAATTGTCAACAATTAAATGGCTCAGTCAGACAGTTTAATTCATAGCTCTTATGTAAAACATTACCAACAAGAAAACGGCAGATGGAATATCTGCCGTTTCTGTGTTAATGTAAAAATCAATTAAAATTCATAGCGTGCACCAAGCAAAATTTCGTGTGCACGTGGTTTGTAATCGAATTTTTCGTAATAGCGCCTTGTAACGGCAATTTATTATCAGGATTTATTGCAGAAAATTAATTTAAAAATTTCTTGATGCAATCGGATTTTCTGTTTTCGGTGAAGGTTGCATGTTTAATTTTGGCGCAATTAACATCCCGTATCGATGAGCGAGGACGGCTTTTTATAATTCTTATCAATATGATTTGAATTCTTATAAATTATATTTTCTGATATTTTCCATTGTTTTGAGTAAATAAAGTTTTTGATTTGGAGTTAATCGGTAAAAATTATATAAAAATTTTCCTATAATTATCGGGGAAAAGTTTGAGATTCTTTGTGCCAGTTCTTTTGTTTTATGCTTCTTGATATTTTTTGTTTGTTTCATAGTTCTATCCTTAATATGAATTTTGTTGTTATTTTTTATTTATTTTATGAAATACCGTTCGTGGATAAACAATGTATTTCAAGGTATAAGTATAATATGAAAGATGATGTAAGAAAATATCTGGGCTTAAAAGTTCGAGCTATGAGAGAGGCAGCTAACATGACGCAGGAAGAATTGGCCGCGATTTGTGATGTCAGTTGGCGAACAATTTCGAATTTAGAAAGAGGAACAGTGGTTCCCGATTTGTTTATGATTTATCGCATAGCTCAAAAATTTGATGTTAGAATAGATGAATTGCTTGATCATAAGATTAACAATCAAAAAAGTTTATCTCGTTTGGAAAAAGAAAATGTAATTATTGAAAAAATCAAGCAAATCGATGATAATGTTCTTGATTATATTGATGAGCAACTTTCTCTGCTTCTTAAGCATTTTAATCATTGATAAGCTCATCAATCTTTTATAATCTCGTCCTTAAAGCATTTTGTGGCAAGCTGTATAAAATGGAGGCTGTCATTAAGAGAATATCGTTTCATGGTTTTTTCCAGTCTTTTTAATTGGCGATATATTTGAGTGATAATCCGGCAATATTCTTTTGAATCAATATTTTTGATTTCAGATATTTTTATAACGTTCATTGAGTAGTCCTTATAAATTAGATTGAATATTTTATTTTTCCGTGTATTATGTATTTCATGTTTGTTGATTTGAGAAGAAACTAATTTCATATAGGTATCTAAAATGGGGATTAAGGATAATACCATCTGGGCTCGGGAAATTTTGAGTTTTTTAGAAACAGCCAAAAATGGAACAATTAACGGAACCGCCGAAAATAATGCGATGAAACAATCCAACCTCTCAAAAACCCTGAAAAGTTTGGAAGATAAACTCCAATGCCAATTATTGGAAAGAAACTATAACGGCGTTAAACTAACGGAAAACGGGAAAGAAGTTTTTAAGGTTGCTTGTGATATCGATAAAGTTATTTATAAAGTTAAAAATTTTACAGCTTCCGATATAAATGTTTCCGGAAAGATAAGATTATGGACCAGTGATGGTTTAGGAATCGGCTATCTTTCGAATTGTTTATCCGGTTTTGTTGCTAAATATCCGGATATAAAAACAGATGTCGAATGTTCTTTGGAACGGCCGAGTTTTTCTGCAGTAGATATAGCGGTAGTTTATGATGAACCTGAGGCAAATGAAAATGAAGTTGTCTCTCGATATGAACTGAAATTCGGCTTATTTGCATCGATGGAATACCTTTCCAAATATGGTTTTCCTCGAAATATTGATGATTTACAAAAAAATCATCGCATTTGTGATCGGGAAAATTTCGCAGAAGTATGGCCGCAATGGAAGAAAATCATCGATGGTGCCGACCATGTAGTGGCAACGACCAATTCTTCGGCAATGTTGCTTAGAATGACGTGCGACGGTATCGGCATAGCTCTCCACCCTATCGCTATCGGCAAAAAAGAAAAAGACTTGATGCATTTATCACAAATTGGCGTGGAACTCAGCCACCCGTTTTGGATTGTTTCGCATAAAACCGGACAGGATATTCCTAAAATTAAAGCGCTGATTGATCATATAAAAGAAGTAACTTTGCAACTATAAAATCAAAAAATTCAAGAGCTTTGGGATTTTTTTCATTACAACATATCCATATTTTTTGCCTTAAGCTGCCTCCGATATGCAATTCTGTATATTTTTCCAACGGATCTGCGGGAGGAATGTTGCTGATTTTTATATCTGCTAAAATGTCTTCTTCAACAAAGTTCAGTTTTATGGTTGGATGATTTTTTTCAAATTCAAACCAATCGGTTAATTCCATATTAGGGCTGACATATATGTTTAAATTCCTGTTTTTAGGATATATTTTTTCATGCCAATTACTTATTTTCTGAACTTGTTCTTTTAAATCTGCGGCAAGTTCGGCAATTTTATTCCCCTGCTTGGTTGGAATGCATCCTCGGGGCGAGCGTTTAAAAAGTTTGCAACCGAGTTCTTTTTCAAAATTATTAATAATAAGGCTTAAATTAGGAGCTTTGATATTATTTTCTTCCGCTGCTTTGTTAATCGATTTACAGCGAATAACTTCCTGAACATAGAGGATTCCTCGAATGAGCCTGGTATAATTTTTTATATTCATTTTAAAAAATCCTCTATTGTTATACCCCAAAATATATAACCTATTCATAAAATTAGTATCTTCTAAATTTTGTTTTGTCAACCATATAATACAATATGATTACTGATGATGACATAAAGATTGAGTTAGCCTCTGTTGATGAAATACGTGATATAGCGATGGCTATTCGAAAACAGGTCTTTGTGGAAGAACTGAGCATTCCGAAAAATGATGATCTTGATGATAATGACGGTCCTGCCGCTCATATTATAGCCTATATTCAAAAGCAGGACCATAAATTTCCGGTAGGAACAATGCGTATCCGTTTTTTTGGCGGCTTTGTTAAGTTTGAGCGCATGGCAGTGTTACGTAATTTCAGAAAAACCAATGTTTCTGAAAATATTATGCAATACGCCTATAACTATGTTGCCATTAAAGGATTTCGCCATGTTTCCGGTATGTGTAAGGAAGAATTGCTTCCGCGTTGGCAGCGTAGCGGCTATTATGTAAATGAAGAAGCACCGATAACAGAGCAAAACGGTATGAAACTAATCTCTATTTGTCGCGATTTGCCGCCTCATCCTCGCGCACTAACAATGAACTCTGACCCAAAACTTTTAATAGCTCAAGAAAAAGATTTGTGTAAAGATTTTCAAAATATCCAAAAGAATCCGGAGATGAAAAAGACTCCGGAAGTTCAAAAGCCTACCGAAACAAATAGGCTTCTTATGAAAATTAGAAAATTTAAACAAAAACTTTTCAACTACTAGAATTTTTATAAATCTAATACAAACAACAATACAAAAGTGATGAATCGCACTTGAAATCATACTTTTGGTTATTACTTTATTTTTTTGCGAAATATCAGGAGGAAAAATGCGAAAAAATAAACGTAAAATCATCAGACGTGCAGTTTTAACAATTGCATTTATCAGCCTTATCGGTTTAGGGTATTTAGCTTATTATCATCATCATTTTTCCTCCTATAAGAATGATATATCGGAATTGCCGCAAATATCAGTCATCAGACCGCATAGTCGCACGCTTACGCTCACTTATAGCTACATCGGGCGAGTTGAGGCGATAAACAATACGCAAATTGTGCCGTATATAAGTGGTTATGTTGATGAAATTAAGACTACAGGCGGTGCAATCGTTAAAAAAGGCGATATTTTGGCCATTATTAAGCAAGATGAGTATATTGCTGCTGTTACTGCCGCTTCCGGAGATTTAGCGGCCGCAAAAGCGGATTTTATTAACAGTAAGTCGCAGTATAAGCGTATGAAAAAAGCCGGAACTACCGCGGTTTCTCAAACAGAATTGGATAATGCCAAGGCGGCATATTTATCGGCGTTGGGTAATTATGAAAAAGCTCAAGCACAGTACCAGACAGCGCAAACTAATTTAGAATATACTTATCTGAAAGCTCCGTTTGATGGTGTTTTGGGCAATATCGCACTTTCGCTCGGAGATTATATTTCTCCGGTCAGTCAGGGTTTAATGCAGTTAGTGCAATATGATCCTATTAGAGTGGTTTTCTCTGTTTCCGATAAAGAATATTTTAAACATTTTCAAAAACAAAAAACAGTTGATTTTGTTTTGCGTCTAAAACTTCCGAACGGAGAAATTTTGCCGCAAACCGGAGAAATAAAATATACGGCAAATATTGTAGATAAGCAAACGGATTCGCTGGCAATATATACAGAATTTAAAAACCCTGATAACAAACTTTTACCCAATGCCTATGTAGAAGTTTTGCTTGAAAAAACTTATGATGATGTTTGGCTGCTTCCTAAATTTGAAGTTTTGTTGCAGCCGGATGGTGATTTTATTTATGCGGTTAATAAAGATATTTTAGAGCGGCGTAAGATTGATATCCTCGGCGAATATGAGAATCAGTATGTAGCAAAAAATGATTTTTCCGCTGATGAATTTTGGGTTGCTCAAGATGTTGACGATAATATGCTCAATCAAAAAGTCAGCATAAAAAATATAGCTACTGATTTGACTGCGGAGCAATAAGCAATGTTTTCAGCTTTTTTCATAAATCGTCCTCGTTTTGCGGTAGTTGTATCCATAGTTATGGTTCTGTTGGGATTATTGGCAATTCTTGTATTGCCGGTTGCTCAGTTTCCGGAAATTACGCCGCCGCAAATAGCTGTTTCTACCACATATATCGGTGCTAATGCTCAAGTTTTGGCCGATACGGTGGCGGTGCCGATAGAAAATGAAGTCAACGGTGTTGATAATATGCTCTATATGTCATCTTCGTCCGATGATAACGGCTCGTATAAATTGACCGTTACCTTTGAAGTAGGTACCGATGCCGATATTGCACAAGTTAAGGTTCAAAATCGGCTTCAGCAGGTAACATCAGATTTGCCGCAAGAGGTAACGCAATACGGACTTGAAGTAAAAACGCAAAACTCAAATATGTTGGCAATGTTGGCTTTGCGTTCGCCAAATCATACTTATGATGATTTATTTTTAAGCAACTACGCCTATACAAATTTAAAAAATGCCTTATCCCGTGTCAAAGGCGTGGGAGACATAAATATTTTCGGTCCGCAATACAGTATGCGCATTTGGTTGAACAGTAACAAACTAACCAGTTTAGGTTTAACTTCGACAGATGTTATGAATGCGGTAAAAAGTCAAAACGTTCAGGCATCGGTGGGCAGTATCGGGGCGGCTCCGAGTAAGAGCGATAATAAAATTGTACTCTCGCTTACGGCCAAAGGCCTGCTTTCGACGGTTGAAGACTTTGAAAATATAATTGTTGCTTCATCAGAGAACGGGGGAATTGTTTATTTGAAGGATGTGGCTCATATTGAGCTTGGCGCTGATACCTATAATATAAAATCGGCATATAATAATGCGCCGGCATTGGTTATCGGCATCAATCAAACGCCGAATTCAAATTCCTTGCAAATTATGAATAATATCCATAAAAAAATTGCCGAGTTATCGCAAAAAATGCCGCCGGATATGCAATTGCAGGTGGCATACGATTCTACCGATTATGTGCGTGCTTCCATTGCCGGTATTCTTGATACTTTAATGATTACTTTTTTGCTGGTGGTGCTCGTAACTTACATTTTTTTGCAAAAGTTAAAAACCACACTTATTCCGCTGTTAACTATTCCGGTTTCACTTATCGCCACCTTTGCCGTAATTTACGTTTTGGGTTTTAATATCAATATTTTAACTTTGTTTGCCATGATTTTGGCCATTGGTTTGGTGGTTGATGATGCAATTATTGTGGTTGAGCGCGTGCAGTATTTAATTACTTACGAGCATAAAAAGGCGCATGATGCGGCTATTTTAGCAATGGAACAAATCGGCAGTGCGGTGGTTGCCACAACTTTTGTGCTGTTGGCCATTTTTGTTCCGGTCGGTTTGATGGCTGGTATAACCGGCAAAATATATCAGCAATTTGCTGTTACCATTGCCACGGCGGTTATCTTTTCTTCTATCAATGCTTTGACTTTAAGTCCGGCTTTGTGTGCGGTATTTTTTGCTAATGAAACGGATAAGCAACCAAGCGCTTTTTTTCAAAAATTCGATAAATTGCTGGATTTTACCCGCCGTCATTATTTGCGTTTAGTTGCATATTTTGCAACGCGGCTTAAATTAACGGTTTTAGTGGTATTAGGAGTGATTGCGGCGATTGTTCTGGCTTTTCGTTGGACGCCGACATCTTTTTTGCCGCAAGAAGATCAAGGTATTATTTTTGCCGATTTACAACTGCCGGATATTGCGGGAATAAATTACACCAGTGAAGTGATAAATGAGATGAACCGACGCATTTTGCCGATTGCCGGTGTAAAATATTTTATGACGGTTGCCGGTTACAGTATGCTGGGCGGTGGCGGTGAAAATGTGGCACTTGGGGTGGTAGGACTGGAGCCTTGGGATAAGCGTAAATCTGCAGATTTGTCTTTAGATGCAATCACAAATAAGTTACGTGAAACATTTTTCGGTTACAAGAACGCAAAAATAAACTTTTTTGCTCCGCCGTCAATTCCGGGAGTAGGGGATAGTAATGGTATTTCGCTACAATTTATTACCACCGATGGTGCAATTTCAGCCAAGGAGCTTTCGAAAGAGTTGAATAAGTATTTATATGCGGTAAATAAAAGTCCGGATTTCAGCTATGCTTTTTCGACTTTTACCGCGGATACACCGCATATCTTTCTGGATATTGATAGGCGTAAGTTGGAATATTATAAAATAAATGTCGCTGATTTGTTTGAGGTTTTGCAAAATAATTTAGGTTCGCGCTATATCAATAACATAACCTTGAGTGGGCAGGTTAATAAAGTGATTTTGCAGGCTGATTATACTTTTCGTAAAAATGTCGAAGATATCGGAAGGCTTTATGTTCGTTCGCAAAGCGGTAAATTAGTGCAAATAAATAATTTTGCCGAAATTAAAACCGAACTTTCGCCGAAAGTAATATATCGCTTTAACCAATACACTACCGCCGCCGTTACCGCAATGTCGCGCGAAGGAGTGAGTAGCGGCACGGCTCTGACCGATTTGGAAAATTTGGAAAAAAGTTTGCCGCCGTCATATGGTATTCAGTGGACGGGTTTGAGTCTGCAAGAAGTGGAAACGCGCGGTTTGGCTGTCATTTTAATTGCATTGGCGGTCGTTTTTTGCTATTTATTTTTGGTGGCATTATACGAAAGTTGGATGTTAGCTTTGTCGGTTATTTTTTCCACGGTATTTGCTATTTTAGGAGCTCTGGTCGGATTATTTTTTATGCACCAGTCGCTGAGTATATATGCCCAGCTCGGTTTGGTAATGCTCATCGGCTTAGCGGCCAAAAATGCAATTTTAATTGTTGAATTTACCAAAATGTACCGCGAGCAGGGTATGAGTATTGTTGAAGCCGCCAAAAAAGGTGCCGATGAACGCTATCGGGCGGTTTTGATGACGGCGTTCACTTTTATTTTAGGCGTTTTCCCGATGATTGTAGCCAAAGGCGCAGGTGCCGGTTCGCAAATAGCCATCGGTTCTGCGGTGTTTTACGGTATGATTTTTGCCACCATTGTCGGCATTGTTTTTATTCCGCCGTTGTTTGCCGTTTTTGAAACCATAAAAGAGCGTTTTCAATCTCATTTGCCGCAGAGGAAAAAGAAAAATGCGTAGGATTATATGTATTTGCATTATTTTCTGTGCTTCTTGCAGTGTCGGTGAAGATTATATGCCGCCGCAGTCTTATTCGGATGTTGCTTTGGCGCAAAATCTGGGCATAACGGTGCAAAAACCGTTGCCGCAAAAGTGGTATGCTGACTTTGGAGATGCACAGTTAATAAATTTGGTGGAAAGCGGGTTAAGAAATAACACAAACATTAAAACTGCCGTTTTGCGCATCAAACAAGCTCGGGCGCAGTTGCAAATAACCAAAGTAGCCGCATTGCCGCAAGTTAATGCCCAAGGCGGATACAATTATGAAAAGCAAAGCAAGAATATCGGTTTGGCAGAGAATTCACATTATTATTCGGCCGGATTTGATGCCTCTTGGGAAATAGATTTGTGGGGTAAAAATCGGCGGCAAATTGAGGCCGGCAGAGCTTCATTAAAAGCGGCAAAATATACGCTTGAAAATGTTAAAATTGTTGTCGCCGCCGAGATTGTTGCGAATTATGTTAACCTGCGGCAGAATGCGGAAAATTTGCGTTTGGCCGAGAAAAATGCCCGCTTGCAACAAGAAATTTTAGAGACGGTAAAAGCAAAATATGATAACGGGTTGACCGATGAAACATCTTATAGTGAAGCTAAATATTTGCTTGAAAATACGCGTGCGCAAATTCCGCAATATCGGGCGGCGGTTGAACAATATCGTAACGCTTTGGCCACACTTATCGGGGTTTTGCCCGACGAATTGTCGTTAAACACAGCAGAGTTTACACCTTTGCTGACGGCAAAGATTGCCTTGCGCAATAATCTGCGCGAATTTCCGGCCTCAGTAGTGCGTATGCGTCCCGATGTGGCGACTGCGGAGCAAAATTTAATTGCAAAAAATGCTCTGGTTGGTGCGGCGGTGGCTGAATTATATCCGGATATCAGTATCAGCGGACTATGGGGGTATGCTTCACAAGGCGGCAGTAAGTTATTTCGTTCCAATAGCCAAACTTATAATTATGCGCCGCTGATAAGTTTGCCGTTGTTGGACTGGAATCGTCTGCAAAACAACATTCGCTTGCAAAAATACATTAAAAAAGAAGCGTTGGCAGAGTATAAACAAACCGTTTTAGATGCCGTCAGTGAAATAAAAAATGCGCAAACGGCGTATTACGAAAATCGTTCGGCGGCACAAAATAAAGCTTCAGCCTTACAAAATATGTGCAAAGTAGCCGAATTAACGCAGAAAAAGTACGAAAATGGTTTGATAGAATTTTCTGAGGTTGTTCGCACTCAACAAAATCTGATTACTGCCGAACAAGACTATGTGGCAATTAATGCACAAGTATTGCTAAATATGATTGCGTTTTATAAAGCCGTTGCTGCGCCGATAGATTAAACAATAAATTTTTATGGTTGTGACAATTCTTTAGTGCTACAAGTTTTAAATAAATCATAATCACCATTATAAACGGAAGTTTTGATTTTTAACATTCTTAGCAGCGAGTGAAATATATTGTCATGTGAGTATATATTTTTATTTACCTGTTCTTTTAAGCAATCATAATTAATATAATCCGATTTTTTCATATTTTCATTCAGCCATATCAGCATTGGCACATTTTTTTGTTCGGCCGGAGCAAATTTATAAGGCATTCCGTGTAAATATATATTATTTTCTCCTAATGATTCTCCGTGGTCTGAAACATACAAAACACCGGCTTTGAATTGCGGAAATTTTTTAACAATATCAATCGTTGATGATATGATAAAGTCGGTGTATAAAATTGTATTATCATAAGTATTTACAATTTGCTCTGTTGAACAATTTTGGATGTCTTCCGTATCGCAAGTAGGAGTAAATTGCTTAAATTCATCCGGATATCTTTGATAATATGTAGGGCCATGAGAACCTTGGGTATGTAAAATAATGAAAGTATTTTGTTTGGTAGAAGCAAGGATTTTTTCTAAATCATCTAATAGTGATTCATCTAAGCAATAATTTCCGCGGCAATATTTCGGATTATTTATATCTTTCATAACTTCCAAATTATTGATTCGATTACATACATTTTTGCAACCATCATCATTTTCTTTCCAAATTACCTTATAGCCGGATTTTTGGGCCAAATCGACTAAATTTTCCGTATATCTGGCTTCTGACGAATCAAAATCATTTCGATTCCGATGAGAGAACATACAAGGAATAGATATTGCGGTAGATGTTCCGCACGAACTTGTGCTCTTAAAATATGCTATATCTTGTTTTTCAAGCAATGGGTTGGTTTTTCTTTCATATCCGCCTAATGAAAAACTTGACGCTCTTGCGGTTTCTCCAATGATAAATATGACCACCGTATAGAATTGCCCGTTTTCTGTAAAATCAACAAATTGCGGAGATGTATCGATTTGCACAAATTGTTTTTTGGCTAAGCGCATTCTTTTTACATGGTTAATAGTTCCCACTGTATAATTAAAAACATTTATCAGGCTTCTGACCGGTCCGTTATTTCTGCCGAAAGAAACGTATTCTTTATACAACAAACCTGCAAAAACAGAAGCAATAAGCAGGCAAAATATTGAATATTTAAGTCTTGTTTTAAGCTCTATTTTCAATGGTTTATATTGTATTTTGGTTATTATCAGCAAAATTGAGGGGATAATTCCGGTTATAAATACCCATAATAAAAGTGAAACAGTAATCAAATCTGTCGCTTCTCTAAAATTTGTTTCCACAACGTTTTGCATCATATCTCTATCGATATATACGCCATACTTAAACATCATAAAATTTGTTGAACTGCTTAATAAAAGCAGAATGATGGTAAACGGTTTCGCTAATTTTTTAACTATAGTAAGATTAAAAAGGAGAAAGAGCGGAATAGCAATAAAGAAACAAGTTGAAAGCGCAAAACACGCAGTCCGAAAGTTTGTTACATCTAAATTGTTATAAATATAGCGCCAAAATGATAAATTCAAAACTGTCGAAAAGTAAATTGTCAAAATCAAAATCAATTTTGAACTGCTGATTGTTATTTTTTTCATATTATCTAGTCCACATAGTATAAAGTAATTTATTCCGAAGCTATCAGTTATTTTCTAAATTTGCCATAGATAAAAATTAGTTATAAACCATTTAATAATATTGCCTGTATTTATGAGCGTTCTTTCGGTAAGCTTAATTTATTTATTGATATCTATTCCTATCTTTAAGATATTATATCCATCTTTATGAGTATAGGTCATGATATCTGTGACTTTTTTAGCTATGAATATTCCAAGCCCGCCTATTTTTCTATCTTGTATTTTAGCTTTGATATCCGGTGATTTATTATTTAGCGGATTGTATTTTTTGCCTTTATCCTTAAATGTTATCGAGTATGTACTATTGCGCAATTCGGTTTGAATTTTAATAAAGGCATTTTCTTTTTCGGGATAGGCATAAGATGCAATGTTTGAAAATATTTCTTCAGCGGCTGTTATCATGTTAAATTGGGCTTTGTCAGAAATGTTATGCTTATTCATATCATCTTTTATCCATATCAATACTTTTTCTAATTTGGCAATATCTGCAGTTGTTTGCAGTAAATTTTGTTTTCTGCCTAAAAAGATAAAATCCAGCATGGTAATATCATCTGATTGAGGACAGTTTTTTACAAATTTTCGTGTATCATTTAGAACCATGTTAATGTTATCTTGAGGATTATCGTGTGCTTTATTAAGAATTTTCAGCAATCGCTTTTCTCCATAGAATTTACTTGATGAATTTTGAGCTTCGGTTACACCATCGGTATATAGAAACAGATGATCACCTGAGCTCAAATTTATTTTTCCTTTTGTGAAAGTTGCTTTTTCATTGATGCCTAAAACAATGTTTTTGGGTGGTATCATAAACTTGTAGCCGTCTTTATTACCTA
Source organism: uncultured Pseudomonadota bacterium (assembly GCA_902763155.1). GTDB lineage: Bacteria > Pseudomonadota > Alphaproteobacteria > RF32 > CAG-239 > RUG410. Next base: position 99,713 of record CACWQS010000002.1, on the reverse strand, counting down.
ATAACGGTGGATTATGGCCGGCACTGACATAAGATGTGCTGCCGTTTCTGAGATCGATAATTGCCATAAAGGCTGTTACAAACATACAAGTATCGTTGCCTTCGCAGAGTTGTTCGTTGACACTTTTAAATATAAAATCCAAACTTCGCTTACTGCGACTCATATTTTTTATCAGTGTGATGGCTTTCATCATATATAGTGCAGCGGGTATTCCTTTACCGGAGACATCGGCAATAACAATTGCGAACTTGTTTTTATCAATAAAGAAAAAATCATAAAAATCTCCTCCGACTTGTTTGGCCGGTATCATGGTTGTGGCAATTTTAAATGCTTCATTTTCAGGATAGGTGGTTGATAAGGCTGATTTTTGTATATGTTTGGCAATATCAAGTTCACTTTGACTTTTTTGTTTTTCTGAGGCCGCTTTTCGTTCTCTATCAAGGTAATTCAGCAGATTGGTTCGCATATTTGAGAGCGCTTTAGCAAGAATCCCAATGTCATACGAATTGGGTATAAACTTAAATTTTTGTTCAAAATTTCCACGACCGTATTGTGCGGCAATCCGACTTAACATCAATAGTTGCTTGGTAGAATGATGGAATATTATGTTAATTATTAACATAAGTAGGAGAACGCTTACGAGCAGAGCTACAGCTATAATAATTTGAAATTGTCTTATCGGCTTCAAAAATTCGTGTTGGGCATATACCAAGCAAAAGCTCCATCCCAGATTTTTTATAGGAGCGTAAAAAAATACGGCTGCGGAATTGTTAAAAACGGGAACATTCGGAATAATAACCTGGCCGCCGCGACCGGCTAAAAGATCTTGACCGATAAGGTTTAATTTGGGTTGATTAAGTTTCTTTGCTAATTCAAAAATAGTTAATTTGAGGGCAACATCCGGATCAGGGTAGGTTACGTATAACCCTGTTTTTGACAGCAGAAGTAATTTACCGGTTTCATAAAATGAGAAATTGTTTATGCTCTCTTGAATATCGGTTAAATCAATGGTTAAAGCGAGTAATCCGTTGAAATCTTTTTGATTTATAAATTTAAACGGAATAAGGCAAGTGAAAACGGTTTTATTTGTTTTGGTATCTAGATACGGCTCGGACCAGTAGATGTTTTCCTTCTTGGGAACCTCTTTAAACCATGGAAATCTGTTGTATAAATTATCAATGTGTTCTATTTCAAAGTCTATAATATTATTTTTGTAATCAGTGCTGATATATAAGTCTCCTGATGACACATCTTCAGGATTGAATATATACAACCATGCATTTGTAAAGTCCAAATCGGTATGAATGACTGTTTCGATAGCCGAATTTAATAACATTCTTATGGCATTAACATTGTCTTCAGACATCTGGGAAAGAGTGTTTTTGGTGTTTAGTATGATGCGTTCGGTTAGGACAGTCAGATGAGCGAAGTCTGCAACGTATGCCTCAACAGATTTTTGGGCGTTATCGTCAAGTTGGGACTTAAGAATAGGAGCCGAATAGTTAGAAATAAACAGAGCTAAACTTAAAAAAGCAATACAGACAAATGTTAGAATACTAACATTTAGTTTAAATTTGAGGGAGTGTTTACTCATCCAAAATTTAAAAGCATCTATCATGGTTAAAAATCTATCATACTTTCCAGACCGGTATATTCGAAAATACTTCTGATGTTATCAGAAACGTTGATTAGTTTAACACTTCCGTTAACCGGAGCCAGCATCTTTTGCAAAATCAGAAATGCACGAATACCTGAAGAAAATACGTATTCGATGTCTTTCATGTCAAAAACCAACAAAGTTATGCCGTTTAAATCTATCTTTGAGATCAAATCTGGTGATGTATTGGGATCAAGCCATCCGGTTAACTTGCATGTTAATGTATTACCATCACGAATTTGTTTTATTTTGAGTCCTTCGCTTTCGTTGTCCATATTTACACACCTTTAATTATAAAACTAAACCAATGGTACGCTATCAAAAAAATGTTAATAATTTTATAAAATAAACAACGTAAACAGTATAAAAAAACTCTCCATAGAGGAGAGTTATTTTATTGGTGTCGGTTAGGAGATTGCCTTCGGCGCTGCGTCAGCTATCAGCTTCGCTGACCGACATACTTCCGTCTGTCGGCGCTTCCTTGTCAAACGCCCTTTCCGTGCGTTCTTCTCCCCTAACAGATACCAACAAAAAAACTCTCCATGGAGGAGAGTTATTTTATTGGTGCCGGTTAGGAGACTCGAACGCCCGACCCACGCATTACGAATGCGTTGCTCTACCAACTGAGCTAAACCGGCAATTTAAAGATATACATAAGTCATTTTTTTCACGATTGCAAGCATTATTTTTTTTGTTGTGCGAACATTTTGCGAAATAAAAACAGTTGCGTTGTTATTCGTGATGTGATATAATCAAACCGAATGATAAAAGATATAATTATGCAAGGAGAAGTGCCATGACTGAAAAAAAGAAAACTCGCGGACAACAATTTGTTGCAGCGTTAGATTTATGCAAAGATAAAAGAGATTTATTGTTTTTGGCTTGTGCGGCAATCAGGCAGTCTAATTTGCAAGCCGGTTTGGCCGAGCGAAAATTGTGGGATAGCATCTCGGCAGTTAAAATGATGGCCAAATATGCACGGGTTAATGCCGAAAACGGTGGAAGTCACATGAGTTATAAAGGCACAGATGGTATGCTGTATATGATAATGGCAAAATATAATGATTTGGGTTATGGTAATCCTGAAAAATTTAAGAAAGATTTTGCTGCTGCATATCCGCGGGAATTTGCGCAAAAATCGAAAGATATGATAAATATTCGTTCTAGAGAAGCAAGGAATTCGCCGCCGACGATGTTGGCAGAATCGGTTTTGCGCGCGCGTACCGATTATCAGGCATAAGGCGGTAATCTGTATTTTTTGCTTGCGATTTTAAGAAAATATAGTAAAATCCTTTCCGTGTGATTTATTTAAATGGAAAGGATTTTGTTGTAAAATGTCTAAAATTTTAATTACCTCTGCATTACCGTATATTAACGGTGTTCCGCATTTAGGACATATGGTCGGTTGTTTGTTGCCGTCAGATATTTATGCGCGCTATATGCGAATGATGGGAAATGAAGTTTTATACATTTGCGGAACCGATGAACATGGAACGGCTTCCGAAGTCGGTGCTCTAAAAGAAGGGTTGCCGGTAGAGCAATATTGTGATAAATATCATGCCAGACACGCGCAAACTTATAAGGATTTCAATTTGTCATTTGACTATTTCGGACGCACATCAAGCGAGCAAAATAAGGAAATTGTTTATCATATATTTGAACAACTTGATAAAAACGGTTTTATTGCCGAAAAAACGATGCAACAGATATATTCGGTTGATGATAAAATGTTTTTGGCTGACCGTTTTATTACCGGAACTTGTCCGCATTGCGGTTATGAAAAGGCGCGCGGTGACCAATGTGAGAATTGCACCAAAGTATTGGAGCCGACAGATTTGATAAATGCACGTAGCACTATTTCCGGTAGCACGAATTTGGAAGTGCGTGAGACCAAGCATTTGTTTTTGAATTTACCGAAGATTGAAGAAAAATTGACCGAGTGGTTGAAAACAAAAGAGGCGTTTTGGCCTGATGTGGCTTATTCAATCGCTAAAAAATGGCTCAAGGAAGGATTGCAACCGCGTTGTATTACTCGTGATTTGAAATGGGGATTTCCGGTAAATAAAGCTGGTTATGAAGATAAGGTTTTTTATGTATGGTTTGATGCCCCAATCGGCTATATCGGCATTACCAAACAATGGTCTGATGAAAAACCGAACGAGCGTAACTGGAAAGATTGGTGGTTAGATGCCAAAGATGTGCGCTATGTGGAATTTATGGGAAAAGATAATGTGCCGTATCATTCGATTACGTTTCCGGCAACCATGCTCGGTACCGGCGAAAATTGGACGAAGGTGGATTATTTAAAGGGGTTCAGTTATTTAACGTTTGAAGGCGGAAAATTTTCCAAATCGGAGCATCGCGGGGTATTTGCCGAAGATGCGGTAAAAGAATTTCCGGTAGATTATTGGCGCTATTGGTTGATGGCAAATGCGCCGGAAGCATCGGATTCCTCCTTTACCATTGAAGGCTTCGTAAATACCATAAATAAAGATTTGAATGGTGTATTGGGCAATTTTGCACAACGTGTGATGAAAATGACAGCGTCGAAATTAGGTAGTTTTGTGCCGGAAGGCGGCGAGTGGCAAGCAGAAGATAAGGAGATGATTGCCGCAATTCAACAGCGGGTTAATGATTACTTCAAATATATGGATGCTTTAGAATTCAGAAAAGCGGTTGCCGAGCTTAGAGCAATTTGGGTTGAAGGTAATAACTATATTACCAAAACTGAGCCGTGGACTGTGATTAAAGAAGATGAAACGCGGGCGGCGACGATTTTGCGCTTATGCTTGAATTTGGTGCGTATTTACGGCATTTTGAGCGCGCCTCTGATGCCGAACACGGCCGAAAAAATTATGGCAAAGTTCGGTTTGAGAACCGAAGATATGCCGACATTAAAAGGCTTTGATGTGGCAAAAGAAATAGAAATGTTACCGGCAGGACATAAATTTGAAACAGGAGAAGCACTGTTTGAACGGATAACGCCGGAAAAATTGAGCGAATTACAACAAAAATACGGAGGCAGCAAATGAGTGAGTGGTCAAGTATGCAGGTCAGTGGATTTTTAGGCTGGATTCATCGTTTAGTGATGTTTATTACATGGCCGTTGAGAAATTGGAAATATTTGTTGTCGGCGATAGTAATCATTGTTTTATTTATGATTGCGTATGCTTTTTATCACGGAGTCAGATTTTCGGAGATGTTTGATTGGTATAAAGTAAAATTAAGCGGACCGGTTGCAAGTATTACGGGAAATATGCAAAATGTGGCGACAGAAGCGCAGAAACATGTTGATGAATCGATTGATACAGTCAAAGAAAAGGTGCAAAAAATGGCGCCGGAGATAGCGGCTGCCAGAAGAGCTAAAGAAAACAACGAACCAATTCGATTTGTGGCTTGGAATGTGGCAAAGTTTAATAAGGCAAAATATCAACCGCAAGAAGATACTCCGAAAGTTAAACTCAAGGCGCCAACATTTACCCAAATAACAGAAGATGAGCCAAAAATTGAATCTGTTGAGCAACCTGAAATCCCTATTATAGCTCCTCAACTCGTTGAAGCAGTGCCGGTGCAAAAAGTTGAAAAACCTAAAATTCCGGAAAAGCCGTATTATGATGGAAAGCTGTCGGACTATTATACGATAAGGCGTGATTTGGATTTGACATATTTGGCCGAGTCGGAAAAACTTTACGGACATGCTGATGTAATGGGACCTAACAGTTTGTATTTGGATAATACTTATATGTATCTATACGGTATTTTTACTAATCCGAATGATTATGATTCGCAATCTGCACAGCTCTTTTTGGAGAAACGTTTGCAAAACAAGTCGGTGCATTGTGATATTGTAGCTTATACTTCGCAAACACAAGCAGCTACCGCACTTTGTTTTGTTGATGGAAAATTGATTAACCGTGAAATGGTTGAAGCCGGATTGGCCGAAGATGTAGCTTTAAAATAAGGCAAAAGAGATAGAAATGTGGCAGCCGGTTTTAACAATCAGCGGGTATATACTGGGTATTTTGGGGTTGATTATGCTTATTCCGGCCGGTTTTGATATATGGCAGGGCGGTGCGGTTTGGTCGCCCTTTCTGGCGGCAGCTACTGCTTCGATGTTTTTCGGATTTTCGCTTTTTTTATCAAATAATACCAAATTTGAACGAATAGGAGTGAAACAGGCTTATTTGGTAACGACAATCAGCTGGCTTTGGGTGTGTGTATTTGCGGCGGTTCCGTTCTATTTATACGGAGTAGTTTCATCTCCAGCAGATGCGTGGTTTGAGGCGATGTCCGGTTTAACCGGAACCGGAGCTACGATTATTTCCGATGTTGAGGCATTACCGCAACCGATATTGCTATGGCGATCGCTGTTAAACGGAATCGGCGGTTTGGGAGTGGTAATTTTTGCGGTGGCACTTTTGCCGATTTTGGGTATTGGCGGAATGCAGATGTTCCAACGCGAAAATTCGGATTCAAATGATAAATTTATGCCGAAATTCAGTTATATTGCCAAGCGAATTGTGGCGGTATATCTAACCCTAATCGGTGTTTGTTGCGCGGTGTATATTTTTTGCGGCATGGGTTGGTTTGACGCTGTAAATCATGCAATTTCGGTTATCGGAACCGGCGGTTTTTCAACCAAAAATAATTCAATAGAATCCTTTAACAGTCTGCCGATAGAGCTTTGGACTATGCTATTTATGTTGTGCGGCGCGGTGCCAATGACTTCATATATTTTGTTTATCCGCGGTGCGCCGGCTGATCGTAACAGGCAAATTGCCACCTTATTGAAGATTGTCGGTTATTGTGGTTTGGCTCTTGCATTTTATCTTTATTTTGTTAATGAAAGTTCTTTTTTCAATGCTTTGCGACAAGGATATTTCACGGTAATAGCTACCGTAACAACGACCGGTTTGACTTCGTGTGATTACATTAAGTGGGGCGGTTGGGCAACATCTTTGATTTTGCTTTTATCGTTGTGTGGCGGATGCACAGGTTCGACCAGCGGCTCAATTAAGATTTTTCGTTGGCAGGTAGTTTTTGCGTTTTTGCGTAAATCTTTAGTATCTGCTATTGAAACAAATCGGGTAATTTTAATGAAAATCGGTTCAATTAACCTGTCGGAAAAAGTTTCAGTGTCGGTTTTTGTGTATTTGTTTTCGTTTTTTATCAGCTTGACGTTGTTGACTTTGTTAGTCAGTTTGAACGGGTATGATTTTGCTACGTCATTTGCGGCGGTGATGGCGTGCATCACTAATGTGGGTATGGGGGCAGTTGAGAGTATTGGGCCGCGTGGAAATTATGCTTTCTTTGCGCCGGAAGTCAAATGTATACTGACTTTTGCGATGTTTTTGGGGCGTTTGGAAGTAATTACCGTAATGGTAGTTTTTTCCAAGTCATTTTGGCGTCGCTGATAAATTTTGATAATAATGCAAAATATAAAGGCGAATCGCGCTGGAAAGATTTTCGATTTTACGATTGTTATCTATCTCTGTTATCAGTTGATTAAGACTAATATTTTGTGCGCCGGCAATTTGCGTAAGCGCAGCAAAAAAATCATCTTCCAGACTGATACTGGTAGCATGACGACCGGCGATTAGAACAGAGATTTTTTTCATTTTTTACGCAGGATTTTATCAAAGGAAATGATTTCGGCACTTTTGTTTTTTAAATCGGCTGTTTCATCTTTACCGGAGGAATTATCACCTTCGGCAGAGGCAAATACAGATTCTTCAGTTTCAAAACTTAGTCCGAACTTAGCTGACGGATCGGCAAAATAAGTGATAGCATCGAAAGGTATGGTAATAGTTTGTTCTATGCCGCCAAAACTCAAATCAACCGAAAAGCTGTTGTGGCGAACCACTAAGTTACGGAATTGATTTTGTAAAACAATAGTCATTGTTTCAGGGTATTGCACCTTGAGATTTTGGGAAATGACCGTTCCGGGATAATCGGTTTTAAAGCTGATATAAAAGTGGCTCTCGCCAGGCAAACCTTGTTCTTCAACTATCTTCAGTGCTAAATAGACAACATTACGCAAAGATTTTTCAATCAGCTCATCATAATTTATTTCATCCAGAAACTTATCCATATCCATCTCTCTTTTGTTTATTAAAAACGAGCCGTTCTGTTGCTGGGTGGCTCCGCCCCCACTTTAGGCAAACCAATGCTTAAAGGATTAAAATTTGTTGCATTTGCTTAAATTATGCGGCAACTGCAACCGGTGCAAAATTATCATTTGCATTCGTTTATTTTGAACCGATAACGGTGGTATCTTGCCGGACACAACACAAATCTTTACTGAACACTGTCGAACCTGTTTCACCCCCATAAATTTGGTGGAGGTGCCGAGTACTGCCCTCGGGTCCAATGCACCTATTCCATAAGGTCTCTGGTGTCACAGCCAATTACTTGGCAATGGTTAATATATCGACGTTTTTTATAAAAATCAAGTCCATTTGCAAGGTTTGCGAAGGTAAAATAAAAATATCTTGCCAAGTTCAAAAGTTTGGGCTAACTTAGGGCAGTTTAAATTTTATTTGGTTAGGGAAGATAAAAAAATGACTGTCAGTGTTAATCAAATCCGCAAAACATTTTTGGATTATTTTGCAAAACAAGGGCATAAGGTTGTGCCGTCATCATCGCTGGTGCCGGATAACGACCCGACGTTAATGTTCACAAACTCCGGTATGGTGCAATTCAAAAACATATTAGCCGGTAATGAAACGCGGGATTATACACGAGCGACCACAGCACAAAAGAGTGTGCGCGCCGGTGGTAAGCATAATGATTTGGACAGTGTGGGTTATGATGTGCGCCACCATACGTTCTTTGAAATGCTCGGTAACTTTTCATTCGGGGACTATTTTAAAGATTATGCGATTCCGTATGCTTGGGAGTTACTGACCAAAGAATTTGGCTTACCGAAAGAAAAATTAGCGGTTACGATTTATCATAATGATGACGAGGCGCACGATATTTGGAAAAAAGTTTCCGGTTTGCCGGAAGACAGAATTATCCGTATTGCCACCAAAGATAATTTTTGGCAGATGGGCGATACCGGTCCGTGTGGGCCGTGTTCGGAGATTTTTTATGACCACGGTCCGGAAGTTTGGGGCGGTTTGCCGGGGACTCCGGAAGAAGACGGTGACCGGTTTATTGAAATTTGGAATTTGGTGTTTGACCAATTTGAAGATTTGCCGGACGGTTCGCGCATCAACCTAAAGCGTCCGTCAATTGATACCGGTATGGGTTTGGAGCGTATTGCCGCTATTTTACAGGGCGTTCATTCTAATTTTGAAACCGATATGTTTCAACACCTGATTAAAGCAATTGCCGATATGGCAAATACCGACCCGAACGGTCCGCTCAAAGCTTCACACAATGTGGTGGCTGACCACTTGCGCGCCATTTGCTTTTTGATTGCCGACGGGGTATTACCGTCTAATGAAGGGCGCGGTTATGTGTTGCGCCGCATTATGCGCCGCGCTATGCGTCATGCTTATTTGCTCGGCGTTAAAGAGCCGATGATTTATAAACTTTTGCCAACTCTTCAACAAGAAATGGGTGAGGCATATCCGGAACTTTATGCCCGTGAGAATTTGATCAGAGAAACCATTGCCATTGAGGAAGAACGTTTCGGACGTACGCTCGATAAAGGTATGAAATTGCTCGATGATGAAGTATCAAAGCTGGCAAACGGGACAAAATTGAGCGGTGAAACAGCGTTCAAATTATATGACACATACGGATTTCCGCTTGATTTGACACAAGATGCGCTGAAAAATAAAAATATCGAAGTAGATGTGGAAGGCTTTGATGCTTGTATGGAAAAGCAAAAAGCGGAAGCTCGTAAAAACTGGGCAGGTTCCGGTGATGAAGGAGTGGCAAAAGTTTGGTACGGAATTCAAGATAAGTGTGGCTCCACTGAATTTTTGGGCTACAGTACCTTGAAGGCCGACGCTGAAATTACGGCTTTGGTGCAAGACAATGCCGAAGTTAAAGAGGTAACGAGCGGTAAATTTGAGTTGGTTGCCAATCAGACACCGTTTTATGGTGAGTGCGGCGGGCAAGTTGGCGATGTAGGTTCAATTACCGGCAAAAATTTCAGTGCCGAAGTAGTGGATTGCAAGCGCAAATTAAACGGCATTTTCGTGCACGTCTGCGAATTGAAAAACGGTAGCGTAAAAGTTGGCGATGTGGCTAATTTTGCGGTTGATGCCGAAAACAGAGCGCGTATTTGCGCCAATCACTCGGTAACACACTTGGCACATAAGGCGCTAAAACAGGTTTTGGGTGACCATGTGGCACAAAAAGGCTCGATGGTAGAAGCCGAACGTATGCGTTTTGATATTTCGCATCCGAAGCAAATTACCTCTGAGCAGTTGCGTGAAGTTGAGCGTATCGTTAACGAGCAAATTCGCAATGATTTGACCGTTTCTACGGTAATTATGAATAAAGATGAGGCTGTGAAACTCGGCGCAATGGCATTGTTTGATGAAAAATATGCCGAAGATGTGCGCGTGGTAACCATGGGTGACGAAACCTGCCCGTTTTCACGAGAGCTTTGCGGCGGAACACACGTTAATCATACAGGCAATATCGGGTATTTCCATATTTTGAGCGAATCGGCGGTGGCTGCCGGTGTGCGTCGTTTAGAATGTGTTACCGGTGCAGGTGCTGATGATTATGTTCATAATGTAGAAGACAAGTTACACCATGTTGCCGCCAGCCTCAAGACCAATATTAATGATTTGGAAAATCGTATCAACGGGCTTTTGGAAGAACGCAAAAAGCTCGAAAATGAAATTTTCAATTTGAAGAAAAGTTTAGCTTCCGGCGGGCAAGGTGGTGCCAAAGACGAGGTTGAAACTATTAACGGTATTAAATTTGTCGGTAAATTGGTGCCTGATGCACATCCGAAAGAATTGAAAGCGTTTGTTGATGATATAATGCAGCGAATCGGTTCCGGAGTGGTGGTACTTTGCTCTGACAAAGATGCCAAGGCTTCGGTTGTGGTTGGTGTGAGCACTGATTTGGTCGGTAAGTATAATGCTGTGGATATGGTTCGTGCGGCAGCCGGCGTTTTAGGCGGACAAGGTGGTGGCGGCAGACCGGATATGGCGCAAGCCGGCGGAACCGATGTCGGCAAAATAGGCGAGGCTATTGCCGGTATAAAGGCAATGCTATAAAAGAGATGAACGCCCGCATTATGACGGGCGTTTTTTATTATGATTTTTTTCAATGCTATTGAACATTCTGGTTAGCTTCAGCACGTCTTCGTTGCTTAAAATTTTACGGATTGCCACGGCTTTTTGGAACATATGGCCGTGGTAATATGTATGGTGCCAACGGAATTCGTCTTTTTTCAAGCAGAAATTTTCAATCGGCTCATTCCACAAGCTTTCTGCAAACGGACGATACAGGCGATTAAACCATTTGAGCGGATATTTCAGTAAGTTCCATCCTTCCGGCTTAGCGTAGTCAATAAAAATGGCTTTGCCGCCGGTTGTTAAATTGTTTAGAATGTTATCCATTACTTGTTGTCTGGTTTTCATCGGAAGCTCGTGCAACAGTTGGTAGCAAATAATGACATCGTATTTTTCGTCCCAAGGGATTGCGGCATTGTAGTTTGTAATTGTCATGTTGTGATGAGTATATTTTTCAGCGGCACGTTTAATTTGGGTTTCAGATAAATCAAAAATATCAAATTTGCCTTGTTTTTGAACTTTGTTATATATCGCATCGATTTCTTTGCCGAAAGTTAGGCCTATTTGCAATACATGGGCATTTTTAGGCACATCACGCAACAAATCTTTAATCAGTTTATTTGTGGCAAAAAAGTTACTCAGTTGCACTATGCGATTATCATCTAAAATATCGCAAATACTTGGATTTTCGTAAATTTTATTGAACAAAATTTGCATATAAAGCGGTATTTTTTTTTCTGAAATTGCCATAGATGACTCCTTTTACTTCTTTTCTTCGCGGATAATCCCCATTTGGACTGCTTTGCGGACAGCGGCCAGACGATTACTGACCTCTAAGGCCCGTAATATCAGCGTTATGTGAATTTTAACCGTTCCTTCACTAAGTCCTAAACGATAGGCGATTTCTTTATTGGGTAGTCCCTCTGCCAAATAATTTAAAACTTCTTTTTGCCGTGGTGTTAATATCTTACTGTCTACCTCTTCATCATCACTCAGTGAAGCGAGCAATTCGCGCATTGGTTCCGGCGATGTTTGCATACTCATTTGCAAAACTTCCGGAGGAACATACATGCCGCCGGCCATAACTAAATTGATGGCGCTGATAATTAAGTTGTTGGAAAAAGACTTGGAAACATAGCCGGAAACCCCGATATCAAATGTTTTTTGCAAGATACTGCGTTCAAACACTGCCGAAATGATAATAATCGGGACTTCGGGGCATTCAAGGTGAATCTTTTTTAAGGCATCGAGCCATTTGGCTCCCGGCATTGCGAGATCTGTTAAAATCAGATCAAAATCTTTTTTATTTTGCAAAATATTAAAGATATCGGTATAGCTGCCGGCCAGTGTGATCTCGGCATCAGGGTATTGTTTACGCAAAATAAATTCCAGACCTTGTAAAAATAGTTCGTGGTCATCGGCAATCAGAATTTTCATTACTTTTTCCTATAAAAAAATATGGTATAAATCCATTCTTTGATTGGTATTGTATAAAAAATATGTTAAAGAATTTATAACGTATTTTCAATTAGGCAAGAGGTAAGTTTAATGATTATTACAATAGACGGACCGGCCGGTGCCGGTAAGGGCACAATCTCGGCATTTGTGGCAAAAAGGTATAAATTGGCGTATTTTGATACGGGTATGGTTTATCGGGCAGTGGGGTTGCAAATGGTTTTAAGCGGAAAAGATTTGAGCGATGTGGCCGCAGCTACCGAAATTGCTAAAAATTTGACCTTTCCGCAAATGATGGAATTATCAGCACATAAAGATTTTCGTTCTGATGTAGGAAGTCATGCCGCTTCGGTGGTTTCGTCTTATCCTGATGTGCGCGCTGCACTTTTGAAGATGCAACAGGACTTTGCACTTAATCCGGTTTTTGCTGATGGCAGTGCTGCAAACGGTGTAGTTTATGACGGCAGAGATACCGGAACCGTGATTTGTCCGCAAGCTGATTTGAAGTTTTACATTGTGGCTCCGGTTGAAGTGAGAGCTAAACGGCGGTGTGCAGATTTGCTTAAGGCTGGAGTTGATACGAATTATGAAACGGTTTTAAACGAAATGAAAGCACGCGATGAGCGTGATATGAACAGGGCTTCAGCACCGCTGACTAAACCGATTGGCGCAGTGGAATTTGATACGTCGTTGCATGATACGGCGCAAAATTTGGCGGATATTGCCGCAATTATCAATAAAAAATTCGGACTTTAGAGATTTTTAAAATATAGATGCTACAATGGGGCATCGTTTCATTTTTTTTGAAAAAGAGGTAAAACAGATGAAAAAAATTGCAATAGTCGGTGTAACGAATAGTAAAGGTCGGGAACTCTTAAACATTTTGGAAGAAAACGGAATGTCGGCAGATGATATTTTTGCTGTTGATGTCGATAGTCCGCTCGGCACGCAGATTTCGTATGGCGAAGATGTGGATATGGACGTGTATAACTTGAAAGATTTTGATTTTTCGGCTGTTGATATAGCGGTATTTGCCACCTCAGAAGAACTTTCTAAGCACTATGTGCCGCGAGCAGCCGCCAAAAAAGCCTTTGTAATAGATTGTTCAACGGCTTATACAACGGATTCTGATGTGCCGCTGATTATCGCCGGTCTAAACGATGAGAAAATCAGCGAAGCCAAAAAAGGAATTGTGGCTTTGCCATCTCCGCAGGTAACACAGCTTTTGGTTCCGCTCAAAAATGTGGCGGAAAAATATGGTATTCGGCGTTTGGTTATAAATACCTATATGGCGGTTTCACTCTATGGCAAAGAAGCTATGGATGAGTTGTTTAACCAAACGCGCAAAATTTTTATGAATGAGCCTTTAGTTGACGATGAAGAGATTTTCCATAAACAAATTGCTTTTAATGTGTTGCCGCAAGTAGGGGAATTTATCGGCGATGAAACAAAATACGAATGGGCAATGAATGTGGAAATTAAAAAATTGCTCAATTCGGATATTAAAGTGCATGCCAATTGCGCTTTTGTGCCGGCGTTTATCGGCATTGGTGCCTTTGTCAATGTAGAATGCACACAAGAGGTAGATGTTGATGATGTGCGAAACTTGATGCGCGGCACCAAAGGCGTTGTGGTGTTTGATAAACACACCGATTTAGGCTACGTTTCGCTCAATGACGTTCAAAGCGAGAGCGATATTTACGTTAGCCGTTTGCGTCAAGATGTTTCGGTTGAAAACGGGTTCAGTTTTTGGTGTGTAGCTGATGATTTGCGTGCCGGCGGGGCGCAAAATGCCTACAATGTGCTTCAACTTTTGCTCAATAAAAAGGTTAACTGATGAAAAAAATATTTTTGAAAATTTTTGCTGTTTGTTTGGTTGTTTTAGGCTTTGGTGTGGGGTTTTCGTCCGAAGTTTTTTCGGCGCCTGTGCCTGAAGCTAAAAGTTTGAGTCAGGCGCAACTCAATCAGGCGTTGGAGCATCCTAAAATTACTGCCGAATTGGAAAAAATAAAAAAAGGCTTGGCGAAATCTAATATTTCTAAAGAAAAACTTGATGATTATTCTACTTATTTGAGCAAAATAGAAGTTCAAATTGTTGAAAACAAAAAAGAAATTGAAAAGCAAGCTCGGTTTGTGCAAAAGCAGCTCGATGCCCTTGGCAGCGGTCCGAAAGACGGGGAAACCGAAGATGCCGCCATTACCAAGCAGCGCGAAGACTTGGTGCAACAGCTTTCCTCTCAAGACCGCGTAATTAAGGAAGCAGACCTGCTTTTGGTGCAAATGGAAGATTTGACGGTGCAAATTTTGAATGTGCGCAATCAACGTTTGTATGGCGATATGATGACTAAGCAATCGGCGTTTATTAACCCGCTGATTTTTTTCCAAGGCGTGAAAGCATACGGCATTTTTTTCTGGGACGTGGTTAAATCACCGTTGGAGTGGTATCAAAATCTGCCGCAAGACCAACGTTCTTATGCGCTGTTCAGCATTGTGGTTATGTTCATTATTTTAATGATTGCGTTGGCGCTTGCTATATTTTTGCGCAGACAGATTTTAAAGTATTGGGGCTATAAATCTGATATTGAAAATCCGACATTCAACCGAAAGGTAATCGCTGCGGTGGCGGTTGCTATTGCCCGCGGATTGATTTTTGCCTTTTTGGTAGGTGGTTGCATTTTGTGGATGGTTAGCACTAAAATTTTTGATGGCAGTCTTTTAGAAAATATTTTAATGACAACGGCGTTTGTTACCTTGCTTGCCATAGCAGAAGCCACAGTTTCTCGCGTGACATTTGCTCCACACTATCCACAATGGCGTTTGGTGAATATTCCAAGCGAAAAAGCGGCAAGATTTACGCGGATGATCTTTACTTTTATTTTGGTTAATGCCGCGGCAACTATTCAACTTTTAGTGGCACAAAAGGCTGAATATTCCACCGAAACAATCCACTTTTTAATGATTACCTGTTGCGCTGTTAAAGCTTTTTTCCTGATTTGGTTTGCTAAAATTTCGTTTGATACTTATAAAGAAGAAGTATCGACAGAAGCAGAAACGCTTGAAGGCGAAGAAACTGTTGACCGCGGCCTGAAGATGATTGTTATCAGCCATCTGTTTTGTATTGGCGTATTTGCGCTTTCGCTATTGGGTTATCCGGAGCTTTCGATGTTTATTTTCAACCATATCATTATGTCGCTTATTTTGTGTGGTATGTTTGAGGTTTTGCGCCGTTCACTGATAGATGTTTTGCGCAAAATTATTGTTTCCGGACCATGGATGAAAGGTTTGCGAGGTTACAAAAAAACAGCGATTACAAAAATTGATTTCTGGCTTCGTGCCATTATCAACCCGACAATGATTATGGTATTGGTGTTTATGTTGCTGAATTTATGGGGCTTGCCGGGGGACTTTATGTTGGCGGCGGCGCGTAAAATTCTTTTTGGGTTCAAGATTGGCGGTATTGAAATTTCGCTGATTGCCATTGTTTTGGGAATTGTGGTTTTCTTTGGCTCGCTTACGGTGTCGCGAATCGTTAAAAACAAATTGGCGGCAAATGTTTTGGCAAAAATAGATATGGACGACGGTGTGCGCCATTCGTTGATATCCGGCATTGGTTTTTTGGGCTTTATTCTTTCAACGCTGTTTGCCATTATGGCCATAGGCATTAACTTAACAAACCTTGCGTTTATTGCCGGTGCTCTTTCGGTTGGTATCGGTTTCGGCTTACAAGATGTGATTAAGAACTTGGTTGCCGGCGTTATTATTTTGCTTGAGCGTCCGTTTCGCGTGGGAGATTGGGTGGTTTTGAGCGGTGTTGAAGGTAAAATTAAGCAAATAAATATTCGTTCCACCGAGCTGGAAAGCTTTGATAAGACCAGTGTTATTATTCCGAATGCTACGCTGATATCTTCGACTGTTACCAATAAAACACATGGCGATAATACTTCGCGTCAGAGTGTAGCGGTTGGAGTGGCTTATGGCTCAGATGTTGAGAAAGTAACGCAAATTTTACTGGACTGCGCTGCCGGACATAAGCTGGTTCTGAAAAATCCGGCACCGTATGTTTTGTTTACTGACTTCGGCTCCAGCAGTTTGGATTTTGAATTGCGTTTTTATGTGAAAGATATTTACAGCGGGTGGACAGTGCCTAGTCAGTTACGTTATGATATAAATAAACGTTTCATTGATGAAGGAATAGAAATTCCGTTTCCGCAAGTGGTGGTTCACAAAGGTGAATAGAAAATTTTTTAACGTGCGGCGACAAGAGAAACCGAAGATATGGTATCTCCCATGCCGACCAAAGTGCGCGGTTTGGCAATAATCAGAGTTGGTACGGCGATGAGATTAAAATCATCAAGTTCGGCAATACCGTCAGTCAAAATTTCCGGCTTTTGCAAGAACTCCGCCAGATTTTGCAATTCATCAGTAAGCAGATTTGTTGGGACATTTTGATGAGCCCAAAGCAGGTCTGCGCTTTTTTCTAATTTACCCAAACCGGCTTTAGATGCGGCTACAGTTGCCGCCAGCATCATACCATGCAAATTTTGATTGCAGGAAATAGAGAACTCTTTGTTTTGCAAAGTGAGATATAATCCGAACATATGCATTTGCAGACGTGATGTTTGCGTTTTTTGCATAATTTGCCGGCATATTGCAAACAGTTGCGGAGCATGCAGTTCTTGTTGTCTTAAAACTTCATATTGTGCAGGATTGATGATTTCCAAAGCATCTAATGCTTCGCGGTCATTTAAGCCGAGCGAATCGGCAAGTGGAGCAATATTTTCTATAATAGCACGCCTAATGTTTTTATCTTGGGTTGAGGCCAATTCTAAATGAATGATTCCTTGCTGGTGCAGACTTTTCCATTTTTTGATAATTTCAGCAGCGGTTTTAATGCGCTCGACACCATTTTGTTCCGATTTTAGCCCATGGAATCCAGATAAAACCAGATAGTCGTAGCCGTTTTTGTCGGCGTATTGAATAAAAGCATTGTTTATATCAAGATCAATATTAGACGGATCATAAGAGGCGATAAAGCGATTAGCTTTCGGACAGGTATAAGTTTGGTCGTCTAAGCTAAGCGAATCGTCTTTGGCAAATTCGATAATCCAATGGATCAGCGGTGCATCGGAAAGGCGATTGATTTGCCGAGCCGGTCTTAATTTTCCGTTTTCATCAATGGCAAACAGGTTAGGTAAGTCTAAAAACTGTTTGGCTTGCAACAAAGGATGCGATGCGGTATGTGCCACAACTTTTTTAACTCCTAAGACTGCCATAGCATTGGCAACAATGCCGCCTTGTCCGCCCATTTGCAGACAATCATAGCCGATGTTTTGCTTTATCCAGTCATATATTTCGGTGCTACTTACAATCCACTCTTCGGCATTACCGCTGATAAAACATTTAATAATACCTCTCAGCACATCTTTTGGGGTATCAATTTGACATTTTCCGGTCTGTGCCATATCGGCAGAAACGTGCATTTTTTGTGCCAGTTCAGATAGTTGGGTGCCGCTGATTTTGACGACGGCATCAATGTTGGTATTAAAAGCGGTAACTACTGTGTGTTTATGCTTTATTTTTTCAAGTTGTGCAGGCACAATATCGTATTTTTGCTGCCAAATTTGCTTCCAATCGCTCATTAGTGTTGCATTTCCTTAAGGCGAATACTGGCAAGTGAGTTCATAATCAGTGCTTGCATAGCACTTTCAAATTTGATGTATGCTTCAGCCTGTTTTTGCCATTCTAGCAACATTGGTGCTTCAATAGAATTGTATTTAATATCAGTTCTCATTTTGTTTAGTGCTTCGGCAAAACGGGCTTCGTTGACCAGTTTGTGAACCACATCTTTATCGGCGGCAAATTCCGGTTTAGGCATTTTTTTGCGGTGAACGGCAAATTTTTTAACCCATTGCCAAGCCTTTTCATACCAATTCTGTGCTTCAGATTCCTCGGGTTGAACTTGCGGTAGCAATTCCACTGTCGGCATATCATTCAAAATTGCATAAATATTGTTAAAATCCTCAATCAGTGCTTTAGAGCCGGTGATACCGCTACGGGAGAATTCTTGAATTTCTGCAGTGTATTTTTGGGCTTGCGGGTTGTTTTGAGCCAAAATTTGCAAAACTTCCGCTTCATATTCAAACGGCAAGCCGCGCTCAGCAATATCTTGCACAGTTAAGGCACCGGCGGCTAAGAGGACTTCCGGCATTTGCGGTTTATCGCTGATTTTGGTATTTTGCAACTTTTGTAAAACACCGTTAAGGGCATTTTCTTTTTCCGCCAACCATTTGTTAAAATTTTGCTGCATATCGTCAAGCTCCGAAGTGCCAGTAGGTAAAGCAGGGGAATCATTAAGCAACGAATTTTCAAGATTTAAAATTCGCTGTTCCAAAACATTCTGTTTGTTGGAGAGTTTGGGTAAATCGGTTGTTTTTTGTTCTAAATCGGCAATTTGTTGCTGTTGCTTTTGTAGTTTAAGATAACAAAATCCGCCAATACTCACTATAGCGAAAGTAAGAATGAGAATAAATACTACAAAACTAAGAATCGAACCGGAGGATTTTGATACGGTTTGGTTACTTGTTTCCTGCTCATTTTCCATATTTTTTATCATAATTCATTATCCTTTTGCTTGACATTTGGGGTTAAATATATTTCATATATATAAAAAAGTCAGGACTTCTTCAAGCAAAAAGAGATGTTTTTAGGTTAAATAAATGATTGTATTAGGCATAGAGAGCAGTTGTGATGATACCGGTGCCGCTGTAGTTACCGACAGTAAAGAAATTTTAGGAGAGGCATTGCAATCACAAGAAGAACATAAGCAATACGGCGGAGTGGTGCCGGAAATTGCCGCGCGAGCTCATTTGGAACATGTTGACGAGATTGTCAATTCTTGTATGCAGAGAGCACATATCAGCCTAAACGAAGTTGATGCTATTGCCGCTTCGTGTGGACCGGGACTGATTGGCGGCGTGGTAGTGGGTGCCATGACAGCCAAAGCCTTGGCATTGGCATTGAATAAGCCTTTTGTGGCGGTGAATCATTTGGAAGGGCATGCTCTGTGTGCGAGGATTGCGCACTCTATTGAATTTCCGTATTTGTTGTTGCTGGTTTCCGGTGGGCATTGTCAAATTTTAGTGGTGAAAAATGTCGGTGAATACCAGCGTTTGGGAACCACAATAGATGATGCGGCCGGTGAAGCATTTGATAAAGTGGCAAAAATGCTTGGTTTAGGGTATCCGGGCGGGCCAATGATTGAAAAACTGGCGGCAACCGGTGACGAAAACAGATTTACTTTGCCGCGTCCACTGATTGGTTCAGGAGACTGTAATTTGTCGTTTTCCGGACTTAAAACTGCAGTGCGCAAGATTATTGAAACATATACTACCGACGGCGATATTGACCACGCTATTTTACCAAAGCAAGATGTGGCAGATATTTGTGCTTGTTTCCAAATGACAGCGACTGATTGCTTGGTGCGTAAATTAGAACGGGCAATTAAATATTTTAAGCAAAATTATCCTGAGGGGCAACATGTGGTGGTTTCCGGAGGAGTGGCTTCAAATACATATTTACGCAACCACTTGCGCGAGTTGGCGGAAAATCATGGATTGGAGTTTGCGGCACCGCCGATACGTTTCTGCACCGATAACGGAGTAATGGTGGCTTGGGCTGGTTTAGAAAGATATAGAGCAGGATATACTTCGCCACTCGACTTTAAACCACGTCCGCGTTGGCCTTTAGATGAAAATGCACCCAAAGCGGCAGGTGCCGGTGGAGTGAAAGCATGACACGTCCGCAAAAGGAAATTTTAGAGATAATGCGGATTTTTGAACGTGAAAATCCGAATCCGCAATGTGAACTTAATTTTCATAATCCGTATACATTGTTGGTGGCAGTGGTGCTTTCGGCACAAAGCACTGATAAAAGTGTGAATAAAGCAACCGAGGCTTTATTCAAAGTGGCAGATACACCGCAAAAAATGCTCGCTTTGGGAGAAGAAAAATTAAAAGAATATATTAAAACCATCGGACTTTTTAATAATAAAGCCAAAAATATTATGGCCTTAAGCCGGCAATTGGTGGAAGATTTTGGCGGCGATATGCCTACCGACCGCGACACGCTGACAACGCTGGCCGGTGTGGGACGAAAAACCGCCAATGTAGTGATGAATGTGTGGTATCATCAGCCGACGCTGGCGGTGGATACGCATGTTATGCGGATTGCGCATCGTTTGGATTTCAGTAAAGGAAAGACTCCGCTTGAGGTGGAACAAGATTTGATGAAATTACTGCCCAAAGAAATAGTTATAAATACCAATCATTGGTTGGTATTGTTCGGACGTTATATTTGCAAGGCGCAAAAGCCCTTATGTGAAAAATGCCCGATTTTTGAATATTGCCACTCTACTGATAAACGCCAGATTTAATATTTACGGATAATTCCGGATAAAACCCCCTGGATTTTTACTCTTTCCGCCGGCAATGTGCGGGTCTGGTAATCTTTATTGCACGGAATGAGATGCACGCATTCACGGTCTTTTTTAAGGATTTTCAGTGTGGCTTCGCTGTTATCAACCAATGCCACCACTATTTTACCGTTATCGGCTTGTTCTTGGCGACGAATAATGGCTGTATCGCCATCCATAATGCCGGCTTCTACCATAGAATCTCCCTCAATTTTTAAGGCATAATATTGCCCCAAAGCTACCATATCAAACGGCACCGCAACAGATTCAGTTTCGTTGGCAATAGCCTCTATTGGTGTGCCGGCGGCAATTTTTCCGTAAAGAGGGATAACAGCACTGGAGTTTTGCAAAGCTTGTTCACGTTTTTTTTCTTCGTCAATAACTGCTTGCGGTTTAAAACGCGGTAATCGTACGACTTCAAGTGCGCGAGCTTTATGCGGCATCCTGCGGATAAAGTTACGCTCTTCTAAAGAAGTAATGAGGGCATGTATTCCCGATTTTGATTTTAAGCCGATAGCGGCTTTCATTTCATCAAACGACGGACATTGACCGGTTTCACGATTAACTTTATTTATATACATTAATAAGTTATATTGTTTTTGAGTAAGCATTCATCTCTCCAAAAAATCGGAAGATCCCTTGACGCATTCAACTGCGTTGAAGCGAGGGATGACCGCTTTATAAAATCATAAATTTTGTTCTAGTTTAGTTCTGTTTGTTATGGCTTGTCAATAAAAAATATTCCGGCATGAAGATTTTTGTTGCGAAATCAAAACAAATATATTATGTTAGCGCCATCAATCATTGTTGAAAATTGTAAATATGGAGATAAAAAAATGAAACAACTTGCAGGTGCAATCAGAATCGGATGGGTTATTGAATATAAAGGAAAACCGTGGACTATTACCAAAGCGGTACATATTAAGCCGGGTAAAGGCGGTGCTTTTATGCAGGTGGAAATGAAGGAAGTGGAAGCCGGAACAAAGACCAATGAACGTTTCAGAACCGAAGATACGGTTGAAAAGTTGATGGTGGAAGACAGAGATTGTCAATTTTTGTTTGAAGATGCCTCCGGTTTGACCTTTATGGAATCGGATACTTATGAACAATTTACCATGCCGGCAGATATTTTGGGTGATTCGCGTCCGTTTTTGACAGATGGTATGGATGTTAAAATTTCGTATATTGATGGTCGTCCGATTTCGGTTGATTTGCCGTTACAGGTGGTTTGTACAGTAGTAGAAACAGAGCCGGCTTTGAAAGGACAAACCGTTTCTTCTTCTTATAAGCCGGCAATTTTGGATAACGGGGTACGCACAACAGTTCCGCCGTTTATCAATGTTGGTGATAAAATTGTGGTCGGCACAGCCGAAGCAAACTATGTGGAAAGAGCAAAATAATGGCATATATTTCTCCATCTTTAACTCTTATTATCGGTGCGGTGAAGAAAGCTGCCGTGGCTATGGCGCGCGATTTTAATGAGTTGGAACATTTGCAGACTTCGGTGCATAATGACGGTAAGTTTGCACTCCGTTCCTATGAAAAAGTCAAAAAGACTTTATGTGAAGAATTGGCAAAATTAAAGCCTAATTACGCTTTTGTATGCGAATCGGGCGATGCGTTACCTAAATCCGGCAATTACTTTGCGATAAATGCCATTGACGGAATGTCTAATTTCGGGCATGGTAATACCAGATTTGCAATGTCGGTAGCAATGGTGGAAAACAATATTACGATGTGTGCTGTAATATATAATCCGATTACCGATGAGATGTTTTTTGCCGAGAAAGGCGCCGGAGCTTTCAAAGAAGGATTCCGCAGTCATGAGCGTTTGCGGGTTGCAGGGACCAAAAATATTGAACGTGCTTTATTTAGCTGCGGTGCCGATACGGCTTTGGTGCAAAAGGCATTGCAAACATCGCCTAATTTGAATGTGAGCGGCAGTGTGGCGCTTGATTTAGCCTATTTGGCAGCAGGTAAAACAGATATTGCAGTAGCAACTAATACTTCTTTAACTTCTCTAGCGGCAGGTATGTTGCTTGTTAAAGAGGCCGGTGGGTATATTGCGAAAATCGGACAAACCGATGTGAGAAGTGAAGATTTGCCAAAGGTTTTGCTCGGAGGTAGTATTATTGCCACTAATGAAGCTCTGCGTCAAAAAGCGGCTGACTTGTTTGCTTAGACGTAAAAAAATTAAAAAATGATGAAAATAATGCTTGCTTATTTGTAAGACTTAATGTATAAGGGCAGAAAATATTGCAAGTATAAAATTGGAGAATACAGATGAAAAAAGGAATTCACCCTGATTATCACGAGATTACGTATGTGATGACAGACGGAACAGAAGTTAAAACCAAATCGACTTGGGGTAAGGAAGGCGACAAAATGTTGCTCGAAATTGACCCGAAATCGCATCCGGCTTGGACCGGTGTTCGCCGTATTGTAGATAATGGCGGTCAGGTTGGTAAGTTTAACAGTAAGTTTGCCGCTTTTGGTTTGAAGAACGGCTAATTTCCGTGCGTTTTTGTAAAAGCGCCTGCTTAAGACTAAGCGGGCCTTTTGCGTTTATAACCATAAAAATATGCTTGTATATTGCAGACAGCTTGTTTATTGTATGAGTATAAAGAAAATTTATTGGAAAGGAATAAGATTATGACAGCACCTTTAATGCCTAAAGCTACCGCCGTTTGGCTTGTGGAAAATACAACGTTAACATTTCGGCAGATAGCAAAGTTTTGCGAAATTCACGAATTGGAAATTCAAGCAATAGCCGATGGTGATGTGGCTTATAATATTGTGGGATTAAGCCCGATTAACAATAATCAGCTTACTTGGGAAGAAATTCATCGTTGTGAAGCGGATTCGCACGCTGATTTGGTAGCGAATGTGCTGGAAAACAATGTTAAAGAGCGTAATGCCAAAGCCAAAAAGTTGCTTACACCTACGCAACGTAGCGAAAAGCCGGCGGCTATTTTGTGGATTTTGCAACAATTTCCGAATAATAAGATTGTTGATTCGCAAATTGCTAAGTTGCTGGGGACAACCAAACCGACGATTGATAAAGTCCGTAACGGTGAATATGGCGAATTGGCACCGAAGAACCCGATGACATTGGGTTTGTGTGATGAAGTGGCATTAGAGAAAGCGGTTTTGGTTTCTGAAGCTTTGAACAGTCCGAAAAAGAAGACTAAGAAGAAAGCTAAGAAAACAACCAAAAAGGCGGTAGCTAAGAAAAGCACTGCCAAAAAGGTTACGAAAAAAGCCGTGACTAAGAAAACAGCAGTAAAAGCGGCAAGCAAGAAAGCTCCGGCGAAGAAAACTGTTGCTAAAAAAACGGTAGCTAAGAAAAGCACTGCCAAGAAGGCTACGAAAAAAGCCGTGACTAAGAAAACAACAGTAAAAGCGGCAAGCCAAGAAGGCTACGAAAAAAGCCGTGACTAAGAAAACAACAGTAAAAGCGGCAAGCAAGAAAGCTCCGGCGAAGAAAACTGTTGCTAAAAAAACGGTAATTAAGAAAAGCACTGCTAAGAAGGCGGCGGTGAAAAAGGCAGCCACCAAGAAAACCGCTGCTAAAAAAACAGTAGCTGGGAAGAAATAACTTTGAGAAGGAGTGTCTGCCCCTTTTAGTTTTTTTATTTAGCAATGGTGTGAGTTAGAATGAGTGGATTAAGTAGAGATAGTCGCACAGCGTTATTTGTTACTAGAATTTTGATTCCAATTATATCAGTTGGGTTGTGTGTATATTTTTTCATGAGCATAATTGAACGTAACAATGTTAGTCAAACAATTGACGATATTGTTAAAGTGACGTATAAGTTGGCAGAAAACTATCAAGAACATAATTATCATTTATTTGGCGACGATGCTGTTGCTGTGGGAGAAATTTTGCCTTATGATGTTTCAGTTGAAGAGGAAAATGGTCATTATTTGATAAGCAATCGCTTTGGCGGACAAATGCATTTTTTGGAGGCAGTCGGTAACAAAAAAGAACGCACTTTGTATTTTGGGCTATATAATAATCCGGAGCGTTATCATCAGGTATATGACGGAGTTAGCGCGTATGTTATTTTGCTTACAAATTTGAACAGCAGAATTTGCAAGACTTTAGCTCAGACTGATTGGTCGGCTAAAATTCCGAATTTTATGGGGATTGAAGCGGCATATACAACACCAACCAGTCAGAATAACGGTGTTTATAATTTGAGCAACTATATTTTGACAGATAACGAGGGTGAGTTTATAAAAAAAACGGTTGATCAAGGTGTAGCTTTACGTCGCCATTTCACTGATGATGAAGCAGAAAAAGCCTGCGGTTGTTTGTTGTGGCGCAGTTGTTCAATAGCTTTGAAGTTTATGTGATTTTTTGTTTAAATTGATAAAATAGAGCCTTTTATTTATATCTTTTTAATAAATTGCAAGTATATTGGCTCTGATTTTAGTTATAAACAATGGAGAAATTAGATGGCGAACGATAATAAAACTAAGGTATTGCAAATGGGAATTATCAATGTTCAGGCTCTGGTCAGTCAAGTTCCTTCGGTAATTGCTTTGCGCGATGAAGAAATGTCTAAACGTAATGCTTTGCAACAATGGGTTAACGGTGTTAATCAGGAAATTGCTAACGAAGTTGATGCTGCGAAAAAGAATGAACTGACGCAGAAATATCAAGCAGAATTAAATGCTCGTCAACAGGCAATGCAAGCTGAGTATGTTAAAAAAGTTCAAGCAATTGATGCAGATATTTTGAAACTAATCAGTGAATTAGCTAAAAAAGAAAAAGTTGAATATATATTCAATACCGGTTCGTTGCTTTTTGGCGGAAAAGATTTGACCCAACAAGCAATAGATGCTTTGAAAAAATAGTAAAGGAATAAAAATATGATTAAAAACAAGACAGACAATAAAAAATCGACAGATAAGAAAATTGAAGCTAAGAAAACGACGACTAATACTGCAACTACAACTACAACAAGTGCATCAGCATCTTTAGGTAATGCAAAGATTGCTGTTGTAGATGTGCAAGCTTTGGTTAACCAGACTCCGTCGGTAATTGCTTTGCGTGCCGAACAACAAAACAATATGGCAATTATCCAAAATTGGGTTGCCGGCGTAAATAATCAGTTGAGCCAAATTGCTGACCAAAATCAACGAGCTTCGCTGACACAGCAATATCAGATTGAACTCAATAAGCGTGAACAAATTTTGCAAAGCCAATATGCTCAAAAAGTTCAAGCTATTGATGCTGAACTTTCAAAGCTCGTTTCTGATGTGGCTAATGAGAAAAAGTTAGATTATGTTTTTGCTAAGGGAATGGTTGTATTCGGAGGAACCGATATTACAGCTGATGTGGCAAAACGTTTGAAAAAGTAAAGTTTCATCATAACTTCCTCAGACCTCGTCTGAAAAAGACGGGGTTTTTTATTATTAAAACGGTTTGTATAAAGTGTTTGTGCAGAGAAAATATGATAACTAAAATAATTAGTTTTTGTGAGGTTTTATGACATACAAAAAAACTGCCATAGTTAGGCAGTGCGGATAATTATCAAATCTTTTGGTAGTCCCGAGCAGAGTTGAACTGCTGACCCATCCATGTGAAGGATATGTGATAACCGTTTCACCACGGAACTGTAAGAATTTTAATTGGTAGTCCCGAGCAGAGTTGAACTGCTGACTCATCCATGTCAAGGATACGTGATAACCGTTTCACCACGGAACTGACTTCTCAAGCGTATAATAATCAAAATTATGAGGTTGTCAAAGGGTTTTTGCTTTAAAATTATAAAAATTTATTGACAAAAAATATAAATTATGTTAAAAGTAGTATATAAACAATGTATAACTTAAATAAGAGAGTATGAAGAAAAATGATTTCGCCGTAACGGCAACGGTGGCAGGAATTTTATTAGGCTTCGCAAGTGCCGGATGTTTGTGGGACCATGATGTAGTAGGATTTTTGATTACCGCTTATGCGGCTGTGGCTTGTTTTGCGGCAGCTGTGTTTAAAGGAGCAAAGCTTCGTAAACTGTGGTAACAAAATCTATCAACAAAACAAGAACCTTCCCGATGCAATCGCATCCGGAAGGTTCTTGTTTTATCGGTAAAATCAGTTATTGCTTAAGTTGCGCAGGTTATTGATGATGTTAACGGCATCGCTTTGTGATTGTTGGCTGATACCCATCGATTCCAGTGCCAATTTTTTAGCGCAGGTTGAAGCTAAATCTTGTGCAGTAGCACTGATAGTGCCGTTAAACAATGTGCCGGCTTGTAAGCGGCTTTGTGCCTCGCTAAGCATACAGGTTTGCATCCGGCCGCGCACGGAAGAATCGCTTGAAGAACCTCCCATTAAAGAAGATAAATTCATATCGGCACAGCCGGCAATTGTAGCAATAGCGGCAATTAAAAACAATTTTTTCATATTTTTTATCCTTTCAATTAAACTTTTGATGGATAAATAGTAACTCCGGAGCGTTAAAATTTTCTGAACAATTATTTTAAGCGCAAAGTAGAGAAAGTAAGGTCAGACATTCATCGATATTATCTGCAGCATAGTCGATATATTCGGTTGCCATGTCGTTAGGTTTGCCGTGGCATAAACGAATGGTCTGCATACCGGCTTTTTTGGCATATTCTAAGTTTGAATAGCTGTCATCAACAAACAGACAATTTTGCGGTTCGATGTTGATTTTGGTGCAGAATTTTATGTAAATATCGGCTGTTTCGTTTTTTTTATAAGCATCGAAATCTTCAACCGAATAAAAGTGCTCGGCGAAAAATTCCAACAGCCCTAAATGCTTCAAAATTGCTTCGCAAGCATCATGCGAACTGGTGGAAAATATGTATTGCGGGCATTGCAAACTTTTCAGCTTTTCAAGCAAACCTTCATAGGGAACAATCGGGGCCAGGTGTTGTTCCTTGCGTTTATGATAGGCCTCAAAAATTTCTTTAGGTGAAACTCCGTATTTACGCACAAAAATTTCTCCGCCATCGCGATAAGTGCGATACGACTCGGTCACCATTGCTTTGGCTTCTTCCATTTTAAGGGGCAGGTGTAAATCCTCTATTACCGCTTCGGCGGTAATAGAGTCCATCAAGTCGTGAAATTCGGGTGTTTCGCGATACAAAGTATTATCTAAGTCCCAAACAATAACCTTATTTTCCATTTGTTTTCCTTATACCTTACACAGTTTTGTTAAAATAGCGATAAAAATGGGTATCGTCAAGCAAAAATCATTCACAGCAATAAAATTTAAGGCTAAACATTTCTAAAAAATGTGTTACACTCCAAGGCAGAAAAATTTTTAGAGGTAAAAATATGCGCGAAAACGATACCGTAATTCTTGATTTTGAAAAAACAATTATTGAAATTGAAGAAAAAATCAATCACTTAAAATCCATTTCTAATGATGATATGGATATGAGCGAAGAAATCAAAAAATTGCAAAAAACGCTAAAAGCTCATTCGACTAATGTATATAAACACTTGAGCCCATGGCAGAAAGCGCAAATTGCTCGTCATCCGGAGCGTCCGCATTGTTTGGATTACATCAATGCATTGATAACAGATTTTGTGCCGTTAGCGGGCGATCGTCGTTTTGCCGATGATGCGGCTATGGTTGGCGGAGTAGGTTTCTTTGAGGGAACTCCGGTAGTGGTTATCGGGCAGGAAAAAGGCAATGATCTGGATTCTCGCATCAAATATAATTTCGGTATGGCTAAGCCGGAGGGGTATCGTAAGGCGCAGCGTTTGATGGATATGGCGCAGAATTTTAAGTTGCCGATACTTTCGTTTGTGGATACGGCCGGAGCTTATCCGGGAGTAGATGCCGAAGCACGCGGTCAGGCGGAAGCCATAGCTGCGTCGATAGAAAAATGTTTGCAGGTCAAAACGCCGATTATTGCTACGGTTATCGGCGAAGGTGGTTCCGGCGGTGCTATTGCTATTGCTACGGCCGATAAGGTGTTGATGCTGGAGCATGCTATTTATTCGGTAATTTCGCCGGAGGGGTGTGCCTCTATTTTGTGGCGTTCTGCTGATAAGACCAAGGAAGCAACGGAAGCATTACGTTTGACTGCGCAAGATTTGAAAACTTTCGAAATTATTGATGAGATTGTGCCGGAGCCGTTGGGGGGGGCGCATCGCGACCATGAACAGGCGTTTGATAATTTGCGTGCGGTATTGAAAAAGCAACTGCAAGAGTTGATAGCGCAAGATTATGAGAAGCTCAAAAAAGCCCGTACGGAAAAATTTATGAAAATCGGTGCAAAATTTATTGAAAAAGACCAGCCGGCTAAGAAAAAATAAAGTTACTTGCGGTTTCTGATAATTTGCAGCAATGTCCATATACTCAGCGCTATATCGGTAATAGCAGAGGGGTAGGCTTGGACATAGATGTCATGAACGAACCATAAAAGCAAGTTAGAAACCAGAGCCCAGCGCATCTGTTGTTCGTTTTGGGCTATGTACATAAAAATGGTATAGCTTGCCGATGCCGTGATGGGAAAGAGTCCGATAAATCCGCGATTGTTTGCCCACAAACCGACAATTATACATAGGATTAACAATATAAAGGTCAGGTTTTTGGTCAGCTTATTTTTATAAGCTAAAATGTTTCTGATTAAGGCAATCGAATTTGTTGTTAGGGCGGCGTAGGTGTAAAGTGCAATGTTTGATAAAATACAAAAAACAACGTCTAAAATCTGCCACCAAATTAAATCATTTTTGCTTTTCTTAATTACAGATATAGCAATACAGAGAGCCGATAAAAAAGAAAATATGTTACCGATAATCAGATAGGTCATTTAATTTTTCTTACTAATTTTATAAGCTAGGTAACTAAATACGTTTCCATGTGGTACCGGTTGGTGAATCTTCTAAGATAATACCACGTTCTTTGAGTTCGTTGCGAATGGCATCGGCGGTTGCCCAGTCCTTATTCTTCTTGGCATCGGCGCGTTTGGCAATCAGTGCTTCGATTTCTGCGGCTTCAGTATCATCACCTTCGCCTTTGAACCACTTTTCCGGATCATTGTAGAGCAAGCCCAACATATAAGCATCAGCCATCAATTGTGACTTTAAGCGTGTGCGGTCATCGATTGATTCTGCCTTATTTAATTCATTAACCGTTTCGTGCAAATACGAGAGTGCAAGCGGAGTATTCAAATCGTCAGCTAAGGCTTCAATCAGTTTTTCGCTTGGGGCAACTTTGTTTGCAGATACATCGGCGTTTTTCAAGAGCGCATTATAGAACTTATCCAAAATTGCTTTTGCCTGTTCTAATCCCTCAAAAGTGAAATTAAACGGTTGATGATAGTGAGTGGTCAGAAACAGCAAGCGCAGAGCTTCGGCCGGAGCCTTTGCCAACACTTCTTCCACGGTATAAAAATTGCCGAGAGATTTGCTCATCTTGACGCCGTTTATCATTAGCATACCGGTATGAACCCAATAGTGCGCAAAATGGGTGTTCGGAAATGCACCACATGATTGCGCCAATTCGTTTTCATGGTGCGGGAAGATTAAATCGGAGCCGCCACCGTGAATGTCAAAATCATTACCGAGCAGTTTGGAACTCATTGCTGAACATTCCAAGTGCCACCCCGGACGACCATATCCCCACGGGCTGTCCCATCCCGGTTGGTCAGCATCGGACGGCTTCCACAAAATAAAATCGGCTGGATTTTTTTTGTAGTCAGCCACTTCTACGCGGGCGCCGGCGAGCATTTCTTTCATCGAACGATTAGAAAGTGCACCGTAATTTGGCATCGAATCGACATCAAACAGCACTTGTTTATCAGCTTCATAGGCATGGCCGTTAGCAAGCAATTTTTTGACCAGTTCAATCATATCGGCAATATATTCGGTAGCACGCGGACGATA
Source organism: uncultured Pseudomonadota bacterium (assembly GCA_902763155.1). Taxonomy (GTDB): domain Bacteria; phylum Pseudomonadota; class Alphaproteobacteria; order RF32; family CAG-239; genus RUG410. The sequence continues at coordinate 69,048 of CACWQS010000002.1, read as the reverse complement.
ATTTGGTGCCAAAACATTGAGTTTTGCCATGTCTTCAATATACCAATTATAGGTTTGTTCGGTAATTTCGCGAATAGGTTTGCCGGTTTCTTTGTGTTTGTTTAAAATTTTATCGTCAACATCGGTAATGTTGGAAACGTAAGTAACGTGTTCTTTGCCGTAAACTTGGCATAACAAGCGATACAAAACGTCATATACCACCGGTGTTTTGGCATTACCGAGGTGTGCTTTGTCATAAACCGTCGGACCACAGACATACATGCGCACGTTTTTTTCATCAATAGGGTAAAACGCATCTTTACGTTGTTTTAAAGTGTTATGCAAGTATATCTGTGTCATTTTTTTCATCTTTCTGCAATAGATTCTTCGGCTATGCCTCAGAATGACGATTTTTTCTTATGCTTTTTCGCCTTTAAGACGTTTTAAGGTTTTATTAAAACCGATGAGCGGCAACAGTGTTTTTAATTCCGGTCCGTTATCAAGGGCGGTTAAGGCCTTGCGAATCGGGTGGAAAAGTTCCTTTCCTTTTTTACCGCTTTGCGTCTTGACTTCATTCATCCAAGCGTTAAAAGTGTTTTCGTCCCATGGTTCAGGCGGCAAAAGCGAAGCGGCCAAATCAGTAAGTGCTTTGTCTTCTATAATCGGCGCTACTTCATGATAGCAAATGTTTGCCCATGCTTCAATATCGGCCACAATATCCAAATTCGGGCGCACTTCATTCCAAAAATCTTCGTTTACATCAATGCGTTCTTTAACTGAAGCATAAGGCATATTGCGCACAAACTTGGTGTTGAAATGTTTGAGTTCAGCTTCGTCAAATTTCGGCTGCGAACGACCGAGTTTGGCAAAATCAAGCGAATCGGCCAATTCATCAAGGCTGTAAAACGGTTCAATAGCATCTGATGTGCCGAGCTTAGCTAAGAAAGAACAAATAGCCATAGCTTCCACACCTTCGGCTTTTAGTTCGCGCACACCCAAACTACCTAACCGTTTAGAAAGTTTTCCTTCAACACCGGTCAGTAATGGTAGGTGGGCAAAAGTCGGCACTTTACCGCCGATAGCTTCAAACATCTGGATTTGCGCTGCGGTATTGGTAACGTGGTCTTCGCCGCGCACAATGTGGGTAATGCCAAAGTCGGAATCATCTACGCAAGACGGGAAGTGATAAAGATAGCTACCGTCTTCGCGAATAATAATCGGGTCGCTGAGCTTTTCGGCGTCATATTGGCAATGTCCGCGCACAATATCTTCCCACTCAATAACTCCCGACTCAAGTTTGAAACGGTAATGCGGTTTGCGTCCTTCGGCTTCAAAACGGGCAATATCTTCCGGTGTATAGCGTAAGGCTTGACGGTCATAAATCGGTGCTTGTCCTTTCGCCATAGCGCGTTTGCGTTTGATTTGCAATTCTTCCGGTGTGTCATAGCAGGCATAAATGCGCCCGTCAGCGATTAACTTATCGCGCAAGGCATCGTAGCGAGCAAAACGAGCCGATTGGCGTGCTTCTTCGCTCCAATTAAAACCAAGCCATTTAAGGCTTTCGCGCATGGCATCTTCGTATTCTTTTTTCGAACGGGCAAAGTCCGTATCATCAATACGGAGCATAAATTTTCCGCCCAGTTTTTTGGCCAGTAAATAGTTGAACAGAGCCGTGCGGGTATTGCCGATGTGCATAAATCCGGTCGGGCTCGGTGCAAATCTAACTTTTATTTCAGACATATCAAATCTTCCGTTATTATTTACAATCTTGGCACATCATAATCAGATTGCATTGTAAATTCAACTAAAAAATATATTAATATGCCTATTAATCATTTATTGACAACTCCAGGTTATAAGTGTAATATCATAAGAAGTTTTAACAAATTGAGGTAAATTGTAATATCAGACGATGAGTCCCATATCAACATATGTTATAAATTTAATTTTAGTTTTAATTTTAGTTTTTTGTAATGCTTTTTTCGTAATATCAGAGTTTGCGGTAGTAAAAATTCGCCGCACGAAGTTGGAAGAGTTGGCACATGCCGGTAGCAAGCGAGCCAAGATAGCGCTCGAAATTAACGGGCATTTGAATACTTATTTGAGTGCGACGCAATTAGGTATTACGCTCGCATCACTTGGTTTGGGTTGGTTAGGTGAACCGGCGGTTTCTCGCCTTTTAGAAGATATTTTCGGCGGTTTTTTTGAAAATCAGCAGGTTTTGCTTCATTCTTTAAGTTTTGGTATTGCTTTTACATTTATTACGCTTTTGCACGTGGTGCTTGGCGAGTTGGTGCCAAAGTCAATGGCGATTCAAGATACCGAGCGCTATGCTTTGTTTGTGGCAATGCCACTTTATACGTTTAATAAAATTTGCACGCCGATTATTTGGTGCTTTGACCACGTTTCGATGTGGATTTTGAAATTGATGAAGGTGCAAAAGGCTGATGAAAACGAAGATGCGCATTCGGAGGAGGAAATCAAACTGATTATTGATGCTTCGCAAAAAGGCGGGGTGATTGATGATACGGAAAGCGAAATTATCCAAAATGCCATCAATTTTTCCGAGATTTTTGCTCACGAAATTATGGTGCCGCGCCAAGATATGAAGTGTATTTATCAAGACGACAGTTTCGAAGATATTATGGCATTTGTGCGCGAGCATAAGCATACGCGTTTTCCGCTTTGTGCCGAAGATAAAGACCAGATTTTGGGTATGGTGCACATCAGAGATTTGTTGGAAAATCAAGATGCACAACATAAGGATATTTTGAAAAAAATCGTGCGCAAAATTTTGTTTGTTCCGGAAAATAAATCGATTTCCGATGTGTTGCACGAAATGATGAAAAAACGCATTCATATCGCCATTGTGGTAGATGAGTATGGCGGTACCGCCGGTTTGTTGACCATGGAAGATATTTTGGAAGAATTGGTCGGTGAAATTCAAGATGAGCATGACGAGGTGGAAGAAGAGCCGTGTAAGTGCATTGATGAAAAGACCTACGAATTTGACGGGGTATATTTGGTGGAAGATGCCTACGAGGAAATGGGGCTGCCGTATCATGAGCTGGAAGAAAGCACCATGGGCGGATACCTGTTTAATCTTTTGGGCGAAGAACCGAATGTGGGTGATAAAGCCGAAGATGAAAATTGTATTTATGAAGTTTTGAGTGTTGATAATATGCGCATTACACGTCTGAAGGCAACACTCAAAAATTGCGAATGTGCGACCGAAGCCAGTTAATAATGAAAAGGCAACAAAAAACTCTCCCTATCTAAGGAGAGTTTTTTTGCATAGTGGAATTTATCCATTGTTCGACATAAGGGTAGCGGAATTCGAGAAGTTTTAACATATTATGTTCTTCCAGATTCCCTCTTTCTGTTCCTATCAAAGCGAATAGAATATTTTTTACTCCCGGGGGACACTTAGGATCTTTATAAAACCGTTCATAAAAAACGATTTGATTGATTCTTTTGGTTGCCCAATCAAGTATCGGAGATAAGATTTGATAATCTCTGATTATCATGGGAAAACACGGATGATTTTTAATATTTTCAAGATACTCTAAATCTTGTTCGGTTATTGAAAATCTCCCATAGCACGCCCAATAGTAAAAAGGATATCCCAGTCGTTCGATAATTTTTTCATCAAGTACGTTTAGTTCCATAATAATCGGAGGTTAATAATTACATTATAATTGTAATTCTCTTGCCATATATATTAAACAAAAATCATGTCAGTGTCAATAAAAAATCCGCTTAAGGTTATTAGCCTAAAGCGGATTTTTTAGTCAGTTAATCTATATATGTAATGTCTATTTACGACTTATTTCCAAATAGAAATTAACTGTATCAATAAAATTTTTAACAGTCTTTTCATCCTCGAATGAGTAATGAGTCAAAGGATGATGATAGTATATATCAACGCTAATACCATAGAGTTCGTCGAGCGTATCAAACATTTCCTCGAAGTCCAAAGAATCAAGTTCAAACTCAAAACTGAGATTAGTCTTCAGAAGTTGCTCATCAGACATTTTGCATACATAATTCCAGTAGAATGGCTTGTCAATCAAGATACTGGCCAAAATCTCACGGACTTCTGCTACTCCAATTTCTTTTTTCATAAGCAGTTAATTTAACGGTTTATAAATAATCCTGTTCATGCATAGCATCTGCTATTTCACGTTCCTCGGGGGTAAGCTCACGATAAAACAACGATTGCCTAATTCCGTCGGAAGTTATTTGCCATTTGTCATTAACGTGGCGGATATACCGCATGGTTATGAACCAAGCCAGTAATTTCGGCTCAATCTGAGATTGCGCCTCGTTCCATTGGCCTTGCTGTTTTTGAACCAAAAGCAACAAAGCTTGTTTTGCATTTGTAATCATAAGCGGAAATTTTTAAATATTTATAGATTTATTAAATAATATTTTAGGTTGCTAATAATTCACTGTTATAATTATAGATTTTCGAACGATAGCTTAAATAAAAAAACAACAGGAGTCAAACAAAAAACTCCGCCGATGGTGCCTCAAGCGGAGTTTGGTTTTTAGTTAGGCTATTATTCTATAATTCCGCAGGCAATACGTGCGCCGCCGCCACCAAGCGGTTGTGGCGTGTCAGCATAATTATCGCCGCCGGCGTGAATCATAATCGAGCGGTCTTTGGTTTCCGCGGCAGTCAGGTTTTGCACATAAAATGTGGTTTTAACCGTGCCGTCGTCGGCAACATTTAACACCGGCAAATCGCCTTTATGCCCGTGGTTATCCGGCCCCAAATGTTTCCCTGTATGGTCAGGGTCAAAGTGTCCGCCGGCACCGAGTGCAGCCTTTTTTGTGCCGTCTTTATCAATTGCCGGCTCACAACTCGGGTGTTCGTGAATATGAAAACCATGTTCGCCTTGCGGCAGATTTTTCAAATCAACATCAATTTTGAGACCTTTATCTGTGTCGGTAAAAGTTACGGTGCCGATTTCGTTACCGATGCCGTTGGCGCTGACCAAATGCACATCGGCTTTTGCCGTTTCTTTTTGCGGCGCGCATGCTGAAAGTATAGCCATGAGTATTAACAATCCTTTCTTCATTTTGTTTCTCCCGCAAAAAATATATGTTTCTCCGGCAGAAATAAAATGTGGCGAAAAGGCTATTTTTTTTGATTAGCGGATAAAGACACCGACAGATCTGCGAGTTGCGATTTTGGCTCTCGGCTTAATGTGTGTTTTTTGGGTGGTGTAGCGTTTGAGTAACTCTTCATAACGATACTCCAAATCTTTGCGCAAAGGCAGTTCTTGGCGGCAGACTTCGAGAGCGTGCTCGCAATAGCCGGTACGTTTGCGGTTAGCGGTTGACGGTGAAAAATATTTTTGCGAACTTAATTCAATTGCTTCATCAAGTAAATCCAGCTTATCAATCGGCGAGATATTGCTTTTAAGTTGTTTTTCAATTTCATCTAAGCGGCTATAAGCCTTTTGGCGCTCATTTTTACGTTTTTCTTCACGAGTTTGCGTCTTTTGTTGGATATCTTTTTCAGCATGGAAATGTTGATAAGCGGCGATTAAATCAAGGTATTGAAAACCGTCTTTATTGCTTAATTTTTCATAAACCATATTCATTAAACTTAAGCAAGTCGGATTGTCATACTGTATATCTCGGTTGCCGCCGTCATTGTTCATCGCTACTTGTCGTGCCAAGCGCATCAGTTTGTCATCATATCCTTGTGGAGTGAGTTTGATGATATTATCGAGCAGTTTGTTAATTATAGCTTCATTATTGGCGGCAATTTCAAAAGATTGCCAATGGTCGCCTTTTTCGATATCCTCGCTGAATTTTTCGGCTGCCGATGTTTCAACGTAGCGCAAGATTTCTTCCAATTCTGCGACCTTCTGAGCATCAGATACATTTAATGCCAACACTTTTGGTAAATAGTCCGCAGCCAAATCACGCACGGCATAATCGTCTTCGGCTTCTTTAATCGCAGCTTCGAACTGCAGTTTTTGCCGCTCAAATTTGATGTTGTCGTGTGTGCTCATTGTTTTCTCCAACTAGAGTTGTTTGACCATTTTCATAAAGGTGATACCTTGTTCTTCAAAAACATCTCCTTCGGCATGGTATCCCATTTTTTCATAAAAGCCGACTACCGAAAGCATGGCGTGCATTATAATGGTGGAATATCCGGCACTTTTAGCGCGTTTTTCGGCATATTTAACCAGTTCGCGACCGACACCTTCACCTTGGTAAATGCTATCAACCGCTACTTGCATTAAGCGGATTTTTTCATCATCAAGCGGAGCTAAAATCAGCCCGCCGATGAGTTTGCCGTCAAGTGATTCAACACAGCCTATATGTAAATATTTGGCTTCTTCGGGGCGAAACGAATCGAGAAATTTTAATCCCAGCGGTTCCAACAAAATTTTATACCGCAACTCTACCAGTTCATTATATCTTGAGGAACCGAAGTCTATATCTATCATTTTGCGCATTATTATTCTCCTTACTTATTGCTATTATTAAAACATATTTTTTCATATTTGACAATAACTATTGCAAGGGCTGAAAAAATAAATTATCTTGAGGGCAAATTTTAAGGAGAAATTATGACCGATTTAAGTTTGATACGCAATTTTGCCATTGTAGCGCATATTGACCACGGAAAATCGACGATTGCCGACCGTATGATTGAATATTGCGGCGGTTTGCAACAGCGCGAAATGACTGAACAAGTGCTTGATTCGATGGATATCGAGCGTGAGCGCGGTATTACTATTAAAGCGCAGACGGTGCGGCTGAATTTTAAATCGCAAGACGGCAAAACGTATCAGCTTAATATGATAGATACGCCGGGGCATGTCGATTTTACTTACGAAGTATCGCGTTCATTGGCATCGTGCGAAGGAACGATATTGGTGGTTGATGCAACGCAGGGGGTGGAAGCGCAAACGCTGGCAAATGTGTATTTGGCGCTTGATAGCGACCACGAAATTATTACGGCGCTCAACAAGATTGATTTGCCGTCGGCCGATGTGGCACGGGTTAAGCAACAGATAGAAGATGTGATTGGTTTGGATACGACCGATGCTGTGGAAGTCTCCGGCAAAACCGGTGATGGTATTCCTGAGCTTTTGGAACAAGTGGTACAAAAACTACCGGCACCGTGCGGTGATGAAAATGCTCCGACTAAAGCTTTATTGATTGACAGTTGGTATGATTCTTATTTAGGAGTAATTATTTTAGTGCGGGTTAAAGATGGGGTATTGCGTAAGAAGCAAAATATTCGCATGATGTCGAACGGGTTGGATTATACAATTGACCGCATAGGTATTTTTACCCCGAAAATGACTGATACAGAGCAACTTTCGGCAGGCGAAGTCGGCTTTATTACCGCCAGTATCAAGAGCTTGGAAGATTGTCAAATCGGCGATACAATTACTGATAATAAAAATCCGTGTAGTGAGGCATTAACAGGTTTTAAACCGTCGATTTCGGTGGTATTTTGCTCAATCTTTCCGGTGGACAGCAGTCAATATAATGCGCTTAAAGATGCGCTCGCCAAACTTAAGTTGAACGATGCAAGCATAAATTATCAGCCGGAAAATTCGCAAGCCTTGGGTATGGGCTTTCGCTGCGGTTTTTTAGGCTTGCTACACATGGAAATTATCCAAGAGCGAATCGGACGCGAATTTGATTTGGATATTATCACAACAGCACCGTCGGTGGCTTATAATATTTATTTAAGTAACGGCACCGAGATGGTGTTGCATAACCCGGCCGATATGCCGGATCCGTCAACCATTAGAAGCATTGAAGAGCCGATGGTACGTGCTACCATTATGGTACCGGATGAATATTTGGGTTCTATTTTGAAACTTTGCACCGAACGACGCGGAGAGCAAGAAGATTTAACTTATGTCGGCAATCGGGCAATGGTAGTTTATAAAATTCCGCTTAGCGAAATAGTTTTTGATTTTTATGACCGACTGAAATCTATTTCCAGCGGTTATGCCAGTTTTAATTATGAGCTTATCGGTTATGCGCCGGCTGATTTAGTTAAAGTGCAGATTTTAATCAACGAAGAACCGGTTGATGCATTGGCGTTTTTGTGTAATCGCGGTGAAGCGGAAGCGCGTGGGCGGCAAATTTGTGAGCGTTTGAAGGATCTTATTCCAAGGCACCTGTTCAAAATTCCGTTGCAAGCGGCCATCGGAGGGCGAATTGTGGCGCGCGAAACTATTTCTCCGATGCGCAAAGATGTAACAGCCAAATGCTATGGTGGTGATGTGACGCGTAAGCGTAAGCTATTAGATAATCAGAAAAAGGGCAAGCAACGGATGCGGCAATTCGGTAAAGTTGAGGTGCCGCAGTCGGCGTTTATTGAGGCTCTCCGCATCGGTGATAAATAGAAAAACTCGTCTAATGGTCGATTACTTGTGCTTTTTTCGCTCGTGTACCTCTTTTGTACACGTCGCTGGAGGAAACAAAACAAGCCTTAAATGCTTGTTTTGTGACGACAGGCGCAGTCAGCTTAATGAGCCGGAACGGTAGTGAGGGCGAATTTAGCAGACAAGTGACCGAAGCGCAGTTGTTGAGCGTTGATTAAACGCGAAACTTACGGAGCAAGAAAAAAAGCACGGCGTACTCGACTCATTATCCGAGTTTTACGCTGATATTTTGTATTTCGCTCGTGTACCTCTTTTGTACACGTCGCTCAAAAAGCACGGCGTACTCGACTCATTATCAGAGTTTTTGTAAAAAATTTTATTCTATGCTCTTCTGTTGCCGCCGCGTCGAGATTGATTGACACGCTTGTAGCTTTTTTTGGCTTTACCGCTACCCCAACCACCGCGTTCTTTAATCCAGTTTATTTGTCTCATCTCGGTAATTAGTTTTGGTTTTCCGTTGTTATCGCAATTAAATTTAGTCAGTAAAGTTTGTTTGTTTTTGGTGAATTGTTGATACATTTTCTTAGGCGAAAGATCGACAAATTCCGAGACATCAGCTTCTTTTGCCAAAGGTGTAAAATGGCGATATTCTTCAACAGCAGGATTACCTAATTCACGTAAACGGGTATACATGCCGATTTTGTATTCATTATCGGCAACAAGGCAAGGTTTCCCGTAATGTTGTTTTGAACCTCTGCGTCCGGTAGAGTTAAAACCATATAGGTAGTCGGAATATTGGACGGAAAGGGGATAATCATATTTTTTGCCGTCGATAATTACAGAACGCATCTCATCACCATTGCCGGCAGGAAAGATGTGTCCGGAAGGAGTGTTTCCTTTCCTATCTATCCATATAAGACCTTCTGGAGAATATTGTGTATCGGTGAAACCATTTTTAACCTCCCTGATACTGTGATTAGGGCTGTTTTTATACCCGGCTTCCATCTGATATGCTCGCTCTATATCTAACATATCTTCGGGCAGACGACACGTCATCCCTTCAACCTGTTTAGCCATCACGGTGCATTGGTACTTACCGTTTTTTCTGGTTTTACGAAATTGTCTGGCGATGGCCGCTTTTTTGGCGCCCAGCTCACCGGTATCCATTTCCAATAAGTCGCGCGGATCATACTCTAACGTGCTGTTCGGGTAAGAGCCGATGCAAGAATCAGTTTGCTCGTAAAGTAAGCGTAAAAAGAAAACATCTTCGGTGTTAAGTTTAGTAACTTTATTGTTCGGCAATAAAGATTCAACAGCATCACGGTAGGCGTTAATAGTTTCTTGCCCTATATCAGATTTTGCCCAATCTTGCTCTTTTTTTGCGACTTTTGAAATATCAACAGCTGGTTTCTGTTTAATTTCACTTGTATCAGTTTCTTGAACATTTTGCCAAGGAGCCACGGAGGCTGAATCTTCCAAATTAGGTTTAATTTCAAGTGTTTTTACTTCTTTAAGAGGAGAATCTCCATCCGGCTGCGGAACCGGAGCATCTTGCGCAGAGGCATTCTTGGCTCCCAATGCCAACAAACCTGTCATAAGCCATGTTTTCAAACTCATATTATCCTCCATTATGCAGACATCTTTTATTTATTACACTATAGCATAAATTGCGCAAAAATCAACAAAAAAATAGATTTTCGGCAATAAACTTTGGGCGATAATTAAGGCAATTAACCGAATAAAGTTTCTTTTAAGCGCTGCAAAGTGGCTTGAGCATAAGGACGAGCTTTTGCCGCACCGTTTGCCAAATAAGTTTTTACTTCGTCGTAGTGCGCCATATAGTAGTCGTATTTTTCTTTTGCTTCTTTGGTTTCAGCCAAAATCGCATCAAGTAACATAGCTTTGCAATGCCCGTAACCCAACTTACCTTCCCGCAGACCGGCGGCCATTTCCGCAACTTTATCGTTTGGTGCAATACATTTATAGATTTGATAGACGATAATTTCTTCCGGATCTTTCGGCTCTTCCAGCGGGCGCGAATCGGTAACGGTGGCATAAACAGCCTTCTTTACAATTTTTTCATCATCGAACAAAGGAATTACATTGTTATAAGATTTACTCATTTTGCGACCGTCAATTCCCGGCAAAACGGCAACATTATCGGCGGTAATATAACTCGGCAATTTCAGTAGTTCCTTATTGTAATAAGCGTTAACCGCACCGGCAATATCGCGAGCAATTTCCACATGCTGAATTTGGTCTTTACCAACCGGCACAATGTCGGTATCCATCGCCAAAATGTCAGATGCCATCAGAGTAGGGTAGGTGTATAAGCCCATATTGATTCCGTCATCGGTAGGTTTGCCGTCGGCCAAGTTTTTATCAACAGCGGCTTTGTAGGCATGAGATTTGTTCATAAATCCTTTAGGAGTAAAAGCGTAGAGAATTGTGGTAATTTCGTTGATTTCCGGAATGTCGGATTGGCGATAAAAATAATCGGTATCAGGATTTAGTCCGGCGGCCAGATAAGTGCAAGCAATTTCTTTGATTTCTTTTTGTAAGAGTTCCGGATCTTTCATAAAATTTATGGCATGATAGTCGGCAATAAACAGACTGAAACGCTTAGCTTGATGTCCCATTATTATTGCCGGTTTAATGGCTCCGAAATAGTTGCCGATATGTGGCTTGCCGGTTGGTTTAACTCCGGTTAAAATCGATTTTTGCTCTAACATCTTCTTTCCTTTTCTATAATTTTTCTCACGTTATACCGAGCGTGTAAAAAAATCAATTAAAAATGTTGTAATTTGCTTTCATCGGCGTATAATTAAGCAGTTTTAATTTTTATAAGGCGTAAAAGGGCAAAAAAATGTTAGATATTAAATTTGTTGCGGAGAATACCGATTGGGTAAAAAAAAGTTTGGCTCGTAAAGGTTTTGAGTCGGAAAAAGTAGATGAACTGTTGAATGTTTTTTATGAAATGAATAAGTTGAAGACCTCATCGCAGGCTTTGGCAGAAGAAAAAAACAAACTCAGTAATTCAATTAAATCCGCAAGCGCTGAAGAACGTCCGGCGATTATTGCCAAGAGTAAAGCTGTGGGTGAAGAATTTAAATCTCAGCAAGAAAAATTGGCGGAGATAGAAGCACGATTCAATGATATGATGCTCAGAATGCCGAATTATCCGAGTGCAGAAAGTCCGGACGGACCGGACGACAGCGCCAATGTGGTGCGTCGTAAAGTAGGCGAAATTCCGCATTTTGATTTTGAGCCGAAAGACCACGTTGAATTGATGGAAATTAACGATTGGAGTGAGATGGAGCGAATCGCCAAAGTTTCCGGTTCGCGTACTTATGCCATTAAAGATGATTTGGCACAGTTGGAATTGGCAATTCATATGTTGGTGATGGATAAATTGCGCTCACATGGTTTTACGTTGATTACAGTGCCTGCAATTTCTAAAGAAAAACCGCTGTATAACCAAGGATATTTGCCGTTTGCGCGTGATGAAATTTATTATATGCCGGCGGACGATATTTATTTGTCGGGAACGGCTGAGTTGATTTTGAACTCTCTCAGAGCCGATGAATTGCTGACCGAAAACGAATTGCCGATTTTATATGCCGGATTTTCGCCGTGTTTCCGCCGTGAAGCCGGTGCTGCCGGTAAAGATACACGCGGGTTGGTTCGGGTACATCAGTTCTTCAAGACCGAGCAATTTGTGATTTGCAAAAATGATGTGAACGAGAGCGAAAAATGGCATAAAAAATTGTTAGAAATTTCGGAAGAAGTTTTGCAAGATTTGGAACTGCCGTATCAGGTTTTGGAAGTTTGCACCGGCGATATGGGAGCACCGAAGTATCGTCAATACGATTTGGAAGCATGGGTGCCGTCGCAAAATTGCTATCGTGAAACTCACTCTTGTTCGAATATTACCGATTGGCAAGCACGTCGTACCAATTTGCGCTATCGCGCCAACGACGGTAAAGTTCAATATTGCCATACTCTTAATAATACCGGTATTGCCACTCCGCGTGCTTTGGTACCGTTTATAGAAAACCACCAGCAAGCCGATGGTACCGTGCGGATTCCGGCAAAGTTGCAACCATATTTGGGCGGAAAGAAATTCATAGGTAAAAATGCAAAATAAGATTGAGCAAATTTTTGATTTTATGCGCGTGCTTGACAAAGTTTGTTTGGTCAAGCGCGCCACGCTTTTATCTGACGGTACGGTGGAAACCGACTCATCGCACAGCTTTAAGTTGGCATTTATGGTAATGTTGATTAAGCCGTATTTGAAACACCAATATGACTATGCACATCTTTTTGAACTGGCTTTAGTGCATGATATTGCTGAGGCGGAGGTAGGTGATTATCCGAAGGCTATGCAACGTGCTCATCCGGAGATTAAGGCTAAAAAAGATGCTGAAGAAAAAGCGGCGATGCAACGTTACAGTGCTCTTCTCGATGAGCCAATGTGCAGCAAAATTTGGGATTTGTATCAGGAATATGAAGCCAAGGAAACTCCGGAAGCAAAGTTAATTACGGCACTTGATAAAGTCGATGCCAATATGCAGGCAAACTTTTATAATAACGGCGATATTCGCTATTGGACCGAATATGAAGACGGAGATCAATATTATAAAATCAACACCGAAAAGAAAAAAGTGGTGGCAGTTTTAGGCGAACCGATTGTGGAAGCACTGGAAGAAGGAACCATTGAACTGGCGTTGACCAATATGAAAAAATTCGGTGTAGAGATAAAGGAGTAAGTTATCGTGCCGCGCAAAAGCAAAATAGCTTGGAAAAAAGTTTGTTTTTGGAGTGCGGTAGCCCTGCTTATGGGAATGATTACTTGGGAAAATGCCCAGCGTTTGCAAAATAACATCTACGCCAATTATGAAAAAGCGGTTGATTATGGACGGGTGCGTGAAGAAAAAACGCAGATAAATCCGGTAATGGCGGCCATTTTTTATGCCGATAAAAATGTTCATGGTAATCAAGTTTCAACATATTTGGATCACTCGGCAAATTATGCTAAAATAAATATTAAAATGGTGGTAATTCCGCAATTTTTAACAAAAGATACAATTGATGTGGTGGAAAAATTGTATCAGGAGATTGCGAAAAATAACAAAATAAAAAATATTGCCGTGGTTTTTGATAAAGAAAGCCATGCCGAGAAACATCGCGAGCTCTTACAAACAGTAATCCAGCCGGAAAATATACATTTTTTTGAGTTTGAATCGGCGATTATTTCTGTAGAAGAGCGAATCGAAAAATATTTACGTCAATCCGGCGGGTTGGTGGTTATTTTAAGTGATTTAAGTTCGGAAAAAACAAATTTTTTAACCGAAGAAGCTATTTATTGGGCGCAGAAGTATCATTATAATATGAATGTGTTTGATATTGTTGATACAAGATTGGCTGAGGTGGTTGATAAAGATTATGCCAGCTTATTTTCTTTGCAAAATAATCAAAAGTTACCCTTACTCAAAAAACAAAAATTTAATTTAGAGCAATACGAAAAGCGCTATGGTATGCTTTTGTGGCATTGGTTCATGATAAATATTACACGTGCTGAGCAGAAGCTGGCGCCGATGTGGCCGCTTAAAAGTGATGATACATATCGGCTCTATGACCGCGGCACAATTTATGCGCAGACGGAAACTTTTGAAAAAGTGGTTGATAATTCGGGGATAGTAGTGGCTTTGGTGCGGATGGCTCAACGTTTTGTGCATAAGAAAATCAAAACAGAAGGGGCGCATCTGTATCTTTTGACTGATAAGGAAGAAATTTTGCCGCAGGTGGCAGATTTAGATGCCGATGACGGGGTATATATTACTTACGGAAACTATAAGGCATTAGTTTTGCCGGAGCAAAGACCGGCCGATTGGCGAACTTTGATAGAACTTTTGAGGTATAAAGCCGGTATTCCGGAAGAAGCAGATGGTACCGAATTTAAATATTATAAATTTAAAGCAGTGGAGATAAACAATGAAAATTAACGGGTTTAAAATTAATATTGAGGCAGAAGATTTACATCATCGCGTAACCGAAGAAGTGCGCGAAGTGGTGCTTATTGATGAAAAGCATTCGGCTTATGCGGGTTTATCGGAAGGCGATAAAAAAGCACTCAAACATTTGGTTAATGCCGCAAAAATTATGAATGATGTGGCGCTTGAGATGGATCATCCTTTGAATTTGGTACAGAAGCAGGCTTTGGAAGTGGCGGCTGCGGAAAGTGAGTATGCCGCCGATGCATTGAAGTTGTTTAATATGTTGAACGGAGTTGCCGGTTCAAACGGCGTGGATAAAGAACCGGTGGAAATTTTTGAAGGGGTACATCAGTACGATGGACGCAATTTTTATCCGACTGATATTAGTGAAGTGGAATTAGCGAAAATAATCAATAAAATGCTTGATGACGGTAAAATTGCCGAAGTTCAGGATATTTTGAGTGCACGGACGATGGTGCGGCGCGATGGCGATGGGCTGAAAGCAATAGATTATACCGAATATTTTGCCGATGAATTTTCGGAAATAGCCAATGAGTTGGAGTGCGCGGCGCATTATACGACTGATGATTTGTTCAAAGATTATTTGGGGTGGCAGGCGCAGGCGTTTTTGCAAAATAATGTGGAAATGGATATTTTAGCCGATAAACATTGGGCAAAGATGCAGGAAACACCGCTTGAATTTACGGTAAGCAGGGAAAACTATGATGATAAATTAACCCCGACATTGTTTGCTGACAAAGAACTTTGTGCTCGTTTAAGTGCTCTTAATATTAAACCGGTACCGAAAGATATGCTTGGTATCAGAGTGGGAATTGTGAATAAAGAAGGAACGGATTTATTGCTTAAATTTAAGGATGAAATGCTGAAATTGGCTTCATTGATGCCATTTGCCGAGCAGTATGTGCAGAATATTGGAGGCGGAAAAGGTTTGAAGCAAACAATGGTAGATGTCGATATTGCAGCGCTCACCGGTGATTATGCACTTTGTCGCGGTGGAATTACCACGGCGCAAAATTTGCCGAACAATGATAAACCGGCATTAGCTCACGGCGGCGGACGGCGTAATGTTTATCATCGGCAGGTTCGCTCCAGTGTTGATAAGACAAAAACGCAGAAGATTTTAGATGCTTTGGTAATACCGGAGTTGCATAAATATTATGATCAGGAAGCGGATCATTTGTTTGTTATCGGACATGAAAACGGGCATTCATTGGGACCGGACAGCAGTTATCAGACGGCACTCGGTATTTATCAGCATATTATAGAAGAACATAAAGCTGATATGATTTCGGCAACTATGATGCCGGAGTATGTAAAAGCCGGTATTATCAGCGAAGAACAGTTGAAAAAAATCTATGCCACTTGGATTATCAATCGGCATTTTTTGGTAGCTTTCCCAAATGATATGGAGGCGCATCGGGTGGCTGATTTAATAGAGTATAATTTCTTGAATGAATATGGAGCGTTTTGGTTTGATGATGAGAAAAAATTGCACATTGATTTTGATAAAATGAAGTCCGGTTCGCGTGCTTTGTTGACCGAAACAATACGAGTTCAACTTTCCAAATCACCGGAAACGGCCAAAGAGTTTGTTGACCGTTGGACTAATTGGGGCGAAATGAATCAATATATTGCCGATTTTAAGAAACAATTAGGGATTAAGCCTTATATTGAAATTCAGTCGTATTTTTAGCGGAGAAAGCGGACTATGTTTAAAAAACTTGTGGCTGGAGAATATTCACTGGCAAAAACATTTTGGTTATTCGGAGTGTTAGGCTTTTTTCTGTTTATGCTGATTACCGGTATTACTCACAGTTCATTTGCTCACGGGGTTTGCGGTTTGGCGCGCAATAGTTTTCGTTGTATGCAAAACATCAATGTTCTCTACTACATAATATCGCATTTTATCAATTTGTTGTTACGCGGCGGAAGTATTGCTACGCTCTTAATGTTACACCTTATTGTCAGTGGTTGTTTTGGGGCTTATGCCATCATTGTTTTGCGTGGTTTGTGGAAAAGCGCAAAAACTTATGAGGGAGCGAGTTTTTGGAAATGGGCTGCTAAAATAGTGATGGTTGGTCTGGTTGTCTTAGCATTACAGGTGGTTTTATAAGACTTTTATTTGCGTGGTTGGCGGCGCAATAATATGTAGAGCGCACCATCGCCGCCGAGACGGGCAGAAGGGTGTTTGTAGATTAAAATCATGCCGCGCAAATGCGGGGCATTGAGCCATTGCGGGACCAGTTGTTTTAAAACACCTTTTTGAGGAAAGATATCATTATCGGCATGAACATTCATGCCTTTGCCGGTAATAATACAAATACATCTTTTAGCTGAGGCATAGCAACGCGGGATAAAGTCGGCAACGGCTTCATAGGCAGAATTTTCGGTTTTTCCGTGTAAATCTAAAGTAGCTTCGATTGCAAATTCTTCACGTTTGAATTTGTGCAGAGTATTTTTATCAATACCGCCGAAAGCATTGTCTTCCAATGCTTTTGAATACGTTGAAAAATCTTGGATGGTCGCAAAATATTGATGTTCGCGCGGAATGATAAATTTAGTTGAAACAGAAGAAAGAAAAAAATATTTTCCGGTCTGTGGCTCGTGATTTATATTGCATACGGCATCAAACCAAAAGGCTTTATCTTCATCATCCGGTTGCATTGTCTAATCGACCTTTACCGAATTTTTCGGAGCCAAAATGTAATATTTACCGGTTGAGTTCATACGTCCGGCATGATATAGCGCATCTTCGCCATGTCCCCAAAAATAATCACCGCGCACCACGCCTTTAATGGCACTACCGATGTCTTGAGCAAAAACAATTTTTCGGATTTTACCGTTATCCGGATTATGCGAATCGAGCCACATCATGCTACCCAGAGGGATGTAACGATTATCAACCGCCAAACTGCGACCGGCGGTCAGCGATATTCCGTAAGCACCGACAGGGCCATCCGTATCGGTCAAACGTTGGAAAATAAAGCGCTCGTTTTCTGCCATTAAATCCTTGGCTTTTTGCGGATTGTTGCGGAGCCATTCGCGAATTTTAGGCATAGAAGATTCTTCTCGTCTGATTTTACCTTTTTCAATTAGAATACTGCCGATACCTTTAAATTTGCGCCCGTTACTGTCGGCAAAACCGATACGCACTTCGCTGCCATCGTCCATTTGTGCTACAGCAGAACCTTGTATTTGCATAAAATGAATATCAACCAAATCATCACCCCACATTAGAACCGGCGCGTTGATGTTGCCGTTTTCTATGTCTTTGCGATTATAATACGGAACAAATTTGTTGTTTTCAATTCGTCCGACCAAGCGGGTGTTCGGCAGCTCGCTGTCAAAATCACGCAAGTTAATTTCAATCAGGTCATTAGGTTTGCCGTAAATCGGGTATTGGTAAGCTCCGTGTTTGGTCTTAGAGGCGCGAATAACGGCTTCGTAATAAGAGGTAAATTTGCCGTCGGCGTTGCCGTTATTTGTAACGGCATAAGGAACGAAGTTTTGTTCAATAAAGTTTTTCATTGCCTTGCCGTCGGAAATTTTTTGGTTGGCGAATCGGCGGCACACATCCTGATATTCCGGAGTACTGATTTTGATTTTAGCGTCATATATGTATGGTTTGGAATTCCGAAGAATTACCTGACAATTCTTGGCAAAAACCTCAATAACGGAAGCAAAATCTTCATTTTGCCAGCCGGATAAAGCGCTAAATGATGTTTTTTCTAAGCGGACATTTTCAGCCAAAGGAAGCTCGGCACTTTTTTCAAAGCAACCGGTCAAAAGTATCAGCAACAAACTGACGATGATTTTAGGCATTTTTTTTGGTTGAAACCAAAATCCATTTATTATCTTTTGCATTAAGTGCTCTTTCAAAAGTCCATACGTCGGTAATTTTTTGAATAAAATTTTCATCTCCGGCAATAACCTTACCATCGGCGCCGCGCAGAATGTTTATTTGTTGCGTTACAAATTCGACAATGATTTTAACGCTGTTTTTCAGGGTGCGAACATCTTTAATTTCGGTTTTTTCAAAACAAATAAATTCCACTTCAGTGGTTTGTTTTTCTTTTTGGCGCTCATCAACTGCTTGTTTGAATGCGTCGTAAACTTTTTTGCTCAACAGACCTTTCACATTTTCCATTTTATTATCGTAGAATGCTTGCAATACTAACTCAAAAACGCGATTAGCACCGGCAATAAAATCGTTGATATTAAAATCTTTTATTTTTTCTACCAGTCCGCTGGTATGGCATTCCGTCTGATTATTTTCATTGGCGCAAAGGGTTTTTGCCAAATCTTTGTTCAGTTTTTCTATTTCTTTTTCCATATCGCTTTCGTTGTTCGCATCTATACGTTTAATGATAATGCGCGGCATCTTTTCTTCGGCATTGGCGCCAAAAGCCATATACAGTTTACTAATTAAAAAAACGGCAATCATAGCCAAAACGATAATATCTAACATCTTTCCCTCAAAGTTACTTTTTTGCCAATATAATCACATTTACGAAAATTATCAATATAAATATTTGACGATTAAACTTTTTCGTATTAAGTTTATCAAAAAAACAGTTTACGGAGAATAAAAAATGGAAAATAATGAAGATCAGCAGGCCGGTTTGCTCATTTTGAGCCAATACATCAAAGATATGTCTATCGAAATTCCGCTTGCACCGGAGATATTTAAGGAAATAAGTACCGCACCGCATGTCGATGTGGACCTTGGTATGCAACATCGTCAGTTGAAAGACGGTAATTATGAGGTATTGTTGGATACCAAAATCAATGCGGATATAAATGGTAAAAAAGTATTTATTATCGAGCTTTCGTATGGTGTGGTTGCCACAATCAATTTGCCGGAAGAAGCTTTGGAACCGGTGTTGTATATCGAATTGCCGCGTCTTATCTTCCCGTTTGTGCGCTCGATTGTGGCGAACAGTTTGCAGGCTGCCGGTATGCCGCCGATTTTGCTTAGTCCGGTAGATTTTGTATCTATGTATCAGGCAAAAAAGGCACAGGAAGAAGCCGGACAGGAAAATAAGGCATAAGGTTATAAGATGCGCTTGGCTCTCTACCAACCCGATATTCCGCAAAACACCGGAACGCTTCTGCGTTTGGGGGCATGTTTGAATGTGGAACTTGATATTATCGAACCGTGCGGCTTTCTTTTTAACGAAAAAGCAATGCGTCGTGCCGGTATGGATTATCTGGAGTTTGTAAAATATCGGCGTCATAATTCGTGGGCGGATTTTTTGGCTTATCGTGAAACGCATAAAGAGGAATACGGGCGTTTGGTGTTGATGACGACCAAGGGAGCGCAAGCATATACCGATTTCAAATTTTTACCGAATGATATCATTTTAATGGGGCGAGAGAGTGCGGGTGTGCCGGATAATGTGCATCAAACGGTTGATGCACGTTTGCTGATTCCGATGAATCCGGAAGCGCGTTCGATAAATATGGCAATTTCCGCAGCGATGGCGCTGAGTGAGGGATTGCGACAGATTAACGGCTTCCCAAAAATATAAAAACTCGTCTAATGGTCGATTACTTGTGCTTTTTTCGCTCGTGTACCTCTTTTGTACACGTCGCTCAAAAAGCACGGCGTACTCGACTCATTATCCGAGTTTTACGCTGATATTTTGTATTTCGCACGTGTACTACTTTGTACACGGCGAAAAAATCCTTCTCCGCATTAAGCACTTTTATCCCACTTTTAGGAAAAGGCACTTCTTTTGTACACGTCGCTTAAAAAGTGCGGCGTACTCGACTCATTATCTGCGTTTTTGTCTTCTTTTGTTTTTACTCAAATACAATTTTCATCTTTTTACCGTAAAAATCGCTCATTCGGCGCATTGTAGTGTATTGTTGAATCCGTCCCAGTTCGTGGCTGTCAATGATTCGGATAGGTATATTCATCTGAATAGAAGCTTGGCTAAGTGTCATTCCTTTTTCTCGGCGCAGTTGCCATAGAGCATATCCGACTTCTAATCGTCCTTGTTTATCCATAAAATATTTATATTTTCCCATTGTTCTAAGCTCCCTAAAAGTTTTTGCATTATTAAAACAAAAACCACCTTAAATTCCTTCAAGGTGGGGAGTTCGAAACTGTCCATAGTCAGCCTGATTTATTCAATATATTCATCAGCTCCCCAAAAGAGGAGTTTTTATGGAAGGAGTTTCGAGCTCCATCGGCAAAATTCTTGCCGATAGGCTTATATTAGATAGAATCCTAAAAAAAGCAAGATACTTTTTTCTATTTTGATTGATATTCTTGTATTTTAATAAAATTTTCATATTTTGAAATATTTTGCTTGAACTTGAAGTATTTATGTTATACATTTGCGGCAAATTAAAGTTTTTTTGATTTTAGTTGCGGTTCGTTGTGGGCTGCAGCTTGGTTTTAACTAATTAGCTAACAGGAGCTTAAATTACCATGAGTAAATGGGTTTATACATTTGGAAACGGCAAAGCCGAAGGCGATGCCAACATGCGTAATCTGCTCGGCGGTAAAGGTGCTAACCTTGCAGAAATGAACAAGGTTGGTTTGCCGGTTCCTCCGGGATTTACGGTTACAACAGAAGTTTGTACTTATTACTATGCCAATAACAACACTTATCCGTCTGATTTGAAAGATCAAGTTAAGGCAGCGGTTGCCGGTGTTGAAGCCATTATGGGCAAAAAATTCGGCGACAATAACAATCCGTTGTTGTTCTCGGTTCGTTCAGGCGCTCGCATTTCGATGCCTGGTATGATGGATACCGTTTTGAACCTCGGTTTGAATGATGAAAGTGTTAAAGGTTTGGCAAAAACTTCTGGTAACGAAAGATTTGCATACGACTCTTATCGCCGTTTTATTCAAATGTTTTCCGATGTGGTTTTGGGTGCTGATTTAGATGAATATGAAGGCGCTTTGGAAGCATTGAAAAAATCTAAGGGTTATAAGTCTGATACAGATATGACTACTGAAGATTTGAAAGAATTGGTTTCCCAATATAAAGAAATCGGTAAAAAATTAGGTAAAGTTGTACCGCAAGATCCGTGGGAACAACTCTGGCTCGGTATCGGTGCCGTGTTCGGTTCTTGGAACGTAGCTCGTGCCATTACCTATCGTAAGCTGAACAATATTCCGGGTGACTGGGGAACAGCTTGTAACGTTCAAACCATGGTGTTCGGTAATGCCGGTGATGATTCGGCTACCGGTGTTTGCTTCTCGCGCGACCCGGCAACCGGTGAAAACCAATATTACGGTGAATATCTGGTAAATGCTCAAGGTGAAGACGTGGTGGCAGGTATCAGAACTCCGCAACCGATGAGCTCAAAGGGCGAAGGCAATTCTTTGGAAGAATTGTGGCCGCATCTTTATAAGCAACTCGTTGATGTTCGTAACGCCTTGGAAGCACACTACAAAGATATGCAAGATATGGAATTCACCATTGAACATGGTAAATTGTGGATGCTTCAATGCCGTAACGGTAAGAGAACCGCTGCTGCCGCCGTTCGTATGGCAGTTGAAATGTTTGATGAAGGTTTGATCACCAAAGAAGAAGCTATTATGCGCGTTGGTGCTGACCAATTAGACCAATTATTGCACCCGATGTTGGATCCGAAGGCAGAAAAGAAGGTTATTGCCGTAGGTTTGCCGGCTTCTCCGGGCGCTGCCGTAGGTCGTGCCGTTTTCTGCGCTGAAGATGCAGAAGCTTGGGCAGCTAAAGGCGAAAAAGTTGTTCTTATTCGTAATGAAACTTCGCCGGAAGATATCGGCGGTATGCATGCTTCTGAAGGTGTGATTACTGCTCGCGGCGGTATGACATCTCACGCAGCTGTTGTGGCTCGCGGTATGGGTACTCCGTGCGTTTCCGGTTCTACCGATATTAACATTGATTATAACACCAAAACAATGACAACCAAGTCCGGTTCTTGCATTAAAGAAGGTGATTGGGTTTCTTTGGATGGTGCTAAAGGTCAAATTATTGAAGGTAAGATTCCGACAGTTAAGGCTGATACCAATTCCGGTAACTTCGGTCGCTTCATGGGTTGGGTTGATGAAATCCGCACCATGCATGTTCGTGCTAATGCCGAAACTCCGGCTGATGCTAAACAAGCTGTTGACTTTGGTGCTGAAGGTATCGGTTTGGCCAGAACGGAACACATGTTCTTTGATGCTAAGCGTATTTCTGATATGCGCACGATGATTTTGTCGGATGATGAAGCCGGCCGCCGTGCAGCTTTGGCTCGTTTGTTGCCTTACCAAAAGGAAGACTTCAAAGAATTGTATCGTACAATGAATGGCTTCCCGGTAGTTATTCGTTTGTTGGATCCGCCGCTCCATGAATTTTTGCCGCATACCGATGCTGAAATGCAAGAATTGGCAGACAAGATGGGCAAAACCTTGGCTGAAGTTAAGAATCGCGCAAACGCTTTGCACGAAATGAACCCGATGCTTGGTCACCGTGGTTGCCGTTTGGCTGTTACATATCCGGAAATTTGCGAAATGCAAACTCGTGCTATCTTAGAAGCGGCGATGGAATGTCGTGCCGAAGGTGTAAATGTTACGCCTGAAATCGAAGTTCCGCTCATTGGTTCTAAGAAAGAATTGGATATCGTAAAGAACATTATTGATACCACAGCTCAAGCTATTTTTGCTGAAAAAGGTAAGAGCATTGAATATGAAGTAGGCACCATGATTGAATTGCCGCGTGCTGCTTTGATGGCTGAAGAAATTGCTGCTTCTGCTGCGTTCTTCGGTTTTGGTACCAATGACTTGACACAAACCACTTTGGGTATGAGCCGTGATGATACCGGTGCTATCTTAGATTGCTATCGTTCGAAAGGTATCTACGTAGCAGATCCGTTTGCTTCGATTGATACCGAAGGCGTTGGTAAATTGGTTAAGCGCGCTTGCGAATTCGGTCGTCAAACGAATCCGGATTTGCTCTTGGGCGTTTGCGGTGAACACGGTGGCGATCCGAAGTCTATCGAGTTCTTCCAACAATGTGGTTTAGACTATGTTTCTTGCTCGCCGTTCCGTGTACCGGTAGCTCGTTTGGCAGCAGCCCAAGCCGCTGTTAAATTTGGCAAGACGCAGAAGGAGCATAGCGCTCGCAAGGCCGCTTAACGAAGCGTGCTAAAAGCACTTTCTGTTTGCAGGATTTTTTCTCATGTACTATTTTGTACACCACGAAAAAATCCTGCTTTACATTAAGTACTTTTATCCCACTTCTTATGGAGGAAAAATCGTCTAGTGGGTGACTACTTGTTGTTTTTCTCCTTGTGTACTTATCTTGTACACGGCGTCGAAAAATAACGGCGCATTCACCTCACTATCCGAGTTTTTGAGGAAAAGCTGAAGTAAAGGTGTCGGAATGTAAATTTCCGGCACTTTTTTATTTGTACCTTGCTTTTTTCTGAATTTTATGTAGAATGTGTGCAAAGTTTTATGATTTATATATTCACTTAAAAATTATTGCTTATGAACAACATTGATTTAATCCTTAAGGGTGTTACTACCGGTTGGATAAGTGGTAACTATTGGGAAAACGGTGGTAAGTACAATGAACTAATTGTGATAGTTGCCGTTAATTCTTGCACAATAGTCAATAGGCAAGGTGCAGAATGGAAGTTTCCGGAACTGCCGCTGCTTGAGGTTTCCATCGAGCCGTTCCGGCATTTGCCGATTAACGACAAGCATGCGTTAATTACCGCCGGTTCAAGTGTTGAATTGCATATTACCGGCACGTCTCCCGAATGTCTGAAAGCTGAAGTTGTTAAGGTTGTAGAGCATAAGGCTCGCAAGTTGCAAGAATTTGCGGAAGCTGTGTATCTGAAACCTTGATGTTATGTGTTTGTAAAAAATCCGCTGACGTATTGTCAGCGGATTTTACTTTTTAGCACTTTCGTGTGTTATTCCAATACTAAAATCAGATTATCTTTAACACCGGTTACTTTGGCTACGTCGCCTTTTTTCAGCGGTTTATCGGTGGTAGCCAACCAAAATGTATCGCCGATTTGCACTTTTGTGCGGTTGTCAACCACGTCTTCTGCCAATGTAACCGTCTGTCCCACATATTGTGCGGCGGAATTGTTCAAAAGGCTGTATTCTTTAGGCGTTTTTGTTCTTTTGAAAATGTAGCTGTAAATATACAATCCGATGAGCGCAAAAACAGCCGAAAATATTGCAAACCAGATTAGTTGTGTGCTTAAAATCAGCGGCATAAAATATACTAAAATGCTCATTGCAAAGGCCGCGAATCCGAACCAGATAAGATATACTCCCGGCACTACCAATTCTAAAAGCGACAATACCAAGCCGACTACTACCCAGTTGGTAATATCTGAATCAAATGTAAACCAATCCATAGATTATGCTCCTTTTTTAGTATCGTTCTTCAATACATCTTTTACCAATTCGGAAATGCCGGCAACGGTGCCCATAACTTGCGTGGTGTCAACCGGTAACATCAATAGTTTTTGGTTCGGAGAGGTTATAATTCCTTGTAAGGCTTCAATATATTTTTGCCCCAAGAAGTAGTTAAGAGCTTTAGGATCTCCCTTAGCGATAGCTTCTGATACCATGTAAGTGGCTTTGGCTTCGGCTTCGGCAGAACGTTCACGAGCTTCGGCTTCTCGGAAAGCAGCTTCCTTTTTACCTTCAGCTTCCAAAATGGCGGCTTGCTTAGAGCCTTCGGCTTGCAAAATCTCCGATTGGCGTTGACCTTCGGCCTCCAAAATATCGGCACGTTTATTACGTTCGGCTTTCATTTGACGAGCCATGGAATCGATTAAATCTTTCGGCGGAGTAATATCCTTGATTTCGACGCGTGTAACTTTTACACCCCAAGGAATAGTAGCCACATCTACCACCGAGAGTAATTTTTGGTTGATTTCGTTGCGTTGCGAAAGCAGTTCATCAATTTCCATACTGCCGATAACGGTTCTGATATTGGTCATTACCAGATTCATAATTGCATAGTCCAAGTTTTCGACCTGATAAGCGGCATTAACGGCATCTTGAATTTGATAAAACAGCACGCCGTTAACCGTAACCATAGCGTTATCTTTGGTGATTACCTCTTGCGAAGAAACTTGTAAGACCTGCTCTTTGCGGTTGATTTTGGCACCGATGCTTTCAAAAACAGGGATTAAGATATGAAATCCCGGTTTGAGCGAGCGGGTATATTTACCGAAATTTTCGACCGTATATTCAAAGCCCTGACGCACAATTACAACCGATCTGAGTAAAATAACGATCACCAAGACTAAAAGCGCAACTGCAACTGCTTCCATTGTTTTATCCTTTCATAATATAAAAATTCATTCAGCCTTAAAGGTTACACTTATTTTGTAAAATAGCAAGGAAAAACGAGAAAAATAAAAAATGTTAAAAGTCATTTTTTACTATACATTTTTTGACAATATGCTATAAAAATAGCAAAAGGAATTGCAAAAGATGACTGATATAAAACAAAAATTTTGGCTTTTTTTATTATGTAATTTGGTGCTGTGGACTTTGGTGCCGTTGTGGCGCGAAAGTTTGCCGATGGATACGCAAGAGGCGATGGTGTGGGGCAAATATTGCTTGTTTGGTACCACCAAGCATCCGCCGCTTTCCGGTTGGTTGGCATATCCGTTTTGGTTGTTGTTTAATCACTGGGACGGCGCAATGTATTTGTTGAGCCAAATTTTTGTGGCGCTCGGAGTGGTGTATATTTATCGCTTAGCGCGTGAATTTTTAAGCGAAACAAAGGCGGTGTTGGCGGCGCTGTTGCAGTTCGGTATAATTTATTATGATTTTTCGAGTGTTGAATATAATGTGAATGTGATTTCTTTGGCATTGTGGCCGATGTGCGCATTTTATTTTTGGCGCGGATATAAAGAGAACAAATGGTCGGATTGGTTGTTGTTCGGTATATTTGCCGGTTTGAATGTTTTGAATAAATACGCTTGCGGTGTGCTTTTTGTGGCGTTAGGGTTGTTTGTGTTGATCAACAAAGACGCACGGAAGTTATTTAAAAATGTTAAAGCGTATATGGCGGCAGCGGTGGCTTTATTTATTATTGCACCGCATTTATGGTGGCTTTATGAACATGATTTCGGTACATTTGCTTATTTGTCGCAACGTTCCAGCGGCGGTAAAATTGCTTCAGAATGGCGTCATTTGTTGTATCCGTTGAAATTTTTAACGGCGCAGATTTTGTTTGCAGCGGCAGCATTTATCACTTACGGAATTTTTTATTATCGTAGTACGAGAGAAAAATTTGTCGATTCGTGCGCTAAAACACAGTTTTTATTGATAGTCGGATTTGCACCGTTGGCGATTTGGTTGACTGTTAGTTTAATTACCGGTAATGCACTTAAAAGTATGTGGGGCTTCCCGTGTTTGTTTTTGGCAGGACCGATGTTGTTTTATTTTTTTCCATGGCAAATCAGTGAAAAACAGGCGAAAAATTTTGTTGTAACAATGGCGGTGTGGACAACGCTGTTTGCGGTTGCCTATACAGTGCAGATTTGGTTGACTAAAAGCGAGCGTTTTCATACAGACTGTGCGCAAGTTGCAGACAAATTTGAGCAAATTTGGAATGATGAAACCGGCGGAACACCGCTTGAATATGCAGGTGGAGATGTTTGGTATTCCGATATGGCGGCGCTTTACGGCAAAAAAGAAATTAAGCCGATGATATGGATGGAAACGAAAGCGAATCCGTGGTTTGATGAGAAAGATTTTGCGCAAAAAGGTGCTTTGGTAGTGGCAACCGATGAGAGAGAATATGCACGCTATATGGCGCAATACGGTGCAGATTTATCAGCTCCGACACAAATGAAATTAACTTTTAAAAACTATTTCGGCAAGGCAAAAGAAAAACAAATTTATTACGGATTTTATCGCTCTAAAAAGGAGAATGCAGATGAAAAATAAAATAGTAAGCATAGTAATTTCGGCGTATAACGAGCAAGACAATGTGGCGGAGTTGTATAAGCAGCTGCAGAAAAATTTGCAAATAGCGAAAGATGTGGATTTTGAATTTATTTATGTAGATGACGGTAGCTGCGATAAAACTTATGCTAATTGTTTGGAGTTGCAAAAGCAAGATGAACGGGTAAAAATTGTGCAACTCAAACGTAATTTCGGGCATGAGATTGCGATGACCGCCGGCATGGACTATGCCAAAGGCGATGCGGTAATTTTTATGGATGCCGATTTGCAGCATCCGCCGCTTTATATTCCGCAAATGATTGAACTTTGGCAACAGGGCAAAGAAATTGTGCTGACCAAGCGGGTTGATAATGTTGCCACTTCAGGGCTGTATAAATTCTGCGCCAAGACTTTCTATTTTATTTTGAATAAGCTCTCCGATACCAAGGTGTTGGAAAGTGCGCCGGATTTTCGCCTACTCGATCGTAAATACGTTGATTTTTTGAAGGGGTTTAACGAGCAGGATAGATTGTTCAGAGGGTTGCTGAGTTGGGTGTTGCCGAAAGAAAATGTGGCAATGATAGATTTTGTGGCGCCGGAAAGATTCAGTGGCGAATCGAAGTATAATTTTGCCAAATCGTTACAGCTTGCCATTAACAGCATTTTGCAATTTTCGGTTAAGCCGCTCAGACTTGCAACATATTTGGGTTTGCTCACGGCTTTTGTTGCGGTTTTGCTCGGTTTTTATGTGTTTGTTGAACATTTCTTTTTGCATAATCCGACCCCGGGCTATGCGACGATTATGGTGTCGGTGATGTTTTTAGGGGCGGTGCAGCTTATTTGTTTGGGTATTATCGGTGAATATATCGGTAAAATTCACATGGAAGTGAAAAAACGGCCGCTTTATATGGCGGATTATATCGAAAAAACAGCAAAAAAAGGCGGTAGAAATGCTAAAAAAGATATTTAATGCCGATGATTTCGGGATGACGCTCGGCGTTAATGCCGCCATTAAACGTGCTTATGAAGAAGGAATTTTGAACAGCGCCAGTTTGATGGTGAATCAAAAATATGCTATACAGGCGGTGGAAATGGCAAAAAATATGCCGAATTTGGAATTAGGATTGCATCTTAATTTAACCAATGAAACACCGGCGGCGAATCCGGCAGATATTCCGCTTTTGGTGGGTGATGACGGTAAGCTTAGAAACGGATTTGTTAATTTGTTGCTGTTGTCAGTTTTTAAGCCGCGGGAATTTAAAGCGCAAATAGAAAAAGAAGTATGGGCGCAAACACAGAAGTATCTGGCATTCGGTTTGCCATTGAAGCATATTGACGGGCATCGTCATGTGCATTTGATTCCGGCAGTTTTTAAGGTGGTTAAAAAAATCGCCGAAGCACATAACGGGGCGCGAATCCGTGTGATGAACGAAAATATTTTTAATACCATAAGGCAAAATAAAGCCAAAAGTTGGTTATTTGACGGTGGGTTGATTAAATATATAATTTTGCGTGCGCTTACTTGGTGGAACTGCTATAAATCTGATACTTATTTTTACAGCATTTTATATACCTGCAAATTGAGTAAAGAGCAATTTCAAAATGTGCAAATTCCGCAAGGGTATAAAGCGGTGGAGATTATGATTCATCCGGCAACGCCGGAAATTGACCGCGAACATTTGGAAGATGTATGGGATGAAAGTGTGTTGTCGCCGTATCGAACGCAGGAGCTTGAAGTACTTTTGGATAAAGATGTGCTAAAAGGAATTAACTAGATGCGGGCAATTTGGAAACTGTATAAATTGGTTGAGAATTTTTGGTTCACTTTTCCGGAAAAGTTACGTTTTCTTTTAGTCGGCGGTTTTAATACGGTGTTGGCGTATGGGGTTTTAAACGCTTTAGATTGGTGCTTTGGAAAAGTTAATTTGGTCTATGATTTAGGTTTTTCGCCCGAAGTGGTGGCAAATGCGGCACTTTTGATTCAATATATCATTACCATAAATATATCGGTGGCAACAATGCGTTATTATGTGTTTCGCAGCCGTGGTGATTGGCGCAAAGAGTTTGCCAAAGCGTGGTCGGTGTATATTTTTTTGTATCTGATTAATGCACCGATTTTAACGTTTTTAATGTTGGTATTTAAGCTGGAAACATGGTCAGCGCAGGGAATTTATCTCATATTTTCAACCATTTGCACGTTTTTGCTGCATAAATATTTTTCGTTTCGTAAGCAAAAAAGAAGCCTTGCCGATTAGAATATCGGTAAGGCTCGGTTAAGGGGTATGGCGGTTATCAGACCGGCATAATGAAAAATACGCGGCGGCGCTCATTTTTATTAAGATTTGAAACGTTGCGGCGTGTCCAACATTCCTGGAACAAATTATCAGTAAGCAGATAATCATGGTAGCCGATTTGTCTCAGCCTATCAATGACTACGGCGATATTATCGGCAAGCAGTTGCAGTTGTTTTTTGGTCGGAAGGAGCATATTTTGTTGCTTGCTATAGCGTTTAGCGTCTTGTAAATTAAGCGGATATTTAACTAATGAGGTTGTATCCAGATAATGCTTTTCATCTAAAATAATGCCTTTTTCCTGACCGGTGCGACAAGTGCTTGCGGTGCTGTTATCGCGCAAGATAAATTGCCCGACAGTAAATTTCTTTTGTTTTTTCATACTTATCTAAATAA
Organism: uncultured Pseudomonadota bacterium; assembly: GCA_902763155.1. GTDB lineage: Bacteria > Pseudomonadota > Alphaproteobacteria > RF32 > CAG-239 > RUG410. Next base: position 39,074 of record CACWQS010000002.1, on the reverse strand, counting down.
TGGTTTATCGCCCAGTTTGATATAACTAATTATATTGATTGTCAAATAAAAAAATCTCCACATTACGAGGAACGTGGAGATAACATTGAATATAGTTTAATTTAGTCGTCAATCGACAGGCTGAGCCATTTGCCGCGAGTATTATAATAATGCTCTTTGGCGTCATAGTATTCGACTTCCAGCCCCAGTTGGGCGGCGGTTAATTTACCCATAGCCTGCAGTAGTTGTAAGCCGGAAACGTAGTAATCATGTCGAGCCGTAACTTCGCTGACTTGCGATATCAATAGTGCCTGATATGCGTTTAATACGTCAAGCACGGTGCGGTTTCCTAACGCTTCTTCTTTTTGAGTTCCTTCAAGAGCAATAGCAGAAGCCTTTACTTGTTCCCGAATTGAATCAATATTTGCTTTTGAGGTTTCCATCATTTCCCAACCGCTGGTAACGCCAAGTTTTACTCCGTCTTGCGCCGCACGTAGATTTTCTTCGGCTTGCCAGCGTTGATATTTACTTTTGCGAATGGTAGCGCGGGTGGCACCGGCAGTATAAAGCGGTACATTCATATCGAGTGTATATTCGGTGCTGCGCCCGTTGGCGTTTTGCAATGCACCGGCCGAACCTTCACGTTTAAAATTAGAGGCGTTGAACGATATTTCCGGCAACAAACCGCCGGTTTTACTATTCACATTGTATTCTGCGGCTTTCAAGGCTTTTTTAGCGGCACGCAGTGAATAGTTATTCTCTTCGGCGTAGCGCAAAGCATCTGCAAAATTGGTCGGAAAACGTTCCGATAAATTTTTAGGGAAAGCAACTTTTTCAGGGAAATGGCCGACAATATCTTCGTAATTGGCACGCGAAATGGCTAAAACTCCTTCGGCGGAAACAACTTCGGAACGGGCTTGAGCGTAGCTGGCGCGTGATTGGGCCACGTCGGTACGGGTAACTTCTCCCACATCGAATCGTGCCAATGTTTCATCAAGTTGTTTTTTTAAGAGTTTTTCATTGTTTTTTTGCAATTTAACAATGGCCTCGTCGCGCACCACATCTAAATAGGCGGTAGATGCAGCCAGCAAAATATCTTGCTCAACACTATATAAATTGTGCAATTCAGCTTTGGCCGAATTATCAGCGGCTTTAACGGAATTATAGGTAGAAAATCCATTGAAAATCGGTTGGCTGACAACACCTCCGTATCTTTTGCTGTAACCGTCAACTGTCGGAGTTCTGGACGCTTTGCTGTGGCTGTCAGTATATGATCCCTGCAGGGCCACAGTGGGTCTGAAGCCGGAACGAGCAGCTGCGGCATCTTCATTGGCGGCACCGCTGGCGGCACGTTCGCCGTGTAAAATCGGGTTGGTATTATAAGCTGAGCTCATTGCTTCAAAAATAGTTTCAGCATGAGCATTAACCCCTAAAAACAACATTGGCGAAAGCGCCAATAAAAATTTTTTATTCATATTTTCCACCATCTCTTTTTTATTTTTCTTGTTTTTTTATAATGTTAATTCAATCTAAATGCAAATGATAAAGCAAAATTATGCAATATAAGCTGTTCACTTTAAAAATAAAATTGCTATATTGTTAAATAATTTTCAATCAATTTTTTTTAGTCTTTTAGTAAGTTGTATAAAAAGGTATGTTTAAGGAGAGAGAAGGTGAAAAATTCGTCAAGTGCTTTAAGCGAAATGGATATGGCGCGTTTGAAATTAACCATTGAGCACTATACAAAATATTTTATCGGCAAACGGATTTGTGAATTGACCAAAGAAGAAGCGTTTACGGTTATTGCCTTGGCGGTGCGTGAGTTTGCCATGGATAAAATGTATGATACAATTGCGCGCTATAATAAGGTCGGCACCAAGCGTGTTTATTACCTTTCTATTGAATATCTAATTGGTCGTTCGCTTGAAAATAACTTATATAACTTAGGTTTGTATGATGCCTTAAAAGATATCAAAATTGACGGTTGGCCGGATATTTCGCTTAAAGACATTTTCGATGCCGAATATGATCCGGCGCTGGGTAACGGCGGATTAGGACGGCTGGCGGCAGATTATCTTGATTCAATGGCGTCTCTGGGCTTGCCGGGGTTTGGATACGGCATTAACTATCAATTCGGTTTGTTTAAGCAAAAGTTTGAAAACGGATATCAGGTTGAGCAAGCAGACAGTTGGTTGCAAGAAAATTCGCCATGGCAATTTGCACGCTATGACCGGACTGTTACCATTCCTATCGGCGGGCATGTGGAAATGTATCATAAACCGGACGGAACAATAGGTTATACGTGGGTAGGAACGCATACGCTCTATGGTGTGCCATACGATTTTCCGATTGTCGGTTTTAATGGTAAGTCGGTTAATTATTTGCGCTTGTTCTCGGCGAAAACTGATGATGAGTTGGATATTAACGTGTTTAATAACGGCGGCTATATGGAAGCGGTGAGTGATAAGATTAAGACAGAAACTATCTCAAAGGTTTTGTATCCGTCGGATAATATTCAATCGGGCAGAACTTTGCGTTTGACGCAACAATATTTCTTTGTTTCTTGTGCCATTCAGGATATTATGCGGCGCTTTTTGGAAAAACATAATGACTTTAAAGAGTTGCCAAATGCGGTAGCAATTCAGCTCAATGATACGCATCCGGCACTGGCTATTGTTGAAATGATGCGCCAACTCATAGATGTTTATGGTCAAGAGTGGGACGATTCGTGGAACATTGTGACCAAAGTATTTGCCTATACCAACCACACCCTTTTACCGGAGGCGCTTGAAAAATGGAACAGTTCCATTATTGGGCGAATTTTGCCGCGACACTTGCAGATTATTTACGAAATCAATCGTCGTTTTATGGAATTTGCACGCAGTCGTTTCGGCGAAGATGCCTATAAACTCGGTCGTGTTTCGATTGTTGATGGTGAGGGAGATAATCAGGTTATTCGCATGGCAAACTTGTCTATTGTCGGTTCGTTTTCGGTTAATGGGGTGGCAAAACTGCACACCGAACTGGTTAAACATTCTTTGGTGCCTGAATTTTATGAACTGTGGCCGGAAAAATTTATTAACGTGACCAACGGTGTAACACCACGGCGCTGGCTTGTGCATGCCAACAATGCTTTGGCAACACTGATTCGCGATAAAATCGGGCTTGATTGGATAACAAATTTGGATTTGTTGCGCGATTTGCAAAAATATGCCGATGACCCGAAATTTATTGAACAATTCCGCCAAGTTAAGCGTGATAATAAAAAGCGCATTGTGCAGAATATATACAAAGCCACAAAAGTTATGATTGATAAGGACAGTATGTATATTGTGCACGCCAAGCGCATTCACGAGTACAAACGCCAGTTGATGACTATTTTGCAGGTTATCGGTGAATATTTAGCCATTATTCGCGATAACAAACACCCGATAACACCGAAAACATATATTTTTGCAGGCAAAGCCGCGCCGTCATATACATTCGCCAAATTGGTCATTAAATTGATTAACAATGTGGCAGACGTTATCAACAACGACGAAAATGCCAATAAATTTTTGAAAGTGGTATTTATTCCGGACTATAAAGTTTCGGTGGCGGAATATTTGATTCCGGCGGCAGATTTAAGTTGTCAGGTTTCAACTGCCGGCTTTGAAGCCTCGGGCACCAGCAATATGAAATTTGCGCTCAACGGAGCTTTAACCATTGGCACTTATGACGGCGCGAACATTGAAATCAGAGAAGCTGTCGGTGCCGAAAACTTCTATTTGTTCGGGCTGACCGAAGAACAAATTCGCAGCCGCCGTATGACTTATAATCCGCGGCAAATTTATGAAAATTCGGAATATATCAAGCGCATTTTAAATGCGGTCAATTCCAATATGTTTGCCGACAAAAACTATCCGCAACAATTTCAGCCGATTTTCGATTCGCTCTTAAATAATGACTATTATTTTATTTTGGCGGATTTGGAAGACTTTAATCAAACGCTTCAGCAAGCGGCGAAAGATTTTCAGGATAAAGATGCTTGGGCCAAAAAAGCGCTGATGAACGTGGCGCGTATCGGCTACTTTTCAAGCGACCGCTCGGTTATGGAATATGCCGACCATATTTGGCATGTTAAGCCGGTGGAATAATTCGGACTATATAAATTGTATGGTTGTTTCTGCGGCGTCCATTTTAACTTTGGCACCAAACGGTAGAATATGGCGTTCGGGTATATGACCAAAGGCGAAATTTTTAATTGCCGGAATCGTTAAATCTTGCATAAAATCATTGATGCAATCATCAATAGAACCATCTTCTGCATCACCGTTGCTGTCGGTAAAAAGGCCGAAGATGATGCCTTTAAGTTTATTAAAATTCGGTTGTTGCTTAAGTTGTTGCAACATCAAATCTATTTTATGAATACGCTCATGAACATCTTCAATCAGCAAAATTTTACCACATAAATCAGGGAAATATTCTGTGCCGGCTAAGCGCATCAAAGTGCTTAAATTGATTGGTAACAATTCGCCTTGCGCTGTTCCTTTTTGTAAACAAATACCGCTATTAAAAATCGGCTTTTTACCATTGAGCCAAGCGCTTAAATCTTGCTCAACCATTATATCAGGTTTGCCATGCAAAAAATCGTAAGTTAAAAGAAAACCATTGAGCGATTGTATGCCGCTTTTTTGCCATAGAGCAGACATCAGCGCGGCATTGTCGCAAAAACCGATAAGCGGTTTAGGATTTTTCTTTGCCGTATTATAATCAATATATGGCAAAATACGGGTTGCTCCGGCCGCTGCACGCACGCAAAACAGGGCTTTAATTTCCGAATCGGCAAAAGAAGTATTGATATCCGCCGCACGTTCTTTATCAGCGCCGGCCATGTAGCGATATTGGACTAAAACATGGGGCATTAAAACTGGTTCGAGCCCGAGCTTTTGCAAATAATCAAGTCCGGCGGCGATTTTAGTTTTATCGCCGATTTGTCCCGATGGTGCCACGATGGCAACTTTATCACCTTTTTGTAATTCAAACATTTATAATTTCTCCAAAATATCGCGGCAAAAATCGGTTAGCGAATTGTCGCGCGCACCCATAATCACAATTCTGTCGCCGGCTCTGGCATTCCGCAGAATAAAGTCTTCGACTTCTTCTCGCGTCGGGTAAAAATAGGCGCTTCCTTTGCCTAAAATGCGGGCATGGGTAATTAAATCGGCAGAAGAAATATCACGGGTTACCGTGCCGCCGACAAAGAAAATTTCCGGCATCAGTAAAATATCTTCGCCATGCATACCGTGAACAAATTCGGCAACAATTTCTTTGCCAAGTGAGCGCATCGGACCGAAACCGTGCGGTTGAAACATTACAATCAGGCGTCCGGTATATTGTTTCAAAGCCGAAAGAGAGGCTTTTACTTTATCCGGATTGTGGGCAAAATCATCAATTACCGTAATGCCGTTTTTACTGCCGATAACTTCCAAACGGCGCTTGGTGCCGCTGAAATCTTGCAAAATTTCAGCCGCCGTAAATCTATCTACGCCATACTCGACGCAAGCGGCAATGGCCGCTAAGGCGTTAGCAACATTAAAAGCTCCAATCAGTTTCAAGGTAAAAGTTTTGCCGTTCAAAACATAAGATGTTCCGTTTGACAAAGGCTTGATATCGGAAGCATAAAAATCGGCATCGGGATTTTTGAGCGAAAATGTGCGTAAATGCGCTGATTTAATCTTTTTACACAGTTCATAATCCTCATTTACAATCACCTGTTTTTTGGTTCTGTCGGCTAAGGCTTGAAACAGCTCAACCAGTTCTTCAAGCGATTTATGGTCAGCGGAAATATTGGTTATCACCGCCACATCGGGATTATATAAATCAATACTTCCATTGCTTTCGTCGGCTTCAACCACGCAAATATCTCCTTTATTGAAGATAATGTTCGGAATAGCGGTTTTACCTTCATAATCGCGCAACAGACCACCGTTAATCATACAAGGTTTTTTGCCGGCCTTATCCAAAACGTATCCCACCATTGCCGTTGTTGTCGTCTTGCCGCTGGTGCCGCCGATGGCGATGCCGTATTTGTAGCTGTGAAAAACTTCGGCCAATAATTCCGGTCTGGTTTTTATCGGTATATTTTTTTCTTTAGCCATACGAACGTCGGCAATAGTATCTTCCACTGCGGTTGAAGCGCAGACAAAATCTAAATCTTCGGTAATGCCGGAGCCGTCTTGTTTTACAATGCGGATTCCCATTTTTTCCAGCGCTTCTTTGTTAGCCAAATCGCGTCCTAAGTCAAAATTACGGTCTGAGCCCTGCACCTCAACGCCGGACAGTGCCAAGATTTGTGCCAATGAACTCATACCGCTGCCGGAAATTCCGCAAAAACTGACTTTTTTCATTATAATCCCTCCATTGTTTGTGCCTGATTAGGTGTTTGTTGCCGCTCTTGTTGCATTAAAGGCAAATTTTTATATTCGATTATCAATCGGCTTTGTGCATTTTCATCTACATAAATTGCCAGTGTGGCGCCAATATCGTTGTTATAGAAGGTAGAATAAAGGCTGGCTTTACCTTCTTGCAATTCTTGTAAAAAAGTATCTCCGCCTACCGGATTTTGGACGGTTTGGGTTAAAATAACCGGAGCACCGTTTTGCATTTGGGTGGTTTGAAGCTCATAAGTGTATGGCTCAAAGTGGATTTCGGCATTGCCGTATTTTTGTTCCAAAGCTTCGTAATATTTGGCGTAAAGTTCCAAAACTTTGGCGGCTTGCGGGGTGTCGTCTATCGGCATACTCTCGGCATAAATGCACCAGAGTTTGTTATTATTTCCAAAGATAGCCGATACGGTTTCAAAGTTATTATGCGGATAATTTTCGTTCTCAGCCGTAAAAACATTTTCATAACCATCGCGAGTGGCAGGAGTTAGCTGCCAACCTTGTTTTTGGATATAATCTTTATCGGCTCCCCAATATAAATCGAACGGAGCTTGAATATAGCGGTTGTCCGTGTCTTCTTCGGTAGTAGTTAATTCTTCTTTTTTGATTTCGGCGTCGGTTTTAGTTTCTTCAACTTCGGGAACGGCAATTATTTCTTCTTGTTCTTTTTGCGGTGTTGCTTTTTCTTCAGTTTTAAAACTTCCTTTGGGCTGCGGCTTGTTTGGAGATGTTTCAATTTTCGGCATATTTATTTTCAGGCGCGCAGGCTGACTTTGCAATAAATCGCGGGCAGAAACACGGGCAGTTGCTGCTTCTTCAATATCGGCAATATAGCTGCCAAGCACGGATTCTTCGGCCTTAGCCGATAAACAAAATGCGGTACTTAATATAAAACTTATTAGCAATGCTTTTTTCATAAAAATTCCTTTCATAACCGCAAAAATTATTTGAACAGTTTGCTTTTATGGATTATGCTAACAAACAAATGCAAATATTTTATTAAGCAGACGAAAAAAATGGAAAAAGACAGCATACAAAGTTTATTACTGGAAATCGGGCGGCAAATTGTGCGTGAAAAAGGTAACGATGCCTTAACCGTTCGTAAACTCTCAGAAGCTTCCGGTTGTTCGGTCGGGGCTATTTATAACCAATTTTCCAATATGGACAATTTTATTGTTATCGAAAATTATATGACGCTTGATTCCTTAGGGCGCAGATTAAGTAAGGTTGCACAAACACAAAATCCGTTTTTTGATTTGAACAATTTGGTTGAAGCATTTGTTGATTTTGTGCTTAAAAACAAAAATTTGTGGTTTATGTTGTATCAGTTTCACCTCAATAAGCACGACCATGTTTATACTTTTTTGTATTTGCGCAAAGTGGTAAAAATAACCAGAAGGCTTAATGAGATTATATATCGAATCGTGCCGCAAATGGAGCGACCGGAGCGGATTTTGTCGTCACAGGTTTTGTGGCTGACAATGTTTGCTTTAAGCTCTTTTCTGACTAAAGATATGCTCGACTCGTTGCCAAAAGTGGGCAGAAAAGCCTTGTGCCAAATTTTAGTGAATACTTATGTTGCCGGTTTGACGGTTTTAGAGAGTAAGGAATGATAACAATGCTTTGGCAAAATTTTTGGGAATATATTAATTCTGCAGATTTTTTGACGCGGGTTGTTGATAATCGCTTTTATTTGATTTTAATGGTGATTGCGCTTTCATATCTTAAGCGGCGCACATTCAGCAGTATGTTTGTGGCGGCTCTTGTTAATATTCCGGGGACGGTTTTGCACGAAACGGCGCATTTTTTGGTGGGGTTTATGCTAAATGCCCGACCGACAACTTTTACGCTGTGGCCAAAGTTGCGTGACGGAGCGTACGTTATGGGTAGTGTCGGTTTTAGAAATGTTAAGTTTTACAATGCTTTTCCGTCGGCAATGGCTCCTCTGCTTCTTTTGCCGCTCGGTTGGTGGCTCAATGAATATTTTTTGATTACCACCATTTGGCGCTATATCTGCTTTGTTTTATTGGAAACGATTATCATTGAAAATGCCATTCCGTCTTCCACCGATTTTGCCGTGGCGTTTGATTCGCCTTTAGGCGTGTTGCTTTACGGCGGATTGATTTTTGTTTTATTGCTTATGCTGTAAATTTCTTTTGACAATCTGATAAAACTACTCTAATTTGCTATTGAGCACAGGAGATTGTGCTTAGGGCGTAGTAACCCTAAACTTAAATACAGTCGCCTTGGAATGTGGCGATATATAAATAATATGCCGGCATTTGTTCTTTATTTTAAAGGGCGGATGTCGGCCAAATAAGGTGTAAAGCCCAATAAGCCGAGCCGTTTTTTTGTATCTAAGTACGGTTACTAACATCCGCCCGCTGTTTTTATAACGCGGGTTTTTTGTTTGAATAAAAAAGGAGAATTATATGTCTGTTAAAACGAAAATTCCGGCTTTGTTAACCGTTTTATTGCCGGCTTGTGGCACTATTTTCAGCGGCTCAACGCAAAGTATTACGTTTGATTCCAACGTTAAAGATAATATAGAAATTTATGCCAACGGAGCATTGGTTTGCAACAAAACACCTTGCACAGTAGATATTGACCGTAGTTCGGCATCACTGACCATTATGGCAAAGGCTAAAGGCTACGAAGATGCCGTGATGCAGGATAAAACAAAAATAAATACCGCATCATGGGGAAACTTACTCAGTATTTATAGTTGGACTACCGATTTTGCCACCAGCTCAATGTGGAAATACACTCAAGACGGTATCTATATCAATATGCGCCCAAAAGAAAAACAGAGTGCTCAAAATAAACAATTTGAAAAAGATTCAATCATTCGTCGCTTTGCCCTTTATAATTATAGTGAAATTAAAATAGGTAATAAAGAATATTTGCTTGCTTTAGAAGATTTAACCGGTCAAAATCAGAGTGAATTGCAAGAAATCATCAAACAAAGCAAAACAGAAGCAGAGCTGGCGAATAAATTAACCAAAATATGATTTTTGGTAAAAAACACTTGCAAAACAAATATTTTAGGTGTAGAAAGCATTTACCTTTGGCACCCCTGGAGGCTAAAGGCTGTTTAATTTTATGAAGGAAAAAGAAAATGACAGATTATACTTTTAATGCAAAAAAGCGTGAAAAAGCAGGTAAGGGGGCAGCTCGTGCTTGTCGTCGTGAAGGTCGTGTGCCGGCCGTTATTTATGGCGGTAAAAAAGATGCCGTTCTTATCAGCTTAGATCCGGTAGAGTTGGAAAAAGCTCTGGATTTGGCAGATTTTTATCAATCTAATATTACGGTTGATTTGGACGGCAAAAAGACCAAGGTTGTTTGCCAAGATGTTCAATTCCATCCGGTTTCAGACAAACCGATTCACGTAGATTTTATGCGTCAATAAGAGGTAAAAATGTTTTTGGTGGTTGGCTTAGGTAATCCGGGTGCGGAATATGCGGCTACCCGCCACAACGTGGGATTTATGGCGGCTGATGAGATTCATCGCCGCTATAATTTTTCGCCGTTTAAAGCCAAGTTTGACGGCTTGATTGCCGAAGGTGCGATAGAGGGCGAAAAGGTGTATCTTTTGAAACCGCAAACGTTTATGAATCTTTCCGGCAACAGTGTGGTTAAAGCCGCGCATTTTTATAAAATTTTGCCGCAAAATATCGTGGTTATTCATGATGATATGGATTTGCCGACCGATAAAATAAAAGCTAAAATCGGCGGCGGAGCCGGCGGTCATAATGGTATTAAAAGTATAGATGCCGCCATTTCGCCAAATTATAATCGTATCCGTCTCGGAGTGGGACATCCGGCAAATAAAGACGAAGATAGTGTGGTTAATCATGTGCTTTCAGGTTTTAGTAAAGCGGATAAAGAAAATGTGGAACGCAATATTGAAATTGTGGTCGATTTATTGCCGGTTTTACTCAAAAAAGGCGTTGCTGAATTTTCTAATCAACTTGGTATGAAGTTGGCTAAAAGGTAATATTTTTCTAGTTTTTGGCTGCTAAATTATGTGCCGCATCGGCAAGGCGTAATACCAAATATCCGGCGGTTTGTTCAGCCGGCATATTGGTGGTTTTGCAATCGCGCTCGGTTTCATAGACAGCTTTCATAATCCGTAATAAACGTGCTCGATTCCATATTTTCAGCTGATTGGTAAATGCCGTTTTGCGGTAAAACATCAGCGGCGGACGGATAGATTTAATGACTTCATCAATGCTTTTATTACCTTCAATTTGCGCCGCACATTCCAGAAGTTTGGCAAAGTGGTAAGCGATTTGCCGCACCAAAGTTGCCGGTTCAGCTCCTTCTTTTATAAGGCGATCATACATTTTACAGGCTTTTTTAACATCTCCTCCGGCAACAAAATAGCACAAATCTTCCGCACTGGCACCGGCAACATCGCTGACTGCCGCACGCACATCATCAGCAGTTACCTCTGTGCGGTTTCCCATATATATTGCCAGCTTATCAATTTCTCCCTGATTAAGTTTGCGGTCAGGCGACAGGCGTGAGCACAAAAGTTGCAAAGTCGACACATCTGCCTTTAAGCTCTTTTCTTGTAGCATATTTTGGGTGATACTGCCTAAATCTGCTTCGCGGTCTTCGTATAAGCCGCAAATAATTACGTCTTCGCGATCTTTGGCCCAAGTTATAAGTGAAGAATTTGTTTTTAAGCTTGAAGAACTCAAAATCAGCAGATTTTCGGAATTGGTTTCCGGCAACATATTTTTCAGCACCGATGCCAAATTGTTATCGGCGTTTTTAACCACTATGGCGCGTCGTCCGCCCATCAGCGATTGAGCATGGTATTCGGCATAGAGCTCTTGTCCTTCTTTGGATATATTTTCCATTTCAAGCTGAGCATAAGAAAAAGCATCATCAATGCTGCCGCAAACCGCTTCGGCACATTTTTTTTGCAAATCGGCAATCGCTCCTTCATTAGTACCGAAAAGCACGATACATTTAATATTTGTGCCTAAAGATTTTAGCGAATTTTCTAATTGTGCCGGCTTAAAATTCATCCGGATTGCCTCGTTTGGTTTTAACCGAATGGAAGTAAGCACCGATGCGAAGCGAAATATCGTTAGCGATAATTTTGGCACCGTCTTTTTCGACTTTTTTCTTATCCATTGAGGTTGAATACGGATTATCCAGCAAATCATAACTTAAGAAAACCCAGCTGTTACCGCCGACCAAACGGCCTTTTTCTTCACTCCAGAGTTCGTAATTTACCGTATATTTTACTTTTTCGCGCGTGGCGGTAATGTCATCACGTAAAGCCTGTTCGGTAGTGGTCTTTTCTACCGGTTCCAGTTTTAGAAAATACTTAGCGCATTTTGGAGTGCCATATGGATTAAAAGTATCCATCAGTTCATTCTTTATCAGCTGACCAATTCTATCCGTCACTGTTTCAACTTTTATTTGCGCCATTTCACGCACAATATCGGCATCGTATTCGTTATTATAATACCACAAATCGTTGCCGGAGGTTTTTTCTACATAAAGCGGCTCGAATCCGCAACTGCAAAGAGTGCTGATTAACAATAAAACAGCTGTATTTTTTACTTTATACCACAATGTTCACAATCCTATTAGGCACAACAATAATCTTTTTTACTTGAACACCTTGCAGTTGGCGTGCCACATTTTCCAATTGCAAAGCTGCTTTTTCGGCTTCTTCTTTACCGGCACTCTTAGAAATAGTAATCGTGCCGCGCATTTTACCGTTCATCTGCACGGCTAAAGTTACCATATCTTCTTCGGCCAATTTTGCATCGCCAACCGGCCAGCTTTCTGTAACAATCAGCGTTTTACCGCCCAGACGTGCCCACATTTCTTCTGCCAGATGCGGAGTGAACGGGCTTAATAATTTAAGCAACGTTGCATACATCTGCGCTGGTATTTTTTCCATTGCCGTTAAATAATTAACATAGGTCATCAGCGATGAAACCGCCGTATTAAACTTCATTTGGTCAATACGTTCGGTTACTTCTATAATACACTTATGCATAGCGCGCAAATCTTCAGCGCTCATCGGTGCATCTTTATCGGCATAGACTTTTTTAAACAAACCATAAACCTTGCCGACAAAGCGATAAACACCATTTAAGCTTTCTTCCGACCACATGGCTACTTGGTCAAACGGTCCGATAAACATTTCATAAAGGCGGAAAGTATCGGCTCCATAGGTATCAACAATATCATCAGGATTAACTACGTTGCCGCGCGATTTACTCATCTTCTCGCCGTCAGAAGCTAAAATCATACCGTGTGAAGTGCGTTTTTGATACGGCTCAGGTTGCGGAACATAGCCGCAATCATAAAGGAATTTGTGCCAAAAACGCGAGTACAACAAGTGCAGGGTAGTATGTTCCATGCCGCCGTTATACCAATCGACATTCATCCAATAATCAAGGGCTTCTTTAGAAGCAAATTCCTTATCATTGTGCGGGTCGCAATAACGAAGGAAATACCACGAAGAACCGGCCCAGTTCGGCATTACATCGGTTTCACGACGTGCCTTGCCGCCACATTTAGGACAAGTGGTATTTACCCATTCGGTAGCGTTGGCTAAAGGAGAATCTCCATTGTCATTCGGACGATAATCCGGCACTTCCGGCAACTTCAGCGGAAGTTGATCTTCCGGAATCGGTTGCCAGCCGCAGTGTTCGCAATAAACCATCGGAATCGGCTCACCCCAGTAGCGTTGACGCGAAAATACCCAATCGCGCAGTTTGAAATTAACTTTAGCATGTCCGAAACCTTTGTCTTCGGCAAATTTGATTGCCGCCGCCATAGCGTCTTTTTTATCCATGCCGTCCATAAAACCGGAATTGATGTGCGTGCCGTCTTCTTCCCATGCGGCTTCGGCAATATCACCGCCGGCCAGCACTTGAATAATCGGTAAATTAAACACTTTGGCAAAATCGTAATCTCGTTGGTCGTGTGCCGGAACCGCCATAATTGCACCGGTGCCGTAACCGGTCAACACATAGTCGGAAATAAACACCGGAATCAAAGTATTATTGAACGGATTACGCGCTTTAATGCCTTTCAGCTCCACGCCGGTTTTGGTAGTATCGGCAGTGCGTTGTAATTCTGATTTTTTGGCAGTTTCATTAACATAATTTTGCACTTCGTCAGCATTGGTAAATTTATTCATCAGTTCTTTAACGAATTGATGTTCAGGAGCCATTACGCAGTATGTAACGCCGAATGTGGTGTCGGGACGAGTGGTATAAACTACCATCGGTTTGCCCAAGTTATTGCCGTTTTCATCAGTTAATTCAAACGTTAATTCCGCACCTTCGGAGCGTCCGATCCAGTTGATTTGAGTTGATTTGACACGGTCAATAAAATCAACTTTTTCCAGATCGTTAATTAAACGGTCGGCATATTTGGTAATGGCGAGCATCCATTGTTCTTTGTCTTTGCGCACCACTTCGGCACCGCAACGTTCACAGTGTCCGTTGACCACTTCTTCGTTAGCCAGTCCCACTTTGCACGACGGGCACCAGTTAATTGCCATCTTATCTTTATAAGCTAAACCATGCTTGAAAAATTGGATAAACATCCACTGCGTCCATTTATAATATTCCGGATCGCAGGTAGCAAAGCATCTGTCCCAGTCAAACGAAAAACCGATAGACTTAAGTTGACGGGTAAAGTTTTCAATATTGGCTTTGGTGGAAACTGCCGGATGCACGCCGGTTTTAATGGCGTAGTTTTCGGCTGGCAGGCCGAAAGCATCAAAGCCCATCGGATAAAGCACATTAAAGCCTTGCATGCGCTTTTTGCGGCTGATTACATCAAGGGCGGTATATGAACGCGGATGCCCTACATGCAAGCCGGCACCTGACGGATAAGGAAACTCTACCAAAGCATAAAATTTTTCTTTATTGTGGTCTATTTCAACCTTATAAGCTTTTTCATCTTCCCAAATTTTTTGCCATTTAGCTTCAATGGTTCTAAAATTGTATCTGTCTTCGTTTTGCCAGTCTTGGCGCCATTCTTCCCACGTTTGTTTTCCGTTATATCGTGCATTGCCCGACATCATTTTCCCTTTCTTATAAGTTCATTAATATACATAATTATGCCAACGTTAGCACACATTTTACATAATTTCAACGGCATTAAAGATTATACACATACTCAATTTATCTCGACAAAACAGAAATTGTGTGCTATATTATATGTAGAAAAATAAAAAACGGAGGCGGTTATGGCTGAACTTGACAATGAATTCAAACTATTTTTAGCTTCGTATAAATATTATCCGGATTTAACTGATGATTTCAGATACAACAGTTTGCCGGAGGATAAGCGCGATGCGTTGATTGCTCTTGCTAAAAGTGAATATGGCGAAAAGTTTGAAAAATGGAAAAAAGTGCCGTCAGAGATTATTTTAGCTCATCCCGAAGGGGTTCCACAGTGGATTTTAGATGTAACCAACGAGGCTGATTCGGCTCGATTGTTGGTTTTGAAGGAAAATACCGACATTCGCACCCGTGAAGAATTGGAAGAAAAAGTTCAAGAAGTTGAAGAAGAAAACAGACGTCAGCAAATGACTGAGAGAGAAAGAGAAATTGAAGATAAAGCAAACTACGAAAAAGCACGTGATGCTTTTGAAAAGGTTGTTGAGGCGGCTGTGGTTTTGGCAGTAGCTAAGCCGATTATTGAAGCCGGTTATGCTCCGGAAGCTGCAAAAGATTTGGCTAAAGAGCGTTTATTCCGTGATGATTTGTTTGAAAAGGCGTGCGGTGTTCATCTTTCCGGCAAAAATCGGGGTATATTGCGTCAAAGCCGTTTGAAGACGTTTGATATCATTAAAAAGGACTGGGAAACGCGCAGACCAGAGCGTGCCTTAATTCATGAATTGTCACGTTTTAATCGTGATAAGATTTCCGAGGCCAAAGCGGCGGATAAGGTTAAAGAATTGGTTACTTTAATTCGTAATAAAGACAGATTTGATGAATTGGACAGGTATTTAAGATGTCCGCTGGTTAGGGCTAAAGTTCGTAATTTTGATCCGGATAAGATAGAAATGTTGACGGCAGTTGATCGTATTTTGTTTGATGAAAAACATAATAAGCCGGAAGTTACCAAAGAGCAGAAGTTAGCAAAGAATTTTGAGGAACGTGATTTACCGGAAGATGTTCGAACCGTTTTGGGCAAGGTAAAAGCAGTGCAGGAAAAAGCGGCAGAAAGACAACATTTGTTTGAAAGACCGCGGGTGCGCTTAAGAATAAATACCAGACAAAATACGCAGAGTTAATGCATATTTATTTATCCAGATAAATGCGACTTTGTTTGTAGTTATCAATAAGATAGCGCAAGAAAACTCCGATGCAGGCAGCAACCGGCACGGCAATAATCATGCCTAAAAGTCCGAGCAATACGCCACCGGCGAGCAAGGCAAACATTACCCAAACCGGATGCAGACCGATATTTTCGCCAACCAATTTCGGGGTTAAGAAATTGCCTTCTAAGAATTGCCCGATGGCAAAAACGGTAATAACGGCGGCAATTTTAGGCAAAGTGCCGTATTGGGTAATGACCAGTACCATTGCCATTAAAAAACCGGAAATCGAGCCGACATAAGGAATAAACGAAATCAAACCGGCTAAAAAGCCAACAATCAAACCGAGTTCAAGCCCAACTAACCATAAGCCGAAAGAATAGAAACTGCCGAGCGCAAGGCAGACCAATACCTGACCGCGTAGATATCCGGAAATAATGCGATTGATTTGTTTGATGCCGTCTTCGACCTGTTGTTTATGTTTTTGCGGCACTAAGCTTATCAGTTTGTTGGTAAAAGTTGGCCAGTCGCGTAGCATATAAAATGCCACAACCGGAGAAATCAGTAACAGAGATAAAACGTTAATTAGTGCAAATCCGTTGCTTACTACGCTACGTACCACTTTTAAGACCGGCTTAAACGAATCGCCGAAATTTTCTTGCAATGCGGCTTCAACATTTTCAAAAGCCAATGCCGGAAAATATTGTTGCAGTTGATGTACCCAGACTGTTAATTTAGCCCCGAATCCGCTTAAATGTTGGGGAAGATTAGATAAAAATTGCCCCACTTGCGAAAATGCCGCACTGCCCAGAAGTAGAATAAGCGGCAATAAAATTAGCAAAAACAGACTCATTACTATGATGGTTGCCAAACTGCGTGAAATGCGGTTTTTACACGAAATGCGATTAACCAAGGGGTTTAGAAAATAGGCAATCACAATTCCCATTACGAACGGTAAAAGCACGGAGCGTAAAATATACAGCAAAGCTCCGCAAACAAGCAAAACCCCGAAAATCAGCAGATAGCGTTGTTGGTTGATTTCTTTTTTTGTATTCATATTTTTACCTTATAATATAGTAATTGTCAGCAGCTTCGTGGCTTAGTCCCATTTCTTGCATGGCTTGCCACAAATCATCAAGTGCGCCGGTGTAACGAATACTGAAATTAACCTTACCACCGCCGAAACTTTTGGTATCTATCGCTTCTACCATCGGCAGGTTGGTAAGGGTATTATTTTTAGTGAGCCAATCTTTCATGTCGCTATACATATATACGGCATTGATGGTACCGGCGGTGGTCGGATTGGCGGTATAGGTAGCGCGTCTTTCCATGTTAGAAATAAACATTACACTTTTTTCAATAGCTTTATCAAAAATATTACCACTGGCATCATCTAATATGGTGAAGCTGTCTTCATTTTTATTTTTTTCGTCTTTAACAGTAATTTTCAAATCCCCGTTTGGCATGGTTTGGGCATATACGACATATATTTTATCGGAACTGTTCAGATTGCTTATGGCATCAAAAATACCGGAGTCCATATAAAGAGCAGTTTCGGCATTCAAGCGGTCTATCTGGCGAAAACGTTCGCCGATTGTGCGCATTTGCATAGTGCCGAATTTAATAAGTCCTTTGGCGTTCCAATTTTGCCGCCAAACATTATCACTTTCCCACAATAAAGGTGTATAATTGTTTTGCGGCTTAAATACCGGAATGACTAAAAGTTCGGTTGTTTCAACTTCTATCATACCGTTTTCGGCCAAATAGTCACGCATCAGTGCTTCGTCAAGCTGAACGGTAAGCGATGCTACATATTTATTGCCGCCGATTTTTTCGTCATTAACTCCGACTGATTGCACAAAATGCACAATTTCATCATCGGTTAATTCGTTTAATTTTGCCACATTTTCGTCATCGGTTAATTTACCGGCTATTTCCAAGAACGCTTGACGTTGGGCTTGCCGCATGGCCTGTTCTTTTGCCTGCACGGCATCTTCGGCCGTTATATCAACATCAATCGGCGCGGCAAATTGCAATTTGGCTTGCGCTGAAAAAGCCATAAATAGTCCCGTAAAAAGAAGCAATCCAAATTTTCGCATTGTTTTTCTCCGTTCATTTTAATTGCTATCAAGATAATATAAATATGTATAAAAAGCAAAACATTTTATAGCTTTTTTAATTAAACCTGTGTTATTGAGAGTTAGTTTAAATATTGAAGGACGGTTTAAATGATAAAAAGTGAGTATATCAGGAGTTTGTTGCTTAAAGCCAAAAAAGATGTCAAAACAATAGTTTTGCCGGAGGGGGAAGATGAGCGTGTTTTGGAAGCGGCACATTTGGTTGCCGATGATAAAAGCGCTAAAATAATTGTTTTGGGCAATCAAGAAAAAATGCAAAAATTTTTTGCTGATCACGGTTGGGAAACGGAAGGAGTAACTTTTATACAGCCGGAAACGTCACCGCGTTTGGCCGAATATGTTGAGTTGTTGTATAATTTGCGCAAGGAAAAAGGGCTAACGCATGAAGAGGCTGAAAAGTTGGCGCAGAATTATAATTATTTCGGAACTCTGATGATTAAATCCGGCCATGCAGACGGTATGGTTTCGGGCGCAAATCATTCAACTGCCGATACGGTGCGTCCGGCGTTGCAGATTATTAAGTCGGCTAAAAAAGGGCGTAGCGTTTCGTCATTTTTTATTATGATTTCGAATGGAGAGCCGTATATTTTTACCGATTGCGGCGTAATTATCAATCCGAGCGATAAAGAGTTGGCAGATATTGCCTTAGATGCGGCAGAAACAGCCATTCAATTCGGAATAGAGCCAAATGTGGCGTTACTTTCTTTTTCAACCAAAGGTTCGGCTAAAGGTGTTGAGGTTGAAAAGGTGCAGCAGGCAACAAGAATGGCTCAAGAGGCTTTGCAGACCGCAGAATATGCCGGAAAAGGTATTTTGATAGACGGAGAATTGCAAGCCGATGCGGCTGTTTGTGAAACGGTAGCGGCTAAAAAAGCTCCGAACAGTCCGGTTGCCGGCAAGGCAAAAGTTTTGGTCTTTCCTAATCTGGAAGCCGGAAATATTTGTTACAAGATGTTGCAACGTCTGGGAGGATGTGAAGCATACGGGCCGATTCTGCAGGGATTAAATGCGCCGGTAAATGATTTGTCACGCGGTTGTTTCGCCGAAGATATTGTCGGAGCAATAGCCATTACTTGTATTCAAGCTACAAAATAAGGAAGAGGATAAAATGAAAAAAATTTTGGTTATAAATTGTGGTTCTTCATCGCTTAAATTTCAGCTATATAACGTTGAAAACGATGATTATAAAGTGGTTTCTAAGGGGATTGCCGAGCGTATCGGACAAGAAAATTCGGTGATTAAAATTCAATATGGCGATAGCCCGAAACAAGAGCATTTAATGCCGATGCCAACGCATTCGGAAGCTATTAAAGGAGTATTTAAATTTTTGTTGAACGGCGCTTTGAAAAGTATGGATGAATTAAGTGCAGTAGGACATCGTGTGGTACAAGGCGGTGATATTTTTAAGGAATCGGTTTTAATTGATGATAAGGTCATTGCCTGTATTGAAGAACTTTCAGATTTGGCCCCGTTGCATAATCCGGCGCATGTTTTAGGTATAAAGGCGGTAAAAGAAGTTTTGCCGAATGTGCCGCAGGTGGCAGTGTTCGACACTTCATTTCATCAGACGATGGCGCCGGAGGCTTATCTATACGCTTTGCCGGAAGATTTATATAAGCGTTATAAAGTCCGTCGTTATGGTTTCCATGGCACATCACACAAATATGTCTCGGAAGAATGCGCTAAAATGATTGGCAAAAAAGGCAAGATTATTACTTGCCATTTAGGTAACGGCGCTTCGATTGCCGCTGTTGATAACGGTAAATGTATTGATACGTCTATGGGATTTACGCCGCTTTCCGGCACTATTATGGGAACACGCTGTGGGGATATTGATCCGTATATTCCGCTTTATATTATGAAAAAAGAGGATTTATCGCCTGATGAAGTGAATAATATGCTTAATAAACAAAGTGGTATGTTGGCACTATGCGGATATTCGGATAATCGGGATATTGAATCCGGTTTATTGAACGGTAATGAAAAATGTTTGCTCGCAACCAAATGCTATGTTCACTCGTTAGTTAAAATCATCGGCAGTTATATTGCCGAGCTTGGCGGGGTTGATGCCATAGTGTTTACCGCGGGTGTAGGTGAAAACGGCGTAGTGATGCGCCATATGGTAATGGAAAAACTCTCGTATCTCGGAATAAAAGTTGATGAGGAAAATAACAAGTTGCACGCAACTCGCGTGATGCTTTCAACTCCGGATTCTGCAGTTAAGGTATTTATGATTCCGACTGATGAAGAATTAGTAATTGCGCAAGATACTGTGCGAATCAGCCATCTGGATTAGTTTTTATGAAACGGAAAATAAACCTCTTAATCTGCGGATTGAGGGGTTTGTTTTTTACCGGCAGCATAAATAATTTTTCCCTGTTCGTCGGTTAGTTGGAAAAGCCAATCGGCATAAAAAGGCTTTAGACTATCAGCTACTTTTACAACCGGTGTGCGGACAATTCTTTCGGTGGATATTGTAATACTGAGCCAATATGTGCCGTCAACGGCATAAGTATCCAGCCGATAGATAAGTCCGCCGAAAAGATGCACTTTGATGGTTTGCGGTTCCAAATCAGGGTAAGCTTGCAAAAAATCGGAGCGGGCAACAATACCTTCATAGAGGGTATAGCCCAAAGCATTGGTTAAATCCTTAATAAAATCGAATTGTTTTCGGGCAACTTCAAGCGCTTGTCCATTTATATATTGTTCATCAAAGTCAATACCGGTAATGTCATCATAAGGAATTTGCAAAAGCGGCATCGGTACCCATGCATCGGCAGAGCCAAAATCGGTGCGAGCCCGACTGACGGTGTATATATGGTTGCTTTCCGGCATCAGCATATTACGGGTTTTATCTCGGTTAGTTTTTTCGGCCAGCCAAAAATGAGCCAACAGGTTTTCACTATCATCAAAAATACGGACTTCGGTGCTTTGTTTTTTTAAATCGGTGATTTTTTCGGCAGAAGCTTTTTGAATGTCGGTAATTGTCGAATTATTGATAAAATCGTAAAAAGCGGCTAAAGTTTCGTTATTTACAAAATAATCGGCAGCCTCGTGAAAATGCCAGAGATTTCCTCGATGATAAAGATTGATTTCTTCTTCATCCGAATTTTGCAGACGGATGTGCGACATTAGAGGTATTTGGGGACGAAGGTGCTCTAATGTATAATGTCCGCGTGCCGATATGGTGTTTTGGTTTTGATATGAAACTACACTATATAAGCCGATAAAAGCCAAAAGAGCAAAAATGAAGGCGGCTAAAATGTATTTTTTATTCATGGAAAATCTCCGAAATTTGTTTTTGACGATGCTTGTTACGTCTTCTTAAAATACCCCACAACAATGCTAAGCAAAATATAGGAATTATAATAATTTGCAATAAAAGTGCACGATGAGTTTGTTTGGTATATTCATTTTGCACTAAATACGCCAGATTTTCCTTTTGTTGTTCGGCTTTAGCGAGTTCTTGTCCGGCAGAGCTGATTTGGAGCATTTGTCTGAGTTTGTTTTCATCGCCACCGGTTTTAAGATATAATGCAGCGCGAATAATCTCTAAATTTTCGTTATTTTGAGCAATTTGGTGCTGATAGACTTTTTGAGCCAATTGCATCATCTGTTCGCTAATATTCTGTTCGTTGCCGGTGTTGTTATTTATCGGCAAATTGATATATATGCTGTTACCGGCCATATAGTCAACTAATGCTCTTGCAGCTTCGCCGTTGGCCGAGGTAGGTATGATACTGTATGGATTGCGATCAGAAGATTGCGGACTAACCCAATTTTTTTCATCAAGCAGGTCAACATCTCCAACCAAGGCAATTTGCGCATTTTCGTTTAATTCGGTATACGGTAGTAAGCGCAAAGACGGGTTAGTGTCGGCAAACGGATTATGCTCGTAGTGCGAACGAATTTTCCCTTTCAAGATTGCGCCGATATAGTTTTTACCGTTTGTTATAAACGGTTCAACTTGCAAATTTTTATTATTTACGGCAAATTCCGCGGCATTGAATATATTTAAGTTTTTCCGACCGGTAATAAATTGCGGTGCCAATTCTCCTTCGGAAGGCAAATCTTTTTGCAATTCAATTCCCCAATCCGGAAAAAAGCTTACAATATCCAAATCTTTTTTATTGTTATTAAGAGATTGACTGCGCGTCAAAAAGTCGAAAAATATGATGAGTTTACCGCCACGCATGATATATTGGTCGATGGCGTATAGAAATACTGATGGTAGTTTTTTCGGGTTAACTAAAATCAATAAATCAAGTTTGTCGGAAATATGATAGGTGTTATCTTCTATGTTAACGACATTATAATCATTTTCCAGATTAATAAACATACTTACAAACGGGTCTAGATTTTGCTGTCCGTCTAAATATACCCCGACAGAACGGATTTTTTCCGGTTGAGTTAATTTTAGAATAGCGGTATCAACGTCTTTTTCAATGTATTGACGGCGTTGCGGTAAAAATTGGCGGATGGCAGTTTCGGTGCCGTCATTAAGACGCAAGATGGCGCCGAAATAATTGCGACTGCCATAAATGTTTTCTTCAAAAAACAAGCCTTTTTGCAAAATATTTTCTTCTTCGTCAGAAAAAGCTTCAACAATTTGCGAACGCACGGTAATTTGTCCTGCAGATTTAAGCTGATATTTTTTCACCATACGATTTATTTGTTCAAAGAAAAAACGATTATCCGGATTTTGTTTCAAATAATCTTTAGCGGCATAAATGTCTATTGTTATAGCTTGGTCTGTGTTTTTTATAATATTCAAGGTCTGAGGTTTAAGTGAGTATGTGCGGGCACCAGTCAAATCTATTTTATTCGGAAAAAGATAAAAAAGAGCGATTATACTTAAAGATAAACCAATTAAAAACAGTATTGCAAATGCCGACATACGCCAAATATATTGTTCTTTGCCGCTGCGATATGGAGATAAAGCAAAAATATTTAAGATAAAAAAACCGCATCCTGATAAAACAAAATATAAAATATCGGCAAGGCTTATTTCGGCAAACAGAAAATCTTTATAAACACTGTATAAACCGCTGAATGACAGAGAGGTAAGTAAGCCTAAAATTAGAACACTTATCAGATATGCCGCAGTTAATTGCCTGCATAAACAAGAGATTAGACATCCGAGGGAGGAGAACATAAAAAAGACTAATTCCAGTCCAACCCAGCAAAGCAGTAAATTGCTCCAATCAAGGTGTAGCCAAGTTGATGTATAAAAAATAAATGGCAATAAAAATAAGCTCATAATACTTAAAAGTAGCCATACAGCGCAGATTTTTGCCGCTACCAGAATTGTATCGCTGATGGGTAAAGTGAGTAAAAATTCATCGGTTCCGAGACGATATTCGGAAGTCCAAGTACGCATGGTTAGTGCCGGTATTAATACAGCTAAGATGATAGGTTGTGGCGAAAATAGAGCATAAAGCGCCATATCGCGCATGGTAAGAAAAGAGCTGAAATAGAAGGCAGTGCCTATAGAAACAAGCAGATAAATCAGAAAAATCCAATATGCCGAACCATTTTTGAAGCCGGCACTTATTTCTTTTTGTAATAGTGTGAAAAATACTCGCATGATGCACCTCAATCTTTTGTCATTTGTTTAAATGATTGTAACAAGTCGTTATCGGCGGTTTGTTTGAAATCAGCTAAATCGGTATTTAGTAGCAAACGGCCTTTATGCAACAATAAAATTTGCGACGCTAAGGCTTCAACATCTTCCAATGTGTGCGTGGAAATGATAACGGTATGTTCCAAGGCGTAATGTTTGATAATGTCGCGTAGTATTTGTTTTTGATTAGGGTCTAAGCCCTCCGTCGGTTCATCAAGTAGCAGAAGTTCAGGTTCGCTCAAAAGAGCGGCGGCGAGTTCTACCCGTTTTTTATAGCCTTTGGACAGGTGCTCGTTTCTTATGTTTATAACCGGTTGGAGTTCAAGCAAGCGAACTATGCGACGAATTTTTTTGTTGATTGTTGCAGCTTCTAAAGAGCGGATACGGGCTACAAACATTAGAAATTCAAATACAGTCATTTCGCCGTAAAGAGCGGATATTTCCGGAACATACCCCAGAGAATGTAAATATTCGGCGTGATTTTTTTGTAGTGTTTTTTCGTTTAATTTTATTTCGCCAGCATCTGCTTCATAGTATCCGCTTATAAGGCGCAAAAGTGTTGATTTTCCGGCACCATTTTCGCCCAAGAGGGCGGCAATTTGCCCGTTTTCAACGTCAAAACTCACATTATCCAATGCTATTGTTTGACCGAATTTTTTACTTATGTTTCGCACACTTAGTATCATCTTAAAAAAACCTTGTTTATCAAAAATTTTCAACTATAATCAAAAAACATTGATGACAAATTGATTTTAATGGAGTAATAATTAACAAAACGCTTAAATGGAGCATGAAAATTGGATAAATTTACAAAAGAAGAATTAAAAGACTTTATCATCGGTGTTTGTGTTATTGTGGCGGCACTGATGGCAGTCGGGATCTATAAGTGGCAAAGCAAAGTTTGGGCAGATGCCGAAGATTCCGATTATGCGGTTTATGCCACCTTTAATCGCACCGATGGTTTGGAAGTGGGAAGCCGTGTGCGTATGGCCGGAATAGATGTCGGATATGTGGATAATTCGGTTTTAGATGAAAATTTTCGGGCCACTCTGACTTTAATGATAAAATCAGGCGTGCAGATTCCCGATGATAGCGGCGCCAGTATTGTCAGTTCCGGCGTTATGGGTGCAAAATATATTGAGATTGAAGCCGGAGGTTCGGAGGAATTTATCGCTGAGGGCGATGAGTTTGAATATACGCAAGATGCTATGGTTTTAGAAGAATTGGTCGATAGAATTATATCTATGGGCAAGGCTAATCGAAAAAAGCAAATTGTTGAAGTTGGAAAAGAATGCGAAGATGCGGCAGAGCCGAAGAAAGACGCAATGCAAACGGAGGAAGAATAATGAGAAAAAAACCTGTTGAAACAATAATGGGCCTAGTGGTTTTAGTAGTAGCTTTATTGTTTTTGATTTTTGCGTATCGGGTGTCGGATTTGCAGGTGGTTAAAGGCTACACGCTTGCGGCAGATTTTATGAAAGTGGGCGGTTTGAGCATCGGTTCCGATGTGCGGATTAACGGGATTAAAGTAGGGACGGTAACGGCACAAAAACTCAACAATGAGGATTATACGGTGCGTGTAACGTTCAGTATTGCCGGAGATGTTAAGTTGCCGAAAGACAGCACGGTGGTGATTGTCGGCGATGGATTGATGGGCGATAAATTCGTAAAAATTGAACCGGGATCAGATAAAGAATTGCTTATGGACGGCGATATGTTCAAAAAGACCAAAGATTTTAAGACGCTGGAAGATATGGTCGGCGAGATCATTTTTATGGTAACGGATAACGGAGATAAAAATGAATAAGCTGGCGATTATTTGCGGTGTTTTGGCTCTTTTTGGTGTGTCGGCAAAAGCCGAGGAGATAGATAAAAACACGGCACAGATGCAGGCAATGGACAAGATTACCGGTCGGGTAAGTGTGATAAATGTGCCGGTAAATGGCGAGGTTAAGTTTGGTTCGCTTTCGATAGTAGTGCGCAGTTGCAAAACACGTCCGGTGGAGGAAACGCCGGATAATTTTGCTTTTGTTGATGTTACCGACACCACTTTGCAAGGTGAGGAAATCAATATTTTTAAAGGGTGGATGATTTCATCTTCGCCGGCAACTCATGCGGTAGAACATCCGATTTATGATGCTTGGCTACTGAAATGTTATGATACAAAAGTTGATACGGCGATATTACTTAGTGAGGCGCAGTTGGCGGCACGCGATGAACTGCCGATGGTGCGCGACGGCAAAAAAGTGGCTGCGGAAGAAGTTTTGGCCGATGATGAACCGATGAATGCGCCGATTGCCGAAATGCAGGCCGAAAATGAGCCTGAAGAAACCGCACCGGATATGTCAACGGTAGAATTTATTTATGATGAAGACGATGAAGCAACTGAAGGCGAGGAAGACGAATCGGAAACCGTTGAGAAAATTGACAGCGAGTTGACGGAAGATTTAAGCATGGAAAACATGTAAAATATGCGGAAAATAATTTAAAAATTCAAAAGTCGCTCTCGTTAAATGGAGCGACTTTTTAATTAGAGGATTAAGATTTTCTATCCAGATAGACTTTCGCAACTTGAGGAGTGCCAAGTACAAAATCTGTGATTTCATCACAAATTAAGGCATTTCTCGGCTCTCGGACAAAAATTTCACGCCAATACTTTTCGTTAGGTTTATGCAACAAGGCTATAATTGCTTTCGGCGCTAAACAGCATCCTGCTTTGCTGAAAATTTTATATTGTGCCAATGTCATTTCAGCCTGTGCCTCCGGTTCAAAGGTGTTGTTCTGACAATATGCAGCCCATTCCTTTTCTTCTTGTTCATTTACCAGACCGATGAAATAGCGTACTTTGCGAATTTGATCATAGCACAAATTAGCACGCTTCAAGCGTTCATAGTCTGCCGGAAGACATTGATGATAAATCATATCCATCTCATTATCAGACAATTTGTAACGTATGGCATATTTTTCCAACAGCAAAATTTTCTTTTGGTAATATGGAGCCTCTTTACTAATCGTTTTTATGAGCAATTTCAAACCATTAACACTCCAAGCACCATGTTTTATATACTCATTTAAAATATCAAATCGTCCGTTTTGTAACATATATTTCAATGTATTAAGAGCGAACCTTAGCTCCGGCATTAATTTTATAAAAACAGACGCCGGCAGAGTTTTTACCAATTGAATTTCGGCATCTGCAATAATTGCACTGAAAGTCTGTGCTGAAGGCGAAACTTTATTAAAATACATAACTTGCTTATTTACAGAGTAGTTTTGTAAATCTCTCGGATTCAGCCACCACTTTGCCCAACGGAAAGGAAGTTTTGTAAACATCCATGCATAGAAAGCATAAATGCTCTCTCCGAAATATCGCTTATTTCGCACCCAAAGCCGTGTTAGTCGCGGTGAGAAGAAATTAAATACCACCATTGTTGCCGGATTACCGAAAACAATGAACACAAGATAGTCAATAACACCAACGAAAAAATTCCATATTTTCGTTGAAACAGGTTTTTTTTCAGCCATAATGATTTAATTTTAATGGCACGCCGGTTCCTTGCAGCGATAAGATTGTTAAATTGTCAGAGGAACAGCAGACAACTGATTATCTCTAAAAGTGTTCGGTGTTCACTGATCTTTTATGTTATTAACTTCGGTGTTTAATCCTCATCAATAAATAATCAGCAAAATAATCTAATATCAATTATAAATAATCGCGGGTAGCATAGCAGAATTTGAAAAATAGTCAATAAAAAAACAGTCGGCGACAAAGGAAAAACGCCGACTGTAAAGTGCATTAGTTGTTCAAATAAATTTATCTGCGATGGTGATGATGCCCGCCGCCATGATGTCTATGATGTCCATGATGATGGAATATTGCCCCACCGATAACCGCACCGGTTAAGCCGGCAAAAAATGATGTAGCGGCCGAATCGTAATAATAGTTACGCGGTTGTGGAGTTTGACGCACTACCACAACTTGTTGCGGTTGATACGGTTGCACCGTTACCACCTGTTGCGGTTGAACTGCTACCGGCTGCGGCTGGACTGTTACTTGAGATGATGCAGGATAAGCATAGATTTGCTGTGTCATATTACCGTAAGAATCCATAATCATAATGGTTTCAGCATTAGCATTTACTGCCATTAACGAAAAAATTGTAACCATACATAAAAGCTTTTTCATTTTAATTCTCCTTAAAAGTTCGTTTCTGATTTTAAGATAATTCGAAAAAAAATGTTTTGCAATAAAAGATATATACATTCAGGTATGTATATTTAATATTTTTTAATTTATTTTGTAATTTCAGCAACATACGAATTGCAAATTTCTACTTCATTTTCGTGTTCAGCGGGCAAAATTTCGCATACCAACAGATTTTTTTTGGTTTCCAGATTGGCGAAAATGCTATTATCGATCGGTTTTAATTCAAAGGCGTCTTCGCCGCTACGGTAAAATTCTATGGTTTTTTTCTCCGGAAGAAGGCGCGCCAACGGACGATCGGCTTCCCCCTCGCGCGCATATATAAATAAGACAAGCTCACCGTCTTCAGTTGGCACAAATTGGAACATATTACGATTATCCATTTTTTTCTCCTTGTTCAAAGTCTTTAGCAAAATTTTAGGATATTGAAGTTAATATTTATCTAACGGAGAAAAAGATGAACAAAGTTATTGATTTTATGATAAATTTATGCCGATGGCCGGTGGCATTGGTGTTGCTTTTCAGCTTGCCGGCGCTGGTCAAGTCTTATTGGTATTTTAATTTTATGGCATGGCATTTCTATTATATGGCATCGGGAATTATTTTCTTTTGGTTTATAGCATTTACCGTGGGACGAGAATTACGAGGGCAGATTCAAACTATTGCTCATGAGCTGACACACACCATGTTTGCTTATTTAACTCTGCATTTTGTGAAACGGGTGCGACTTAATCCGGATGGGAGCGGCGGTTCGATGGCTTTTGCCGGACGTGGTAATTGGTTGATTACGTTATCACCGTATTTCTTTCCGCTGTTTGCTGCCGTGTATATGCTGATTATGCCGTGGCTTTTGGAGATTACGGGGAAATATTGGTTGGTGTATGCGGTGTTCGGCTATTTTGTGGCCTATTATTGGGAAACGGTACTGTCGCAAGTGCATCGCGAGCAAACAGATATAATAAAAGAAGGCTACATATTTTCGGCTATTATTATAATAGGTTTAAATCTTTTGGTTACGGGGTGTTTGTTTGCGTTTAACAGTCAACAGTGGCACGGTGTGCAAATATATACCGATTTAGTTTGGCGGCTTTGTGTGGGGCAGTGGAATTGGCTGTGCGCTTTGTTTGTTTAGGCAGTAGATTTTAATTTTGTAGCAAATACAGTGAATTTTGTAAATTGATATGGTTTGCCGATATCGCATAGCCTATAGTGTTTTTCTGTGCCAGAGAATCGAGATATTGCAGCGCGAATAGACGAACAGCAGCGGTTAATCCCAGCTCTTGATTGCGGTTTTGATCAATTAACTCAAGCAGATTTTTGCGTTTGATTTTTTCGGCGTAGCAGATGTGGTCAATAATTTGCCATTCGGCATCAGCTAAACGCATACTGGTTTTACGATTATATATGGTAATTACTTTATTTCTTAGCATTGTCATTTTTTTTCCTCATAAAGTTGTATAATTTTGAATAAATATATCATAAGATTATATAAATGCAAGTAAAAAGTTATATTTTTTGAAAATACATAATATTATAGAGGTTAAAATATCGTGTTATATATGAGTCGTTTCAGAATCTTTTTAAAAAATAGACTCTTTTTTGACTCAACGAAAATTTCGTCATTTCTTAAAAATTTTTAAATTTTTTGCTTGCAATTGGAAAAAAGGTGTGTTATAAGCGCGCTACAACAATTGTTTTGAGAGGGTTTACCTCGCAGCGAAGCAAATATAAAATATAGGGCAAACCTTTGTTGCGAAAGCGTTTGCTGAAGTTTAACAAATTTAGACGGCATGAAATCATGTTGTAAATTTTTTTGCCGTTTAGTTATAGGAAAAAGTATAAAATGGAAACACAAAATATACGAATCCGCCTTAAGGCTTTTGATCACAGATTGCTCGATCTTTCTACGACTGAGATTGTGCACACTGCCAAAAGAACGGGCGCAACGGTAAGAGGACCGATTCCTCTGCCGAACAAAATCGAAAAGTTTACGGTGAATCGTTCACCGCACGTAGATAAAAAATCGCGTGAGCAGTTCGAAATCAGAACTCACAAAAGACTTTTAGATATTGTGAACCCGACACCGCAAACAGTTGATGCTTTGATGAAGCTTGATTTGGCTGCAGGTGTTAATGTTGAAATTAAATTGTAATAATTAATGTTGGCGCTTTAGCAATAAAGAGGTCAACCTATTAAGAAAAGGAAAAGATAATAATGCGTACGGGTCTAATCGCAAAAAAATTAGGAATGTCCCGCATATTTGAAGCAGACGGAACTCATGTTCCTGTAACTGTTTTGAGTGTTGAAGGCTTGCAGGTTGTTAATGTTAAAACAACCGAAAAAGACGGCTATAACGCGGTTCAATTGGGAACCGGTGCCATTAAGGCTAAAAACGTTAAAAAGCCGCAAAAGGGATATTTTGCAAAGGCTAATGTTGCACCGAAGAAGAAATTGGGCGAATTCAGAGTTTCTGAAGATTGCTTATTGAATGTTGGTGCTGAATTATCTGTGGAACATTTTGTACCGGGTCAGTTTGTTGACGT
The DNA here is from genome assembly GCA_902763155.1 of uncultured Pseudomonadota bacterium. GTDB lineage: Bacteria > Pseudomonadota > Alphaproteobacteria > RF32 > CAG-239 > RUG410. The sequence continues at coordinate 8,846 of CACWQS010000002.1, read as the reverse complement.
TTGTGCAAAATCTAACGGTAAAGGTTTTGCCGGTGTTATGAAACGTCATAACTTTGCCGGTTTGGAAGCCAGCCACGGTGTATCTATTTCGCACCGTTCTCATGGTTCTACAGGACAAAGACAAGATCCAGGTAAGGTCTTCAAAGGCAAGAAGATGGCCGGCCACATGGGTGCTGAACGCGTGACTGTTCAAAACCTTAAGGTTGTTGCTGTTGATGCTTCTAAAGGCTTGATTATGGTTAAAGGTGGTGTTCCGGGGTCTGAAAACACATGGGTTCGCGTAACCGATGCAGTTAAGAAACCGGCAACAATGGCTTTACCGATGCCTGCAGGATTAAAGAAAGTTGATGAACCTGTTGTTGCAGCCGAAACTCCGGCTGAGAATGCAGAATAATTTAAGGAAAAACGAAATGAAACAGGACATCTTAAATTTGGAAAATAAAAATGTTGGCACAATAGAACTGAACGATGCCATTTACGGATTGGAAGTTCGCGCTGATATTTTACAACGCGTTGTGACTTGGCAACTCGCCAGATTGCAAAGCGGCAATCATGCCACCAAAGGTCGTTCCGATGTGGCTTTGACACCGTCTAAACCGTTCAAACAAAAAGGTTCAGGTAACGCTCGTCAAGGTTCCAGAAAGGGTGCGCAATTCCGTAAAGGTGGTGTTGTATTTGGTCCGGTAGTTAGAGATCATTCTTTCGACTTGACCAAGAAATTTAGAAAACTCGGTCTGAAAACCGCTCTTTCGGCAAAAGCCAAAGAGGGTAACCTGATCGTTATTGATGAAGCAAAGTTATCGGCTCCGAAGACAAAAGATTTGCTGAGCAAATTGAATGCTTGCGGGTTGAAGAACTGCCTTATTATTGACGGTAAGGATGTAGATGTTAATTTTGCGCTTGCCAGCCGTAATATCGAAGGTGTTGATATTCTTCCGACAATCGGTGCAAACGTTTATGACATCTTAAAGAAGGACAAATTGGTATTAACAAAAGATGCAGTAAGTTGCTTAGAGGAGAGATTAAATGGCTAAGAACAAATCAAACAATGTAACTGCAGCAATGTATGATACATTGGTTCGTCCGGTAATTACCGAAAAATCTATGATTTCATCGGAAGCAGGAAAAGTGGTATTCATTGTACCTTTATCTGCGACCAAGGACAGCATTAAAGCAGCTGTTGAAGCTATCTTTAATGTGAAAGTAAATAAGGTAAATACCATTAAACAATTTGGTAAGGTTAAGGGCTACAGAGGTCGTCAGGGCAAACGCTCGGACTACAAAAAAGCTCTGATTACCCTTGCTGATGGTCAAAACATTGATGTTACAACAGGAATTTAATCATGGCTTTGAATACATATAAGCCCACATCGGCAGGTCGTCGCCAACTTATTCTCGTTGATAAAAGCGAGTTATACAAGGGCAAACCTGAAAAAAGCTTAACTAAAGGTATAAGCAAAACCGGTGGGCGTGACAATTACGGACACGTAACAAGTCGTCGTGTTGGTGGCGGGCATAAGCGCAGCTATCGTATGATTGACTTCAAACGTAAGAAATTTGATATAGAGGCAACGGTTGAGCGTATTGAATATGATCCTAACCGCACGGCGTTTATTGCTTTAATCAGCTATAGCGACGGCGAAAAGGCTTATATTTTGGCTCCGCAAAGACTGAAAGCCGGCGATAAAGTTATTGCTTCTGCAAAAGCAGACATTAAGCCGGGTAATGCTATGCCTCTGAAGAACATGCCGGTTGGTACAATCGTGCACAACATTGAACTGCGTGCAGGCAAAGGCGGCCAGTTGGTTCGTTCTGCCGGTTGCTATGCTCAAGTTGTTGGTAAAGATGCCGGTTATGTTCAGTTGAAACTTAATTCCGGCGAACTGAGAATTGTTCGTGAGGAATGTTTAGCAACTGTTGGTGCAGTTTCTAATCCGGATAACCAGAACGTATCGTTGGGTAAAGCCGGTCGCAACCGCTGGCTGGGCAATCGTCCGGTATCACGTGGTGTGGCTATGAACCCTGTTGATCACCCGCTTGGTGGTGGTGAAGGCAGAACTTCGGGCGGACGCCATCCGGTAACGCCGTGGGGTAAGCCGACTAAGGGTGCTAAGACACGTTCTAACAAGAAGACGGATCGCTTTATTATGAGATCTCGTCATGATAACAAGAATTAATAAGGAGAAATGCTAATGACACGTTCTGTATGGAAAGGACCTTTTGTTGATGGCTATCTCTTAAAGAAGGCTGAAGCGGCTAGAAATTCGAGCCGTAATGAAGTGATTAAAATTTGGTCGCGTCGTTCGACGATGATTCCGCAATTTGTGGGTTTGACATTCGGCGTTCACAACGGTCATAAATTTATTCCGGTATTGGTGACTGAAGACATGGTTGGTCATAAGTTTGGTGAATTTGCACCTACTCGCACTTACTATGGTCATACCAAATCGGCTGATACAGCGAAGAGAGGTAAATAATGGTTCAAGAGAATTTAAAACAGGCAAAGGCTGTATGCAGATCTATTCGCAGCAGCGCGCGTAAATTGAACTTAGTTGCTCAAACTATTCGCGGGTTGAAAGTTGAAAAGGCGGTTGCCGAATTAAGCTTTTCGAAGAAGAGAATTGCCAAAGTGGCTTTGGAATTGTTACAATCGGCAATTTCAAATGCAGAAAATAACCATAACCTGAACATTGATAAGCTCGTTGTTAGCGAAGCTTACGTTGGTAAAGGTATTGTAATGAAACGTATGAATGCACGTGGTCGCGGCAGAAGCGCGCGGATTTTGAAGCCGTTTTCGAGCATGACCATTGTTGTATCTGAGCGTGGGGAGTAATAAAATGGGACAGAAAGTTAATCCTACCAGTCTTCGTTTGGGTGTTAATCGCACTTGGGACTCTCGTTGGTATGCAGATAACGATAAGTTCACTGATTATCTCCACGAAGATTTGAAAATTAAGAAATTTTTGAATGAAAAATTGGCGCAAGCCGGCATTAGCCACATCGTTATTGAACGTCCGGCTAAGAAAGCGCGCGTAACCATTCATTCGGCCAGACCGGGTGTTGTAATTGGCAAGAAGGGGCAGGATATCGAGAATTTGCGTAAGGAAATTCAAAAATTGACTGACTCGGAAGTTCAATTAAACATCGTGGAAGTCAGAAAACCTGAGCTTGACGCTAAGTTGGTTGCAGATGCTGTAGCGCAACAGTTGGAACGCCGTGTGGCTTTCCGTCGTGCGATGAAGCGGGTGATGCAGTCGGCATTGCGTTTGGGTGCAGAGGGTATCAAAGTATGCTGCAGTGGTCGTTTAGGCGGTGCTGAAATTGCCCGTACCGAATATTATCGTGAAGGAAGAGTTCCTTTGCACACACTGCGTGCGGATATTGACTATGCAACCTCAACGGCTCATACCACTTATGGTGCTTGCGGTGTTAAAGTTTGGATCTATAAGGGCGAAATTATGAGTCACGATCCGATGGCGCAAGACAAAAAGTTGGCTGAACAAAAGTAAGATGTGAGGTTAGAAGATGTTAAGTCCAAAACGTTTAAAATTCCACAAGCAACATAAAGGTCGTATTCATGGTATGGCTAAAGGTGGATCTGAATTAAGTTTCGGTGCTTTCGGTTTGAAGGCTTTAACGCCGGAACGCGTGACGGCTCGTCAAATTGAAGCAGCTCGTCGTGCGATTACGCGTGAAATGAAGAGACTTGGTCAATTGTGGATCAGAATTTTCCCAGATGTTCCGGTGTCGGATAAACCGGCCGAAGTTCGTATGGGTAAAGGTAAAGGCGCTATCGAATTTTGGGTAGCCAGAGTTAAGCCTGGTCGCATTATGTTTGAAATCGGCGGTGTTTCTGAAGAAGTAGCGCGCAAAGCTTTTGCTTTGGGTGCAGCGAAATTGCCGGTTAAGAGCAAATTTGTGAAACGCTTGAACTCTGATGCTGGTAAAGGAGAAGCATAATGGTTAAAATTAAAGATTTACGTGCTAAGACGATTGATGAATTGGAAACAAGATTGTTAGAACTCAAAAAAGAGGAAATCAATCTGAGAATTCAACAATCGACGGGGCAGTTGCAAAATACTTCAAATATGAAGAAAGCACGCCGTGAAGTAGCTCAAATCAAGACGCTCATTTCTGAGCGCAAGAAGAATAGTTAGGAGAAAGAACATGCCTAAGAGAATTCTTCAAGGTGTAGTTGTTAGTGATAAACAGGATAAGACTGTCGTTGTTAGTGTAGAACGTCAAGTTATGCATCCGGTTTATAAAAAGTTCGTGAAAAAGAGCAAGAAGTTTGCTGCTCACGATGAGAATAATCAGTTCAAGGTAGGAGATAGAGTTTCCATTGAAGAATGTCGCCCTATTTCCAAGAATAAGTCATGGACTGTGGTAACAGAAAACGCCTAGGATATGAAGGAATAAAAAAATGATACAAATGCAAACCAACCTAGATGTTGCTGATAACTCCGGCGCACGCCAGGTGCAGTGCATAAAGGTTCTTGGTGGTTCCAAGAGAAAGACTGCTACGGTTGGCGATGTTATTGTTGTTGCTATACAAGAAGCATTGCCGAAAGGGCACGTTAAGAAAGGTGATGTTTATAAAGCTGTTATCGTTAGAACAGCCAGCGACATTCGCCGCAAAGACGGAAGTGTTATCCGTTTTGACAGCAATGCTGCCGTTCTGATTAACAAGGACGGTGAGCCGATTGGCACACGTATTTTTGGCCCTGTGACCAGAGAATTGCGTGCCAAGAAATTTATGAAAATCATTTCATTAGCACCGGAGGTATTATAGTATGCCTAAAATGAGAATTAAGAAAAACGACACGGTTATCGTTATCTCGGGAGATGATAAGGGTAAAACCGGCGTGGTAAAGCAAGCAATGCCGAAAGAAGGCAAGGTTATTGTTGAAGGCGTGAATGTGGTTAAACGTCACAAAAAGCCGACACAAGGTCAAGCCGGCGGTATTGTGACCAAAGAGGCTGCCATTCATGTTTCTAATGTTGCGCTTGTTAAAGACGGCAAGCCGACAAAGGTAGGTTACAAGACCGTTGATGGCAAAAAAGTACGCGTTGCTCGCAAATCCGGTGACGTAATCGATTAATGGGAGAAAATTTTATGACTAATTTTGAAAAACTTTACAACGACGTCATAAAGAAATCTCTTGTGGAAAAATTCGGTTACAAGAACCCACATGAGATTCCGAAGCTGACGAAGATTGTTTTGAATATGGGTATCGGCGATGCTGTTACCGATAAGAAAAAGGTAACTTCGGCGATGGAAGAGCTGGCTTTGATTGCCGGTCAGCAACCGGTTATGACCAAGGCTCGTAAATCTATTGCGACTTTCAAATTGCGTGAAGGTATGCCGATTGGCTGCAAAGTGACCTTACGTTCGGATAGAATGTATGAATTTCTTGAAAGACTGGTTAATATGGCTTTGCCGCGAATCAGAGACTTTCATGGAATTACCGGCAAGAATTTTGACGGAAGAGGTAATTTCGCTTTCGGTGTTAAGGAACAAATCATTTTCCCTGAAATTAACTACGAAAAAGTAGATGAAGTCAGAGGTCTTGATATTGTTATTTGTACAACAGCTAAGACAGATGAAGAAGCAAAATTGTTGCTTACTTCGTTCAACCTGCCTTACAAGAAATAAGCGGAGATTTTACGATGTCAAAAACAAGTTCGGTATATAGAAACTTGAAAAGAGTGAAGATGGCGGCAAAGTATGCTAACCGTCGTCAAAAGCAAAAGGAAATTGCGATGGATAAGAACGCATCTCCGGAAGAGAGATTGCAAGCGCAATTTGCTTTACAGAAGTTCCCGAGAAATTCGGCAAAGTGCCGTATTCGCAATCGTTGCAGAATTACGGGACGTTCGCGTAGTTATTACAGAAAGTTCGGTTTAAGTCGTGTTGAATTGAGAGATTTGGCAAGCTTTGGCGAAATTCCTGGTTTAGTAAAATCAAGCTGGTAAGGAGGAAAGATACATGTCTATGAGTGATCCTTTGGGCGATATGCTCACACGCATTAGAAACGCACAAAGAGCGAAAAAGAGTGATGTTGTATCACCTGCTTCTCGCTTGCGTGAAAATGTGTTAGAAGTTTTAAAACGCGAAGGTTATATTGTTGGTTATTCCAAGACCAATGTAAGACCTGGTGTTGATGAGCTTCATATTCAATTAAAGTACCATGAAGGTGCTGGTGTTATTACGGAAATTTACCGTGTTTCGACTCCGGGTCGTCGCGTTTATTCCAGCGTGAAAGATTTGCCGAGAGTTTATAACGGCTTAGGTATTGCCATTGTTTCTACCCCGATGGGTGTGATGAGCGATAACGAAGCTCGCAAGGCTAATGTCGGCGGTGAAATTTTGTGCAAAGTATTCTAGGAGGAGGAAACAATGTCAAGAGTTGGTAAATATCCTGTTGTTGTTCCTGCCGGAGTAGAATTAAGCATTAACAACAACACCGTAATTGCAAAAGGTAAATTAGGTGAACTTAGCTTCACATACGATGACAGCCACGTTGCTGCCAAATTGGAAGAGGGCAAAGTTGTTGTTTCTCCGTTATCGGAGAGCAATATGTCTCGCGCTTTGTGGGGCACAACACGCGCTCGCATTAACGATTTGGTTAAAGGCGTGAGTGAAGGTTTCACAAAAGATATGGAACTGGTCGGCGTAGGTTATAAAGCTCGTTTAGATGGCAAAAATTTAGTTTTGTCTTTGGGCTTTTCGCACGAGATTGTGTTCAAAACACCGGCTTCCATAAAAATTACTTGTGAATCTCCGACACAAATTAAAATATTTGGTGCGGACAAGCAAGTTGTTGGTCAAGTTGCAGCAGAATTGCGCAAATACAGAAAACCGGAACCTTACAAAGGTAAAGGTGTGAAGTATGCGACCGAAACTGTTCGTCGTAAAGAAGGTAAGAAGAAATAAGGAATAAGTCGATGAATACACCAAAAGATTTGTTTGAGAGAAGAAAGGCTCGTGTAAGATCTGCTATTAAGGCAGCTGCCAACGGCAAATTGAGATTGTCGGTTTTCCGTAGCGGTAAGCATATCTATGCACAAATTATTGACGATGTAAAAGGTTTGACGGTTGCTTCGGCTTCGACATTAGATAAAGAAGTTCGCGGTCAACTTTCTAAGACATCTACGGTAGAAGCCGCCGGCTTCATTGGTAAAGTAATTGCTGAAAGAGCTGCAAAGTCTGGTATTAGCGAAGTTGTATTTGATCGTGGCGGATATATCTATCACGGTCGAGTAAAAGCTTTAGCAGATGCTGCTCGTGAAGCTGGTTTGAAATTCTAGGAGATGAAGATGGTACAAGCTACAGATCGTCATAATAAAAAAGAAGTTAAAGAAGAGCTGGTTGAAAGATTAGTTCACGTTAATCGTGTTGCTAAAACAGTTAAAGGTGGCCGCACCATGAGCTTTGCTGCTGTTGTGGTAGTTGGCGACCAGAAAGGGCGTATCGGTTTCGGAACAGGTAAGGCTGCCGAAGTGCCTGAAGCTATTGTTAAAGCAACTAATGAAGCTAAAAAGAACATTATCCGCATTCCGTTGCGTGAAGGCAGAACTTTGCACCATGATATTACCGGTCGTTTCGGTGCCGGTAAGGTAGTGCTCAGAACGGCTCCTGCCGGTACCGGTGTGATTGCCGGTGGCCCGATGCGTGCCGTATTTGAAGTTTTGGGCGTGCAAGATGTGGTGGCAAAATCTTTAGGCTCTAATAACCCATATAACATGATTAAGGCTACATTTGCCGCTTTAACTGCAATCAATTCACCGAGAATGGTTGCTACGAAGCGCGGCAAAAAGGTTGGCGATATTGTCAGCCGCCGTGAAAATACGGTTGCAGCCAAAGAAGTTAAAGAAGAGGAGGCATAAGCCATGGCAACAAAGAAGACTATTAAAGTTACCAGAACTGGTAGCACAATCGGTCGTCCGGCCATTCAAGAAAAAAACTTGCGCGGTTTGGGTTTAACCAAGACCGGTCGCACGGTTGAACTTGAGGATACGCCGTCCATTCGTGGGATGATTAAGAAGGTTGCTCACCTAGTCCGCGTAGAAGAATAACAAGGGATTGTGCAGAAAGGCTGTCATGCTTGTAAATTTTCTTCTTGTGTACCTCTTTTGTACACGGCGGCAAAAATTCACAGCGTAGCACAGTCTTTCTTCCCAATCGTGAAGTTATCTAAAGGCTAGTGACACAAGGAAAAGGAAAAAGAAAATGAAACTTAACGAATTAAAAGATAACGAAGGCGCTACCAAAAATCGCAAACGCGTCGGTCGCGGTATCGGTTCCGGTAAGGGCAAGACCTGCGGTTTGGGCCATAAAGGTCAAAAAGCTCGCAGCGGCGGTGCCAAGATGGGCTTTGAAGGTGGTCAGATGCCGATTTATCGTCAGTTGCCGAAGCATGGTTTTAAGAATCCGTTTGCTAAGACATTTGCCGTCGTTAATTTGGATACAATCCAAAAAGCTATCGATGCCGGTAAGTTAGATGCCAAAGAAATTACGATTGATACATTGTTGTCTTCAAATGTAATTTCTAAGAAGCTCGACGGTATTCGTTTGCTTGCTCGCGGTGCTGTTACCAGCAGTATTAACATTACTGTTAATTCTGCTTCAAAGCAGGCGATTAGCGCCGTAGAAAAAGCCGGCGGCAAGGTAAATCTCATCTAGTGGTTGCTTGCTTGTATTTTTCTCGCTTGTGTACCTTTTTGTACACGGCGCTCAAAAATTACGGCGCAATCATCTCACTATCTGAGATTTACGTGAGAAAAACTAAAAAGAGGTGCAAATCGCATCTCTTTTTTTGTGTTTAGTATCTTATTATTTTTCC
>CACWQS010000001.1 GCA_902763155.1 uncultured Pseudomonadota bacterium | reverse complement strand
AGTGCCAAATATTCCGATAACATTACAATTGCGCTTCCGGTTCGTTCCATGCTAAAATTTTTACCGCAAGCAATAATGGATTTTGGCGCAAAATATCCCAAAGTATCAATTTCGCCGAGGTTTATAAATTTTTATAATACAGATGAGTTTTTGCATAACAATGCCGATATTTTGATTGCCATGGATTTTGAGGTTAAACATATCCCCGACATAAAAATTCATCCGCTATATGAATGCGGAATTTCGCTTGTTATGCGCGATGATGATGAACTATCGTCAAATAAAATCATTCATCAGGAGGATTTATACGGACGCACGCTTATGGTCGGCGGCGGTTCACCTCCGGCACTGCAACGTGTGCAACAGCGTTTGATTCATACGCAAAAAATAAGCTATTTTAACTCTGCCGACCATGATACAACTTTAACCAATGTGGCGGCTAAAAAAGGTATTTGTTTATCTCCGGATTTTTTCAATGAAGACACGAACGGTTTTAAGCGCATTCCTTTTGCTTGTCCGGAGAAGTTCAAAATCGTTTTATGCGCACACGCTAATGATAAACGCGAGAGTTTGGCATATTTCATAAGGCTGTTGCAAAAATTACATCAGTAATAAAAAATACATTCCGGCAACGTTTTATTCTGCTTTATTTTTAACATTCGCCACAATCAGAGCACCAGTTGCATATAAGTCTTGAGACGCATGTTTCACAATTTTTGCGCCAATGTTTTTGATACCACCCGTTATCAAAAAGCTCACTTTGCGGTTTACATAAATTCCATTTAATCGGCTTGCCTGAAATAGCTAAGTTACTTCTCCTGTTAAAATATCTCTAATTAGACAAGCTTTAACCCCAGAAATAGTATTACTATATGTATCGATAATCTGATATCCATCCTGCATAATTTCTTGATCAATGGATGAAAGTCTATTTGAGTACAATGACATATCGTATGCTAAATTACTCATTATTGCTTTTATTTGCTCATCACTATAATTTCTATTGTTACTCATGTTTTTCAATTTCTGATAATGGTTTAAGACCTTCAAACTCTAAGAATTTCCTTGGAGATACATCCTTCAGTTTGTAATAATTACCATGCAGATATAGTACATCTGAACCATAATTGCATGATTGTTTTTTTTATATATTTTTGAAAAAATTTAAAATACTTTTGATTCAATGATAATGAATATACAGAAGCAATATTTTTAACTTTATTTTCATTAAAATTAATACAGGAACAAATAAAATAGGATTAATTAACCCAGATAAATACTCATTTACCCTTATAACGAACAAATATAAGGCATAACAATTATCGAGCTGGCCAATCAATAAAGATTACCAGCTCAAAAAATATAATAAAATATTATATCTTATTTAATTATTTTAGCAACATGCTCGGTAATATCCACGCCACCGCAAATGACAATATTTTTAGCTATAACCATTGAATATCCTTTTTTCTCAGCTTCTGCCGCCACTGTTTGTGATATATTATCACTTACTGTTTTCAGTTCTTGTTGGTACTGCAATATAATGTCTCTTTTTTTCAAAGCAAACTCGGCATTATATTTTTGCAATAAGGCTTGTTGTCTTTCTTTATCCTGCTCCGCATTTACTTCATTTTGAGCATTTTGCAACCACAAATTAAGCTCTTTAATTTTATTTGCCTGCACCTCTTTTAACGCCTTTACTTGCGCGGAAGAATTTACAATTGCTTGCACATCAACCACCGCAATATTATTTGTATTCGGTTGTACGCTTATTTTTTCCTTTGTGTTAGTCTGTTTCTTCATTTTTATACCTTTCTTAAATAAATTTTCAATATCATTATGCCAATATTAAAACGGCGCTGCAATTAAATCAAAGTGGAAATTCATATCATCTTCATGATATGTTCCTTTGTTCATCAAAGGAAAACCGACATAAAATCTGGCAGATAGATACTTGTTGATAGCTATACGCAAACCAACACCGTCACTTAAAAGGAAATTTTCTTTATGAGCCTTACCCTCATGATAAAATATACCGCCATGATCCAAGAAAGCTGCAAATTTAACAGCATCTCTCAAACGGAACGTGCTACCACTTGTGCTAAATGGCACATTAATCGTTTCCGGTAAAAACGGTATCGGGAACAACATTTCTAAACTGGTATAATATGCAGAAGGCGCCATCAAAAGACTCTCTGAATAACCTCTCACACTTGAAATACCGCCAATTTGATATTGCTCAACATAAGCAATATTATCAGGTGAATATTGCCCACCGGCTTTAATTGTCCCAACAATACCCCACGGCAAATAGTGGATATAGTAAGCATCAGCATTAAACTTTGTGAAATGCTCGCTCTCGCGTCTGATTTGGTCTTTAATCACGCCTCGAGTTGCATATAAAGAACCATAAAAAATACTCTTTTCAAAATTATAATTTCCGCCTAAACCGATTGCTACATTGGTATCCTTAAAATCGGAATATTTGAATCCGGAAATTTTAGCTGTTGAGGTTTTGTAATTCAACGACGTATTAACATTTAATTTTCCTGTTACCGTATCAATTAACGGATGCGAGATATACCCACTGTATGTATTCGTTTTGGCATTTAAGTCAAAATCTTTATACTCTCCGTTGGTTACTTTGCTCTTACCGAACATATATGATACACCGGCACGTGTTCCGTAGCGATTAATCGGAATATTATAATCAATATAAGGATTAAATGAAGATCGTGCCACATTGAATGCTATAGATAATCTGTCTTGAAAACCGATAAGCGAGTCGGTTGAAGCAACTAAACCGCCACGATGTTCACCGGTTGTATCGCGCCCAAAGTTATCAAACGAAGCTGATAAATGGTAAGGCATTGTTTCTTCTGCTTTCAGCTTAACATCGGTAGTACCGTATTTTTTTCCTGGTTTCAATTCCGCACGCAATTTAATGCTACGAGCATTTCTGTTAAATGTTTTCAAATCATTTTGCAAATCTTTCAAACTGAAAAGTTCACCATCTTTGCGACCAATTTGAGAGCGTAAATACCATTCTCTGTTATACTTATTGCCATCAATAGTCAATTCACCTATATGCGCTTCCATTAACTCAATTTTCAAAACACCTTCAAGTTTTCCTTCTGCAATAAAGGCACGAGCGGTGATAATGCCTTTTTTCAAATATTGAGCATTGATAAGCTGAACCAAGTTATTAATATCTTCAATCGTAACATCTTTGCCTTCTGCTAAAGATTTGAATTTATCAATTTCAGACTTTGAAAAAACTTCCGATTTCGAAATATCCACACGATAAATATGAACAGATAAAGCATATTTATTTGCCCTTGGCGGAAGTTTTATCTCATCTTCGGTCATATCTGTCGAAACATCTGTATCTTCCTTGGTTTGCACATTGCCCCGACTTTCTCTTGACTGATAATACCTTCTCGCCTTTTCCATATCAGTAAACATATTAACCGACTCATTTGGCGCTAAAAGCTGTTGGTTAACTTGAGTTGCTTCGTTTTTGCTATCCGTTTGTCCATATGCATCACTTCCAGCCACAAGCATATTTGTAGAGAGAATTGTGCTGCAAATTAAAGCTCGGATAAACAATTTATTTGATTTTATTGGCATAGTCCTTAGTCCTTATTAAATTAACATTATCTATCTGTATTTGGAATTTTTAGAGCACCTTTTTCTTCTTTTCATTACTACTATATTTTTCACCTTGCAGTTGATCTGCTTTTGTCTGGTTGATAATACTCATAATATTCGAATCATCTAATATTCTGTGATGAAAAGCTTTGATAAGATGATTATCATCTTCCGAAACAACATCTGCAATATAATCAGAAACCGAAGATGAACGATACAACATATCATCAGCTTCGTTTATAGCAGACTGCCCATGATATGAATTTTTCAAACCAACTTCTGAGGCTAATGTTATCTCACCCTCCATACTCGTTGCATACGCTTCTTTGTTAACAAGAGTGTTCATACTGTGTCTGGTTACATTTAGAGATTCCGTTCTGATATTATTACTCTTATCAACAGACAAATGCATCGGTTTTTTGGTTAAATACAGTTGAACCGTGTCATACGGATAAGGTGCCAAGCTGGTATTGTCGACAACAATATTCTTGCTTGCCGTACCAATCGTCCCTTTAGTCTTAATATCACCCGTAATATTAACATTTTCAGATTTTGTTGTTAAGGCTAATTTATCCGTCTTCAGGTTAGCAATATTTACATCGTTAGTTGCTGTAATTTTTGTATCATCGGCAGTAACATTTCCGTAATTCGCCGCAGCTCCGGTGTTATTAAGGTTGGCAACATTTCCGGCTGTAATATTTACTTTATTACCTTCGGCAAGTTCCATATTCAGAGCTTTATCTTTCCCAATAGAATTACCGGCGGTTAAATCAGCATTTTTAACCGATATATTCGTATCAGCATTATCCAATCCATTTGTAATGTTCTTTAATGACGTAATATCTGCCGTATTGGTATAATCTGACGTATTACCGCTAATTGTACCAATGTGCAGGTCATTAGAAGTACTGACATCTATATCATCAACTTTGGCATTCAAATTTCCGCCCAAATTCACTTCGGAAATTTTAATATTCTTGGCATTCGCATTCAAATCTTTACCAATATTTGCATCGGCAATTAAAATATTTTTGTTAGCATCAATATTTACATCACCGCTTACATCTAATTTACCGCTGACAGTGGTATTATCAGAAGTATTGGTTAAGTTACCGTCTACCGTTAACGAGAAGATATTTGTGTCTTTCTGACTTTCAAGTCTAGTGTCACCACCGATAACCGTATCTTTTACAATAACATCATCATCGGAGGTTACATTTACCAATGCTAGATACGCCTCTTCATCTGTCAGGTGCTTCACATCGGCATTCTCAAGTGTAGTTTTGCCCAACGAGTGAATAACAGAGAAGTCTGTTGTAATATTGTCTGAAATTGTTACATCTTGGCCGCTAACAAGAACAGTACCTGAGGTTACATTGCTTAGTGTAACATCTCCATCACCGCCTATAAGAATATATGTTGAATGTGTATCATTATCAGATTTAATATTATTTGCCGTAATATTTTTATTACTGATAATGAGAACATTACCTTCGGATGTAATGTTATCGGCTATAATATCAATGTCTTCGGTCCGAATATCTGATATTCCGGTTGTGTCTCCTTGTGCAACCTTTAAAACATCGCCAACGCCTTTTATATAAGCCTTGTCAGCAGCATACACCAAACCTTTATTTGCATCTGTGGAGGTTGTTTCAACAACAAAATATCTGTCTGCAGCACCGATATTTTTGCCGGTAGCTGTTAATTTGATACTTTCTGCTTTAATATTGGTGATATTTTCATCAGCGTTATCTTCCGAAGTACTGTGATTTTCTATCGCCTTCTGAGTAATATTACCGGCAGAAGTCAACTCAACATTACCTAATGAACCTTCGCCGTTTGTTGTATCAATTCGGCTGATTTTCAAACCTTTACCGGCATCATCTGTCTTCAAATACACATTGCTGCCGCCTTTTGAAAGAACCGTAATTTCTCTGTTCGCAGTCACATTAATAGCCGAATTTTGTTCTCCGACATCACCAACCGCATTAATAATTATTCTTTCGCCGGAAACCGAAGATGTGTTAACAGCATTCTTAACACCTTTTTCAGAGTTAATCGTTACATTGTTGGTCGCTTGAATGATGCCGATTTTCAGGTCTTTTGTGCCGGTAAGTTCTGCTACGCCTGTTTCATCAGCCTGAGCAATCTCTGAAATCAGAGAAACATTAACATCTCCCCAACCGGCAACATTTTCTGTGCCTTTATAACCGGCAGAAGCGCTAAGTACACCATCAAGATTGACCAATATATTTTCAATGTTTCCGTATGCTGAAACCAAATTCATATCACCACCGGCATATAAATTATATACTCTGGCTGTATCAGTAATTGCAGAAGCAATGATACCGAAATTGGCATTCAGATTAAGCGAGCCTTCCTTAGAGCTGATTAAATCAACATACATGGTATCAGCAGATTTCATATAAATATCGCCGTTTGACTGAACATTAAAGATACCGGCATTGGAAAATGTCAACGGTTTATCAGGAGTACCGATTTCACCATTAACAGCTTTCAAAACAATATCTCCGCCATAGATATGTTCATCCAAATACGTCCCGGTGCTGTCAGCCGCATATATAGAACCTGACTTAGATTCCAAATTGATATTACCTTTATTGTCGGAAATGAGCGATTTAACCGTAAAGCTACCATCAGAAACAAAAGTAATATCATCGCTGGCTCTGGCACTTAAAGTTCCTACTTGAAGGTCGGAGCCGTTGGCTTTAGCCTGAGAAATATCCAAATTAACCTTATCAGCGTTCAACAGCAAATCATCGGCTGATACTTTAAGCTTTTTACCATTCATATCCATATTACCGACAGCCGATGATAACTGAACATTTTTACCGCTGATATCAATATTGCTGATATCACTGTACGGATAACGAACATACACATTATTTTCAGCTTTAGCCGTTAACGTTCCGTTGTCCACAATTTCAACCATCAACGGTCTGATTGTTCCGACTTCATCAAGAACTTGACCGATATTGTTATTTGATGTCAAGTTAATATTGTTTGCCGTAATAACATTGTTCAAAGAGTTTGTCATAATGCTTCCTTGCGAAGTTATATTAACATCGCCACTTAAAGCACTGATGCTGTTGTTCATTACCACATCACTCTTTGACGTTATATTGATTTCCGGTTTGTCAAAACCTTGGAAATTAACAGCAATAGCTTTTTTCTGTACCTCATATGTCGGGTTATAATTAACATAAACGGTTTCATACTTTTTACCGCAGAACAATTCCACAATCCAAGAACGCTCAACATAGCGCTGATATGAGTACGATCCACCCTCTTTCGTCATTGTCCAGGCATCATCACCCGGGGTATATGTTGTGGAATATACGGTTGCTCCGTCATTTCGTACAGACATGGAACCTTCACTCCAAGTTCCGTTCTTATCACCCTTTGAGGTGAAACTAATTCCGTCTTCACCAACATAAGCCGTATGTGTATCGGCATGCGTTGCTAAAAATTCAGGCGTTAAGCTATTCTGTGTAATGGTATCATACAGGGAATAATTCGGCACTGTTTTTATTTCAACTGCCTCATCTTGATTACTGCTGGAGTATGCAACTTCCTGTTTTGTATCGACCTTAAAGTCATTGATGGTCAGCTTACCCTGCATCTTGGTGTCAACACCTAATGAGCTTGTTACCAAATTATAAGCAGAGTTATTGACAACATCAATATGACCGTAACCGTTCATCAAAACAATCTTTCCGGTGTTTTGAGTGCTGATAACATTACCGGTCAATGTGATATTGCCTCCGGATGTGTTGGCTTTGAACAAATATATATCTCCGGCAATATTATTTATATTACTCTCATCTGTCGGTTTGAAATAAGCCCTAATGGTCTGCATTGCGTTAATGTCAGAGTTATCATTTACTTTAGGCAAAGTAATGTAATAATATCCGTCGGTTGTTCCTTTTTGCATTATGGTTTCTTGATTATCCATAACCTGATAATAGTTACCATCTTCTTTTTTAATAACGGAAAATTCAGGTATTTCTACTTTTTTGATTTCCGTCCCGCTTTGCAACAAGCCGTTCACATCAATAGTTTTTGCCGCAATATCAATATCGCCAGCCGCTACAATGGCACCTGCACCGGAAGCCCCACCAAGCTTTTGTTCTTGGTTAATATAAAGCTGATTATAAGCACCGTTCGGAACTTTCATATGCAAATCCTTAACTGTGAGGTTACCTTGCGTAAACACATCACCGGTGTTGTTGGTTACATCAAACGCACCCAAAACATTTTCGATATTACC
The DNA here is from genome assembly GCA_902763155.1 of uncultured Pseudomonadota bacterium. Classification (GTDB taxonomy): domain Bacteria; phylum Pseudomonadota; class Alphaproteobacteria; order RF32; family CAG-239; genus RUG410. Next base: position 116,441 of record CACWQS010000001.1, on the reverse strand, counting down.
CTGCAAAACAATGTCGCCGGCATTAGTGCCTAAATTTATAGTCGGGTCGTTTTTATCAACACTGTTAACAATTTTTATAATAGGTCCTTCAGAAAGTGCATTTTTAATGTTTTTGGTAATATTGCCGCCCACATTACCATTAATGCCGTATTTCAAATTGCGGTCAATAATCAAATTGTTGTAGTAAACATTGCTGACGCTGTTGTTTTCAATATTAATGGCAAAACTACCTGCACCGGCTGCCGTGATTGAACCGTTACCGGTTGCAGTAGCACCGTTGATGTTTGTTTCACCGGAGCGAACAAAAACATCTCCCACATTGATACTGTAAACAGGAATAGCTTCCGTTTGCGCTAAAGCTTTCTGCGTTTCTGCATCAGCTATGCTTGCATCAAGAGAAGCAATGTGTGCTTGATAATCTTCAGTCGTCTTTATTATTTCGGCATCAATATCATCCATCGCATTTTGTGCCGTATTCATTGTTACGACATGCGTTGCTATGGTATTATTGTTTGTTTTTATTTGTGTTTCATAATTAGCAATTTCAGTAGGCAATGCTACTTGCTTTTTGAGCAATTCTCCCCAGGCGGTACCAAAAGCTACTTCAGTTTCATCATTTTTGTTGGAAACCAAATTTTTATAAGCCTCTATCAACTTTTGAACTTCCGGTATTGAGCCATATTTTTCTGCATACGCATTTGTACCTATATTCGCCATATCCTCAGTTGCTGTTGCTTCATTTAGTGCATTGGTAATATTTTTCAAAAGCTCGGAAGCATTATCTTTCAGTGTTGTTAAATTTTGATTCTGCGTTTCCAATTGTCCTTTTGCTGCAAGAGCATTATTATAATCAGTTTGATGATTTGATTTTTCAACATTTTTTGCCTGAATGTAAGCATTATGCTCATTTGTTAAATTTGTCTTGCTCTCCTTATAAGAGTCTATATCAACCTGAAGATTGGCAGATGTAATTTCACCGATTTTTTCTTGTGATACTGAAATCGCATCATTTTCAGACTCATAAGTCCCATCTTGGTTGATTACAAGGTGTTTATAAGCACCTAAACCGCTCTCAACTTCACCATCTATAACAATGCTTGAGGTATTATTATTGGTGGTATATTCATTGCCAGAACCATGATACGGAATAAATCCGAGTTGATAAGCAAGCGCATCGCGTTTTGCCCGCAGTTTTTGTGTAGAACTCTGTGCGGTAATATTCATAGAATCGAATGACTTAACTTCTGAGCCTGAAGCAATCGTGACAATCGCTTTCGAATCTTTGTTATGAGCATCGGCTTCTCCGCCAACAATAGAAATTAAACCGCCGGTTTCTGCATTGATATATGCTTCCAAACTCTTATTGCTGAGAGCGGAAATGTTTGTATCTCTGCCGCTTACTGATTTTACACCTTCGTCGATCGTAACTGTGGCTGTTTGCTTACTGCTTGTAGCGTTACTTTCGCCGCCGGCACCGGCAACACCGCCATATGATTCAACGTTTACTTTCGTATATATATCAACATCGTTTCTTGCTACATAGCTGATATGGTCATCTTTGGTGGTTACATCCTTATTTGCTATTTCAACATCGGCATCAGCCGTCAATTTAACAATAGAATCCGTATCGGCACCGGCAATACCGCCGTGTGCATACAAATCGGCTTTTTCGTTAATATTGGCAATATTATACGCACTGACATCAACACGTCCGTTTCCGAAATCTCCTTCGGCACGAGCTCTATTTCCTCCCAGTTTAGCTGATGTGTTCATCGTCAGCTCATCTTTTATTGAACCACCGGAACCACTGGCTAATCCGCCGGCACCGCCGTATAAATCATAGCCGTATACAGATGCTTTGCTGATTTCATTTGCAGCTTTAACCACTATATCTTTCTTTGAAGTAACATCTGCCTCAGAATCAGTCGTCACCGTAGAATTAACCGTATTCCTGATTTTCGGTATTGCGACTGTGACAACACCATAAGAATCAGATTTAACATAACTCTTATATTTGTTCATCGTATCGGATGAAAGCGAATATCCGCCTTCTATTGCCGAAATATCATAATTTTTGCCGACATAACTTTTATTGGTCGATTTTATATCTGTTTCCGCCTTGGAAGCAGATATACCCAATATCGCACCGGCACCTGCATACACCGTAGATTCTGCATCATTTTCAGCTTTAGATGAAATTTCAATCGAAGCAGCCTTAATTGTTTTGGCTGTATCGGCATCTTTAATATTAACACCTGATGTTTGGTCAATGTTTGACGTACCATTGGCTCCGCCGGCCGATACACCGCCATAAGCTCGACCATTCGATTCCGTATCGGCTTTATTAACTGCATTTGAAGTTATAGCAAGTTTTTTAGTTGTTTCAGCACTGAAATTTTTACCGATATTAACAGTGTTATCTTTACCACTGGTAGCGGTTGAAAGTGCAGCACCACCGCCGCCGACGCCTCCGGTAGCCGCCCAAGCTTCGGCTCTCGTGTTTTCATTGGTATCCGTTCTGATTATGATATCACTGTCATCAGAAGTCAATGTTACATTATCACCGAGGTCTATTCTGGTCTTTCCAATGCTTTTGGCATTTGCAATTGACATACCGATAACAACGCCGCCAAATGAACCTGACCAAGCATAAGCTTCGTTGTCAGAATGTGAATTTGCACCGATATTTAAGTTATTCAAAGCATTAATTATGGCATCGTCATTAACATAGGCATTGGTTGTTTTATCCGATTTAAGAACAGCCACGCTACCGTTACCGGCAATAATTCCGCCGGTTGCAGCATAAGCATCTAAACGGTGTTTATCTTCAGAATTTGCACTGATTTGTACACTGTCTGCCGTAATTTTTGTCCCATTCTGAACAAATGCATTAGTCGTGGTTTTATCTTCTGCTACGGTAACCGAAACACCGATAGCTGCCCCACCGGCTGCAGCACCGATGCTTTCAAGTTTAACATCATTGGTATTTTGAGCCGCAATATTTAAGTTTTTGACATTTAATTGCGCCGCCGTATCAATAAAGGCTGCCGTCCCTTTTCTGTCTGTTCCGCCAATAACATCACGATTGGTTAAATCATACAAGCTGCCGCTAACCTGTTCCTTATCAGCTAATCTTGTACCTTTCGACTGATTTTTAATTCTCCCCAAAGCTCCATTATAAGCATCTTGATATGCTTTATTTGCCGACGTATTTCTTTCTCCTGCAGCTTTAGACATCTCATCTTTTTGTTTTTGTGCGCCATCAAAAGTCTTACGTTCTTCTTCGCTTTGGTTGTCATAATTGTTGGTTGAAGCATTATCTTCTTTGTCACCAATATGAACATAAACCGCACCACCGGATAAAGCGCCGGCGCCACCACCGACAATTACACCTAGGGCATCAACTGTTTCGGAACTATTGGCTGAAATGTTCACATCTGCATTTTCTCCTTCAATAACCGTATCGGTACCAACAGATGCCAACACCGTGTTATGAATTTCATTACCGCCGACAGAAGCACCGACACCGACTAAACCGCCGGCACCGCCACCAACGCTTTCATATATTTTGGAAATATCTGTCGCGTTTAAGTTCAAATGCCCTTCATCAGCCAGTGTAATCACATTATTGGCACCAATATGCGCAACTGTTCTGTTTTCAATGCCGCTCCACAAAACGCTTCCGGCAATTCCGGCATATAATCCGAACGAACCGGAGGCAACAATCATTTTGTTCTCTGTTTCAGGCTTACCCAGATTGGTTTCCGTTTTGGCCTTAATATCAACATTTTTAGCCTCAATGGCAACCCCATCTCCGGTATATGCTTCAGTTGTGGACTTAAAGTTATTAACATCCACCGAAGCACCAAACGCTGCCGCACCACCAACCGCGCCTGCACCGGTAAACGAAGTGAGTGTGATTTTATTTTGAGCATCAATATCAACATCTTCCGCTTTTACCTTTGCGCCATCTGAAATATACGCATGTACAAAGGTATCCACATCATTAACTAACACCGTTCCGCTCACGCCGGCAACACCTGCCCCAGCAAAACCGGCAGCCACAATATGGTCATATATTTGTTCGCCTTTAGCCTTTACATCAATATCACTGACCTGAATGTCAGAACCGCCGATATAAGCATCAATTGTGCTCGTGACGGAATTAACCATAACCGTTGCACCAACACCGGCCGTACCGCCAACCGATATGGTACCGGCAATCGGGTGAACAAACGTTACCTTATCAGAGGCATCTACTAATGCTTTATTACCTTTCAATATACCGTCAGCATAGGCCTTAATCGTGTTATTGACATAGTTCACGTTTTCAACACCGACAACACTAACTGTGCCAGCAGCTGCACCGGATACGGTTGTGTATTCGTATGTGCTGTCTGCTTTAGATTTAACATCGAGTTCCTTAAATTCTGCATTTACACCGGTTGCTTTTGATTCGGCGGTGTATCTGATGACATCATTTACTGCAGATAAACCGACACCAACCGAACCGCCACCGCCGGCCGAACCGGTAATGGTCTGCATATTTGCTTTTGCTTCGGTATTTGAAGAAATTTTATTCCCAGCCCTTAAGGTAGAATCTTTATAACCGGCGTCTAATTTTGAAGTAATCACGTTTGTATTAACCGCACCGGCAGCTCCGGCAGTACCGCCGCCGGCAGCAGCTACAACAGTTGTGAAGAAATCATCTGTTTCTTTTGCTTGAGCTTTTATGTCATTTGTTGCTTCAATTTTGGCATTTTGAGCATAAGCCTTCACATCTTTATCAATTACAATGGTATTAACTGTTGCCCCGACACCGGCAGAAGTGCTGGCACTAATTGCACCGTCTATGGCAAAAATAGTATCTTTTCCCTCGGCAGAAATTGCAACATCTCGACCGGCATTAACGCCATAAGCAACATCATTTATTGTTTTTGTACCGATAATATGAGCATCTGCCGTACTGCTCATAACCATTGTGGCAATAACGCCTTCAACCGTTAAACCTTGCGAAAAACCACCGGCTACCGTAATGAACGGCTTATTTTTTTCACCGATTGTTTCATTAGCTTCGGCGCTGACAATCACATCTTTACCGGCATAGGCTTTTGAATTTTCAATGGTCGCTTTAACCTCGCTATCAATAACACCGGTTACAATAGAAGCCCCGAGAGCCATACTGCTCAGCGATATACTTGCCGAACCGGTACCACCCGTAATTTCAGTTTCACCGGAAGATATAACTTTGATGTCCCCTTCGTCTGATGTGACATCCGCATCTTTAATATAGGCACTTGTATCCGAAGTCATAACAACAGTGTTAATTGAACCGGCAACCGTAATACCGTTACCGCCGGCACCGCCGATAGATATCGACATAATATCTTCATCTGCCTTTGCTTCAATATCAACATCCTCTTTTGCACTGACTGACGTATTCTCAATACCGGCAGAAACATCACTGCTGTCAACCACAACATTAATACCAGCACCAGCCGCATCGCTACCGATAGAAATGCTTATTGCACCGTTAATGGTTTTAATATCTGTATCATTCGTGGATTTTACAACAACTTTTCCTGCTTCTGATATAATCTTTTTATCATCGTTGTCAGATTTAATGTATGTATTGACATCTGCCGAATTCACAATTGCACTTACCGCGCCGGAAGCAGCAAAGCCTTTACCGCCGGAACCAGCAAAAATGATACTCAAACTGTCAATATCTAGATCAGATGTCATATTGACATCATTTTTCGCTGTTATATTCGAATTTTTAATATAATTATCAATATCATTATCAATCACACTGACAAAAACTGAACCACCGATAGATTTACCGGTTAAATTTATGACCGCCACACCGGTAATTGCCAAAGCATCATATTTGGCATCAGAATCCATAGTCAATGAACCGGCTTTAATTTCAGAAGCTTCAATATGGCTCTCTTGAACCGCCGTATTAACGGCAATTGCAACTGCTCCGGAGAATGCTGTTGAACCTTTCGAGATAGCACCGGCCGCCGTCACGGCAAGATAATCGTATTCGGAATCATTATCAAGTAAGATATTTCCGTTTGTGTCTATGGTTGAATTTTTAATATAAGAATTTATTTCATCTCCAATACCATCAACTCTGATAGAAGCATCTGCCGAACTTCCATCACCATACGCAACGGTTCCGACAATTGCCAAGTCATCAAATGTGCTTGAAGCAACAACGTTTATATCGGCACCTTTATTTGTTCTGTCTTCTGTTGTATTGATTTGTGAGTCTTCAATATAGGCGTTTTCTTCATTGATGGAAACATATGCACCGAGCGCACCGGAGTATGCCGAATCGCTTGTTGAAACTGCGCCAGCCACATCTACCGTAATTAAATTTGTTTCATTCGTAGCTTTAACATTCAATTCTTTACCGGCATTAACCTCTGCCCCTTTGATATAAGCATTGATTTCATTTAAAGCAATATCACCGTCCAATGTTCCGCCTTTGGCTCCGCCGTTGCCCGAACCGCCGGCTTGTACCGATACTGAGCCGATACCTTTTATAATATGGCTTTCAACACCGGCTGTTACATTAACCGACTGGTTGGCATTATCTGTATCTTTTTGCGTGTTGATTTTGGCACCTTCTTTAATTGCCGCCGTTACGGTGTTGCTCTGCAAATCAAGCGAAATATTGCCGGCAACGGATTTATCTTGACCTTGTGCAATACCAACCGAGCCGGTAAAAAGTTTTAAATCTTCTTTGGCATTAACATTGATATCGCCTAAAGCATCAACAACCGCGTTTCCGATATATGCTTCAACCGTATTTTGAGTCCACTGACCGATAAAAGCTCCGCCCATACCCGACTTTCCGTGAATAGCCATCGCAATAGCCCCATTAATCAGCATATCTTCAGAAGTTGCTTCAACCTTAACATTATTACCGGCCAAAATATTGGCGCCATCATCAATATAGGCTTTAGCTGCCGCCTCAGAAATACTGACGGATATCATACCTGCTTTGGAGGCTGTTTGTTTATCCGGATTTAAGGCTCTGGTAAAATCATAGTCGGAATTTGCCAAGGCTTCATTACCCTTTCGGGCATTCCACATTGAGCGGAAAAATCTGAAATATTTGGTGTTATCAGCTTGTAGCATATCAGCCTTATTCAAAAGCTTATAGCCCTGATCCATATTCATCTCACGTTGTTCGTCAGATATATTCCCGTATCTTGGTGTATCAGTACCTGACTTCGCATAACCCATGTTGAACGCACCATTGATAAACAGTTTATCATAATCTGCATCAACAGTTACATCGCGCGTAGCATTCACATTGCCGGCAATATAGGCCACAGCTTCATCGTCAGCATAGTTTACGGAAATACCGATGCCTTTTGCATCTTGAGCCGCTGTAAAGCCGAAATTGGCGTTAACATGGGTTAAATCTTTGTCGGCATTTACTATAACATCTCTGCCGTTGATAGCATTGGTAACATTTGAAGATTTAACAGCGGCTTCGACTTTTCCGCCATCGATGGCGGAAATGGAAATTGCACCGGCTAAACCAGATTCATCTGCCGCACCATTGGCAATAGCCACATTGATATCATCTGTTTCATCTAAAGCCTTGACAACGACATCACCATAAGCAGAATTTTCCTGTTTAACAGTGACATTTTCCCCAATATTGGCAATCGTTTCCGGACTGCCCCATTGGAACGATAATGCACCGCCTTTGGAATCACCATCGCGTGCCGCCATACCGGACAAACCGCCTAAAACAGCTCCGGACCATAATTGATCATTGGTATAGGCATTTACATTTAAGGTATTATTTACTTCATTGTTAGCCTTAAATAAAACGCTGGAATTATCATCTAAAATTGCCTTGGCAACCGTATTATGCACCGCAATGGCAAAAGCGCCAGAATATGCTGAAGTTGCCGTTTCTTTTGCAGCCGCATCCGAAGACGAGAGGGCAAATGTATTAAAGAAATAAGCTGTCCCCAGATTAGTAAAATCAAGAATATTCAAAATATTCATATTGCCGGCACCGTCAACCTTTTCTTGAATATCTTTCGCTTTTGTGGTGGCACTCAAATATTCGTTGGCATCTTGAGATTGAATAGATTCTACCTTAGGACTTTTAATTTTGCTTGATACCGTATCAAATAAACCGCCAACCCAATCAGCCAAAGCAGGAGCCCAATCAATAAAAGCCATACCGTGCGTTACTCTTGTATTAGCTTCAATATTGAATCCGTCGATTGGCACAACCACCTTATCGCCGACCTGTCCTTCAACTTCTGCTCCGTTTGGCAATTTAATGTATGTTTTCTTTACCCCGTTAACTTCTTTTTCAACGACATCATCTTTAGTTGCGGTATAAACATAGGCATTATAATTTTGAGTAAGTTTATCGCCTTCCTTGGCGGCAATTAATTTGCTGCCATCCTGTAACAAGAGAGTTTCGCCGTCTTTTTGAGCAACATATTCGAAACTCGAACCTTTGATGGTAAAATCACCATGTGCATTGGCATCAGATGTTAAATTTTTAATATTAACCGCTACCGCACCGGAAATAGCCGTTTCACCATTACCTGCAGATGCTGATACATATAAATTACTCTTATTATCTAAAAGATCAGCTTTCAGAACAATATTACCGGCCTTAATATTCGGCTTAACGTTCTTTTCCTTATTGCCAATGCGTGCAGTATTGGTCACATTATCCACAGAAACCCCGACTGCTGCCGCAACTTTTATTTTATCAAAAGAACCTTTCGCTCTGGTATAAGACCTTTCGTTTGCCGTTCCGGTATTAGCCAAAGACCCTTTATCAATCATAAACATAAAAATCTTACCAATACCTCCGGCTTGCGAACTTTCACCCTTAGCACTGGCACTTGCTGAAACTGAATTAACTGTTGCACCAACATAGTTTGCTTCTACATCAAGAGTGCCTGTAATATCGGCGCTACTGTCCATAATTGCCTCATTTGTGGTGTTGCCGATAAACAGACCGGCAGCGGCTCCTGCAGTTCCAAAGTTATTATCAACAATAGGCAACAAACCGTTTTTGGTTGAGCCGCTATATGTCCGATACATCTCGGCATCTACCAAAATGTTTTTTGCAACTTCCAAATTAACTGCTTCTTCAATAACCGCACGGTTTGAAACATCGGCTAAAACAATAGATACAGAATAAGCTCCACCATGACCGAACGATTTATCAAATGCGTCAAAAGCCATCTCTATAATATTCGTCGATTTTGCTGACGTTGATAAGCGTACATCCGCTGTTGATAAAACATTTAAGTTTTTAGCCTTCACAGTTGAGCCCGAACGTAAAATTGCTTCAGTTACAACATCAACGGATGTATAATTAAAAGCTAAGTTCTCCATAATAGAAGTAGCTGATGCAACAAAGCTTGTGTTTGCATTTGCGCTAAAATCACCGGTAGCGTTAATCTTTGCACTATCTAAAACTTCAACCGAAGACTTCATTTTTGCCTTATGCACAAAATCGGAAACAATGAAGTTAGCCGGTGTTTCCAGCCATTCAAGCCATTCGGCATCTATATTGGCAATGTCATTATTAAAATTTGTTGCGATTGTTCTGGCATTTAAAGCTATATCATTACCGTCAACTTCACCGCCGACAGTAACTTTTGAAAGTGCAATTTTAGGTTTTGTATCTTTGTTATAATCGCTTACATTTCTGGAACCGGAGTTATAAATTTCTGTTTGGGCAATAACATTACCACCATTTGCATCAACTTTGCCGTTCAAATTAACGATGGCCGCTAAATAATCATTATCAACTTTCTGATTTTTAGAAACAATAGCAATTCCATTACCGCCGTCCATCGCCAATTTATACTCAAGTGAAACTTCTGTCTTGCCGTTGCTGAGTTCTTTTTCTGTTTTCGTTACCGATGTCGGTGTCACACCAGTTTTCTTTGTAGCCGTAACATTGCCGCCGGATACACTAAAGTCCATATTGGCATTTAATTTGGCATCTTTGTTAATATTTATCTCTGTTCCGCCGTTAGCAATAGTAATACCTGCACCGGAATTAATCGTTCCGTCAATACTGATTTCTGCCGGATTTAATTCAATATCTGTTTCTTCGCCGCCCAAAAGCAAATAATCCGTTCCGCCCATATTAAACGACACCAAAGCATTCAAGTTATCTTCAACAACAGCATTATCTTTGAACACTTTTTTCATTGTATCTTCGGTCGGTGTCATCAAAGTTAAGGAACCAACATTAAACACACCTGTTTTACCAACCACAAAACCATTCGGGTTAGCAAACAATACATCACCGCCGATTTGCCCGTTTTTATAGGAATTAACTATACCATTAATTTGCGAAGCCGAAGAATCAAAAACAAGGTTTGCCAACTTTTTCTGCTGTGCACTCAAATTCAGATTCGCTATATCACCCTCGCTGATATTAAACTTGCCAAACGTATTGATACCAATGTCTCCGGAAGTTGTACTCGTGCTTATATTCCAAATATTGCTGTCGGGCGCATGAGCAATGTCCGTTACTGTTTTGAAAGGCACACCGTTTTGATTGATTTCCGTTGCATCTGCCACGGCAGGCGCGCCAAATGTGCCGGCCATTATTGCCGCATTCAAAATCGCACATTTAATCAAAACTTGTTTGTACCATCTGGTAAGTTGAGTAATCGCTGAACGAGAGTATTTCATAGTTTAGTTCCTTTTTATTATAAACAAGCTAACCTTTAATGTTTGCTGAAATATACAAAGCTCCTGAAGTGTATCAGAAATAACTTTAACTTGCAATATTTTTTTACTTTTCATTAATAATTTTTAATATTTGTTAAAAGTTATCCGTCTTTCAAGATAAGACAGTAAAAGTTTATTTTGCGACTTTTTTTTGACATCAGGCAATGGCTGAAAAACGTTATATTTCTCTAAAAAACGGATATGGTATTATGTGCTTTGTAGAAAATATAGATTTTGACGGCAAAAGCGATTTTACTTATGCATCTGAGTTTAATAGGCACTATAGGACTGGCTTCGCCGCTGCGTCGGCTATCAGCTTTAAGCTGATCGGCATACTAGCGTCTGCCGGCGCCTCCTTGTCAAACCTACTTCTCATAGATTCGAGACTTTATCATCACGAATAAGCACAAAAGTATCTGTTATCTGACACCGCTTTAAGCCAATATCTGCTTATGTTTCTCGGTCTGCCACCGTTTTTTTTCGGTAATGAATGCTCACTTGTATGACATAAAGAATATCCCGCGACCGGATATATGTGAAAATTATCTTTAAGTGGCTGATGTTTTCTCTGATTTTATAAAGTTATGTATGAATTTTTGCCGTTTTTAAATACGAAATTGCAAACTTTTGTGATTTTTAACTTAAGATTTGCAGACTTTTGCAGTTTTTGCCTTCTTAAAAATGTGCTCTTGAAAGCACTTTATATGATTTAATTTGCTCTTAAGAGCACATTTTTAACAGTTTAGAGAATTTAGAAACAACTGATGTTTTCTCCTTACTTCTCTACTTACTTTATAAAATGTTGTATTTGCTCCGGAAAGTCCAATAAAAATGGACGGACTCGAAGCCAAATTCGGCAAAGGGATTGTTAAGACTGGGGTGTAGTAATTTTACTATAATTTATTTAGAAACATGTACATCTGATGAACTGGCTTCAGCTTTGCAATATTCTAACAATACTGGAGACATATTGTCCGGATGTGTAAATTCGCATCTGAGGCTATTACAACCTGTCAGTAAAATAACAACAATAAACAATAAGCTTTTTTTCATAATTTTATCCTTATAAAACCAAATTATAGCTATACTAAATCAAAAATAGTTTAGAATCATTTTTATGTATTTTTCCACATAAAAACGACATTTTTTAAGTTTTTCCCGCATATATAAATTAAAGTATGTATTTTCTATTGACTAACGAAAATAATCTGCATATTGTAAACCAAAATATGTAAATAGTTGATAATATTACGGGGACAAGATGTTAAAAAAATTTTTGATTTTTTTATTAAGCATTATTCTTTGCTTTTGTTGTTATTACGGTTTTATTTATTACAAACAAATTACAGATAAAACAAACCCGAATTTAGTGGTTACAAATTTTTCATTTAATAATGTTATTGATAAGGCCAAACAGTTATCAAAAATGCCTTATGCTGTACCAGATACAATTGACTCTTCAGAATTGTTAAATCTGTCATATGATCAGTATCGTGATATTCGCTTTGTAAGAAAGAATGGGCCTTGGTATAACCAAAAGCTACCGTATGAAGTTCAATTTTTTCATTTAGGGAGTATTTTTAAAATTCCGGTTAAAATAAATGAGGTTGTCAATAACGTTTCAAAACCAATCAATTTTTCAGCCAAATATTTTGACTACGGAAACAATAAATTTAATGAAAATGATGATGAAATTTTAGGTTATGCAGGTTTTAGAATTCATAGTCCGCTCAATACATCAGCATATTATGACGAGTTGGTAACTTTTTTGGGAGCCAGTTATTTTCGCGGTTTAGCAAAGGGGCAAAAATATGGTTTATCCGCTCGTGGATTAGCAATTAACACTGCGGAAATGATTGGAGAAGAATTTCCTATTTTTAAAGAATTTTGGTTGCAAAAACCAAAAACTAAAGACAAAGTAATTACCTTATATGCCCTATTAGATAGTAAAAGTGTGAGTGGAGCTTATCGCTTTGAAATTATTCCTGGTGCTAATACAATTATGAATATCGAAGCTCATTTGTTTCCGCGTGAAAATATTCAAAAAATAGGAATTGCTCCCTTGACATCGATGTTTTTGTTCGGAGAGAATAATAAAAACGATTTTGACGATTTCCGCCTAGAAGTTCATGATAGTGATGGATTATTGGTCCATAATGGTCATGGTGAGTGGTTATGGCGTCCGCTTGATAACTCTAAAAAATTACGTATCAGCAGTTTTGTTGATAACGGATTAAAAGGGTTTGGCCTATTACAACGAGATAGAGACTTATCAAATTATCAAGATTTTGAGGCAAATTATCAAAGTCGTCCGAGTGCATGGGTTGAGCCGCTTGAAAATTGGAATGAAGGTTATGTGCAACTTGTTGAAATTCCGTCTCGCCAAGAAATTCATGATAATATTGTTGCCTATTGGGTACCGAAGGTTCCTATTGAAGCAGCAAAAGAATATAAATTTTCTTATCGGTTGATTTGGCTCAATGATGTTATAAAAGGAGAAGATATAGCTTATGTTTCTGCGACAAGAACAGGACAAGGAGGAATTTCCGGAACAGAGGGTATTTCCGAATCCAGAAAATTTGTTATAGATTTTATAGGTAAAAATTTAGGTGCTGACTTTTCTGAAAAAGGTATTAAGCCTGCTGTTTCTACAATTAATGGCAAAATAATCAATGTAAGTACAATTTATAATCCTATAACAAAAGGTATTACGGTATATGTAGATTATTCTCCGCAAAATGACAATGATGAAATCAGAATATCGCTGGAGCAAAACGGAAAAGTGATTTCTGAGGTATGGAGCTATCAATGGTTAAGATAAAAGTTCATTCACATAATGATATTATAAAAGCTTATTTAAGAGGACTTGGTTATGGTGTTGATGTTGATATTTCCAAGATTTTAGCGGCATATACAAGTTTGAACGAGCAAGAGGATATAAGCAAGGCTTTTGATGATATAATATATAATAAAGCTAAAAAAGTTTTTTCTAAAGATTTATCTAAAATGCAACTTGTGGCCTTATATAAGGCACTGTTTATTGAAGGTAAAAATGCTGAGAAATACGGAATTGATGCGCTATTGCCTGATTTTACTAAGGCTGATGAGTATTTCAAAAATTCTGCATTTACTGTTGTTCCTCATTATAAAGTATCGGTTATTCCAACTCAAAAAATAGAACCGTTTACACTACATAAATAGTCAATATTATCGGGAGATTTAGAGTGTTTAAAACTCGCTTAATTACAGAATCAACAATTAGATGGCGCCGAATTATTGTTTTTGGACTAATGGCTTTGACCACTGCCTATTTAACATTCAAGTGGACGCTATATATGCCAAGCGAATCCTCAATAACTGTCAAGTTTATATTGACGCTATTGTATATGCTTACTACGGCATGGATATCAATGTTTTTCTGGTCAAGCGTGTGTGGTTTTATTGAATTATTACGATATAAAAATCAAGCAGGGTTAAACTGGCCTGAAAAGGATTCTGCTCTTTCTACAAGAACAGCTGTTTTAATGCCGATATATAATGAAGATTCAAAAAGAGTTTTTGCTAATATTGTGTCAATGGCGCAGTCAATTGAACGTACCGGTCAGGCAAAAGCCTATGATTTTTATATCTTGAGTGATACTAATAATCCTAAAATTTGGATTGAAGAAGAAAACACTTGGATTAATGCACGTAAACAAATGCCTGATGACATCAATCTTTATTATCGCAGACGTTCAAAGAATACTGCTCGTAAAAGCGGCAATATTGAGGATTTTTGCCATAAATGGGGTGCCCTTTATGATTTTATGGTTGTGTTAGATGCGGATAGTTTGTTAAGCGGCGAAACGATTGTCAAAATGTCTCAACTTATGGAAATGAATAAAACAGCGGGCATTATTCAAGTGCCTCCGTTGTGTATTAACAGTAAATCATTATTTTCACGCATTCAACAATTTGCCGGAAAAGTATATGGACCGATTGTAGCTGTCGGCTCCAGTTTTTGGCAGGTGCATGATAGTAATTATTGGGGACATAATGCTATTATAAGGGTGCAGGCATTCATAAACTGTTGCGGTCTGCCGGTATTGAAAGGTCCTAAACCGTTTGGCGGATATATAATGAGTCATGATTTTGTTGAGGCAGCCCTCATCCGACGCGGAGGTTGGTTTGCCTGGTTGGTACCGGAATTATCAGGTAGCTATGAAGAATGCCCTCCAAGTATGTTAGACTTCACAATTAGGGACAGAAGATGGTGTCAGGGTAATATACAACACTTAAAAATTTTGTTTTCTAAGCATATTCATCCGATAAGCCGTATACATTTTACAATAGGGATTATGTCATATCTATCTTCTCCTTTATGGTTTTCGTTTTTAATTTTTGGCATTTTAGTAGCCTTAGGACGAATTTATTTTCCTCCTGAATATTTTCCAGTGGAGGAAACATTATTTCCCAATTGGCCCATTTTCAACAAAATGGGAACTATTACATTATTTGCAATTTCAATGTTTATGCTTATTTTTCCGAAATTTCTTGGTCTAATTATATATATTAAAAATCACAAGAAAAAAGAAATAGGCGGTATTTTTGGGGCAATAAAAAGCTTTATATTTGAAATTTTGTTTTCGGCCTTAATTGCGCCGATTATGATGGTTTCGCAAACAAAAATAGTTTTAGAAATTATTTCAGGCAAGGATTCCGGTTGGAGTGCGCAAAATCGTGACGGGCGAACAAATTTAAAAACGGCTTTTAATAAATATATTGGTCATACGTTTTTAGGGATTGCAACCACTTTGCTTATCTATTTCCAACTCAATCCTCTTTTTTATTGGGTTTTGCCGATTACTATCGGATTGATGCTGTCAATCCCTATCGCGTCACTTTCATCATACGAAAATATTGGTCTTAATCTATTAAAGCGAAAGTGGTTTGTTATTCCTGAAGAAATACACGCTCCGCAAGTTGCCAATCAAGCTAAAAGAATCTATGCTACACTTAAAAAAGATAAGAAAAGTAATGGAGTATTAGATTTAATTGCAAATAACTATTTGCTTGAAATTCATACATATATGTTAAAAACAAACGGACCGATTCCTGAATTTGGTAAAAGCATCCAAAATGAAGCTCGTATAAAATTACATAATTTTATATACTATGGAAGAATTCCGCAACTTACGCCAGATGAAGAATTTTCAATACTTTATGATGCAGATGTATTACATGAAGCAAATCTATTGCATTATTTGTATAAATAAAAAAAGCATACTTTCCAAAAACGATGGCAGGCTATATATCATCACTCTGAGTATAAGACACTAAAATCTATGCTCTAATTATATAAAAAAACCACCCGTTTGATCAGGTGGCTAGCAACCAAAACAACCAATAAATTATAAAAATTGAACCGTATCGGACAAGGGTTTCTTGTTCGTGTGCGTTGGCGCCGGTGCCGCTGAGGCTGTCGGATAACCGAACATCATCAGCAAAACAGGCACTTCATTTTCAGGTAAATTAAAAGCCTTACGCGTTTCATCCGGGTTAAACATATTCACCCAAGTGGAATGAACACCCAAGTCTGCCGACTGTAACATCATGTGTGTTGCCACAATGGATGCATCCTCAACACCCGAAGTAATCGTTTCATCAGTCGGGTTATGCCATTCTTGATTTTTATCATAGCAAATAATCATGGCAAGCGGGGCATTGTAATGACATGGTGTCACAGCACGCAACTTATCCATAGCCGACAGCGATTGAACAACATAGACCTTTTGCGGTTGGTTGTTTTTGGCAGTAGGGGCTACTCGACCGGCCTGCAAGATTTTTTGGATTTTTTCATCTTCAACAGGTTTAGTATCATAACTTCTTTGCGTATAACGCGCTGTACTTAATTCTTCAAATGTCATTGTTTATCCTTTCCGTTTGTGATCATTATTTTAAATACTTGTTGAAGAATGCTTCCATTTTGTCATAGGGGATCACACCTGCTTTATCATCATATAAATCGGTATGAACCGCACCAGGAATGGTCAGCAATTCCTTGTTGTCGCCTTTAAGTTTGGCAAAAGCATCTTTAGAAAAGTAATAAGAGTGTGCCTTATCGCCATGAATCATTAAGACCGCACTTTTAATCTCGTCACTGTAAGACAAAAGCGGCATATTGATAAAGGACAAGCTGGAAGTTTTATTCCATCCATTGTTGGAGTTCAAAGACCTTTTGTGATAACCACGCGGGGTTTTGTAATAATCATAGTAGTCTTTCACAAAAAACGGTGCATCTTCCGGCAACGGATCAACAACACCTCCTGCCAACGCATATGTTCCTTTTTTGTAATCTTCTGTGCGCTGAGCATTTAACTGTTTTTTTAATTGATAGCGATCTTCGGGTGTGTTTTGCTTATCAAAATAACCGTTGGCATTAACGCGACTCATGTCATACATAGTGGAAGTGATGGTGGCTTTGATACGTGTATCCATTGCCGCCGCGTTTAAGGCCATGCCACCCCAACCACAAATACCGATAATGCCGATTTTGTTTGGATCCACATTGTCTTTGGTGGACAAGTAATCAACCGCCGCCGAAAAATCTTCTGTATTGATATCAGGGGAGGCAACATATCTTGGTTCGCCACCAGATTCACCGGTAAAGGATGGGTCAAAAGCAATTGTGATAAAACCACGTTCGGCCATATGCTGGGCATACAGTCCGGAACTTTGTTCTTTAACCGCACCAAAGGGGCCTGAAACAGCAATCGCCGGCAACTTTTCACCTTTTTGAATTTCTTTTGGCTCATATAAATCAGCCGCCAATGTGATACCATAGCGGTTATGGAATGTGATTTTACTGTGGTTGACCTTTTCACTTTGTGGAAAAGTTTTATCCCATTCTTGCGTTAATTTTAATTCTTCTGCCATGACATGACCTCCTATCAGCAGGGTTAAAAATGCTAAAATAAGTCCTTTTTGAAATATATTCATTATAGTCTCCTTTTATTAACAGGGTTCTGTTGATAATATACACAAGTGAAAAAGAAATAGCAAATATTTTATATCTATAATTAATTATTCTTGACAAGAATAATTAAAAACAGGTAATCTGATGGTAAGTAGAAAGGCCAATATATGGAAATCAGAGTGCTGAGATATTTTTTGGAAGTTGCCAGACGCGGGAGTATTACCAAAGCGGCGGAGGCCGTTCATGTTTCACAACCGTCACTTTCCAAGCAGATAAAAGATTTGGAATATGAGCTTGGCAAAAAACTTTTCAAGCGCAGTAATTACAGCGTTAAACTGACGGATGAAGGTCTACTTTTGAAAAGACGTGCCGAAGATATTTTAGCAATGGTCAGTAAAACAACATCGGAATTTAAGGCACTGACAGATATTACCGGCGGCGATATTTATATCGGATGTGCAGAATCTCATCTTATTGGACAATTGGCACAAAAGATAAAAGCATTCAAAGCGGCTTATCCGAATTTGCGCTACCATATATCAAGCGGCGGAACCGAACAGGTGGCAGAACGATTGAATCGGGGATTGCTTGATTTTGCTATTATTGTGGAACTACCCGATTTGGCAAGATATAATCATATTGAAATTAAAGGAACGGATGTATGGGGGCTTTTGATGCGACGGGATTGTCCGCTGGCAAATAAAAAAACAATAACCGTTGATGACTTGAAGGGTATTGATTTAATTTGCTCTGAACAATCCATCAAAAATGATATTCCACGTTGGTGCGGTGAAAAAATAGATACACTCAATTTTGTCGGTACAGTCAATTTGTTTTATAATGGTGCAGTGTTTGTTAAAGAAGGGTTAGGATGTATGCTGACTTTTGATAAATTGGCGGATGTAAGTGATGAGAGTGGCTTATGTTTTCGTCCACTTGAACCGAAACTTGAAAACAAAATGTATTTTATTTGGCAAAAATATCAGACTTTTACTCCGATTGCTGAAAAATTAATTGACTATTTAAAAATACCTGATTAAAAGTCCTCTTCATCTTAAAAATACCTGATTAAAAGTCCTCTTCATCTTAAAAATACCTGATTAAAAGTCCTCTTCATCATCCTTTGTCATCCGCCAATGGCTGGCCAGTGATTGCGTCAGGTTATTGTCTTGTGGTTCTTCACTTTGAGAAGATGGTTCATCAAACCCCGTTAGTTCGGCACAGTGCTTTAGGATAGGCCCTGTATCCAGCCATCCTAAACTGTCTGCTTTACGGACAAGCTCTGTATATAAACGACAATCATATCGACTTTGTCAGCCTCAATATCGGCAAATAATCTCTCCAGCGCCGGGCGGTTCATATTGCTGCCGGAATACCCGCCGTCATCTCAAGATTAAGCAGATAGTCAACCGGAATTTTGCGGATTTCCGCAGTAACGTAGTGCTTTTTATCTCTGTGAAACATGTTATTTCTCCTTTTCTAAAATTCTTGTTTCACTAAGGAACACTCCGCAAAATCGGAAAATCGTTCGGCTAAATTTAATTTTTTTTCAAAGTATCATTATTTGTGATTGCTAATTACTTGCACGAGCGCATAAGACGGAAGAACAAATCAAAATTTGAATTATGTATTTCCAATAACTTAATGGTCTGTGTCGGACATTCCAAAAGTATCTATTTTCAAAAAAAATGCGGCAAACCATTTTATAAAAAATAGATACTCAGACATACCATCGCAAAAAATTGTGGGCGGTGGAAATTTTTAGAAACTCGGAAAGTGCCGAAAAATTGGCGGTTTGAGGGTGTTAAAATTTTTTGATAATTAATTTTGATTTTAAAACAAAAAAAGGAATGACAAGTATCATTCCTCGTTTTTGGTGGCCCTTATGATACTCAATACTATAATCAGCTACCTTCTTTGCCAAACCATACACACTAAAAGTTTATTTAATTTCAATATATTACAATTAGGTGGTGTTTTCAAAAGTATTCATCAAAAATACACAACCCCGAACTTATAAGACGCGAAATGAAAAAAAGTATCTAAATTTTAAAAATTAGCACCTAATATCAATATGTTAGGATTAAGTGAATAGTAATCCCATCAAATAAATGTAATTCTGAAGATTTCCCAAAGCCAAAACACAAAGAAAATCAATGCAAAGAATATATATTTATTGGTTATATATTTTTGAATTTTTGGTCTGTATAAGAAAGGAGTTAAAATATAAGCAATCATATAATCAAAAAATAAACTAATATATAAACGCTCAAATATATCAATTTTGAGAATAAATGCAGTCAAAAAAGCTACAACCATCGGAATAACCAACAGACCTGCGATAAATAAAATTATTTTTTTAACTCTTTCCATTTTATATCTCCGGAGATGATGATATTATATAAGCAAAAGAAAGGCAATATAAATATTACCTTTCTCTATTATATTTTTTAATACTTCCCAGTTTTACGATATTGTCTTACTGCTTTTTGCGCAACCTTTTCACATTGAGATCTGTTACCAGTTGTCCGTAAACAATCTATAAATTCGCGCTCTCCAACATTAAGTGGTTTTGCGCCAAAAGTATTCTGAAGCACTTTTCTTTTCGTATTATCGTACGTATCAGACATTTTTTCCAAAGCCTTATTTCCGATTTTTTTCGCAGCAAATCTTGCTCCGGTTGTTACTATTTTGCTTACCATATATAATCACCTCCTTTACGGTTTTAATTGTCGTAACAAGGATAGCCTAACATGGTAAGCGGCATTTTAAATATGTTTGCTCGAAAAATGATTCATTTTGCTCGAAAAATGTTTTTTTTGTTTTCTAAATTCCGTTATCCAGTTTCTTATAGTTGTTTCCGGAGTAGTCGTTTTAAAACATGGTCTCAAATACTCAAATTCACCTTGGTAAAGTCTATCAACAATATTATTAACGAACTCTTTAATCGTCTTGTAATCATTATTTTCATTGTATTCTTTAAGTATAAATTTTTTAAATGATTTATTCTTTTCACCTTTTGCTAATCCGCCTTTTGCATGTCTTTCTTTTTCTTGTTTTTGTATTTTTAATGTTGTTTTTTCTTCAATTTCATCAGCTTCTTGTATAGCGGCAACAGCTATGCATTTCTGTATTTCTCGCGCATTATTTACTAAATCTTCTACGAAAGTCAGAATTTCCTTCATTCCTTGCGATATTTTGTAATTTAACGGCAAATAATTAAGGTCTTTTTGTTTATAACGCTCAATCCGCCAAACTAACGCTCGCTTTTCTTGCTCCGTTAAAATATACTTATCTTTATCTTGATCTAATCTCATATTTTTTCTCTATTATATTTCTTATGCGTATAAAAAATTTCTACTATTTTTAATATTTAGGTGTTAAAAAGATTAAACGCAATACCACTATTACATTAAGGTACATACATGAAAAGTAAATACTCAATCGAAGAATGGAAGAAAATTATTAGTGAATACAAACGTACTCATGCAGTCAAAAAGATCACAGAAAAATACGGAATTTCGAAATCAACCCTTTATGAATGGTGCACAAAATTAATATATAAAGACCGGAAGTATAGTCATAAGAACTATTCCAACAACGAAATTTATCTTTTGGAACGTAAAATGCAAGTTTTGGAAAAGGAAAATAGTATTTTCCGTGATTGTGGTTATTATATAAATGCTTCTAATGATGATAAATACAATGCTATACTAAATCTAAAAGACAAATATTCTATTACGGATTTGTGCAATACTTTACAGTTCAGTAAAGGAACTTACTACAATCGTTTACTTCGGTCCCCTAAGAAGAAAAAGGTCGTAGTCGAAAGTGAAAACTTCTTGGAAATCATAAAAAAGCATTTTGAAAATAGCAAACAACGTTTCGGACCAAGAAAAATACATGCTTTAATGAAAAATGACGGTTATAAAGTTAGTATAGCGCGCATAACTAAGCTCATGAATGAAAATGGCTTGGTGGCCAAATTATCAACAAGACCATTACCTCAAGCGCACAGAGATTTTAAGTATCGATTAAATCGACTTCGGCGTATTTTTAAGCAAGATGAGCCAAACCAAACATGGGTAAGCGATATTACGTATGTTGTAATAGATAAAGAGATTTATGGAATCGCCGTAATTATTGATTTATATTCCAGAAAGATTATAGCCCATTGTGTATCACGTCATTTTTTTGCTTCAACAATGGTCGCTTTGTTTAATAAGGCTTTTTACGAGAGAAATTGCCCTCCTAATTTGACATTTCACAGTGATCAGGGATCACAATATACTGCTTATGAATTTCGGTCTTTTTTGAAAAAATTAGGAGTACAACAATCATTCTCCAGTCCAGGATGTCCGGTTGACAATGCGGTTGCAGAAGGATTCTTCAGTTGTATGAAACGTGAGGAAATTGCGCATAACTTGTATCACTCAATGAACGAACTGAAAAATACTGTTGATGATTACATTTATTTTTTCAACAATATGCGTCCACACCGAAAGTTAAAAAATATGACACCTGTCGAATATGAAACTGAATATTATAAAAGAATATCCGAAAGTCAATTAAATGACTGTATCCCTTACTAACAAATACGGATCCCTATCTCTAGGGATCCGGAACATTAGTACCAAAAAACTCGGTACCCACATTTTGGTGGGCGCTGTAGGACTCGAACCTACGACCAGACCGTTATGAGCGGCCGGCTCTAACCAACTGAGCTAAGCGCCCGCGCTTCAAAAGTAGAGATAATACAATCAATATTATAAGTCAAGCGATTTTTTTTCGCTTTTAACAAAAAGAAAAATGCCGCGCTAAAACACGGCATCTTTTACTAAATTTCGTCACCAACTATTTAATCATGTATGCAAACAACGCATAACAAGCGGAAATACCGACAACAATATAAACTATCGTTGCAATAATCGGAGCAAAGGCAAATAAGAATTCAACCAAATTGAATTTAAATGCCCCAACCAAACCCCAGTTAATACCGCCGATAATGGTCAATAACAATGCTAATCTTTTTAATGACATACTTTTTCTCCTTAGTTAAAGCCTATATAACTTTAGACCGCTATATTTTAATTTTCTGTAAATATATAATCATTTTATTTGTTCAAAAAAGACCACACACGGTTTTTATCTTGTATTAAAAGCTCTTTTGCTTACGGATTTACCCGGTATATTCCTCGATTTTTCGCTCGGATAATAGCTTTGCCCGTTTTTGATTGCTTGATGTATTTTATCCATGTCATTCGGTGATTTTTTCATTAAATTATCAATCACTTGCCGCCAATTTTGCAACAAATAATTTGTACGCAAGACCTCATTAAAAATAGAGCGAAAAATACGTTCCTCGTTTTGCGCCGGTATAGGTTTACACTCCGTATTCTTCCAATACCCTTTATCATGTTCACTAATCACAATAGACGAAGCCTTACGCTTATCATTAGTTGTTGTCACCAATAAAGCAATTTCCTGTTCGTTCAAAGGCACCATATAAACTTTGTTCGATAAAATTTTCATACGTTGAAAATAACTTTGGAAAGAATCTTGTGGAAACCTTACCCTTCCGTATTCTCCGTCTTTGGCCAACATTCTTTCTAAATACAAAAATCCGTTACTGTCCTGCCCAATGCTTGCGACCATACTATTATGCCCAAAGACAACCATTTGCTGCTGAATATAAGATGCCTCTTCAATACTATACCCTATTTTCAACATCTTATGACGCATCAAAAAATCCATACAACGCATTATTCTATCGCCAAAACAATGCCCGAAAATAATCCATTTACGCATATTTCGTGCCGCAATTTTTGTATCTAAACGTTGCCATTGCCTCCCCTTTTTTTCTGCTATTTGCGGCAAAAAAATATCTTTCAACAATTCTCCGGCATAATATTCGGCATCCTCATCACACAAATAGCGCATACCGATAATATTACACCGGTTACGATAATATTCATCTCGACAGTGTGCAAATTCCATTTGTTTATACTGCTCTTTAGTATATCTGAATTGCTCTTTATCATTCATAAACAATAAAAGACTATGATTTACATACCCTTCGGTCTGTGTTTTTATAATTTCCATATTTGAATGCAAATCCGGAAATACCTTATTTTCAACAATTTCGCAATATCGTTTTTGCCGATGTTTATTATATGTTTCACTACCACCGAGAACTAATATATTTTTGTTTTTTGCCTTAAAAATATCATAATCAACAGGAAGTAACTCATCAGAATATTTTACAGGCAATATCCCCAACTCATATTTCTTACCATTATCACTCATCAGCGAGAACCTCTACCGGAAGCAACATCCTGTATTACCGAACTTATAAAGTCACCTTCACGCTTGATTAGTCGCTGCCGCTTTTTGATTAAATCAGGTAATAATTTTTTCGTTTCTTCATTTGCCATATCCGGTTGCCGGCAACGTCTAATCAAGAATTCCAGATTTTTTCCGTAAATCAAATCCAAAGCCGGTAAAGATATATTTTCATCATTCCAATCAGTATCACAAAATTTTTTAACCGCACAAAGCGCCATCTCTGCACTGGCATGAAGATAGTCCAAACCAACCAATGCATCATTATTTTGTGCCAATGCCAAAAACATTTGTTTATTGTTGGTATCAAAAGCCTGAGTCGTATAAAATTGGTGTTTTTTCTTGGTTTCAAGCATATCATTTGAAAAATCTTGGTAAATATTTTTCAAATCTTTGCCATATTCAAACGGAGGCATGGCTTCTAACATATTTTTCCATATTACTGCTACTGCCGCAACATCACCTTTCTGAACCGCCAAATCAAGAAGATTATGACCTTCACTGTCATGTAAAAACAAGGCTTCTTGACAAATTTCTTCTCCATCTTCGGATGTGAATTGGTTGTTTAACAATTTTTCTCTTACGTTGTCAAATTCTTCTCTTACATCTCGCTGATATTCATGGAAATTTTCCATAAAATCAGCGCCATCATCTTTCACTTCTTCAAAAAGATCTTGCAGATGAAGATTTTTTTGCATTACACTTTTTTCAATTTGCTCACAGTTTTCAATCATATAATCACTTGCAGTAATCTCGCGGAAAAATGCCAGAGCCATATCTTCCTCTATTTGCGACGTCTCATACTTCTCTTTTTTAGGTACCTGCCAATACGCTCCGTTATGTTCAGATTTTTTATATGGCGAAATCCGCGGAATAATAAATGCTCTCTCATTCTTCGACAACGACACATAGTATATATCATGCTCAGCCATTTGCTCGGTTGCCACATAATAACCAAACGAATCTGAATTATATACCACCGGTCTGTTCTGCTCATCAGCTTGCGTTATCCGATAGAAATCAGTTGAATGTGTCGGCACCATCCCTAAATCAGCACACGGATTATTATGATGGAAAACTACCATCTGCCGATGAATTATCTCGGCCTCTTTTTCAGAATAACCTATTGAAAGCATAATTTCATCAAAACGACTATGAATACCGTCCAACAGTTTTGTGGCTTCTCGTGTTACCCTACCTCCGTGACAATGCGTCCAAAATACCACTTTACGCATATTGCGCCACGCTTCTTCAAACGGCAAACGATGCAAATTTCCAAAAGCATCTCTGTCCGCTATCTGCGGCACCAAGATTTCATCAAGCAAAAACATGGCTCTAAAAGCAACAAACTGTTCTGCTTTATTGCCATTCGGATAATACACTCCCAATAAATCAAAATCTCTGGCATCTTTCCCTAAATACGACCGAGCAGTTTTACATAAATAATTAGCACCGCGTGCATCTTCATTACCATTTCCACCTATACTGATAAGTTTACATCTGGCGCGCCAATCATAATTCGGAGGCAATTTACACCAATGATGCGGCATATCCTCATTGCGCATTCCAATTCTTATCCATTCTTTATACGGGCTATTGGTAATATCGTGCATCATCTTCTCCATTGTGTTTCAGCATAACACAATGTTAATCTGCTTGCAACTATTTTTTGGCTATTTTGACAAATAACGCCATTTTGCCACATTGGCGTTATGTTCTGACAATGTGCGGGCGAAATTATGCCCCCCGTTACCGGAAGCCACAAAATACAAATACGGTGTCTTATCCGGATGTGCCACTGCCATAATCGCCGCTTTTCCCGGATTGCAAATCGGTGTCGGTGGTAAGCCGACATATTTATAGGTATTATACGGACTATCAATCGCTAAATCCCTACGCAACAACGAACGTCCAAATTCTTTTTTACCTTGGGTTATGGCATAAATTACCGTCGGATCGGTCTGAAGTAACATTCCTTTACGCAGACGATTTATAAATACCGAAGCTACTTGCGAACGCTCAGCCGCTACGCCGGTTTCTTTTTCGACAATAGAAGCCAAAACCAACATTTCTTCTTTATTTTTCAACGGTAAATCAGCATCGCGTTCGTCCCAAGCTTGTTGCAAAACCTTTTGCATTGCCGCCTTACTTTGTTCTACTATCATTTGCCGTTCATCACCGCGTGAAAACGTATATGTTTCCGGTAATATCTCACCATCGGCAAAATCGGCAAAATCGCCTTCTAAGTACTCATTTTGATATAATATTTCCGCTATTTCTGCCGCCGTTTTCCCCTCAGGAAATGTTATCTTGCGATAATACACCTTGCCGCTTGTCAACAGCTCCGCCACATTTTGCAATGATACGTCATTTTCCACCAGATATTCCCCGGCTTTTATTTTCGGATATATTTTTCCTAATTTAGCATATAAAACAAAATACAACCGATTTTCTATCAGCTTATTTTGCTCCAAAATGTCAGCGATTTTTTCAAGCGTTGCGCCACGCGGAATTTGAAAAATTACATTCTCATTTACAGGCATCGGCGTATGTATAATTTGCTGCGTTTTGGCATATAAAAAAACTGCTGTTCCGCCAACCAATATCAGTAAAAACAGCAGCTTCTTAAACATTACAACCTCGTCTATTCTTCAAATTTCTTGAAAATCAACGACGAATTGGTTCCGCCAAACCCAAACGAATTTGACATTGCAGCTTTAATCGTCTTTTTCTTCGGTTTAAGCGGCACCAAATCCATATCGGCAACCGCCTCATCGGGCTCTTCCAAATTCAGCGTCGGCGGACAGATTTGTTCCACAAGCGCCTTAATAGTATAAACTGCTTCCACTGCACCGGCAGCACCCAATAAATGCCCGATTGCCGATTTAGTTGAAGACATTGACATACAACTCAGTTTATCGCCAAACAAACGACGAACCGCACCGGCTTCTCCCACATCACCAAGCGGCGTAGATGTGCCATGTGCATTAACGTAGTTAATATCTTCTATATCCACCCCATGCTCTTTGGCATGTCCAACCGCCATCTTCATCGCCCGATATGCTCCATCGCCATCCGGACATGGAGCTGTGATATGGTGTGCATCACCGCTCATACCGTAACCGACAATCTCGGCATAAATGTGCGCACCGCGGGCTTTTGCATGTTCAAGTTCTTCCAAAACAACCGCACCGGCACCCTCGCCCATTACAAATCCGCTCCGATTCTTATCCCATGGACGCGATGCTTTTTCCGGCGCATCATTAAATTCGGCGGTAATTGCATGCATACGCGCAAATCCGGCCAAACCTAAAACATTAACTGCCGATTCTGCCCCGCCGGCAACCATTACATCGGCATCTCCCATTGCAATAATTCTCGCGGCATCGCCAATTGCATGCGTTCCGGTAGAACAAGCCGTAACACAAGAATGATTCGGTCCACGCAAACCATGATCAATCGAAACCGTACCGGAAATCAGGTTAATTAGGCAAGACGGAATAAAGAACGGCGAAATCCTCTTAATTCCAACTTCGTTAAACGATATGGCATTTTCATAAATATTATTCAACCCGCCGATTCCCGAACCAATCATCACACCGGCGCGATATTGCTCTTCTTCGCTCAAGTCTTTCGGCTCGTAGTCAGCATCTTTTAATGCATCATTAGCGGCCGCCACACCATAAAGTATAAATTTATCAGCCTTTTTTTGATCTTTAGGAGGCATTACAGTATCAGGATCAAAATCATGTTCCCCCTCTCCCCACGGCACCTGACCGGCAATTTGCACCGGAATATCTTTTAAATCAATATTTTCAATCCGACGGATGGCTGATTTACCTTCCATCAAACACTGCCAATTGTAGTCCACACCGCGTCCGAAAGGCGAAACTACGCCTAAACCGGTTACAACAACTCTTCTCATTTATTTACCTCAATCTCATGTTACTAAAAAAACTCGCTGTTATTAACTAAGCGAGTTTAATTTAATAAAGCCTTACGACTTACGCATTCTTAGAAAGATAGTCAATAGCATCTTTCACAGTCAAAATCTTTTCTGCAGCTTTATCAGGAATTTCGCAACCGAATTCTTCTTCAAAAGCCATAACCAATTCAACTGTATCCAAGCTATCAGCACCTAAATCATCAATAAAGCTGGCTGTTTCAACAACTTTTGCTTCATCAACACCTAAGTGTTTAGCAACAATCTTTTTTACGCGCTCTGCGGTATCATCAGTCATGATAAATTAACCTCATATAATTAAAACAAATTTTCTCAGACAACAAACCAGACGTTCATCGCCTGTTGTTACTCATTTACAAAATTTTCCCTCAAATGGCAAGCATTATTTTCATTTTCCCCCAGTAATTTTGTTTATATATTATAAATATAACGTATTTTCAATGCGTTACAATATACAGAAAAAGTGCACAAATTTACTCTTTACAAATCATAAAATTTCCGCTAGCATTATTCTTGCGTTAGGTGACACCTTGCGTGAGGTCTGAAAACCTCTTCTAGTATGTCGGATACAAGACATTAAACAGTATCTTCCGGTATGACCGGAAGATGGCAGAATAAGTCATTTTTATGGTCAATATGTCATACTATTTTACTAGAATAGTTTTCAGCTTCCGGTCGCTCTCGTCAAGCGATTTTTTTATTTTTTAAAAGGAAGTTTATAATGAAAAAATACCTTTTGTTGATACTATTACTTTCAGCTTGTCAATCTATCAATTATCAAGATGTTAATCCGAATATAAACCCGAACCAAAACAAATTACCGGCAATGGAACCAATGATTGATATGTATAATTTGGAAGCCGTATATACAGGTGGTGGTTATGCCGGAACAGCCAATAATTTTGGAGTGGGATATGCTAATCGCGGTTGGGGAAATTGGGTGCAAACAACGGCTGTTTCCGGTACCCAATATAAAGATGCTCGTGTTAATGACGTGATAAATATTTTCAATAAGGAAGTTAAGGAAAACATTACCGATCCGTATGGCGAAAAGAAAGGCTACATTTCACTGAAACTGGGATATAGAGGAGAAGATAAACAGCCTATTTTGGCTCTTTTATCCATCTTTTCTCTAGGAACAATCAATCTTTTAGGATTTCCGGCAGATATAAGGGAACAATCACTAGAGGTTGAAGTAGAAATTTGGAATAATAAAAAAGAAATTATAAAACGTTATACGGCAAATGTTTTAGATAGTGAATATGTCGCAGCTTATTACGGATATAATGATAGTACTATTTATCGCAAACTTGCTGCAGATAATATAAAGCATGCATTAGAGCAGATACGTAAACAAATAAACGACGATGCGGAGGATATTAAGAAAAATTTGAAATAAAAATTCCTTGCAATTTGCCATACCTTCGCTTATATTGCCGCTTAAGTAAGGGGAAAATATGGCAGAAGTAATTACATTCGGGTGCCGTATCAACGCATACGAGTCCGAAGTTATTAAGGAAAAACTGAAAAATTACGACAAGCTGATTGTCGTCAACACCTGCGCCGTTACCGGCGAGGCTGAACGCCAATGCCGCCAAGCTATTCGTAAACTCAAGCGTGAAAATCCGGATGCCGACATCATTGTTACCGGATGTGCCGCCCAAATAAATGCCTCAAAAATTACCGATATGCCCGAAGTAACGCTGGTTCTCGGCAACAAAGAAAAAAAAGAAATAGAAAAATATATAGACGGCATTTTTGCTGATAAGAAGCAAGTCAGCGATATTTTCGCCGACGATAATTGCGACGATTATATAATTACCGGATTTGAAGGACGGCAAAAAGCCTTTGTACAAATCCAGCAAGGTTGTAATCATCGTTGCACTTATTGCATTGTTCCTTATGCCAGAGGACGCAATCGCTCGGTACCGGAAGAACTTATAATCAAGCAAATCCGCGAACTTCTTAATGCCGGTTTCAAAGATATTTGCCTGACCGGAGTCGATATCTGTTCCTATGAACCGTCATTTCCCGACTTGGTTAAGCATATCTTAGAGCAAATTCCTGAATTACCGGTATTAAATTTCGGTTCTCTTGATCCGGCAGCTATTGACGATAATTTCATCAATTTATTACAAAAATACAACAATATAGGAAATTATTTTCATCTTTCAATTCAATCCGGTGATAACAATGTATTAAGAAAAATGGGGCGTCGCCATAATCGCGAGAAAATAATTGAACTGTGTAAAAAAATCCGTCAAATTCGCCCGCAAACACGTTTTGGTGCCGACTTTATCTGCGGTTTTCCCAACGAAACTGATGAAGCCTTTGAAAACACCTGCAAATTAGTTGCGGAAGCCGAATTAAACAAATTGCACGTGTTTCCCTATTCGGAACGCAGCGGTACTCCTGCTGCCGAAATGACGCAAATACCAATGGAAAAACGCCGTTACCGCGCCGCAATTTTACGACAATTAAGTGAGGAATAGTATGTCTTTTTTACAAAAAATAGGTTTGGGACTTAAAAAATCATCAGACAAAATATCAAACGGAATCAGTGATATATTTAATAAAAAGCGCTTAGATGCAAATACTTTGCAAGATTTGGAAGATTTATTACTGACTGCCGATTTTGGTGTGCAAACCACATCCTATATAATCAACCGTTTTGCTGAACAAAAAATGGATAATGATATAACCGATAAAGAAGTGAAAACAGCATTATCGCAAGAAATTGAGCAAATTTTATTACCTTGCCAGCAAAATCCGGACTTTACGGGAGCCAAGCCTTTTGTAGTATTGATGGTTGGTGTTAATGGTGCCGGAAAAACCACCACCATCGGCAAACTGGCATCCAAATTGCAAGCCCAAGGTAAACAGGTATCATTTATTGCTGCCGATACCTTCCGTGCCGCCGCAGTAGAACAACTTAAGGAATGGGCCAAACGTTCAAATATCCGAATTTACAGCGGACCGGATGGTTGCGATAGTGCCGGTTTGTGCTATGATGGGCTCAATGCCGCCGTAAAAGCCGATGATGATGTGGTATTTATAGACACTGCCGGCAGATTACAAAATAAAAACGGGCTGATGGATGAACTCAAAAAAATCGTCCGAGTTATTCAGAAAGTCTTACCCGATGCACCGCACAAAACACTTTTGACTCTTGATGCTACTACAGGACAAAATGCCTTGGCACAAACAGAAGCTTTTCAACAAATTATCGGTGTGAACGGGCTGATTATCACCAAACTTGACGGTTCCGCCAAAGGGGGAGTTGTAGTTGCTATTGCTAAAGAGCAAAAACTACCGATTTATTACATCGGTGTCGGGGAAAAAATAGACGACTTGGATACATTTAATGCACACGACTATGCGCAAAAATTGCTTGATTTGGATTAAGCCTTAAAATTGAGGTTCCAATCACTATAGTGCGTTGGTTCATCTACCCAATTTTCACGCACTTTGACATACAAAAACAGATGAATACGTTCTTCAAGCATGCTCTCCAGTTCTAAACGTGCACTCTGTCCGATTTGCTTAATCATATTGCCATTTTTACCCAAAATAATAGATTTTTGCCCTTCACGCTCAACATAAATCGTCATCTCGGCGCGAATTGAGCCGTCTTCCTGATGTTCCCAAAGTTCCGGCTCCACCGTCAAAGCATACGGCAATTCTTGACGCAAATTCAAAAACAACTTTTCTCGCACCACTTCTGCTGCCAATAAACGCAAAGGCATATCCGACATTTGCTCCTCCGGATAATACCACGGGCTTTCCGGCAAATTATCGGCCAAATATTGATAAAAATCGGTTATGTGATCTCCTGATTGTGCCGAAAACATAAATACTGCGTCAAAACAAAACAAATTTTCAAATTCTTCTTTTAACTCTTGCAATCGTTCTTCTGACACCATATCAATTTTGTTAAAAGCAAGAACAGCATGAGCTTCACGTTTAATCAATTCATCAATTATCGCCGAAGTTTCATCATTCATTCCACGTTTGGCATCAACCACCAAAACATTTATATCCGCATCATTTGAACCGTCCCAAGCAGATGCAACCATTGCCCTATCCAACCGACGCTTCGGATTAAAAATCCCCGGTGTATCCAAAAAGATAATCTGCGTGTTATCA
Source organism: uncultured Pseudomonadota bacterium (assembly GCA_902763155.1). GTDB lineage: Bacteria > Pseudomonadota > Alphaproteobacteria > RF32 > CAG-239 > RUG410. Next base: position 84,276 of record CACWQS010000001.1, on the reverse strand, counting down.
TATATCCCGATACCCTTAATCGTGGTTCTGGTTGTTTGAGCTTTCGGTGATACTATTGATACCTTGGAGCCGACGAAATTATTGGTAATAGTCGATTTTCCGGCATTCGGCGCCCCAATCAGCGCCACAAATCCGCATCTGGTCGGTTTCATCTCATCTTCTCCAAAAGTTCCGCTGCCGCATTTTGTTCGGCGATTTTTTTATTTTTTCCCTCACCTAAAGCAAACAATTCATCATTGAAAGCCACTTTAACTTTAAATATAGGCAAATGTTCCGAACCTGTTTTTTCCACTACTTCGTAGACCGGAGAAGGCTTTTTTAGAGCATGGAACTTTTCCTGTAACTGGGTTTTGGCATCTTTTTGATCTCCGCAATCCACATCTATCATATCTTGCCAATTACGTTCCACAAAAGCAATTGCCTCTTCTATATTCGAGTCGATATAAATAGCTCCGATGATTGCTTCCCCTACATCACACAAAACATTGGTTCCCTGTGCCGTTTCCTTATCTTTACTGATAATATACTCATCTAAGTGCAATTTCCGTGCTACTTGTGCCACCATTTCGGCACGCACCAACTTTACATGTCGTTGTGCCAACACTCCCTCTCTGTCATTCGGAAACATCTTATAGAGCAAATGAGCCATTGTCATACCGAGCACTCTGTCACCCAAAAACTCCAGTCGTTCATAATTGCGATGTTCATTTCCGGTAACACTACTGTGCGTCAGAGCCTGTTGCAACAGCTTGGGATTTTTAAAATGATATTGCAAAATTTCCTGTAGTTGTTCCATTATCTATTCAATTCCTCGAAAGAAGCGCTTCCACCTGATAGAATTAAACCAAGTCCAAGGTTTAATCAGTGAACCTTTATCGCTATGCGAGAAGAAAATAAAACGGGCTTTACCGACCAAGTTTTCCTTCGGCACAAAACCGACACTCAAACGGCTGTCATCAGAACGATCACGATTATCTCCCATCATAAAGAACATATCTTCAGGCACCTCAAATTCCTCTGTATTATCTACTATCCTTTCTTCATCAGACATTTCGATAATCCGATGAATTTTTCCCTCTGGTAAAGTTTCTTCGTATTGATGATAAAATTCCGGTACGTTTACATACTCATCTATAATGTAGCGTTCTTTCTCATTACGTTCCATCATTTCACCGTTAATATATAACCGTCCCTCTTTTACCTGAATTTTATCCCCGGGTAAACCGATAATACGCTTAATAAAATCAGTATTCGGATTTTTGGGGAATTTAAATACCACAATATCTCCGCGCTTTGGCTCTTTATAAAATATACGTCCGTCAAACAGCGGCAAACCAGCCGGAAAAGAATATCGTGAATATCCGTAACTGTATTTACTGACAAATAAATAGTCTCCAACTTGTAAGGTCGGATACATTGAACCTGACGGGATACGGAAAGGTTCAAGCCAAAAACTGCGAATAACAAGGGCAATAAACACTGCCAGAACTACTGTTATAATATTTTCTTTAAGCGTGCTTCCGCTTTTTTCCTCTTCTGCCACAATAAATATCCTTATATCTCACTAAATTTCATCATCGTCATCATAGTCATCAAGCAAATCATCATCAACATCACTTTCCAACAATAAATCATCATCTTCATCATCGGAAGGAGACGGACGCATAATCTGCGGTCTTCTCATCATAGCACTGATAACATATTGCCCGCTTACTTTGTATAAATCCTTCAAGCGCTCATTATACATATGATCACCGTCTTCAATCATGGCAAAATCTATTTCCACATGGCGTTGCTGATTAAGCCGACGTGCCATACGTTCTACTTCTGCCGGATTAACAATTTCATCTTTACCGCCTTGAATAATCAGCCCTGAAGCCGGACATGGCGCCAAGAAAGAAAAGTCTTTTTCATTAGCCGGCGGTGTTACGGCAATGAAGTTATTAATATCCGGTCTGCGCATCAACAGTTGCAACCCTATCCATGCTCCGAAAGAATATCCGGCAATCCAACATTGTTTAGCATCCGGATTCATACTCTGCAACCAATCCAGAGCAACAGTAGCATCAGAAAGTTCTCCTAAACCGTCATCAAAAGTCCCTTGCGAACGCCCTACCCCTCTGAAGTTAAACCTTAAGACCGAAAATCCTAAATCCTTAAAGCAACTGAATAAACTATATACTACTTTATTGTTCATTGTTCCGCCAAAATTAGGATCCGGATGCAAAATAAGAGCCACAGGAGCATTCGCTCTTTCGCTTTTGTGATATCTGCCTTCTATACGGCCGGCATGACCGTTAAACAATACTTCTACCATATTTTTTCTTTCGTTATATTTATTTTAACATATTCAATTTTATATTTAAGCATTATAACTTTTAGGAATATAACACACAATGAATTCAAATTACAAGATAATTTTGCAAGACATTCAAGCAATCATAGATCGCGATCCGGCAACTCGCAGTAAATTGGAGGCTGTTTTATGTTCTTCCGGTTTGCATGCCATCGTCATTTATCGCGGAGCTCACTATCTTTGGAAGCATAATTTCTGCCTAACCGCAAGGATAATATCGCAAATTGCCCGCTTTTTAACCGGCATCGAAATTCATCCGGCAGCCCAAATCGGTAGCGGATTTATGATTGACCACGGTATGGGAGTGGTAATCGGCGAAACGGCACAAATCGGTAATAATGTAACATTGTATCATGATGTAACACTCGGCGGGCGCAAATTTTTTGATAAAAACGGTAAAAAAATTGCAAAACGCCATCCAACCATCGGTAATAATGTTACCATCGGTTGCGGTGCACAAATTTTGGGGCCTATTACCATCGGCAATAATGTTAAAATCGGCTCCAATGCAGTAGTTATAGAGGATATTCCGGATAATTGCACAGCAGTTAATACGCCGGCATATATTTTGAAGAAGTCAACCGATAAAGGCGATATTTTCTGCGCCTACGGTATAGAAAACACTCAAAACACTCCTAAAAGCAAGCGTACTCGTAAAAAAGCTTAATTTTATATACATTTGCTTTTTTATATGTTATACTCGCGCTGAATTTTGGAGTTTAATATGCAAAAATACATTTTATGCTTACTTCTGATTTTTTTTAGCACTAATGCTTCGGCGCAGGTTGAAAACTTACCAAACAACCCATGGGGTACCCCTGAGCAAACGCCAAGCTATACGGATACTGCCGCTAAAGAAGTTGTCAAAACGGAAAATTCCGTTACTGATTTGCCACAAAACCCTTGGAGTTCGGTTCAAAAAGACAATCAGCAACCGATGGGGCAAAAGGTAAATTATCACCAAGCCGACAGACAAACCGCCACAGTTACACCTTTCATAAATTCGGCGGGGCAACAACCTTATGTTCGCCAAGTCGGCGGTGTCGGTAAAATCGGCTATACGTATACTTCAAGAGCCGATTCCGAAAAAAATAATGATGATTCCTCTTTGTTTGACGGATTGATGGAAAAGACGTCTACTCAAACAATTCCCGAAGCACCCACAACTGAAAATATAGTCCCAGATACCGATTTTGACTTTAGTTATGAAAAAATAAAACAAAAAAGTGTTAACCAGTGGCACAGACTAACTTCCCCTATAACTAACACCGCACAAAGATGGTTTAATGCAGTCAAACAAACCGGTGAAGATTTATTAAAATAAGACAAGGAGAATTTTGATGAAATATTTGGTATTTTGCTATTGCTTATTTTTAGCTGTTAATGCATCAGCGGGAAGCATTACACCGATAACGATATTCCAGAATAACACAAACACTTCCGCCGATGATGATAATTACGCCGGAATTGAACCGGAAAAAATAGTCGATGCACGACGTTCCATGATGGCTGCTATTCGCTATATGGAACAAAATTACAGCACCGAACAATTTGCTCAATATGCAGTGCGTCTAAATCAATCCGACCGCAGAAAAGCAATTAACAAAGGGCAAACACCTCCTGAACCACTAAGCAAAGAAGTTTTGCAAGACAAAGAAAAAATTGCCGACTATTTACGCTCCCGCCAAGAATGGATATATTAAGCAACATGAATAACAAATTCAAAATTGAGAGTCCGTTTCAACCTTCCGGCGACCAACCGCAAGCAATAAAAGAACTTTGCGACGGTATTAACCGCGGCGAGCGTAATCAGGTTTTGCTCGGTGTTACCGGTTCTGGTAAAACTTTTACCATGGCCAAAATTATCGAACAATGCCAACGCCCTGCCCTGATTATGGAGCCGAACAAAATTTTAGCGGCCCAACTCTATGCCGAAATGAAGGAATTTTTCCCGCATAATAACGTTGAATATTTCGTATCGTATTACGATTATTATCAACCTGAAGCCTACATTCCGAAAACCGATACCTATATTGAAAAAGATTCTGCCATCAATGAACAAATAGACCGTATGCGCCATGGTGCCACGCGCAATGTTTTAGAAGAAAAAGATGTGATTATCGTTGCCTCGGTTTCATGTATTTACGGCTTGGGCAGTATGGAATCATATTCATCAATGGTGTTTCAGCTTAAAGTGGGAGAAGAAGTTGATATTCACGAAATAAATCGCCAACTCACAAATCTTTTGTACGAACGTTGTTCGGTCAATTTTGTGCGCTCCACTTTTCGTGTGAACGGCGATACGCTCGATATCTTTCCGGCGCACTACGAAGACCGTGCGTGGCGGGTATCATTTTTTGGTGATGAGATAGAAGAAATCTATGAATTTGACGTGCTTACCGGCAAAAAAACACGTCAGTTGGAAGAAATTACCGTTTATCCGGCCAATCACTATGTAACGCCGCGACCGGCGCTGTCGCAGGCAATGACACATATCAAAGAAGATTTGGCCGTTCGCCTGCAGGAATTTAACGCGGCCAATAAGCTGTTAGAGGCTCAGCGCTTAGAACAACGAACCCGTTTTGATTTGGAAATGATGGATACAACAGGTCATTGTAAAGGGATTGAAAACTATTCGCGTTATTTAACCGGTCGCAAACCCGGCGAACCGCCGCCGACTTTGTTTGAATATTTTCCGAAAAACGCTCTGTTATTTATTGATGAAAGCCATATTGCAGTACCGCAAATCGGTGCGATGTATCGTGGCGACCGTAATCGCAAAACTACATTATCGGAATACGGATTTCGTCTGCCGTCATGTTTGGATAATCGCCCTCTCAAGTTTGAAGAATGGGATAAAATGCGTCCGCAAACCATATTTGTTTCGGCCACTCCGGGAGATTGGGAGTTGGAGCAAAGCAAAGGCGTGTTTGCGGAACAGGTTATTCGCCCTACCGGCTTGACCGACCCGCTTTGTCTGGTGCGTCCGGTCGAAAATCAGATTGATGATTTAATGGAAGAATGTCGTAAAACCGCCACTAAGGGCGAGCGCGTTTTGGTAACGACGCTCACCAAGAAAATGGCGGAAGATTTAACCGAATATTTGAACGAAAACGGAATAAAAGTGCGCTATATGCACTCGGATATCGACACCTTGGAGCGTATTGAAATCATCCGTGATTTGCGCTTGGGTAAATTTGATGTTCTTGTCGGTATTAACCTGTTGCGCGAGGGTTTGGATATTCCGGAATGTTCACTGGTTGCTATTTTAGACGCCGATAAAGAAGGATTTTTGCGCTCCACTCGTTCGCTGATTCAGACCATCGGTCGTGCCGCGCGTAATGCCGAAGGACGGGTAATTTTGTATGCCGATAAGCTGACGGATTCGATTAAAATCGCTCTTGATGAAACCAACCGCCGGCGCCAAAAACAAACGCAATATAATATTGCCAACGGTATCACCCCGCAAACCATTCAGAAAAGTATTTCCGCTACTTTGCGCGAAATGACCGAAACCGATTTTGTAAAAACCGATACCAATGATGTGGAAAAAATCCGCAACATTGACAAGAAAATCAAGGAATTAACCAAACTTATGCGCGAAGCAGCGCAAAATCTGGAATTTGAACAAGCGATGGTCTATCGCGACCAACTCAAAGAATTGGAAACCTTGGCTTTGAAAAATACGTAATTATATTTGCTTTTTCTTCCTATACATGTGCGCCTTGTAGCATCCTAAAATTTGGTATTCTTCCGAAAAGAACTTCAATTCTTCCAACGCATATTTCAATGCTTTAGATTCTTGATGCTGCTCCACTTCTATATAAAAGCGCGCCGAAAAAAACTTACCGTTTAACAAATAACTTTCCAATTTTGAAATATTTATGCCGTTAGTGGCAAAACCTCCCAAAACCTTGTAGAGCGCCGCCGGAATATGCTTGGTAGTAAAAACAATCGAAGTAATAAAATCACCACCATCATCAACCGGCATTTCAGCTTCTTTTTGCATAATTAAAAAGCGCGTGGTATTATTGCGGGCATTTTCAATATTTGAAGCCAAAATATCCATATCATAGATTTTTGCCGCCATTTTTGAAGCTATCGCCGCTTTGGTGGCATCTTGCTCCAGCACAATTTTTTCGCAACTTTTGGCGGTATCAATACGCGAAACAGCCTTAATATTATGCGCTTTCAAAAAATCGGAACATTGCGCTAAAGCCTGCGGATGCGATGCTGCACTCACAATATTTTCCAACTTGGCTCCTTTAATCGCCAAAAGCTGATGTTCGATGCGTAAAAAATGTTCGCCGATAATATGCAGGCCGGCCTCAGGAAGCAGAAAATGCACATCTGTTACTCGTCCGGCGTTGGAATTTTCCACCGGAATTACCGCCTTATCAACCAAACCGTTTTTTACCATTTCCATGGCAATTTCAAACGTGTCGCAAGCAATATATTCTTGGTTCGGAAAAAGTTCATTGCAAGCTATATGCGAATAAGCCCCCGGCACTCCTTGATAAGCAATTTTCAGCATTTCTACAATCCTTTCGTTCAATCGCAACATACATTTTTTTTGTGTGGTGTCAAGAAATATTTTGTAATGTTTTGTGTGTTGCAAAATTCAATAGCTGAATTTATACTTAAAGCACTTTTAGTTTTAATATTTTTGAGAAAAGGAAGACAACTATGGCTAAAATTCACCCTACCGCAGTTATTGAAGATGGCGCACAAATCGCCGCAACCGCAGAAATCGGCCCTATGTGCTGGATTAGTTCGCAGGCCAAAATCGGCGAAAATGTTAAACTCTTGGGGCAAGTAACCGTTTACGGTAACACCACTATCGGCGAAGGGACGATTGTTTTTCCGGGTGCACGCTTAGGTTGCGGACCGCAAGACCATGGTAACGAATTTCAGCCGGAAGCAAAGCTGATTATCGGCAAAAACAATATTATTCGCGAAAATGTAACTATGCATGCCGGCACTCCGAAAGAGCATTTCACTACCGTGGTTGGTGATGGTTGTATGTTTATGATTAACTCACACGTGGCGCACGACTGCATTGTCGGCAACAATGTGATTATGACCAACAATGCGGTTATCGGTGGGCACGTTCATCTGGGCGATGGTGTTATTTTGGGCGGAAATTGCGCAGTGCATCAATTTGTTCATATCGGTCGCAAAGCTATGGTTGGCGGTGTTTCCGGTGTGGCGCGTGATATTATTCCGTTTGGTATTGCCAACGGTATGCCGGCACGTTTGCGCGGCTTAAATGTTATAGGTATGAGCCGGAGCGGCATTGATGAAAAAACGATTAAAGCTTGCACTCGCGCGTTTATGTTTATTTTCAAGGGCAAAGAAGGTAACTTTAATGAACGCGTTGAAGCAGCATATGAAAAGTTCAAAGACAACGCAATGGTTATTGAGCAACTGGATTTCATCAAAGAATCTCTCAGCGGTAAGCGCAATATTACCACAGCAGATTAGAAAAAAGCGAAGCACAATATTAAAAAAGCGAAACTCGCTTAGCCACAGGGGCTAAGCGAGTTCCTTTTGTATCACGCAAAATAAAGCTAACCTATCTTAACTGTTTTTGAATTTCAGCCAAACGAGCCAGACGTGCTTGAGTGCTTGGGTGAGTGCTGAATAAACTGCTGAACTGACGCGCAAAACCGCTAAACGGATTAACTATAAACATGTGCGCCGTTTGCGCCGTTGCCCTCTGCATCTGATAATTTTTGGCATAACCTTCCAATTTAGAAAGCGCACTCATCAGCCATTCCGGATGCAGCGTAAGACGCGCCGCTCCTTCATCAGCCTTAAATTCGCGCGTCCGCGAAATTGCCATCTGAATAATCGTTGCCGCAATCGGCATCACAATTACTCCAACCAACATAAACAACGGATTAGAGCGCCCATTACCACGACTGTCGGTTGTGCCGGCACCGGCAATTCGCGCCGCATTGCCAAGCATAGCAATCGCACCGGCAAACATCGAAGCAACCGAACCAATCAGAATATCATAATGCCGCACATGGCTCATTTCGTGTGCCAAAACTCCTTCTATTTCTTGCGGAGTAAGCAATTCCAATAAGCCTTGGGTTGCCGCCACCGCTGCATGTTGCGGATTACGCCCCGTAGCAAAAGCATTCGGTACTTGCTCCGGAATAATATAGACTTTTGGCATCGGTAAATTTGCCGTTTGTGCCAAACGCGAAACAATGGCATATAATTCCGGTTCTGTTGAAGCGGTAACTTCCTTAGCTTTATATTGCGCTAATACCATTTTGTCGCTGAAAAAATAGCTGAAAAAATTCATACCGCAAGCAATCAAAAATGCGGTTTGCATTCCTTCCGCTCCGCCAATCATACTGCCTAGCCACATAAAAATCAGCACCAACGCCGTCATTAAAACCACAGTTCGTGTCATTTTATTTTTCCTCTTTTAATTTTGACCATACATTTGAATCGACAAACTTTTTATCATATTCACTCCATTTATCTTGTCTCAGCACGCCATCTAAATGATAACCTGCTCCGCGTGCTACATTAGCTGATGCCTCATTTCGAGTATCGTTGCGAATCTCAATTCTGTTCAAACCGGCCATAAAGCACTGTTTTTCTACCGCCAACACTGCCTCACGCATATACCCCTGCCCCATTGCATTGTTTTGTAACCAATAACCGATTTCACCGATTTTGTTTTTTTCATCGATTCTTATAACATCTATCACACCCAAAAAGCGCTTGATATCTTTATCTCTGATTATAAACGGAAAACCTGTTCTCTCTTCCCAATGTTTATTGCACCAATTTAACAAATACGCAAATTCTCCCTCTACACTGTCCATAGAGTTCGCCCACGGCAACCAAGGTTGCAGATTATTAAGAGATAACTGCACATAAGTGTATATTTCTTGCGCTAATTCAAACGTCGGTTTCGGCCGTTCCAAAATCAACCTTCTTGTTTCTATTCTTTCCGACAAAATCATAATTATTATCTCCTTGTTTTTGCTATTCCACTACATTTTAGAATGTATATTATTAAAAAAATGTAACTATAAACAAAGTTTATCATTAAAGAAATTTGCAATCTGCCACATTCTTTCATTTTTTATTGACAAAATTCACAAAATTCATTACTATATAATAAACATTGAACCAACAATGCCGAAAATGCAAAACTGTTGGATTATTGGAAGTTTTACAAAAAATTATTAGGTTCATACAAATTATGATAAATATTATCGTTGTTGGCAGAAGCGCTGACTAGTGTATGAACTTTCTTCACGTGATTTTGAGTTAATTAACAATATTTTTTAAACAATTTAATTACAAAAAATTATGAAAACAATTAAGAAAATTGCGCTTGTTGCGCTCGGACTGATTGAGTTTGCACTTCCGGTAGCTCTGATGCTGGCTGGTTGTTTCGTAAGCAACGTAAACACTTTTTGGTGTTTAGTACTTATCGCCTGCGCCATAGTGTACATAGTGATTGAAGGTGCGTGGTTCCACGGCACCATGGGGGGAGAACGTAAAGATTGGGCAGAGTTTTTGCAGAAGACGGCTCTTTTGGGTGCTATAGGAGCATTTTTGCCACTATGTCTGGAGTTTTTGTATCTCGGATACATCACACGCCACTTCCCTGCCTGCCCCAATGACATACAACCGTTCGGTATTTCCCTATGCTATTTGTTCACAGTTATGACTGTGACACTAATGGCTGTCGACGATTGGAAAAAGCAAGACGGTAAAACCAAGTTTTTCTTGGTTTGTGCCGAAATCATCTGTGCATCCATCGCCATCATGGCCGGCATTTCATGCATTGATAGCTGGTACGACCTGACATTAGCTGAAACAGTAGGAAACGTATTTGGTTACATCGTGGGCACCACAATCATCGTGCTTATCGGTGGCATTGCATGCGTTCTTGCCGCACAGGCAATGAACTACAGCAACAACCTGACCGAAAGATGGGCAAGTGCCTGCGGTACGGTGATATGTACCGGCTTCGTCCTAATGATGCTGACCGGTGTATTGAGCGGTTGGGGCGTCAACATTCCCGATGCTTTGCGTAACGCCTTACTGTGGCTAATCGGCGGCGGTTTTATCGCCCTGATTTTAACCGCGATAGTGGCACTAATCAAGAAGTAAGCCAACAACAAACAAAAAAAAGACACCCGGTCTCGCAAGAGATTCGGGTGTCCCGTTTTTTATGGGTAATATTTTCCGCCTACACCTTGTCGTCAAACAGCGGAATACCGCGTGCCAAACGAATACGCTGTTGCTCAATAGTTGTCGAAAGATTAAGCTTACCGCTTTTGACAATACCACGCACTTGGTCGCCCTTACTGGCATCAGGATTAGCAAATACCGCTTCCAATACCGCGCGTTTCGGTACACCTACCAACTTTTGGTGTAATACCGCCAAAATACCGTTACCTACCAAGTCATAAGCCATTTCTTCCGAAATACCGCTCGCCGCCGCATATTTCACAATAGACTGAATGGCATCGGTTACCGTGGCCGCGTGAATGGTTGAGAGCACTAAGTGCCCTGAAATGGCCGCACGCATCGCTTCCGATGCAATTTCCGGATCACGAATCTCGCCAAGATAGACATAACGCGGCTTTGAACGCAACATCGATTTCAAACCCACTTCCCATGAACCGCCCGGAGGTGTCATCTGTTTACAAATTCCCAATTCACCGTTTATGGTATGATAAGTCCCGTCAAGTGGCATTTCCACCGGATCTTCCAACGTAAAAGCATAACCTCCGTCACGAATCAGAAACTCGCGCAAAAGAGCCGATAAGGTCGTAGTTTTACCCGAACCGGTCGTTCCGGCCAACAAAATAAGTCCCGAAGCACCACTCAAACCCTTTAAATAATTAAGCAATTTTTCATCAATACCAAGTTTGTTGATATCCGGTACAGAATGTGGCATCTTACGAGCGCAAAATTGCTGCCCGTCCAACGTTACCGTGCGCTCCACACGATAATGCAATCCCTTAAACTTTACCAGATAACTGGTATTTTCACCATCAAATGTATCCTTTAATGCTTGGTAAAACTCATCAAAATCATCCGGATGACAAGCAACCAACCCGCTTGGTGTTTTGCGTCCCCAAATATAAGCACTTCCATCCGGAATAATATAAATATCCGAAAATTCTATTTCATTAACTGTTGCCATATCCACACCTCATTTATATCAAAATCTCATATTATCTTATATAGTGTTTCTTAAATTTGCGTTAAACCATAATTATCAGCCGTTTTTAAGAGTTATCCACAGGCAAAACGCTAAAAAACACTGTCATATCACCTGAAATTATCATTAGTATCTTTAAGGAAACCGCAAAAATCGTACCAACCGTATAGACGCCCCAATATCATTATGTTAGCCTCTAAAACAGGACTAATCAAAAAAAGGACTAACAATGAAAAAAATAGTAACTTTATCTGCAATAGCCGCTATGCTTGCCTCCACTCAGGCGCACGCTGCCGGCTATCAACTTAACGAAATGTCAACCACCGGTTTGGGGCGTTCATTTGCCGGTATCGGTGTTGTTGGCGATGACTATTCTGCTATGGCATATAACCCGGCCGGTATGACTTTGGTTAAACGCTCCGGTATCCAAGCCGGATTGGCTTTTACCGAAATTGCTTCCAAAGCTAAAAGCAAATATGGTACCGATAAAATGGATTATTTCGTACCGCTGCCAAGCTTGATGAGCCAATACAACTTGAACAACAAATGGTTTTTCGGCGCCGGTATTTATGTTCCTTATGGATTATCTACCAAATATAAACATGACAGCCATGTAGCCGGTCACACCGGAAGCGGCGCACGCAAGTCTTATTTGGAAGTGATTGACTTCAACTTCTCAACCGCTTACCGCTTTGATAACGGCCTCTCGCTCGGTGCCAGTGCTATTTTGCGTTGGATTGAAGGTCAACTTACGTCAAATATAAATGCCGCACAAGGTGTTGCTATCGGCTATAATGACTACCGTGTTAACGGCTGGACTCATACTTTCCAACTTGGTGCATTGTATGAATTCGATGAAAACTCTCGCATCGGCTTATCTTATCGTTTCAAAAGCACACAATCACCTAGAGGCAAGCAATACCTCTACTTTTCACCGGCGGCACAAGGTATGCTCGCACAATATGGTATAACTTTGGACGATTTCTATCGTATCAATACCATGTCTGATCCGGAATTACCAGCTAGCTGGATATTATCCGGTTTCCATAAATGGAACGAAAAATGGGCAACCGAAGCTACGGTAAAATATATTCAATGGCACCGTTTTTACACATTCCCTGGTAACGGATACGATATTCCGCCGGCTGTACAAGCTATGGGTATAAATGGTAACTATGACGTAGACTATAAATGGAAAGACTCTTGGACCATTTCTCTCGGTCAGGAATATTATGCTAACGAAAATTGGACACTTCGTGCCGGTACGGCTTGGGACCAATCTCCGTCAGCTAATAACTACTATCGCTCCAACCGTATTCCGGATACAGATCGTATCTGGCTTTCGGCCGGAGCCAGCTATGCCGTGGGCAACCATCAGTTTGACCTCGGCTATGCTCACCTGTTCATGATGCACGGGCGCACCCGTAATGATGAACGTGGTGATTTGAACGTCAAATATCACAATCATAGCAATATGTTGGCGTTCCAATATCAATATAAGTTCTAATCGCAGAGCTTATAACTTTCTTATAAACCAAAAAGGCTGTCCGCAAGGGCAGCCTGTCCGTTTTTAAATATTCCTGCTTATAACCTGTTATTCGGTCTTGAAATTTTCCGTAACATGGCTACACTTTGGAAAGTATTGCTACTAAGGAGAATTGAAAAATGTCAAAGGTTGGAATTATCGGTACCGGTATTTGGGGAACAGGATTAGCCTTAACCGCAACCCGTGCCGGCAATAATGTTTTGTGTTGGGCACGCGAACCGGAAGTGGTAGAGAGCATTAACTATGCCCACGTTAACAAATTATTTTTGCCGGATATTCCGCTTCCCGACCAAATAAAAGCCACCGGTAATGTTGCCGAAGTGTTCGATTTTTCCGATATTATCCTCCTGACCGTTTCAGCGCAATACACCCGCGCAACCATGCAGATGATTAAACCATATTTGAAGAAAGAAACTATTTTGGTTTTATGCGCCAAAGGAATTGAACAATCTTCCGGCAAAATGCTCTCTGAAATTGCCGCTGAAGAAATTCCGGAAGCTACCATTGCCGTTCTTTCCGGCCCGGGATTTGCCATAGATGTTGCTAAACGCAAAATCGCTTCGGTAACTATTGCGTGCAAACAGGAAGATATAGCAAAAACATTAGTTAAAACTTTAGGAACTTCATACTTCCGTCCGTATTTGGCAACCGATATTATCGCTCCGCAAATCGGCGGTAGCATTAAAAACGTCATCGCTATTGCTTCCGGCATTATTGAAGGCGCTGCATTGGGAGATGGTGCTCGTGCCGCCCTCATCACTCGCGGATTTCACGAAATGGCACGCTTTACCAATGCCATGGGCGGTGATTTGCCGACATTGACCGGAATGTGCGGCTTAGGCGACTTGGTTTTAACCGCCAATTGCTCACAATCACGCAATTTCAGCTTTGGCTACGAAGTCGGAGTTTGCGGCTCTGCAGCTAAACCGATGCAGGAAAACACTCGAACGGTTGAGGGAATATATACCGCCGTAGCTGTTGTAAAACGCGCTCATGAATTAAATATCGAAATGCCGATTTGCGAAATGGTCGAGCGACTTTTATTTAAGGGAATTTCGCTTGAAGAAGCAATAAACACCCTGCTGTCAAGACCATACAAGGATGAAGGCTTGAGTTAATAAAACAAGCCTTAATGCTTATTTTATAACGAAAGGCGCAGACGACTAAATTCGCCGAAGCGGGAGCATCGGCGAATTTAGTCGACAAGTGACCGAAGTGTAGTTAGCGATTGCTGGAAGCAAGAGCTTACGAAACAAGAAGAGTTAAAAGCCGTTTCATTTTAAATTCAAAAATTCCCGAATTTTCGGTAAGGCGTTAAGTGCATCTGTCCGCCCGAGTTGATATACTTCTTGCAAAACTTTAACATTCTTTTCCATGTGTTTGATTTTAATATTTTTACTTGGACGGATAACAACTACTTCGACATTTTTTTCCATTTGCTCAATATCCGCCAACTCCCGATTATACATTATATGCCGTTCTCTGATTGCCTTGGCAAATTTCGGATATCGTCTATACACTATTTTTGCCAACCAACTAAGTTTATTTTTACTTTTCCTATATCCTGCGGCTCTCGTTTGTACCACCACGCATTTATCATAACCCAAATGCTGAAATGCTCGCACCGGAATACTGTCGGCAATTCCACCGTCTAAATACGGAACACCGTTAATCACACTGATCTTTGATACGAAAGGCATAGACGCCGATGCTCGTAAATACGGCATCTTCTGCCTCAATTCATCACAATAAATATATTCCGCCTGTCCTGTCTGCAAATTGGTACAAGTTACATAAAACTTAGTCTTTGAGTTTTCAAAGACTTCATGATTAAACGGAAACAACTTTTCCGGTAATTCGTGGTAACAAAACTCCTCGCCCACCATATTGCCGGTCGTCAACCACGAATACCAACTCATATATCTTCGGTCATTGGCATATTTCAGAGTATAACCTATGCTCCTTCCTCGCTGTTTAGAAACGAAGGCGCAACCGTGAATTGCACCGGCAGAAACACCGATTACTCCATCAAAGCTGACACCATTTTCCAACAAAACATCAAGCACTCCGGCTACATATATCGCCCGATGCGCTCCACCTTCAAGCACCAATCCGCTCGTCATTCCTCTGCTCCGCTTTCCGAACACAAAAACAGCTTATTTTCCTCATTTTGCGCAATTTGCTCGGTGCTCAAGGTCTTTTTTAGCTTTCCTTTATCCGAATAAGCAATACAAAAACCATTCGTCAATTTACCTTTTTTGTAATACATCTTCCCTTGAAGTTTTCCCTCCGGCGTAAAATAGTTTTGCCAACCATCAAGTTTTCCGTTCTTATAATTTGCCCAAATTTTAATAGTGCGATTGGCATAATAAATTTTATCCATGCCGTTTTTTATGCCGGTTTTATAATAAACGCGTTCCATCAACTTACCTTCATTATTGAAATATGTTGCCAACCCATCGGCATAACCTCTTTTGTAGTTGATGATAGTCTTATATTGTTCGCTTTCCGGCCATGTGGTATAAATTTTACCGTTCAGCGGCATACCATTTGCATCAACGCAATAATTACGTTCATCTTTTTGCTCGCACGAATGTTCAATATTTTCCTCATCTAGCGCCAATACCGGCAAGCTCTTCATCAGACAAAATACAAAAGCTAAAAATACTAAATTTACGGTTTTCTTTTCCATTTTTTAATCCTTTAGGATTAATAATACATACAATTCTTAAAAATTCAAGCTTTTTTGCCAAATTTAATATTGACAAATTAGACTAAAGAAGTTATACTAAAAAAAATTTGCAGATATCTCGCTTTATGCGCGATATAAACGGGGAGAACGACAATGGCAAAAAACACAGCAATTCCGGTATTAAAAAACGCAAAATCGGCAGAAGATTTGGAAAAATATCTTAATGGTATGGAAGATAAAGACGTTTTGGCTTTTTATGATGAAACGCAGAAAATTCAAGAAGACCAAGCATACAGATATGAAGAACAACTTGAATTTTTGGAAGAATATATGGTTGAGCGCAAACTGAAAGAAGCAAAACCACAAGAACAACAACCGAAAAGCGAAATGGCAATGGGTGCCGAGCTTTACAAACGCGCCAAAGGTTTGCTTGATAGCGGCGAACAACTCGAACTCTCTGATGACGAATTACAATTGTTACGCAAATATCTCGAACGCATGCACGAATCCCTCGCCGACCACACCGTTGAAAACTATGTTGCCGAACACTTTCCGCTGACGGTAGAAGCTGAATCTCAAGAAGAACCGACAATAACTCGCGAAGAACAACTATTTAACCATGCCAAAGCCAAATTTAACAATGGAGAAGAATTAGATTTATCCCCTGATGAAGTTTATAATATTCAAATGCATATATTACGGATGCACAATTACAGCTCATATAATCAAGAAGAAAATGCAGCATTTGAACAAAAAATCAGTCAAATCGGCAAGCAATATTTTGATGGGAAACACCCTGATTTGATAGAAAAAGGTGTCAGCACTGATATCGACGATATATATTATCTACACATGTATATGGAAAGATTTGGTATTCATAATACTTTAGATTTTCATCATACCGTGGATAAACAAATAAGAGAACAACAAGGCGAAGATGCCCCTACTCTGTCTGGTAAAATTCGCTACGATATTCTTCGTAATGTTGATTGGGAAGATGAAGAAGAAAAAGAAAAAAATTTGGATTTTTTCAGAGGATTTTCTTCCAGAGAACGCAAACCCACCCTCGATTATGCAGTAATGCAATTACAAGTCGCTGGAGATGGTGAAGATAGAGAAGAAATACAGAACTTAATTAATATTCTTAGCGATCAAAAAACACAAGAGCAACAAACAGTTGAAAATCAAGAAACTGCTGAAAATGTAGTAAAAGAACCGGTCGCAGAAGCTACAGCCCCTGCTCCGCAAGCTGAACAAACAGAAGAGCTACAGCCTGAACCTGTAAGAGAATCTCCGACACAAGAAAACCCAACCATAGAAAGAAAACCACGAACACCGCAACAGCTTCTCGAGATTGCTATGGGGCCTAATCGCCTACAGAGCATTGAAGACGCAATGACCACACAAGAACTCATCTCTTTACACAAGCATATCGGCAATTTGCGTCCGAAACGTGATGTCAAACTTTCTAAAAAAGAAGCAAATGACTTACATATTCGCAGTTCAATCGATAGAATCGTTTTGCACACACTCGGTGTCAAACTGATAACTCCACCCTATCAAGAACTCAAAGATATTGAAAAATCCGGCGAGCAATTTTTATTGCGCGATGTTTTCAGACATTATCAGCAAGAAGACAAAAGTAATGAACTGCATGTTGAAAAGGCTTTAGAGGCTTTGAATGATGAACGCCATAAACGCGGATTGGAAAATTTGGAATACCGCTTTGAATACTTGGGTATGCCGAAAAATAAACGTCCGAATTATCAGCAATTTTTGTTTGATAAATTTTATGAAATGCCGACAGAGGAAGTTTTAGAAAGTATAGGGATAAGTAATCTCTATACCTTACGTAAAAATATGGAAAAATACCTTGCGTCGCATGAAGCTGACGACAATAAAAAAACATTTCTCAACTTACAAATAAATCAAGCTATAAATTCTCATCGCGCTACCGAGAAACAAGAGAAAAAACGCCGTCAACAAGAGGCAAACCTACCGATAATTGAGGCAGTATATAATGACATAAAAGAGCATGCTCTTGAAGGCAATATGACGGAAGTGCTTAATATTTTGCAACGTCTGCAACCGAATCAACTTGGGCTTGTGGTGCAAATGGAGCAATATGCCGCAGAGCAAGTGAAAAACGAGCAAAATGAGGAAGTAAAAGCTAAATTGGAGGAAATTGACGGCCATATTTCTGCTCGTATCAGCGAATTACGCGAAGAACGAAACAAGGAAAAAGCAACAGAGCAAGAAGATAAGACACCGGAAACTGTTGCAGAAACAACAGAGCAAGAAAACAAAGCAACTGCAGAGCCGGAACAAAATGCTGAGCCAGCAACGGCAGAAGAGCCGATAATTCAAGAACCGGAACCTGTAGTTCAAGAATCAACACAGGAACAACACCAGCAGAGTGAAGAAGATCGCATCAAAGCACTATATAATCACATTGCCGAAGTCGGTTGGCATGAAATACCTTATGAAGAACAGCTAGCTATTAGTAATAGAGATTTGCTAATGCTTGTTAAATATGCCAAAATACAAAAAGAAAACGCCAGAGGAGCAGAAAATTACGATAGTATATCTAGCACGTATATAGACTTATATATGCAAGGAATAATCAGATTGGAAAAAAGTGATTATGAAAATAATCAATTCATCACACTCGGTTCTTCGGGCAAAGAAGAAGATTTACTATTCCTAAAGGATTATATTGATACAGTCTTTGAAATTTATCCAACAGGAAAAAATAATGATGAATACCTTGCTTTTGTGGCGGCGGTTAATACCAAACGTGCAGAAAAAGGTCTTTCTACCTCATTAGAAGACGAGTTTAACAAACTCGACCACGCTAACGACCAAGAGTCGGTGGTGCAAAATGCGGAGCCGGCAACACAAGAGGCAGAGCCGATTGCTGAAATTGAGACAGAGCCGCAAGTTCAACCAAATATAGAACAAGAAAATACGACAGGTGGCACAATCATTATCGGTCCGGCTTCGCCTGATACTCCAATAGCCGAGCCTGTTCCGGAATCGGAACCAATAATCATTGGCGGTTCTGAACCTGAACCGGAGCCAGAACCAGAAAACAGAGTTGATTTATATGAAGACATAACTCCTGATAATATCTATGATTTAGTATTTGAAGAACCGGAGGTTATCAAACAAGCTCTGGACGAATATACAACCGTATCTCTTCATGCATTTCGTTCATATCTTGAAAAACACATCAGCGAAGGACACATCAATGCTCAAGCTCCGCAACTTGAAACTTTTTATAATATTGCCGTTGATAAAATTATAAAAGAACCTAAATTTGGTAATCCTGACACATTAAATGACCAACAGAAAGAAGAAGTAAAAACTCTCTTAGAGATATACTCGGTAGATTTTACCGGCAAACCGCTAGATAATCCCGTATATGGTATTTTAATGGAACGTTATGATGCACAACCAAGAGAAGCAACACCGCAAGAACAAATAATACCAACACCGGAGGCAACACCGACAGCTGAGCCGCAGAGCAACGCTGAAGAAAATATATTGAATGCAGCAGATGAAGATACATATAGTATGTTGGAACAAATAGCTAAAGATGTTTTTGATGGTTATGGTCATTTTTATGAAGCAGGCTTCATGGATCAACCTCGCAATCGCATGGTTCGCCTTAATCGATTTTTCGAAAATGTGGATATTGAACATGATAAAGAATGGCGTAATATAGGTGATACGCTACGACAATTATCAAACAGAGATACTTACCAAAAATATGATGGTTATACCGCTGAAGTTTTGAAATACGAGCTTCTGGAATTAGCTCGTCAAAACGCTATAAACGAAATTCTAAATGAAAATGAATATGATGGACAAGGCAATTTCTTAAATGAATTAGGTCAACCTATCTTTCAAGATGATCTCAAAGAAAAAATTCAAGAAAAAGTACTTGATCACATGGAAGAGTCCGTTATTACCTTGATGCTCAGCCAAGCCCAAAAAGAAAACAATGACAGGTTACTTGAAGGTTTAGAAAAAGACGAAAACGGCCAACTGACTGCACAAGGTTTGGAAGATTTTCAAAAAAGAGCCTTAGATGAAATAACTGAAATCGGTAACAGAGATACATCTCGTAATTTAACCGAAAAAATTAAAGATTTTGTTGCATTTTGGCAAAACAAAGATGAAACAAAACATAAATTTACCATTTATGATTCTGTTGCCTTTTCGGTTGTCAAAGAAAGATGTTCGCAAGTCCATGAAGATATCAAAAATTTATGGAATAAATTTACTTCAAAAACAAAGGTCGGTGCCTTTGCCTCCAAATTATATGAACGCAATAAACAATTTAATGAAAAATTGGCCAAAGATCATCCGGTATTAAACACTTTATATCAATACGGAAAGGGTATTGCTACCAGTCTTTTGGTTGGTGCTGTTGCTGCAAAAACAGCTCCGGTAGTGATGACTGTATATTGCGCAGCAATGAGTGCTAAGGCGGTAAAATCCGTTTATAACGGATATAAAGAATATAAGAAACAAAATGAAGAAAATAACTTTTGGAACTACTGTAAAAATAATAAAGTTCAAGTATTCGGAACTGCACTTGTTGCAACAGGAACTGCTGTCGGTATCGGTGCAGATGCATTAAACGGAGCTCATTTCAACTGGGCAAACATCAGTAAAGGTTCTCGTCTCAGCGGTGCTATAATGATGGGGGCAAACTCAGCACTTGAAGAAGCAAAAAAAGGCAACTACGGGGTAGCGTTTACACGTTTTATGACAACTGCAACCACTGTATTTCTTGGAACTAATAATGCAAATGCATCTAATGAAAATGTAGATACAGGAGAAAATGTTAACACTATAGAAGCCGGACAACCGGAAGCAAGTAATATCTCAAATGAAATTATAGAACAAGCAAACAAAGATGTTGAAAATTATGCTGAACATATAACTTTACCTAATGAAATTACGGACTCACTAAATCAAAATGATCAACAGTCCTCCCAGACAACAGTTAGTGAAGATATAGATACAGAAAGCAGCACCAGTCAGGAAAATCAGCAGGAAACCAACAATAATACTGAACAACAACATCATAATAATTCAGAGAAACGTGACGTTCAAGCAAAGTCTGCCGAACAAATAGAAGCTGAAAGACAAGAGGCGGAAATTGCTAGCATTAAAGAAAGTGTAAAATTTGAAGTTCCGGATATAGAAAAAGAAAGCGATACATTTGCTGATAATTCCAGTTCTTCTGCCTCAGTAATCGGTGATTTTACTAATGCTTCAGAAGATGAAGTCATGCGCATTAAACAAATTATTGCCTCTGCCGAAAATCCAGTTGATGAAAATATACTTAAAAATGAAGGACCTGAACTATCATCCGATGATAACACTGGCAGAATAGAAACAGAGCCTGAAAAATCTGTTGCCGAAACACAGAAAACTACTGAGGAAATAGAAGCGCAGAAAGATGAAAGTACATACTTCCCAACAGCAGCAGATAATGGCTTAACCGGTGAAGCGCTGTATACACACACAAGCGGAGATACCGCAATCAGCGTTTATGAAAACGGCTTTTTCGGCGTTGAAACCAAAGATGGAGAAGTAACTCAAACCTGGAATATTCGTGTTGATGCAGATGGTAAACCATTTGGTTCTATTCATACTGCTACCGGCGAAAAACTTATGACTCCGCAACAACTCGATTATTACAATCGCCTTACTACTGATTATCTGATGCAAAATGATAATCCGGCGAAAGATCAAGTATTTAAATTATACGGAGATATCGATCAGGCTATACACCCGAAGGATGATAACATTATCAACAATCAAAATAACGAAACAAAAGTAACAAATATTGAAGGAAATAGAAGAGCTACACTTTTTGATAATTTAAATAAACTGAAGGCTGATAACGGAGTATCATCTTCATCAGGTAGCAGTTATGACGATTTTATTAAAAATATTGAAGAACAATCATATTTAAACTCTCGTCCATATAACGCTGAAGTTTTGGAGCAAAAATATGGCTTAGTTCGTCCTGCAGCAATTCAGGAACAATCATACAACACTCATTCTCAAGTTGGTAACAATGTAATGAATACACGTAGTTTCTATTCCTTGAGTAGAGCTGAAAACGGTTTTTCCATTACTGATTTAGATGTTACAAAAGTAATGGTTATTGATGCTGATAATCAAGCTCATTTACTGATTTCTAATGGAGATGAAACACCTCATGAAATGAATCCAAATGAAGCAAAAATTTTCTTGAAAACAATTCAAAATAATATCAGCAAAGAAGAAGACATTGATGTGTATTATAAAGTTGCCGGCACCTATTTGGAGCAACATCCTGAGTTGACCGAAAATACCGGTAATAATGTTGAAACTCCTACTCCAACCGATGGTATCGATTTGACTAATCTTCACATAATAGCAGCAACCGAACGTGCTACCGAATTTGGCCTGACCGGTGGAGATACACGCTTGGTTGAATCCGGTCAATACCAAGGAACTGTTGTTACTAAAGCCGAAAACGGTTGGCAAATCAGATACCCTGAAGGCAACAGCATAATCTTAAAGGTTGAAAATGGCACTTTGAGCGGTATGTTTGTTGATACAGAAGACAAAACAACAAATATGAAACCGCAAGAAGTGGAACAATATCGACAAGCCGCCGCTGATGCTTACAAAAATTCACAAACACCTTACGGAAAAACATCAGCCGATATTGGTGCTCGTTCCGGCGGAATGAGTAATCGTGGTAACAGTTATACATAAAATACACAAAACTAAAATATGCCGGCTTTTCAGTCGGCATATTTTTTATTGCAATTTATCGGCTTCTACACCGCTACTTTAGCCTTAATGGTATCATAGCTTTGATAATTTACCAATTCAAAGTCTTCGTATTTAAAATCGTTAATATCCTTTACCGCCGGATTTATTTTCATCTGCGCCAACGGATACGGCTTATGCGAGAGCTGCTCTCTTACCTGTTCAAAGTGATTATGGTAAATATGCGTATCGCCCAATGTATGTACAAACTCTCCCGGTTCATAACCGCAAACTTGCGCCACCATCATTGTCAACAGAGCATACGAAGCAATATTGAACGGCACGCCCAAAAACATATCACAACTACGCTGATAAAGCATACAGCTGAGTTTATTATTTGCGACATAAAATTGAAACATCATGTGGCACGGCGGCAAGTGCATTTCGGCAATTTTTCCGACATTCCATGCCGAAACAATCATTCTTCTGTCATTCGGTGTCTTTTTCAAACGCTCAATCACATCGGCAATCTGGTCAATCCCTTCGCCGTTCCAATTTCGCCATTGCGAACCGTAAACCGGCCCCAACTCGCCGTTTTCGTCAGCCCATTCGTTCCAAATGCGCACCCCGTGGTCTTGCAGATATTTCACATTGGTATCGCCTTTTAAGAACCACAAAAGTTCATATATAATACTCTTAAGATGCACTTTTTTGGTTGTTACCAGCGGAAAACCTTTGCTCAAATCAAATCGCATTTGCCGACCGAAAACCGAACGTGTCCCCACGCCGGTGCGATCCATTTTATCTACGCCGTTTTCCATAATATCGCGTAACAAATCCAAATATTGCTGCATCTTATTTACCCTCCGTTTCCAAATAAGCCAAAATTTCTTTAACAACAGATTGTTCTACAAAATCGCCCTTTTTGAGCCATACAGTCGTCACCACTCCGTCCAGTTCGAAACGTTGCGGCAAGGTGGTATATTTTTGCTCCAATACCGCCACACTTTTGTTAACATCTATCAAATCCTTAGCATCGGCGCTGATATCTCCGCCATACACGCAATCCACCACCACATCAGGCATAATCGCCGGTGTATTGAAAAACATGGCATAAACCCCAGCTCCGCCGGAAACATACAAATTCTCCGGATAATCGACCAGTTTTTCAATATTATCGCAAATTATATGATTTTCGGCATCAAAAACCTCTATCGTATGCGTATTATCAAGCACAATTACCTTGCGCCCCATCAGCACTTTTTGCGGCATACCGCTATAGGTACGACCGCCCATTACCATAATCTTGCCTTCGGTTAAATTACGAAAACGCTTTGTATCGGAGGCAATTTTCCACGGCAACCCCAATCCGGCACCAATAATATTATCGCCTTTATGCCTACACCAAATAGAAACTATCGTCATCTCAGTCCTTTCTGTTAAGGTAAGTATAAAGAAATTCCTTTGCGAATAAAAGTCTTTTTCCCGATGATTAACAGAATTTTTCGGTCATTATTATAGCGAAATCATAGCGAAGCCGACCATAAACCGTGCAGGTTGCAATACGCATAGGCCTTTACAGCCTTATCCCCGTCTGCTACTTCAAAAACCGCTTCCGGTTCTTCATTCGGGTGCAATTTTTTCATCTGCACTACTCCGTTTTGCGTTTCCAAAACAATCCACTCGATATAATGCACCTCTTGCATCGGATGAGCCACGCTTCCAACCTTAATATGCACGCGTCCTGTTGTTTTATCCGCCACCGGAATATGTTTTTCGGTTGCCGCTTCCACCGTATTTTCGGTTAATTTGATCATCGCCGAACCGCAACAATGCGGCACCACTCCCGAATTATGCATAAATGTAATAATATTACCGCAAAGCTGACATTTATAAAATTCCATTTTTCACTCCTTATCTTTTGATTAAAACTACTTTTATAATATAGATATTTTAGCAAACTTCAATACCATAAATAACAAAAGGCACCCTTTCGGTGCCTTTTGCCTAAGCCAGAGCCTTGAGAATATCCAGCAATACTCCTTGCGTGTCTTCATCGCTCTGCATAATCTTCGGATAAGCGTTGGCGGCAAATTCATCAGTCAAAAAGCGCCCGCTGCGCCTCTGTTCATAAAATCTTGCGGTCAACACATTATCCAACCCGTCTAAAGCCTTCACAAACCGTGCTTCTGCTGTTTTCCCTTGTTCAAATTCGGTGAACAGCTCTTCCAGCTCTGGCCAACCGATAGCTTGCACAATCTGTTGCATTGCTTCATTTTCCATGCGGCTTTTCTCTTCCGGCGATAGCTCTCCCGGAATATGGTCTCCGCATACAACCTCAGGCAAATCATGTATCAACGCCATCTTAATACATTTCAGCATATCCAAATGCTCCGGTGCGGTCAACATAACCAAAACAGCCATACTGAAAGAATGTTCGGCATCGCTTTCCGGCTCTCTTACTTGGCGATTGATCCACCCTTGCCTTTTGAGTTGCTTCATCTGTCCCAAGATAGCAACCAGTTTTAATACTTGTTTTTTATCCATACTATAATTACTTTTAAATAATGAAACATTGTATTTAGAATGTATGTTAAAAAGCTAGATTTGTCAACTGCTTTATATCCTAAAATTTATAAAGTCAAATCAGCAAATCCAGCCCCTATCGCTTCTGCCAATGCTTCGGCATTTAATTCCAATGTTACCCCTATCTTACCGCCACTTACAAAAAATGTATCAAATAAAATTGCTGTTTCATCAATAAAAACAGGAAAATTTTTCTTCATACCCACCGGCGAACAACCTCCGTGCACATATCCTGTCAACGGCAAAAGTTTTTTCAGCGGTAACATTTCTAAATTTTTCACCCCAGCAGCCACAGCAGCTTTCTTAACACTTAGTTCGGCATTTGCGGGAATAACAAACACAAAATATTCAAACCCATGCTGCTGCGTTGGTGCTTGCGTTACCAAAGTCTTAAATGTCTGTTCCACCGGTTTTTTCAATTTTTGCGAAATTGATACAGCATCTAACGATGCCGGCGGCTCATATTCATACACTTTATATTTTAATTTGGCATTTTCTACAATGCGCATGGCGTTTGTTTTTATCATCTTCTCACTCCATAAACGTTTATATACGCCTCAAATATTAAAGTCAATTATTGCTATAAATAAAAAGTTATGTTTTTTTTATAAAAAAAGTATTGCAATTTTATACAGATTATTTATATAAGGTATGAATTTTAGAATTGTTATATTAAGGAGAGAAAAATGAAAGTTGGTATTATAGGTGCCGGTGCCGTAGGCAGTGCTGCTGCTTTTTCGTTAATGACTACCGGTGTGGCACACAAAATTGTGTTGATTGATATGAATGAGAAAAAGGCTCACGCCGAAGCAATGGATATTGCCCATGCCGCCCCTTTTACCAGTGCCGCTAAAGTAAAATCCGGAACCTATGAAGATTTAGCAGGTAGCGAGGTTGTAATTGTTACTGCCGGAGCTAACCAAAAACCGGGAGAAACCCGCATTGATTTACTTGGCCGTAACGTAAAAATATTTGAAAGTATTATTCCGCAAGTGGCTAAATATGCACCTGACGCCATATTACTGATTACCGCTAATCCTGCCGATATTATGGCTGAAGTAGCGCTCAAACTCTCCGGATTTCCTAAAGAACGTGTTATCGGTAGCGGCACAGTGCTGGATACCTCACGTTTTCGCACTTTACTCGCATTTTATCTCGGTGTTTCAACCAAATCTGTTCATGCCGATGTTTTAGGTGAACATGGAGATAGCGAAGTCCTCGTCTGGTCTAGCGCTGAAGCCGGCACTCTTTCCTTAGAAGAATATGCCGAAAGCGTTCATAAAGTTTTGGACGATGCTAAAAAAGCCGAAATCAACGATGGTGTAATAAATGCAGCTTATGAAATTATTGAAGGTAAGGGCGCCACATGCTATGGTATCGCCGGTGCATTAACGCAAATTTGCCGTGCTATCAGTAATAATGACTATTCAATCTTAACCATTTCATCGCATCACGATGAAGTTGAAGGAGTTAAGGATGTTTGTCTGTCTTTGCCTACCGTCATTAACCGCCGCGGCGTTTATCATGTAATAACCCCGAAACTTTCCACTTCTGAGCATGCACAATTAAAATCAAGTGCTGAAAAAATGAAAGAATTTTCCGACCAAGCAGTGGCAATGCTCAATAAATAATTTTCTTTGTTTAAAACAAAAAGGGAGATGTTTTTATATATCTCCCCTTTTCTTTTTATAAGAGTAAGTTAATTATTCTTTTTCCACTTTATCTTTAACGCTCTTCATAATTTCTTGTGATTTAGATTTTAACTCCGGAGTTTTTTCATCAGTCGTTACCACTCTGTCTTCCAAAACATCTAAAAGCATATCTAAATCTGATGATAAATCATCTTCCACAGTTGTCCCCTCGTCTCCGACAGTCTTCGGTTGCGCCAGTTGATTAAACAATTCTTCCCCGTCTTTTTTCAAAGACTGTAAATTATCAACCGCATCTGCTGCTTGTTTCAGTTTTTCGCCTAAAGTTAATTCTTTAACTTCCTCTTTTGTTTCAGCCACTTCTTCTACCTTAGCTTCAACTTTTTCTTCTTTATCAGCCTTATCTTTATCTCCTTTAAGCAACACAAACTCTTCGGTCTTGGCTTTGAAACTCTCTACCCAATTGTCAGGAATCATATTTTTAACAGGTTCAGCGCTATCGCTAGCTAACTTAAAATATTTTGAATCTTTAAACATACCTTCTTTTGATTGTTCCGGTATAATTGTTGTAATCATCAATGCCACCAAAATCACAATCAAAACACCGCGAGCGGCACCAAAAACAAAACCTAACACTCTGTCTAAAGCGCTTAATCTGCTGGCACGCACCACCGAACCCAATCTGTCGGCGGTTAATATCCAAAAGATACAGAACACTATCAATACAGCCAAACCGGAAACAATACTAGCTAACATTTTAGAAGCAATGTATTGCTCAATTATCGGATTAACAATCGGCACCAGATAGAAAATCGCCACTGCTGCCAACACCCAACCCAAAATAGATAAAATTTCTTTAGTCATTCCTCTGGCTATCCCGACTAATGCCGAAATACCGACAATAATCAAAAATACCACGTCTAAATTATTTAACTGTTCCATATTTTTGCTCCTAATTAAACCAGTTAATCAAGCGATGAACATTTCCTATTTCATAGCATGATAAATCGTAATTTTTAGTTCCTTTTTCTTTTTTATCCTTACCGTATGCCGGTGGAATAATCGCACTGACAAATCCCAACTTTTGCGCTTCTTTCAGGCGTAAATTAACTTGCGTTACCGTCCTGATTTCCCCTGAGAGGCCTATTTCCCCAAAAACCACCATATCAGCCGGTAAAGGCTTATTGGTTAGTGAAGAAATCACCGCCATCGCCACCGCCAAATCGGCCGCTGGCTCGCTAATTTTCAGCCCGCCGGCAATATTCAAATATACATCATGTGCGCTGAAATTCATCCCGCAACGTGATTCCAATACAGCCAAAATCATCGACAATCGGTTAGAATCCCATCCTACTACGGCTCGCCGTGGCGTTGAATATCCGCTCGGACTGACCAATGCCTGAATCTCAACCAACACCGGACGGGAACCTTCAATACCGGCAAACACACAACTGCCGGAAATATTCCCTTGTCGCTCGGCCAAGAACAATGCCGACGGATTTTCCACTTCTGCTAACCCCTTATCCATCATCTCAAACACACCGATTTCATCGGTTGCACCGTAACGATTTTTTACCGCCCGTAAAATTCTGAAATGGTGTCCGCGTTCTCCTTCAAAATACAGCACCGTATCAACCATATGCTCCAAAACGCGCGGACCGGCAATCTCGCCCTGTTTAGTTACATGCCCTACCAAAAACAGCACAAACCCCTTACGCTTCGCTAACTTAATAAGTTCATAGGCACAAGCTCGCACTTGCCCGACGCTCCCCGGTGTTGATTCCACTTCATCCAAATACATCGTTTGTATCGAATCAATAATCACCAACTTAGCATCTGTTTTCTCAAGCGTTGTTACAATATTTCGCACATCGGTTGCACTGGCCAAATTTACCGGACTTTCGCTCAATCCCAATCGTCCTGCTCTTATCCTTACTTGGTCAATAGCTTCTTCACCTGAAATATAGTAGCATGAACGCTTTTCTTCTCCATTGGCCAAACCGGCACAAATCTGTAACAACAATGTCGATTTACCAATCCCCGGATCTCCGGCTACCAAAATTACCGACCCCGGCACCAAACCTCCACCGGTTACTCGGTCTATTTCTTTTATACCGGTCTGCATTCGGCTATATGTTTGCATCGAACCCTTAAGCGGCACAAAATCTATCATTCTTCCTTCGCGCTTATGCTTGCTTAACTTTGTAAAACCATCATCTGCCGCCGAAACTTCTTCCACAATGGTATTCCATTCGCCGCAACCATCACACCTGCCCTGCCAACGCACATATTGCGCTCCGCAATTCTGACAAATATATGTTACCGTTTTTTTTGCCATAATTGCCTACACTTCCACCTTTATAGGTCCTTGTGAACTGCCGCTGATAAACTGCCGCAAATACGGATTATCCGATTTATCCATTTCTTTAACCGTGCCGCTCCAAATAATTTTTCCTTGGTAGAGCATTGCTATCCTATCGGCAATCTTGCGTGCCGACGCCATATCATGAGTAATCGTTAATGTTGAAGCTCCCAAACCGCGTGCCGATTCAATAATCAAATCATTAATCACATCGGCCATAATCGGATCTAATCCTGTCGTCGGCTCATCAAAGAAAATAATCTCCGGCTGACATATAATCGCCCGTGCCAATCCTACACGTTTCTGCATTCCTCCGGAAAGCTCCGCCGGCGATAAATCCGCCACATCGGGAGCCAATCCCACTTGGCGCAACACTTGCACGGCTCTTAAACGTGCCTCACGTCGCGAAACATTACTGTTCTCCAAAAGCCTAAATGCCACATTTTCCCAAACACTCAAGCTATCAAACAATGCTGCTCCTTGGAACAACATTCCCATTTTTTGATGAATGTCCTTTTTTGTACCGACTACTTCCTCATCATCAATCTTAATTGAACCGTAATCGGGTATCAGAAGCCCTTGAATACACTTAATCAGCACCGATTTTCCGGTACCTGATCCGCCAATAACTACTAATGACTCACCGCGCTTTACATCTAAATCAACCCCATCAAGCACCTTTTTCTTACCAAAGGATTTATACAAGTTTCTGATTTCTATCTTATTATCTGTCATGGCAACCTCTATCTTGAAAAAATCACTTCCGTTATCAAGTAGTTGAAAATCAAGATCAAAATAGAAGACGAAACCACGGCGTTGGTAGTTGCTTCCCCCACACCTTGCGCCCCACCTTTGGAACGATATCCATGGTAGCATCCCATAATCGAAATAATAAATCCGAACACCGCCGCTTTTACCACACCGGTCATCACATCTATCGTTTGCAAATTAGTCATTGTGTTGTTAATGTAGTTGGCCGGATTGAAGTCGAGCTTATAAATACCAACCACATATCCGCCGAAAATACCGATAACATCACCGAAAAGTACCAACAACGGCATCACCACAATTGCCGCCCAAATCCGCGGAGCAATCAAATAACGGAACGGGTTGGCCGACAATGTAACCAGAGCATCAATCTGTTCGGTTACCCGCATTGTCCCGATTTCCGCCGCCATCGCCGCACCGATACGTCCGGCCACCATCAAAGCCGACAGCACCGGAGCCAACTCGCGTGTTACCGAAATTAATACCACCAATGCCACAGCACTTTCCGCGCCATATTTTGAAATCCCCGAATAGGTTTGAATAGCAATTACCATACCGGCAAAAAGCGTAGTTAACCCCACCACCGGTAACGAATAAAAACCGATATTCATAAATTGTCGGCAGAACAACTTAACATAAAACGGCGGCATAAAACAATTATATACCGATTTTGCCACAAATCGCGAA
This sequence comes from uncultured Pseudomonadota bacterium, assembly GCA_902763155.1. Taxonomy (GTDB): domain Bacteria; phylum Pseudomonadota; class Alphaproteobacteria; order RF32; family CAG-239; genus RUG410. The sequence goes on along the minus strand of CACWQS010000001.1, from coordinate 53,633 downwards.
AAATATCCCAAGCTGATAACGAAACCTACCAGCGGTTTCCCTAAAGACTGCAAAAATGAAGCAATACTTTTCTTTTCCGGCATTTTTAATCCTTATACAGATATATCATTAACAACGCACCCGAAAAGTTTAGTCCATACCTTTTCCGGCGCCGAACTCTCTCTAGCATACAAATCTATTTTCGGAATTTCAACCCCTAAAATATTTTCATACTCATTTTTCGGCATTCTCTCCACTTTATCAGATGCTACCAAATTTACTACCAAACTGATTGCTACATCATTAATAAACGGGTATTTTACTATACCTACCCCACGGATCTCTAATAGTCCTTGCAAATTTTGCGGTGCGGTTCCTAATATTTTTCCATCTTTTTCATACAAATCTACCACATCATCGGCAACCAGTCTTGCCCTTTTGTTTGTAATCAGACGCAAAGCCAAATCGGACTTGCCGCTACCGCTTGCTCCTTTAAGCAAAACCCCTTGTCCGTTACAAACCACCATAGTTGCATGAATTTGCATACTTTTACACATCTGCCAATCGCTTAATTTTCTGTTCATCATCGGTTGAAATGGTAATTTTACGCTTTTCACCATCGGCTTCAATTACAATATGCCACATATTGCGCGGAGCAAATGAGCCCATTTTTTCCGGCCATTCCACCAGACTCACCCCTTCATAGAAGGCTTCTTCTACCCCCAACTCAAAAATCTCACTAGCTTCTTTTAAGCGATACAAATCATAATGGTAGATATCAAACATCGGAGTTCTGTATGTCTGAACCAAAGTAAATGTCGGACTAGGCACCTCTTCAGCATCACTTAAAGTTTGAATAAACGCTCTTGCGAACACACTTTTTCCCATTCCGAGTGTCCCGCTCAAAGCCCAAATATCTCCACGCTCTGTTATTTGTGCCAATTTACTCGCTACCGCGGCAGTTTCCGTTTCACTACTTGAAATATATACTTTTTTCATTAGAATAACCCGTCTAACCAATCCATAAAGCCGAAACCTCCGGATTTCGTGTTGTTAATTTGAATTTTTACCTTGCGATTTTGAATTCTTCTCCAGTCCCACGGCTTATAAAAACGTCCGCTCCACAAACCTCGTCTTTGTTCTGCCGCCTGCTCTTCATACGGCTCATATATCCTTGTATTTTGCGAATACGCCAGCGCCCAACCGGCTCCGACCACCGCTGCCGCAACATCATATTGCCCGCCTATTGTAAAACATACTCCCGTTGCATGATTATGTTCAACCTTACCTACAATATGACATCTTAAGGGTTGATTATGTAACCAATTTTGCAACCAAGTAATTGCCCTTTTACCACAGCGATAAGGTCCACCATGTCTGTCTGCACATGTTTGCGCCGGATCCGGAGCATCTATCCCTAAAAGTTTGATATATAAACCTTCCATTCGTAAAACACTGGCAGTTACCACTGCTGCCGAACCTTCCAAATAAGGATAATCACTCGGATTAAAATCTGCCATCAAATTTGCATTTTCACCAAAATTAAAGAAGCCTTTAATAGTTTCCAACCAACCTTCTTCATCGGCATCCGTTATCAATTCTGCTTGCTGCGTTTGTGCTGGCACTGCTCCGGCTAACAGAGCTTTATTACCCTCAACACTGCCGCTACCATACAACTCGGCCTCTATATCGGCATATCCGACATCATCTTTGCTGTTTGCTCCGGCAAATTGCCTTATGGGGGAACCACTTATAAACCCGCTTAACGACCTATTCTGCCCTAACAATCCCAGACTATAGAGAATGAAAACAACCACCGAACCTATGATAAAAAAAGACGAAACAAACCCCATTGCTTGCCACATCACGCGCGAAATCACATATAAAAGTCCGAAAGCAATAATTACCGCAAAAAAACCGAACCCTTGTGCCAACGGACTGGAACTTTGCGTGCTTAAACCGCCGAAATACATCGTGCACATAAAGAAAATCACCAAAAAAATTTTCTTCCACATAGACATAATATTTATCCCCTCCGGATTGCCTTACTTTTCTGCATTAGAACACATATTTTTCCGCTTTGCAAGCAATTTATCTGCAGATACAAACAAAAATAGCGGCAAACATTACATTTACCGCTTATCTCTGTGATGAGAAAATTATAATCCCCAAGAACCGCCATAAGAACCTTCGATACCGATAATGGTGCTGGCTCCTGCTTTACTGGATCCACGATCTTCGGCACGAAAATACTGAATAAACGGACCAATTTGCAGACCTTCATAAATATCGACCATCATATTAGCTTTAGCACTCAGTTCATATTCAAAATCAGTCGGATTATAAGCGCTGTAAGCAAAATAGTCGCGCCAATAAGTATCTGCATGGAAAACTACACCTTCGCGCAAAGGACATTCCGCCTCCATACCTATTTCGTAAGCTGCTTTGGTAGTTTTGTCACTACTGTATGTAAAATCATATTCACCAACAAGTGCGCCATACAAATTTTTGATATATTTTCCGTCAAACATTTTAAGACCGGTCATTCCACGGAAAATTTTGGTGCGAGGAGCTCCGTCATTCGGCTTAAATTCGGTTTGGTAACCGATGTTGGCAAACGGGCCGACGTAGGCATCCCAATATTGCCACATCTTGCGTGAATAATCGGTGGTAAGTAATATTTTATCAGCTGTTTCGTTGGTTACATCCGGACCGTCGACAGGTTTGAGCTTGGTTTTACCATATTCGGCAAACAAAGAGTTTTCCCATTTATAATTTTCCTTTTCTTGCGTAAGTGAAAAGTCAAACACACCTTTAACTACGGTTTCGCTGTCACCGCTCAACTCAGAATTAGGAGAATTGCGATATTCTTCAGCATTACTTACTTGAGTAGAAGTCACTTGGAAAGCGGCTTTTTTCAAATTAGCCGTCCAGCCCATAGTTTCTGAGCCGGCACCTTCAGGAGCCTCGGTTTCTGCAGCCTGAGCTAATGATGAAACAACCAATACTGGCATAATTAAAAGAGAAAATTTATTCATTTTACAGTTCCTTTACATTATTCTTTCTGCAAATAATATAAAATGATACTTAATCTATGGTAAATAAAATCAAAATATTTTAAGATTTATTTACGGACAACATCACCAATACCGATGCCGCAAGATTGCGCCTTACCGCCGTTAATTTCCAATACATACCTTGGGCGACGAATTGGCCATATCAGTGTTGTATCTTGCGGCTTGGCATTTTGTTTTATATCAAAAATTATATTATCCTCATCAATAAACAAAATATCGAGCGGAATGTAAGTATTTTTCATCCAAAACGCTATCGGATTTTGAGGCGGAATAACCGACATATCAAACAACATACCTGCATCTTCAGGCAAAATTTTCCGATACATCAAACCGGTTTCAATAGCCTTCGTTGTATCGGCAACTTCAATCGTAAACGAACAACGAATCTCATTCTGTGGTGACGTAACGTTGACAATTTGCCCTGCAAATGCCGTATCTGCAAACAAAATTAAAGCTATTGATATTAAAAAACGCATTTTTCCTCCCTACGCAACTATAAATACTCAAATACTTTAATGCAAGTGTAAAATTTTGTTAAAAAGGAGTTATTGTGCTTGTATCAGGCAGAAAAATATGTAAAATCAACACATGTTGAATTTTAGACTTGGGGCAAACGGTGCAAGAACAGGAAAAAATTTCTTTAAGCGGTAATATTTGGCGCATGGTTCAAACCGATGAAAGTTGGTGCGCACGGGTAGCGCAAGCCTACGAAGTGCCACCATATATAGCACAAATTTTAGCCGGCCGACATATTGCCTACGATGATGTTTCGGCGTTTTTGCAACCTAAGATTAAAGACCTGATGCCGGATCCGTATGTTTTAAAAGATATGGAAAAAGCGGCGAAAAGAACCGCAGAAGCAGTAATCAACGGCGAAAAAATAGCTGTTATCGGTGATTATGATGTCGATGGTGCAACTTCTACCGCAGAATTGCGACGTTTTTTCAGAGCGGTTGGAATAGAGCCGATAGTGCATATTCCCTCGCGTGAAGAAGGCTATGGTCCGAACGATTTGGCTTTTGCCGAATTTAAACAATCCGGAGTAAAATTGGTAATAACCATAGACTGCGGCACCACTGCTTTTGAACCACTCAATAAAGCCACACAAGACGGTTTTGAAATTATTGTTCTTGACCACCATGAAGCCGAAGCCGTTTTACCTGAAGTTTATGCTGTTATTAACCCTAAACGCTTAGACGAAACCAATCCTTATCAATATTTAGAGTATATGTCGGCAGTCGGTGTTGGCTTTATGTTTTTGGTGGCGGTTAACCGCTTATTACGCCAACAAGGTTTTTACAAAACGCACTCAGAGCCGCCACTTATGAATTGGCTTGACTTGGTTGCGCTCGGCACGGTTTGCGATGTAGTTCCGCTGTTGGGCTTAAATCGCGCCTATGTGAAGCAAGGTCTGAAGGTGATGGCTTCTCAACAGAATTTGGGCTTAAAAAATTTGATGCGGATTGCTAAAATGGAAACGGCTCCGCGCGCTTATCATCTGGGTTTTGTACTGGGGCCGCGAATAAATGCCTGCGGACGCGTCGGTGATGCCAATTTGGGAAGCCGGTTACTTTCTACCGAAGACGAAAACGAAGCCAAAGAACTGGCAATAAAATTTGATTCTTTTAACGGCGAACGTAAAGAAATAGAAAACTTTGTGCTGTTGGAGGCTATCGAACAAGTGGAAAAAGAAGCCCAAGAATATCCGATGGCTTTTGCCTATGGTGATAATTGGCATCAGGGAGTTATCGGCATTGTGGCGGGAAAATTGCGCGAACGCTACAATATGCCGGCGTTTGTGATGAGTATTGAACCTGATGAAGTTAAAGGTTCGGCACGCTCGGTTGACGGACTCGATTTGGGAATGCTGATTATCTCTGCCAAAGAACATGGGGTAATCAAAGGTGGTGGCGGTCATACTATGGCGGCCGGATTTTCGCTGACAACGGAACAAATTCCGGCGTTTAAAGAGTTTGTAGGAGAATATGTACTCAAACATTTGGGTAATGATAAGATTGTGCCGATATTAAATATTGATTGCGCCGTCAGTTTAAGTGCGGTCAATGTTGGTTTTGCCGCAAATTTAGCAATGCTGGAACCTTTCGGAACCGGTAATCCGGAACCGCAGATTTTGCTTCAGAATGTGCAAATAATCAAACCGGCAATTATCGGTAGCGGGCACGTGCGTTGTTTGCTGACTTCTCCAAGCGGAGCAACAATCTCGGCAATCGCTTTTCGCTCTGCCGATAACGAAATCGGACAGGCATTACTGAACAACCACGGTGATGTATATGATGTTGTCGGCTATATCAAACTGGACGAATGGCAGGGAAGACAAAAAGTACAAATGATTATCAACGATATAATGAGGAAATAAATGGCTAAGGATATTAAAACTAAATTTTGGAATAGAGTAAAAAATTATCTTTTAACCGGCGTAATTGTCGCTGCACCGGTGGCGATTACGGTTTATATGTCGTATCACTTGGTAATGTGGATTAACGAAGCAACCAGCCATCTGATACCGCAACAATGGAAAATAGGCAATTTTGTGCCTTATGCAGTGCCGGGACTGGGGTTGGTATTGCTGATTGCAGTGCTGATGCTTATCGGTATGCTGACCACAGGATATGTCGGCAAATTTTTTGTGAAACTTTGGGAACGAATTATTCGCAAAATGCCGGTAATATCAAGTATATATTCACTAATGAAACAAATTTTTGAAACATTTTTATCGCAAAAATCCCGTTCATTCAGCGAAGTAGTGTTGGTTCAATATCCCAGAAAAGATTTATGGACTATCGCATTTGTCAGTAAAGATGATACCGGCGGCGAAATTGCCGATAAAATCGGGCAAAGAATGCTCAGTATTTATGTTCCGACCACACCAAACCCTACTTCCGGTTTTTTGATTTTTGTGCCGGAAAATGATGTTATTAAGTTGGATATGAGTGTTGAAGACGGTATCAAATATGTGTTATCGTGCGGTATCGTAACACCTGAAGAACTATTAAAACAGGAAGACTTATAAATGAAAAAAAATTTACTTATTTTGGCTTTGAGCCTTATAATTTCTTTGCCGGCGCAAGCATCTTGGCGCGATAAATTAGGCGAATGGACCGATTTTGTTGTTGAAGACGTTAAAGATATTTATTGCGGTCATTACTATGATATGTATGTACCGTTTTATGCGTGGCATAATCGTTTAACCTATGATAGAGAACATATTAACAAATATAATGAACATCCGTGGGGTTTCGGTTTGGGTATGTCGCATTATAACGATGAACAAACATGGTCTGGTATATATGCTATGGCGTTTAAAGATTCCAATTCGTATGCCGAAACCTATTTCGGCTATGCCAGACAATGGAACTGGACGGCAGGCGAACACCACGAATGGCGTGCCGGTGTCGGATACACCCTTGGTCTGACGCAACGCCATGAATATGCCTATATTCCGGTACCTCTACCATTACCGCTTATCGGTGTCGGCTATAAACGATTTAATATTCAAGCAGCGTATGTCCCGGGAATAAAAAACGACGGTAACGTATTGTTTGCATTCGGAAGGATTGAACTTTAAGGAGAAAAGAAAATGGAGCAAAAGGTTATTAAGGTTGGCAATGTTGAACTGGGAAACGAAAAACCTTTGGCTTTGATAGCCGGTCCGTGCCAAATTGAGAGCCGTGAACACGCAATTTTTATTGCCGGATCATTGGTCGAAATAACAAAAAAACTCGGTATTCCTTATATTTTTAAAGCTTCTTTTGACAAAGCTAATCGCACTTCGATTAACAGCGCTCGCGGCGTGGGACTTGAAGAAGGCATGCGTACTTTTGCCGAAATCAAGAAACTTTATCCGCAGTTGCCGATTGTAACCGATATTCATGAGCGCGAACAATGCGCAATTGCAGCTAAATATGTAGATATGTTGCAAATTCCGGCGTTTTTGTGCCGCCAGACTGATTTGGTGGTGGCGGCAGCAAAGACCGGTAAAGTTATCAATATAAAAAAGGGACAATTTTTAGCTCCGTGGGACGTTAAAAATATTGTCAAAAAAGCTGAGGATTCCGGTAATCATTCGATTTGTGTTACCGAACGCGGTACCAGTTTCGGCTATAATACGCTGGTAACAGATATGCGTGGCTTAAAGCAGATGGCTAAAGATACCGGCTATCCGGTTATATTTGACGCTACCCACTCAGTGCAACAGCCGGGAGGACTTGGCGGCACTACCGGCGGTCAGCGCGAATTCGCACCGGTTTTGGCACGGGCGGCAGTTGCGGTCGGCATTGCCAGTGTATTTATCGAAACACACGAAAATCCGGATAAAGCACTTTCGGACGGTCCTAATTCAATCGCTTTGAAAGATATGGAACGGGTAATCAGCGAATTGATGGCGTTTGATAAGGTAAATAAGTCAATCATACACGATTTATAAAGGATAGTAATGCAAGTAAGCGGCGAAGGATATATCATTAAAATCAGAAATCACGGTGAGAAATCGGCGATTGTAACGTTGGTATGTCCCGAGCTCGGAAAAATCGTCGGTTATGCAAACGGAGCACTAAATAAGCGTAATTTAGGAACTTATCAGCTCGGCAACTATATTTCGTTTAACGGCTATGCACGAGTGGAAGAAAATATGCTGAGTCTTAAAGGCGTGGAACTGGTGCACTCCCATGCGGCGGATTTTATGTTAGAAAATGAAAAAATCGAAGCGCTGATTTCAATGAGCCGGCTTCTGGATATTTGCGTGGCTGAAAATGATGATTTAGGTAATCTTTTCAATTCGATAGACGACTTTTTCAAACACTTAGATGAACCGAATTGGTTGGTTTATTATTCGTTTTTCGAGTTTTATCTGTTGGAATTTTTAGGCATAGGGTTAGATATAAGTGAATGTGCGGTAACCGGTTCGCGCGAAAATCTGCGTTATATATCGCCCAAAACCGGACGTGCGGTATGCGAAAAAGTGGGAGCGCCATATAGCGACAAGTTGTATGCTTATCCACAATATATTGCCGAGCGCAATTATTTACCCGCAACGGCTGAAATAGCCAATGTTTTAGAGATGACCGGAAGTTTCCTTAATAAGAATTTTTTAATGCAACACAACTTGCAATTACCGGAAAACCGTGCTAATTTGTTGCATATTTTAGCTTTATCGCAGAAAATGTAGGTGAAATATGGCAGAAGATAATATCAAAATCAGAGATGTGCAATTTAGCGAAGAGTTAAGCAAACGTTATTTATCGTATGCGATGTCAACCATTGTATCACGCTCGCTTCCCGATGTTCGCGATGGCTTAAAGCCTGTGCATCGGCGTTTGATGTATGCCATGCGGCAACTGCATTTGGACCCAAAGAATGGTTACAAAAAATGCGCGCGCGTTGTCGGTGATGTTATCGGTAAATATCACCCGCACGGCGATAGCGCCGTTTACGGAGCCATGGTAAGATTGGCACAAGATTTTTCGGTACGTTATCCTTTGGTTGACGGACAAGGCAACTTTGGCAATATTGACGGCGACGGTGCGGCGGCAATGCGTTATACCGAAGCGCGATTGACCGAATTTGCCATGGATTTGATGGACGGATTGAACGATGACGCGGTTGAGTTTGTCGACACCTACGACGGCGAAGACAGTGAACCGTCGGTAATGCCTGCAATGGTACCGAATTTGCTGTGCAACGGCGCGATGGGTATTGCCGTTGGTATGGCAACCAATATTCCGCCGCATAATTTGAGCGAAGTCAGTGATGCCATGCTGTATTTGATTGAAAATCCCGATGCCGACGATGAAGCTATGGTGCGACGTATCAAAGGGCCGGATTTTCCGACCGGCGGCACCATTGTAGATAGTTTTGAAACTATATTACATAACTACCAGCAAGGAAAAGGTAATTTCCGCATTCGTGCCAAATGGGGCACCGAAGACTTGGGACATGGGCAATATCAGATTGTGGTAACAGAAATTCCGTATGGAGTAATAAAATCAAAGCTGATAGAAAAAATCGCCGAGCTTCTGCTTAATAAAAAACTGCCGTTTTTAGGCGATGTGCGTGATGAATCGGCACAAGATGTGCGGATTGTGCTAGAGCCGAAAAGCCGTCTGGTTGATGCCAAAATGCTGATGGAACAACTCTATAAGCTGACCGATATGGAAGCTAAGTTCAATATGAATATGAATGTGCTTGACGCTGACGGGGTGCCGCACGTGATGAGTATTAAAGAGGTTTTGAAAGCATATTTACTGCACAGAAATTACATTTTATTACGTAAAATCAATTATAGATTAAATAAAATTAACGCAAGACTTGAAATTCTTGAAGGCTACCTGATTGCCTATCTGAACCTCGATGAAATTATCCGAATTATCCGCGAAGAAGATGAACCAAAGGCGGTAATGATGGCAAAATTCAAGCTGACAGATACGCAGGCTGAAGCGATTTTAAATATGAAATTGCGTAACTTACGCAAACTTGATGAAGCACAAATTGAAACTGAACACAGCGATTTGTTGACCGAAAAAGCAACATTGGAAATCTTGCAAAATAACGAAGATAAGCGCTGGGAAGCAATAGCTGAAGAAATTAAGCGTATTAAGGAAAAATATAGTAAGCGCACGGCTCTGGGGCGCCGTCGCACCGAATTTGCCGAAGCACCAACTGATATTGAAGTACCGGTAGAAGCGATGATAGAAAAAGAGCCAATTACCGTAATTTTATCGCAAAAAGGCTGGATACGAGCGCTTAAAGGCTACGCTGATTTGAAAGACGAGTTCAAATTCAAAGATGATGACGCCTTGGCATTTGCTATTCATGCTCAAACCACCGATAAAATCGTGATTTTAGATAACAAAGGCAAGTTTTTCAGCATTGCGGCAAATGATATTCCGAGCGGACGCGGTTTCGGACAACCGGTGCGTCTGATGATAGATTTGGCCAATAATGACGATGTAGCCGCAATGTTTGTTTATGATCCTGCCGCGCAATATTTGTTAGCATCGGATAAGGCGTATGGATTTATAGTTGATGAGAATCATATTTTGGCGCAAACACGGCAAGGACGTAAGATTATGAATGTGCTTGACGGAGAAACAGTCAAATTCTGCCTTAAAATGACCGGTGATTATGTGGCAATTGTCGGCGAAAACCGCAAGTTATTGGTGTTTAAGGCGGAAGAAATCCCGACGATGGCGCGCGGACACGGCGTTTTGCTGCAAAAATATAAAGACGGCTCAATTACCGACATTCAAATATTTAACGGCGAAGTCGGCTTCAGTTACAGCCGTACCGGCGGTATATGCACCGAAAAAGAACTGATAACTTGGCTTGGACATCGAGCACAGGTAGGAAAACTGGTTCCGTTCGGCTTCCCGAAAAATAACAAATTTTTTAAGTAAAAGTAATTAAAAGTAGAAAATACTTGCATTCGCTATTTTTTGTTTTATGCTTGTGTATATGTTAAATAAAAATGAGGAAATTCAAATGAAAACCAGAACCAGATTTGCCCCAAGCCCTACCGGTTATATGCACATCGGTAATTTGCGCACCGCTTTATATGAATATCTGATTGCTAAATCGACAGGCGGAGATTTTATTTTGCGTATTGAAGATACCGACCAAAAACGCTATGTTGAAGGCGCAACGGATATTATCTTCAAAACTTTAAAGCGAGTGGGAATGCTGTGGGACGAAGGTCCGGATATCGGCGGCAATTTCGGTCCTTATGTGCAATCGGAACGCAAATCTATTTATGCCGAATATGCTCACAAATTAGTCGAACTCGGCGGAGCGCATTATTGTTTTTGTGCCCATAAAGATGAAGAAGAAAACGAGGAAGAAAACATCACAACCCATGCCAAATTAAAAGACCCGTGCCGGCTTATTCCGCTGGGAGAAGCAAAAAAGCGCATAGCAGCCGGAGAACCTTTTGTGGTGCGCCAAAATATCAATAAAAAAGGCACTTCCATCTTTCATGATGTTGTTTATGGTGATATTGAAATTGATTACGACGAACTTGATGAAGGCGTATTGCTGAAATCTGACGGTCTGCCGACCTATAATTTTGCCAATGTGATTGATGACCATTTGATGCAAATCTCTCATGTTGTTCGTGGTAACGAATATATTTCTTCCACTCCGAAATATAATCTTATTTACGAGGCTTTCGGCTGGGAGCCACCTATTTATGTGCATGTTCCGCCGGTGATGAAAGATGCGCAACATAAGTTAAGTAAACGCAACGGCGACGCCTCTTTCCAAGACCTTGTTGCCAAAGGCTATCTACCGGAAGCAATTTTGAATTATATTGCCCTCTTAGGCTGGAATCCCGGTGATGAACGCGAAATTTTTTCGCTTGATGAACTGAAACAATGCTTCACTTCAGAACGCTTAAACAAATCTCCGGCAATTTTTGATATTAACAAATTAACATGGATGAACGGGTGCTATATCCGTAACTTAAGCGCCGAAGAATTTGCCGCTCTGGCTGAACCATATTATGCTCATATCACAACTCCGATAGACCGCATTGCTTTAAGTGCGGCTTTGCAACCGCGTGTAGAAACATTGGGACAAATTACGGAGCAAATTGACTTTTTGCAAGCGGTAAAGGAATATTCCCCTGCCCTGTATGAAAACAAAAAGATGAAAACCACATCGGAAATCGCTCGAAAGGCATTGGAATTGGTATTGCCTGTATTATCTGAAGTAACCGAATGGACCAATGAAAACCTTTTTGAAACGTTAAAAAATACGGCCGTTGCTCATGAAATGAAAAACGGGCAGATTTTATATCCGGTACGAATTGCCCTTTCCGGTAAGGAAACAACCCCGGGAGGTGCCACCGAATTGGCGGTTATTTTGGGTAAAGAGGAAACATTAAAACGTATAAAAACAGCAATAGATAAACTTTCGTAATAAATTAATTTATACGATTGCTTTAACCAATAAATGTTTTTCTAAGTATCATAAAGAATTAGTCTTTGATGACCAATCTGTAATAAACTGTTTTATACAGATATATACACTCGCTAAAAAAATATTCTTTAGTTGAATAATTTATTGACAGCTCCAAAAATCAAACTATATTGATGCAACGCTATTTTTATGAATGTAAAACAAACAATCATACATAAAGAGGAAAAAGATGAAAGAAAAGAAACTGAACGTTTCAGGAATTTTTTTGCGCGACTGTATTAGCAAATTAAACTATATAAGACGCAACCATTTGGAAGCACACAAATATACCCAAATTGAACATCTGCAAAATGTGGCAGATACATATTTTGCTCATTTTCTTAGCGGTGAATTAAACATAAAAACAACCGACACCGAAACGTTTGCAGAATATATCAATACTTTCGGCTTGGAAAAGAGAGATGAATTATTAGACAAGTTGCAAACTCAAATATCTTATGATGTGCGTGAATATTTATCTAAACCTAAAGAACAAACGTGGTGGACCAGATTATGGAATACGCCAAAGAAAGAAAAAACAACAACTTGTTTCAGCCTTTGGCAAAGAACAAAGAACAAACTAAAATATATAATCCCTGCTGTTATGGTAGCTATGGGAAGTATATTCGGTTTGAAAAATGATTCTAATGCTATGGAAAATCGGCAATCACAAAAATCATCAATAAATATCAATAAATTACCTAATTTTCAGCGCTTTAGCATGCCTAAACCGACTGACTACACTTTAGGTACATTTATTAAAAAAGCACAGCTTGAAGTTAAGAAAGATACAGCAATTCAAGAATCTAAAGCATATACTAATTTTTATAACCATCGGTTAGCTCAATTTATAGGTACCGAAAAACGCGATAAAATGCTGGCAGATATGGAAAAACAAATTAAAGATGGAAAAATTACCCTCCCCGCCGATATTTCGGCATCACATTACCTTTATGCCGCTGAAATATATCGCCGTTATGGTTATTTCAGTATCGAAAAAACACTAAATGATGTGCTAAAAAGCTCTAAAACTATCCCTCCCAAAGTGCAAAGTTCGTTATTCCGCTATGTGCGTTTAGCCGGTAAAAAAGGCGTCGGAGTGCAACAAATGCGCCACGGTAAGCAGATAAAAACGCAAGCCGTTCGCGCTTAAAATAAACATCTTTAAACGCAGAAAAGGTCGCCACAATAACGACCTTTTCTTATTTTCAAGATTTCATATCCCTTTCGGCTTTAAGTTTTATAAGCCAAGCTTTGATGATGATATCTATCCTGCTTCCTTCGGAATAATCCGCCGGCGCAATATTATCGACACGCTCACCTTTTAACAGCTTTTGCGCATTGGTAATACCGTTTTTCGTATGCGGACGATATACGGCAAGCGCCTGTCCACCAAATTTATGCAGCGTTGACATACACGGAACATCAGTTAATCCGTCGCCGATATAAAGCATTCGCGAAAAAGGTATGGCACGCAAATCATGCGACATCTTTTCGTTCACCGAAATATCAGTTTCATCCAAGCACCCCTTATTGATACGATACAGATATTGTGTCTTGGTCGTGTAGTTGACAACTTGAGCCGGCCAAAAGGCAACACCGTTTGCATCATACATGAAAGAGCAAGCATAAACGCGAGTGAACTCTTTACTGATAGGCAAACCACTGACAATCTCTTTCAAACCCGAAGAAAGTAAATAGTGCTGTAGTTCGATACCGTTTTTCTTGGCAAAGGCATTGATGCGGCTAAACCAAGTTTCTACACCTTTGAAAAGCACAATATCTTTACCATATTTTTCCAAATCTTCCTTACGGAAAGACACTTGCTTTGCCTCAGCTTCTTTGAGCATTGTATACATATAACAGAGATTCTTATCCGCATGTTGTTGAACGGATAGTGCTTCCGATTTATTCCAAAAGCTCTTCGGAGTGGTCTTTAGAGCTTTCATAAATCCATATTCTTGCATGTTGCCGGGAGCAAGAGTTCCATCAAAATCGTAGCATATAGCTACTTTCATCATAGACTGTTTCATAGTTTCTAATAATATATTTATAATTTTTATTCAATCTCCTTATACCACACAATATTTCCACCGTCAATGGGTATTTCTGCCATATCGTCCTTTACACACAAAATAAAATATAATATACTGACCGCACGTTTGGATATTTTGGGAGAAAATGCCATGATGCGTGATTTTGTTCGTTTTTGTTTGCGTTGTTTTTTCAGACTTTTTAAGGTTCGTTTTGAAATGCGTTTTGACATTTCAAAACTGCCAACCAAAGGATTGTATATATCTAACCACGTTTCTTATGTTGATCCGATTGTGTTGTTTGCTTTTTTACCGGGAAATCCGGTTTTCGCGTTGCACGGACAACTGTACCGCAGCTATTGGGTGCGTTTATTGATGAAAACCGCCGATGTGGTTGAATACGGCAATATTGATATTCCTGATTTGAAACAACTCATTTCTTTAGTTAATTCCGGCCGTCTTTGTGTGATGTTTCCTGAAGGAAGAATGACCTTAAACGGCAATATTATGAAGATTTATGAAGGTGCCGGCTTGCTCGCCGATAAAACCGATTCTCCGGTTATCCCGATTTGGATTAACGGCTTGCAATATTGCCATTTTTCAAAGACCAGAGGACGCTTGCCGCACCGCTATTTCCCGAAAGTTAAAATTGTGGTCGATGCCCCGAGACCGTTAAAGCTCAAAGACGAACTGCGCCATCAACGTAACCATATTTCCAACGAAATCTATATGATTATGCGTGAACAAGCCTTTGAAGCTATGTATAATCCGCAACTTACGGTATTTACGCAACTGATTAAAGCGGCCAAAATCCACGCTAAAAAGGCCTTCGGTTTTAAGCGTCCTAAGGTGCTTGAAGATATTACCCGCAAGCCGAAAAGTTTCAAAGATATCATGCTGGCATCTTACGTTCTCGGGCGGCACTTCCATAAAAATGCCGCACATCAGGAATCTGTAGCAATAATGTTGCCGAATTCGGTAGCAGCAATTTGCACATTTTTCGGACTGAATGCCTACGGTCAAGTACCGGTAATGCTTAATTTCAGCGCCGGCGTCAAAAATATCGTCAGCGGACTGAAGAGTACCCTTTGCAAAAAGGTTATTACTTCCAAAATGTTTGTTAAAAAAGCCGGACTTGAAGAGGTGGTAGAAGCCATAAAAGAGAATGGTTTTGAGGTTTGCTATTTGGAAGAAGAAGCTAAAAAAATCTCGATTTTTGCCAAGATTTTGGCTTTGTTGCAATATAAAGTGAAATATGTTCCGTATAAGGCAACTCCTGACGATCGTGCCGTGATTTTATTTACTTCCGGCTCCGAAGGTGCCCCGAAAGCAGTAGTTCTTTCCAACCGGAATGTAATTTCCAATGTTTGGCAAATTGCCACCTTTGAAACGCTCAATCGTACTGACGTGGTGCTTAATTCCATGCCGATTTTCCATAGCTTCGGGTTGGTTTTGGGTACGCTGTATGCGTTGTATCAGGGGGCAAAGGTGTTTCTTTACCCTTCCCCATTGCATTTCCGCATTATCAGCGACTTATTGTATGAACTTGGCGCTACGGTAATGATTGGAACCGACACGTTTTTCCGCAGCTATGCCAAGATTTCGCACCCGCTTGATTTCGGCACTTTGCGTTTGTGCTATGCCGGCGCCGAAGGGGTTAAACTCGATACGCGCAATATTTTGAACGAAAAATTGGGCGTTCGCCTGATGGAAGCTTACGGAACTACCGAATGTTCGCCGGCAGTAGCGGGGAACAACATGGTATTTAACAAATTCGGAACCATCGGCAAGCTTTGTCCGGGGATGCAATGTCGGCTTGATAAGGTTGACGGTATCGAAAACGGCGGCGAGTTGGTGGTTAAAGGCCCGAATGTGATGGCCGGATACATTATGGCCGATAATCCGGGGGTTTTGGTGCCGCCGGAAGATGGTTGGTATCATACCGGCGATGTGGTCGAAATTGATGAAATCGGCTTTATCAGCATCAAAGACCGAATTAAGCGCTTTGCTAAAATCGGTGGAGAAATGGTATCTCTGCGTGCGGTAGAAAATATGATTACCAAGGCTTTTGAAGGCAAAGAAGACTTTTGCTGCGGCGTGGTGGCCGTTCCGCACGAACACAAAGGCGAGCAAATCGTGGTGGTAACTAACGAACCGAGCCTGACAACTGATATGTTGCGCGATTTTATCAAGCAAAACGGCTATCCGGAACTGTATATGCCGCGAGTGATTTTGTATAAGGATAAAATTCCGACCTCGGCCACCGGCAAGATTGATAACGTAACGCTGAAAAAAGAGGTCTTGGCCGAATTACAATCAGTTGCAGCTTAGATTAAAGTATTTAGGAAGGTAAAAAACCACCCGCAAGGGGTGGCTTTTCTTTATGGCTCCGACTGTCGGATTATCCTCGCTTAAGCTCGTTTCATTGCGGCAATCGGCTTATCGCCGACCGGCGTTCTGCCGCTCGCCTTTGTCTATACTATATTACCCCAACAGCATCGGTACAAATAACAAAATTGCGCACAACGACAAATAAATAAGAATAAAATACACTCTGTTTGATATTTTATTTTTGAATAAATACGTCAAAATAAAAGCCCAAGCAAAAAGTTCTGAAATGTACTGTATAAATTCTTTTTTATTTATACCGAAGAATGAAATTATATTTTCATCAGACACTGGTAAAATTAAAGCAGAAACAATACCGACCGTAAATCCTGTTGTAATTAGTAAAGATACTATAAAAATCAATATATGTTTCGCTGCGGTTATTATTTTCTGCATTATTATTTTCCTAACAGATTACCAAATTCTGCCTTTTAATCTATCACGCTCACGCCAGTCTTGCAAGTATTTTTCAATAATAATGCTAATGTGTACCAGAGACTTTTCCTTTCACTCATTACCTAAATGCGACCGGCATACTCCCGTCTGCCTTTGCCTTGTAGTCGAACCAACTTCTATTGGTTCTCATCTCGTCATCTGAAAGCAACAAAAAAACCTCCCCAAAGGGAGGTCTTTTTTTATTGGCTCCGACTGTCGGATTCGAACCAACGACCAATCGGTTAACAGCCGATTGCTCTACCGCTGAGCTAAGTCGGAATAATCTTGGAGGCCGGTACCGGAATTGAACCGATATAGAAGGATTTGCAATCCTCTGCATGAGCCATTCTGCCAACCGGCCATTCACGTTTGCGGACCAATCTCACTCAACAAAAACCATATATACCTATTTTTTAGCAAACGTCAATCTTTTTTTTTAATTTTTTGCACTTTTTTTTAATGCTTGTGTAAAAGTAACTTTTTTTGGGTTTAATTTTACTTATTTATTATATAGTTAGGTATATTTTGGGAGAAAAAAATGAATATAGCTATTGCCGCCGACCATGGCGGATACGACTTGAAAGAAGCCTTAAAAAAACACTATACCGACCTGAATTTATCGGATTTGGGAACCTACAACTCCGAGTCGGTTGATTATCCGGATGTGGCGCAGAAAATGGTTCACGCCATCCAAAATAAAACGGCAGATCTGGGAATTTTGATTTGCGGAACCGGCGTGGGAATTTCTATCGCGGCGAATCGCTACAAAGGTATTCGCGCCGCGCTGATTTACAGTAAAGAAGTGGCACGCCTCGCCAAAGAGCATAACAATGCCAATATTCTCGTCTTTGGCGGAAGAACAATGACTGTTGATGACGTCATTAAATATATTGATACTTTTATGCAAGCGGTATATGAAGGTGGAAGGCACCAACGTCGTTTGGATAAAATGGATATTATGGAGTAGAAAAAGATGGATTTTGAACAAAACTTAAAAACGGAAGATGCCGACATCTGGAATATTATTCAAAAGGAATTGAAACGCCAACAAGATCAGGTGGAGTTGATTGCCTCGGAAAATATTGTATCAAGGGCGGTAATGGAAGCACAAGGCTCGATTCTGACCAATAAATATGCCGAAGGATATCCGGCTCATCGCTATT
Source organism: uncultured Pseudomonadota bacterium (assembly GCA_902763155.1). Lineage (GTDB taxonomy): Bacteria > Pseudomonadota > Alphaproteobacteria > RF32 > CAG-239 > RUG410. The sequence continues at coordinate 35,588 of CACWQS010000001.1, read as the reverse complement.
ATTGCGGTTGCGAATTTATTGATGAAGTCGAAGTTTTGGCGCAAGAACGTGCCAAAAAGCTGTTTGGTGCCAAATATGTCAACGTGCAGCCGCATTCCGGCTCTCAGGCCAATATGGCTGTGTATGTGGCGCTGATGAAGCCGGGCGATACGCTGATGGGCATGAGTTTGGATGCCGGCGGACATTTAACGCATGGTTCTAAAGTGTCGCTTTCCGGTAAAATGTTTAAGGCAGTGCAATACGGTGTATGTAAAGATAGCGGATTGATTGACTATGATGCGACAGAAAAACTGGCGTTGGAATATAAGCCGAAAGTCATTGTTGCAGGTGGTTCCGCCTACCCTCGTCAAATAGATTTTGCCAAATTCCGTGCTATTGCCGATAAAGTTGGGGCATATTTGATGGTGGATATGGCGCATTTTGCCGGTTTAGTTGCCGGTGGTGTGCATCCGAACCCGCTGAATTTGGCTGATGTGGTAACAACAACCACGCATAAAACTTTACGCGGCCCGCGCGGCGGTATGATTTTAACCAACAATGCCGAACTTTATAAAAAGATTAACTCTGCCGTATTTCCGGGAACTCAAGGCGGTCCGTTGGAACATGTTATTGCCGGTAAGGCCGTTTGTTTTGGCGAAGATTTAACACCGCAGTTTAAGGACTATGCCGCACAAATAATTAAAAATGCCAAAGTACTCGGCGAAACGCTGATTAAACGCGGTTTGGCACTTGTTTCCGGCGGCACCGATACGCACTTGGTTCTCGTTGATTTGCGCCCGAAAGGATTAACCGGCGATGTGGTAACCACAGCGCTTGAAAAGGCACATATCACTTGCAATAAAAATGCCATTCCGTTTGATCCGCAGCCGCCTACAATTACTTCAGGTGTGCGTTTGGGAACACCGGCCGGTACAACTCGCGGATTTAAAGAAAAAGAATTTGAGCTGATTGGAAACTGCATCGGCGATGTGGTCGATGCATTGGCTCGCGGCAATGCCGATGAGGTAATTGCGCAAACAAAACAAAAAATTGTGGCTTTATGTCGCGATTTTCCTATTTATCAATAATAAGAAAGGAATAAGATTATGATTAAGAACTTTTTTAACGAATTCAAAACATTTGCCATGCGCGGTAATGTGATGGATATGGCTGTAGGTATCATCATCGGTGCCGCATTCGGCAAAATTGTAACTTCTCTGGTTGAAGATGTGATTATGCCGCCAATCGGGTGGGCTTTAGGCAAGGTTGATTTTTCTGATTTAGCTATTGATTTAACTGAAGGTGTGACCATTAAATACGGTGCGTTTTTAAATACAGTTATCAGTTTCATTATTGTTGCTTTTGCCGTGTTTATTTTGATTAAGGCGATTAACACGTTGCAAGCTAAAATGTTGAAAGATGAAGCCGATGCTGCAGCTGCGGCTGCCCCGACAACCAAGAAATGCCCGTATTGCTGCAGCGATATTCCGTTGGAAGCAACACGTTGCCCGCATTGCACTTCGGAAATTAAATAAGTTTTTGTAAGTTAGAAAAAATCTGCAGAAGTAATATTGCTTCTGCAGATTTTTCTATAAATATCATCAAATAAACCTTTTGAAAAATCTATAGTGCATTAATACAATAAGTTTGATAAGGGTAATAACACTATTATAAAAATATAAATTCACAACACACACTCTAAAAAAAGCATCTTCTACTTAAACAAAGTATAGTTAATATTTTCCTTCATAAGCATCAAGATACATCTGCTTAATATCGCTCATCAGCGGATATACCGGATTTGCCCCCGTACACTGGTCATCAAATGCCAATCTGACTAACTCATCTAAATTTTGCTTGAAAAGCTTTTCATCTACACCCCATTCACGAATGGACTTAGGTATGCCGATTTCCTCCTTCAGCTTAGCAATAGCTTGTAGTAAACGTTCCACTTTTTCATCATCGGAAACATTTTCATCTGCCAAATATAACACGTGTGCAATTTGCCCATACCTTTTTTTGGCTTCCGGAGCTATATACTGCGGAAACACTGCTTGTTTTTTCGGGCAATCTGTCGCATTAAACCGAATGACCTGACAAATCAACAGTGCATTAGCTATTCCGTGTGGAATGTTATACATAGCTCCCAATTTATGAGCCATAGAATGGCAAACCCCTAAAAAAGCATTAGCAAAGGCCATACCGGCAATAGTTGCGGCATTGTGCATTTTTTCTCTGGCTATCGGATCATTTGCTCCCTTGTTATACGCCGCCGGCAAATAACGGAAAATTTGCTTAATGGCTTCCAGAGCCAGTGAATTTGTGTAGTTGGTTGCCATAACCGATACATAAGATTCTAAGGCATGAACCAATGCATCAATCCCTCCGGCAGCGGTCAATCCTTTCGGCATATTATCAACATAGTTGGCATCAATAATTGCCATTTTAGGTGTCAGAGCATAATCGGCAATAGCATATTTTACATGCGTTTCATCATCGGTAATAACCGAAAACGGAGTAACTTCCGAACCGGTACCTGATGTCGTCGGAATACAAACCAAGTCCGCTTTTTTTCCTAATTCCGGAATAGAGCATATGCGCTTTCTGATATCCATAAAACGCATGGATATATCTTCAAAATTCGTATCAGGCTGCTCATATAACAACCAAATAATCTTAGCTACATCCATCGGCGAACCACCGCCTAATGCCACAATCAAATCCGGTTGATACGCATTTACCGTGGCCATTACCTGCTTGGCTGTAGATATTGTCGGGTCCGGTTGAACATCAAAGAAAATTTGATAATCGATATTCATATCTTCAAAAACATCAGTTATTGCACGCGTTGCTCCGGAATCAAACAAAAATCTGTCCGTAACCACAAACGCCCTTTTCTTTTCGACATATTCACGTAACGCCAGTTCGGTTGAACCGCGTTTGAAATAGATTTTCGGAGGCACTCTGAACCACAACATATTCTCTCTCCTTTCTGCAACCGTCTTATAATTTAATAAATGTTTTACACCGATATTTTCACTTACCGAATTTTCTCCCCAAGAACCGCAACCCAAAGTCAACGATGGTTCCAAGCGAAAATTATACAAATCTCCGATACCGCCTTGCGAAGACGGAGAATTGATTAGAATACGTCCTGTCGGCATTTTTTGGGCATACATATCAATCCTGTCTTGAACTCTTGCATCTGTATATAGAGCCGATGTATGCCCTAAACCGCCGATATTAACCAGAGCTAAAGCAATATCTGTCGCTTTTTCAAAATCATCAGCCTTATACATTGTTAAAATCGGAGACAGTTTCTCATGAGCATACGGATTTTTAGCGCTGTAATCTGTTTGTTCTGCCAGCAAAATTTTCGTATCGCTTGGTACTTTAATACCGGCTAATTCGGCGATTTTATAGGCAGTCTGCCCAACTATACCGGCATTCACACCTTTATCTGTCAAAATGATTTTTCCCAACGCTTCGGCCTCTTTCTTATTTAAAAGATACGCGCCGCGATATACAAATTCTTTTTTAACCTCTTCGTAAACATCTTTTACCACAATTACCGACTGCTCCGAAGCACAAATCATTCCGTTATCAAAAGTTTTGGATAACAAAATCGACGATACTGCCAACTTTATGTCTGCCGTTTCATCAATAATTGCCGGCGTATTACCGGCACCTACACCCAATGCCGGTTTGCCGCTGGAATAAGCCGCCTTAACCATCCCCGGCCCACCGGTCGCCAAAATTCCCTGCACTTTCGGATGTTGCATTAATGCGCTCGACAGCTCAACCGAAGGTTCGTCAATCCAACCGATAATATCCTCAGGAGCACCTGCTTTTACTGCGGCATCTAAAACAACTTTTGCTGCAGCAATAGTCGATTTTTTTGCTTTCGGATGTGGTGAAAAAACTATGCCGTTTCTGGTTTTTAGGCAAATAAGCGATTTAAAAATAGCCGTAGAAGTAGGGTTTGTCGTTGGCACAATACCGGCAAGCACCCCAAGCGGTGCCGCCACTATTTTAGTCCCGTTAATTTTATCTTGGCTGATAATACCGCAAGTTTTAATACCTTTGTGTTTATTATAGATGTATTCCGAAGCAAAATGATTTTTGATAACTTTATCTTCCAATACCCCCATACCGGTTTCTTCAACCGCCATTTCAGCCAACTCAATGCGCATTTTATTAGCCGCCATTGCTGCCGCCTTAAAAATTTCATCAACTTTTGCTTCCGAAAATGTGGCAAACTTATTTTGAGCAATATGAACTCTATCAAGAAGTTTATCTAAGTCTTCTAAAGTTTTAACGCTTGTCATTTAAATCCTTCCTTTCTTCCAACGATTGAGCCTTCGCTCCGTAGTCGGAAATCTTTTTAAATGCTTCTTTTATAGGGGATAAACAGGCATTACCGGCAATACATCCGCCTTGGCAACACATAACTTCTATCAGATTACCGGCAGGACAATTACCGTTTTTGGCATACATTCTTAAATCTCTGATAGCCGCCTTATCCAATCCGTTTATTATTACCGGTTTAACGGCACCGGCTTCCCCCTTCCATGCCGCTTGCACCGATTTTGCCACTCCGCCGGTTAGGGCAAATTCTCGCGCTTCTTTCGAGCTTTTATATTCAAATTCTTTTTCATCACAAGTATCTATATCTATACCTAAGGCAATTAAAGTAGCGCCTAATTCTTCTATATTCATCAAATAGTTTATATTCGGATTATCGAGCACTTCTCTTCTTTTTGCAAAGCACGGACTGATAAATACCGTAACCGCATCAGGATGTTCTTTTTTAGCAATTTCGGCTACATAATATAAAGGTGTATGAGCATCAGAAACATAAGGCTTAATTTCCGGTAATCCCTTTTTCACCAATTCATTATATCCGGCGCAACACGAAGTTGTCATAAACGGTGCTCCGTTTTCTAATCTTTTTTGAAAATCTTTTGCTTCGGTTGTTGCGGTAATATCCGCACCCTGCGCCACTTCATAAACATATTTATAGCCGATTTTGAGCAGAGCATCTTTAATTTGTTCCGGTTTGCACGGCAAATTACCAAATACCGCCGGTGCAACAAGAGCTATAACTTCCCTACCTTCTTTTATGCGTCTTAAAATATCGATAACCTGCGATTTTGCATGTACCGCTCCAAATGGACAAGCCGAAACACACTTACCGCACGAAATACATTTTTCAGTATCAAGCCGCGCAAAACCATGCTCATCTTTAGCAATAGCTCCAACCGGACAAGCATTTTCACAAGGAACAACCGTTTTAACTATCGCACCATATGGGCAGGCGCTTATACACATTCCGCATTTTTTGCATTTTATAGGATCAATAATAGATTTTCCGTTCACATGCGAAATTGCCCCGAAACGACAAGTATTCATACACGGACGCGCCACACAATTTTGGCATAAATCGGTTACATAAACGCGCGATGCCGGACAACTATGGCATGCGCTTTCCACTACCGTCAACGGATTAGGATCCGGCTTCGGGCGTTCTAAAGCTCTTTTTGCATATTCCGACAATAATGTTGTTTCATCATCTTCTTCAATGGAAAAACCTAAGCCGGCTAATGTTCTGGCTCTTAAAATTCCACGTTCTTTATAAACACAACACCGAAACGGAACTTCCGAATATTTAGGACGCATATCGTATGGAATAAGGCGTGTATTTTCAGGAAAATTGTCTGATAGAAATGCTTTTATCAATCTGACTAACACTTCACGCTTTAAGCTTTTGGTTTCTAATTCCGGACTGTTCATTTACTTAACTTTCTTTATTTTCTGATAATATCTTAATAATAATTTTTCTATTTTAAATATATACTAATGTCAAGCAAAAACAAAAGCTCTTGAGTTTATTTTTCAAGAGCTTCTGCTTTGGTTTAGATACTATTTTTTATACAAATCTCGCGCCCGATATTTTGTATGCAACAAATGGTGCGCTTTTTCACCACCGGCCTCACCCAAATAGTCTTTGTACAACTTTTTAATCGACTCATTTTTGTGCGACAAGCGATTTTGAGCTTCTGTATCTTCGGTATTTAAACCTTTGGAACGGAGTTTGCGAATTTCATCGTTAATTCCCCACGGCTTATCAAACATTGCGCCCATAACACGCGGTTGTCCGCCGCCAGCAATACATCCTCCCGGACAAGCCATAACTTCAACAAAGTGGTAAGGCGGTTCTTTACCTTCGGCTTTAGCCTGATTTATTGCTTCCATTACCGGCGCTACATTACCGACACCGTTAACTACGGCAATCCGAACCTTAGTGCCTTTAATATCGATTTCCGCAACCTTTACGGCATTAAGGCCTTCAATTTCTTCAAAGTTCAATTTACCGAGTTCCTCACCGGTGATATAGAAATAAGCCGTTCTCAAAGCAGCCGTCATTACCCCGCCGGTTACTCCGAAGATTGTTGCTGCACCGGAATATTCGCCAAGCGGATTGTCAGCTTCTTCCTCTTTTAAGTTTTTGAAGTCAATTCCCGCAGCTTTTATCATCTTTGCCAATTCACGGGTGGTAATAACTTCATCTACATCTTTATAACCGGAAGAGTTCATTGTTTCGTCACGTCCGATTTCCCACTTTTTAGCCGTACAAGGCATAACCGATACAACCTTCACTTTCGCCGCATCAACACCAGCCTTTTCCGCCCAATAGGTCTTGGCTATTGCCCCTACCATTTGGTGCGGAGATTTGCAGGAAGAGAAATTAACTAAGTTTTCCGGATAATATTTTTCCACATAGTCAACCCATGCCGGGCAACACGAAGTAAACATCGGCAAATTATCATTTTTGGTAAATCTATGAACAAATTCGGTTGCTTCTTCGATAATCGTCAAATCGGCACCGAAATTTGTATCAAATACCTTAGCAAACCCTAAACGGCGCAATGCCGCATAAATTTTTCCGGTTAAATTTGAACCGAAAGGAAAACCGAATTCTTCGCCAAGTGCCACACGAACCGCCGGAGCTATCTGCACTACCGTTATATTTTCTTTATTGTTCAAAAGTGCCGCTACCTTTTGCGTATTATCATGGTCGGTAATTGCACCGGTCGGACAATGCGCTGCACACTGCCCGCATTTAATACAAGGAGAATCAGCTAACTTAGTATCATTGGCACCGGTAATTTTAGTTGCAAAGCCGCGACGCAAATAACTCAATGCCCAAACATTTTGCACATTCTGACAAATATTCACACATCTTCCGCAAATAATACATTTTGCCGGATCAAGAACAATCGCCCCGGTAGTGTCATCTTTAGGTTCTTGCGAAACAAGTCTGATAATTTCGTTTTGATCAATACCCAATTCCGCCGTCATATCTTGCAGTTCGCATTGGCTGTTTCGAGAACACCCCAGACAATCATTCGGGTGATTACTTAAAATAAGTTTCAAAACCGTTTTTCTGATGTCTTTCAGTTCTTCGTCGTTGGTAACAACTTCCATTCCCTCGGCAGCCGGAGTGCAACAAGAACGCATTATTCTTCCCCCGACTTTTACGATACACATTCCGCATCCGGCACTCGGATCAACATCGGGATGCTTACACAATGTCGGAATATTTACTTGCACCTTTCTGGCGGCATCTAAAATGCTGGTTCCTTCAGCTACTTCAACCTCAATATTATCTATCTTCAATTTTACCATTTCAATTACTCCTTTACCTTACCATCAAGCAATTTATTCGTATATTCGTCTTCATAAAAACGAAGTGTTGATAATACCGGATTTGGAGCAGTTTGACCTAAACCGCACAATGATGCTTTTTTCATTGCATCGGCTATTTTCTTTAATAATTCCAAATCTTTCTTTTTACCGCGTCCACGATTGATTTTATCAAGCAACATCAACATCTGCTTGCCTCCGATACGACACGGCGCACATTTACCGCAAGACTCATCTACGGTAAAGTCCAAATAGAATTTTGCTAAGGCTACCATATCAGAAGAATCGTCAATTACAATCAATCCTCCCGATCCCATAATAGAACCGATTTTCTTTAATTCTTCATAGCAAACCGGCATATTCATATGTTGCGCAGGAATAACTCCTCCGGAAGGACCACCGGATTGCACGGCTTTCAGTTTTTTGCCTTCAGGAACTCCACCGCCGATTTCATTAACAATTTCATTGATTGTTGTTCCCATCGGAACTTCAATTAATCCCGAATGTTCAACCTGACCTGTCAGAGCAAAAACCTTAGTTCCCTTAGAAGTTTCCGTTCCGAACGAGGCAAACCAGTCCGCACCTTTCAACAAAATTTTCGATATGTTGGCCAAAGTTTCCACGTTATTAACGCAAGACGGTTTTTCCCACAAACCTTTATTGGTCGGGTACGGCGGTCTCGGACGCGGCGTCCCTCTTGCTCCCTCTATCGAATGAATGAGAGCTGTTTCTTCACCGCAAACAAACGCTCCGGCACCAAGACGGATATCAACATTAAATGAGAAATTAGTTCCCATAATATTATTACCGAGTAATCTGTTTCTCTTACAAGCCTGAATTGCTTTCTGTAATCTTTCAACCGCTAACGGATATTCGGCTCTGACATAAAACCAACCGGCAGTTGCACCGATAGCATAAGCAGCAATCATCATACCCTCAATTACGGCATGCGGATCTCCTTCCAAAATCGAGCGATCCATATACGCTCCCGGATCTCCCTCATCGCCGTTACAAATAATAAACTTTTCGTCAACAGTTGGAACTTTGGCTGCCAGTTCCCACTTCATACCGGTAGAGAAACCGCCGCCGCCACGTCCGCGCAAGCCTGATTTTTTAATTTCTTCCACTACTTGTTGCGGAGTCATTGTCTTCAGAGCTTTTTCTAGAGCCAAATAACCGCCGTGAGCCATATATTCCGCAATATCTTCCGGATCTATCGAACCGGCGTTCTTCAAAACAACTTTTTCCTGCTTGGTAAAGAAAGGTAAGTCAAGAGACAAAACATATGGCTTCAGCTCATCTGCAACAACCATTTCCCCTTCACTTTTCAATGCTGGTAAAACATATTTTTCCATTATGGTCTTTGTTGTATTCGCATCAAGGCGTTTGAACAAAACATCTTTTTTACCATTAATTTCCACTCTGATAAGCGGTCCTTGAGCGCAAAGTCCCATACAACCGGTAGCAACAACCCGAGCTTCTTCACTTAAGGAATTTTCTTCTAAAATTTGCTTTATCAAAGCAATTAAATCATCACTTCCGGAAGATTTACACCCCGTTGAATGACAACAATAAATATGACATTTGTACTTTTCGATTTCTGCCAGTTTATTATTTGCTATATTATGAATATCAAATCTTTTATTCAATTCGTCCATATCAACCATGGTTTATGCCTCCTCTTTAAATGCTTCGCGCCATTCGTTTAATATCACAGGCACTTGTTCCGGCGTCATCCGTCCGTATGTCCTGCCGTTAACCACGCATACCGGAGCCAAACCACAACAACCCACACATCTTACTACTTGTAAATGGAATAAGCCGTCAGGAGTACTTTCTCCTTCCTTGATGCCCAGCTCAGACTTAAATCTCTCTAAAACCTTATCATTACCCTTCAAAAAGCAGGCCGTTCCGGTGCAAACGGAAATAACAGCCTTACCCGGGGCAACAAGCTTAAAAAAGTTGTAAAAAGTCAAAACTTCATACACACGTGCCAGCGGTATATTCATAGTCTTGGCCAAATCCATGGCATCTTGCCAACCGACATAGCCTTTTACTCCCTGAATTTCGTGCAAAGCCATAATAAGAGAACCGCGTTTTCTGCGCCACTTATCTCCGGTCTGACACCCCAGACAAGCATCATTATCCATTTTTATCTCCTAACCCAAAGTTAATTTATATATATTCAGAGCGCATTATAAGATATATTTTTAATATTGCAATTCATTTTATCATGTTTTCAATCAGATTTTTAGATGATATTTCAGTTACATTATCAATATCATTTATCTTTCTTTATATCAATTATAACAAATTCTGACTTTGTTCCGGTTTTGAACTTGATGGCCCAATCGGAAATACCCGAAGTTACGATAAAATCAGTATTTTTGCGCTTTTCATGACCATAAACCAAATCATTGGCGCCAATCCATTTTCCCACCTGATTAAAAGGAAACATCTGTCCGCCATGCGTATGTCCGCTCAAGACCAAATCCACCTCTGCATCAGCTTGCTTATCAAACTCTGTCGGCTGATGGTCCAGAACAATCATATACTTACTCTTATCCGTGTCTTTGACCAGTTCTGCCATAGATTTACGCTTTCCTCTATGTTCACGTTCCACCGAATAATCACGCCGTCCGATAATATAAAAAGCATTATTTATCAACACACTTTCATCGCGCAAAACTTTAATTCCGTTTTTAGTCAGCTCATCAAACAATTCTGCTGCGCTAAATCCACGACGTGCCGCGCCGTAATACCCTTTATCGTGATTACCGAAAACAAAATAAACTCCGTATTTTGTTTTCATCTTACCTAAGGCCTTTGATGCTTTCACCATATCTTCTTTTTTTGTGTTATCATCAACATAATCTCCAACCACCACAACGATATCCGGTTCTTGTGTTTCAATCATTTCCAGATGCTTGGCAAATCCTTCTGCATCAAAGGTTGTTCCCAAATGTGCATCGGCAAACATTGCCACACGCAAATTCGGCACATTTTTATCGGTTACCAACTCATAATTTGTTTGCCATACCTTATGGTCAAGATACCACCCGACACCCAGAGCGAAAATACTGACAGCAAGCGCTGCCAAACCAACCCAATACTGCTCAAATGATATATGAAAAATTTTTTCTATTGCCCCAAAGGAAAAATCGCTCACCGCCCATATCATCGCCACATACATCACACAAACAATGGCGTTCACAAAATCAATACAGAGCATTATTATTCCGCTAAAGCCCAACACAATCAATAAACCTAAAGAAAATTGTCTGAACTTCGTCCATTCGGCAATACCTTCAAAAGTAAATAAATCCGCTACCTTAGCGCCCAAATAAAACAATGCTGTAATAGCAAAAGCAATTACTGTCCACATTATAATAATCCACATTGCCATTTTATTTACTTTTTCTTACCTCATTTTTATATTGCCACGCCTTTTGAGCCAACCAATCATACAAATTTTGCATAGTCTGATTCCCCGCAGCGGCAAAATCTTCCGGATGCCATTGAATACATAAAATATTTTTTTCGTCGTTCCCCCATGCTTCCGGTATATCATCAGGTGCGGTTGCAAAAATTGTCAAATCGCTTCTTTTATCATTATTAACCATTGCCTCGATATGGCGAGAATTTACAATTATCTCCGTCTTTCCTACTAATTTATGCAACATACAATCCGGCTTTATCTTAACCATATGTGCCTCCAAAATCGGCGTTTTATGCTCAATATCCGTTCCGGTATATTCATGTGCATTGCGATAAAGCTTCATCTTATGCACAGCTCCAAGCATCTGCGCACCGGCGCATACTCCTAAAATCGGCATTCCTTTATTTTCGGCTTCTTTAATGCAACTTATATACGCTTCTGCCCTATCGAGCGGACGTTTATCCTCTATTTTATACGGATCGGTATAAAATTCCGCCGGCGAAGGAAAACGTCCGCCCGGAAGCATCAATCCGTCTAAATCCGTCATTTGTTTTAATACGTTTTTATAAACCAAAAAGCGTAAATTAACACCGGTATGCGCCAAAGATTTCGCATAGTTAAAATCAACACTATACATATCTTTCTCTCTGCAACACAAAAAACCGATTGTCGGCGCATCGTCCGCAGGCATTTTTTCGCCCAATCGCACATAGTCGGCAGCACTCAGCTTAATTTGCAGAACCACATTTTCCGCTTCCAATTTTTTGACCAGTTCATCACTTACCGCAAAAACATTATATTGCGGCACATATTGTAAATATATCGTTTGCAACTTAACCAAATCTATTACTCGTAAATATTCGTTTTAGATATAGTATCAATTATCTGTATATCAGAAGAATGTTTGATATTTTCAATAGAATCTGACTTATTAACAACATCATTATAATTAGATAGACTGTCAACCATAACACTGTCAGTTATTGTTTTAGAAGCAATATTTTTTTCGAAACCTTGTCGCAAATTACGCTTAGAAATTGGATTTCCGTTCAACATTCGCTCATAATCTATTCTATACTGCTCAGCATTTTCAGCCGCTAAAGGCACTACTTTACCATGAATATCAGCAATCAATCCTACCCATTTTCCGTATTTATCTATAATTTCACCATATTTTCCAGTCATCACATATACTGATTCCGGACTATTATTAAAATAAACCCTCCGCACTTGCGGTTCGCCTATATCATATTTAGCAAAAAATTCCGACTTTTGCCCTCGCGTTAAAATTCCATACCCCTCTTTAATTTTACCGCTACGCTCACACACCGGAATTTCTACACTTATCAATTCCACGGTGCTTCCATACTTGTCATGTACTATCTCCGGTGTCGGATCTAACAACCCCTGTTGCTCTGTCTTATCTTTCTCTGCCGGTGTATTTCCATTTTTGCAACTTTGTGTTGCCAGTGTAAAAGCCAACACTGCCATTGGGGCATATTTTCCATATCCGAAATGTTTCTTTTTATAATTCATCTTCACTCTCCATATTCTACGCTAAAATAGCATTTCTCAAATATTTTGTCAACATTAAAGAAATAATAATGTCAATAATTTTACATCAATGCTTGCTTTTTTCCATAAGCTTTTGCATACTTTTTTTCATAAGGAGAGGACTATGCTAAACATAATATGGAGCGCATTTTTTATAATCGGGTTCGGTTCTGCAATATTTCAAAGCTTATGGTTAGGCAATTCGGAAATATGGACCGTTATGACCAATCAGCTTTTCAGTGCAGCCACAAATGCTTTTCAGCTGGCCTTAAATTTAACCGGTATGCTCTGTTTGTGGCTTGGTTTGTTAAAAATTGCCGAACAATCGGGATTAACCAACTTACTGGCAAAAGCCTTGCGACCGCTTTTTAGAATTATCATGCCGGAAATTCCGGAAAAAAGTCCGGCGTTCGGTTCTATTGTTATGAATATGGCGGCAAATATTCTCGGACTGGATAACGCAGCAACTCCGATGGGGTTAAAAGCTATGGAGCAACTACAAGAACACAACAAGCAAAAAGATACCGCTTCAAATGCTCAAATTATGTTCATTGTTATCAATGCTTCGGCGATAACGGTTTTACCTATTTCTATTTTAATGTATCGCCACCTGCAAGGAGCAACCAATCCTTGCGCGGTTTTCATCCCCATTTTACTTGCTACGTCATGCTCAACTTTGGCAGGTTTTCTTGCTGTGGCTTTTACACAAAAGTTGCATATTTTCAACCGCGTTGTTTTATCATACTTACTCGGATTGATTGCTATAATCGGCGGAATTTGCCTTTATTTCTATAATTTGGATACCGCTACTCGCTTAACTTTGTCCGAAACTGTCGGAAATGCGCTGATTATGGGATTTATCGTATTGTTTCTATTGGCCGGTGCATGCAAACGCTTAAATTTGTATGAAACCTTCATCACCGGCGCTAAAGAGGGATTTAACATTGCCGTGCAAATTATTCCTTATTTGGTTGCCATGTTGGTCGCTATTGCCGTATTGCGCTATTCGGGAGTTTTAGACGGCATTGTTTGGTGCTTCGGCAAATTATTTGCACTGTTTAACCTTGATACCGATTTTTTACCGGCTCTTCCCACAGCCTTAATGAAACCGCTTTCCGGCAATGGTGCCCGCAGTATGATGATTGAAACAATGCAAACTTACGGTGCCGATAGTTTTCCGTCTTTTGTGGCTTCTACCATTCAAGGCTCTACCGAAACAACTTTTTATGTAATTGCTTTATATTTCGGGGCCGTTAAAATTGCCAAGACCCGTTCGGCTTTACCTTGTGCCCTGTTTGCCGATTTTGTCGGTATTGTTGCGGCCATCTTGTTGGCATATATGTTTTATGAAGGATAAAATATGAAAATATTGGTGCAAAAAGTTCTTAACGCTTCGGTTAATGTAAGCCAAAAAACGGTAGCCTCTATTAAGGATGGTTACTTACTGTTTGTCGGTATTGAAAAAGATGACTCAGCAGCCCAAGCCGAATTTCTGGCTAAAAAAGTTGCTAATCTGCGTATTTTTACCGATGAAAACGATAAAATGAATCTTTCTATTCAAGATGTAAGCGGAGAAATTTTAGCTGTTTCGCAATTTACCTTGGCCGCCGATTTAAGTCGCGGTAATCGCCCGGGATTTGACACCGCTGCCACTCCCGAAATTGCCAAACCATTATATGAACATTTTGTATCGCAATTAAAGCAATATAATATCCCCGTTCAAACCGGTATTTTTCAGGCTGACATGCAAGTTTCTCTTGTCAATGACGGACCGTGCACCTTTTTGTTGCAAAAATAATTTTTACAACAAAAAACACCGCTCTTAAATTTCAGAACGGCGTTTTTTTAATATAAATTATCTTTTATTTTTCAATCATAATCAAATTACTAGATTGACTACCCAAAGCCTGGTTCAGAGCTCTGATGATCTTATTTTGCTCTGCCGAATCATTCGGAGTAATCACTTTACCGCAAGTATCAACTCTCTGCTTCAAAGTATTGTCATCAGCATTATGGTAAAAATCTGTCGCATAAGAAACAATCTGCTTATAACGTTCTTCTTTAATTCCCTCAGCTGCGGCATAATATCCGGCAGCATACATCATGTGTTTATTTTCGCCCTGCCCCAACAAATCCAAGCAATAAATTACTTCATCGGCTCCATCGGTCATATCTTTATGAAATGTGGAAGGTTGCGGAATACGCACTTTTACCGGTGCCGGTTGCGGTTTAGCAACTTTTTTCGGAGCCGCCGGTTTCTTCTGTTGTGGTTTAGGTGCTTTTTTAACCACTGGCTTAGCCACAGGTTTTGCGGTAGCCGCAGAAGCTTTAGCCGCTGCAATTGCTTTTGCCTCAGACTGTTTGGCAACAGCGATAGATTTTTCAGCAATCTTTTGGGCTTCTTCAGCTTTTTTCTGTTCGCTTTCGACTTTTTTCTCGGCATCTTCTAAAGCCTTAGTCTTCTCAGATAAAGTCTTTTCCAACATTGCCACTTTGCTTTGCAAAATCAATGCCTTTGTTTCGGCTTCTTCTTGAGCTGCCATTGCTGTTTTTTCAGCATCACGAGCCTTTTCAATTTCAGCCGCCGCACGTTGCAACAACTGTCGTTCTGCCGCAATAGTATTAAATTCCGTGGCTTGAGCCGCCTTTTCGCCGGCATTTTTCATTTCCGTCAAAACTGCCGATACATTTTTTACATCTTTCTTCTCGGCAATCTTTAGAGGTGTCCACCCTTTTTCGTTTTCCACATACAAATTCGCCCCGTTATTTAACAAAAGTCGCACCATATCGGCATTATCGGTAGCCACGGCATAGTGTAACGCCGTATTTCCTTGAGCATTTTGCGCATTAACATCTTCTCCGGATTGCAACAATTGCGCTACCTTATCTAAATTTTTACTCTTCACTCCCTCAATCAAATCTTGCACCGAAGCTTGAGCGCAAACGGTAGAAGCCAACAAAATTGCCAACGCACCCGATAAACTTTTCTTCATCTGTTTTCTCCTTAAGTTTATTCCATTATCTGCTATCATAATCAATTTTACACGTTTTGCAACACTTTTTATAAAAGGCTTCTCTCATAAAGAAAGAAGCCTTATACCTGTCTATTCTTGAGGTAACTTGATTGCAATATGTAACTCTTCGAGCTGTTCCTCCGTTACCGTGTTCGGTGCTTGCATCATCAAATCTTGCGCTTTGCCGTTCAGCGGGAACAAAATCACATCACGAATAATCGGTTCATCTAAAAGCAACATTACAGTGCGGTCAATCCCCGGTGCACAACCGGCGTGCGGCGGCGCTCCAAATTTAAATGCACTAATCATACCGCCGAATTTATTATCCACCACACTACGATCATAGCCGGCAATTTCAAACGCCTTATACATAATCTCCGGCAAATGGTTACGCACCGCCCCCGAGGCTAATTCCACCCCGTTGCACACCATATCGTATTGATAGGCTAAAATATCAAGCGGATTTTTACCGTTCAGCGCCTCTAAACCGCCTTGCGGCATAGAAAACGGATTATGCGAAAATTCAATAGCACCGGTTTCTTCATTTTCCTCATAAAACGGAAAATCTACCACCCAACAAAGTTTAAAAGCATTTTTATCAAACAAATCAAGCGCTTCACCGAGCTTATTACGCACTATTCCGGCAAATTTGTTAATCTTCTTACCGCCCATAAAGACCACGGCATCGCCATCTTTAGCACCAAACATTGTTTTAAGTTCCGCCAATTTAGCATCATCAAAAAACTTAGCAATACCTTTGGCTCCGGCATCGCTGAATGCTACATAAGCCATACCACCGAAACCTTCTTCTTTGGCAAAAGCATCAAATTTATCGAAGAAGGAACGCGGTTTATTACCGGCATTCGGCAACACAATCGCTCTAATTTGCTCGCCGTTTTGTGCTTTTTCATCATACACTCCAAATCCGGAATGATTAAAGAACGGTGTAGCATCAGCTATTGTCAACGGGTTACGCAAATCCGGCTTATCACTGCCGTATTTCAACATTGCCTCACGAAACGGAATTCGTATAAACGGTGCCTGATCAACTTTTTTACCATTGGCAAATTCATTAAATATACTGCCCATCGTCTTTTCCATTACCGCAAATACATCTTCTTGCGTAACGAAAGACATTTCCATATCGAGCTGATAAAATTCGCCAGGTGAGCGATCGGCACGCGGGTCCTCATCTCTGAAGCACGGCGCAATCTGAAAATAGCGGTCAAAACCGGAAACCATCAAAAGCTGTTTAAATTGTTGCGGAGCTTGCGGCAATGCATAAAACTTCCCCGGATTTAAGCGCGACGGCACCAAAAAGTCGCGTGCACCCTCAGGCGAAGAAGCCGTTAAAATTGGGGTTTGATATTCCGTAAAACCCTGCTCTGTCATCAAACGGCGCATTTCGGCGATAACTTTTGAACGTAGCATGATATTGCTATGTATCCGCTCACGGCGCAAATCCAAAAAGCGATATTTTAAGCGCAATTCTTCCGGTTCGTTTCCTTCACCGAACACCTGCACCGGCAAAACATCGGCTTCCGAATACACCGTAATATTACTGACTTGAATTTCAATATCACCTGTAGGCATATTTTTATTAACGCTTTCGCGCATTATAACCTTACCGTCAATACCGATAACGCTCTCCACGCGAATATTTTCGATTTTTTCAAACAAATCAGACGAAGAATCAAACACACACTGTGTAATTCCGTAATGATCTCGCAAATCCACAAAGCACAAATTACCTAAATTACGTTTGCGATGTATCCATCCTGCTAATTTTACGGTCTGCCCAACATCTGTTGCTCGCAGTTGCCCGCACGTATGAGTCCGATATTCGTTCATTTTATCCTCTAATTTAAAAAAGTTATAACTGCGATAGTTCTAGCGCTAATTTTGCATAAAATCAACCACAAATTAAAAAAATCTTAATCAATAAAGCATAGCATGGATAAAAATGGAGAAAAAAATGAATCTTATTAACACGGACGAGCAACTGCTTGCTTTTTGCGAAATTTTACAACAACAACCTTTTATTACCGTGGATTCCGAGTTTATCCGCGAACATTCTTACTACCCGCAACTATGCCTGTTACAGGTAGGATACGACGGCGATGCCGCCATTATTGACCCTTTATCAAACATTGATTTATCGCCTTTTTTTGAAATTTTGCAAAATCCCGACATCGTTAAAGTATTTCATTCCGGTCGTCAAGATATAGAAATTTTCTATAATCTCACCGGAAAAGTACCGCAAAATGTTTTTGATACGCAAATTGCCGCCATGGTATGCGGTTTTAACGAAAATATCAGTTACGGCAATTTGGTGCATGCCGTTACGCATACCGATTTGGATAAATCTTGCCGCCTGACCGACTGGAGTCGTCGTCCTTTGGAAGAAGACCAGTTGGAATATGCCTTAGGCGATGTAACATATTTGGTTGATTGCTATAAATATTTACGGCAATATATGGAAGAAAATAATCGCACCGATTGGATAAGAGAAGAAATTGCCGATTTGTGCGATGAAAATCACTACAACGTTAATCCTGCCGATTGTTGGAAACGTCTGCGTCACAGCTCGCATTCGCAACAATACTTATCAGCCTTAAAATATCTGGCCGAATGGCGTGAATGTCGCGCTCAAAAGTTCAATACCCCGCGTTCATCGGTGCTTAAAGACGAAGTTTTGCTCAATATTGCCAGCGCTCACCCGAAAACAGTTGAAGAATTGCGTTGCGTGCGCAACTTAAGACCGGATATTGCTAAAGGTAAAATCGGCGAAGAAATTCTGGAAGCCTTAAAAGCTGCTGCAGATAATCCGCTTCCGACCGAGATTTGTCGTTTAGACCGTAAAGAAGCACAAAGCAATATTCCTAACCACGAACAAAGTTTGATGGAAATTTTAAGACTTCTGCTGAAAATAAAGAGCCAAGAATGTGGTGTTTGCGCTCGCCTGATTGCAAGTGATGAAGATTTACGGTATATCATTGTCAATCTGCCGGAAAAAACACCGGCGATGCAAGGTTGGCGTTATGAGATTTTCGGACAATACGCCGAGCAACTCCGCAAAGGCAAACTCGCCATTACCTATAATCATAAGAAAAAACAAATAGATATTAAAGAGATATAAAAAATATCATCGCTCGCTTTGCCGTCAGGCAAATGAGTAAAGCAATCTTCAAATTAAATCGAAACTATATCAGGCGATTGAAAACAGGGATGTAAATGGCATTATACAAAATGTCCATCGCAAAGATGTTCATCAACAACGCAATGATTGGGCTGAAAGTATGGCACGGTCAATCAGATTTTAGTATTACATGTTTATATTATAGAAATTGTCCATATATACTATGTGTGATGGACGTTTTAGTTGGGCATTGCTTGAGGTAATGCATCAAACTTCTGTCTATATGGTTCTAATTGTTGCAAAACTGTTCCGGTTTCTTCTGTAACAATTTTTTGATATTCTTGCGAACATTCTATAATTATATTTATCATATCATTTTTTGACGTGTTTTTATTATAGCAAGTTTTGATTTTATCAAACCAATATTTATTATCAAAACGACTTATGGCTATGCTTTCTGCATTATGTAAAATGTGTTTGGGATAATCATTTATCCATGGTTTGCCATAAAATTCCGGAGTTTGCATATACATATGGATAAACGCATCGGATATTTCTATATTTTTAACAGTTGATACATAGTTATTAACTGCTTGTATAAAAGGCTGGGTAATTCGATCAATTTTTTCGTAGTCAATGTTACCGACAAGAAAAGTTAAATGTTCTTTTTGCATATTAAGAATCATCTTATTTTTAATATCAAATAAATCTAAATTACCAACAGCAAGAGCCGCTTTCAATTCTCCGTCTACCTCATTACCATTTCCGTATTTTTGTATTAAGGAATTTTTCAAATCATACATAAAAATGGCGTAATTAGATTCATCTGCAATATCATATTTATTTACATCTTGATATTCATCTGCTTTCGCAATATGGCATAAGGCGATAAATATACTTATAATCCAAAAATTTTTTTTCATTTAAGTTTCCTTATTTCATCTATGCTTTCAATCTATTATTCATAATAATAAAAATCAAGAAATTTTTATAATATAAGGTATATTAATTTCGTTATGAGATTTTCGGACAATATGCCGAACAACTTCGCAAAGGCAAACTCGCCATTACCTATAATCATAAGAAAAAACAAATAGATATTAAAGAGATATAAGAAAAACAAAATGTCACCGCTTGCTTTGCCGACAGGCAAACAATAAAATTCAAGGGATATTCAAATTAAATTGGTGTTATTAAATTATTTTACGTTATTTTTTAAATCTTTCATTATTTTTTGACGTATTTCTTTACCAACTTTCGGGGTAATAACACGTTTTTCTTCACCGGAAATTTGCTTTTCCGCTATTTTATCAGCAATAACCGTACCGGAAATTCCCTTTGATTTGGATTTATTTTTCAAACGCTCTTTACTTTTTGCTATTTGAGCTTGTGTCTCTTTATTCTTTTGTAATGTTTCTACCACTTCTCTTAATTCCTCATCTGATAGTCCTAATTCGTCTTCTACTTCTTCTTTCAGTGGTCTGACACCATTATAAGCCATAACGTCACCTATGCATAAATAATTTATGTCTGCACCGGCTTTCAATAAGAGCTTTGCTTTTTCACCTCTACTATAATTTAATACTGCTTTTCCGTCTTCATCTCTGGCATTTACATCAGCCCCGGCTTCAATAAGAAGTTTAGTTTGTTCTATTGTCGCGCTCATTAAAGCTGTTTTACCATATTCACTTTTAGCATTTACATCAGCACCGGCTTCTAACAAGAGTTTCGTCTGTTCTACCGTTTTAGCTCTCATTAAAGCAGTTAGACCATCTTCGTCTTTAGCATTAACATTTACTCCAGCCTCAAGTAAAAGTTTTGTTTGTTCGGCTGTTTCAGCGTACATTAATACTGTCATTCCAGATTTACTTCTGGTATTTACATCAGCTCCTACTTCAATAAGAAGTTTCGTTTGTTCTGCCGTTTTAGCGTGCATTAATACTGTCATTCCATATTCATCTCTGGCATTTATATCAGCACCGGCTTTCAATAAAAGCTTTGTTTGCTCAGCAGTTTTGGCATACATTAAAGCTGTTCTTCCATAATATTCATCTCCGGCATTTACATCAGCACCCATTTCTAATGCCATTTTTGTTTCTTCTGTCGTTTTAGCCTCTAGTAATTTTTTATCTGCTTCACTTAATGCCATGGTCTTATCTCCTATATTTATTTTGTCATTTGTCTAAATGATAACATAAACCAACGTTTAAATTGACCAGTTAAAAATTCAATATTTTAAGATTTAGAAAAATTTTAAAAGTGCCAAAAAGCCAGTAAATATAAGGCTTATTGGGTAATTTTATGAAAAAATCAAAAAATACAAAAAAGTGGTTGATTTAAACGTTCCTTTAAATTAACCACATTGAATGCAAGTTTATATCCTTATATCCATCGTAAAGATATTGGACAAGAGCGCAACGATTTTACATCTAAACCTTTCTTTCTAAAACATAATGCGGATAATAAATGCCGGAAGCATCATATTCTTCCTCTTTAATGATTTGAAAACCGAATTTGGTGTAAATATGCATTGCAATATCGTTACCGGCTTTAACACCAATTGTCATCGGCTCATTATATGTATCTATCACGTGTTTAATTAACTTCTGCCCAATACCTTGATTAACATATTCCGGCAGAACATACAGCATTTTAATCAGTTTCTTTTCTTTCCAATAACTGATATAAGCCACACTTTTGCCATCTTTTCGATAGATATATGTATCAAAATTCGGATATGAGTAAGTGATTATACGCTCGTAGAGTTTTTTCCAATCATCATCGGATAAATTGTCAGTTGAACGCAAAGACCGGTCAAAAATCATCATTAAATCCGGCCAATCGGCAACTTTTGCCTTTTTTATGCTTTCATTCATACTATGTCCTTTCTATTTTCTCAGCAGTTTTTCTTCTTCTAACCGGCGTTCAATTTGCTTATCAAGTTTTGTTACCATTGCTGTTGCCGCGCGACTCAGTAGTTTTTTAATCAGTGTATCCGCCACTTGCTGTTCGCTTTTGTCTGCCGCAAACAAAATAAAATGTTTCTGCTCTTCTTGCAAAGCACCGAAGTCTTTATCATTAGGTGCCTCCAGATTTAATAACAAAATCATCTTCATCTTCCGATGTTTGGCATCAATCGCATCGACTTTGGCCTCATCTACTAATGGTTTCAAAACATAATCTGCCATTTTTTCATCTTCGGTAACAAAGAAATATTCACTATGTTCCAAAGCATCACGCAGAACAGACTTATAATTGTCGGTTTCCAAATCGTTCCAAAACTTAAGCGGTGCAATATAAACCAACTTTTTATCATTCAAATTTTGCGGTTTAAATTGCGTCTGTTGCTTCACTTCTTCCGCAATCTCCACTATCTGTTCTTCAGTTGGCACCGCGCTGTATTTGTATTCGTTAATCAACTCCACCAGTTCATCTGGAGTGATTTCCAACTGCGCATTCATCTTCACACAAACTTGCGTTGCATCATCTTTTGTTTTTTGATGTTCAATTTCAGACAAATACTCATCAATAATCCGATATGAAATCAGATTTAGTGCTTGTTCACTCAAATTTTGATAATATTCTTGCACAACACCGGATTTTCTAACTGCATCTAAACCGGCCTTATCTAAAGCCCGATTTTCTGCCGTCCGAGCATCATCATCAGCTTGTCTGGCATCGCATGCTTCGCCGGCAACTTGCCGCAAGATGATATCTTCATCGGCATAAGCAACTCCGCAAACGGCGCTGATAACAGCTGCCGTTCCCAATCCCAGCGCTATTTTTTTTACCACCAACTTCTATCCCCTTCGGCTTGATGAATAATCTCGCTCCACTCGCCGATCAAGCGTCCTTCTTTACTTCTTAAGAACATATCATATTTAATCGCCGGCACGGTTTTCGTCGCTGTATCATACCAATTAACTCGGCTATCTACAATATATTCGGCATCGGCTTTATTATCGACAACAATCACATTACTGATACTGGCAAAACGCTTTTTCAAGGTTTTGGTTCCCTGTTCGGTTCCGCCCGGCAAATCATTGGCTTTTAAATCTGCTCCGTCAACATATACCTTCATAGTGCCGACTTGCTCATAAAACGCCGCCGCTTCTTTAAGCATCGAATTTACCGTTCTGTTCGCCGAAATAACGTATATTTCCGGTGCATCCGGCACATAAGTCTGCAAACTGCCGAAAGGCGACACTGCATTATCACAACAAGGACGTCTATTCGGCTGCCCAACCACTTCTACCACCCGTGGCTTTAAGACCATCGGCTCCGGCGCTTGCACGCACGGATTATTCTGCATACACGAATACGAACATGGCACTCCGGTTATCGCTTGCGGTTCTGTTTGCACTGCCGCCTGCTGTTCTGCCGGTGTATTCTGACACCCTACCAAAAAAGCCATAAGCCCAAAAATTGCAGTTTTTTTCATTTTAAAACTCCTTATAGATCTACGTATTTTTATTTTTTGCACATTATCCCTTAAAATTAGATTAAAATTTATTGAAATAAGCACAAAAAATTGCTAACCTTGCTTGCAAATAACAGGAGCTTAAATATGCTATTGACTTTTTTGATTATAATTGCCCCGTTTTTGGTTTTGGTGCCGCCGTTGCAGCGCAACCGCTTTTTTATTTTATATTTTGCTTTAATGATGGGAGCTGCCTATATCACTGAAAACTATTTTTTCAAAACCGCCATATTTTCCAAAGGAGCAATTTTAATATTTATCGTCTATCACTTGGTCTGCATAAATTTTACCACATTTTGCGCCTACGGTGCCGATAAGCACGCTGCCCAACGCGGAGATTGGCGTTTGCCGGAAGCACACTTGCACGCACTCGAATTTCTCGGTGGTTGGATTGGTGCTTTTCTGGCACAAAAATTCTTTCATCACAAAAATAAAAAACGCAGTTATCAGATAATGTTTTGGCTGATGCTTGTTTTGCAAAGCGCCGCCGTTTATATTATCTTACGATATTTAAAAATTATATAGGAGGATTACATGTCTAAATATCTTTTTTTGCTCGGAATATCCACTTTTTTGACCGGAGTTGCCAACGCTGAACCACTGTTTTTACCAAGCACAGATAACAACTTAAGCCTGAGCATCTATAATCAAAATTTGGCTCTGGTAAAAGATATCCGCCAAGCCGAACTCAAAGCCGGTGTAAATGAAGTGATTTTTGATGGTGTTGCTCAACGCATTCAACCGGAAACGGCGATAATTTACGGCGATAATCTCAAAGTTATCGAGCAAAATTATAATTACAGCCTCTTATCTTACCAAAATTTTATTGAGCGTAACATCGGCAAACAAGTCAACACTGTGCGTGTTAATCCGGAAAACGGCGATAATATTTATGAACGCGCCGAGCTTATCGGTACCGCCAACGGACAACCTATCTTGCGTTTTAATTATGGTATTGATTCTAATTTTGAAGGACGCGTAGTGTTTAATGAAATTCCTGCAGGATTGAGCAATAAACCGACCTTAACGGCCAAACTCAACAGCGAAAAAAGCGGCTATAAAAATTTGCGTCTTGCTTATTTGACCGACGGCTTAAGTTGGAAAACCGATTACGTGGCAAATGTTAATAACGATACAAGCCTTAATTTGACAGGCTGGGTAACTATTAACAATGAATCCGGTATTGATTATGAAAATGCCAAAATTCAACTGATTGCCGGCGATGTTAACGTGGTGCGCCAAGCTATGCCGCGTATGAGCAAAGGTGTGATGATGCTTAATTCGGCACGTGCATTCGGCGCAGATGAAGCAATGTCTGTTGAACCGGAAGCTATTAACAGCTACGAGCTATATACTTTGCCTACCACCGCCACCATCAAAAATCATCAGACCAAACAAATTGCCCTAATTGAAAAACAAAATGTAACCTATAAAAAAGAATTCAACTTAGATGCTCCGTTTTATTTTGATACCAACGGCGATGAATTCGAGAAATTTCATCCCGAAATAACTTATGTTATTGAGAATAGAGCAGAATCAAACTTAGGAATTTCCCTGCCGGCAGGAATTATTCGCTTTTATGAAAACGATAAGAACGGCAATTTGCAATTTATCGGCTCAAACCATATTGCTAACACCGCCAAAGAAGACACTTTGCGCATGCGTCTTGGTGATGCCTTTAATATATCTGTAAGCGGGAAAAACAAGAAAATCGGTGAAAAAGAACTGAGCCGCCAAACTAAGAATAAATGCGCCGATGTCAAAATCCGTCGCACTTATGAGGCGGAAATTACGATTAACAACGCCGAAGATAAAGATAATGAAGTTATTATCAGTCAACATTTCCGCAACGACGTTAAAATCATCAAGGAAAGCATCAAAAGCACCGAAAAAAATGCTTTTACGCGGCAATGGAATGTTCCGACAACCCCAAATACCAAAGCTACTTTATCGTACACGGTGGAAGTTACATCAACCAATCGAGAATGTAATTAGATTTACAGAAAATCCCTAAATTTCAGGGCCTTTTCCTTCTTTGTTCATATTTATAATTTGAGCCTGATTGTTTTGTGATTTTTGATAAATCTTTACCAAACGTTGTTGTAAAGGTGTCATTTTTACTATCTGCTCCTGATTTTCCGGCTTGGCGGCATTACGTATCCATTCCGGCGAGGCTTTGATATCTGCCATCACTTTTTCATAAATATGTTCGTTAAGGGCAGAAAAATGCACCCTTTCACCACCGTTTTCGCGTATTTTATCGCGTTCCTTCATCAGTTGTTCCATATACCGCTTGGCAAACGTTTCCGAGTGCGTAATATCAAATCCTAATACCCCGAACATCTGCACTTCTTGCAAAGTATAGGTTTTACACATCATATCAAGCCAAGTTTTAATATCTCTGAAAATAGGTACTTCTTTAGCCATATTTATCTTCCTCCTTCAGAATGTAATAAGAATTCTACCCGTTCATGAATAGTCGCGGCATATTTATCATCAATCTTGCTTTCAACACTTTTCCGATAATTTTCATCTAAAGGCCTGTTATGTTGATTTGCATCTACTTGATATTGTAAATCAAGCTCTCTTCCCAAATGAACATTCTCCGGAAGATTAATAGCTTTTTCAAATTCTTCATAACTGTTAATATTTTCTTTTATTACGGCAACCAAAGCAATATGCGGAAATTTAGTACATAACTCTGCAACTTTAGGATTATCGGCATCTTCGCGAGATTGACTTTTTTCACCAAACAATTTCATTGCCAAACCTGCGGCTCGAGTTCTATCGGTAATCTCTTGCAGAAAATCCTTTACCGCATCAGGATGGGCACATTTTTCTTTCAATTCTGAATATACCTCTGCCGATGACTTGTCCGGAGAAATTTCACTTTCATTATCAACTAAAGTAAGAGCGTATCCGTAACCTTTCTCATCTAACATAATAGAACTGCCTTCAGGAATATCCATCGGATCCATTATACCTGAATTCATTACTTTATCCATTACAACATCTTGGGATTTTTTTGCTTCATCAGCCATTTTAAGTATTATCGGCATAGTAATATTTATAACATCATCAATTTGATTATATAAATATTTATGCTCAAAATCATCATTTTCTGCTATTGCCATTTTTTCTTTAACAGCAGTAATGGTAGTTAACAAAAACACACTTTGAGGATGCTTTTCTAAAAAAACTGCCAAGTTATCCCTAATTTTTGAAGAGCTCTTTAATTCTTCATATTGATTTTCCAAATCTTCGACCATTACACCGGCAAACTCCGAATTTGTCTGCTCCGTAATCGCTTTTCTCAATCTATCAGCTTCCATTCCTGCATCCCTTCATCAGTTGCCTTATACTTTCTGTAGATTTTAGCGCAAAAATAAACTTTTGTCAATACTAAACGAATGAAATTATAATCGTTTTTTATATAACTGAAAAAAACGTTTATATCTTGCGCGGCATACTGGACTTTTTGAAATTATACCTTATGATGAAAGCAATTTGAAGGAATAAAAATGTTTAAAAAGCTGACTAAAAAAATAATCAATACTCCGTTTATTGCCGATTATCGGCAAATATGGCCGTTTATTCGCCCTTATTGGGGGATGGCTCTGCTTGCCATGCTGATTACCATTCCGGTGGGTGCGCTTGATGCCGTTATTGCTTGGGCGCTTAAGCCGTATATGGACGTTATGATGATTGAAAAAAACGAAAATACATGGTGGATACCGGCCGCTATTATCTTGTTCAGCATTATTCAAGGCGCCCTTACTTTTACTTCCAACTATACCAATACTTGGGTGGGTAATCGTATCGCCAGTGATGTTAAAATCCGCCTGTTTGATAAGCTGTTAACTTATGACGCCGCGTATTTTGATGCCAATACCTCAGGTAATATGGTAATGCGCTTCAATAAAGACGTTGATGATGCTTGTGCCGGTCTTTTAAATAACCTAAAGCAATTTTCAACTCGTTTTTATTCATCAATAGCTCTTATCGGCGTGCTGTTTTACAATTCTTGGCAACTTGCCATTATTGCCGTTATTGTGCTGTTCGGTGCTCTGTTTCCTCTTACCCAAGTACGAAAACGCATTAAAGATATCAACAAACAAACCGTCTTCACCAATGCTGAAGTTATTACACACTATAATGAATCATTCGGCGGTAATCGGGTTATTTCTTCTTATAACCTATATGATTATCAAGATGCTCGTTTTAATAACACCTTACATCGTGTCTTTCGTCTGGGGATGAAAATGGTGCAACGTACCGGCATACTTTCTCCTCTGATGCACTTTGTAGTCTCGCTCGGTATTGCTCTTGTTATCTGGGTGGGAAGCTGGCTTATTTTATCGCACCAAATTACTGCCGGTAACTTTGTTTCTTTTGTGGCAGCGCTAATTTTGTTATATAACCCGATAAAAAGCATCGGTAACAGTTTTAATAATGTGCAAATTGCCCTAATGGCCATGGAACGTGTGTTTGAACTTTTGAACACCATTCCTCAAGTTAAAGATGCCGAAAATGCCGAAGAACTGCAAACCATTGACAGTGCTATTGAATATAATCATGTCGGCTTTTCTTACATTGAAAGTAAACCGGTTTTGCAAGACATTACCTTAAAAATCAACAAAGGCGAAACTGTGGCATTGGTTGGTAATTCCGGTGGCGGTAAAAGCACTTTTGTCAGTTTATTGCCGCGTTTCTATGATGTTACCGAAGGACAAATCCTTATTAACGGAAAAGATATCCGCAATTACACACTACATTCTTTGCGCGAAAATATAGCTGTGGTCTTTCAAGATAATTACCTTTTTTCCGGCACTATCAGAGAAAATATTATGCTTGGCAAAAAAGATGCATCCGAAGAAGAACTGCAACAAGCCGTTAAAGCCGCTTATGTCGATGCCTTTCTGAAAGATTTGCCAAGAGGTATTGATACCCAAATCGGCGAACGCGGAGTTTTGCTCAGCGGCGGACAGAAACAACGAATAGCCATTGCTCGTGCTTTTTTGAAGAATGCGCCGATAGTTATTTTGGACGAGGCAACATCTGCTCTCGATAATAAATCGGAAGCCGAAGTGCAAAAAGCCATTGATAACCTGATGGCAGATCGCACGGTAATAGTAATCGCTCACCGCCTCTCGACAGTGCGCCATGCCGATAAAATCGTCGTTATCAACAATGGTAAAATTGCCGAAACAGGCACACACGAAGCCCTTATTAACGACACTAACAGTATTTACGGTGCCCTTTACCATGCTCAAATGAAATAAGAAGGATAAAATGATACACGAATTGATAAATATGCCTATTTTCATATATATTACCGCCGGTTGCATCGGTCTTATTTTACTTTTGTTCAGCATAATAATCGTTTTGTGTGTCAAAAACAGCAACAAAAAAACTTTACTTTCAGCACAACAAAAACAAATTGATGAACTTAGCTTGCAAAACGCACAAATATGCGAAATCAATAGCGGCTTAAATGCTGACAATACACGTCTTAATACCGAGATAAAAACACTACGACACTTTACCGAAGAAAAAATTGCCTATATTGAAAAAAGTAAAAATGAAATGGCTGTAAAATTCCGTGATATCTCAAACGAAATTCTGCGCCAGCAATCACAACAACTTAATGATACGCAATCTACTGCACTTAATGCACTTCTAACCCCTTTTCGCGAACAAATGCAATCTTTCAAAGAAGAAGTGCAGCGCGCCAATATGGAAAACATCAAAAATAAATCAAGTTTTGACGAACAATTCAAAAACCTGCTGAACTTAAATCAAAGTTTAAGCCAAGATGCACAAAACCTGACCAATGCTCTGCGTGGCAGCAAAAAAATGCAAGGCGATTGGGGAGAAATCGAACTTTATCGCTTGCTTGAGGTTGCCGGTTTGCAAAAAGATATAGATTACTATACACAAGAAAATTTCAAAAATGAGGAACAGCAAAATTTGCGTCCCGATGTAGTGGTGCGCTTGCCGAACAAACGCAGTGTGATTATTGATTCTAAAGTTTCGATGAACGACTATGTACAATTTGTAAATGCACAAGATGATGCAGAGCGCTCATCATTTTTACAAAAGCATATTCAATGCATCAAAAACCATATTGATGAACTTTCAGCTAAAGAATATCAAAAACTGCTTAAAGAAGAAGCACTTGATTATGTGGTAATTTTTATTCCGATTGAAAGTGCTTTTGTGGAGGCAATCAAGGAAGAACCTACGCTCTATGATTACGCTTATAAAAAGAATATTGCATTGACAACGCCATCATCGCTATTACCTATTTTACGCACGGTAGAAAATTTATGGCAGTTGGAAAATCGCAATAAACATGTTCAGGAAATTGCTCGTTTGGGAGGAGCTTTGTATGATAAATTGGCAAATTTTGCCGAAGATATGCTCAAAGTTGATAAGGCTTTAAGTTCAGCGCGACAAAATTATGATGCAGCCATCTCTAAACTGACAACTGGTAAAGGCAACGCCGTTTCATTAGCCAACAGACTAAAGGACTATGGTGCGCAAACAGCCAAAACAATTAACTTGGACTATGAACAAAACGACCAAACACTTATAGAAGATAATGACAACTCAACAGAAAAGGCATCGTGATATGAAAAAAATAATTTTTACCGGCGGCGGTTCCGGCGGACATGTAACCCTTAATTTAAGCCTAATTCCGTATTTCTTAAAAGACGGATGGCAAGTGGGATATATCGGTTCTAAAACGGGCATAGAAAAGGAATTGGTTTGCCGCATTCAAGGTGTGCAATATTTTGAGATAGAAACCGGAAAACTGCGACGCTATTTTTCAATGGAAAATTTAAAAGATGCCATGCGTGTCCCACTTGGCGTTTGGCAGGCTTTTCGTATTATCGCACGCGAAAAGCCGGATATTATCTTTTCTAAAGGAGGTTTTGTTTCGTTTCCGGTTGTTTTGGGTGGATTTTTAAACCGTAGCAAACAAATTTTCATGCATGAATCCGATGTTACCCCCGGTTTGGCCAATAAAATGTCATTACCTTTTGTCAGCACTTTTTTTACTACTTTTCCCGATACGGAAAAATATGTAAACGAAAAATTTCGCTCTAAGGTAAAATACATCGGTCCGGTTCTTTCCGACAGACTTTGTAACGGTGATGCCGAAAAAGCACGGCAAATGTGCCTATTTTCGGCCGACAAACCGGTAATTATGTTTGTCGGCGGCTCTCTTGGAGCCAAGAGCATAAACTCTGCGGTGCGCAAAAATTTAGGCAATTTGTTACAAAAATACCAAATTATTCATATCTGTGGTAAAGGGCAAATACAACGGATTATTCAAGAAGGGTATGTGCAATTTGAATTTGTGGATAAAGAATTTAAGGATTTAATGGCTTTAGCTGATATCGTTATCTCGCGAGCCGGCTCCAATGCCATTTTTGAGCTACATAGCTTGCAAAAACCGATGCTTTTAATTCCTCTGCCGACCGGTTCGAGCCGCGGCGAACAAATGCTTAATGCTCGAGCATTTGAAGAACATGGTTTTGCCAAAGTTTTAGCTGATGAAGAACTAAATGATTTAGGTGTCTTGACCGACAAAATCGATGAAGTATATTCATTACGTGAAGATATGATTGAAAATATGCGTTTATCCAAAATGAAACAAACCACCAGCCAAGAGTTATTTGAGGCAATAGTCAATGGCTAAAATCTATAAAAACATTGTCATTTTAACCGGCGCCGGCATTTCTGCAGAATCCGGACTGGCAACCTTCCGTAGTGAAAACGGTCTTTGGAACAAACACCGCGTGGAAGATGTGGCAACAATTGAGGCATATTGGAAAAATCCGGACTATGTGCACGATTTTTACAACCAGATGC
Source organism: uncultured Pseudomonadota bacterium (assembly GCA_902763155.1). Lineage (GTDB taxonomy): Bacteria > Pseudomonadota > Alphaproteobacteria > RF32 > CAG-239 > RUG410. The sequence continues at coordinate 4,395 of CACWQS010000001.1, read as the reverse complement.
GACCGGAACTTTTTAATGCCAAACCTAATGCTGCACACTTAGCAATCACTAAACTACAAGAAAAATATAATAGTAATATCAATGTGATAACGCAAAATGTTGACACATTACATGAAAAAGCAGGTAATAAAAATGTGTGGCATATCCATGGGCAAATCAACCAAATTGTTTGTATGAACTGTGGTCATGTGTTTGAAACTTGGGGCGATGTCAGTTCAGAAGATTCTTGCCCACATTGTGGCATATCTGCAATGCTTAAGCCAAATATTGTCTTTTTTGGAGAAAATCTGCTGTATATGGATAAGGTAGATGAGCTATTGCAAACGTGCAATTTGTTTATTTCCGTCGGAACTTCAGGAGTGGTGTATCCGGCTGCCGGATTTGTGCAAGTCGCCAAATTTTACGGTGCCGATACTATTGAAGTAAATCTTGAAGAAACATCAAATAATTACTTGTTTGGCCGTCATATTTATGGTAAAGCCGGAAAGGCTCTGCCAGATTTGGTTAATGAATTGCTGGAACAAAAGGAAGAAGCGTAAGATGGTTGCCGAAGCACCGATTTATACCACTAAATATGCCAAACTGACCTTCGGACTAAATCCGTTGTTCGTAGGTGTTGATTTATATATTAACCGCGGCGATAAAATCTGCCTTGTCGGTCGTAACGGTTGCGGTAAATCAACACTCTTAAAAGTAATTGCCGGACAAATCGAAGCTGATGACGGTGAGTTTTTTATGCAACCGGGAGTGCGTATCGGTTATATGCCGCAAGAGCCTGATTTTACGGGTTTTAAAACTCTAAGAGAGGTTGTGGAAGCTGGTCTGCCTAAGGAAGAAAAGCAGCAAACCTACCGTGCCGACCAACTGATTGAATACTTCGACATTAACGCTGAGCAAAATCCGGAATTATCCTCAGGAGGAGAACGCCGAAAAGCCGCCCTCGCCCGCGCTCTGATTAACGAGCCGGATATTCTGCTTCTCGATGAGCCGACTAACCATCTTGATATCACTGCCATCGAAAAGCTGGAAGAAATTATCCAAAAATTTACCGGTGCGGTGTTGGTCATCAGCCACGACCGCGCCTTTTTAAGTCACGTTTCGCGCACTACTTTTTGGCTTGACAGAGGCATTTTGCGCCGCAATAACAAAGGATTTGATGACTTTGAAAACTGGCAAGACCAAATAATAGAACAAGAGATTATTGAACAAAAAGCCTTAAATAAAAAGATAGCCGAAGAAACCGAGTGGTTACACAAGGGCGTTACTGCCCGCCGCAAGCGCAATATGGGACGTTTGCGCCGTCTGCAACAACTGCGCCAAGAACGCCGCGAACAAATTAAAGCCGTCGGCTCGGTGGAAATGGAAGCCCAAACCACCGATTTACGCTCAAAATTGGTTATTGAGGCTAAGCACGTTTGCAAAAGTTTTGGCGAGCGCGAAATTGTTAAAGATTTTTCTATCCGTGTCATTAAAGGCAATAAACTCGGCATTGTCGGACCAAACGGTTCCGGTAAAACCACGCTATTGAAACTGTTAACCAAGAAACTTGAGCCGGATTCCGGTTTTGTGCGCATTGGAAAAAACTTGGAAGAAGCCTATTTTGACCAAAATCGTATCACATTAGACCCCAAAAAAACGCTCTGGAAAACACTTTGCAACGAAGGGGATCATATTTGGGTTCGCGGACATTTTCGCCATGTTGTCGCCTATTTGAAAGACTTTTTATTTAAGCCGGATCAGGCACAAGCACTTGTTTCTACCCTTTCCGGCGGTGAAAAAAATCGCCTGATGTTGGCTGTGGCGCTAGCCAAACCATCTAACTTTTTGGTGCTTGATGAGCCGACCAATGATTTGGATATGGATACGCTTGACCTATTGCAAGAAGTTTTAGACGAGTATGAAGGCACAATTATCATTGTCAGCCACGACCGCGATTTTATGGACAAAGTAGCGACTTCTCTTTTATATATGAAGGGCGATGGCACGGTTTATGAACACGTCGGCACTTATACCGAATTGTTGGAAAAATTGAAAAATCAACAGGAAAAGCAAGCAAGCAAAAAAGCCCCGGTGAAAGAAGAACCCAAAACACGCGAAAAAAATAAAACCGCCAAGCTCAGCTTTAAGGAGCAATACCTGTTGAAAACGCTTCCGATAGAAATCGAAAAGCTTGAAAATGATATTAAAGCTATCGAAATCGCCCTCGGCAACCCGAATTTATATACCGACGACCCGCAAAAATTTGACGAGCTGACCGGCGCACTGGCAGCAAATAAAGCAAAATTGGAAGAACAGGAAAATTTGTGGCTTGAACTACAACTGAAGGCTGAAGAACTGGAAGGATAACCCCATTTAAAAAAGCAAAAGCCGCATCAGATGATGCGGGTTTGCTTTAGTTTGGCCGAGCCACAGAAATCAGAAGCGCATCGGCACCGAATATTCGCTGACGTTAAACAAGGTGTAGCTCGTAGCCCCCTCGTTTGTCACCAGAACATTCATACGCACCTGATCGCCGGTGCGAACCAGACGTAGCTCATTGCAAAGAGACGGATCAAGCTGTTCAGGTTTAATTTCAACCTCCTTGAGCTCGCTAACTTTTTTTTCTACCGGCTTGTCAAATTCAACACCACCGGCCACCACTTGGGTGTGCTTTGAAAGCTGCAGACGCAACTTTGCCACCCCGTTCTTCATTGCGCAAGAAAGCACTACGCCTTCCAATACGCTCACACTTGTCACATGTTCCATAATTTATTATAATTAGATGTTATTGACTAGAAAATAGCACATTTTCAAATTTTGTCAAGAATTATTTTTATTTTTTTATAACTAAAAGCAACAGCCGCCGGATTTTATTTCCGCGGCCGCTGCATAAAATTACTTATTAATAAAATCTGCCTAAAACACCTCTATTCCGGCATAATGATTAACTGCCAGTGTTGCGGCAATGGCCAAAACCCAGCAAAGTGCCGTATATAAAAGCGGATATTTCAGCAACGGACTACGCAAATTCATATCAGGATTAGATTTGCTTGGAATAATAAATAAAGGCAAAAAAACAATGAACTGCATCCAAAACGCACATTTGTTGAAATTACACCACAAACTATCTGCCGTATGTATATCAATAAATTGAAAAGCCTTATTAAAAATCATTGAAAATGTAACTGCTAATATCCACCAACTCCCTCGACTACCAAAATCACGACACCTCTTTTGCACTAAAAGCAATACACAATAAAAAGCAACTAACTCAACGACATAAGCTATTTTCAGAGAATATCGTCCCAAATTGACAGGCTGAAATACCAAAACCATTAAGAACAGAATCAGCGCAAACTGCTTACAACTTACAATTCCATTTAAGGAAAAGATAAAATAAATAAATTTTTTCCAACCATTAAGCGCTTGCTTAAATTCATCATATATCTGCTCCATATTTACTTCTTCAAAAACTTTTCACGGAATACATTATGAAGTAGTATTCTGTAAAAAGTCAAGAAATACATATAAAATACTATTTTAAAAGTTTTCCAATCAATTTTCCTCCATAATAGTATCCAAGACCAGAACCTCCTAAATCTATGACTGAATTAGCGAGCCTATTAACATATCCAACTCCTGCTTGATCAGCACGATTTTGTAACTTGTAATTTGTATTTTGTCAGTTGCTATTTTCCATAATGGTTGTAATGATAAAAAACGTTGCTTTATGATAATATAACAACACCATAAGTTCCATTATCAAACATGGAAGCAAAATATATTTTATTTTAAGATAAAAGTTTTTCGTGCACTCAAACCACTTTCGTTTTAGAACATATTTCAAAAATAACGGATGTCCCAACCAGAAACAAAAATCAAACAAGAACAGAACAGGAAAAAAAGGGATTATTTTATGAAATAATAAGATAATCATTAAACCGCATAGAATCAATAAACAAACAATATTGTCTATTGCCTTTAATCCCAATTCTTTTATCCTTTTTATGACGACCTCTTTCTCCATGTTATGTTCCTAAATCTCATATTTTATTAATAATAGTATTATTCATCTTCGTCATCTTTCTTATAAAACAAATTTTTTGCTTTGTCAGCAGAAGAATTTATTCCTTGCTTAAAAAATTTTTTACCCAATTGCATCAAAGGTTTTGCCGATGCTCTGAATATTGGCAATTGTTCGAATTTTAATCCAAGCCAGTTGGCTGCTCCGTTAGCAACCAGATTAGTCCCAAAATCATTCCAATTTTCGGCGTATCCGGCAGAGGCATTTAATGTATCTGTTGCCGCATTTAAGACCTTATTGGCAAAAGTTGTATCTTTTGCCAAGTGCATAGGTGTTTGCATTGCGCCAATAAATTCGGATGCACCATAAATAAACGGATGTTGCTGCTGTAA